>JAPLSA010000013.1 GCA_026398815.1 Gammaproteobacteria bacterium
CAAGAACTCGGTACCGAACGACCCGAAGTCCGCATTCGTGACCTCCGGCCTGCGACTCGGCTCGCCGGCGTCGACGACGCGCGGCTTCAAGGAAGCGGAAATGGTGCAGGTGGCGACCTGGATCGCCGACATCGTCGACGCAATGGCCAGCGGCAGCGACCTTGACGGCGTGATCGCCCGGGTCAGCGCCGACGTGGCGAAGCTGACTGCGCGCTTCCCGGTCTACACCACCGCGCGCAAGGCGGCGGCCTAGGCGATGCCGGCGGCGCAGCACGGCGGCCGGTCTCCGACGCTCTGAGGCGGCGGCCGTGCAATGCCCGTTCTGCAAGGCGCCGGACACCCGGGTCATCGACTCGCGCTTGTTCGAGGACGGCACCCAGGTCCGCCGTCGCCGCGAATGCCCGCAGTGCGACGCGCGCTTCACGACCTTCGAGCGCGCCCAGCTGCAGATGCCGTATGTGCTCAAGCGCAGCGGCACGCCGGAACCGTTCGACGAGGACAAGCTGCGGCGCGGCATCGAGCACGCGATCTTCAAGCGGCCGGTGCTGCCGGAGAAGGTCGACCACGCGATCGAAAACGTCATGCGCCGCGTGCGCGCCGTCAGCGAACGCGAAGTGCCGTCGATGCGGATCGGCGAGTGGGTGATGGACGAACTGCGCGATCTCGACCATGTGGCCTACGTCCGCTTCGCGTCGATCTACCGCGCGTTTTCCGACGTCAACGCCTTCCGCGAGGAGATCAATCGCCTCGAACAGCTGCCGACGCCGGAAGCCCGGCGCAGCCAGATGCTGCTGATCGAGACCGATCAGGCGGCCGCCGCCGCTGCGGCCGCGCAGACGGCTCAGGCGCAACGGCTGGCGGCTGAACACGACAAGCCTGCCAAGACCACCAAGCGGGTCAAGTGAGCGCCCCCGATCCGTCGTACATGCGCCGCGCGCTGGCGCTCGCGGCACGCGGCAAGTGCACCACCCAGCCCAATCCGAGAGTCGGCTGCGTGCTGGTGCGCGACGGCGAGATCGTCGGCGAAGGCTGGCACCAGCGTGCCGGCGAAGCGCATGCCGAAGTGTTCGCGCTGCGCATGGCCGGCGAGCGCGCCCGTGGCGCCGATGCCTACGTGACCCTGGAGCCCTGCGCCCACCACGGCCGCACGCCACCCTGCGCCGACGCCCTGATCGCTGCCGGCGTCGGCCGCGTGTTCGCGGCTGTCGGCGACCCCTTCGAGCAGGTCGCCGGCGCCGGTTTCGCGAAGCTGCGCGCGGCCGGCATCCCGTGCCAAGCCGGGCTGCTGGAAGCCGAGGCGCGCGCCTTGAGCCGGGGCTTCCTGTCACGCATCGAGCGCCGGCGGCCATTCGTCACGCTGAAGCTGGCGATGAGCCTCGACGGCCGCACCGCGATGGCCAGCGGCGAAAGCCGCTGGATCACCGGTCCGGCAGCGCGCGCCGACGTGCACCGCCTGCGCGCCGAAGCCGGCGCGGTGCTGACCAGCAGCGACACCGTGCTGGCGGATGACCCTGAGCTCAGCGTCCGTTTGCCGGAGGCCGAAGCGGAAGGCTGGCGCCAGCCGGACCGCATCGTGCTCGACAGCTGCGGCCGGGTGCCGGCGTCGGCGCGGGTCTGGCACGGCGCCGTGCGACGGTTCTGGCTGACCGCAGCGGCCGTGCAGGCGCCGGCCGGCGTCGAGGTCGCCACCGTGCCGCTCGACGGCGACGATCGCCTGTCGCTGCCGGCGGCGCTGGCCTGGCTCGCCACGCGCGATGTCAACGAAGTGCTGGCGGAATGCGGGCCGAAGCTGGCCGGCAGCCTGCTGCGCGCCGGGCTGGTCGATGAACTGGTGGTCTACGCGGCGCCGAAACTGCTCGGCAGCGCGGCGCGCGGGCTGGCCGAGCTGCCCGGCCTCGAGCGGCTGGCCGACCACATCGCGCTGCAATTCATTTCGGCCGAACTGCTCGGCCCCGATCTCAAAATCACCGCCCGCATCGCGGGCAGGAATGGCTAGCCATGTTTACCGGAATCGTCGAAGCGCTCGGGCGCATCGATCGCATCGAGGCCGTCGGCGGCGACGTGCGTCTGACTATCGCCACCGATGGCGGCTATCTCGACGGCGTCAATCTGGGCGATTCGATCGCCAGCAACGGCGTCTGCCTGACCGCCGTAGCGCTGCCGCCGAAGGCCTTCGTCGCCGATGTCTCGGTGGAAACGCTGGATGCCACCACCGCCCGTCGCTGGCAGGTCGGCACCCGGCTGAATCTGGAGCGGGCGCTGACGCCGCACAAGCCGCTGGGCGGCCACATGATGTCCGGCCATGTCGATGGCGTCGGCCATCTCGTCGACAAGCAGGTCGATGCCCGCTCGTGGCGGCTGGGCTTTGAAGCGCCGCCGGCGATCGCCCGCTACATCGCCCGCAAGGGCTCGGTGGCGATCGACGGAGTAAGCTTGACGGTCAACGCGGTCGACAAGTGCCGGTTCGAGGTCAATATCGTGCCGCATACCTGGGAAAACACGACGCTCGGCGGCCTGTCCCCGGGTGATGCGGTGAACCTCGAAGTCGACCTGATCGCCCGTTACCTCGAACGCCTGCTGGAGGCCCGCAGTGAGTCCGCATCATGAGTAAGGTCCAGCCGATCGCCGACGCGCGGGGCCGTGGCCTCGATTCGACCGAAGAGATCATCGCCGACATCAAGGCCGGCAAGATGGTCGTCATCATGGATGACGAGGATCGCGAGAACGAAGGCGATCTGATCATGGCCGCCGTGCACTGCCGGCCGGAAGACATCAATTTCATGGCCCGCTACGGTCGCGGCCTGATCTGCCTGACCCTGACCGCCGACCGCTGCCGCCAGTTGCGCCTGCCGCCGATGGTGGCCTATGGCGATGACCTGCATCAGACCGCGTTCACGGTGTCGATCGAGGCGTCCCAGGGCGTCACCACCGGCATCTCGGCGCACGACCGCGCAGTCACCGTGCGGGCAGCAGTGAAGGCCGATGCGCGCCCCGAAGACCTGGTCCAGCCCGGCCACATCTTCCCGCTGATGGCGCAGCCGGGCGGCGTGCTGACCCGCGCCGGCCATACCGAGGCGGGCTGCGATCTGGCCCGTCTGGCCGGAGTCGAGCCGGCGTCGGTGATCGTCGAGATCCTCAACGACGACGGCACCATGGCGCGCCGGCCGGATCTGGAAGTGTTCGCCCGCGAGCACAATCTCAAGATCGGCACCATCGCCGACCTGATCCGCTACCGCCTGCACAACGAGCACACCATCGAGCGGGTCGCCGAGACCACGGTGCGCACCGAGTTCGGCGACTTCCGGCTGGTGACCTACCAGGATGCGGTCGAGAACACCCTGCATCTGGCGCTGGTGCGCGGCAACGTCGAGGCCGATCGGCCGACGCTGGTCCGGGTCCATGTCGGCAACATCCTGTCCGACGTGCTGTGCGTCGAGCATCCGGACTTCTCCTGGCCGCTGCGCAAGGCGCTGCAGCGGGTAGCCGAGGAAGGCAGCGGCGTCGTCGTGCTGCTGCGCAAGACCGCATCGCCGCGCGACCTGGTCAAGCAGATCCTGGCGCTGTCGACGCCGCACGCCACCCCCGCCAGCCCGGCGGCGGCGGCGAGCAGCGACGACGCCCAGAGCCTGCGCACCTACGGTATCGGCGCGCAGATCCTGATCGACCTCGGCGTGCGCCGGATGCGCGTGCTGTCCGGCTCGTCGTACCGCATGCAGGCGCTGTCCGGCTTCGGCCTGGAAGTCGTCGAATACGTTCACACCCAGTAAGTCATTCATCAGAGCCATTACGTGCCGAAAGCCGCCCCGAAGAAGTCGCCGTCCGCCGCCGCCCCGAGCGCGCACAAGAGTGGTTATGCCGCCCCGCCGAAGCCGGAGAAGGGCCGCTTCCGCCACAAGCGGATCGCCATCATCAAGACGCGCTGGAATGTCGAGATCGTCGACGCGCTGACCGAGGGTGTCGTCAAGTGCCTGAAGGACTGGGGCGTGGCGCCGGCGAACGTCAAGCACTTCCATGCACCGGGCGCTTTCGAGCTGCCGCTGGCGGTGTCGGCGCTGATGGACAGCGGCAACTTCGATGGCGTGGTGGCGCTTGGTGCGGTGATCCGCGGCGACACGCCGCACTTCGATTTCGTGGCCGGCGAATGCTCGCGCGGCCTGCGCGAGGCCTCGCAGATCTACAAGACCGCGCTCGGCTTCGGCGTGCTGACGGTGAACACCGCCGAGCAGGCCTTCGAACGCTGCAAACCGGGCAAGACCAACAAGGGCTACGAGGCGGCAGCCGCGATGCTGGAAATGATCGCGCTGCTGGATGAAGTCGGTGGCTGAGCCGGGCAGCCCGCAGGCCGGGCAGGGCGTCCATCCGACCAGCCGCCGCGGCCTTGCCCGCCGGCTGACCGTGCAGGCGCTGTACCAGTGGATTCTGAACCAGACCGCGCCGGACACGCTGATCAAGGAATTCCGCGAGATGCCGGACGGCTTCGGCCGCGCCGATCCGCAGTACTTCGGCGAGCTGCTGCATGGCACCGTCAACGAGGCGGCGGTGCTGACCACGCAGATCGTGCCGCACCTCGACCGGCCGCTGAACCAGCTCGACCCGGTGGAGTACTCGGTGCTGCTGATGGGCGCGTTCGAGCTGAACCACCGGCCGGAAGTGCCGTACCGCGTGGTCGTCAACGAGGCGGTGAATCTCGCCAAGGTGTTCGGCGCCGAGGACGGTTACAAGTTCGTCAACGGCGTGCTCGACAAGATCGCCCGCCAGACGCGGGTGCACGAGATCAACGCCGCCGGTTGAGCGATGGATGAGTTCGCACTCATCCGCCGCCATTTTTCCGGCCTGACGCCGGCCGGCGCGCCGGGGGTCCGGCTGGGCATCGGCGACGACGCGGCGATCCTCGCGCCGCCGCCCAGCCACGAGCTGCTGATGACCAGCGACACCCTGGTGGCCGGCCGCCATTTCCCGCTGCAGACCGCCGCTGCCGACATCGGCTGGAAGGCGCTGGCGGTGAACCTGTCGGACCTCGCCGCGATGGGCGCCCAGCCGCTGTGGTGCCTGCTGGCGCTGACCCTGCCGGCTTCGGACGACGGGTGGCTGGCCGGCTTCACGGAAGGCTTCGCGGCGCTGGCACGGGCGCACGGCATCGCACTGGTCGGCGGCGACACCACGCGCGGCGCGCTTTCGATCACCGTCACCGCCGTCGGCAGCGCACCGGCCGGCACGGCGCTGCGGCGCTCGGGCGCGCGGGTCGGCGATGTCGTCTGCGTCACCGGCACGCTCGGCGATGCCGCACTCGGCCTGCGGCGACTGGCGCCGGCAGCGCCGTCGGCCTGCGCCCAGACCGTCCACGACATCGCCGCGCTGCGCGCGCGGCTTGACCGTCCGACGCCGCGAGTGGCCGCCGGGCTTGCGCTGCGCGGCCTGGCCTCGGCGGCGATCGATCTGTCCGACGGCCTGGCCGGCGATCTCGGCCACCTGCTGGCCGCCAGCGGCGTCGGCGCCGTGATCGATGCCGATCTTCTGCCGATGTCGACCGCTTTCGCCCAGCAGGCCGAAGACGGCCAGCGGCTGGCCTTGCAGGCGGCCGGCGGCGACGACTACGAACTGTGCGTCTGCGTGCCGCCGGCACACCTCGCGGAGGCGCAGACGGCGGTGGCCGCCAGCGGCTGCCGGCTGACCGTGATCGGCTGCATCGACGACCTTCCCGACCTGCGCTGGCAGCGCGCGGGGCAGATGATCGCCGGTCCGCAGCACGGCTATCGGCATTTCGAGTCGGCCGCTGCCCATGGCTGAGCCGGGCCTGATCGGCGTCTTCGATTCCGGGCTCGGCGGCCTGTCGGTGCTGCGCGAGATCGTCGCCCGGCGGCCGGCGCTGTCGACGCTCTATGTCGCGGATTCCGGTCATTGCCCGTACGGCAACAAGCCGGCCGACCAGATCATCGCCCGCGCCGATGCGATCACCGAATTCCTGCTGGGGCAGGGCGCGCAGCTGATCGTCGTGGCCTGCAACACGGCGACCATCGCCGCCGTGGAATACCTGCGCGCCAACTACTCGGTGCCGTTCGTCGGCATGGAGCCGGCGGTGAAGCCGGCGGTGGCGGCCACCCGTTCCGGCGTGATCGGCGTGCTGGCCACCGGCGCGGCGCTGGCCGGCGACAAGCTGCATCGGCTGATCGACCGGCATCGCGGCACCGTCCGGGTGATCACCCAGCCGTGCCCGGGGCTGGTCGAGCAGGTCGAACGCGGCGATCTCGACGGCCCGCAGACTCGCGCGCAGCTGGCGCGTTACGCGCAGCCGCTGGTCGCTGCCGGTGCCGACGTGCTGGTGCTGGGCTGCACGCATTACCCTTTCCTGCGCGCGACGCTGGCCGACATCGTCGGGCCCGGGGTGAACTTGCTGGATACTGGCGAGGCGGTGGCGCGGCGGGTCGACAGCCTGCTGCCGACCGCACCGGCGCCTGCCTCGGCCGGCGTGCTGCAACCCGCCGCCAGCCGCTGGTACACCAGCGGTGATCCAGGACAGATCAGCGCCGTCGGCAGTCGACTGTGGGGTGCGCCACTGGCGGCGCAGCCATTGGGTGGCTGAGCACAATGCAGTACCGTTGCGCGCTTTCGTTTCGCAGGCGGTGAGGATCGCGCCTGTTGTTGTGTCTCCAGACCGCGCGCCGGTGATGGACCCGCGCGGCATCACCAGAACTGTTCAGGGGTAGGGCGTGAAATCTTTGCGAGTGATCTTCGCCGCGTCGATCGTGGCCATGTTGGTGGCCTGCAACGGCAGCTCGGCGGTCGACGTCGGACCCGGACCGGGTCCGGGACCTGGGCCGGGCCCAGGCCCAGGGCCGGGACCGGAGCCGACGGTGACCATCGACCCTGTCAGCGGCTTCCTCAACACCAGCACGCCGATTGCGCAGCAGAACAGCAATTCCGGCTTCGCCCCGATCCGCATCGCGGTCGGCACGACGGCGACCTCGCAGACGATCACCGTCGGCGGCGTCAGCCGTCGCTACGTGCTGCTGCGGCCGGAGGCTGCGCTGTCCAACCCGCCGCTGCTGGTGATGCTGCATCCGTCGTTCACCTCGTCCGAAACGATGGCCAACACCACCAACGTTTCCGACTACGCGCTGACCCAGGGCTTCTGGGTGGTGCTGCCGCAGGCGCAGGCCGGTGGCTGGAACGATGATCAGGCGAGCAACCGCGACGACGATGTGCAGTTCATCTCGCAGCTGATCGACACGCTGATCGCCCAGGGCAGCGTCGATCCGCAGCGGATCTATGCCACCGGCTTCTCCAGCGGCGGCTTCATGACCCAGCGGCTGGCCTGCAGCCTGCCGGACAAGATCGCGGCGTTCGCGGTCGATGCCGCGACCATGCGCAACGAGATGGTCGCCACCTGCGCCAGCCCGAGCGTGCAGCGGCCGAAGCTGTATTTCCTCGGCACCGCCGACCTCATCGTCGCCTACAGGGGCGTGTTTCCCGAGATGCCGAACGGCCAGCGCTCGGCGGACGGCACGATGGCGTTCTGGGCCGGCCAGCAGGGCTGCGACGGCCCGGTGGTCTCGGCGCAATTGCCCGATCGGGCCGCCGACGGCACCCGCGTGACCCGCACCGTCTACGGCGGCTGCCGCGGCGACACCCGCCTGGAGCTGTTCACCATCAATGGCGGCGGCCACGCCTGGCCCGGTGGCGAAGCCTCGCTGTTCGGCGTGACCACGCGCGACATCCAGGCCACCGGCCTGCTGTGGCTGTTCGTGCGCAGCTACCGCCGCTGAGCCGGTTCCCGTGCTGATCGCCGGTCGTTCGAGCGCAGCGCTGCGGCCGGCGGCGCCTTGCCCGGCATGAGCGGCCCGCAACCATCCGCCCGCCATGCCTGGCGACCGGCCGCGTCGGTGATCCTGCGCTCGCCGGTCCATCTGCTGGCGTTCGGCCTCGGCACCGGGCTGGCGCCGAAAGGGCCCGGCACGGCGGGTACGCTGGTCGGCATCCCGCTGTTCCTGGCGATGATGGCGTTGCCGCTGCCGGCTTTCGTGCTGCTGCTGCTGGCGCTGAGCCTGTTCGGCTGCTGGCTGTGCGGCGCCTCGGCGCGGCAGCTGGGCGTGCACGACTACGGCGGCATTGTGTTCGACGAGATCGTCGGCTACGTGGTGGCGGCGATACCGCTGCTGCCGGTGTTCGCGCTGAACCGGCACGGGCTGCCGGCCGGGCTGACGGCAGCCTTCGTGCTGTTCCGGATCTTCGACATCTGGAAGCCGTGGCCGATCGGCTGGCTCGATCGGCGCCTGCAGGGCGGCGTCGGCATCATGGTCGACGACCTGGTGGCCGGCCTGTTTGCCGCCGCCGTGCTGGTGCTCGGTCTGGTGCTGGTGGGCTGATGGCGGGCGGGCCGGACGCTCGCGCCGTCCAGTCCTGCCGGCGCATCGCCTCGTTCGGCATATGATATGGCACCATACTACATCGGCTGTCCCGCGCTGAATCGAGCGGGATGGTGCAGTGCAATACCCGCGTTACAATACGGTAAAGTATTGTCCCGTTTTCCAGGTCCTTCGAGTGCGCCATGTCCGTTGAACGCGATGTGATGGAGTACGACGTTGTCATCGTCGGTGCCGGCCCCGCCGGCCTGTCCGCAGCCTGCCGCCTGAAACAGAAAGCGGCCGAAGCGGGCGGCGAGATTTCCGTCTGTGTGGTCGAGAAGGGCTCGGAAGTCGGCGCCCACATCCTGTCCGGCGCGGTGTTCGAGCCGCGCGCACTGACCGAGCTGTTCCCGAACTGGAAAGAGCTGGGCGCGCCGCTGGAAACACCGGTCGTGCGCGACGACATCTACCTGTTCCGCAGCGAGACGGCGGCCGTGAAGCTGCCCGGCCTGTTCGTCCCGAAGCCGATGCACAACGAAGGCAACTACATCATTTCCCTCGGGAAACTGGTGCGCTGGCTGGGTGCGCAGGCGGAAGGGCTGGGCGTCGACATCATTCCCGAGTTCGCCGCCCAGGACGTCATCGTCGAAGACGGCGTGGTCAAGGGCATCACCATCGGCGACAAGGGTGTCGACCGCCACGGCGAGCAGACCGAGAACTTCGCCCCGGGCCCGGAAATCCGCGCCAAGTACACCTTCTTCGCCGAAGGCTGCCGCGGCCACATCGGCAAGCGCCTGCTGCGCGAATTCCAGCTCGACAAGGACGTCGACCCGCAGCACTACGGCATCGGCATCAAGGAGCTGTGGAAAGTCGATCCGGCCAAGGCCCAGCCCGGCCTGGTCATCCACGGCGCCGGCTGGCCGCTGGGCCTCGGCTCGGAAGCGACTGGCGGCTCGTTCCTGTATCACCTTGAGGACAACCAGGTGGCGGTCGGCCTGATCGTCGACCTGTCGTACTCGAACCCGTACCTGTCGCCGTTCGACGAATTCCAGCGTTTCAAGCATCACCCGAAGATCGCCGAGCACCTCGAGGGCGGCACCCGCCTGTCGTACGGCGCGCGTGCGATCGCCAAGGGCGGCTTCAACTCGCTGCCGAAGATGAGCTTCCCGGGCGGTGTGCTGGTCGGCTGCGATCTCGGCACCATGAACTTCTCGAAGATCAAGGGCAGCCACACGGCGATGAAGAGCGGCATGCTCGCCGCCGAGGCAGCGGCCAAGGTGCTGCTGGCGGGCGCCGAGGGCGGTGACGAGCTGACCGGCTACACCACCGATTTCCAGGCCAGCTGGCTGTACGACGAGTTGTACCGCAGCCGCAACTTCGGCCCGGCGATCCACAAGTTCGGCATCCTGTTCGGCGGCGCCTTTAACTGGGTCGACCAGAACCTGTTCGGCGGCAAGATCCCGGTGACCTTGCACGACACCACGCCCGACTACGCCACGCTGAAGCCGGCGGCGCAGAGCGTGAAGCCGGCCTATCGCAAGCCGGACGGCAAGCTGTCGTTCGACAAGCTGTCGTCGGTGTTCCTGTCCTCGACCAACCACGAGGAAGAGCAGCCGGTGCACCTGAAGCTGGCCGACCCGACGATTCCGATTGCCAAGAACCTGCCGCTGTACGACGAACCGGCGCAGCGCTACTGCCCGGCCGGCGTCTACGAGGTGATCGGCGAGGGCGCCGACAAGCGCTTCCAGATCAATGCCCAGAACTGCGTGCACTGCAAGACCTGCGACATCAAGGACCCGGCGCAGAACATCACCTGGATCGCGCCGGAAGGTTCGGGCGGCCCGAACTACGCGGCGATGTAACCTGCCTGCCCCGTCCCACGACCGCGAGCAGCACATGCCCGAACTGAAGAAACTGCTGGAGCAGAACCGCGCTTGGGCGCGCAGCATCGAGGAAGCCCAGCCGGGCTTCTTCGAGCGGCTGTCGAAGCAGCAGGTGCCCGAATACCTGTGGATCGGCTGCGCCGACAGCCGCGTGCCGGCCAACGAGATCATCGGCCTGCCGCCAGGCGGCGTGTTCGTCCATCGCAACATCGCCAATGTGGTGGTGCATACCGATCTCAACTGCCTGTCGGTGCTGCAGTACTCGGTCGACGTGCTGAAGGTGAAGCACATCCTGGTGGTGGGCCATTACGGCTGCGGCGGCGTGCTGGCGGCGCTCAACGGCACCCGCGTCGGGCTGGCCGACAACTGGCTGCAGCACGTTCGCGATGTCATCGAGCGCTATCGCGGCAAGCTCGATGCGGAGCCGGATGCGGTCAAGCGCGGCGACCTGCTGTGCGAGTTCAACGCGATCTCGCAGGCGGCCCATGTCTGCGAAACGACGATCATCCGCGACGCCTGGGAGCGCGGGCAGCCGGTCAAGGTGCACGCCTGGGTCTACGGCCTGAAGGACGGCCTGATCCACGAGACCGGCGTCAGCATCGGCAGCGTGGCCGAGTTCAACCAGCTGCGCAGGGATGGCCTGTTCGGCGAAGGCGCTTGAAGAACTGTCAATCAACTACTGTGGTTCGCTAGAGAGAGAAGATGAAAGCACTGGTCAGCGTCAAGAGAGTGATCGACTACAACGTTCGCATCCAGGTCAAGCCGGACGGTTCGGGCGTGGTGGTCGACGGTGTGAAGCACAGCGTCAACCCGTTTGACGAGATCGCGATGGAAGAGGCGGTGCGCCTGAAGGAAAAGGGCAAGCTGACCGAAATCATCGCCGTGACGGTCGGCGGCGCGAAGTGCGAGGAAACCCTGCGCACCGCGCTGGCCTTCGGTGCCGACCGCGCCGTGCACGTCAAGGTCGACGACGAGATTCAGCCGCTGACCGCCGCGCAGGCGCTCGCCGCCGTGTTCAAGAAGGAAGGCGCGGAGCTGTTCTTCCTCGGCAAGCAGGCGATCGACGACGACGCTGCCCAGACCGGCCAGATGGTCGCAGCGCTGCTCGATCTGCCGCAGGCGACGTTCGCCTCTGCGGTTGCCATCGACGGCGGCAAGGCCACGGTCACCCGTGAAGTCGACGCCGGCCTGGAAACGCTGGAATTCGACCTGCCGGGCATCATCACCACCGACCTGCGCTTGAACGAGCCGCGCTACCTGAAGCTGCCGGACATCATGAAGGCGAAGAAGAAGCCGATCGAAGTGGTCGGCCTCGGCGACCTCGGTGTCACCGCCACCGCCGGCCTGAAGTCGGTGAAGACGGCCAACCCGCCGAAGCGCTCGAAGGGCGTGATGGTCAAGACGGTCGACGAGCTGGTCACCGCGCTCAAGGCCAAGGGCCTGATCTAACCGTCTTCCCCCATTAGGAGATTTCCATGAGCAAGATTCTCGTCATCGGCCAGCACGCCGACGGCAAACTGAACAGCGGTATCGCCAAGGTCGTCAACGCGGCCAAGGCCATCGGCGGCGACATCCACGTCGCCATCTTCGCCAACGACGGTGCCGCTGTCGCCGCCCAGGCTGCAGCGCTGGACGGTGTCGCCAAGGTGCTGGTCGTCGACCGCGCCGGCAATGACGACTACGTCGCCAGCGCCATCGCTCCGCAGATCGTTGCGCTGACCCAGAGCGGCGGCTACAGCCACGTGCTGGCCGCCGGCACCACCAGCGGCAAGGACTTCCTGCCGCGCGTGGCCGCCAAGCTTGGCGTGCAGCAGGTGTCGGACGTGATGGCCGTGCATTCGGCGACCTCGTTCGACCGCCCGATCTACGCCGGCAACGCGATCCTGACCGTTGAAGCCCCGGCCGCCCCGGCGATCGTCGCGACCATCCGTCTGGCCTCGTTCCAGGCCACCGGCGCCGCCGCTGCCGCCGCGCCGATCGAGAAGATCAGCGTCGACGCGGCGATCCCGACGCACACCCGCTTCGTGAAGCTGGAAGCGCAGAAGAGCGAGCGTCCGGAACTGCAGTCGGCCACCCGTGTGGTGTCCGGCGGCCGTGCGCTGGGTTCGAGCGAGAACTTCTCGATCATCTATTCGCTGGCCGACAAGCTGAAGGCCGGTGTCGGCGCCTCGCGCGCGGCGGTCGACTCGGGCTACGTGCCGAACGACATGCAGGTCGGCCAGACCGGCAAGATCATCGCTCCGGAGCTGTACTTCGCGATCGGCATCTCGGGTGCGATCCAGCATCTGGCCGGCATCAAGGACGCCCGCACCATCGTCGCCATCAACAAGGATCCGGAAGCCCCGATCTTCGAAGTGGCCGACTACGGTCTGGTCGGCGACCTGTTCCAGCTGGTGCCGGAACTCGAAGCGAAGGCCTGAGCCTGAAGCTGCACGCAATGCTGAACACGAAGGCCGGGCAACCGGCCTTCGTCTTTTCTGCCGCCAGGAAAAAACATGCCTTACCAATCGGTCTTCGCGAAGGATCTGTTCAAGGGGCGGACCATCGTCGTCACCGGCGGCGGCTCCGGCATCGGCCGCTGCACCGCGCATGAGCTGGCGGCGCTGGGCGCGCGGCTGGTGCTGACCGGCCGCAAGCAGGACAAGCTGGATCGCACGGTCGCCGAGATCCGCGAGGACGGCGGCGCGGCGAGCTGCGTTAGCTTCGACATTCGCGACGAAGAGGCGGTGAAGGCGGCGGTGGCGGCGATGGTCGCTGAGCACGGCGTGATCCACGGGCTGGTCAACAACGCCGGCGGCCAGTATCCGGCGCCGCTGGCGAGCATCGGCAAGAAGGGCTGGGACGCGGTGGTCGCCAACAATCTCACCGGCGGCTTCCTGATCAGCCGCGAGGTCTACCTGCAGAGCATGCAGGCCCACGGCGGGGCGATCGTCAACATGATTGCCGACATGTGGGGCGGCATGCCCGGCATGGCGCACAGCGGTGCGGCGCGCGCCGGAATGATGAATCTCACCGAGACTGCCGCGCTGGAATGGGCGGCCGCAGGTGTCCGGGTGAATGCCGTGGCGCCGGGCTACATCGCCTCGAGCGGCATGGATCACTACGACGCCCGCTTCCGCGCCGAGGTGATCTCGAAGATGGCGGAAGTCGCGCCGCTGAAGCGGATGGGCACCGAAAGCGAAGTCGCCAGCGCCATCGTCTACCTGCTGTCACCGGCCGCCGCCTTCGTGACCGGCACCTGCCTGCGGATCGACGGCGGCACCAGCCTGTCGCCGAAAGCGTTTCCACTGGCCGGCAACGGCAACACCCCGCCGTTCGAAGGCTTTCACCGGGCGATGAAACCGGCGGCGATCGGCTAGTGCAGCACGCACGGTTTGTTGTACGCGCTGCACGAGTGGCGATCGGCCGATCCACGGTTGCCCGGCGGGGTTCTTGCGGTAGGGAAGGCGGGTGACGGACGCCCATCGATACGCGAATATACGAACAGCCTGCTGCCATCGCCGGAGCCTTTCATGGGCACACAGATCGCCATCACGTTGAGGCCCGATGTGCCGTTCGACCTGAACGCGCGACTGACCTTGCTGGTCACCGAACTGGTCGACAAGTGGCTGACCCCGGAGCCGGACCGACGCGTCATTCCCCGCGCCCGCATCCTGCTGATCACCCGTCACCGGCAGCAGGAGATCGTGCTCAGCCCGCATACCCCGAAGGTGTCGTGGCGGCAGTACGAGTTCTGGTATCTCGGCGGCCGCTCCGAAGTGCGGCTGTCGATCAAGCGCAACCAGTAGACGGCGGCGGCGCCCGGCGCCCGATCGAACCGGGTGGCGCCGCCTCAGATCGCCTGGCCGATCTTGAAGATCGGCAGGTACATCGCCACCACCAGGCCGCCGACCAGCACGCCGAGCACGACCATGATCATCGGCTCCAGCAGCGCGGTCAGGTTGTCGACCAGCGAATCGACCTCCTCTTCGTAGAAGTCGGCGAGCTTGGCGCACATGTGGTCCAGCGAGCCGGATTCCTCGCCGATCGCCACCATCTGCTGCGCCATCGGCGGGAACAGGCCGCTCTGCTGCATCGTCAGCTGCAGCTGCTGGCCGGTCGACACCTGGTCGCGCATCTGCAGGATCGCTTCGGTGAACACGATGTTGCCGGCCGCCTTGGCGACCGATTCCATCGCCTCCACCAGCGGCACGCCGGCTGCGAACATGGTCGACAGCGTGCGGGCAAAGCGGGCAACGGCGGACTTGTAGAGGATGTCGCCAACCACCGGCAGCCGTAGCATCAGCCGGTCGGTGAAGCGCCGCACCTTCGGTGATCGGACATGCGCTTCGCGCAGGCCGAAGAAGCTGCCCAGGCCGCCGAGCAGGATCATCCACCAGTCTTCCTGGATGAAGTCCGACAGCGCGACCACCATCTTGGTGAACGCCGGCAGGTCGGCGCCGAAACCCTGAAACAGCGATGCGAACTGTGGCACCACGAAGTACAGCAGGATGCCGGTGACGATGAAGGCGACGACGATCACCGCGGCCGGGTAGGTCAGGGCCTTCTTGACCTTCTTCTTCAGCGACTCGGTCTTTTCCTTGTAGGTGGCGATCTTGTCGAGCAGTGCTTCCAGCGCGCCCGAGCGTTCGCCGGCGTCGACCAGGTTGACGAACAGGTCATCGAACTGGCGCGGGTACTTGGCCAGTGATTCCGCCAGCGTGGCGCCGCCCTCGATGTTCGACTTGATGCCCAGCACCATCTCGCCCATCGACGGATTGGCGTGGCCGCGGCCGACGATCTCCAGCGACTGCACCAGCGGCACGCCGGCCGACATCATGGTCGCCAGCTGGCGGCTGAACACCGCGATGTCCTGGCCCTTGATCGGCTTCTTCTGCTTGCCGAACAGCGACAGCTGCTTGTTGACGCGGGTCGGATTGATGCCCTGCTTGCGCAGCTGTAGCTTGATCGCCGCTTCGCTCGGCCCTTCGGAAACGCCCTTCACGACGGCGCCCTTGCGGTCGCGGCCTTCCCACTTGAAGGTCGAATCCTTGGGATGTGCGTTCGCGCTTGCCATGGCCATTCCGGGTGAGTGGCCGGCGCCGCATCAAGGCGTGCGGAGGCGCCGGCGGCACGATTTCGGCTCTTGCGTCCAGCGCTTGCCGGGCAACGGACAGTGCTGGGAAACGACTTGAAGAATACCGCTAATCGGTCGTGACGCGATTCGCTTCAGTCAGGTCGATGGTGCCGTCCAGCACCTTGCGCAGCGCCGATTGGCGAAGCGTGCGGATGCCTTCGCGCTGGGCCTGGTCGGCGATGTCGATGGCGTTGCCGCCTTCCATGATCACCCGCGAAATCGACTCGGTGACCGGCATCACCTGGTAGATGCCGGTGCGGCCCTTGTAGCCGCCGTTGCACTGGTCGCAGCCCACCGCCTTGAACAGCGTGAAGCCCGGCGTGGCGATCTGCTCCGGCGTGAAGCCTTCGCGCAGCAGCTCTTCCTTCGGCACCCGGTCCGGCCGGCGGCAGAACTTGCACAGCTTGCGGGCCAGACGCTGGGCGATGATCAGGGTCACGCAGCTGGCCACGTTGTAGGCCGGCACGCCCATGTTCAGCAGGCGGGTCAGGGTCTGCGGCGCATCGTTGGTGTGCAGGGTCGACAACACCAGATGGCCGGTCTGCGCCGCCTTGATCGCGATCTCGGCGGTTTCCAGATCGCGGACCTCGCCGACCATGATCACGTCCGGGTCCTGGCGCAGGAAGGCCTTCAGCGCAGCGGCGAAGGTCAGGCCCTGCTTGACGTTGACGTTGACCTGGTTGATGCCCGGCAGGTTGATTTCGCAGGGGTCCTCGGCGGTCGAGATATTGCAGTCGTCGGTGTTGAGGATATTCAGGCCGGTGTACAGCGACACGGTCTTGCCCGAGCCGGTCGGGCCGGTCACCAGGATCATGCCCTGCGGCTTCGACAGCGCCTTCAGGTACAGCTCCTTCTGGTCCGGTTCGTAGCCCAGCGCGTCGATGCCGAGCATCGCGCTCGAGGCATCGAGAATACGCATCACCACCTTTTCGCCCCACAGGGTCGGGCAGGTGGAAACGCGGAAGTCGATCGCCTTGTTGACCGACAGCTTCAGCTTGATGCGGCCGTCCTGCGGCACCCGGCGTTCGGCCAGATCGAGCCGTGCCATGACCTTCAGACGGGCGGCCAGGCGGCCGCCCATCTGCACCGGCGGGGTGGCGATCTCGCGCAGTTCGCCGTCCATGCGATAGCGGATGCGGTACTTCTTCTCGTAAGGCTCGAAGTGGATGTCGGAGGCGCTGCGGTTGATCGCGTCGATCAGCACCTTGTTGACGTAGCGGATGATCGGCGCATCGTCGGTATCGCCGCCGGCGCCAGTGTCCGCTGCCGGATCGGCTTCGCCACCTTCGACTTCGAGATTCTCCAGATCCTCGTCGCCGCCTTGCAGCGCCGTGGCCTGCACGGCGGCAACCGCGGCCTCGATCCCCTTGGTGAGCTTGTCTTCCTCGACCAGGATGCCTTCGACCAGATAGCCGGTCGCGAACTTGACCTCGTCCAGCGCCTGCAGGCGCGTGGGATCGGACAGCGCGACGAACAGCTTGCGATCGCGCTTGTAGATCGGCAGCACGTGATGCTTGCGCATCAGCTTTTCGTTGATCTCGCGCGCCAGCGGCGCTTCGATGGTCAAGGTCGAGAGATCGATCAGCGGTGTGCCGAACTCGATGCTGGCGATCTCGGCCAGCCGGCCGGCGTTGATCAGTTTCGATTCGACGACCACCGACACGAAATGGGAGCCGGTCTTGGCGGCCTTGCCCAGCGCTTCGCGCGCTTGTTCCTCGGTCAGCAGGCCGTCGTTGATCAGGCGCCGCGGCAGGCCGCCGATGAAGGTGCTGAACGGAACACTCTGGACGTTGGTGACCACGAATCTCGCCTTGAAACGATCGACCCTTTCGCGCACTCGATGCGCCGTGCGGCCTGTTGCCGGACGCTACACCGGCGGTGCCAGCGCGGCCAGTGCCGTGTCGTGACGGCGCGCACCGCCGCTGGATTCTGACCGATTCCGCACTGCGCCAGCCGAGTGTCAGCGGAACAGGTAGCGGCCGGTTTCCGGATTGCCCTTGCGCCAGACCACGCTGTCGAGAAAGTAGTGGTGCACGTTGATGAAGATCCACGCCGCCAGCAGGAAGGCGTAGTCGCCAACCCCTGCGATCAGCGACGGCGCCACGGTCGCCAGCCATTTCGGCGCCATCCAGAAACCGAGGTAGCCGAGGCCGAGCGCCAGCGTGTAGAACAGCGCCATCCGCGCGCCGAACTGCAGCGGCTGGCGGGTGCCGCCGGTCTGTGCCTGCTGGTAGTTCAGCTCGTAGCGCCAGACCACGACCATGTACTGGATCGAATGCAGCGCCGGGAACACCAGGGTCAGCACCGGATCGCGGTACAGCAGCCACAGGTACAGCGCCACCGCGTAGCCGACCAGGCCGTTGATCGGCGGCAGCTGCCGGGTCTGCCACCACTTCCGGCCCAGCATCGCCAGCACGGCGGCCGTGCTCAGGCCGGCGAGCACTTCAAGGGCTGTCAGGATCGGTTCCGGCGTGGCGAACGTGTAGTAGGCGATGCCCCAGTAGTCGGCCTTGTAGGCCATGGCGTTGCCGAGCAGCCACGACAGGAACCAGACGCCATAGGCGTTCCATAGCAGCAGCCGCTTTTCGCGCTCGTCGAAGAAGCGCCGCTTCAGCACGGAATCCAGCATCAGCATGCCGTAGCCCTGCTTCACGTAATGCCAGCCGACCGTGAAGAACATCAGGTTGACGCTCAAGCCAAGCGCGCGCGCGTTCTTGGTCAGCAGGCACCACAGGAAGAAGCCGACCAGCGCCAGCGGCACCGCCACACCGGCAATCAGGTAGCGGATGCGCCACTCGCGCGGGTACTCGGCCGAGAAGCCGCGCTCGGCGAAGCCGCGATAGAACAGGTGGTAGGAATGCGCGAAGTGCGGGTTGTTGATGAAGTGGGCGATCGCCGTGGTGATCACCAGCACGTCCGCATACTGCTTCCAGTCGTCCGGCAGCAGCGCGAACCACGGGATGATCAGCAGCGTCGCCCCGCCCAGGCAGAAGAAATCGGTCCACGGGCCGAACAGATAGCCGGGCGTCTGGGCAAAGCCGGTCTTCGGCGCGGCCGGCATGGCCGGTGCCGGAGCGGCATCGGGAAGCGGGGTGACGGTGGCGCTCATCGGGCGGACCGGAATCGGGAGATGGAGAAACCGTAGCCGGTGACGAAACGGCGATGCAAGCCGGGTCAGCGCGGCGCGGCGGGTGTTGCCGGCGGGTCGCAGTCCGGCCCGTCCCCGGTGATCGGCTGCGCCAGCGGCTCGCCCGGCTGGAACACCGCCAGCCCGCGCGCCATCTCGGCGGCATCGCTGCAGCGGCGCAGCTTCAGCGCCAGCGGGATCGCCGTTTTCAGCAGCTCGATGCGGCCGCTGTCCGGCAGGGCCTGGACGTTCCACCAGCGCATGCCGTCCTCGTCCAGCAGCGTGAACGCCGCCGCCGTCTGGCCATCGGCATCGAGCTGGCTGGCCAGCGCCGTGCGTGCGCGCATGTCCAGCGGATTGCGCCGCACCGCTTCGCGCAGCAGGGCGATCGGCTGGCGTTCGATGCCAGCCGGTACCGCAGCCGCTGCATCCGGATGCCGGATCAGCAGGCTGGCGAGATCGCGGTACAGGTACGGCACCGCCGGGAAACGGGCGATCTGCTCGGCCAGTTCCTGCGCGGCCTGCCGTGCGGCAGCAGCACGCGCCGGGGGCGCTGCCGCAGGCTTGTCGGCTGCCGCGCTGTAGGCATTGACCAGCCATTCGCGGGCCAGCAGGTAGTCAGGCTGGGTGGCTACCAGCAGCGCCGAGTAGCGGCCGAAGAACGGCTCGTCGCCGGCCAGCTGGGTGCACAGGCGCAGCGGGCAGCGGCCGGTGGTCACGGCCTGGTAGACGCCCTGCAGGCCCTGGGTGCCGGCCAGCCACAGGGCCAGCCCGCCGATCAGCGTCCGCTGCATCGGCATCGACAGGTAGCGGCCTGGATCGATCCGGGCGACATCGTCGCGCAGCGCATCGAGCCGGCCGAGCGCCAGCCCCGCCAGCAGCGACAGCGGCAGCACGTAGAAGATGAAATTCAGCGCCGCGTGGCCGAACAGGCAGGCCAGCGCCGCAACCCAGCCGGCCGCTTCGCCGAATGCGGCCGCACCGCCGGCCGCGTTGCGCCACAGCCGGACAGCGGCGGCCGCGACGCTCAGGCCCAGCAGCACCAGCAGGCCGGCCAGCAGCGGGCCGCCTTCGGCCAGCATCTGCAGGTAGTCGTTGTGGGCGAGATCGCCGGTCGTCGATTGCTCGTCCGGGCTGCGGTACATCAGGTAGCGGATCTTGTAGGTGCCCAGCCCGCTGCCGTACCACGGGCCGTCCTCGACCATCCGCCAGGTCGACTTGAGCATTTCCAGCCGGTCGCGTGTGGAGTTGTCGCCTTCGATCGCGGCCAGTCGGGACAGTGCGCTGGCGTGCTGCTGCAGCGGCGCGATCAGCGCCAGCAGCGCGGCGAAGGCCAGCAGGCTGGCCGCCAGCGTCGTCCACGCGCGGCGATCGCGGCGGATCAGCAGCAGCCCAAGCGCGGTGATGCCGAGCGCAAAGCTCAGCTGTCCGCCGCGCGAGGCGGTGGCGGCCAGGCAGGCCAGTGCCAGCAGCGCGAAGGCGGCGGTGCCGGAGCGCAGCGCCGGTCCCAGGCCATCAACGCGGCGTCGCGTCTCCAGCCGGGCGATGGCGGTGACGGCGAAGACATTGCAGAACGCCGCGAACGCGTTGACGTCCTCGAACACCGAGAACGGGCGGCTGCGCAGCAGCAGGAAATCGACCAGGCCGATCGCCAGCACCAGCGTCGCCACCACCCGCAGCAGCGACAGGCCGGCCTCCCAGTCGGCGGGGTCGCGAAAGCGCAGCGCCGCCAGGTAGCCGAGCGGCAACGCCGCGATGATCCAGCCGACCGTCGCGCTGGTGCCGGGCAGTTCGCTGAAGCGCGGCATCAGCAGCAGCCACGCCGACAAGGCCAGCAAGCTGCCGCTGGCGAGCGTCACCGGCACCGCCGGCGACGTCGCGGCCATCGCCCCGTCGTGCCTGCGCACAGTCGTCGGCAGCAGCAGCGCCAGCATCAGCAGCAGGGCAACCGCCAGCGAAACGGTTTCAGGGCCGCCGACATGCCGCAGCGCGGCGGCCATCGCCAGTGCCAGCAGCAGGGCCGATGCGGGATAGGTGGCAGGCGTCACGGCGCACTCCGGAGAACCAACGAAAACGCCGCCTTGACGGCGGCGTTTTCGCAAAAGGGCAACTCAGGCTGGCAGCGGAATCCGCTCAGCCAGCCTGGGCCGTTCCGATCAGCGGCAGGCCTGCGGCAGGTACTTGCCTGGGATCGTGGAGCCGGCAGCTGCATTGCAGGTCCAGGTCAGTGTGCCGCCGGCGGACGAGCCCGGCGTGAACACCAGATTGGCGCCGTCGATCGCGCTCTGGCCAGTGCTGCGGGCGGTGACGGTGATCACGCCGGCAGCGACGCTGAGGCTTTCGACATAGCGAGTCTGGTCGGTGACGCAGCCGGCCGCTGAAGCATCGGCCGGCAGCGCGCCCGATGAAGCAAACGATTCGGTGACCGCCGACTTGCAGGCATCGGCCGCGACGACCACTTCGCTGACCTTGGCGCGGTTCGCGTAGTCCTGGTAGGCCGGCAGGGCGATGGCGGCGAGGATGCCGATGATCGCGATGACGATCATCAGTTCGATCAGGGTGAAACCTTGCTGGACCTTTTTCATGGGTGTGCTCCGGGTGTGTGGGCAGGAACGGCGGATTCGGGATGCTGCGCAACGAACGGGGAGCAACCGTTGTGCCAGTCGCGGCGGGCTAGGAAAAGCGAGGAAAATCAAGGCTGCTCTAAAAGCGGCGACCGGTGGCGACTGACACGCCGTGGCCGGTCCGGGTCGCAAGCTGACAAAAAACGTCGGTCCGTGTCGAAGGGCCTGCGGGTCGTCGTCCGTCGCTGCCCGTCGCGCGGGCCGCGCGGAACCAGCCTGTAAACTGTGCGCCCTCGCAGCCCGTCGTCCCGACGCGCATCACCGCCAGCCGCCTCATGAAAGCCGATTACAGCCCCGTCGAAGTCGAGTCCAGCGCCCAGGCGTTCTGGGCAGCCAACCAGTGCTTCAAGGCCGTCGAGAAGCCGGGGGCGGAGAAGTTCTACTGCCTGTCGATGTTCCCGTACCCGAGCGGCAAGCTGCACATGGGCCATGTGCGCAACTACACGATCGGCGACGTGATCAGCCGCTACCAGCGGATGAAGGGCAGGAACGTGCTGCAGCCGATCGGCTTCGATGCCTTCGGCCTGCCGGCCGAGAACGCGGCGATCAAGAACGGCGTGCCGCCGGCCCAGTGGACCTACTCGAACATCGACACCATGTGCGGGCAGCTCAAGCAGCTCGGCATCGGCTATGACTGGGACCGCAAGCTGGCGACCTGCGAGCCGGACTACTACCGCTGGCAGCAGTGGTTCTTCACCGAGCTGCTGAAGCGCGGCCTGATCTACCGCCGCAATTCACGCGTCAACTGGGACCCGGTCGACCAGACCGTGCTTGCCAACGAGCAGGTCATCGACGGCCGTGGCTGGCGCAGTGGCGCGATCGTCGAGCAGCGCGAGATTCCGCAGTGGTTCCTGAAGATCACCGCCTATGCCGACGAACTGCTGGAAGAAGTGAAGCAGCTGGAGCACTGGCCGGAAGCCGTGCGGCGCATGCAGGAAAACTGGATCGGCCGCTCCGAAGGCCTGGAGATCGACTTCACGGTGGCCGGCCGAGACGACACGCTGACCGTCTTCACCACGCGCCCGGACACGCTGTACGGCGTCACTTTCGTCAGCGTCGCCGCCCAGCATCCGCTGGCGCTGGAAGCCGCCGCGCGTGATGCCACCGTGGCCGCCTTCGTCGAGGAAGCCAGCCGCGGTGACGTCACCGAAGCGGCGATGGAAACAATGGAGAAGCGCGGTGTCGCGCTTGGCATCGAGGTCATCCATCCGCTGACCGGCGCGCGCATTCCGGTCTACGCCGCCAACTTCGTGCTGATGGGCTACGGCTCTGGAGCAGTGATGGCGGTACCCGGCCACGACCAGCGCGACTGGGAATTCGCGACCAAGTACGGGCTGCCGATCAAGGCGGTGATTGCCGCTGCTGCCGACGGCCCGGCGCCGGACCTGTCGGCCGCCGCATTCACCGAGAAAGCGTTCACGATCAACTCCGCCGAGTTTTCCGGCCTGGCGTTCAAGGACGCCTTCGACGGCATCGCCGCGAAGCTCGAAGCGCAGAACGCCGGCCGTCGCCGGGTCAACTACCGGCTGCGCGACTGGGGCGTCTCGCGCCAGCGCTACTGGGGCTGCCCGATCCCGGTGATCTATTGCGAGACCTGCGACGCGGTGCCGGTGCCGGCCGATCAGCTGCCGGTGCGGCTGCCGGAAGACCTGGTGCCGGATGGTCGCGGCAACCCGCTCTTGCGCCTCGACAGCTTCGTCAACGTGCCCTGCCCGCAGTGCGGCAAGCCGGCGCGGCGCGAGACCGATACCTTCGACACCTTCGTCGATTCGTCCTGGTACTACGCCCGCTTCGCCAGTGCCGGTGCGCAGACCGGCATGGTCGACGAGCGCGCCGCCTACTGGCTGCCGGTGGATCAGTACATCGGCGGCATCGAGCACGCGATCCTGCATCTGCTCTACGCGCGCTTCTTCTCCAAGCTGATGCGCGACTGCGGCCTGCCGGCGGTCGCCGAGCCGTTCAAGCGCCTGCTGACCCAGGGCATGGTGCTGGCCGAAGGCTTCTATCGCACCACCGAGGCTGGCGGCCGCGACTGGATCAATCCGAAGGATGTCGAGCGGGCCGCTGATGGCAGCTACACGCTGAGGGCGAGCGGCGAGCCGGTGACGGCGGTCGGCCTCGGCACCATGTCGAAGTCAAAGAACAACGGTGTCGATCCGGCGGCGATCATCGACTCGCACGGTGCTGACGCCGTGCGCCTGTTCATGATGTTCACCGCGCCGCCCGAGCAGACGCTGGAATGGAGCGATGCCGGCATCGACGGCGCGCTGCGCTTCCTGAAGCGGGTCTGGAAGCTGGTGGCCGAGCATGTCGCGCTCGGTGCCACCGAGCCGCTGGACCGCGCGGTGCTGAGCGGTCCGCAGAAGGACCTGCGCCGCAAGCTGCACGACATGCTGGCGCGGATCAGCGACGACTTCGGCCGTCGCCACAACTACAACACCGCCGTCGCCGCCTGCATGGAGCTGGTCAATGCGCTGGCGAAGTTCGACGACCGCAGCCCGCAGGGCAGGGCAGTGCTCGGCGAGGCGCTGGATGCGCTGGTGCGCGTGCTGTCGCCGATCGTGCCGCACGTCGCACACACGCTGTGGCAGGCGCTGGGTCATGCCACGCCGGTGATCGACGCCGACTGGCCGGAGCCGGAAGCGGAGGCGCGGGTGTCGGATCAGATCGCGATGGTCGTGCAGATCAACGGCAAGCTCAGGGGCCAGATCAGCGTGCCGGCCGGCGCCGCGCAGGACCTGATCATCGCCGCCGCGCTGGCCGACGAAGGCGTGCAGCGTTTCCTGGCCGGTGCGCCGATCAAGAAGCAGGTGGTGGTGCCGGGCAAGCTGGTCAATTTCGTGGTGTGATCCGCGCATGAATCTCGTTCGACCGATCGGCATCTCGCTCGCCACGCTGGCGCTGGCCGCCTGCGGCTTCCATCCGGTCGGCAGCCGGCCGCTGCCGAAGGCGCTGCGCTCGGTGCATGTCGAACTGGTGGACCCGTATCGCGTCACCACGCCGCCGGTCGAGGAGGCGCTGAAGGCGCGCATCGTCCGCGGCGGCGGCGAAGTGATCTCCAAGGCCGATGACGCTGCCACCGTGCTGCGGCTGTCCGACCTGCGGGAAGCGCAGGAAGTGCTGTCGATCGGCACCGATGGCCGGGCCATCGAATACCGGCTGGTGACCCGCGTGACCTTCGAGATGCGCCGGGTCGTCGATGGCAAGGCCGAAGTGCTGATCGCGCCGGAGTCGCAGACGGTGTCGCGCGACTACAGCTTCAGCGCCCAGCAGATCCTGGCCAAGGAAGCCGAGGAGGCGCGCCTGCGCCGCTACATCCAGGACGAACTGGCGGAGCGAGTGCTGCTGCGGGTCGAGGCGCGGCTGGCGACGGCTGATCCGGACGCGCCGGACCTCAAGCCCGGCATCGTGCCAGTAGTTGCACCGGATGCAGCACCGCCGGGCTGATCCCGCCGGCCCGGCGCAGGCCGCCGGCCAGATGCAGCGCGCAGCCGACGTTGGCGCTGACGATCACTTCCGGCTGCAGCCGCGTCACCGCATCGAGCTTCGGCTGCAACAGCGCATCGGCCGCGGCCGGATGGTGGATGAAATGCGTGCCGGCCGCACCGCAGCAGCGGCCGCCGGCATCGAGTTCCACCACCTTCAGTGCCGGCACCCGCGCCAGCAGCGTCCGCAGCGCCGCGCCCTGGCGGATCACGTTGTGCTGCGTGCAGGGCTCGTGGATGGCGACGGTCATCGGCGTGGCACGGAAGCGCAGGGCCGCGCCGTGTTCGAGCAGGAAGGCGATCGGATCCTGCAGCCGCCGGCGGAAGGCCTCGCCTCCGTCGATCCATTGCGGGTAGTCGCGCAGCGTCGCCGCGCAGCCGGTGGCCAGCGGCAGGATCGCTTCATGGCCGTTTCCGAAGGCCGCCCGGTTGCGGGCGGCCAGACGCATCAGGCCCGCCGGATTGCCGGCATGCTGGTCGATCGCCCCGCAGCAGGTCTGCGCCGCCGGGCGGCGCGCCTGATAGCCGCAGTCGGCCAGCAGGAGGGCCAGGTCGTCGGCCAGCGGCTGGTCGACGATGTCGCCGACGCAGCCGCTGAAGATCATGACGTCGCCGTGCGCTTCGGCGTGCTGCCGTGGCGCGGATGTCGCCGACGCCGGCAGAGGCGCGGGCAGCAGGGATTCGAGCCGCGCCAGCCGGCCGTTGCCGAGCAGCCGGAAACGGCGGATGAGCCGCTGCAGGCCGCTCGCCGCGTGAAGCCTCAGCAGTGCAGCCAGCCACCGGCGCAGCACCCGCCGCGACAGCGCCGCGCTGATTGCCCGCGATGGCCGCAGCCGGGCCGGGCGCTGGCCGGCCAGCAGCGCGCGGCCGGCGTCGATCAGGCTGCCGTAGGGCACCTGGGCCGGGCAGACGCGCTCGCAGGCGCGGCAGCTAAGGCAGCCGTCGAGGTGGCGTTCGGTGGCGCTTGACGGGACAATGCGGCCGGTCGCCAGCCCCTGCATCAGCATGATCCGGCCGCGCGGAGAATCCGCTTCTGTGCCGGATGCCCCGTAGGTCGGACAATGCGGCAGGCAGAGCCCGCACTTCACGCAAAGGTCCGCGTCGGCAAGTGGAAACGGGCGCGATTCTGGCGTCGACATGATGGCCGCGACGCTAGCACAGCCGGCAGTCCGCCCCGCTTGCCAGCGCCGGCTGCTCCCAACCCGAGAGGAACCCGATTCGATGCCCGTGAAGCCGCCCACCTGTTCGCCGTTTTCCGTGAGCCTGCTGTCGCTGCTGCTGATGGCCGGAGCCGCCCGCGCTGCGGCCGATGAGCCGCCAGTGGCCGATGCCGTCGTGCCCGCAGCAGACGCCGCCGCCGCCGACACCGATGGCTTCGACGACACGGCCGAGCCGGTCCTCGATCCGGCTCCCGAGTCCGAAGCGCAGCCGGACGCCGCCGCACCAGAGGCGGCGGATGCCGCGCCAGAAGCCGCGCCGGAAGCGCCGGCCGCCCCGCCACCGCCGTCGCCCTGGCGCGGCGATGTCGCGATCGGCGTGGTCAACACCTCCGGCAACACCCGTACTCGCTCGGTCAATACGCGCGGCGCCATCGAGTATCGCCACAATCGCTGGCGCAACCGCTTCAGCGCGCTGGCCTTCAGCGGCTCGCGCGAAGGCCTGACCACCGACGAGCGCTACTCGGCCGCCAACAAGACCGACCTGCAGTTCAACGAGCGCAACTACGCGTACACCAACCTGGCCTACGACAACGACCGTTTCGCCGGCATCGCCGAGCGCTATGCCGCCACGATCGGCTACGGCCGCCATCTGCTGACCGGGCCGACACACACGCTGGACATCGAAACCGGCGTCGGTGCCAACCGCACGCGGGATCAGGAGGACGTCTACGAGACGGCGGCGATCGCCACCTTCGGCGGCAAGTACATCTGGGCAATTTCGCCGAACGCCGAGTTCAGCCAGACGCTGCGCACCGAAGCGGGCCAGACCAATGTCTACGTGAATCCGATCACGGCGCTGAAGCTGACCATCGTCGGCAACCTGTTCGCGACCTTCAACCACGAAATCCGCTACAACTCGCAGGTGCCGGCCGCGACCCGGCACATCGACCAGATTTCCACCCTCAACCTCGGCTATTCGTTCGGAACGCCATGAGCGACGCAGACTCCCGGCCGCCGCCGGATCCGTACTTCAAGCACCACGTGTTCTTCTGCTGCAACCAGCGCAGCGACGGCCGCGCCTCCTGCGAGGATCACGGCGCCAGCGCACTGCGCGACTACTGCAAGCAGAAGGTCAAGAAGGCAGCGATCACCGGCATCGGCCGCGCGCGCGTCAACCAGGCCGGCTGCCTCGATCGCTGCGAGCAGGGGCCGGTGATGGTGGTCTACCCGGAAGGGGTCTGGTACCGCTACGGCAGCGAGGCGGATGTCGACGAGATCGTCGCCGAGCACCTGCTCAAGGGTCAGCCGGTGTCTCGGCTGCGGATTTGATCGCGGCGGCCTGCGCCTCGGTGCTGGGCGCCACGGTGGTGCCGCCGGTCATCCACAGCAGCACGTCGTAATAGCTGCGCACGTTGGTGACGAAGTGCACGGCTTCGCCGCCGCGGGCGTAGCCGTGCTTGGTCTGCGAATACCACTGTTCCTGTGATAGCCGGCGCAGGCTGTCCTGCACGTCCTGCCAGAGGTTCGGGTTCTTGCCGAGCTTCTGGGCCAGCTTGCGGGCGTCGTGCAGATGCCCGAGTCCCTGGTTGTAGGCGGCCAGCGCCATCCAGGTGCGGTCCGGCTCGGCGATCGCCGCCGGCATCTTGCGTAGCAGCTGCTGCAGGTAGCGGGCGCCGCCCTCGATGCTCTGCGCGGCGTCCTCGCGGTCCTTCACCTCCATGTGCTGGGCGGTGTCGGAGGTCAGCATCATGATGCCGCGCACGCCGGTGTAGCTGACCGCATCCGGGTCCCATTTTGATTCCTGGTAGCCGACCGCCGCCAGCGTGCGCCAGTCGATACCGTAGCGTTCGGCGGCATCCTCGAAGTGGCGCTGGTACTTCGGCAGCAGCGCCTTGACGTCGCCGACGAAGCGCACCACGCCCAGGTACTCGTCATTCTCGACGACGCCGAAATGGCGATCGCGCAGCCGCGCCAGTTCTTCTTTCGGATAAGTGGTCAGGTAACGCTGAACCTCGTCGTACAGGCTGTTGTCGCGGCCGACCGGCAGCGCCCAGGCGATGTCCTCGTTGCCGGAAAGATCGAATGCCACGCGCAGCTTTGGCGAGTGGCGACGGTTCAACGCCACCAAGTCGGAATTCGCGATCGTGTAAGTCAGTTCGCCGTCCGCCACCCGCGCCAGCAGATCGTTGCCGCCGGCGTCCGGCACTTCCAGCCATTGCAGGGTCGGGTAGCGGCTGGCGCGCAGCTGCACCAGACGCTCGGCCATCGAACTGCCGAGCGGCACCGCCAGCTTGCCGTCGAGATCGCCGGGATCGCGCGGCTTCTGCTGGTCGGCGCGGTAGACCAGTTGCTGGCGCACGGTCTGCACCGGCTTGGTGAAGCGGACCATCTCGCTGCGGGCCACCGTCACATTGATGCTGGCGGCGCCGATGTCGACCTTGCCGCCGGCCACGTAGTCGAGCACCTGCGCGCCGTTGGCGAGGTAGACCAGTTCCAGCTTCACGCCCAGCTTCTCGGCAAAGGTGCGCAGCAGATCGCACTCGTAGCCGGTCGGCCCCGAAGGGCCGTCGAAGCAGGTGGTCGGGCTGTTGGTGGTCGCCACCCGCAGCACGCCGTTGCCACGCACCTTCTCGAGCCTGCCGGGATGCGGCGAGCAGGTGGCAAGCACGACCAGCGCGATGGCCACCACCAGCACGCTGCGCACTGCCCAGACCTGGCCCCGCACGGCCATCATCGTGAAGCTGCATCCGTCGTCATGTCGGTCTCGCGTGCCCGCAGCTGCTCGAACCCTCGCGGGTCCGGCCGCTGCATTGTTCTGGTGGCCATCATGCAGGTATCGCGTCGGCTGCTTGCACGGCTTGCGGTCGACAGCACCGACGCCGCAAAAAAGTCCTGCGCAGCCAAAAGCGGGTTGATAGAATAGTCGGGCTGCGGCAACAAAGCCCGCGTCCGGAATCGACCCTCCGGCGCATCGGCGCCCTGGCAACGCGGAGAGGTGGCGGAGTGGTCGAACGTACCTGATTCGAAATCAGGCGTACCGCAAGGTACCGTGGGTTCGAATCCCACCCTCTCCGCCATTCAGATTCCGCATCGGAAAGCCCCTCGACGTAGGGGCTTTTTTGTTTCCGGCGTGACTATCTGCCGACGATCTGATCATCCGATCGATTGTTGATCTGCCGTGCGGCGCCGAAATGGCCCGCCGAGAGATTCCCGATACATCTCCGTGATGGTGCCTAGAGGACTGCGCGACGCGGCGCTGCCAAGTTGCGCGCACGCCGGAGCCGCGTCTGGTTCGGGGAAATCCATCCCTTGCTTAGGAGTGTCGCCATGTCGATGTCACGTCTTTCATCGTTGCGGGTCGCCGTACCGCTGCTGGTCGCAGGCCTCCTTTCGGCGGCCGGCAGTCATGCCGCTGGTCCTAAGAAGGGATTGGTGGCGCATTACTGTTTTCAACTCGAACGTCGCGGTCGACTGCAGCAGCAATGGCAACAGTGGCGTTGCAGTTGGCGCGGTCAGTCTGGTGCCGGGGGTGCTCGGTAAGGCCGCGAAGTTCGGCGGGTATCAGAATCTTGGCTACGTCAGTATTCCGGCCAGCTCGTCGCTGGCCTTCGGCAACGATTTCACGATCAGCTACTGGGTGCGCTTCGACGACTTTGCAGGCGAGGATGCCTATGCCCGGTTCGTGCCGTATGCCACGCAGATCGCGGTGGCCAAGAGCCACGATAGTGTCGGGCTGTTCAGCTATGTGGCACCGGGGCCGGAGCGGCCGGTGGCCGGTTTCATTGACTACGGCACTGGCGCTGGCGTCGATACGCCGATCACGGCAGAAATCGGCCGCTGGCTGCATGTCACCGTCACGCACCGCAGCCGCCCGAATCGCCTCCGGCTGTACGTCAACGGCGAGTTGCAGCAGGTGGTCGAGAACCGTCGTTACGATTTCAGCCGCGCGAGCGCCGAGCCGCTGTATCTCGGTGTCCAGTCGCCGCGGTTTGGCGAGCGTACCTACCGCTATCCGCTGGCCGGCGCACTCGATGAAGTCCGCCTCTACAACCGCGAGCTGACGGCGGTGGAGATCTATTTGACCGTGCTGTCAGACCGTTACGGCATCATTGGCTGAGCGGCAGCGGCGAGGCATCCCCCGGCGGCAGGCCTTGCTGCCGGGGATTGCACTGCAGCGTCGGTGGCGGCGGACGTCAGCTGGTCGTGATGCCGAGGTTGCCGAGCCGGTAGACGAGCCGGGAGCGGGTGATGCCCAGCGTTCGCGCGGCAGCCGACAGGTTGCCGTCGGCCTTGGCGATCGCCCGTTCGAGCAGTGCCCGCTCAAGCGAGCCGGCGACCTGATCGAGGGAGAAATCGTGCGGTGTGCCGTCTTCCGACAGCAGCGCCTCGATGCGCTGGATGGCGTCGCGAACCGCGCCGGCTTCCCGGTCCGCGCAGTCGGCGCCGGTTTTCCGGGCGCTGTCCTGCAGCGCATCGTCGGCGGCCACATGGCCGTCGCGGTCAAGGCCGAAGGTGGTGGTGGCGGTATCCCAGCGTTCGCCGCTGACGAACAACTGGCCGACGTCGATGGCGCCGCTGTGCTGCGACAGGATCACGCCGCGCTCGATCATGTTTTCGAGTTCGCGGATGTTGCCGGGCAGTTCATAGCTCAGCAGCGCATTGATCGCGCGCGGCGTGAAGCCGGTGACGTCGCGGCGATGGCGGGCGCTGAACTTGCGCAGGAAGTGGTTCATCAGCACCGGGATGTCTTCGCGGCGCTCGCGCAGCGGCGGGACTTTCACCGGGAACACGTTGAGCCGGTAGAACAGGTCCTCGCGGAAGCGGCCGGCGCGGACTTCGGCCTTGAGGTCCAGGTTGGTGGCGGCCACCACGCGGACATCGATGTGGCGCACCCGGGTATCGCCGACGCGCTCGATCTCCCGCTCCTGCAGCGCGCGCAGCAGCTTGCCCTGCGCGGTGAGATTCATGATGCCGATCTCGTCGAGGAACAGCGTGCCGCCGTTGGCGCGCTCGAAGCGGCCTTCGCGTGAGGCGGTGGCGCCGGTGAACGCGCCTTTCTCGACGCCGAACAGCTCGGATTCGACCAGGTTTTCCGGAATCGCGGCGCAGTTCACGGCGATGAACGGCTTGTCGGCGCGCGGGCTGATCCGGTGCAGCGTGCGGGCGAACACTTCCTTGCCGACGCCGCTTTCGCCGAGGAACAGCACGGTGGCATCGGTGTCGGCCACGCAGCGCAGCATGTGGCAGACGGCGTTGAAGCCAGTCGACACGCCGACGATCTCGTCGTCGGCGAACATCGCGGCGGTTTCCGGATTCGGCGCGCCGCGCCGTCCGCGGCCGCCGGTGGACAGGCCGCTTGAGAAGCTCTGCGCGCGCAGGTAGCGCACGTCGTCCTCGGCGTCGTCCCATTCCTCGACCGGCTTGCCGATGATCCGGCAGTGCTCGCTGCCGGTGGCGCGGCATTCGACTTCCCTGAACAGCACCGGACGGCCCATGAACACGCTGGTGTAGCCGGACGCGTAGCCGATCTGCATCCAGCAGACCGGTTCGACGCCGATGCCGTAGGTGTGCACGTGCACCTCGTCTTCGGAGGAATGGCGCCAGATGAATTCGCCGCGATACTGGCCGCGGGCGATATCCATCTCCTGGCGCACCAGGTCGACCTTGACCATGCCCTCGAGGGCATGCAGCTGCGGGCCGACCGCGAACATGTCGGCGACGGCTGCCTGCGGGCGCAGACGGCGAGCCAGCTCGGCGTCGTGCGCGCCGGAGTTGTAGCCCATGCGAGTCAGCAGGCCGCGCGCGCGCTCGATGCCGAGGCTTTCGATCAGTTCCCGGCGCAGCACGCCCATCGCCGAGGTATGGATGAGCTGCATCCGCTGGTCGTCCAGCCAGATGCGGCCCTCGGCCGGCGCGAAGTGCAGCCGCGCCAGCAGATCGTCGATATCCGGCGTGCTGTCGTCGATCTGGTTCTCGCCAGGGGTCCAGCCGCGCGACGGCGCGGATGCAGGGGCATCGGTCGGCATCAAGCTTCTCCTCGCAAACCACACTTCTTCGGCAGGTCCGGCCGCGCCGTCATGCCCGTCGTTATGCCGGCACTGTAGCGGGTCGCCGTCAGGCGGTCCCCCGTGTCCGGTGAATGGCCACATCGGCGGCGGTGATCTGCCGTCAATCTCATCCGTCTGAAACGTTGGCCGGATGACTTGCGGATTTTCAGCGAAACCCACGGCTGCGCCTACCCCGATTTGCGTGATTTCAATGAACGCGGGCGCTGATGAGCACGCCTCGAACTGCCGGATCGATGCCCGTTACAAAGAAAGAATCTGATTGGACACAGTCTGTTGCACCGATGGCGCAGTGCAGCAAGCACGGTCATGGCACGGCCGCTGCAATGGAGCGATCCGCGTACCTGACAAGCGTGGCCATCCGGCAACCGAATTGTCAGGGCAGCAACCGGAGGAGAACGGTGTCATTCCATCAGCTGCCGCAGGCTCGCCCGCGGTTCGACGTCACCAAGCACTACGTGCGCTTTCGCGAGATCCGCGATGACGGCTACGTGCTGTTCGACTTCGCCATCGGCGATCCCGAACTGGCGGTGGAATTGATGCTCCCTCTGGCTGCCTATCAGGCCTTCTGCCGCGAACGCGGCGTGATCTACCTGACGCGCGAACAGGCCGACACGATCGATTTCGAACGATCGAAGTGGCAGTTCGGGCGTCCCGGAATCCAAGAGTAGGGGGAGTTCATGCAAGTCGATATCAGGACCGAAACGGTCACCCAAATCCGCCAGACGTTCTCGCACACGGCCCGCCATATCGGTGGTGACAAGCCGGCGTCGCGTTACCAGGAGGCCACCTACGATCTGCAGCCGCAGGTCAACTTCCACTACCGGCCGCTGTGGCAGCCGGAACTGGAGGTCTACGACCGTCGCCGCACCAAGATCGAGATGAAGAACTGGTACGCGCTGCGTGATCCGCGCCAGTACTACTACGGTGCCTACACCATCGCCCGCGCCCGTCAGCAGGACGCGATGGAGAAGAACATCGAGTTCGTCGACAAGCGCGGCTTGATGCGCAGCCTGCCGGAAGCGCTGCGTGATCGCCTGATCATGGCGCTGGTGCCGCTGCGCCATCTGGAGTGGGGCGCCAACACCAACAACTGCTACATCACGGCCTACGGCTGGGGCACGGCGCTGACGCAGGCGACGATGTACCACACGATGGATCGTCTGGGCCTGGCCCAGTACGTGAGCCGTATCGGCCTGCTGCTGGACGGCAACTCGGGCGATTCGCTGTCCCGCGGCAAGACGCTGTGGATGGAAGACGCCGCCTGGCAGGGCCTGCGCAAGACCGTCGAGACGCTGATGGTCGCCGACGACTGCATGGAAGTCTTCGTCGCCCAGAACCTGGTGATCGATGGCCTGCTCTACCCGCTGGTCTATCAGCACCTCGATCGCCTGCTGAGCGATGAAGTCGGCCCGGTGCTGAGCCTGCTGACCGAGTTCATGAACAACTGGTACGACGAGTCGTCGCGCTGGGTCGATGCCGTGATCAAGACGGTCGCTTCGGAATCGGAAGAGAACCGCGCGCTGCTTCGCAGCTGGATTCTCAGCTGGCGCGGCACCGTCCTTGCCGCGCTGCAGAGCTACGCTGCCGAAGTGTTCGGCGAGCACGCCGAAACCGTCCTCGCGCAGGTCGACCAGAGCTTCGGCGCCCGCGTCGAGAAGCTTGGCGTGGCACTGGCGGAGAAGGCGTGATGAGCAACGTCTTCATTGCCTTCCAGACCAACGACGACACGCGCCCGATCATCGAGGCGATCGAAGCCGACAACCCCGAAGCGAAGGTCAACCGCTATCCGGCGATGGTGAAGATCGACGTGCCGGGTCGGCTGGTCGTCAAGCGCGAGTCCATCGAGGAGCGCGTCGGTCGCGCTTATGACCTGCGTGAACTGCAGGTCAATCTGATCTCGCTTTCCGGAAACATCGAAGAGTCGGACGACGAGTTCGTCCTGCACTGGAACTGAATTTCCCCTCTCTTTCATTCGTTTCGATTCGAGGAGCACCACGATGAACATGCCATTGACGGCCAAGCCGGCAAAGAAGCTGAGCCTGAAGGAAAACTATGCGCTGCTGACGCGCGGCCTTGGCTGGGAAACCAGCTATGTCGACATGGACCGCGCGTTCCCGCAGGACAAGTTCGAAGGCATCAAGATCCACGACTGGGACAAGTGGGAAGACCCGTTCCGTCTGACCATGGACGCCTATTGGAAGTATCAGGGCGAGAAGGAGCGCAAGCTCTACGCCATCGTCGATGCGTTCCAGCAGAACAACGGCCAGTTCAACATCGTCGACGCGCGTTACATCAACACGCTGAAGCTGTTCCTGACCGGCGTGTCGCCGCTGGAATACGCTGCGCATCGCGGCTTCGCGATGGCCGGCCGCAACTTCCGCGGCACCAGTGCGCGGATCGCCAGCCAGATGCAGGCGATCGACGAGTTGCGCCACGCGCAGACCCAGGCGCACACGATCAGCCACTACAACAAGTTCTTCAATGGACTCCATGATCCGGGTCACATGCACGACCGGGTCTGGTATCTCAGCGTGCCGAAGTCGTACTTCGAGGACGCGATGTCGGCTGGCCCGTTCGAGTTCGTCACCGCGATCTCGTTCTCCTTCGAGTACGTGCTGACCAACCTGCTGTTCATGCCGTTCATGAGCGGTGCCGCCTACAACGGCGACATGGCGACGGTGACGTTCGGCTTCTCGGCGCAGAGCGACGAGTCGCGTCACATGACGCTGGGCCTGGAAGTCGTCAAGTTCATTCTCGAGCAGGACCCGGGCAACGTGCCGATCGTCCAGCGCTGGCTGGACAAGTGGTTCTGGCGCGGCTACCGGCTGCTGACGCTGGTGTCGATGATGATGGACTACATGCTGCCGAAGCGCGTCATGTCCTGGGCGGAAGCCTGGGAAATGTACTTCGAGCAGAACGGCGGCGCGCTGTTCAACGATCTCGCCCGCTACGGCATCCGCATGCCGAAGTACCACGAGGTGGCCTCGAAGGAAAAGCATCGCCTGAGCCATGAAGCCTGGGCGACGTTCTACAACTACGGCCATGCCGCGGCGTTCCACACCTGGGTGCCGGAAGAGAGCGAGATGAAGTGGCTGTCGGAGAAGTATCCGACCACCTTCGACAAGCACTACCGCGCGCGCTTCGAGTACTGGCGCGAGCAGCAGAAGGAAGGCAAGCGCTTCTACAACCCGACCTTGCCGATGCTGTGCCAGACCTGCCAGATCCCGATGTTCTTCACCGAGCCGGACGATCCGACCAAGATCTGCTATCGCGAGTCGGAATACCGCGGCAACAAGTTCCACTTCTGCTCCGACGGCTGCAAGGACGTCTTCGACTACGAGCCGGAGAAGTACGTGCAGTCGTGGCTGCCGGTGCACCAGATCTACCAGGGCAACTGCTTCCGTCCGGAAGCCGACCCGACGGCGCCGGGCTTCGATCCGCTGGTCGAAGTGCTCCACTACTACAACTTCAAGCCCGGCCACGACGGCGGCGAGTACCTGGATTCGCCGGATCGCAAGAACTGGGAATCCTGGACCGGCAAGCCCGGCGTCAGCAGCTGAGGAGACGAACATGAGCGTTACTGCCATCAAACCCGGCTACACCGGCGAGATCAAGGATCGCGTCGAGAACTTCCACGGCAAGCAGCTGCTGTACATCGGCTGGGAAGATCACCTGCTGTTCTGCGCGCCGCTGTGCATTCCGGTCCCGCCGGAGCTGCCGTTCGGTGCGCTGACCGCAGAGATCATTCCGAATCTGTACGCCCAGCATCCGGACACCGCGAAGATCGACTGGAACAAGGTGGAATGGCTGCGCTCCGGCCAGCCGTTCACGCCGGATGCCAGCAAGTCGGTCACCGACAACGGGCTCGGGCACAAGGCCGTGATCCGCTTCCGGACCCCCGGCCTGCGCGGCATCCACGACAGCTGCAGCTGACGTCATGAGCTATCGGATCACCATCGAGCCGCTGGGTCACAGCGTCGAGGCCGCAGAAGGGCAGACGATTCTGGATGCCTGCCTGCGCGCCGGCGTCTGGCTGCCGCATGCCTGCTGTCACGGCCTGTGTGCCACCTGCAAGGTGCAGGTGCTCGATGGTGATTACGAGCACGGCAATGCATCGCCGTTCGCGCTGATGGATTTCGAGCGTGACGAACGCAAGGCGCTGGCCTGCTGCGCGACCTTGCAGTCGGACATCACCATCGAGGCCGACATCGACGAAGACCCGGACGCGCGGCATTGTCCGGTCCGGGACTTCGCCGGCACCGTGGTCGTGCACGAAACGCTGTCGCCGACCATCAAGGGCATCGTCATCGAGCTCGACGACCCGGAAGGCATCGATTTCCAGGCTGGCCAGTACGTGCAGGTGAAGATTCCCGGCGAGGACCAGCCGCGCGCCTTCTCGCTGGCCGACCGGCCGAGCGAGCGGCGGCGCATCGAGCTGAACGTGCGCCGGGTACCGAACGGCAAGGGCACGACCTGGCTGCACGATGGACTCAAGGTCGGTGACCGCATCGAGCTGTCGGGCCCGTACGGCCGCTTCTTCGTGCGCTCGTCCGATCCCAAGCCGCTGCTGTTCATGGCCGGTGGTTCAGGCCTGTCGAGCCCGCGCTCGATGATCCTGGACCTGCTCGAACAACAGGAAATGCGCGACATCGTGTTGGTCTACGGTGCCCGCAACCGTGCTGAGCTGTACTACCACGAGGAATTCGTGGCGTTGACTCACGAGTACCCGAATTTCATTTACGTGCCGGCGCTCAACGAGCCGACCGAGGCCTGTGCCTGGGATGGTTTCAAGGGCTTCGTGCATGACGCCGCCATGGCGCATTTCAGCAACGATTTCCGCGGCTGGCGTGCCTATCTGTGCGGCCCGCCGGTGATGATCGAAGCCTGCATCCGCACGCTGATGCAGGGCCGCCTGTTCGAGCGCGACATCTTCACCGAGAAATTCCTGACCTCCGCCGACGGCGCCAATGCATCGGCGCGCAGTCCGCTGTTCCGGTCGATCTGAGGGTCGCGATGTCGATCCGAATCCACATCGAGAACTGTGACGACAGCTTTCCCTGCCCGGACGGCAGCAATGTCTTGCGGGCCATGGAATGCCTCGGCCGGCGCGGCATCCCGGTCGGTTGCCGGGGCGGTGGTTGCGGCGTCTGCAAGGTCAAGGTGCTGGACGGCCGCTACCGCAACGAGGCGATCAGCCGCGCCTGCGTGAGTGCCGAAGAAGAGGCGGAAGGCTACAGCCTCGCCTGTAAGCTGATTCCGGAGAGCGATCTGAGCCTGCGGGTGATCGGCAAGATGGCGCGCTCCTTCGATATTTCACGCGGTGCATTTCACTTTTACGGGGTGCCGGCAACGGCGCCTCACCGTAGCTAGTACGCGAAGAACAAGAGGAGAAGAACATGGCAATGACTGGAGTCCTGCGTCCGGGGCATGTCGCGCTGCGAGTGCTCGATCTGGAACAGGCGGTTCACCATTACACCGAAGTCGTCGGTCTGGCCGAGGTGATGCGCGATGCACAGGGCCGCGTCTTCTTCAAGGCCTGGGACGAAGCGGACCACCACAGCGTGGTGCTGCGCAAGGCCGATGAGGCCGGCATGGACTACATGGGCTGGCGCGTTGATTCCGATGCCACGCTCGATCGTCTGGCCGGCGAACTGGAAGCCAGCCCGCTGGCCACCGAGATCAGCTGGATCGATGCCGGCGAGCATCCGCATACCGGCCGCCGCTTCCGCTTCACGATCCCGACCGGTCACGTGATGGAGCTGTACGCCCACCGCGATGTCACCGGCTGCGCCACCGGTTATCTCAATCCCGAACCGTGGCCGGATGACCTGCGCGGCATGGCGCCGTCGCGCTTCGATCACTGCCTGCTGTATGGCGATGATCTCGATGGCACGGTCGAGCTGTTCACCAAGATCCTCGGCTTCAACCTCGCCGAACAGGTGGTGGCTGGCCCGGACCGCCTGCAGATCGCCGCGTTCCTGAGCTGCTCGAACAAGGCGCACGACGTGGCGTTCATTCGCCAGCCGATGAAGAACAAGTTCCACCACTGCTCGTTCCTGCTCGGCAGCTGGAATGAGGTGCTGAAGGCGGCCGACATCATCTCGAAGAAGAAGGTGTCGCTGGATCTCGGCCCGACGCGCCACGGCATCACGCGCGGCGAAACCATCTACTTCTTCGACCCGAGCGGCAACCGCAACGAAGTGTTTTCCGGCGGCTACATCTGGTACCCCGACAAGCCGACGATCACCTGGACCGACGACCAGCTCGGCCCGGCGATCTTCTACCACGACCGGAAGCTCAACGAAGCTTTCCTGTCGGTGGTGACCTGAGTCCGGCCCTCAAATCCAAGCACGAGCACAACATGGCAACTGATGCATCAACCGCAGCTGCAGCGGTCAACGTCCGGCGCGACTTCCCGCATTTCATCGACGGCGCCTTCGTTCCCTCCGCCAGCGGCAAGACGTTCGAGAACCGCAGCCCGCTGGATGGCTCGCTGATCGGGCTTGTTTCCGAGGGTGGCAAGGTGGAAGTCGATGCCGCCGTGGCCGCCGCGCGCGCCGCGCTCGACGGCCCCTGGGGCAAGATGCCGGTCGCGAAGCGCGTCGAGCTGCTGTACGCGCTGGCCGACGAGATCAACCGTCGCTTCGATGACTTCCTGGCAGCGGAAATCGCCGACACCGGCAAGCCGGCGAGTCTGGCGGCCCATATCGACATCCCGCGCGGTGCCGCCAACTTCAAGATGTTCGCCGACGTCATCAAGAACGTCCCCAGCGAAACCTTCGAGATGGCGACGCCGGATGGCGGCGAGGCGCTGAACTACGCGGTGCGCGTGCCGCGCGGCGTGATCGCCGTGGTCTGCCCGTGGAACCTGCCGCTGCTGCTGATGACCTGGAAGGTCGGGCCGGCGCTGGCCTGCGGCAATGCGGTGGTGGTCAAGCCGTCGGAAGAGACGCCGGCCACCGCCACGCTGCTCGGCGAAGTGATGAACAAGGTCGGCATCCCGAAGGGCGTCTACAACGTCGTCCACGGCCTCGGCCCGAATTCGGCGGGCGAGTTCCTGACCTCCCATCGCGGCGTCAACGCCATCACCTTCACCGGTGAGACGCGTACCGGCGAAGCGATCATGGGCGCGGCCTCCAAGGGCCTGCGGCCGGTGTCGTTCGAGCTCGGCGGCAAGAATGCCGGCTTGGTGTTCGCCGACGCCGATTTCGATGCCGCTGTCGATGGCATCGCCCGCGCGGCGTTCGTCAACTGCGGTCAGGTCTGCCTCGGCACCGAGCGCGTCTACGTGCAGCGGCCGATCTTCGACAAATTCGTCGCCGCGCTGAAGCTGAAGGCGGAAGCGATGAAGCCCGGCCTGCCGTACGAGAAGTCCACCGGCATCGGCCCGCTGATTTCGCAGGAACACCTCGGCAAGGTGCTGTCGTACTACGGCAAGGCCAAGGCCGAAGGCGCGACCCTGGTCACCGGCGGTGGCGTGCCCGACATGCCGGCCGAACTGAAGGGCGGCAGCTGGGTGCAGCCGACCATCTGGACCGGCCTGCCGGAAACCGCGACGGTGATCCGCGAGGAAATCTTCGGACCGTGCTGCCATATCGCGCCGTTCGATACCGAGGACGAGGTGGTGGCGCTCGCCAACGACACGCCGTACGGCCTGTGCACCACGGTGTGGACGCAGGACCTGTCGCGCGCGCACCGGATCGCCAAGCGCATCGACGTCGGCCTGTGCTGGATCAACTCCTGGTTCCTGCGCGACCTGCGCACGCCGTTCGGCGGCTCCAAGCAGAGCGGCATCGGCCGTGAAGGCGGCGTGCACTCGCTGGAGTTCTACACCGAACTTCGCAACGTCTGCATCAAGTACGCATGAGTGCCGTCAACGCCAGTCCGGAAGTCGGCCGCAGCATCGTCGCGGCCGGCATTCGCACCAACTATCACGACCTCGGCCAGGGCAGCCCGGTGCTGTTGCTGCACGGCTCCGGTCCCGGTGTCAGCGCCTGGGCCAACTGGCGTGCGGTGCTGCCGACGCTGTCCAGCCAGCGGCGGGTGATCGCCCCTGATCTGGTCGGCTTCGGCTACAGCGAACAGCCCGTCGGGCACCGTTACGGCCTCGACAGCTGGGTGGACCATGCGGTCGGGCTGCTCGACGCGCTGGCGCTGCCGACGGTCGATCTGGTCGGCAACTCGTTCGGTGGCGCGCTGGCGCTGGCAGTGGCGATCCGCCATCCGACGCGGGTGCGCCGGCTGGTGCTGATGGGCGCGGCCGGCCTGCGCTTCACGCTGACGCCGGCGCTCGACCAGGTCTGGGGCTACCAGCCTTCGTTCGAGGCGATGCGCACGATGATGGACCTGTTCGCCTTCGATCGCGGACTGGTCACCGATGCGCTGGCGCAGCTGCGCTACGAGGCCAGCCTGCGGCCCGGCGTGCAGGACGCCTACGCGTCGATGTTCCCGGCGCCGCGCCAGAACGGCGTCGACGGGCTGGCCAGCGACGAAGCGCAGATTGCCGCGCTGAGCAACGAGACGCTGGTCATCCACGGTCGCGAGGACCAGGTGATTCCGCTCGAAACCTCGCTGCGCCTGGCCACGCTGATTCCGAAGGCACAGCTGCACGTCTTCGGCCAGTGCGGACACTGGACCCAGATCGAACACGCGGCGCGCTTCGCCAAGCTCGTCGATTCCTTCCTTGCCGAGGCCGATGCCTCCAGTTCCAAGACATGACTCCAGAACAAATCAAGCTTCATGGCGACGCCCTGTACCAGGCGCTCGTCGACCGCCAGCCGCTGGCGCCGCTGACCGAGCGCGAGCCGGACATCACCATCGACGATGCCTACCGCATCCAGCTGCGGATGATTGAGCGCCGCCTGGCCAAGGGCGAGACGGTGATCGGCAAGAAGATCGGCGTCACCTCCAAGGCCGTGCAGCAGATGCTGAACGTCTACCAGCCGGATTTCGGCCTGCTGCTGTCGGGCATGGTCTACGCCGAAGGTCAGGCGATTCCGGCTGACAGCATGATCGCGCCACGCGCCGAAGCCGAAGTGGCGTTCATCCTGAAGCGCGATCTGGACGGCCCCGGTGTCACCGCGGCCGACGTGCTGCGCGCCACCGATTTCGTGATGCCGTGCTTCGAGATCGTCGATTCGCGGATCAAGGACTGGAAGATCAAGATCCAGGACACCGTCGCCGACAACGCTTCCTGCGGCGTCTTCGTGCTCGGCGGCACGCCGCGCAGCCTGCGCGGGCTCGACCTTTCGGTGGCCGGCATGGTCGTCGAGAAGAACGGCGAGATCGTGTCCACCTCCGCCGGCGCCTCGGTGCAGGGCTCGCCGGTCAATGCCGTGGCCTGGCTGGCCAACACGCTGGGCGCGCTCGGCATTCCGCTGAAGGCCGGCGAAGTGATCCTGTCCGGTTCGCAGTCGCCGCTGATGCCGGTCAAGGCCGGCGATTTCTTCACTTGCTCGGTCGGCGGCCTCGGCAGCTGCTCGGCCCGCTTCTCCTGAACACCATCATGACCATCGACCAGAAGACCCTCGACTCGCTCGCCGAGTACCTCGAATCCGCCGAGCTGGAAGCGCGCGAAGTGGTGAAGATCACCGACGCGCATCCGCAGCTGACGCTTGACGACGGCTACGCCATCCAGGCTGCGATCCGCGCCCGCAAGGAAGCGCGCGGCAACCAGGTGGCGGGCCTCAAGGCCGGCCTCACCTCGCGCGCCAAGATGAAGCAGATGGGCGTGGAAGTGCCGTGCTTCGGCCTGCTGTTCGACTACATGAGCATCGCCAACGGCGGTGACGTGAAGACCAGCGAACTGATCCACCCGAAGGTGGAAGCCGAGATCGCCTTCGTTCTCAAGGCGCCGCTGCGCGGACCGGGCTGCCATGTCGGCGCGGTGCTGGCGGCCACCGATTTCGTGGTGCCGGCGGTGGAGATCATCGACTCCCGCTACGAGAACTTCCGCTTCGACCTGGTCAGTGTCGTCGCCGACAACACCTCGTCGTCGCGCTTCGTGGTCGGCAGCGTCGCCCGCGGCATCGAAGGGCTGGACCTGCGCACGCTGGGCATGGTGATGGAGAAGAACGGCGAAGTGGTGGCGATGGCGGCCGGCGCCTCGGTGCTCGGCCATCCGGCCGAAGCGATCGCCCAGCTGGCCAATCATCTGGCCGCGCGCGGCGAAGAGATCCCGGCGGGCACCTACATCATGAGCGGTGGCGCCACGGAAGCGATTCCGGTGGCCGCCGGTGATTCGATCCAGGTCCGTTTCCAGGATCTGGGCAGCGTGTCGATGCGTTTCGTCTGATTGCCAGGAAGGTCACTCGTTTCATGTCCGCAAAGCCGCCCCGCAGTAACCCGTTCACCCAGGAAGAAGGGCAGATTCACCTGGGGGGCGTCGATGCGCTCGTTCGTCTGAGCCTCGATCAGGTCCGCACCGATGCCCGGCGCGGCCTGAAGACCGGCATGTTCATCTCCGGCTATCGCGGCTCGCCGCTCGGCATGCTGGACGCCGCGCTGCAGAAGCAGCAGAAGACGCTGCTGGAGAAGAACATCCACTTCGTCGACGGCCTCAACGAGGACCTGGCGGCGACTGCGGTCTGGGGCACGCAGATGCTGCATGCCGTCGGCAAGCAGAAGTTCGATGGCGTGACCGGCATGTGGTACGGCAAGGCGCCGGGTGTCGACCGTTCCGGCGACGCGCTGAAGCACGCCAACTACACCGGCATCGACAAGAACGGTGGCGTGCTGGCGATCGTCGGCGATGACCCGAGCTGCAAGTCGTCGTCACTGTGCAGCCAGTCGGAGCCGATGCTGATGCATGTCGGCATTCCGTCGCTGTACCCGGCCAACGTGCAGGAAGTGCTCGATTACGGCCTGCACGGCTACCAGATGTCGCGCCTGTCGGGCCTGTGGATGGGCCTGAAGTTCGTCACCAACATCGCCGACGGCACCGGCACGGCCGAGGTCTCGCCGGACCGCCTGAAGTTCCTGACGCCGGACATGGAGTTCGACGGCAAGCTGTTCATGCCCCGGATGAATCTGGGCATGAACGTGCGCGCCGAAGCGCTGGAGATGGAGCAGTCGCTGTACACGCGCCGGCTGGAAGTGGCGAAGCGCTACGCGGCCGCGAACAAGCTGAACAACGTGGTGTTCGACTGCCCGGACGCCTGGCTCGGCATCATCACCTCGGGCAAGACCTACAACGACCTGCGGCAGGCGTTCCTGGAACTGGGCCTCGACGATGCGGCACTGCGCCGCTACGGCATCCGCATCCTGAAGATGGGCATGCTGTTCCCGATGGAGCCGACCATCGTCCGCGACTTCGCGCGCGGGCTGGAAGAGATCTTCGTCATCGAGGAAAAGCGGCCGTTCCTCGAGATGTTCGCCAAGAACGTGCTGTACGGCATGGCCAACGCGCCGCGCATCGTCGGCAAGTTCGACCAGAGCGAGCAGGAACTGCTGCCGCACTACGGCGAGTTCGAGCCGGACGTCATCGGCCGGGCGCTGGTCAAGCGGCTGTCGCAGCGCGCCCGCGTGGAATCGGCGGAAGCCTGGCTCCAGCGCGTCGACGAGATTCATTCGCGCAACAAGCTGGCCACCGCGACGCGTACCGCCTGGTACTGCTCCGGCTGCCCGCACAACAGCTCCACTCAGGCGGTGGAAGGCAGCGTCGTGTCGGCCGGCATCGGCTGCCACACGATGTCGATGTGGATGAATCGCAATGTGGTGATGGGCACCCACATGGGCGCCGAAGGCACGCAGTGGATCGGCATGGCGCCGTTCACCGACGAGAAGCACATCTTCCAGAACATCGGCGATGGCACGTACTTCCACTCCGGCGTGCTGGCGATCCACTACGCGGCGGCTGCCAACGTCAACATCACTTACAAGCTGCTCTACAACTCGCACGTGTCGATGACCGGTGGCCAGGAAGCCATGGGCATCCGCTCGGTCGGCAACGTGGTGGCCGACCTGCTGGCCAACGGCGTCAAGCGGGTGATCGTCACCACCGACGATCCGGGCCGCTACCAGGGCACCAGCCTCGCCGGCGGCACCGAGGTCTGGCATCGCGACCGGCTCGACGAGGCGCAGCGCGCGCTGGCCGCGATCCCCGGCACCACCGTGCTGATCCACGACCAGGAATGCGCTGCCGAACTGCGCCGTGCGCGCAGCCGCGGCAAGGCCGAGGAGCCGGTGGAAGTCACGGTCATCAACGAGCGCGTCTGCGAAGGCTGCGGCGACTGCGGCGTCAAGGCCAACTGCATGAGCGTGGAGCCGGTGGCGACCGAGTTCGGCCGCAAGACCCGCATCCACCAGTCGTCCTGCAACAAGGATTTCTCCTGCGTGAAGGGCTTCTGCCCGTCGTTCCTGACCATCACGCCGAACGCCGAGCCGGCGGCGGCCGATGGCCTGGTCAAGAAGAAAAAGAAGGGCCGCATCCCGGTGCTCGACCGGGCGCTGCCGGAGCCAGTCAAGAAGGTCGATGACACGCTGGGCGTCGGCATCCACGTCATGGGCATCGGCGGCACCGGTTCGGTGACGGTCGTGGCCACGCTGGCCAATGCCGCGCGTCTGGAAGGCAAGCACGTCATCGGCCTCGACCAGACCGGTCTTGCGCAGAAGGGCGGGGCGGTGATTTCCGACATCAAGATTTCGCACCAGCCGTTCAATGGCTCGAGCAAGATTTCCGACGGCCGCACCGATCTGTTCCTCGGCTTCGACATCCTCAACGCCACCGATCCGAAGAACCTCGACAAGTGCCTGCCGGAACGGACCATCGCGGTGGTCTCGACGACGCAGACGCCGACCGGCCAGATGGTGTCCAACCGCAACGCGCTGTTCCCGAACATCACGGCGCTGACGGCCGGCATCAACAAGGTCACGCGCCGTGATGACAACGTCTTCCTCGACGGCCAGGCGTTCGCCGAAGGCCTGTTCGGCGATGCCATGGCGACCAACAACTTCATGGTCGGCGTGGCGTTCCAGGCCGGCACCATTCCGCTGAAGGCGGAGTCGATCGAAGCGGCGATCAGCCAGTCCGGCGTTGGCGTCGAACAGAGCCTCGCCGCGTTCCGCTGGGGCCGCATGACGGTGGTCGACCGCGCATTCGTCGAAGCCGAGATCGCCCGCTACGCGCCGAAGCAGGTGGCGGCGCCGCTGTCGCCGGAAGCGCAGGCGATCGTCGAGTCGATCGGCGCCGCTGGCGAGACGCGCCGTCTGGTCGAAGTGCGGGTGCCGGAACTGATCGCCTACCAGGACGCGGCCTACGCCAAGCGCTATGCCGAGATCGTCAAGCGCGTGGTCGATGCCGAACGCCGTGTGATGGCTGGCCACAGCAGCCTGGCCGAAGCGGCGGCCCGTTACCTGTACAAGCTGATGGCCTACAAGGACGAATACGAGGTCGCCCGCCTGCACAGCGATCCGGCGTTCCTGGCCCAGCTCGATGCGATGTTCCCGCAGGGCTACAGCGTCAAGTACAACCTCGCGCCGCCGGCGATCTCGAAGAAGGACCCGGTCACCGGCCACCTGATCAAGCGTCAGTTCGGCTCGTGGATGGGCACTGCGTTCGGCGTGATGAAACGCTTCAAGGGGCTGCGCGGCGGCGCACTGGACGTCTTCGGCAAGACCGAAGAGCGCCATCAGGAACGCCAGCTGATCGAGGATTACATCCAGCAGCTGGATCGCAGCCTCGCCACGCTGAGCCCGGCGACGCACGCCACGGCCGTGGCGCTGGCCTCCATTCCGGACGAGATCCGCGGCTACGGCCACGTCAAGCAGCGCAGCATCGAAGCAGCGAAGGCGAGCGAACAGGCGCTGCTGGCCGCGCCGGACGACCGCCGGGCGGCCTGAGCCGGACCCGAGAAACGCGGCAGGGGAATCGACGCCGGCTGTGCAGCTGGCCGGCGTCGAGCCCCGTAGCAATGGCCAGCCTGCGGCGATGCCGCCGGCTGGCCCCGATGTGAAGCCGACGCGCGACCTGGATCTGGGCAGCGCACTCCGGCCCCAGGACCATGCCCAGATCAGGAAACCGAACATGAAGAAAATCCGCTGCGCGATCATCGGCCCCGGGAACATCGGGACGGACCTGTTGTACAAGCTGCGGCGCTCGCCGGTGCTGGAGCCGGTGTGGATGGTGGGAGTTGACCCGGAATCGGAAGGGCTGGCGCGTGCGCGGGAATACGGG
>JAPLSA010000017.1 GCA_026398815.1 Gammaproteobacteria bacterium
GCATTGACGATGGCATTGATCATGGAGTGCGCCTCAATCGGCGTCGCCGAGGCTGCCTTTCGACAGTTCGGAGTTGAGGTAGAACGCACCTTGCGTCGCGACCATCGCGCCAGGCTTCACGCCCTCGATCTGCTTGCGTTCGCCCAGATCCTCGATGATCGAGACCTTGACCCGCCGGAACTGCGTTTCGCCTTCCTGCACGAAGACCGCCCAGTTGCCGTCGGCGCCCTGATACAACGCGTCATTGGGCACTGCGATTGCATTATCGATATTGCCGATCTCGATGCGGCAATCGACGAACTCGCCGGTATGCAGGTGATCGCCCGAGGCTTTCACTTCGATGCGTACCGGAATGGTCCGGGTGCTCTCATCGATCAGGTGATGCTTCTGGACCACGCGGCCGTCCAGCCATTGGCCATCGACCTGCACCCGCGCCAGCCCGCCTTCGATGACCTTGTTGGCATTGGCCGGTGACAGATTCGCTTCGACCCAGGTCGCCGACTCATCGGCAATGATGAACAACGCGCGACCCGGTTCGATGCGTTCGCCTTCGACGAAGGCATCGCTCAGCACCGTGCCAGCACGCGGCGCAGTCAAGGTGAATTGGCCCAACGGTGATCCCGACTTCCCGGCAGCATCAGCGGCACTGAGACCATAGGCGACGAGCTTGGCGCGCGCCTGTTCGGCGGCGACGCGGGCCTCGCTGTAGCGCCGTCCGCCTGATACCGCTTCGCCCAGTTCCTGCACGCGCGCCCAGTCGCGAGCCTTGAGCTGGGTTTCGCCCTGCGCCTCGGCAACTTCAACGCTGGTCAGTGTCACCAGCGGCTGGCCCGCCTTGACCAGATCGCCGAGCTTGGCCAGACGACGCACGACCTGCGCGGGCACCCTCGTCGTCACTTGGGCAGAGAGATAGTCATTGGCTTTCACTTCGCCGGGTGCCTGCAGCAGACGCGGAATCGTTTTGGCGACCAGCGCTTCGACCTTGATGCCGCCAAGGGCAGCGCCTTCCGGCTTGAGGGTGACGATCTCGCTTTCCGGCGCTTCGGCAGGTGTCGCTGGGGCTTCTGCGGGTGGCGGCGTCTTGGCGCCACAGGCGGTGACGGCTTGCGCGGTGATGACAACGAAAGACAGCAGGATCAGCTTCTGGTTGAAACGCATGTTCATTTCCCCGACGACGCGGTGGGATTGAGAGAGTCGGACGTGGCGGCGGCGTCAAGCCAGGCCTGCCAGCGTCCAGTGGCGTCGAGCCATTCGGCCCACGACGCCCAGGTTTGTGCGCGCAGTTCGGCACCAGCGGCGCGGCCATCCAGCAGTTGCCGGAACTGCACGAGGTATTCGGCAGTGCTGATTTCGCGCACGCGCCAGACCTTGTCGAGCAGCTCGACACTGGCGTCGATGCGCGCCGACGACAGTCCGTTCCAGCGCATCCAAGCCGTGTGAGTGCGGCCGTATTGAGTCGCTGCGGCCTTCATGCGGGCGACGGCAAGCCGATAGCTGGCATCGGATTCGATGCCAGCCGCCGACGCACGAGCGTCAGCGGCGGCGACCTGCGCCTTGAAGTTGTTCCGAAGAAACAACGGAATCGTCAGCTCCAGGCCGACCAGCGAGCCCCCAGCGCCACCGCCCCGGTTTTCCTGAAAGCCGCCACGAACACCCACCGTGGGATCGCTCCGGGTTTCGCTGCGCGCGATGGCAATTTCGGCGCGTGCGGCTTCTGTCTTTGCGAGAGCTGCGCGAACGCCGGGAAGCGCGGCGGCCAGGGCGTTGTAATCCGCATTCAGAAGCCCGGACTCTGGCAACTGATCCGGCAGCGGCGGCGGCGGGTAGCCGGGATGGCGGGTCGCAGCGTCCAGCGCTTGTTGGGCTTTCAGCAGATTCAGTTCGACGCGGCCGGTCACCGCAATCGCTTCCGCTCGCGCCAGGGCGGCGAGATCGCGATCCAGCACGCCGATATCGCCAGCCTGGTACTGGCGATCCGCGACTTCGGCAAATCGCTCCAGCAATTCCAGCCGCTGCTCAGCCAGCGATGAAGCCGCGATCTGGCCGTAAAGGTCGGCAAGGGCCTTCAGCACATCGGTCGCAATACGCTGCCGTTGCTCGGTGCGCTCGGCGACTGCAATGGCCAGCTCTGCCTGCCCGCTGGCTCGACGCGCTTCGCGCTTGCCGGACAGATCGAAGGTCTGACTGAGGCTGGCTTCGAGTGACTGGCTCTGGCCGTGCTCGCTGCCGATCCCGAGTTCGGGGTTGTACACCGACCGCGACAGATTGTCGGCTTGTGCTTCGGCGGCCGCGACGCGGGCATCGGCGGCCTTCAGGTCGGGATGGGCCTGCAACACGTCCGCAAGGTATGACCGAAGGTCGGTCGAGACAGCTTCCCCGCCAAAACCTGGCAAGGCAGCCATCAGCAGCGCGCCAGCCGCAAGACGGCCGAGGCGCTTGAGTAACAAAAACATGGGTGATCTCCACAGATGAACGCAGCGGACGCGCAAGCGACCGCAGGAAAAAGCGTCAGCGGGAGGTCAGGCTTGTGGTGGCGGCGTCAGCGGCGGCGTGGCACGCGTATGCGGCAGTGCGACAACTTCGAGGTCGAAACGCTCGTTCTCGTGCGCACAGATCACGAATTGCTCGCTGCAGAGGGCCTGAGAATGCGAGCCGCCGTGACAGCAGTGGTCACATTGCTTTTCGAGTTGGCCAGACTGATCGGCGATTTCCTTCGCCAACTGGTACGCGCTGTCATGATCCGGTGGCGACCGCTCGACGTGATACGCATACGAAATCCCGCTCCAGGCGATCAGCATCGCCAGCAACAAGACTTTCCAGTTTTTGAGAACAGATCTCACTTGATCAGGGTATCACGCGAAAACTCGATGACGGCTATTAGAGACTTTATAGTAGCTTCAAGGTCAAGCCCTTTCGGAGCAACATATGACCAACCGCTATCGAATCGGCGATCTGGCGACCCGGCTCGCGGTGCCGACCCAGACAATCCGCTACTACGAGCACGAGGGCTTGCTACCCAAACCAGCGCGCACCGAAGGTAATTACCGGGTTTACGGCATTGCCGAACGTGAGCGCCTGACGTTCATCCTGCACTGCCGGGCGCTCGACATGACGCTGGACGAAATCCGCCATCTGCTGCGGTTGCGGGATGCACCGGGACAAGGCTGCGCCGAGGTCAATGCGGTACTCGATGCGCATATCGGCCATGTTGCCGAGCGCATCCGGCTGCTGAATGACCTTCAGTTGCAACTCAAGGATCTGCGTGCACGCTGCGAGTCCCCGAGCACCTCGAAGGACTGCGGCATCCTGCAAGGGCTGGCATCGTTTCCGACAGCACAAGACGGCGGCGCCAGTCGAGCGGGGGGGCACGGGCGACGTGCACAGGAGTGATGGGGAATTGACTTGGATTGCTACCCTGGGCCTGTTCGTCGTGACCGCGCTGGCAGAGATTGTCGGCTGCTATCTCGTGCTGATCTGGGTCAAGCGGGACGGGCCTCTGCTGGCCTTGGCCGGATCGGTGTGCAGTCTGATGCTGTTCGCCTGGTTGCTGACGAGGCATCCCGCAGAATCAGGTCGGGTATACGCAGCGTATGGCGGGGTCTACACCTGCACGGCGCTCGCGTGGTTGTGGCTGGTGGATCGGGTGACGCCGAGCGCGCTTGACTGGGCGGGGGTGAGCACCATCGCCCTCGGATGCGGAATCCTCGTGGTCTCGTCATTCCGCTGAACTGGCTATTCCGCCAACTTTTCGACCTCGGTGGCCAGCACTCGGAGAAGCGCCGCCGCCGCCTTCGGCGATTGGCTGGGTGCACATGCGAGGGCTAAAAGGGTCTCGGCCATCGAGGTCGAGAAACTTGTAGGGCGACAGCTCCGCTTCAAGCCGCCACGAGCACTTCGAAGATCGGGCAGGCATCTCCGCCATCACCAGCATCGCACTGCCGAATCAGGCCAGTCAGCGCTTCGTGCATTGCCGCCAAATTGGCCATGCGCTGTTCGATGAGTGCCTGCTTCCGCACAGCCAGTTCCCGCGTGTCCGCGCACAGGCAGGCGGTTTCCAGTTCGAGCAGGCTGCCGATCTCGGAGAGTGTGAAACCAAGCCCCTGTGCCCGCTTGATGAAGCGAAGCCGCTGGGCTTGCTGATGGGTATATCGTCGATAACCGTCAGACGGCTTCGCCGGCTCGTCGAGTAGGCCCAACCGCTGGTAATACCGCACCGTCTCGATGTTCATGCCAGCCGCTTCGGCGAGCTTGCCAATCGTCAGTCCTGTCGCCATCGCCCGATCCTTGACTCCGTACCTTGGTACGGGGTTTAGAGTAACACCCAGATAAGCGGATCAAGGATGCGACGGATGCAACTCACTGGGAAAACCTCGCTGCTCGCCGGTGTCGCTGCCGCGATCGGCGCGTCGGCGTGCTGTGTGGGACCGCTGGTACTGCTGGCCCTCGGCATCGGCGGATCGTGGATCAGCAATCTGACGGCGATGGAGCCGTACCGGCCTATCTTCATCGGCCTGACGCTGTTGTTTCTCGGCCTCGCATTCCGTCAGCTCTACCTCGTGCCACAAGTGTGCGCGCCGGGAACGCCATGCGCCGATCCGATCACCATGAAGCGCCAGCGCCTGATCTTCTGGATCGTGGGCACTCTGTTGCTCGGCTTGCTCGCCGCGCCCCTGCTGGCCCCGCTGTTCTACTGAAACGGAGATTTCCCATGCGCAACCCCTTCTGGACACTGCTGGCCCTCACGACGATGTCGCTCGCCGCCTTCGCGATGGCCCCTCAGACGGTCACGCTCGATGTTCAGAACATGACTTGCGCGGTGTGCCCGATCACCGTCAAGAAGTCGCTTCAAAGCGTCTCGGGCGTGAGCGAGGTGAGCGTCGACTTCGCGAAGAAGACGGCGCGCGTCACCTACGACGCGGACAAGGCGAAGTCTGACGACCTTACGGCCGCGACCACGAACGCCGGATATCCGTCGACCGTGCAGAAGTGACGCAGACCGTGAATACCGTCGTGTTTGAATCGGTGATTACCTGCCCGCGATGCGGGGTCTCGAAATCCGAGACCATGCCGGCGGATGCCTGCCAGTTCTTTTACGAGTGCAGCGACTGCAAGACGCTCTTCCGGCCGAACCCCGGTGATTGCTGTGTGTTCTGCTCCTTCGGCTCGGTGAAGTGCCCTCCGATTCAGCAGCAGAGTCGATGCTGTGGCTGAGTCCGAAGTTCTGTTCCACCGCGTCGCGATCCTCGAAGGCTGTTTGTCTATCGTGGAACACAACCGATCTGATGATTTAGACAACATGTTCCAAACCCTTAACTTGGCAGTCAAGAAAAGTTCAAGATTATGATTTTTAAGAGATATTTTTAGTGCGCTTCTCTGGTCTCTGGAACAATTTATCCGCGCATAGCCACATCGAATGAAGTCATTAAGATCTGGGGCTGGCACTTTCACGGATTCTGATTGCCGCGCCGAGCAAAAAAATGTCGGAAGTAGCGGCCCGCCGCTCAATAAGTGGGGGATCTGCAATCTGAAAGTTTCAAGCCTTGCGTCGACTCCGCCCAGCTTCGACGAGATCCGACGCTTTACTGGTCAACACGTCCCCGACATCCGAATAGCGAACGACGCTCTTGGTCAGCCGGTGACCGGTCATCGCCATCGTCTGCGCGAGGGGAACGTCATTCAGCCCCGCTTCGGTCACGAAGCCGCGGCGCAAACTATGTCCTGCAAAATCACCCGGCAAACCCGCCTGATTTGCTCGCCGCTGAACGATCGCTGCGATCGCATGCGGTGAGAGTGCGGCGCCAACGGTTTTTCCCCAAAGCCGCCGGAACAAGGGTCCCTCGGTGATGCCGGCCGCTCTCAGCCAATCACGAAGTGCGGCTGCTGTTTCGCCTTTGATTGGCTTGGGTCCAGCGTCGTCGGTCTTCGACGTGCGCATCCGGAAAACGGCTTGATCAACCCCGATCCATTCAAGATCGCGGACCTCGGCGCGGGCGATCTCGGATCGACGGCGGCCACCGCTGGCCCACCCGAAGAGCAGGATCGCGCGGTCCCGACGGCCTTCGAGCGACTCGTCACAGGTCTGCAGCATCAGGTCAAGCGATTCGACGGTAGCGGCAGTTTTCGACTTCGGCCCCTCACCAATTTCGCGTGCCAGCTTGCGGCAGTCGGAGAGCAGGCGGCGAATGCTGGCGTCTCGGCATGGGCTTTCGAAGTCTTTCTCCTGATGTGCCCACGACAGGATGGCCAGCCGCTGATCAATGGTGGTCATGCGGTGGCGGCCTGACTCGTTTTTGTAACCCGCCTCGATCAAAGCGTCGTCGACCGACTTCGGCATCCGGAAGTGCAGGACCAGCTTCGAGTGGCCATCACCCGTCGCAACGCGCTCGGGGTGTCCGAAATGGTCCACCACGAATAGCTGGACATGAGATACCGGGACAGGAAGGGAAAGCGGCTCGCCCAGCCGCATCTGCATCCAAGCGGCAATGTAGCGGAGCGCCTTCTGATAGGCCGACCAGGTTGCAGTGGGCGTGGCTGCAAGCCGGATTGCGAGCAGCGATTGCTCGACCTGTTGCTGCACGGCATCGAGATCAACGGGCGTTTGAACGGGCGCAATCGCGGCAACAGCATCGGATACGGCCGTTAAGGATGATGATTTCATATAACGTATTCTGTATTATTCATTACGAAATAAATCTGTACCTACGATAACGAACCCTTAACGTAGGTATAAGCCATTTCTAGGCAATTTAGAATCACGGCACTACTGAGAGGATATTCGGATGCGAACGGGCGTCACTTTGATCGACATCACGCGCGCTGCCGATCAGCTGCTGGCCGAGGGAGAAAGACCCACTGTCGAAGGCGTCCGCAAGGTGCTGGGTACCGGATCGCCCGGCACCGTTAATACCTTGCTGAAGGAGTATTACCAGGCACTGCCGGCGCGGCTGAATCTTCCGGCACCAATCGCTACGGCTGCCGCCGAGCTATACGAAAAAGTTCGTTCGACCGCGATGGAGGAGGTCAACGAAGCGCGCACTGAGCTTGAGCGTCAGCATGTGTCGCTGCAGGAGGCGCTTGCGGCCGACAAACAGGGCTTCGAAGCGGAAAAAGCCTCATTAAAATCGCAGGTTACGTCGCTTATGTCAGAAGCGAGGGGCCTCCAGGAGCAACTCGGTCAGGCGGCCGAGAGACAACGGACACTGGAAGAAGCGCTATCCGATCAGACGGTACGCGCCAGCGCTGCCGATGCCAGGGCCTCCGCCGCAACTGAAGAGCGTGAGCGCGCGGAGCAGCGTTACATCTCCGAACTGCAGCATGTTCGTGACCAGGCTGCAGGGAATGAACGCCATCTGTTATCGCGAATTGAAGAAGCTCAGGATCAGCTCAAGCGGTTAAAAGTCGAGCGTGAAAGAGAGGTTTCCGCGTCAGCAAAGCGTATCGCAACGCTTGAATCCGCTGCATTTGAAGCGGCTAAGGAGCTTTCAGCGCTGCGCACCGAGATCGCCGCAGCCCAACGAGAGGCGGCTGGGCTGCGGGAAGCAGCGGCTTCAGCTGAGGCTGCTGCACTCCGAGACCGTGAAAGCCTGGTGAGGGATCTGCGAGCCACCGAGGAAGGACGGGATAGAGCCCTTGCGGAGGGTTTTCGCCTGCGAAGCGAGCTGGACAAAGCGGTTATCGATCGGAACGAAGCCATCCGCGAGGCGGGTAGGCACGAAGGTCGAGCGGCTGCGTTTCAAGGGCAGGTGGAAGAACTATCCCGAAAACACGCCGAGGTGGCATCGACTTTAGCTGCGGCTCAGAAGCCAGCGCTCCCCAGTCAGCCGGAGTTATTCACGCAAGAGGGGCCGGTTTCACCATGAAGCGAGCTGTGCGAAAACTCTAAACCGCCGCTTTTTCAAGCTCGGTTTCGCAATTTGGCCGGCTAAAGACGGCTCGAAGGTCTATTTTGAGGCCTACCATAAGTCATTGTTAATAAAGACAATTATACAAAAAACACTTGTAAGCTATTGATTTTGAAGGAATCCCAAACCGCCACTTTTTCCTTCTTCAACCAGATGACCCCGATCCTGACGCGATGGAATGCGCTGCACGGTCTGGATCGGCACGCCGATGTAGTCGCGATCGTTGGAAACATTCCAGTCCCAGTAGCGCCAGGCGCTGACCGAGGTCAGCGTATGCGCGTCCAGGGTCCATTCGGAGATCAGCGAGACGCCACCATCCTGGGTGTCGATGCGCAGGTCGGCGTCGATATCGGTCACCCGGTCGTAGACATCGCGGCTGGGCGGCTGGTAGCCGAGCCCGGCCGCCAGCGCCGGGAACTGCCGCGCGGCGTTGCGCCGGCTCCGGCCGACACGCAGGAAGCTCTGCGTGCAGCAGGCGGCATCCTGGTCCGACACATCGGCAATCAAGCGGAGCTTGAGATCGCTGTGGGCGCGGAACAGCAGCTGGCCGCGCAGCGCGAAGTTGTTCAGCGCATTCAGCTCATCGCCGGTGACGACGTTGTCGATGACGCCGTCGCGGCGCGTGAACTGCCCGGACACCCGCGCCGCCAGCAGGTCTTCCAGCACCGGCCCGGAGAATCCGCCCTTGGCCTGGAAGAAATTGAACTGGCCGAACGACACCTCGCCGTTCGATTCGGGCGTGAAGGTCGGTTCGCGGCTGATGATGTGGATCGCGCCGGCCGTGGTGTTCTTGCCGAACAGCGTGCCCTGCGGACCGCGCAGCACTTCGATGCGCTCGATATCGGTGAAGTCGAACGACGCGGTGGCCGGACGCCCGTGATAGACCTGATCGACATAGAAGCCGACGCCCGGCTCGATGCCGTCATTGGCGGCGCTGACCGAGAGCGTGTTCGAGCCGAGCCCGCGAATCGTGTAGGCGGTGTTCCTGGGATTGGCGGAGTTGTAGTAGAGCGACGGCACAAGCTGGCTCAGCGCCTGCACATTCACCGTGTAGCTGCTGTCCAGCAGACTGCCGTCGATCACCGATATCGCCGCCGGCACCGATTGCAGGCTTTCCTCGCGGCGACGCGCCGTGACGATCACCTCGCTCAGAACGGCCGCCTCCCCGTCTGCGGTTGCCACGGCTTGCGTGCTCGTAGCCGCCGTTGCTGCTTGCGCAGGTGCTGCTTCCTGGGCTGCGGCGGGCGCTGCAATGACGCTCGCCGACAGCGCGGCAAGAACGGATTTGGCAAACATGGCAGCGACCCCTGATCGTTATTTCATCGTTATATATTTATAAATATATCGACAGGGACAGCATCACTACAAGCGCGATCGAAACCGACAGGATGGCCGTGCTGCCTGCACGCGCGGACGCAGCGTGGAGGCTGCGGGCAAAGCCGCCGAACTACGCTTCCCAGCGCCAGCGCCGACGGCCGGCGCGCGCCGGCAGCGACATCCGCGGGTCAGACAGCCTCGGGTTCAGCGCGGGCGCTTGCGTCCGCGTTCGGGGATCGTCACCGCCTGCTCGTAGGCGTGCGCGGCGCGGTAGATCGTCGCCTCGTCCCAGTAACTGCCGATCAGCATCATGCCGATCGGCAGGCCGTTCGAGGTGCCGCAGGGAATCGAGATCGCCGGGTGGCCGCTGGCGTCGAACGGCGCGGTGTTGGCGATCATTTCCAGGCCGCGGGCGCAGCTTTCGGCCGGCCCGCAGTCGGCCGGCGGAATCTTCGTCGCCTTCATCGGCGTGGTCGGCATCAGCAGCAGGTCGTAACGCGACAGCGCGTCGTCGTAGGCGGCGCGGAGCTGGCGGTTGAGGTTCTGGGCTTTGGCGTAATGGTGGCCGCGATACTTCTTCAGCACGTGATGGCCGAACAGCATGGTGAGCTTGACGGTGTCCGACAGCTCGTCGGCGCGCTGCCGCCAGGCGTCGTGGGCGCGCTGCAGGCTGGTCACGTACAGGCCCTTCCAGTTAAAGCCGAAGCCGTTGCCGTGCATCATCTGGGTGGTCGCCCCTTCGTGGGCGATCGCCGACCAGATGACCATGCCGACCGTGTGCATCGGGATCGATACCTCCTCGACCACCGCGCCGAGCTTGCCGAACCGCGCGGCGGCACGCTTCACGGCGGCGTCGACATCAGCTTCGGAATTGCCGTGGCCGAAGCCTTCGCGGACCACGCCGATGCGCAGGCCCTTGACCGGCTGGCCGAGCGCGCCGAGGTAGTCGCCGCGCCGCACCTCGACCTGGCGGGCGTCCAGGCCATCGCTGCCGGCGATGACATCGAGCAGCAGCGCGTTGTCGGCGACGTTGGCGGTCATCGGCCCGATGTGATCGAGCGTGGCCTCGATGGCCATGATGCCGGTGTACGGCACCAGGCCGTGGGTGGCCTTCATGCCGACGATGCCGCACCACGAGGCGGGCATGCGGATCGAACCGCCTTGGTCGCTGCCGATCGCCATGTCGACCTCGCCGGTCGCCACCAGCACGGCGCTGCCCGACGACGAGCCGCCGGACGAGTAGCCCGGCTTGTGCGGATTGATCACCGGTCCGAGCGCGCCGGTGTGGCTGCCGCCGGAGAAGCAGAAATATTCGCAGTGCGACTTGCCGAGCACGGTGCCGCCGGCATCGAGGATGCGCGTCACCAGCGTGGCGTCGACGTCCGGAACGTAGCCCTGCAGGGTCGAGGCACCATTCATCATCGGCACGCCGGCCACGCAGATGTTGTCCTTGATCGCGAAGGTCTTGCCCTTCAGCGGGCCGGCGGCGGCGCCGTCGATACGGCTTTTCACGTACCAGGCGTTGTGTGGATTCTCTGCAGCACTCGGCTGGTAGCCTGGCGTGCGCGGATAGGCCACGCGCGGCAGCACGTCCGGCATGTCTTCCAGCGCCGTATAGGCGGCGACCGTGCCGTCCATCAGGCCAAGGAAGCTGTCGATCTCAGCGGCCGACAGATGCAGGCCCAGTTCGCGGGCCACCTCGGCCATCTCATCGTGTGTCGGCTTTTTCATCGCGCGAATTTCCTCAAAACAGCTTCAAAAGAAGGGAATTCCCGGAGGCTCCGCCTGCAGGCCGTGCGGCGGCAAGCGCGTGCCGCTCCCCGATTGACGCTCTGTCGACCCGCCGCTATGTTCGCCGACATCGCGTTCGTCTTCGAGGAGCCGCCATGTCCCAGGATCACGATCATGCGCACGGGCATGACGCGCCGCTTCCCGAGGTGGTGCTGCGCGTGAAGGCGCTAGAAGCGCTGCTGATCGAGAAGGGGCTGGTTGATCCGGCTGCGCTCGATGCCATCGTCGATACCTACGAAACACGGATTGGTCCGCGCAACGGCGCCCGCGTCGTGGCCCGAGCCTGGACTGATCCCGCCTACAAGGCGCGGCTGCTCGCCGATGGCAGCAAGGCGATCGCCGAACTGGGCTATTCCGGCGTGCAGGGCGAGGACATGGTGGTGGTGGAGAACACGCCGGGTGTCCACAACATGGTGGTCTGCACGCTGTGCAGCTGCTATCCATGGCCGACGCTCGGGCTACCGCCGGTTTGGTACAAGTCCGCACCGTATCGTTCGCGCGCAGTGATCGATCCACGCGGCGTGCTGAAGGAGTTCGGTGTCGAGGTTCCGGCCGACACGGAAGTGCGGGTCTGGGATTCCAACGCCGAGCTGCGCTACTTCGTGCTGCCGGAGCGCCCGCCGGGCTCGGAAGGTCTCGACGAAGAGGCGCTGATGGACCTGGTGACCCGCGATTCGATGATCGGCACCGGGCTGCCCAAGGCAGCCGGGGCGCAACCATGAACGGCGTGCACGACATGGGCGGCATGCAGGCCTTCGGACCGATCGACCGCGATGCCGAAGAACCGGTGTTCCATGCCGACTGGGAAAAGCGCGTGTTCGCGCTGTTCTTCGGCGGCTTCGCCGGGGGCTTCTTCAACGTCGACATGTTCCGCGCCGAGATCGAGCGGATGCCCGGCCACGAGTACTTGCGTTCCAGCTATTACGAACACTGGCTGCACGCGATCGAAGCGCTGCTGATTCGCGGCGGCGCGGTCACCGATGTCGAACTGCAGGCGAAGATCGCCGAACTGCGCGCCGCCGGCCGCAAGGCGGCGCACTGATGCCCGCCCTGCCGCTGGAGATGGTCGCACCGCTGCTGGCTACTGGCGCCTCGACGCGGATGCCGGACACCGAACCGCCGCGCTTCAGTCCCGGCGACGCCGTGATCGCCAGGAACGTGCATCCGCTGAACCACACCCGACTGCCCCGCTACATCCGTGGCAAGCGCGGCACGGTGCGCGCCGACAACGGCACGTTCTCATTCAACGACACGGTTGCCCACGGGCTCGGCCACGAACCGCAGCATGTCTACAGCGTGCGTTTCAGCGCGCAGGAGCTGTGGGGCCCACAGGCCTCGCCGCTCGACTCGGTCTACATCGACCTGTTCGATCGCTACCTCGACCCCGCGCCATGAATACGCCGCCACCGCTGCCCGCCGGCCTGCCGGCCATCCCCGCTGATGCCGACGGCCCGGTGTTCCGCGAGCCCTGGGAAGCGCAGATCTTCGCGCTGGTGATCCGCAGCCATCAGCGCGGTGCCTTTAGCTGGCACGAATGGGCGGAGACGCTGGGCGCCACCATCAAGGCCGCGCAGGCCGCCGGCGATGCCGATCTCGGCGACACCTACTACCAGCATTGGGTCGACAGCCTGGAAGCGCTGCTGATCGCCAAGGGTCTGACCGATGCCGAGCGCCTGCACGCGCTCGAACACGAGATCGCCGAACGCCCGACCGGCCGCCACACGCACGTGGCCCGGCGTACGCCGGTGCTGGTTTGCTGAAAGCCGCGTTCAGCGATGCCGCAGGCGGCCAGCGCTACAAGCTGACCGCGCTCTTCGCACTGCTGCTGGGCCTGAACATCGCGGTCTGGATGCTCAGCCTGGCGGTCTTTCGCGGCAATCCGGCGCTGCTCGGCACGGCGGTGCTGGCCTATGTGTTCGGGCTGCGCCATGCGGTCGATGCCGACCACATCGCCGCCATCGACAACGTCGTCCGCAAGCTGATGCAGGAAGGCAAGCAGCCGCTGACGGTCGGCTTCTGGTTCTCGGTCGGCCATTCGTCGCTGATCGTCATCGCGGTCGGCGTGATCGTGCTGGCGGCCTCGGCGCTGCAGCAGCGCATGGACGGCTACCGCGACATCGGTGGCCTGATTTCCACGGCGGTCTCCGGCTTCTTCCTGCTGCTGATCGCGGTCACCAACTTTATGATCCTGAAAGGCGTCTGGCGCAGCTTTCGCCGGGTGCGCGCCGGCCTGCCGGTCAGCGATGACGATCTCGACCTGCTGCTGGCCGGCCGTGGCTTTCTGGCGCGAATGTTCCGTCCGCTGTTCCGGCTGGTCGGCAAGAGCTGGCACATGGCGGCGATCGGCTTCCTGTTCGGCCTGGGCTTCGACACCGCGACCGAGATCGCTCTGTTCGGCATGGCTGCCACCCACGCCATCGACGGCATTCCGCTGTGGTCGGCCATGCTGTTCCCGGCGCTGTTCGCCGCCGGCATGGTGCTGATCGATACCGCCGACAGCGTGCTGATGGTCGGCGCCTACGGCTGGGCTTTCGACCATCCGGTCCGGAAGCTCTGGTACAACCTGACGATCACCAGCGTGTCGATCCTGGTGGCCGTGGTGATCGGTGGCATCGAGGTCATCGGCCTGCTGGCGCGCAAGTTCGAGATCGAGGGCCGTGCCGGCGCGCTGATCGAGCAGCTGGACGCCGGTCTCGAGAACGTCGGCTATCTGGTGATCGGCGTGTTCGCCGTCAGCTGGCTGCTGTCGGCGGCGATCTACCGCTGGAAGCGCTACGACGACCTGCCGGTGGTGCGCCACGGCGTCTGAACCGTCGTACCGTATCGACGAGCACAAAAAAACCGCAGGCCTTGCGGCGAGCGGCTCATTCGTGCGTCGTTTGGTGGAGCGGAGGAGGATCGAACTCCCGACCTCTGCATTGCGAACGCAGCGCTCTCCCAGCTGAGCTACCGCCCCACACGACGGCGCGCAGTCTAACAACATTGCATTGCCGATGGGGAAGAATTTTCTGCGCAGCGGCCTCATCGGCATGATCGTTTGCAGCGATTGTCTGGCGCGATCACTCCGCGCAGCCGACGGAGGGCAGCCCGCAGCCGCTGCTGCGGCTGGCACCGGCTGCGCGGTCTCGACCATCATCGCGTCCATCGCCCTCTTGTTCGCGGAGCTGCCGTCCATGCCATCCCCTTCTCTCCGTCGGCTGCGCCGGCTGACCTGGTTTGCCGCGCTGAGCCTGCCGCCGGCGTTCGCGATCGGTCCGTCCCATGTCGTGCCGAGTGCCGATCACGACAGCGGCGCGCAGCATCTGCCGTACCGGGCTGGCGAGCTGATCGTGAAGTACCGGGCCTCGGGCAAGCCGGGCGCTGCTGCTGCTGCCGCGTCGGCGCTGAAAGCCACGCACGGGCTGAGCAGCAAGGAGGCCTGGTTCGATGGCCGCTACGAGCGCCTGGCGCTGCCGGCGGCGGTCGACGTGCCTGGCGCCATTGCCATGCTGTCGAGCGATGCCCGCGTGGAGTGCGCCGAGCCGAACTTCCTGCGCCGCCGCCATGCGGCCTTCCCGAACGATCCGTTGTTCCCGACGCAGTGGGGCTTGCGCAACTCCGGCCAGGCCAACTTCGTGGCCGGCGGCCCGGCCGGCACGCCCGGCGCCGACCTCAACGCCGGCAACGCCTGGGATGCCGCCGGCAGCGGCGCTGCGGATCGCACTGGCCGAGGCCGGGTCACGATCGCGATCATCGATGACGCCTTCCAGACCGATCACCCCGATCTGGCCGCCAACATGGTGCCCGGCTACGACTTCGTCGACGACGATGCCGATCCTCGCCCGACCTCGGCCAGCGAGGGGCACGGCACTGCCGTGGCCGGCGCCGCAGCAGCGGTCGGCAACAACGGCCTGGGTGTCGCGGGTGCGGCGTGGAACGAACGGATCATGCCGCTGCGCTTCGGCTTCGATGTCGCCAGCCAGCTGCGCGCCTTCGACTACGCGCGGCGCAACGGCGCGCAGGTGATCAACGCCAGCTACGGCGGCCCGGGCTATTCGCGCAGCGAGGTCGATGCGATCGCCGAACTCGACGCCGCCGGCATCCTGTTCGTCACCTCCGCCGGCAACCAGGATTCCAACCTCGATTTCTCCGGCGCCACCTATCCGGCGAACTACCGGGTGCCCAATGTCGTCGCCGTGGCGGCCACCAACCGGCAGGACGGCATCGCCAGCTTCTCGACCTACGGTCCGGTGACCGTGCCGCTGGCCGCGCCCGGCCTGCAGATCGTCACCACCGCGCTCGATGGCCGCTACACCACCGACGGCATCAACGGCACTTCGTTCTCCGCGCCCTATGTGTCCGGCATCGCGGCGCTGATTCGCGACTACTTTCCGGCTGCTTCGGTCCGCGACGTCAAGGCGCGTCTGATCAACGCCGGCCAGGCCGGGCTCGACCCCGCCAACCCGGCCGCCGCCCGCACCGCCAGCGGCCGCCTCGACGCCGCGCGGGCGCTGAACCTCGCCAGCGGTCCGGCGCTGGTGATCAAGCCGGTGCAGACCAGCAGCTATGATCTGCGCTACGACAGCGGCACGCAGACGGTGCCGGTCTACGAACCGGTGGTCGTCGAAGATGGCCGCAACGGCCGTCTTGATCCCGGCGAAAGCGCGACTTTGCGGATCAGCCTCGAAAACCTGTGGCAAGCCGCGACCGGCGTGCGGGCCACGCTGAGCGCCGATGTTGAGGGCCTGGTCACCGCCGGCAGCGTCGATTTCGGAACGCTGGCCAGCGGCGGCAGCCAGACCGGCCGCTTTGCCGTGCAGGTGCCGGCGACATTGAGCGGCTATCGGCAGATCGCCTTCACCCTGGCGATCAGCGCCGACGGCGGTTATCGCGTGACGCGCCAGTTTCGTCTGGAGCTGGGCCGGCTGCTGGCCGGCCAGACCGTCAGCCAGACGATCGGCAACGGCCTGTACGACGAGTTCCATACCTGGGTGTTCGACGCCGCCAGCCTGCCGGCGGGACGCAATCGTCTGCGCATCCAGTCGAGCGGCAGCAACGACATCGACATCTTCGTCCGCTACGCGCAGCCGGCGCAGTACAGCGTCGATCTCGATGCCGATGTCGATCTGTCCGAAGGCGATCCGGAGCCGTTCTACTTCGTCAACGTGCCGGATGCCCAGCGCGGCGACCGATCGCGCGACGGCAATGAGACCGTGCAGATCGACAATCCGCAGGTCGGCAGCTACTACGTCACGGTGGTCAATTACGACCGCGCGGTAGGCGCCAACTACACGCTGCGTGCAGACATCGAGACCACCTTGCTGGGTCCGGATGACGGCGGCGGTGCCGTTGGCCCGGCGCTGTTGGCACTGCTGCTGAGCGTCGGGCTGGGACGCCGCCTGCTGGCCCGCCGACGGGGACTTCCCGGCTCCGCGAAAGCCTGATAAAACGCGCGCCATCAGGGGGCGACGACCCTTCAACCATCGAGTGGAGCACGCGCAGGCATGGCAGGAAGACCGGGCAAGAAGGCACAGCCGCCCCCCAAGCCGTTCGACGAATTTGCCGATGAAACCGACAGCTTCGACGACGACGCGCCGGCCGTCGATCCGAAGGCTGCCGCTGCGCCCGGCGCCCGCCGCGACTGGCGCGATGTCGAGAAATTCCGCGAGGACCGCGAGCTGCGCAAGCTGATCGGCGAAGACTTCGACGATCCGTTCGCCGAGCGCCCGACCCGCCGCCCCGGCAACTGAGCCGGGGTCCGAGACGGGCTCGATTGCCGCCGTGCGTCAGCTGCGGCGGCCGACACAGAGCGGTGCGATTTCAGGCCCGGATTTCAGGCCCGAATGAAGTGCTGCCGGTAGTACTGCAGTTCCGCGATCGAATCGCGGATGTCGTCCAGCGCCAGATGGCTGGATTCCTTGCGATAGCCACCTGCGACATCCGGCGCCCAGCGCCGGGCCAGTTCCTTGACCGTGCTGACGTCGAGGTTGCGGTAGTGGAAATAGCGTTCCAGCGCCGGCATCCAGCGCGCCAGGAAGCGCCGGTCCTGGCAGATCGAGTTGCCGCAGATCGGAGACTTGCCGGGCGGCACCCAGTCGCGCAGGAAGGCGATGGTCTGCGCTTCGGCCTCGGCCTCGCCGATGGCGCTGGCGCGCACCCGGGCGGTGAGGCCCGACTGGCCGTGCTGGCGGACATTCCAGTCGTCCATCTTGGCCAGCTCATGTTCCGGCTGGTGGATGGCGATCACCGGGCCGGTCGCCAGCCAGTTCAGCTGGCTGTCGGTGACGATCGTGGCGATCTCGATCAGGCGATGTTCTTCGGGGATCAGACCGGTCATTTCGCAGTCGATCCAGATCAGGTTGTCGGGGTTGGCGTTCATCGTGAAAGCCTAGCAGCACGACGCGCCACACTGGATGCGCCGCCCGTGTTTGCCGCTTGCAGCCCCCGTCCGCAAGCGGTGCCGGAAACGAAGAAGGCCCGCCAGGCAGCGAGGTGCGTGGCGGGCCTTTTCGCGCAACGCCGGACGTGCCGGCGCTGGCCGACCGCGATCAGCCTTCGGTGGTCACCACGATCTTGCCGAACTGCTGGTTCGATTCCATGTAGCGCTGCGCTTCGGCGATCTGCGACAGCGGGAAGGTCTTGGCGATCACCGGCTTCAGCTTGCCGGCGGCGATGCCGTCGAGGATGAACTTCTCGGCCGCCGCCAGGCGATCAGCATTGCCGTTGAACTCGAACAGCGTGTAGCCGCGCACGCTGAGCGCCTTCAGCAGCGCCAGGAACAGCGGATACGGCGTCGGCTCGTTCGACAGCGCGCCGTACTCCAGGATGATGCCGTTCTGGCTGGCCGCCTCGGCCAGCTTCATCAGGCCGGGGCCGCCGACCGGATCGAAGGCGACGCGGGCGCCGACGCCGTTGGTGATCCGCATGACTTCGGCCGACAGGTCCTGCTCGTCGGTGACGATGACGTGGGCGGCGCCGGCCGCCGTCAGCTGGGCTGCCTTGGCGCGCGTGCGGGTCACGGCGATCGAGGTGGCGCCGACCGCGTTGGCGGTCTGGATCGAAGCGATGCCGACGCTCGACGACGCAGCGGTGATCACCGCCGCTTCGCCGGCCTTCAGCTGGCCGATCTCGATCAGCGCGCCCCAGGCGGTCAGGTAGGCCATCCAGACAGCCGCCGATTCCACCGCGTTCAGGCCCTTCGGCCGCTTCAGCACGCCATAGGCCGGCACGATGGCTTCATCGGCGTAGACGCCGTACTTGTTCATCGAGAACGCCGGGATGACGCTAATCGGCTCGCCGACCGCGTAGCCGGTGACGCCGGCGCCCAGCGCCAGCACCACGGCGGACGCTTCGTAGCCGATCCGGGCCGGCAGCTGCGGCGGCTCCAGATAGGCGCCGGCGCGGAACATCGCTTCGGCGCGGTTGAGGCCGATCGCCTCGATCCGCACCTTCAGTTCGCCGGGACCGGGCGCGCCGACGTCCAGCTGCTCGATCTGCAGCACGTCCGGGGCACCGGTGCTGTGAAAGCGGACCACTCGACTCATCGTGTCTCTCCTCAGGGGCGTGATGCCGCCCGTCGTGCGGGCAGCGTGGCCGCATTGTTTCATCCGCCGCCGGCGCTGCCATCGCGGGCAAGCGCTGCATCGGCCGCGTTCCAGCCGCCGCCCAGCGCCCGGTACAGGCGCACCGCCGCCAGCCGCGTGTTGCGCCGCGCCGCCGACAGCGCCAGCTCGGAATCGAACAGGTCGCGCTCGGCATTGATGACGTCGAAGTACGACGAGAAGCCGATCCGGTAACGGGCCAGCGCGATCTCGTCGGCCCGGCGCAGTGCGGCGACGCGGGCGCCCTGCTCCAGCTCGAATTCGTCGTACTTGCGGCGTTCGACCAGCGCATCGGCGACATCGCGGAATGCGCCCTTGACGGTCTGCTCGTAGGCCAGCAGCGCCTCGCGTTTGCGGGCATCGGCGAGATCGACCTGGTAGAGATTGCGTTCGGCATCGAGCAGCGGCTGCAGCAGGCTGCCGCCGAAGCTGAAGGCATTCGAGCCTTCGCTGAACAGGCCGTCGAGCTGCTGGCTGGCGGTGCCGAAGCTGCCGGTCAGCGCCAGCCTCGGAAACAGCGCTGCCTTGGCCGCACCGATCCGGGCATTGGCGGCTTTGAGCGCGCTTTCCGCCTGCAGGATGTCCGGCCGCCGGCCCAGCAGGTCCGACGACAGGCCGGCCGGCGGCTCGGGTGCGACGTCGTGCATGTCGGCGGCACGCGCCACCTGCCCCGGCCAGCCGCCGATCAGCACGCCGATCAGATCTTCGACCAGGCCGATCTGCCGTTCCAGCTCCGGCACGTTGGCGCGGGCTGCCGCCGCCTGCGCTTCGGCGGTGGCGACATCGAGGCCGCTGATCACGCCGCGGTCATGGCGGGCGCGGGTCAGTTCGACGAACTTCTCGCGGGTGCCGACGGTGCGCCGGGTGATCGCCAGCTGCTCGTCGAGCGTCTGCAGGTTGTAGTAGGCCGTGGCCAGGTCGCCGATCAGTGCCACGGCGACGCCGCGCTGCGCCTGCTCGGAGGCCAGCAGTTCGGCCTGCGCGGCTTCGGTGGCGCGGCGCAGCCGACCCCATAGATCCAGCTCCCAAGTGGCGGTCAGGCTGACCCGGTTGACGGTCAGATCGCGATTGATGCCGGCGAAGGCCACCGCCTGCGCCGACTGCTTGTTGCGCGTGCGATCGGCTTCCAGGCCGATCTGCGGCAGCAGCACCAACCCTGTGGCGCCAGCCGTGGCACGCGCCTGCTCGATGCGGGCGTAGGCGCGCTTGAGATCGAGATTGCCGGCGAGTGCGGCCTCGATCAGCTGCTGCAAGGTTGGATCGGTGTAGACCTGCCGCCAGTCCTGGTCGCCGAGCGCCGGCGGCGCAGCGGCCTCGGGCGCTGCCGGCGCATCGCCGCGAAAGCCGGCCGGGGCCTGCAAATCCGGGCGCTGGTAATCCGGTCCCAGCGCGCAGCCGGCCAGCAGCGTCGCGGCGGCGGCCGTCGCGATCAGACGTAGCTTCATGACCGCACCTCCGTGGCCGCAGCCTTGCGGCCGCCAAGCCGCTCGGCCAGTCCCTGCACCAGCACGTAGAGCAAGGGAATCAGCACGATGCCGATCACCGTGGCGGCGGTCATGCCGAACACCACGGCGGTGCCGAGCACCGAACGTGCCGCCGCGCCGGCGCCGGTGGCAATCGCCAGCGGCACCGCGCCAAGGATGAACGCGAACGAGGTCATCAGGATCGGCCGCAGGCGCAGCCGGGCGCCTTCCAGTGCGGCGTCGACCAGGCTGGCGCCGCGTTCGCGCGCCAGCTTGGCGAACTCGACGATCAGGATCGCGTTCTTCGCGGCCAGGCCGATCAGCATGATCAGGCCGACCTGGGCGTAGATGTCGTTGGCCATGCCGCGCAAGCTCAGACCGCCGAAGGCACCGAACACCGCGAACGGAATCGAGGCCAGCACCGCGAACGGCACCGCCCAGCTTTCATAGAGCGCCGCCAGCACCAGGAACACGAACAGCATCGCCATCGCGAAGATCAGCGGCGCCTGGCCGCCGGTCTTCTTCTCCTGGTAGGTCTGGCCGGTCCATTCGAAGCTGTAGCCGTCGGGCAGGATCTCCGCCGCCAGCTGCTCCATCGCCGCCACCGCTTCGCTGGACGAATGGCCGGCCGATGGATTGCCGGTGATGCTGATCGCCCGGTAGACGTTGTAGCGGTCGATCGATTCGGTGGCGTCGCGCATCTCGGTGCTGACCACGGTCGACAGCGGCACCATCTCGCCGGTATCGGAGCGCACGTACAGGTTGTTGACCGCGTCCGGCGAGCTGCGCGCGGCGGCTTCGGCCTGCGTGGTGACCCGGAAAGTGCGGCCGTACAGGTTGAAGTCGTTGATGTAGGCGCCGCCGAGGAAGGCCTGCAGCGAGCCGAAGACATCGGAGATCGGCACGCCGAGCGTCTTCACCCGTTCACGATCGATGCGGTACTCGATCTGCGGCACCTTGGCCGAGAACAGGGTGAACACGCGGCTCAGCTCCGGCCGCTTGTTGGCTTCGGCGACGATGTCCTGCGCTACCCGCGCGAGATCGGCGACATCACCGCCGCGCCGGTCTTCGAGGATGAACTCGAAGCCGCCGGTGGCGCTGATGCCGGGGATCGACGGCGGATTGAGCACCAGGAAGTTGGCTTCCGAAATCGCCGCCAGCTCGCGGTTGAAGCGCTGCACCAGATCGAACGCGCTGTGGCCCGGCCCGCTGCGTTCGGCCCAGGGCTTCAGCACGATGAAGCCGGTCGCCGTGTACGGCGTGTTGATGCGGGTGATCAGGCTGAAGCCGTTGATGGCGAGGAAGGCTTCGACCTCGGGAAACTTCTCCTCGACCAGCTTGCGGAACTTGTCCATCACCACTTCGGTGCGCTGCAGCGAAGCGCCCAGCGGCAAGGTGGCATTGACCAGCAGATAGCCCTGATCCTCGTCCGGCAGGAAGCCGCCGGGCCGCGATTCCACCAGGTAGACGGTGCTGCCGATCAGCGCCACGAACACCGCCATCGGCAGCACCCGGTGGGTCAGCGAGCGCTGCACCAGCCGGCCGTAGCCGGCCGCGAAGCGATCGAAGCCACGGTTGAACAGGCCGAAGAAGCTGCCGACCGGACCTTTCCAGCGCGATTCCGCCGTCGGCTTCAGCAGCAGCGCGCACAGCGCCGGGATGAAGGTCAGCGCCACCAGCGCCGAGATCAGCACCGACACCGACAGCGTCAGCGCGAACTGCCGGTAGAACAGGCCGGTGAGCCCGCCGAGGAAGGCCACCGGCACGAACACCGCCGTCAGCACCAGCGCGATGGCGATCACCGGGCCGGCGACGTCATGCAGCGCCGCGCGGGTTGCGTCGCGGGCGCTCATGCCGTGGCGATCCATCTTTTCGGTCACGGCTTCGACGACCACGATGGCGTCATCGACGACCAGGCCGATGGCCAGCACCATCGCGAACAGGGTCAGCGTATTGATCGAGAAATCGAGCGCCAGGAACACCGTGAAGGTGCCGATTAGCGACACCGGCACGGCCAGCATCGGGATCAGCGTGGCGCGCCAGCTTTCGAGGAAGATGAACACCACCAGCAGCACCAGCGCGGCGGCGATGGCCAGCGTCAGGTAGACCTCATGCAGCGATTCGGAAACGAACAGCGTGGTGTCGAACGGCACCGTGTAGCTGATGCCAGGCGGGAAGTTGCGCGCCAGTTCGGCCATCGTCTGGTTGACCTGCCGCGCCACATCGAGCGCATTGGCATTGGGCAGCTGGAAGATGCCGATATTGGCGACCGGGTTGCCGTTCAGCCGCGTCGAACGGCCGTAGTCGGCCGCCGCCAGCTCGATGCGTGCGACATCGCGCAGCTTGACGATGGTGCCGTCCTTGCGCGCGCGCAGCACGATGTTCTCGTACTCGCCGATGCCGACCAGCCGGCCCTTGACCGTCACCGGGTACTGCACTTCCTGCCCTGGCGGCGCCGGTTCGGCGCCGATGGTGCCGGCCGGCGCGACGACGTTCTGCTCGTTCAGCACCCGGGCGATGTCCTGGGTGGTGACGCCGAAGCGCGCCATCTTCTGCGGGTCCATCCAGATGCGCATGCCGTAGTCGCGGGCGCCGAACACGGTCACCGTGCCGACGCCGGGAATGCGCGCCAGCGCGTCGTAGATCTGCAGGGTCGCGTAGTTCGACAGCCACAGGTAGTCGTAACGCGGGTCGTCCGCCCGCAGGCTGATGAACAGCAGCGGCTGCGGCTGGCGCTTCTGCACCGTGACGCCCTGGCGGATCACTTCCTGCGGCAGCGAGCGTTGCGCGATCGCCACCTGGTTCTGCACGTTGACGGCGGCGATGTCCTGGTCGGTGCCGATCTCGAAGCTGACGGTCAGCGTGTAGACGCCGTCGTTCGAGGCCTTCGACGACATGTAGATCATGTTCGGCACGCCATTGACCTGCGCCTCGATCGGCGCGGCGACGGACTGCTCGACGGTAGCGGCGTCGGCACCCGGGAAGGTGGCGGTGACGACGATGGTCGGCGGCGTGATCTGCGGATAGCGGGCCACGGCCAGCCCGGTCAGCGCCACGCCGCCGGCCAGCGTGATCAGGATGGCGATGACCGTCGCGAAGATCGGCCGGTCGATGAAGTAATTGATCACGGCTTCGCTGCCGGCGTCGGTGCCGCCACGGCCGGCGCCGGGGCAGCGTCGGCATCTCGTGTGGTGACGGCGATGCCGGGCTTGAGCTTCTGCATGCCTTCGACCACCAGCACCTCGCCGGCGCTCAGCCCCTTGGTGACGATCCAGTTGGAATCGACGCGCGCGCCCATCGTCACGTCGCGCTGCTGGGCCTTCGATTCGGCATCGATGACCCAGACGTAGTTCTTGCCCTGGAATTCCTGCACGGCGCGCTGCGGCACCAGCAGCGCGTCCTTGAGGTTCTGCGTGGTGACGCGCACGCGGGCGAACTGGTTGGCGCGCAGCAGCTGATCAGGATTCGGCACTTCCAGCCGCAGCTTCAGCGTGCCGGTGGCGTTGTCGACCGCCGCATCGATGAAGTTCAGCCGGCCGGGATGCGGGTACTCCGAACCGTCGCCGAGCAGCACTTTGAAGGTGCGGTTGCTCTTGGCGGCCTGGTCCAGCGCCACGCCCATCTCGCGCTGGATTTCCAGCACCCGCGACTCGCTGATCGCGAAGTTCACGTACATCGGATCGGTCGAATAGACCGTCGTCAGCAGGGTCGTGTAGGCGGTGACGAGGCCGCCGACCTTGAGCTGCGCGCGGCCGATCACACCGTCGATCGGCGAGGTGATCCGCGTGTAGCCGAGGTTCAGCTGCGCGGTCTGCAGCGCCGCCCTCGCCGCTTCCACCTGCGCGCTGGAAGCATCGTGGCGAGCGATCGCCGCATCGAGTTCCTGCTGGCTGACCGCATCGATGGTCGACAGCGGCTTGACGCGCGCGAGGTCGCGATCGGCCTGATCGAACGCCGACTGCGCCAGCGCCAGCGAGGCCTTGGCCTGCGCCGCCGCGGCCTCGTAGGGCTGGGCATCGATGACGAACAGCAGCTGCCCTTTCTTCACCCGCGTGCCTTCGACCGCCGCCTGGGTTTCCAGCAGCCCGCCGACCCGCGGCCGGATCTCGACCTCGTTCAGCGCTTCGGTCTGGGCGACGTAATCGATGGTGACACTGGCTTCGGCCGGCCGTACGGTCTTGACCACGACCAGTGGCGGCGGGGGTGCCGGCGGCGGCGTGGCGCTCGAGCAGGCCGCGAGCAACGCGGCCAGCAACACGGTACCGGCGGCTGGGGACTTCGTCATGGCAACTCCGATGCGGGAAACGCCGCGACCAGCCACGACGCGTGGCGGCCGGCGAAAGATGGCGCGGAGCATACTTGCTTAGTCGGCTAGATGCTAGCTTGCTAACTATCCGCTAGACTCTGGCGATGACCAACGACGTTCAGGAATTCGTCCTGCTGATGCGCACGGTGCCGCGTGACTGGCGCGCGGCCATCGATCGCAAGCTGGCACCGCTCGGCCTGTCGCAGGCGAAATGGCAGCCGCTGCTCTATCTGCTGCGCGCCGAGGAAGCGCCGACGCAGGCGGATATCGCCCGCTATCTCGAAGTCGAATCGCCGACCGTCGTGCGCCTGCTCGACCGCCTGGAAGCCGACGGCTGGATCAAGCGCAGGAACTGCCCTGGCGACCGCCGCGCAAGGCGCATCCATCTGACCGACCGCGCCCGTGCCGTCTGCGACGACATCGAGAACGCGGTGATCGACGTCCGACGTCAGCTGCTCGGCTCGGTAACGCCGCAGGAAATGGCGCGTTGCATCGACGTGCTGCGCCGGATCAGTGCTGCCGCGGCCGAGCTGACCAGCAGTGATCCAGGCCCGGTGACCATGAAGGGCGACCCGCCCGGTTAAAATCGCCGTCCCTTCCGCCACGCCCCTTGCGAAGCCATGACCGCCCCGAGCCAAGCCACCTCGACCGCCATCCGGCAGGACGACCTGATCCAGAGCGTTGCCGACGCGCTGCAGTACATCTCGTACTACCACCCGGTCGACTACATCAAGAACCTCGCTGCTGCCTATGAGCGCGAGGAATCGCCGGCGGCCAAGGACGCGATCGCCCAGATCCTGATCAATTCGCGGCTCTGCGCCGAAGGCCATCGGCCGATCTGCCAGGACACCGGCATCGTCACCGTGTTTCTGAAGATTGGCATGAACATCAGCTGGCCGGACGCGACGATGGGGGTCGAGGACATGTGCAACGAAGGCGTGCGCCGCGCCTACAACCACCCGGACAACAAGCTGCGTGCCTCGGTGCTCGCCGACCCGGCGTTCGGGCGCAGGAACACCAAGGACAACACGCCGGCGGTGATCAATGTCTCGATCGTGCCGGGCAACGAGGTCGAGGTGACGGTCGCCGCCAAGGGCGGCGGCTCGGAAGCGAAGTCGAAGTTCGCGATGCTCAATCCGTCCGACTCGATTGTGGAGTGGGTGCTGAAGACGGTGCCAACGATGGGCGCCGGCTGGTGCCCGCCCGGCATGCTCGGCATCGGCATCGGCGGCACCGCCGAAAAGGCGATGCTGCTGGCCAAGGAATCGCTGATGGAGCCGATCGACATGCCGCAGCTGAAGGCACGCGAGGTCGCCGGCGAGACGCTGACCAAGATCGACGCGCTGCGCATCGAGCTGTTCGACAAGGTCAATGCACTCGGCATCGGCGCCCAGGGCCTCGGCGGCCTGACCACCGTGCTCGACGTCAAGATCTTCGACTACCCGACCCACGCGGCGAACCTGCCGGTGGCGATCATTCCGAACTGCGCGGCAACCCGTCACGCCCACTTCGTGCTCGATGGCTCCGGCCCGGTGGCGCTCGATCCGCCGTCGCTCGAAGACTGGCCGAAGCTGACCTACTCGCCGGCCGGCGCCCGCCGCGTGAACCTGGACACCGTGACCCGCGAGGAAGTGGCGTCCTGGAAGCCGGGCGAAGTGATCCTGCTGAACGGCAAGCTGCTGACCGGCCGCGACGCCGCCCACAAGCGGATGACCGACATGCTGTCGAAAGGCGAAAAGCTGCCGGTCGACTTCACCAACCGCTTTATCTATTACGTTGGCCCGGTCGACCCGGTGCGCGATGAAGTCGTCGGCCCGGCCGGCCCGACGACGGCAACGCGCATGGACAAGTTCACGCGCCAGATGCTCGAAACCACCGGCCTGCTCGGCATGGTCGGCAAGAGCGAGCGCGGCCAGATTGCCATCGACGCGATCAAGGACAACAAGGCCGTGTACCTGATGGCGGTCGGCGGCGCCGCCTACCTGGTCTCCAAGGCGATCAAGGCATCGAAGGTTGTCGCTTTCGAAGACCTCGGCATGGAAGCGATCTACGAGTTCACGGTGACCGACATGCCGGTGACCGTCGCCGTCGACTCCGCCGGTACCTCGGTGCACGAAACCGGCCCGAAGATCTGGAAGGCCAAGATCGCCGGGATTCCGGTGGTCAGCGCGTAAATCGCGCGCAACAAAAAGGCGGCGTGCGAGAAATCTCGAACGCCGCCTGGGTCAAAAGCCGCCCGGATCACCGGGCGGCTTTTTTGTTGCTTCAGAACAGCGCTTCCGCCAGTTCCATCAGCGGCGCCGCGCCAGCGCGGATCTGCTTCAGGTTGGTCGCCGTTTCCGGCAGCAGCTTCTGGTAGTAGAAGCGGGCGGTGATCAGCTTGGCCTTGTAGAAGTCGTCCTGGCCCTGCTTCTCGATCGCGATCTTGGCCATCCGGGCCCAGAAGTAGGCGTAGACGAAGTGGCCCATCAGGTGCAGATAAGGCACCGATGCCGCGCCCACTTCGTCCGGGTTCTTCATTGCCTTCTGGCCGATTTCCATCGTCACTTTCTGGACTTCCTGGCCCAGCTCGGCGAGCGGCTTGATGAACTCGGCCATCGCCTCGTTCTGGCTTTCCGCCTTGCACAGGTCGGTGACCAGCTTGCCGAACTTCATCAGCTTGGCACCCATGTCGGACAACACCTTGCGGCCGAGCAGGTCGAGCGCCTGGATGCCGTTGGTGCCCTCGTAGATCATGTTGATGCGGGCATCACGGACGTACTGCTCCATGCCCCACTCCTTGACGTAGCCGTGGCCGCCGAATACCTGCATGCCGTAGGTCGTCGACACCCAGCTCTGCTCGGTGATGAAGCCTTTGACCACCGGGGTCAGCAGCGCCATCAGGTCGGCCGCTTCCTTGCGGACCTTCTCGTCCGGGTGGAAGTGTTCCTTGTCGATCTGCAGGCCCGACCAGTACGCGAACGCGCGCGCGCCTTCGACATGCGCCTTCTGGGTCAGCAGCATGCGGCGGACATCCGGGTGGACGATGATCGGATCGGCCGGCTTGTCCTTGGCCTTCGGCCCGGTCAGCGAGCGCATCTGGATGCGGTCCTTCGCGTAGGCCAGCGAGTTCTGGTAAGCCACTTCGGCCAGACCCAGCGACTGCATGCCAACGCCGAGCCGCGCGCCGTTCATCATCACGAACATCGCGTTCAGGCCCTTGTTCGGCTCGCCGACCAGCCAGCCGGTGGCGCCGTCGAGGTTCATCACGCAGGTGGCGTTGCCGTGGATGCCCATCTTGTGCTCGAGCGAGCCGCACTTGATGCCGTTGCGGGCGCCCAGCGAGCCGTCGGCGTTCGGGATGAACTTCGGCACGATGAACAGGCTGATGCCCTTGGTGCCGGCCGGAGCATCCGGCAGGCGCGCGAGCACGAGGTGGATGATGTTCTCGGCCAAGTCATGCTCGCCCGAGGAGATGAAGATCTTCTGGCCGCTGATCGCGTAGGAACCGTCGGCGTTCGGCTCGGCCTTCGAGCGCAGCATGCCGAGGTCGGTGCCGCAGTGGGACTCGGTCAGGCACATCGTGCCGGTCCAGTGGCCGGACACCAGCTTCGGCAGGTAGGTCGCCTTCTGTTCCGGCGTGCCGTGGGCGCGCAGCGCGGCATAGGCGCCGTGGGTCAGGCCCGGGTACATCGTCCAGGCCTGGTTGGCGGAATTCAGCATTTCGTACAACACGTTGTTGACCACTTCCGGCAGGCCCTGGCCGCCGAAATCCGGGTCGCAGGCCAGCGCCGGCCAGCCGGCTTCGACGTAGGCCGCATAGGCTTCCTTGAAGCCCTTCGGCGCGTTGACGACGCCGCTGGCCTTGTCGAGCGAGCAGCCTTCCTCGTCGCCGCTCTGGTTCAGCGGGAAGATGACTTCGCTGGCGAACTTGCCGGCTTCCTCGGTGATCGAGTTGATCGTGTCGGCATCAAGTTCGGCATGCTGCGACATCGACTTCAGTTCCGCTTCGACGCCGAGCAGTTCATGAAGGACGAACTGCATGTCGCGCAGCGGTGCGTTGTACTGACCCATTGACGTGTCTCCGGTTGAAATGAAATCTGTTGCTGCACTGCTTCCATACGGAACAGTACGGCGAGCGACGCGGAGTATGCCAAGAGCCGATGGCATCGGCTAGTCCATGCGACGAAAGGTGAACAAATGTTGTCGATCAGCCGACGTACGGTCGCGTACGGCGATGCGACAACCCGCGAAAACCCTATCGACGGCTGTCGCGGAGCGCCTGCTGTTCGACCTTGGTCAGCGCCACGCGATTGCGCAGATAGGCCGGCACCAGGGTCGTCGCGTCCTGGCCGAGCCCGCGCGCATGCTCCTCGGCGGCCAGCGACAAGGCGGCCGCGGCATGCGGGTAGGCAGCGGCATCCAGCTGCTGCGGGGCTTCCGGCAGCGCACCGAACAGCGCGTCGCGATGCACGCCCCAGCCGCTGCCGATGGCGATGAACGGCCCGCTGGCCGGCACCGCTACCGCCGCCGCCGGGCTGACGACCTCGCCCTGCACCGCCATTGCCCGCCCATCGACCCTGCGATAGGCGCCGAAATAGACCTCGTCCATGCGGGCATCGATGGCTGGCAGCGCCACGGCCTCGGGGTTCGTGGCCAGCGCTGCCTGCGCCAGCATCGCCAGCGAGGTGATGCCGATCACCGGCCGATCGAGCCCGAGGCACAGCCCTTTCACATAGCTGACGCCGATTCGCACCCCGGCAAAGCTGCCCGGCCCGATGCCACAGACCAGTCCGTCGAGCTGGCGCAGCGACAGGCCGGCCTCGGCCATCAGCGCCGGCACTAGCAGCGGCAGCCGGGCGGCATGTTCGCGGGTCACCACGGCGTAGCGTTCGATGATCTCGCCGTCGAGCCAGAGTGCGGCGGACAACGCCTCGGTCGCCGTGTCGATTGCCAGAAGCTTCATGCGCCGGAATCCGTTGCCATGACGATTGCAGGGGTCAGGCGGTGGCCTGGAATTCTTCACGCAGCCAGGCACAGGCCTCGGCTGGCTCCTTGAGCGCCGGGATCGGCGGCAGGCTGGCGACCACCTTGCGGCCGTAGCCCTTGCTGCGCAGCCGGGGGTCGCAGAGCACCACCATGCCGCGGTCGCTGCGGTCGCGGATCAGCCGGCCGACGCCCTGCCGCAGCGCGGTGATCGCGCGCGGCAGCTGCAGTTCGATGAACGGATTGCCGCCGCGTTCGCGGATCAGCTTCAGCCGCGCCTCGAAGACCGGATCGCCGGGCTGGTTGAACGGCAGCTTGTCGATCGCCACCAGCCGCAGCGCAGCGCCTTTCACGTCGACGCCTTCCCAGAAGCTGGCAGTCGCCACCAGTACGCCGTTGCCGGCCTTGGCGAACTGTTCGATCAGCGCGCTCTTGCCGGCCTCGCCCTGCACGAACAGCGGGAACGGCAGCGCAGAGCGCAGGCGTTCGGCGATCCGGTCCATCGCCCGGTAGCTGGTGCACAGCACGAAGGCACCGCCACCGCTGGCCTCGATCAACGGCACCAGCGTGTCGGCAACGGCATCGGAATAGGCCGGATCATTCGGGTCCGGCAGGCCGCGCGGCACATGCAGGCGAGCCTGCTCGGCATAGTCGAACGGGCTGTCCAGGCGCAGGGTCGCGGCGTCGTCGAGGCCGAGCGTCGCGGTGAAATGCTGGAAATCCGTGCCCGCCGCCAGCGTTGCCGAAGTGAACACCCAGGCCCCGGGATAGGCGGCCATGAAGCGCCGGAAGCCGTCGATCGGCTCGACCGGCGCGGCATGCAACGCCCCGCCCCGGCCGGCGCTTTCGGCCCAGCGCACCAGCCCCGGCCCGGCATCGCCGGCGATGTGATTGAAGGCCGCGGCCATCGTCGTCGCCCGGCCGGCGCAGTGCGCCAGGCCAGTGGATCGCTCGGCCACGGCCTGCAGCGTGTCGCGGCATTCATCGAGGGCCGTGCGTGCCGCGCCGAGTGCCGAAGCGACGCCGGTGCGCTGGGCGAAATCATCCAGCCCCAGCCGGCCGGCGCCGACTTCGTTGAACGGCCGCTCCAGCTCGATGGTGGCGAGCGCCAGCTGGTCGAGCGCCTCGGTCAGCCTCGGCATGTCGCGGAACGCCTGCACCTCGACGGCGATGTCACGCGCCAGATCCGATAGCTGCCGGGTCGACACTTTCTCGCCGAAGAACTGCGCCGCCAGTTCCGGCAACTGGTGGGCCTCGTCGACGATCACCGCATCAGCACCCGGCAGCACGCCGAAGCCTTCTTCCTTGAGCCGGAAATCGGCGAACAGCAGATGGTGATTGACCACCACCAGATCAGCCGCCTGCGCCGCGCGACGCGCCTTGACGACGTGGCATTCGGCGAAGTCCGGACACTTGCCGCCCAGGCAGTTGTCGGCGGTCGAGGTCACCAGCGGCAGCAGCTGGTCGTCGGCGACGGTCGGTGGCAGCTCCGACACCTCGCCGGAATCGGTGCGGATGGCCCAGTCGTCGACGACGCCGAGCTTGGTCCGCGACACCCGCGAGCGCGGGTCCATCACTGCCTTGCGCAGCCGATAGATGCACAGGTAATTGGCACGGCCTTTCAGCAGGCTAACGCGTACCGGCAGGCCAAGGGCGTCGCGGACCCTCGGCAGGTCGCGGAAGAACAGCTGGTCCTGCAGGTTCTTGGTGCCGGTCGACACCACCACGCGGCGGCCGGAGGCCAGCGCCGGCACCAGGTAGGCGTAGGTCTTGCCGGTGCCGGTGCCGGCTTCGACGACCAGCCGGCTGCGGTCGGCGATCGCGGCTTCCACCGCTTCCGCCATCGCCTGCTGCTGGCTGCGCGGCGCGAAGCCGGGCGCGTGGCGGGCGAACGGTCCCTGCGCGCCGAGCAGTTCGGCGGCGTTCACGGTGCGGAGGCGGCGATTCCCGGGCTCAGACTCGCTGCGCGCGCCAACGCCGCTTCGGCGCCGGGGGTGTCGAGCGCAAGCCGGCGGGCACTGGCGATCAGCCGCCAGTTTTCCGCTTCCAGCCACAGGTTGCCGCGCGCAAGGCTGGTCGACTTCTGCGCCGAGCTTTCCGCCTGCCCGGCGTGCTGGAGGCTCAGATGGGTGCTGGCGATCTCGTGCCAAAGGAACGCGTTGCGCGGTTCGATCCGCAGCGCCCGTTGCCATTGTCCGAGCGCCGCCTCGTGCTGGCCGGCGGCGCGTGATTGCTCAGCCTGCCGGGCCAGCGCCAGCACCGGCGCTGCGGCACCGGCGGCGGCCAGGGTCTTCGGATATTCGACAGCGACCGGCGCTTTCGGCTCCGGTTCCGGCAGCAGCGGCGGCTGCACCACCGTCGGCGGCTGGGCCGGCGACGAGGCGGTCGGCGGCGTCACCACTTCACCGGTGGTTCTCGGTGTGGTGGTGGCCGGTGCGGTCGCGCAGCCCGCAATCGTCAGCAGCAGGACGCAGGCCGTCGCCAGACGCGGTTGCCGGGCGTTTGCGGCGAGTCGATGCAGGTTCATCGAAAGATGTCTTTCAGCCAGTCCAGGGGCCCGGATTGTCCCGCATTCGCACAGTCGGCGTAGCGCGTCGGCAGGGCGTCGGCCATGAACGGCATGATCATCGTGCCGCTGCAGCCTTCGTCGGCCAGCAGGCCGGTCTGCGGGTCGATCACCGCGTCGACGACCTCCGCCGGCGCGGTCAGATCCAGGCCGCGGGCTTTGAGATCGCGCATCAGCCGACCCCAGATGCGCAGCGCGCCGGCAGCGCCATCGAGGCCGACCGGCTTGTTGTCGTCGCGGCCGACCCAGACCACCGCCACCCGGTCGCCGCCGAAGCCGGCGAACCAGGAATCGCGGGCGTCGTCTGTGGTGCCGGTCTTGCCGGCGAACGTCTGGCCGGCCGGCAGCACCGACACGGCCCAGCGCGCGGTGCCGAATTCGATGACCTTCTGCATCGCCCAGTTGGTCAGGTAGACCGGGCCTTCGGGCAAGGTCTGCTTGAGCTGGAAGCTGTAGCGGGACAGCGGCTTGCCATCCTTGGTCATGACTTCGCGGATCGCCAGCAACGGCGTCAGATAGCCGTTGGCGGCCAAGGTCGAATAGACCTGCGCGACATCGAGCGGCGACGCGTTGATCGCGCCGAGGAACATCGACGGCAGCCGGGGCGGCTCCTGCAGGCCGGCCGCTTGCAGCATGTCGTGCACCCGATCGACGCCGACATCGAGGCCCACCTTCACGGTCGGCAGGTTGTAGCTGCGGGCCAGCGCGGCATACAGCGGCACCGCGCCATGGAGCTTGTGATCGTAGTTCTTCGGCGCCCAGCGGCTGCCGTTCGGCATCCGCAGCTCGATCGGCTCGTCGACCACGATCGAGGCCAGGTTGTAGCGGCCGGGATCGGCCAGCGCGGCCAGGTAGACGAATGGCTTGGCCAGCGAACCGATCGGCCGCTGGGAATCGAGCGCACGGTTGAAGCCCGGAAAACGCACGTTGCGATCGCCGACCATGGCCAGCACTTCGCCGCCTTCGACGCTGGTGACCACGCCGGCCGCCTGCAGGGTGCCAGTCTTCAGCTGGCGGCTCTTTTCGAGGTCCGGCAGGTCGGCGACGATCCGCGCTTCCAGCCGTTCCTGCGCGCGCGGGTCGAGCGTGGTGAAGATGCGCAGCCCTTCCGAGCCAAGGTCTTCCTCGCGGTACAGGCCCTTGATCTGGCGGCGCACCAGATCGATGAACGCCGGATAGCGTTCGACGCCGCCGGCCTTGCCGTTCTGCACGCCGAGTGGCGACAACGCCTCGACCTCGCGCTCGTCCTCGCGGATCAGGCCGCCGTCGGTCATCAGCTGCAGCACCAGGTCGCGCCGGTCGCGGACCCGGTCCGGGAAGCGGCGCGGGTTGTAGACCGTCGGTCCCTTGGCGATGCCGACCAGCAGCGCGATTTCCGCAGGCCGCAGTTCATTCAGCGGCTTGTTGAAATAGAACTGGCTGGCCAGCCCGAAGCCGTGGATCGCGCGATTGCCATCCTGGCCGAGCCAGACCTCGTTGAGATAGGCCTCCAGGATGTCGTGCTTGGACACGTGGCGCTCCAGCAGGATCGCCATCAGCGCCTCGCGGATCTTGCGGGCGTAGCTCTGTTCGTTGGACAGGAACAGGTTCTTGATCAGCTGCTGGGTGATCGTCGAGCCGCCCTGCTTGCGCGCGCCGCCACGGAAGGCATTGGTGACCGCCGCGCGCAGGATGCCCTTGAGGCTGACGCCGAAATGATCCTCGAAGCCGCGGTCCTCGACCTGGATCAGGGTCGCCGGCAGCAGCGGCGGCACCTCGTCGAGCTTGACCAGCACCCGGTCCTCGGCGCTGTGGCTCGGATAGATGCTGCCGATCAGCATCGGGTCCAGGCGCAGCAGGTCGATCGAGCGATCGCTGCCCATTGCCCGGATCGCGGTCAGGCCGCTGGCGTCGCCCTTGAAGGCGACCCGCTGTTCCTGCTGCTGACTGTCCCAGAACGAGAACGCGCGGATGTCGACGCGCAGCTCGTCGACCGCCATCTGGTAGGTGCCCGGCCCGCTCAGCTCGTCGCTGAGCCGATAGCCAAGGCGATCGAGCTCCCGCCGCAGGTCCGGCACCGTGATTGGCGCGCCGGGATACAGGTCCATCGGCGCGGCATAGACCTGCGCCGGCAGCACCCATTTGACGCCGGCGTAGCGAACCCGGACTTCCTTGTCGAGTTGCACCAGCCATAGCGCGAACGCGACGACACCGACACTGACGGAGATGGCGAGGCCGATGAGCAGCCAGCGCAGGAGTGGAGATTGGATGCGAATCATGACGGCGGATGGTAGCGACTTTCGTCGATTATCGCGGTGCAACATGAGCCGCGCCGGGCATTGGCGAGCCGCAGCACGGAAGCAGGCCGCGATCCGCCACTCCGCCTTCATGGCGTCGGCGACCGGCGTGCGGGCCGGTATTTTCGGTCATCTCGATTACCTGCTGACGAGGCCTTCAGCGTGCGGCATGATCGCCGCTCCTCACGATTTTCCGCTGCCGGAGTTGCCTGTGACCGAAACGCAAGTGCCGCTGATCCTGACCGAGGTCAAGGATCGCGTGATGACCATCCGCCTGAACCGCGCCGACAAGAAGAACGCGCTGACGCAGGGCATGTACACGGCGATGGAACAGGCGGTTACCGAAGCCGCCGGCAACCCCGAGGTGCGCGTGGTGCTGTTCGTCGGCAGCGGTGGTTCGTTCTGCGCCGGCAACGATCTGCAGGACTTCCTGAAGCTCGATCACAACACGCCGCGCGAGCAGAACCCGGTGCTGCGCTTCATGCACGCGCTGGCCGGGCTGGCCAAGCCGGTGGTGGCCGCCGTGCAGGGCCCGGCGATCGGCATCGGCGCAACCATGCTGTTCCACTGCGACCTGGTCTATGCCGGCCAGAACGCCCGCTTCCAGTTCCCGTTCGTCAACATCGGCATCTGCGCCGAGTTCGCGTCGACCTACCTGCTGCCACGCATCGTCGGCCACGTGAAGGCTTCGGAACTGCTGCTGTTCGGCGAACCGTTCACGGCCGCCGTCGCCGAAGCCAGCGGCATCGTCAACAGCGTGCATGCCGATGACGAGGTCGAAGCCCACGCGCTCGGCCGCGCACTGAAGCTGGCCAGCCAGCCGCCGAACGCGCTGCGCGTCAACAAGATGCTGCTCAAGCGCTGGCGGCAGGCGGAAGTCAGCGACGCGATCCCGCTGGAGGCCGATCACTTCATTCCGATGCTCCGCCAGCCGGAAGCCATCGAGGCGATGACCGCCTTCATCGCCAAGCGCAAGCCGGATTTCTCGAAGTTCAACTGAGCACAACGGGCCGCCCGTCCATGTCCTCACTCCCCCGCGACAACAAGCGTGAGCACAACAAGCAGGCCAACCGCGCGACGCTGATCGAAGCGGCCCGAACGTGTTTCATGCAGATGGGGTTCGATGCGGTGACGGTGCGCGACATCGTCCGCGAATCGGGACTGGCGCCGGGCACGTTCTACAACTACTTCCAGGACAAGGAATCCCTGTTCCGCGAAGTGCTCGACGTGCGGATGAGCGAGATCACCCGGCGCATGCATGACCTGCGCGCGCAGGCCACCAGCCTCGCCGACTTTCTCTACGGCGCCTTCCTGACCCTGTTCGAGAAGATCGTCGAGGAGCCGGGTTTCTTCGAGCTGATCCTGCGCAACGAATACGTGGTGCGCAGCCTGTTCAAGGAAACCGTGGTCGGCATCCCGATGCAGCAGCTGAAGGCCGACCTCAACGACGCGATGGCGCGCGGACTGTTCCCCGAGCTCGATGTCGACCTGATGGCCGCCTCGCTGTACGGCATGGCCTTCGAAATCGGCCGCGTACTCTGCGAGCAGGGCGGCCGCAATGCCGAGCAGGCCGCACGTTTCGCGACCCGGATGCTGGTCGAAGGCATCCAGGCGTTCGGCCTCAGCGGCCCCCGGGCGACGCTGGGCCGGGGCATTGCGCCGGGCATGACGGTAATCCAGACCTGAAGGCGGCAAGGCCGGCGCAGCGCGCGCCGGTCCAGCCGCCGTACAAGCCGTTCAGACCCGCTCGTACAAGGTCACCACGCAGGCACCGCCGAGGCCGAGATTGTGCTGCAGTGCCAGCCGCGCGCCGTCGACCTGGCGCTTGTCCGCCGTGCCGCGCAGCTGCTGGACCAGCTCGGTGCACTGCGCAAGCCCGGTGGCCCCTAGCGGATGGCCCTTGCTGAGCAGGCCGCCGGATGGATTGGTGACCACCTTGCCGCCGTAGGTGTTGTCGCCATCGACGACGAACTTCTCGGCACCGCCGACCGGGCACAGACCCAGCGATTCGTAGCTGATCAGCTCGTTGTGGGCGAAACAGTCGTGCAGTTCGACGAGATCGACATCATCGGGGCCGACGCCGGCCGCTTCGTAGACCTGCCGGGCAGCGGTCTGGGCCATCGTGAAGCCGACCACCTCGCGCATGTCGCCGGCGCCGAAGGTGCGCGGGCCGTCGGTGGTCATCGCCTGCGCCTTGATCCGCACGCGCCGGTCGAGGCCGTGGCGGCTGGCGAAGGCATCCGAGCAGATCACCGCAGCGGCCGCGCCGCAGGTCGGCGGGCAGGCCATCAGCCGGGTCATCACGCCCGGCCACATCACCGGCGCATTCATCACGTCGTCCTCGCTGACCACGGTGCGGAACAGCGCCAGCGGATTGTTGGCGGCGTGACGGCTGGCCTTGGCGCGGATCTTCGCGAAGGTCGACAGCGAGGTGCCGTACTGCTGCATGTGGGCCAGCCCGGCGCCGCCGAAGTAGCGCAACGCCAGCGGCACGTCGCTGGGGCCGAGCAGGTCCAGCGTTGCCGCGTCGAAGCGATCGAACGGACTCGGGCGATCCTTGAACACCGAGCCGAGCGCGCCCGGGCTCATGTGCTCGAAACCGAGCGCCAGCACGCAGTCGGCGACGCCGCTGGCAACCGCCTGCCGGGCCAGGAACAGCGCGGTCGAGCCGGTCGAGCAGTTGTTGTTGACATTGATGACCGGAATGCCGGTCATGCCGACTTCGTACAGCGCGCACTGGCCGGCGGTGGAATCGCCGTAGACATAACCGACATAGGCCTGCTGCAGCAGCTCGAAGCCGATGCCGGCATCGGCCAGCGCCGCCCGCGTGGCCTTGGCCGCCATCTGCGGATACGGCTCGTTGGCGCCCGGCTTGGTGAACGGGATCATGCCGACACCGGCAACCACGACATCACGACTCATGGCGAACTCCTGTCGAAAATCGAGAACGGAACGGGAACCAGAACGGCGGCAGCCGGATGCTGCGGGATCAGCGGTCCGGCTCGGCTGCTGCTCAATCACGGATGATAGAAACTGCCGCGCCGCCGACACGACGGCACAGGGCATCGTTCACATGGCAAATCACCTCAATCGATGACGCAGGTCCGCGCGCCGGCCGATTCCGCGATCACCATCTCGATCGCCTTCGTGCACGGCATCCTCAGCGGCGTTCGCGCCCGCCACGAAGCGATCGACGATTTCCTCGCCGATGCCGGCATCGCCGCCGCGCTGCTCGAACAGCCGTCGGCGCGAGTGACGGCCGAGCAGTTCGTGGCGCTGTTCCGGTCGCTGACCGAGCGCCGCGACGACGACCTGCTCGGCTTCGTTTCCCGGCCGCTGCGGCGCGGCAGCATCGCGATGATCTTCCGCGCTGCCACCAGTGCCGCGACGCTCGGCATGGCGATGCGCAGGGCGGCGCATACCTTCGGCCTTCTGCAGGACGACGTGGCGCTGGTGCCGCTGCACGACGGTCCGCTGTCCGGCTGGGCGCTGCGCTTCCGCGATCCCGGCGCCGGCCAGCTGCCGTTCTTCCACGAGCTGAGCCTGCGCGTGTTCTGGCGTCTGCTGGCCTGGCTGGCCGGTGGCCGGCTGCCGGCCGCGCGCTTCGATTTCGCCTTCGATGCGCCGGCCTACGCCGGCAGCTACGGCCCGGTGTTCACGGCGCCGCTGCGCTTCCATCAGCCGCTGTCGGCGATGTGGTTCGAGGCCGCCCTGCTGAAGCAGCCGGTGCGTCGCGACGAAGCGGCGCTGCGCGAATTCCTGCGCGACGCCCAGGGCCAGGTGATCGTGCCGCGCCACGGAGCCGATAGCGTCACCGGCCGCCTGCGCCAGCACCTGCAGCACGGCCAGCCGGCCTGGCCGGGGCTGGCCGCCTGCGCCGCCGCGCTGCACATGTCGACCGCCACCCTGCAGCGGCGGCTGGCGCAGGAAGGCACGGCGTTCCAGCAGCTGAAGGACGAGCTGCGCCGCGATCTGGCGATCTCGCGGCTGCATACCAGTGCGGTGCCGGTCAGCGCGTTGGCGATCGACTTGGGCTTTGCCGACAGTACCGCTTTCCAGCGTGCCTTCAAGCGCTGGACCGGCAGCGCCCCGGGGCTGTACCGGCAGCGTGGCCCTGGCTGAGAGCGCCTGCGCCGACACCGGTGCCGGAAACGACAAAGGCCGGGGATCACCCGGCCTTTGTCGTGTCAGCCCGTGCCGATCAGTGCAGGCGTTCGATGATCGTCGCCACGCCCTGACCCATGCCGATGCACATCGTCGCGAGGCCGTAGCGGCCCTGCTTCTCGTTCAGCACATGCGCCAGCGCGCCGGTGATGCGGGCGCCCGAGCAACCCAGCGGATGGCCGAGCGCGATCGCCCCGCCCTTCAGATTCACGCGATCCATGCGATCGAGGATCTTGAGTTCGGTCATCACCGCCAGCGCCTGGGCGGCGAAGGCTTCGTTGAGCTCGAAGTAGTCGATGTCGGCCAGGGTCAGGCCGGCACGCTTCAGGGCCTTCAGGGTCGCCGGCACCGGGCCGCGGCCCATCGTCGACGGATCGCAGCCCGCCGAGGCGATCGACACGATGCGGGCCAGCGGCTTCAGACCGAGGGCCTTGGCCTTGTCGGCGCTCATCACCAGCACCGCCGAGGCGCCATCGGAAATCGCCGAGCTGTTGCCGGCGGTCACCGAGCCCTTCGGATTGAATGCCGGCTTCAGCTTGCCGAGGTCTTCGATATTGGCGTTGGCACGCACCACTTCGTCGAAGTCGACCAGGATCGGCAGGCCATCGGCATCGTGGCCGGCGATCGGGACCATCTCGTTCTTGAAGCCGCCGTTCTTCAGCGCGGCGGCCGCCTTCTGGTGCGAGGCCAGCGCGAACTCGTCCTGCTTGGCGCGCGGCAGCTGGAACGCGGTGGCCAGCATCTCGGCGGTCAGGCCCATCATCGCCGCCGCCTTGGCGGTGGTCAGCGACAGCTCCGGGTTGCCGTCGAAGTTGTAGTCCATCGGCACATGGCCCATGTGCTCGACGCCGCCGCAGATGAAGATGTCACCGGCACCGGCCTGGATGCTGCCAACGGCCGCGTGGATCGCGGTCATCGACGAGCCGCACAGGCGGTTGACGGTCTGGCCCGACACTTCGATCGGCAGGCCGGCCAGCAGGCTCGCCTGACGGGCGATGTTGAAGCCCTGCTCCTTGGTCTGCTGCACGCAGCCCCAGATCACGTCCTCGATTTCCTTCGGGTTCACCGACGGGTTGCGCTTCATCAGCGCCTTGATCAGCTCGGCCGACAGGGCTTCGGCGCGGACATTGCGGAACACACCGCCCTTCGAGCGGCCCATCGGGGTGCGGACGGCATCAACGATGACGACATCAGTCATATCTGTTCTCCGTGTGTACGTCCTGTACAAGACCGCGCCATCCATGGCGCGGACAGTTCAATTTAGGAAGGTCTCTTACAGCGGGTAGTAGCGGCTACCAGCAGCCGCCATGGCCTTCATCGTCGGGGTCGGCTCGTAGAGCTTGCCGAGGCTGGCGTACTTGGCGCATTTCTCGACCAGGTTGGCGAGGCCGATGGCATCGGCGTACTTCAGGGCGCCGCCGAGATGCGGCGGGAAGCCCACGCCCATGATCAGGCCCATGTCGGCCTCGTTGGCGGTGTCGACGATCTTCTCTTCGAGGCAGCGGGCGGTCTCGATGATCATCGGGATCATCAGGCGCTCCATGATTTCCTCGTCCGAGTAGTCCTTCGTGCCATTCGGCTGCACTTCGGCGATCAGCGCGTAGGTGTCCGGGGTGACGACCTTCTTCGGCTTGCCCTTCGGATCGGTCTCGTACTTGTAGAAGCCGATGCCGTTCTTCTGGCCGTAGCGCTTGGCCTCGTACATCACGTCGAGCGCGGTGCGGAACTCCTTGCCCATGCGGTCCGGATAGCCTTCGGCCAGCACGTCACCGACGTGGTGCGAGGTATCGATGCCGACCACGTCCTGCAGGTAGCTCGGGCCCATCGGCCAGCCGAAGCTTTCGGCCGCCTTGTCGATCTTCTGGTAGTCCGCGCCGTCGCGCAGCAGCAGGCTCCAGCCGCCGAAGTACGGGAACAGGATGCGGTTGACCAGGAAGCCCGGGCAGTTGTTGACCACGATCGGCGTCTTGCCCATCGCCGAGGCGTAGGCCACGATCGTCGCGACCGCTTCCGGCGAGGTCTTGGCACCCTTGATGACCTCGACCAGCGGCATCTTGTGGACCGGGTTGAAGAAGTGCATGCCGAGGAAGTTCTCGGGGCGCTTCAGGCCTTCGGCCAGCAGATCGATGGAGATCGACGAGGTATTCGAGGCGATCACCGCGTCATCGCGCACCGCCGCTTCGGCATCGGCCAGCACCATCTTCTTGACCTTCGGGTTCTCGGTGACCGCTTCGACGACCACGTCGATGCCCTTGAAGTCGCCGTAGTTCAGGGTCGGGCGGATCGAGGCCAGCACCGCGCCGGCCTTTTCCGGCGTCAGCTTCTTGCGGCCGACCTGGGCCGACAGCAGCTTGTTCGCTTCACCCATGCCGAGCGCCAGCGCCGGATCGGCGATGTCCTTCAGCACCACCGGCGTGCCCTTGACCGCGCTCTGGTAGGCGATGCCGCCGCCCATGATGCCGGCGCCAAGCACCGCGCCCTGCTTCACCGGACGGGCGATCTTGGCGTAGGCCTTGCCCTTCTTCTTCAGCAGCTGGTCGTTCAGGAACAGGCCGATCAGCGAGTCGGCCGCCTGGGTCTTGGCCAGCTTGGCGAAGGTGGCGGCTTCGATGGCGATCGCGTCATCGCGGGTCTTGCCGGCGGCCTTCTGGATCGCCGTCACGGCGGCAACCGGCGCCGGGAAATGCTTGCCGGCCTTGCCGGCGATGAAGCCCTTGGCGGTCTCGAAGACCATCGCCGCTTCGATCGGGCCGAGCTTGAGCTTGCCCTTCTTCTGCTCCCGGCGTGCCTTCCAGTCGAAGGCGCCGTTCTGGGCCAGCGCCAGCAGCTTGAGCGCTGCGTCACGAACCTTCTCCGGCGGCACCACGGCGTCGACGGCCTTGATCGGCAGCGCAGCTTCCGGCTTCTTCTGGTCGCCGCTGGCGATCCATTCGATGGCGTTGTCGGCACCGCACAGGCGGGCGAAACGAACCGTGCCGGCGAAGCCCGGAATGATGCCGAGCTTCACTTCCGGGAAGCCGATCGCGGCCTTGGCCGAGATCACGCGGTAATCCGTCGACAGCGCCATCTCGAAGCCGCCGCCGAGGGCGATGCCATTGATCGCGGTGACAGTCGGGAACGGCAGGTCCTCGATGGTCGAGAAGATCTTGTTGGTTTCCACCGCCCACTTGGCGATCTCTTCCTCCGGCAGCTGGAAGCTCTTGCCGAATTCGGTGATGTCGGCGCCGACGATGAACACGTCCTTGCCGCTGGTGACGATCAGGCCCTTGAGCGTGGTGTCGGCGGCGAGCAGCGCACCGGCGGCCTTCAGTTCGCCGAGCGTGGCGGCATCGAACTTGTTGACCGACTCGTTCTTGCGGTCGAACTTCAGCTCGGCGATGTCACCGTCGAGCCGCGTGACCTGGAGCGAATTGCCTTCAAACATGGGGCGTGAGTCCTCGTGGGGTTGTCCGTGGCAGGCTGCAGGGCGCGCCAAACGCGCCATGCGGTGCCGTATGGACCGCGATTATACGCAGGTTCCGCGACAGGAATTTCATCTGTCGCCCCTGCCGCGCTTCGGCGCAAACGGCCGGCAAGCTGCAAATATCGGCCGATAACTCCCTGTTTCGACCCAGTTTTGACGCTTTCGAGAAGCCCCCCCTAGAATCCGGCATCGTTCACCGCACGGGGGAATCGCGACATGGCCGGAAAGAAGACGTTCAGCAAGCCGATCAATGACCTGCTGCAGCTGGCAAAGCAGTCCCTCGACACCCTCGGCAATGCCAACCAGATCGTCTACGGTGGCGTGCAGAAGCTGGCCGATGCCGAGCTCAAGGCGCTGAACGACTATTACAAGGCGGCCGTGACCTCGCTGAAGCGCGCCCGTGGCGAGAAGGACCTGAAGTCCACCGCCCAGAAGCAGGCCGATCTGCTGCAGGAAGCGGTCAACAAGCTGATCGGCAATGCCCGCGCCTCTCTTAGCGTCGTCGCCGATGCCCGCGGCGAGCTGGCCAAGCTGGTCAAGGGCAGCGCCGAAGGCGCCCAGGTGTCGGTCGCCAGGCTCGAAAAGGCCATCGCGCCAGCCCAGAAAGCGCTGGAGAGGGTCAAGGCGGAAGCCAGGAAGGCCGGCGCCAAGGCCAGCGAGACCGTGAAGGCGGCGAAGAAGGACATCAAGACCGAGGTGGTCAAGGCCGAGAAGTCGTTGAAGGCCGACGTCAAGGCGGTCAAGAAGGACGTGAAGACCGAAGCGAAGAAGATCGAGAAAGTCGTCAAGGCGGAAGTGAAGGCCGTCAAGAAGACGGCGAAGGCGGTCGAGAAGAAGGTCGTCAAGGCGGCGAAGTCGGTCGAGAAGACCGTTGAATCCGCCGCGAAGACCACGGTGGCCGAAGCCAAGAAGGTCGTGGCCCGCGCAGTGCCGACGCCGTCGCCGAATTCGCGCGCCAGCCGCGCGACCAGCGCCGCCAAGAAGGTCGTCACCCAGGCCGCCACCACGGTCAGCGAAACCGCCAGCGCCGCTGTCGGTGCCGCCAAGGCCAAGGTCGACGAGGCTTCGGCAGCGGTCAGCGCAGCCGTCAACAGCGCGGTCGACGCCGTGAAGTCGCAGGGCTGACACCGCCGGCCCGCGCCGCTTCCCAGCAAGCCTGCCGACAGGCCGTCGGCAGGCTTTTTCATTGCCCGCACGCCAGCACCCGGAGCCTGACCGCCGCATGAAACTCAGCATCGCGCAAAGCACCGAGCTGTGGCGTCTGCTGGCCGACGCCAGCCGGCTGCGCCTGCTGCTGTTGCTGGAAGCGCACCAGCTGTCGGTGGCGGAACTGACCGAGATCACCGGCCTTGCACAGAGCCGCGTCTCCACCCACCTGGCCAAGCTCAAGCGGGCTGGCCTGGTGCAGACCAGCCGCAACGGCAGCGGCGCGCAGTACAGCTTGAGCCCGGATCGCGGCCGGGCCGCCGAGCTGTGGACGGTGATGCGCGAACGCCTGGACGATCCGCAGGCGCGCGTCGATCGCGAACGCGCCAGCGAAGTGGTGCGCGTGCGCAAGCACGGCCAGACCTGGGCGGAATCGGTCGCCGGCCGCATGGAATTGCACTACTCGCCGGGCCGCACCTGGGAAGCCACGGCACGTGCGGTGATCGGCCTACTCGATCTCGGCGACGTGCTCGACATCGCCTCGGGCGACGGCGTGATGGCCGAACTGATCGCCGAGCGGTCCACCAGCGTCGCCTGCGTCGACATCAGCGCCAAGGTGCTGGCGGCAGCGCGCAAGCGCATCGGCGCGCTCGCCAACGTCGCCTTCACGCAGGCGGACATGGACAGCCTGCCGTTTCGCGACGCGAGCTTCGACCACGTGTTCCTGATGCACGCGCTGAGCTACGCGCGGCAGCCGCAGCGGGTGCTGGCCGAGGCCCGACGCTGCCTGCGCCCGGGCGGGCGCCTGGTCGTCGCCACGCTCGGCGCTCACCGCCATGAAGCGGCGATGCAGGCCTACGATCACGTCAACCTCGGCACCACGGCGGAAACCCTCGACAGCTGGCTGCACAGCGCCGGCTTCGTCGTCGAGTCCTGCCGGATCACCTCGCGTGATCCAAGGCCGCCCTATTTCGAAGTGGTGACCGCCCTCGCCCGCGCGGGCTGATCCCGACACTGGCACGGCTGCCAACGCGCGCAGAATGACGGACACAAAAAACCCGGCGCCGGGCCGGGTTCCTGGTACTGCGAGATGATGCGAACTGCTACCGCCAGAAGATGGCTCCCTGACCAGGACTCGAACCTGGGACCCAGTGATTAACAGTCACTTGCTCTACCGACTGAGCTATCAGGGAACGTTGCGGTCGCGCATTCTACCTAACTGAGACGCAAAGGCAACCCTTTTTGCGAGCCTTTCCGGAAGTCGCCGGCCGGCCGTCGTCGGGCTGTTCCGGCAGCGGCTTTCCATGCAGTGCCTTGCCTGAAGACCCTGCTGTTCACCTGCATCGCGGTCCCGTTCTCAGCCGGTTCGGCGACGGCATTCCGGTCTGCTGGACCAGCGGTGCGACGAAGTGAAAGAACGACGCCCCCTGGCCGACAGGAAACCCGGTGAGTTGAAGATTGCGTCGAAGATCACATCAGCCCGTGTCGCCGCCGTCATCTGAAACCTAGCGGCACGTCTTTGCAGCCAGACAAGCAAAAACGCCCCGCAGCGTGCTCGGGTGCACGCTGCGAGGCGTCTCGGGCGGCAGACCGCCCGCCGGAAGGCGAATCAGCTGCGCGCGTAAGCGTCGATGCGCTTCAGGCACTCGGTGAGCACGCGGTCGCTGGTTGCGAAGCTGAGCCGCATATGGCCCGGCGTGCCGAACGCCGAACCCGGCACCAGCGCCACCAGCCGATCCTTCAGCAGGATGTCGGCCAGTTCGAGATCGTCCTTCAGGCCCTTCGCGGCCACCAGCCCTGACATGTCCGGGAACGCGTAGAAAGTGCCGTCGCTCGGCTGGCAGCGGATGCCCGGAATCTCGTTCAGGCCGGCCACCAGGAAATCGTGGCGGCGCTTGAAGGCGACGGTCATTTCGGCCACGCAGGCCTGATCGCCGTTGAGCGCGGCTTCGGCCGCCGCCTGGGCGATCGAGGTCGGGTTCGAGGTGCTCTGGCTCTGGATGTCGGCCATCGGCGTGATCAGCCACTTCGGGCCGCAGGACCAGCCCAGACGCCAGCCGGTCATCGAATAGGTCTTCGACACCGCGTGGATCACCACCGTGCGGTCGTACAGCGCCGGGCAGACGTTGACGATGTTGGCGAACGGCTCGTCGGCCCAGAGGATCTTCTCGTACATGTCATCGCTGGCGATGATCACGCGCGGGTGCTTCAGCAGCACCTCGGCGAGCGCCGTCAGTTCGGCGCGCGTGTAGGCCACGCCCGACGGGTTCGACGGCGAGTTCAGGAAGATCAGCCGGGTCTTCGGCGTGATCGCCGCTTCGAGCTGGGCGGCAGTGATCTTGTAGCGGGTGCTGGCGTCGGTCGGCAGGATCACCGGCTTGCCGTCAGCCAGCAGCACCATGTCCGGGTAGCTGACCCAGAACGGCGCCGGGATGATCACTTCATCGCCGTCGTTGAGCAGCGCCTGACACAGGTTGTAGCAGGCCTGCTTGCCGCCGACCGAGGCCAGCACCTGGTTTGGGGCGTAGTCCAGCCCGTTGTCGCGCTGGTGCTTGGCGATGATCGCCTTCTTCAGCGAGGGCGTGCCGCCGACCGGCGTGTACTTGGTGAAGCCGGACTCGATCGCCTTGATCGCCGCCGCCTTCACATGCGCCGGCGTATCGAAATCCGGCTCGCCGGCGGACAGCGACAGCACGTCGAGGCCCTGCGCCTTGAGTTCACCGGCCTTGGCGGTGACGGCGAGAGTCGGAGAAGGCTTGATGCGACCCACCCGGGCGGCGAGTGTCTGATCCACGTTAGTTCCTGTCTTTGGTCGAGCGGCTGAAAAAAGCGCGCGAAGGATACTTGAACGCGGCTTTGCTGCGCAGTGCAGAGGGGCGTCAGATGACGCCGGTGGCGGCCTCCATCACCGTCAGCGCGGTCATGTTGACGATCCGGCGCACCGTCGCCGACGGCGTCAGGATGTGCACCGGCGCCGCACAGCCAAGCAGCACCGGACCGATCGCGACATTGTTGCCGGCCGCCGTCTTCAGCAGGTTGTAGGCGATGTTGGCGGCGTCGAGGTTCGGGCAGACCAGCAGGTTGGCCTGGCCGGTCAGGGTCGATTCCGGCAGCACGCTGCGGCGCTGCGCCTCGTCGAGCGCGCAGTCGGCGTGCATCTCGCCGTCGACGATCAGCTCCGGCGCCATCTCGCGCAGCAGGCGCAGCGTCTCGCGCATCTTCTGCGCCGACGGCGTGTCGCTGGAACCGAAGTTCGAGTGCGACAGCAGCGCCGCCCGCGGCTCGATGCCGAAACGGCGGATGGCATCGGCGGCCATCACCGTGATCTCGGCCAGCTGGGCAGCGGTCGGATCGACGTTGACATGGGTGTCGACGATGAACAGCTGGCGGTTCGGCACCACCACGCCGTTCATCAGCGCATAGCAATTCGCCCCCGGCTTCAGGCCGATCACCCGGTCGATGTACTGCAGGTGCCGCCAGGTGGTGGTGAAGGTGCCGCAGATCATGCCGTCACCCTCGCCCATCCGCAGCAGCATCGCGGCGATCAGGGTGGTCCGGCGGCGCATCTCGATGCGCGCGTACTGCGGTGTCACGCCGCGCCGCGCCATGATCGCGTGGTACTCGCTCCAGTAGGCGTGATAGCGCTCGTCGAACTCCGGGTTGACCACCGTGAAGTGTTCGCCTTCGCGAATCCGCAGGCCGTATTTCTCGATGCTCTGCTCGATGACTTTCGGCCGGCCGACCAGGATCGGCCGGGCCAGCTTTTCGTCGACGACGATCTGCACGGCCCTGAGCACGCGCTCGTCTTCGCCCTCGGCAAAGATGATCCGGCTCTTCTCCGGCGGCACCCGGCGCGCGGCCGCGAACACCGGCTTCATCAGGGTGCCGCTGTGGTAGACGAACTGCTGCAGGCTCTGCCGGTAGGCGTCGAAGTCGGCGATCGGCCGGGTGGCAACGCCGGAATCCATCGCGGCTTTGGCCACGGCCGGGGCGATGTGCACGATCAGGCGCGGATCGAAGGGCTTCGGGATCAGGTATTCCGGGCCGAACGACAGGTCCTCGATGCCGTAGGCATTGGCCACCACGTCGCTCTGCTCGAAGCGCGCCAGCTCGGCGATCGCCTTCACCGCCGCGATCTCCATCGCCCGGGTGATGGTCGTTGCACCGGCGTCGAGCGCGCCCCGGAAGATGAACGGGAAACACAGGACGTTGTTGACCTGGTTCGGGTAGTCGGTACGGCCAGTGGCGATGATGGCGTCGTCGCGCACCGCGCGGACCTCGCTCGGCAGGATTTCCGGCGTCGGATTGGCCAGCGCCAGGATCAGCGGCCGGGTCGCCATGGTGCGCACCATCTCCGGCTTCAGCACGCCGCCGGCCGACAGGCCGAGGAAGATGTCGGCACCCGGAATCACTTCGGCCAACGTGCGAGCGGCGGTGGCCTGCGCGTAGCGGACCTTGTCCTCGTCCATCAGCTCGGTGCGGCCCTGGTAGACGACGCCGGCGAGGTCGGTCAGCCAGATGTTCTCGATGCGGATGCCCAGCTCCACCAGCAGCTCGACGCAGGCCAGCGCCGCCGCGCCAGCGCCGCTGACCACCAGCTTGACCTCGTCGATCTTCTTGCCGACCACTTCCAGGCCGTTGCTGACCGCCGCGCCGACGATGATCGCGGTGCCGTGCTGGTCGTCATGGAAGACCGGAATCTTCATCCGTTCGCGGAGTTTCCGCTCGATGTAGAAACACTCCGGCGCCTTGATGTCTTCCAGATTGATGCCGCCGAAGGTCGGCTCCAGCGCGGCGATGATCTCGATCAGCTGGTCGGGATCGCGCTGCTCCACTTCCAGATCGAAGACGTCGATGCCGGCGAATTTTTTGAACAGCACCGCCTTGCCTTCCATCACCGGCTTGGCCGCCAGCGGGCCGATCGCACCCAGCCCCAGCACCGCCGTGCCATTGGTGATCACCGCCACCAGGTTGCCGCGCGCGGTGTAGCGGAACGCGTTCGCAGGGTCCTTGACGATCTCCTCGCAGGCCGCCGCGACACCCGGCGAATAGGCCAGCGCCAGATCGTTCTGGTTGACCATCTGCTTGGTCGGCGTGACCGCCAGCTTTCCGGGGGTCGGAAACTCGTGGTAGTCGAGTGCGGCCTTGCGCAGCGTGTCGATCGGATTCATGCGCGACTTCTCTGTGGGTGCTCGGGCGGGACGCGCATTCTAGGGAAACTTGCAGGGTGATCCCTCGGCAATCGCATCGACGGGGCGCACCTGGCGCCGCTACCGGCGCGAATCCGGCAACCCCAGTCTGGACAGCAGCTCGGTGTACCGCGGATCGCGACGCAGGCCCACCAGCAGCGGGTCGCTCGGCATGCTCAACAGGCCGCCATCGTGGCTGTCGTAGGCGCGCCGCAGCCACTCGAAGGCCGCGTCGTTGTCACCGCGCCAGGCGTGGACCTGGGCGATCTGGTAGGCAAGGCTCTGTTCGCCGGAGGCGATCAGTTGCGCCAGCGCGGCGTCCGAAGCAGCGCGGTCGCCGCGGACGGCTTGAGCCAGCGCGAGGAAGCACAGCCGAAAGCCCTCGTTGGGCTCCAGCTGCGCTTCACGCAGCGCTGTCTCGCCATCGCCGCGGCGCACGGCGACGAACACCTGCCAGCGATGGCTGGATGCCGATGTCGGTTGCAACTCCGCAGCCTTGCGGGCCTGGACATCGGCCTCGTCCAGACGCCCCATGGTGAACAGCACGCGCGCCAGACTGACGTGGGCGGAGGCCATCAGCGGATCGATCTCGATCGCTCGCCGCGCCGCCGCCTCTGCATCCGGGAAACGTCCCGCGTACAGCAGCACACGGGCAAGCAGGTTGTGCACGGTGGCATCGCTCGACGACAACTGCGCCGAGCGTTCCAGTTCGGCAAGGCCTTCGCTGAACTGCCAACTGCCGAGGAACAATGCCCAGCCCAGCGCGGCGTGCGCTTCGGCGAGATCGGGATCGAGTTCAACCGCTTTGCGGGCATCGAGCAGGGCAGCAGCCCGCAGAGCGGGCTTGCGGCCGATGTCCGCCGTCAGGTCCGCGACGTTGATCACGGTTGTCGCGCGTCCGGCAAATGCTTGCGCGTAGGTGGGCTCCAGGCGGATGGCTTCGTCGTAGTAGTGCACGGCCTTGACCGCGTCCTCTTCGCTGCCACGCTGCCGATAGAAGCGGGCCTGCAACAGCGCCTTGTGAGCGTCGACACTGACCTCCGGCGCGGCCGCCGCAGGCTCGGCCGCGAACAGCGCCGATTTCAGCGCCACCGCCACCGCGCTGGCGATCTCGCTCTGCACGGCGAAGATGTCCTTTAGCTCGCGGTCGTAGCTGCGCGACCACAGCGCGCGGCCATCGGCCGCGCTGATCAATTCGGCGACGATGCGCACACGATCGCCCTGCGTGCGCACCGTGCCTTCGAGCAAGGTGGCGACGCCGAGCTTTTCGCCGATCACCCGGCTACCTTCGGCGCCGCCCTTGAAGCGGAACGACGAACTGCGGCCGATCACCTTGAGGTCGCCGATCTGGGCAAGCGCGGTAATCAGCTCCTCGCTCAGGCCGTCGGAGAAATACTCGTTGGCCGGATCGCCGCTCTCGTTGATCAGCGGCAGCACGGCGACCGAGCGGTCGATGTCGCCGGCGGCACGCTTGCCACCGACCACGGCGTTGGCCGCCAGCAGCACCACGGCCAAGGTCAGGACCGCGATGATCCAGCGGTCCATCGTCTTGCCGGTCTGCCGGGTGATCGATTCGGAATCGTCGATCTCGCTTTCGCGCCTGATGCCCTGCGGCGTCCATTCGTAGAACCACGAGAACAGCATCGCGAACGGAAAACCGATGACCACGGCGATCACGACAATGCGCACCGTTTCGTTCGGGATGTCGAAGAACGGGAACACCTGGGTGGCGATCTGCACCAGCAGCTTCGCCGTGCCCCGCGCAAATCGTCGCCGCATAAGGATCCTGCGTCTTCAGGCTCCGGATCACCGCCGCGAAACGCGGCTCGCAGCGGATCGGGTCCATCGCCGGCAGCATCACCGCCCAGTCCATGCTGGCGCCGGTCTCGATGGCGATGCGCTCGATGTAGTCCAGCGCCAGCTGCGGTTCGCCCAGCATCATCAGCAGCGCCGCGATCACCTGATCTTCCAGCGTGTTGCCGCTGGCGGGATCGGCCTGGCTGTTGAACGGCAGCGCTGCCCATTTCAGGGCCAGCGCATGGCGGTCGGCGCGGCCGGCCAATGCGTCGATCAGGGCCTGCGTCTGGCCGCTGTGTCCCTGCGCCGCTTCCATCCGTTCGAACGCCGTCTTCGCGGTATCGAGATCGCCCTGCATCAGCCGGGCCAGACCCAGGTACTGAAGGCAGGACGGATGGTCGGGAACAATGGCCAGCAACTGCTCGCAGCGCTGCGCGGCTTCGGCAACTCTCCCCAGGGTCAGCAGCGAAAAGGCGTGGTTCTCGGCAATCACCGGTGAACGGGGGTCGAGCAGCGTCGCCCGCTCCAGCGATGCCAGCGCCGCCGAAAGCTGGCCGCTGGTGAACTGGTTGATCCCCAGCCATTGATGGGCGGTTGCGAACGACGGCCGCAGCAGGACGGCGCGGCGCAGCAGGGCGTCGGAGGTCAGACGCTGCCGGCTGTTTGCCGAATTGTTGCCCAGCGCGGCGTAAGCCTCGGGCAGCGCAGGATCAAGCGCCAGCGCACGCAGCGCCTCATCGGTCGACCGCTTCAATCCTTCGTCGAAACCCATGCGTGCGCTGTAGGCCGGCAGCACCGAATAGACCAGCGCCAGCCCCGCATGGCCGGCCGCAAAGGTCGGATCGGCCGCCGTGGCCTGCTCGAACAGCTCGACCGCCTGCCACAGCGTGTCAGGGCGACGCGCATGCCACAGGGCGATGCCGCGCAGGTAGAGATCGTAGGCGGCGACGTTGCTGGTGCCCGTCGATTGGCTGCCGGACTGCCCGGGGCCGGCGAGCTTCACTTCCAGCTCCTTGCCGATCGCGCTGGCGATCTCGTCCTGTATCGCGAAGATGTCTTCCAGCTTGCGATCGTAGGTCTGCGACCAGACGTGGAAGCCGCTGCCGGCGTCGATCAGCTGCGCGGTGATCCGCACCCGCTCGCCCTGCTTGCGGACGCTGCCTTCGAGCACCATGCGCACGCCGAGCGCCTGGGCGATTTCGGGAATCTCCAGCGTCTTGCCCTTGAACGAGAACGACGAGGTTCTGGCCGCCACCCGCAGCTCGGGCGCTCGCGCCAGCACGTTGAGAATCTCCTCGCTGACGCCGTCGGAGAAGTATTCGTTGGCAGCATCGCCGGACATGTTGACGAACGGCAGCACGGCGATCGAGCGCGCCGTGCCGGCATCACGCTCCGTGCCGGGGTCCTTGTGCAGCACGAAGGTATTGGCCAGCAGCACGATCACCGCCAGACCCAGCACGGCGATGATCCAGCGATCCATGGTCTTGCCCGTTTGCCGGGTCACCGACTGGCTGCGATCGATCTCGCTTTCCAGCTTGATCCCCTGCGGCGTCCATTCGTAGAACCACGAGAACAGCAGCGCGAACGGAAAGCCGATGACCACCGCGATCACCACGATGCGAACGGTGCTGTTGGGGATATCGAAGAACGGAAACACCTGCGTGGCGACCTGCACCAGCAGCCAGGCTGCAGCGGCGTAGAACATCGCCGCCCGATGGACGTTGCGGCGCTGCAGTTCGGCGAGCAGCGTCACGGCGGGTGCTCGGCGAGCAGCGCCTTGAAGCGCGCGTCCGATCGCAGCGCGTCCCATGCCGGGTCAAGGCCTAGCCAGGCGGTCGTCAGGTAGCTCGCCTTGGTATGCAGAAGGCGGGTCGCCAGCGGTACCGCCCGCGCCGCATCGCCGTTAAGCGCATGAATGCGTGCCAGGTAGTAGTTCCAGACAGCGGCCTCGAGCGGGTCCGCCGATTCCGGAGTCAGCGCGACTGCGGTCTCGCCCGCGCTCACCGCCGCCTCGCGTTCGCCGAGTCCGGCCAGCGCCTGACCCAGCACCAGACCCCATGCGGCTTCGACGTAGGGGTTCTCCGGCTTGTCCTCCAGCGCCTGACGCGCCAGCGCAGCCAGGCGCGAATAGCTTGCCCGGGCCTCGGCCTGTGCCCCGGCGCGCTGCTGGGCCAGCGCCAACTGAAGCTGCCAGTCGATCCGGGCCGGTATGTAGCCGTCGAAGACGGTATCGGTGTGGATGTCGCTGCCACTGTCGATCGCCGCCTGCAGCGCTCGCGCCGCCGCTTCGAAGTCACGCTGCAGCAACGCCTGCTGCCCACGCAGCGCTTGCAACATCGCGGACGTGGCCCGCGACTGAGCCAACACCTTGGCGGCACCGGCCAGATCGCCCAGCAGCCAACGGCCCAGGATGGCGGCTGGCAGCAGGCTGTCATCGTCAGGCTTCAGCGCCAGGCCGGCATCGAACAAGGCAACGGCCTGCGTGAAATCGCCCATCGACCCGAAGATCGACCCCAGGTGGAAGGCGATGCCGGAGTCGTTGGGTGCCAGCACACGGGCGCGCATCAGGTCCGCCTTTGCCTCTTCCCAGAAGCCGAGGCGCCGTGCCAGAAAGCCGGAGTACGCCCAGACATCGATATCGTTCGGCAGGCGTGACTGCAGCGGGCCGATCACGGCATAGGCGGCACTGAAGTCCCGTGCGATGTAATACAGGTAGACCGCGCGCGCCATTTCGACCTGAGGCAGTCCCGGCGCCAGGGCCATCGCTTTTTCGAGCGCCTGTCGGCCTTCCTCACGCAATGCGCCAGATGCGTCCAGTCCGCTCCAGTCGCTGAGGAAGGTCAGTCGCGCGAGTTCTCCCCAGGCCAGTGCGAATCCGGGATCGAGCGCGACCGCCCGGCGATAGGCCGCCAGCGCGAGATCGACCTGCCCGCGCGACACCACGCTGACGCTGCCGAACGAACGCCCCTTGAGGTAGGCCGCGTAGGCTTCCGCGTTGTCGGTGGGCTTGCGCGTCAGTGCACTCAGCTCGCTACGCGTCAGCCGCGCCGCCAGCGATTCGGCGATCTTCTGCGAGACCTCGCTCTGGACGACGAAGACATCGTCCAGCGTGCGGTCATAGGTTTCCGCCCACAGGTGGCTGTCACTGCTGGCCTCGATCAGCTGCACGTTGATGCGCACGCGGTTGCCGGCGCGCTGCACGCTGCCCTCAAGGATGTGCGCCACGCCCAGTTCCCTGGCGATGGCCATGAGATTGTCGGGCCGGCTGGCGTAGCGCTGGGTGGAGGTGCGCGAGATGACCTTGAGATCGCCGATCTTGGCCAGGCCGGTGAGGATCTCGTCCTGGATGCCGTCGGCGAAATAGCCGTTGGCCTTGTCCTCGCTCAGGTTCTCGAACGGCAGCACGGCCACCGACTTGTCCGCAGCGACAGAAGCGGCAGGCACCTCATCCGCCGCGCGCCTGTCCCGGTTGAATACCAGCTTGTCGGTCAGCAGCAGCACGACGGCAACGCCGAGCACCGCGATGATCCAGCGATCCATCGTCTTGCCGGTCTGCCGGGTCACCGAGACGCTGCGGTCGATCTCGCTTTCCAGCTTGATCCCCTGCGGCGTCCATTCGTAGAACCACGAGAACAGCAGTGCGAATGGAAAGCCGATCATCACCGCGATGACGACGATCCGAACCGTGCTGTTCGGAATGTCGAAGAACGGAAACACCTGCGTGGCGACCTGCACCAGCAGCCAGGCCGCAGCGGCGTAGAACATCGCCGCCCGATGGACGTTGCGGCGCTGCAATTCGGCCAGGAAGCTCGTCGTCGACGGCATGCGGCGGTGCCCGGTGCTGGCGTTCTGATCAGGGGACGCGTCGATCCGCAGCCAGCGAGGCTGGACCGGAAAGCGCGCGGGGCGGCGGCGGTCACGGAGTCGTGACGGCTGCCGGTCGGCAGTCTACCGTGCCGGCTGCGGCAGCCGCGCCGCCGGCAGCAGGCGGTCCGTGCGCCGGTTCATGAACCCCAGCGCAGGCTCAGGCCGGCGTGCACGCCACGATCCGGCGCCGGCTCGAAATAGCGGCCGTTGGCGTCGTTGACGATCACCGAGCCGATGTACCGCCGATCCAGCAGGTTGTAGACGCGGACGAAGCCTTCGACATCCCAGCGGCCGATCAGCGCGCGGTAGGCGGCGCTGGCGTTGACCACCGTGTAGCTCGGCGCGGCATCGCTGGCGATGTCGTTGACCGACACCTTGTCCGAGTAGCGGGCTTCCAGCGTCGCCGCCCAGCCCGGCTGGCCGCGCCGCCAGCTCAGCTCGCCGTAGACGCTGCCCTGGGCGACGCCGGGAATCGGGTTGCCGTCGTTGACGGTCACCGTGGTGCTGCCGTTGTTGTAGCGGTACTGCTCGGCGAACGTGGCATCGAGGTAGCTGGCCGCCATCTGCAGGCGCAGCGCCGCCGGCAGCCGCAGCACCAGCCCCAGTTCGGCGCCGTGGCGGGCGGTGTCGGCGTTCTGGAAGCTGGCGCGACCATCGACCGTGGCACCGGCCACGATCTCGTCGTCGCTGTCGATCTTGAACAGCGCCAGGGTCAGCAGGCCGTGGTTGCCGAACTGCTGCTTGACGCCGATCTCGACGCTGCGGCTGGTCGAGGCATCGAGCGCCAGATTGAGGCCGCCTTCGCCGTCGCTGCGGTAGGACAGTTCGTTGAAGGTCGGCGTCTCGAAGCCGATGCCGGCGCTCAGGTAAAACAGCCGGCCCTCGGCCTGCTCGAAGGCGAGCCCGATGGTCGGCAAGGTCGCCGAGAAATCGGTGCTGCCGCTGTCGTCCGGATTGCCGGCGCGGATGTAGTCGTCTTCGGACTTGAACGCCACCCGGCTGTGCCGCACGGCGGCACTGAGCCGCCAGCGCGGCAGAAAGGCGTATTCGGCGAACAGGAACTGGTCGAAGTTGTAGAGCCGGTTGTCCTCGTCGCGCCGCAGCGCGCCGCGCACGCCCAGCGCATCGCCGACAAAGTTCTCGTAGCCGCGCCGGTGCTCGTCGGCCAGCTGGTATTGCAGGCCGGCGCTCAGGCGCAGCTCGCCCAGCTGCCAGCTGCTGCGGGCATCGATCCCGGCCCCGTTGCGATCGAGATCGACAACGCCGCCGGCCCGCGCCGGCGATGCCTGTGCCGCCTTCGGGATCGACAGGAACTGCTCGATCCGGCGACCGCTGCCGTAGACGATCAGGTCCCAGTCGGCCGCCTTCGACCAGGCGCCGCTCCAGCCCAGCGCGGCGCGCCAGTCATCGGTGTTCTTGCGGGTGTTGTAGGTCTTCGCCACCGCGGCCACCTGGCGCGGGTCCTGCTCGAACTGCTGGCGGGTCAGGCCCAGCGGGTCTTCGGCATCACCGCCCCACAGCGCGCCAGCCAGCAGGCGCAGCTGCTGGCCGTTGCCGAGGTCGTAGCGGGCGTTCAGCGCGCCGACGTTGCGCTGCGCCTTGCTGTGATCGCGGTAGCCGGCGATGTCGTAGCGTTCCAGATCCAGCCGGTAGCCGAGCTTCTGGTCGGCGGCCCGGCCGCCGATCGCCAGCGCCTCGCGCCAGCTGCCGTTGTCGCCGGCGCTGAAGCTCAGTTCGGTGCCCAGACGGTCCGGCGGCGCCAAGCTGTACGCTGCGATCACGCCGCCGGCGCTGTTGCCGTACTGGTAGGCCAGCGGCCCGCGCAGCACCTCGATGCGATCCAGCGAACCGATCAGCAGGTTCGACACCGCACCCTGCCCGTCCGGCGCCGTCAGCGGCACGCCATCGGCCCGCAGCTGGATGCCGCGCACGCCGAAGGTCGAGCGGGCGCCGTAGCCACGAATCTGGATCTGCAGGTCCTGGGCGCTGTTCTGCCGATCGCGGACATCGACGCCGGGAATGCTGTTCAGCGTCTCCGCCAGATTGATCTGCGGCCGGCCGCTCTTGAGCATCCGGGCATCGACCACGCCGACCGCCGCCGCCGTGCGCGCCTCGGTCTGCGGCACGCCGCCGGTCACCACCACGGCTGGCAGCTGCTCGACATGGGCCGCCTCGTCATCGGCCGGCGCTTCCGCCCACACCGTCTGGCTGGCGGTGGCCAGCAGCAGGCCCGGCAGCACGGAAAGGCCGCGCGGCGCGCGTCTGCGGAAAACGTGTGGCTGGCTCATGTCGCACCGATGTCGTTCTGGTTGTGGTGAAGAAACGCCCGCCGAAACGCGCAAGCGACATGCCGCTGCCTCTGCGACGGCCCGAAACCGCCGCAATGCCTGCACCGCGCGCCAGGCCCGTGCCGCGCACACCTGCGACAGCTGTCGCAGCCACGGCCGCGATCGCCATCAGCGGCGCAGGCGACTGCGACAGCTGTCGCTCGGCCGGCATCCGGTCCCGAGCCGCCGGCCCGCCAACAAACGCAGCTTCGACAATGACTTGCCGGCCCCCACACGGCCACAGGGCCGCGCTTTCGACGCTGGCATTTCACTTGCCCTTTCGATGACGCCGCAAGACGGCACGCCCCTATGGCGGCGTCCATAAAAACGTGAGGAGGAGTACCACGATGTCCAGAATGTCCCGGGGCCGGACCGGCCCGCTGTCGATCCGGATCGCCATCGCCGCGCTATCGCTGTCTGCTGCAGGCGCAGCGTCGGCGATCACCTTCGACGTCATCGGCCCCGGAGAGTACGACCTTCCGGTCGACTTCGCGCCGTTCAACGTCTTCGTCCAGTACGCCACCGTGCAGGACAACGAAAAGGTCCGCGATGCCAGCGGCAAGAAGGTCGACGGCGACGGCAGCCAGCAGATCGTCGGCCTGTCGAAGTACGTGCGCTTCTGGTCGCCGGAGTGGAACCGCAGGATCGGGTTGGCCTACGAGATCATCGTGCCGGAGATCGGCGTCCGCAACGAAGGCAGCGGCCGCTATGCCGGCGGCCTCGGCGATCCGCTGACCGGCTTCGCCGCCTGGTACCGGCCCACCGACAGCTCGACGTTCGGCATCCAGTCCTTCCTGGTGGTGCCGGTCGGCAACGACTCGGTCAGCGACACCAACTGGAAGAACCTGACCAGCCTGCTGTGGAACTGGAAAGGCGGCAACTGGCAGGTGACCGGCAACGGCGGCTTCGTCTGGCAGGGCGAGCGCACCAATGGCGTCAGGCCGGCGCTGAACTGGCATACCAACAACCGCTTCGGCTATCGCCTTCACCAGTACCTGGAGCCCTTCATCGGGCTTGACTACGAGTACGCCGGCGCCAAGGACGGCGCGCCGAAAAGCTGGGCCTTCGATGTCGGCGGCGGCGTGGTGCTGCACACCTTCAAGAACCAGTCGATTGCCTTGCGCTACTCGACCACGGTCGAAGGCGAAAGCCATGCCCAGAACGACAGCTTCAACCTGAAGTACGTCTACGTCTGGTGAGCCGGGCGCGTCGCTGCCCGTCCTCCACCCGACTCCACTTCCGAACCCCACCCACGGCCGAGCCAGCGCTGCCGCTGGCGGCTGCACGCCGCTGCCGATCGCGCACCGCGCCCACGCACCAGGAGAACCCTGCTGATGTCCAGCGAGTATCTGAACTACATCGATGGCCGCTTCGTCGCCCATCACGGCGACCGCATCGCCGTCCACAACCCGGCCACTTTCGAGCTGATCGCGACGGTCCCGGATGCCGGTGCCGAAGTCGTCGATGAGGCCGTCGCCGCCGCCCGCCGCGCCCAGCCCGGCTGGGAAAAGCTGCCGGCGATCCAGCGCGCCGGCTACCTGGGGCAGATTGCCGCGAAGCTGCGCGAGCACACCGAGACGCTGGCGACGCTGATCACCCGCGAGCAAGGCAAGGTGCTGCCGCTGGCCCGGGTCGAGGTGAACTTCACCGCCGACTACATCGACTACATGGCCGAGTGGGCACGCCGGCTCGATGGCGAGGTGCTGAGCAGCGATCGCGCCGGCGAACACATTTTCCTGCTGCGCAAACCGCTGGGCGTTGCCGCCGGCATCCTGCCGTGGAACTTTCCGTTCTTCCTGATCGCCCGGAAGATGGCGCCGGCGCTGATCACCGGCAACACCGTGGTGATCAAGCCGAGCGAGGAAACGCCGCTCAACGCCTTTGCGTTCACCCGGCTGCTGGCCGAAACCGACTTGCCGCCGGGCGTCTTCAACCTGGTCTGCGGTCGCGGCGCCAGCGTCGGTTCGGCGTTGTCGGCGCACCCCGGCATCAACCTGGTGACCTTCACCGGCAGCGTCGGCACCGGCATCCGCATCATGCAGGCGGCCGCACCGAACCTGACCCGGGTCAATCTCGAACTGGGCGGCAAGGCCCCGGCCATCGTGCTGGCCGATGCCGACCTCGACCTGGCCGCCAACGCGCTGGTCGCCTCGCGGGTGATCAACACCGGCCAGGTCTGCAACTGCGCCGAGCGCGTCTACGTGCAGCGCAGCGTCGCTGAGGCCCTGACCGACAAGCTGGTGCAGCGCATGGCCGCGACCCGCTACGGCGACCCGCTGCGCGACGAGACGCTGGACATGGGGCCACTGGTCAACCAGGCCGGGCTCGACAAGGTCGGCCAGCTGGTCGACAGCGCCCGGGCAGCCGGTGCCGAGATCCGCACCGGCGGTGCCGTCGCCGCGCTGCCTCAGGGCTACCACTACCAGCCGACGATCGTGGCCGGCTGCCAGCCGCAGATGGCGATCATGCGTCAGGAGATCTTCGGCCCGGTGCTGCCGCTGCAGATCGTCGACGACCTCGACGAGGCGATCTTCCACGCCAACGACTCCGAGTACGGCCTGACGTCGTCGGTGTTCACCCGCGACCTCAATGCCGCGATGAAGGCCGTGCGCGAACTGCAGTTCGGCGAGACCTACATCAACCGCGAGCATTTCGAGGCGATGCAGGGCTTCCATGCCGGCCGCCGCAAGTCCGGCATCGGCGGCGCCGACGGCCGTCACGGCCTGCTCGAGTTCACCGAGACCCACGTCGTCTACCTGCAGACGGCCTGAACGCGAGCACGGTCACGATGAACAATCCGAACCCGAAGCCGCGCTGCGCCTGCGCCGGCCTGGACCAGAGCACCGACGGCAGCCGCCGGCAGATGCTGACCGGCGCGCTGAGCCTTGCCGCCCTTGCCGCCGGCAGCCTGCCGGCGCTGGCCGAGGACGGCGGACCGGCACGCAGCAACAAGCCGCAGGCCGGCGACAAGCTGGCCTACATGATGGGACCGAAGGCCGGACAGCCGATCCTGCCGGCCGATCTCAAGCCCGGCGAACCGCCGACGCTGGCCTATCCGCTGGACCCGGTGACCGGCCAGGCGCTGGTTTCCAAGGCCGGCATGCTGACCGTGGTGCGCCTGAAGCCCGAGGACCTGAAGCCGTCGAGTGCGGCCAACGCCGCCGACGGCATCGTCGCGTTCTCGTCGCTATGCACCCACTACGGCTGCCCGATCACCACCTTGCACCCGAGCCAGACGCAGATCGTCTGCAACTGCCATGGCTCGGTGTTCAACGCCGCCGATCGCGGCGTCGTTACCAACGGTCCGGCCCAGCGCCGGCTGGCGATGTTGCCGCTGGCGATCAAGGACGGCGCGCTGGTCGTCAACGGCAAGTTCGATGGCCCGCTCGGTCCGCCGACCTGATTCCGCTTTCCGCCACACCTACCCGTCACCAGACGCTGCAAGCAGGAGGAGAAAACAACGATGAAAGTGTCATTGATCACGGCTGCGCTCAGCGCAGTCATCGCATCCGCCGCCATCGCGGCCAGCCCGGGCAGCGCACCGCAGCCGGACTACAAGCCGGTCACCGACGCCCGCCTGGCCAACCCGGAAGCCGAAAACTGGCTGCTGACCAAGGGCAACTACGAAGGCTGGAGCTACAGCCGGCTCAAGCAGATCAACACTGCCAATGTCGGCAAGCTGAAGCCGGTCTGGTCGTCAGCCACCGGCGTCAACTCTGGCCATGAGGCGCCGGCGATCGTCAACGGCGAATACATGTTCGTGTCGACGCCGCACAACCACGTGTTCGCCTACAACGCCCGGACCGGCAAGCCGCTGTGGCACTTCCAGCGCGAAGTGCCCGAAGGCATCGGTGCTCTGCATCGTACCAATCGCGGCGTGTCGCTGTGGAAGGACAAGGTCTATGTCGGCAGCGTCGACTGCATGCTCAGCGCGCTCGACGCCAGGACCGGCAAGCTGCTCTGGGAAGCCCAGGTCTGCGACTGGGAAACCGAGAGTGCCTACATCACCTCCGCGCCGCTGGTGGTCAAGGGCAAGGTGCTGATCGGCCCGTCCGGTGGCGAGTTCGGCGTGCGCGGCTTCCTGAAGGCCTTCGACGCCGAGACCGGCAAGCTGGCCTGGACCCGCTACGCGGTGCCGGCGCCCGGCGAGAAGGGCTCGGAAACCTGGCCGCAGACCGGCGAATGGAAGGACGCCTGGAAGAAGGGCGGCGGCACCATGTGGATGCCCGGCAACTACGATTCGAAGAACGACGTCATCTACTGGGGCGTCGGCAACGGCGCGCCGTGGCTCGGCGACCAGCGTCCGGGCGACAACCTGTACCTGGCCTCGGTGCTGGCGCTCGATCCGGCGACCGGCGACATCAAAAGCCACTTCCAATACCACTGGAACGACTCCTGGGACTGGGCCGGCATGAACGCGCCGACGCTGGTGGAGTACACCAAGAACGGCAAGAAGGTCAGCGGCATGGTCAGTGCCCAGCGCAACGGCCGCCTGTACTGGCTGTACCGCGACGCCAAGGGCACGATCACCTACAACAAGTCCGAGCCCTACGTGACCAACACGGTGTTCACCGCGATCGACCCGAAGACCGGCCGGCCGAGCTACAACAAGGACGCGAAGCCGCATACCAACGAAACCCACACCTATTGCCCGAGTCTCTGGGGTGGAAAGGACTGGCCATACGAGGCCTACAACCCGGACACCGGGATGCTGTACATCCCGTACAACGACAACCACTGCCTGACCCTGACCGGCCTGATCCAGCCGATCATTCCCGGCACCTGGTCGGCCGGCGTGGACATCAACAAGCTCGACCTGTCGGTGAAGAAGGGCTTCGACCACATCGGCGGCATCCAGGCCTGGAACATCGATAGCGGCAAGGAGGTCTGGCGCGAGAAGTACCCGCATTCATGGAACTGGGGCTCAATCCTGACCACCGCCGGTGGCCTGCTGTTCGCCGGCGGCACCAACGACAAGATGTTCCGCGCCTACGACGCCAAGTCCGGCAAGCTGCTGTGGGAGTTCCCGACGCCGTCCGGAATCATCTCGCCGCCCAGCAGTTTCTCGATCGACGGCAAGCAGTACATCGCCGTGGTCTCCGGCTATGGCGTCGACGCCCAGTGGATCCAAGGCAAGATGCACGGCCTCGCCGGCTGGGACGAAAAAGTGCCGGAAGGCGGCAGCGTCTGGGTGTTCGCGCTCGGCAACTGATGGCGTGAGGTCGTGCCGGGCCGCCCGGTCCCCGCACGGGGATCGGGCGGCCTTGCTGTATCGGCGTGCCCCTGCGCTGCCTCAGTCCTGGCGCAGCGCCGCCGCCCGCGCCCGCTCGACATCCGGGCTCAGGTAGGTCGCTTCCGGAATCTCGCCGAGGCGCGATCCATGAACCTGCTCGGTGGTGCAGCCGTAGAACTTCTGGAACTTCATGATCAGCGGCCCCCACTTGTCGGGGTCGATGCGATCGGTGGTGCCGGCCATCAGCAGTTCCGGATGCACGTGCACGCGGGTGATGCGCACCTCGAACACCTTGATGCCGACCTTCCACATCGGGTCGTCGGCCATGAAGCCGTTGGTGGCAGCCAGCACCGCTTCCATCTGCACCGGGCATTCCAGCGCCCGTGGCGCTTGCACGGTCTCGCTGGGCACCGGCGTCAGGCCGGAGATCTCCCACTTGTTCTTCTCGTGCGTGTACTGGCGCATCTGCTTGGCAGCCGGCACCGGGTTGGAGCCGGTCAGCCGCGCCAGCCGGTCGACATGGCCGACCAGCGCCGGAGACGGCAGGTTCAGCACGCATTCGCCGGTGCGGATCAGGTTCTCGGTGTTCTTCGAGCTGGCATCGAGGCCGAGGATGCAGCGCCAGCCCAGCCAGAACGCCGAGGACATCGGCGCCAGGTTGGAACTGCCGTCTTCGTTGCTGGTGCTGATCAGCACGACCGGCGTGCCCCAGTAGAGGATCGCGGGCTCGACGGAAACGGTTTCGATGCGGGGGGCTGCAGTCATGGGCTCGGCGCTCGCGGTGGTGAAAGTGACGGCAGTCTGCAAGGGCGCCCGGCCGCGCTCACTCCGGTTCTTGCGGCGGTATTCGGTTCATCGATTCATCTGCCGGCGGCGCGCTGGCACGCTTGACTCGCCCCGCGACTGCGCAGACGCTCGTGCGGCCTGGCACCGTCCGCCAGGCCCGGAGACCACACCATGACCGTGAATCTCAAATCGCATCAGCCGCACAACACGGCGCTGCGCCTTCGTGATCGCCACACCGCTGCCCGGTGGCTCGCCGCGCTGCTGCTGGCCGGCGCGGCGCCGTCGTTCGCCGACGAGGTCCCCGGCGTGGTGCTGGACGGCTCGTACGCCTTCCTCGGCGGCCCGCAGTTCAGCCTGAACGGCGGCGGCGAGCAGCCGGTCGGACGCCTGGCCCGCGGCCCGGATGGCAGCGTCTACGGCGTGACGGCTGGCTATGGCGCCGGTGACGCGGATTACGGCGAGATCTCGACGCCGCCCACCATCTTCCGGATCAAGCCGGGTGCCGGCGGCGGCTTCACCACGCTGCACCGCTTTGCCGGCACCCAGGCCCAGGGCGGCTACCTGTTCGGCCCCAGCGATGGCCTGGTGCGCGGCGCCGACGGTCACTACTACGGCACCACCATCGGCGACATCTTCCGCATCACTGCCGACGGCACCTACAGCATCTTTCACCACTTCGACCCGGCCGGCAGCGAAGGCTTCGGTGGCGCCGCGCTGACCTTGGGGCGCGACGGCCGCCTGTACGGCGTCACCGGCGGCGGCGCCTTCGGCATCTTCCCCAACAGCCTTGGCGGCGTGATCCGGATCGAAGCCGACGGCCAGGTGACGGTGCTGCACCGCTTCACCGGTGCGGAAGGCCGGGCGCTCGCGATCGGCAACCTGCTGCAGGCGCGCGACGGCAATTTCTATGGCGTCACCTGCTGCGGTGGCGCGGCCGGCGCCGGCAGCCTGTTCCGGATCACTCCGGCCGGCGACTACACGGTGCTGTACGCCTTCCCGGCAGACCAGGGCGGCCCGAAATCACCGCTGGTGCAGGGCCAGGACGGCGACCTCTACGGCAGCACCCAGGGCTATATCGACAGCGAGGGCGAGGAGCGATCGGCCGGCACCGTGTTCAGGATCACGACCGCTGGCGAGGTCCACACGCTGCATGTGTTCTCGGTGGCGCGTGGCGAAGACGGCATCTACCCCGGCGGGCTGGTTGCCGGTGCCGATGGCCGCGTCTACGGCGTTGCCCGGGGCGGCGGCCGCGCCGGCGGCGGCGCGCTCTTCAGGATCGATCGGGACGGTCGCTACGAGGCGCTGTACGCCTTCGACGGCGCCCACGGTGCCGGCCCGGCCGCGCCCTTGCTGGAGGTCGGCGGCAAGCTCTACGGCAGCACGGCCGGCGGCGGCGCCCATGGCGCCGGCACGCTGTTCAAGCTCGATCCCGGCATGGTCACCGTGAAGCTGGCGGCGCTGGCGACCACCGTTCATGCCGCCACCGATGCCAAGGCCATCCTGGCCTGGACAGCGGCGCGGACCAGCGCCTGCGTGGCGGGCGGGGACTGGGCCGGCAACCGGCCGGCCAGCGGCGTCGCAGCCGTGCCGACGCCGGCCGTCGGCACCCGCGTCTACACGCTGACCTGCACCGGGCTGAACGAGTCGACGACGGCCCGCGCCACCGTGAACGTGTTGCCCTGATGCGGACGCCCTGAAGTCTGCGCCAGCCGGCCGTGGCCAGCCTCAGCAGAATTGCGTCGGCGCGACGATCCCGTAACGCTTCATCCGCCGGTAGATCGTCGCCCGGCACAGGTTCAGCTCGCGGGCCACATCACTGATCACCCAGTGATGGCTACGCAGCGTGTCGAGCAGCTGCTGGCCGTCGCTGACATCGCCAGTCCGGCCCTGCTCGTCGACAGCGGCAAGCTGGATGGGTGGCGACGACGCTGCCGGCCACTCCAGCCCACATGAAGCGCCGAGCGCCGCAGCACGGACCTCGGCCGGCAGATCATCAAGATCGATGCCGCGGGCGTCGGCCATCGACAGCGCGTAGCGCAGGGCGTTGCGAAGTTCGCGGATGTTGCCGGGCCAGCGGTATTGCAGCAGCAGTTCCAGCGCCTGTGGTGCAATCGCTTCCGAAGTGCCGAGCGCGCGCGCTTCGTCGCGGAGGATGCGGTGTACCAGATAGGCCAGATCGCGGCGTTCGCGCAGCGGCGGCAGCTGCAGGGTGGCACCGGACAGCCGGTAGTACAGGTCTTCGCGAAACGCGCCGGCCGCAATCTCCTCGCGCAGCCGGCGGTGCGAGGCGGCAATCACCGTCAGACGCAGCGGGATCGGCTTGTCGCCGCCGAGCGGCAGCACCTCGCCTTCCGACAGCACCCGCAGCAGGCGGGTCTGCAGGGACAGCGGCATGTCGCCGATCTCGTCGAGAAACAACGTGCCGCCATCGGCACGCTGGATCAGACCGACCATGCCGCGGCTGCGGGCGCCGGTGAAAGTGCCCGGCTGATAGCCGAACAGTTCGCTTTCGATCAACGATTCTGGCAGCGCCGCGCAGTTGATCGCCACGAAGGCCTGCGCGGCGCGCGGACTGGCCTGATGCAGCGCCTTGGCCAGCACTTCCTTGCCGGTACCGGTTTCCCCCTGGATCAGCACGTTCAGCGGCCGGCGGGCCAGCCGCCGTGCCTGATGGATCAGCAGGTTCATCTGCGGATCGTCGTCGGCCAGCGCTTCAAGCTCGGCAACATTGCCGGGCGCAGTGACGCCGCTGGCCGCAGCCGGCTGGCTGCCTGCAGGCGCCGGCCGGCGCGGCGCGCGCACGGTGGCGTAGCAGACCTGGTCGGTCCAGGTTTCCAGCGCGCCGCAATCGTCGGCCTCGGCACCGCGCGCCAGTCGCCAGATGTCGACGGCACGGTTGCGGAACACGGCCGTCAGGCCGTGGCCGACCAGGCCGCCGCGCGCCACGCCGTCGATCAGCTGCAGCTGGGCGCGGGCTCCGCTGTTGGCGCCGACGATCACACCGTCGCCGTCGAAGGCCAGCATCGCTTCGGCATTGACGTCGACCAGCGCGGCATTGCGGCTCAGCTTGAGAATCCAGCGATCACCGAAGTGGCGGATGAAGTTGGCGTCTTCGATCATCCGTCCGTACAGCGCCGTCAGCCGGCTGATCAGCGGCTGGCTGCCGCGCGATTCCGGCGTGCTGATGGTTGACAGGTCGAGCGCGCCCATCAGCTCGCCTTCCGGGTCATACAGGGGCGTGGCGGTGCAGCTGAGATCCAGATTGCCGACGTAGTAGTGATCGCGGCTGTCGCAGCTCAGCGTGCGCCGCTCGACCAGGCAGGTACCGATGCCGTTGGTGCCCGCCAGCTGCTCGTGCCAGTTGGCGCCGGCAATCAGCCCGGCGCGCATCGGCGCTTCGGTGCTCGCCGTGCCGAGGAAATCGAGGGTGATGCCGTCCGCGTCGGCCAGCATCAGCACATAGCCGAGATCGGCGACCTGGGCATGCAGCTGCTCCATGCCGGCGCGTGCCGTGCGCAGGTAACGCTCGTGCTGCGCGCGCCGCTCGCGCAGCCGGCTGGAAGACTCCACCTGCAGGCGATAGCGCGACGAGGGATCGAGGCTGTAGTCCCGATAACAGCGCATCCAGGAGCGATGGATCGGATTGTCGTCGGCCCGCGTCGGCAGCGCCGCGTCGCGGCCGACCACCTTCATCACCGAGTCGACATGGTTTTGCGATGGGTTCATGGCACGACTCCTGTCATCAGCGACGCCGTCGTGGGCACGCGGCGCCGGGCCCTGCGGATGGATCGCTAGCGGCGCTGCTGCCGGCGCTGCGCCAGACGATCACGGAACGACTGCGGTGCCGGCCGCAGCGGCGCCCGCGCCAGCGTCCAGCCGCCTTGCCACGGCGGCGTCAGCCAGTTCAGCCGGGCAGCGAACCAGACCAGCAGCCGATAGAGCACGGGATGGCTGTAGAGCAATCGCCAGGCTTTCCAGGCCAGGGCTTCGGCCCATTGCCGCACCTCGCCCTGCCCGCGCAGCGCCTGCTGCGGCGGCGTCGCCGATTGGGCAACGCTGTGGCGGCCGGCTTCGCGCAGCCGCATCAGCAGATCGGGAATCGGGATGCCGACCGGACAGACCTCGCCGCAGGCGCCGCACAGGCTCGATGCCGTCGGCAGGTCGCGGGTCTCGTGCAGGCTCTGCAGGTGCGGCGAGATGATCGCGCCGATCGGCCCCGGATAGGTGGTGCCATAGCTCAGGCCGCCGATCCGCGTGTAGACCGGGCAATGGTTCATGCAGGCGCCGCAGCGGATGCATTGCAGCGTGGCCCGGAAGCGCTGTTCGCGGTAGGCCTGGGTGCGGCCGTTGTCGAGCAGGATCAGGTGCATCTCGCGCGGGCCGTCCTTCTCGCCCGGCCGGCGCGGGCCGGTCAGCACGTTCAGGTAGGTGGTGATCGCCTGCCCGGTCGCCGAGCGGGTCAGCAGCGCGAACAGCGGCGCGACGTGCTCCAGCTTTTCGATCACCTTCTCGATGCCGGTGATCGCGATGTGGACGTCCGGCACCGAGGTGCACAGCCGGCCGTTGCCTTCGTTCTCGACCAGCACCAGCGAGCCGGTCTCGGCGACCATGAAGTTGACGCCGGACACGCCGATGCGGGCGCTGGCGAACTTGTCGCGCAGCGCGCGGCGGCCGATGGCGATCAGTTCGTTGACGTCATCGGTCAGCGGCGCGCCGTCGATGTGTTCGTGGAAGATCTCGGCGACATCGCGCTTGGTCTTGTGGATCGCCGGCATGATGATGTGGCTCGGCCGGTCGCCGTCGAGCTGCAGGATGTACTCACCCATGTCGGTCTCGACGCAGTCGATGCCCTGCGCGGCCATCGCATGGTTCAGCTCGATCTCCTCGCTGACCATCGACTTGCCCTTGACCATCAGCTGGGCGTCGTGACGCCGAGCCAGATCCAGGAAGATCGCGTTGGCGTCGGCGGCCGTCTCCGCCCAGTGCACCTGCACGCCCAGCGCGGTCAGCCGTTCCTCGAGCTGCACCAGCAGCTCCGGCAGCCGGGCCAGCGCGTGCTGGCGCACCGCTTCGCCAACCCGGCGCAGCTGCTCGAAGGCAGCCGGATCGGGGAACTGCCGGGCCCGGCGTTCGATCAGGAAATCCATCGCGCCGCTGAAGCTGTCGCGCAGCTTCGGATCGTTCAGCGCAGCCCGGGCGTTGGCGTGGAAATCGGCCAGCTTGATCGGCGCTTCAGCGTGCATCGGCGTCTCCGTTCTGCACCAGCAGGATCACCAGTTCGCGCGGCCCGTGCGCGCCGTAGACCAGCAGGCGCTGGATGTCGGCGGTCTTCGACGGACCCGTGATGGTCAGCAGATTGCTCGGCATCGCCTGCGCCCAGCCGTAGTGGCGAATTGCCGCCAGCAGCGAATCGTGCAGCGCCTGCTCATGCAGCAGCGCGATGTGCAACGGCGGCACCAGCGACAGCGTGCGCGGCTCCTCGACCCCGGGCTGCAGCAGCAGGCTGCCGCTGGCAGCGATGCCGCTGAGCGTGGTGGTGATGCCGGCGTCGGCGGCGAACAGCTCCGGCTTCAATGCAGCCAGCTCGCGATCGAACCAGCGCAGCTGGTCCGCCGGCACGGTGGCCTGCAAGGTCGCCGCAATCGGGCTGCCGGGGCCGGCGAACAGCTGGCGCACGCCGCGCGCGCGCAGCAGCGCCAGCAGCTGCACCGGCCAGTCGAGCGGCGTGGTTTCGATGACCTCGGCCTGCCAGCTGCGGGCATGGCGGATGAAGCGCTGCCGGCGGCTTTCGCCGGCCGGCTCGGCGACCAGCGGCGCCAGCGCCGCATCGACCTCCGGTACGCCTACGCCGGCAGGCTCGCGCCGTGCCTCGTGCAGCCGCGCGAAGATCGCCGATCGGGCGCGCTGCGATGCCGAGCCTGAAACGTTCATCGCCCGGCCCCTTCGCCAGCGCTGGCGTCCAGCCGTTCGCGGATCAGGCTGGCGATATGGCGGCCGCGCTGCGGTTCGCGGCGCTTCTCCAGCATCAGGTTCAGGCTCAACAGGCAGCCGCAATCGGCGCTGACCATCGCATCGCAGCCGGTGGCGCGGATGGCGTCGAGCTTGTCCGAGGTCATCGCTGCCGAGATCTCCGGATGCTTCACCGAGAAGGTGCCGCCGAAGCCGCAGCATTCGAACTCATGGGCCTGCACCACCAGCTCCACGCCCGGCAGCCGTTGCAGCAGCGCCCGGCCGCACTCCAGCGTGCCCATCTCGCGGCGCGCGCTGCAGGCCGTGTGCAGCGCCACCCGCAACGGGCTGCGGCGGGCATGCGCCAGGTTCAGATCGGCGACGTTCAGCAGGTAATCGGTGAACTCGATGGTCCGCGCGGCGATTCCTTCGGCCTTGGCCAGACGCAGCGGATCGTTGGCGAACAGCTTCGGCCAGTGGTGCTTGAGCATGCCGCAGCAGGAACCGGATGGCACCACGATCGGCCACGGCTCCGGGAACAGGTCGAGCTGGGCCGCCGCGACCTTGGCTGCTTCCTCGGGAAAGCCGGTGGTGTACGCCGGCTGGCCGCAGCAGGTCTGGCGCAGCGGCACATGCACGGTGACGCCGCTGCGTTCGAGCACGTCGATGGCATCGATGCCGGCATCCGGCGCGAACATGTCGATCACGCAGGTGGCGAAGAAATACACGTTGGGCGCGCTGCGGTGCATCGCGGTGCCAGCTGCTGCAGACATCGTTTTCCTCCTGGAACGCTTCCGGCGAGCCGCCGGCGCAATCGCGTGGTGATGACCGGCAGTCTGGTCGCCGACCCGGCAGCTGTGATATTGGTCCGACCAATTTCGAGAGCACCGGCCGATGCACGACAACGATCTGTCCCGTGGCGATGCGATGGCCGAAGCGATCGAGCGCGCCATCGTCGCCCGCGAGTTCGAAGGCCGGCTGCCGCCGGAACGGGTGCTGGCGGCGCGCTTCCGGGTATCGCGCGGCACCGTGCGGGAAGCGATCGGCAAGCTGGTGGCGCGCGGCCTGCTGAGCCGCCGGCAAGGCGCCGGCACCTTCATCCTCGACGACACCGATCGCCGCACCGCCGAGATCTGGTCGGACATGGTCGAGCGGCATCCCCGGCTGCAGGAAAGCCTGATCGAGTTCCGCACGATGATGGAATGCCGCAGCGCCGAGCTGGCGGCGACGCGGCATACCGCCGCCGATCGCCGACGCTTGCAGCAAGTGGCGCGCGATGTCGATGCCGCCTACGGCGCCAGTGACCGGCGCGCCCAGATCGAGGCCGACGTGGCCTACCACCGCGCCATTGCCGACGCCGCGCACAACCCGGTTTTTTCCTACCTGATGGGTTCGCTACTGAACCTGCTGCACGACCACGTCCAGCTCAGCATTGCCGGCCTGCAGCCGGACACCGAACCGTCGCGGCAGCTGCGTGCGCAGCATCAGGCCCTGATCGACGCCATCCTGTCCCGCGATGTCGCCGCCGCTGGCCGTGCCGCCGGCCGGCACATGGACTACGTGCGGGTGCAGCTCAACGATCTGCGCGGCGCCGCGTAAGCCGCTGTCACGGTCGCGTCAGGGCACAACGGCGGTCTGATTCTGTCGGGCGATCTTCGCCTCCGCCTTCGCCAGAGCCTGCTTGAAGCGTGGCTCGTCGCGATAGCCATCCCAGATCGGCGACAGCCGCAGGTCGGCGAGGTTCTGCGCCGTTGGATCGTCGGCCAGCGTGGCCAGCGCGTCGAGCGCTTCGTCACGCAAACCCGCCAGCGCCAGGATGCTCGCCTGCGCGTCGCGCGTCGCGAAGCGCGCGATCTGATCGTTGCCAGCCGACTCGACCGCCATCCGGGCGTCGCGTCGCGCCGCTTCGGAATCACCGAGGCCGGCTTCGATCATCGCCAGACTGGCTAGCAGGGCACTGTCGCCACCCAGGCGCTCGCGCAAGGCGGTAATACGGGCAAGGCCTTCCTCGAAGGTGGCCTTTGCCGCCTTCTCATCGCCCTGCCAGCGCTGGGACCAGCCGAGCAAGGGGTAGTAATCCAGGGTGCCGCCGTCCAGTTTGAAATCCGGCGCCGCCAGCGCCGCGTGGTAGCCCGCGATGACGGTGGAAAAATCACGGCGAAACGTCGCCAGCAGCAGCTTGACCCGCATCATCCAGGCGCTTTCGATGTCGAGCAGCTGCGAATCGACCATGCGACCTGCCGACTCGAGGTCGCCCTCGAGCAGATAGCTATCGGCCTTCTGGAAGATCAGAACGACATTGCCCGGATTCAGCGCGAGTCCACGGTCGAGCCAGATCCGGGAGGCCTCTGTGCGGCCGAGAATCGACAGCGATTGGACCAGCATCGACACGAAGGAGATGTTGCCGGGATCGAGCGCGATCGCCTGCTGCAGCAGCTCGACCGATCGCTCGTAGTGGCCGGCGCGACGTTCCACGAGCCCGCGCGCGCCGAACACTTCGGCGCTGTTCGGCAGGCGCTGGCCGGCTTCAGCAAACGCTACGCGCGCGCCGTCGAAATCGAGCGTTCGATAGAGCAGATAGCCGCGCGCCAGCCAGCTTTCGGCGGCTTCCGGTGCCAGCTCCATCGCCTTGGCCGCCTCACTGCGTGACGCGTCGAGGCGCCCGCTGTCGAGATCCAGCCTGTTGAAGTGGATCAGGCCGTCGACGATCGACTTGTAGGCCCAGGCCTGCGCGAAGCCCGGATCGAGGCGCACGGCTTCGGCGAAATTCTCCGATGCCGCGCGCAGCAGCACCGGCGAGAACGCGGCCTTGTGGCCTTCGAGGCCGCGCAGGTAGGCGTCGTAGGCGGCCGGGTTCAGGGTCGGCTTGCGCGCCAGCTGCTGCTGCTCTTCGCCGCTGAGCCGGGTGTCCAGCGTCCGGGCAATGGCGGTGGCCACCTCGCCCTGCACGCCGAGGATGTCGTCGGTGCTGCGATCGTAGATTTCGCCCCACAGATGGCTGTCGTCGGCGGCGCGGATCAGCTGCACATTGATCCGGACCTTGTTGCCGACCTTCTGGACACTGCCTTCGAGGATATGCGCCACGCCCAGCTTCGCCGCGATGTCCTTGAGATTGCCCGGATGGCCGCCGTACTCGGCGGTCGAGGTTCGCGAGGTCACCCGCAGCCCGCCGACCTTGGCCAGCCGGGTCAGGATCTCGTCCTGGATGCCGGTGGCGAAGTAGGCGTTGTCGGCATCCGCCGACAGGTTCTCGAACGGCAGCACGGCGATCGACTTGTCAGCGGTGGCGGCGGTGCGCGACGGCGTCAGCAGCCGGTCGGTCAGCAGCAGCACCACGGCCAGCGCCAGCACCGCGATGATCCAGCGATCCATCGTCTTGCCGGTCTGCCGGGCGGCGTAGAACAGCGCTGCGCGGTGGACGTTGCGGCGCTGCAGTTCGGCAACGAAATTGCGCGTGCTCACGGGCGAGCTTGCGTCGGCGACGGATGATCGGCCAGCAGCTGCTGGAAGTGCGGAAGCTGACGCAGCGTGTCCCAGGCCGGGTCGATGCGCAGCACCGCAGCCGAGATCACCGTGCCGGCGGGTGCCTGCAGCAGCTCGACCAGATGCCCGATCGCGGCCTCGGATTCGCCGACCTGAGCCTCGACTCTCGCCGTGCGTTCGAGGTTGTAGGCGCCGACCATCGGGTCGCGCGACATCGGCAAGCCGTCGGACGCCGCACGGGCTGAAGACAGCGCCGCCTGCTTGCGGCCGAGCCCCGCGTAGACCAGGCCAAGGTGGCTGCGGGCATCCAGTGCGGTGACCGGATTCGCCAGCTGCGGCTGCAGGACTTTCTCGGCGACCAGGAACGCGGCGCGCGCTGCATCGGCTTCGCCCTTGAAAGCCAGTGCCTGACCGCGCAGCAGGGCGGCCGGCACGGCGCTGTGCTCGAAGCGCGACATCAGCCAATCCGGGGCGCTGGCGATCGCGGCCAGCGCCGCATCCGGCCGGCGCAGCAGCATCTGCAGGCGGAAGCGCAGCCGCGATACCGAGCCTTCCGGATCAAGGTCCGCAGGCAGGCCCGCCAGCAGGCGTTCGGCCGCTGCGGTGTCGCCGCGCATGATCATCACCGTGGCGCGCTGCACCTGCGCTTCGGTATCGCCGGGGAAGATCGCCAGCGAACGCAGGAAGGCGACTTCGGCCTCGTCATAGCGACGCGGCATCGCGTAGGAATCGGCGATCTCCTTCGACAGCAATGAATTCTGCGGATCGAGCGATTCCGCCTGCTTCAGCTCCGGAATGCCGAAACTGGCATCGCCCTGGCGGCGCAGCACATAGCCGATCGCAGACAGGACTTCGGCATTGTTCGGCATGTCCGCACGGGCGATGCCGAGCTCGCGCAGCGCCGCCGTGTAGTCACGATGGCCCCAGTAGTGCACGTAGCCCATCGCCAGATGGGCTTCCGGCAGGCCCGGCCGCAGGGCCAGCGCCCGCTCGGCGTTGCGCTGCGCTTCATCGACGACCGTCGGACGGGTGTCGATGCTGTACCAATGCAGAAAGCTCTGCAGGAATGACAGCTGGGCGTGGGCAACGGCAAAGCCGGGGTCGGCGGCGATGGCTGCGCGATACAGCGCCACGGCTTCCCGGCCGCTGGTCGCCGGATCCCGGGCACTGCCGGTCTGCAGGGTCTGGAACAGGTAGCGGGCCTTCAGATAGAGATCATGGGCTTCGACGTTGTCGGTCGGCACGCTGGCGAGCCGGGCCGATTCCGCCGGCAACAGTCGCGCCTTCAACGCTTCGGCGACCTGCTGGGCGACATCGCTCTGCACGGCGAAGACGTCAGCCAGATCACGATCGTAGTTCTGCGCCCACAGGTGACTGTCGGTCTGCGCATCGATCAACTGCAGGTTGATGCGCACCTTGCCGCCGGCGCGGCGCACGCTGCCCTCAAGCACGGTCGCCACGCCGAGCTGCTGGCCGACGATGCGCAGGTTGGGCGGATGGCTGGCGTACTGCTCGGTGGAGGTGCGCGAAATCACCTTGAGATCGCCGATGCCGGCCAGCCGGGTCAGGATCTCGTCCTGCATGCCGATCGCGAAATAGGCGTTGTCCTGGTCGGCGCTGAGGTTCTCGAACGGCAGCACGGCGATCGATTTGCCGATCGCCGCAGCCGCTTCGCCAGCGCCGCCGCTTGAGACGGGCGCGCCGAAACGCTGGGCAACGAACAGCAGCAGGCCAGCCAGCAGCAGGGCCGCCAGCAGCAGGTTCAGCCAGCGGGCCGGACGACGCTGCGGCGGGCGGTCCGGAACCGCCGCCTCGTCGTCGCCTGAGGGCTCGGCGGTGCGAACGATACCGGTGGGGGTCAGATCGAAGATCCAGGCCAGCACCAGCGCCACCGGGAAGCCGGCGATCACCACCAGCACGATGATCCGCTGCACCAGCGCAGAGATATCGAACAGCGGCAGCACCTGGGTCACCGCCTGCACCAGCAGCCAGCCGGCGACCGCATAGGCCGCGCCGACCTTGTAGACGTGACGGCGCTGCAGCTCAGAGAAAAAGCTCATGGCGGCGCGGTCCGGGCCGTTGCCGGAAACCGGATTGCCGGCGGCGGTGGCCAGCGCAATCCGGATTCCGCGAGCCGCGCCTTGAAGTTCGGCGTGGCGTCGAGGTCGAACGGAGCGCCGCAGAGGCAGTCGGCGCCGAGCACCGCGAGCAGGAATGGACCGGCAGGCTGGGCATCGACAATGGCAGCCCAGTGGTTGGCCTCCGCCCGGTCGCCCAGCACGGCGGCCGCGACGGCATCGGCATTGCCCCAGAACTGGTAGATCGACTGGCTGCGATCGATCGACTGCAGCCGGGCGCGCAGCTGCGCCGCGTTTTCGCCGGTGATGGCACCGAACATGACCTCGGCCGTGTAGCGGCCCTCGTCATGCGGCGTGATCGTGGCCAGCGCGGCACGGGCATCGTCGATCCGGCCCAGCATGATCAGCGCCCGGGTGCGCGCAGCATTGCGAATCGGCACGCCGCCGCGCGACTGCTCGTAGTCGGCGACGATGTCGAGCGCCTGCTGCCCCTGCCCGGCCGCTAGTGCGGCGCGGATGCGGCTGTTGTAGTTGATGCGGTTCAGCGGATCGCAGGCGCTGGTGCGGCGGCCCAGGTCTTCGATCAGCCCGGTGTAGCCGAAAGCGCTGGCGAACACCGGCAGCCAGTCCGGGTTCCGGCAGCCGGGCTGCTTGAGCGCGGCTTCGATCTGCCCGGCCAGGCCATGCCAGTCGTCGCTGAGCATCTGCCGTTCGACCAGGGCCAGCAGGCGCTGCTGGGGATCGTGGCTGTGCTCGGCCACCAGGCCATAGAGACGCATGGCCTGCTGCTGGGCATCGAGTCGTTCCGCCTGCGGCCGGTCGTCGGCCAGCAGGATGTGGTTGTAGCGGTCCGCCGCCATGAAATAGGCCTGCGCGAAGCCCGGCTCCAGCGCCGTCGCCTTGTCGAACTCCAGGTTGGCCTGGCTCAGGCTGTCGATGGCGTTGCGGCTGCGCTCCGGGTCATGCGCCTCGTCGTAGCGCTTCAGGCCCTTCTGGTAGGCAATGAAGGCATCGACGCTGCTGACGCCGTCCTGGGCCATGCGCGCCCGCTGCGTCTCGTCCATGACGATGTTGAGTGCGCCGGCGACCTGTTCGGCAATGTCGAACTGCACCGCCAGCACATCGTTGAGCCGGCGGTCATAGGTGCTCGACCAGAGGTGGATGCCATCGGCGGCGCGGATCAGCTGGGCGGTGATCCGGACTCGGGCGCCATCGCGACGCACGCTGCCTTCCAGCAGATGCGCCACGTCCAGCTTGCGGCCGACTTCGCGAAGATCCTCGTCCTTGCCCTTGAACTGGAACGACGAGGTCCGGCCGACCACCCGCATGCCTTCGATACGGGCCAGCGAGTTGAGGATTTCTTCCGACAGGCCATCGGAGAAATAGCCGTTCTCGGCATCGGCGGAAAAACTGGCGAACGGCAGCACGGCGATCGACTTGTCAGCGGTGGCGGCGGTGCGCGACGGCGTCAGCAGCCGGTCGGTCAGCAGCAGCACCACGGCCAGCGCCAGCACCGCGATGATCCAGCGATCCATCGTCTTGCCGGTCTGCCGGGCTGCACCAGCAGCCAGGCTGCAGCGGCATAGAACATCGCTGCGCGGTGGACGTTGCGGCGCTGCAGTTCGACGAGTAGCGAAGGGCGACTCACAACGCTCAGAAGGGCCGGTTCATGACGGGGTGTCGGCCGAAGAATAACCCGCCGGCCGGATTCCTCCGACCCAAACGGATCAGGGCGCCGAAGCGCCCTGATCGTTGCAGCCGTTCAGCTGAACTGCAGCATCAGTTCTTGGTCTTGTCGACCAGCTTGTTCTTCGAGATCCACGGCATCATCGAACGCAGGCGGGCGCCCACTTCCTCGATCTGATGCTCGGCGCCAAGACGGCGGCGGGCCTTCAGCATCGGCTGGCCGGCCTGGTTCTCGAGCACGAAGTCACGGGCGAACTTGCCGGTCTGGATGTCGGCCAGCACGCGCTTCATTTCCTTCTTGGTTTCTTCGGTGACGATGCGCGGGCCGGTCACGTAGTCGCCGTACTCGGCGGTGTTGGAGATCGAGTAGCGCATCGTCGAGATGCCGCCTTCGTACATCAGGTCGACGATCAGCTTCAGTTCGTGCAGGCACTCGAAGTAGGCCATTTCCGGCGCGTAACCGGCTTCCACCAGCACTTCGAAGCCGGCCTGCACGAGCGCGGAGGCGCCGCCGCAGAGCACCGCCTGTTCGCCGAACAGGTCGGTCTCGGTCTCTTCGCGGAAGTTGGTCTCGATGATGCCGGCGCGACCGCCGCCGTTCGCCGAGGCGTACGACAGGGCGATCTGCTTGGCGGAGCCGGAGGCGTCCTGGTGGATCGCGATCAGGCTCGGCACGCCGCCGCCCTGGGTGTAGGTCGAACGCACGGTGTGGCCAGGGCCCTTCGGCGCGACCATGATCACGTCGAGATCGGCGCGCGGCACGATCAGGCCGAAGTGGATGTTGAAGCCGTGGGCGAAGGCGAGCACGCCGCCTTCCTTCAGGTTGTTGACGACCGACTGCTCGTAGATCGCGCGCTGGTCCTGATCCGGGGCCAGGATCATGACCACGTCGGCGGTCTTCACCGCTTCAGCCACTTCCAGCACCTTCAGGCCGGCATTGACCGCCTTGACCCAGCTCTTGGAACCCTTGCGCAGGCCGACGGTGACATCGACGCCGGAGTCCTTCAGGTTCTGCGCGTGGGCATGGCCCTGCGAGCCATAGCCGAGGATCGTGACCTTGCGCGACTGGATGATCGAAAGGTCGGCGTCTTTGTCGTAGTAAACGGAAATGCTCACAGCGGTTCCCTCTCGTGGGACGGATGAAGCGCGGATGCGTCTTCAGTGGATCGGATCGTTGTTGTCGTCGGCCGCAGCCGCCGCGTGTTCAGACCGGGGCGGCCAGCACGCTGACGCCGCGCTCCAGCGCGGCAGTACCGCTGCGCACCAGTTCGAGCACGCGGGCGGTGGTGCCGATTTCGGCGAGGAAGGCGTTGACCTCGGCGCCGGAGCCGGTCAGCTGCACGGTGCGGGTGGTGTCGGTCTCGTCGAGGATCTGGCCGTGATGGCGGAGCACGCTGTCGACGACGCGCTGCAGGTTGTCGCCGTCGACCGCCACTTTCAGCATCACCAGTTCGGCTTCCAGGTGGTCGCGGCCGGCGAGATCGACGATCTCGACGATCTCGATCAGCTTGCGCGACTGCTTGATGATCTGCTCGACGACCGACTCGCTGCCGTAGGTCACCAGGGTAATGCGCGACAGGCTGGGGTCGTGCGTCGGGGCGACGGTCAGCGACTCGATGTTGTAGCCGCGGGCCGAAAACATGCCGGCGACGCGCGCGAGTGCGCCTGCTTCGTTCTGGAGCAGGATGGAAACGATGTGGCGTTGATCTTGGCGCATAGGGCGCGCACGGTAGCCGCAGCGCGCGTCGGACGCAAGACAGGAACGGGCCTGATCCGGCAGGGACATGCTATAAAAGCGCCCCTTTTCGTCTCCCTGACCCGCTGATGGGAGCCTTTTCGCGTCAGAACCCGAGCTTCGACAGATGAACGCACCGCAGCAGCACGACTTTCACCCTCTCGCCGGCCAGACGATGAGTGGTGCCGACATCATCGTCCAGGTCCTGGCCGATGAGGGTGTCGAGGTCGTGTTCGGCTATTCCGGTGGCGCGATCCTGCCGACCTACGACGCGATCTTCCGCTTCAACGCCAAGCACCCGACCACCGCTGGCGGCGATCCGATGCCGCTGGTCGTGCCCGCCAACGAGCAGGGTGCAGGCTTCATGGCGGCTGGCTATGCCCGTGCGTCCGGCCGGGTCGGCGTGGCGCTGGTCACTTCGGGACCGGGCGCGACCAACACGGTCACGCCGGTGCGCGATTCGATGGCCGACTCGACGCCGATGATCGTCATCTGCGGCCAGGTGCCGACCAGCGCGATGGGCACCGACGCGTTCCAGGAAGCGCCGATCAGCAACATCATGGCCGCCTGCGCCAAGCACGTGTTCCTGGTCACCGACCCGACCAAGCTCGAAGCCACCGTGCGCACCGCGTTCGAGATCGCCCGCACCGGCCGTCCGGGCCCGGTGGTGATCGACGTGCCGAAGGACGTGCAGAACTGGAAGGGTGTGTTCACCGGCCGTCGCGATCTCGGCGGCCGCCTGCCGGTGCCGGGCTACCGCGCCCGGCTGCGGCTGACCGACGAGGCGCGCATCGACGACGCCGCGCTGACCCGCTTCCATGATCTGCTGAAGGCGGCCAAGCGTCCGGTGATCTATGCCGGCGGCGGCGTGATTCACGCCGAAGCCTCCGAGCAGCTGCGCGCGTTCGCCAACGAGTACGGCATTCCAACCGTCGCCACCCTGATGGGGCTCGGCTGCTACGACACGACGGCCCCGCTGTCGCTGCACATGCTCGGCATGCACGGCACCGCCTACGCGAACTACGCGGTCGATGACTGCGACCTGCTGATCGCCATCGGCGCCCGCTTCGACGACCGCGTCGCCGGCGTGCCGGCCAAGTTCGCCCGCAACGCCAAGGCGATCCTGCATTTCGACGTCGACGCCAGCGAGATCAACAAGGTCAAGCGGGTCAACTGGTCGCATGTCGGCAACCTCAAGGTGGCGCTGACCCAGGTGCTGGAAAAGACCCGCGCCGAAGGCTTCAAGCCGGACTACAGCGAATGGCACGGCCATATCGCCGACCTGAAGCGCGTCCACGCGATGAATTACGACCGCGCCTCGAAGACCATCCAGCCGTACGCGATCATCGAGGCGATCAACAAGATCACCGGCGGCGAAGCGATCATCGCCACCGGTGTCGGCCAGCACCAGATGTGGGCGGCGCAGTACTTCGACTTCAAGCACCCGCGTCTGTGGCTGACCTCGGGCTCGATGGGCACGATGGGCTTCGGCCTGCCGGCGGCGATCGGCGCCCAGTTCGCCAACCCGAACAAGATCGTCGTCGACATCGATGGCGACGCCTCGGTGCGGATGAACATCGGCGAGATGGAAACCATCACCAACTACAACCTGCCGATCAAGGTCGTGGTGCTGAACAACTCCGGCGACGGCATGGTCCGCCAGTGGCAGAAGCTGTTCCATGAAAGCCGCTTCTCGGCCAGCGACAAGACGCTGCACAAGAAGGACTTCGTGAAGTCGGCGCAGGCCGACGGCTTCGAGTACGCGGTGCAGCTGTCGAACCCGGCCGACATCGACCGCGTGGTCAGCGAGTTCGTCGCTTTCCCCGGCCCGGCCTTCCTCGAAGTGATCATCGACCGCGACGCCGGCGTCTATCCGATGGTCGGCCCGGGCATGAGCTACGCCGAGATGATCACCGGCGACTGGATCGTCTCGCGCGAGCCGCCGAAGGTGCTCGACGTCTCCAAGACCCAGCTGTTCTGATGACGGCGGGTCCGAGTGACGGCGACGCGATCGCCTACCGCTGGCGGAACGGCGCGCTGCAGCCGATCGCCCATCCGGCAACGACCCGGCTTGACCAGCTGCTCGGCATCGACCGCCAGAAGGCGGCGGCGGTGGCCAACACCGAGCAGTTCGTCGCCGGCCGGCCAGCCAATCACATCCTGCTGACCGGCTCGCGCGGCACCGGCAAGTCGTCGCTGGTGAAGGCGCTGCTGACCGAGTTCGCGCCGCGCGGCCTGCGGCTGGTGGAAGTGCAGCCGCAGGATCTGGTCGACCTGCCGGATGTGGTCGCGCCGCTGCGCGGCCGCGCCGAACGCTACGTGCTGTACGTCGACGATTTCTCGATCTCCGCCAACGACAAGGCGCTGACCCAGCTGAAGGCCGCACTCGATGGCGGCATCGAGGAGCCGGCCGAAAACGTGCTGATCTACGCGACCAGCAATCGCCGCCATCTGACGCCGCAGCTGAAGAGCGACAACGCCGAGCATCGCTGGGAAAACGACGAGCTGAACCCGGGCGAATCGACCGAGGAAAAGGTCGCGCTGTCGGAGCGTTTCGGGCTGTGGCTGAGCTTCCAGCCGTTCACCCAGAGCCAGTACATCGACGCGGTGCGGCTGCACCTGAACCGGCTCGGCGTCAGCGCGTGGAATGACGAGATCAAGGTGCTGGCGCAGCGCTGGGCGCTGAACCGCGCCTCGCGATCGGGCCGCGTGGCCCAGCAGTTCGCCCGGGATTACGCGGGACGGAACTGACCCGCTTGCCTTGAACGGCAAGCGGTCCGGCTCAACGCCCGGCCGCAGTGGCCGGGCTGAAGTTCAGCCCAGCAGCGCCTTGACCTTGGCGACGTACTTCTTCATCGCTTCGTCGGTCGAGGTGCCCTTGAGGCCGGCCCAGGCGTCGAACTTGGCGCGGCCGACCATGTCCAGCATGCCGGGCCGCGAGCCGGTGACATCGCCGCTGCTGCCCTGCTTGAACAGCGAGTACAGCGTCAGCAGGTCGTCGTTGCTGGGCTTCTTGGTCAGGGTCTTGACGTCTTTCTGGGCTTGTTCGAACTGCGCTTTGAGGTCGGCCATCTCGGGCTCCGGTGGGTGCAAAAAAGTGCACGAGTGTACCGATGGCGAGTGTCCGCCGCAGCCGGTGATGGGCAATCCTTTCAGTCGCGGCGATCCAGGGTCACGAACCGGAATGGCAGCGGATGACGCTGGTCGGCGGCATGCGGCTCGGCAACGGTTTCGATCCAGTCGGCCCTGTCGATGACCGGGAACCAGGTGTCGCCGTCGACCTCGGCCTGCACTTCGGTCAGCTCCAGCCGGCTGGCCAGCGGCAGGGTCTGGCGATACAGCTCGGCACCGCCGATCACCATCAGCGCCCGCCCCTGTGCAGCGTTCAGGGCCTGATCGAGCGTGGCGAACACGGTGGCACCTTCCGGCTTGAACGCAGGGTCGCGGCTGAGCACCCAGTTGTCGCGATCCGGCAGCGGCCGGCCCAGCGAGTCCCAGGTCTTGCGGCCCATCAGCACGGTCTTGCCGACGGTCAGGCGCTTGAAGCGCTTCAGATCGTCCGGCAGCCGCCACGGCAGGTCGCCGTCGCGGCCGATGGTGCGGTTGGCGGCCAGCGCCGCAATCAGGGTCAGGTTCATCGGGCGGGGGCGGGTGCAGCCGTCTGCGTGCGGTCGAGCACGTCGATGATTTCGCGGGTCACCAGATCCGGGCGCTTCCAGAGCACGAAATGTCCCTGGTCCGGCACCACGACGACCTTGCCGTTCGGCTTCGGCAGCCGCTTTTCGGCGTAGTCGGCGGTTTTCGGGTCGACCAGCTCGTCTTTCGCGCCCTGCACCACCGTCACCGGCATCCGCAGCCCGGCCCAGCGCGCGGTCTGCTTATTGAGTTCGTCGACCAGCACCATGATCTCGTCGTTCGACCAGGCGAACTCCTTCGGCGCCAGCGCCCGCACCGGCCAGTAGGTCATCGCCACGTTGTACCAGCGCGGCTGCTCGGTATCCGGGTCGATCGACGGCGCCACCAGCACCGCCCCGCGCACCAGCGCCGGATAGCGCATCGCCAGTTCGACGGCGATCGGCCCGCCCAGCGAGTGCCCGACGATCACCGTCGGCGCGCCGGGGCCGTCCAGCAGCGGCGCCAGCAGGCGCGCCTGATCGGCCATCAGCGGCGCCACCCGACCCGGATCGGAAGCGCCGAAGCCCGGGCGGTCGACGGCGATCAAGGTCGCCCGCTTCTGCAGTTCGGGATCGCCGAGGTAATGCGCCCAGGCCTTCCAGTCGCCAGGCGTGCCGTGCACGAACAGGATGCGCGCCGGACCACCGTCGATCTGCCAGTAGTGGATGGTGCGGTCGTCGATCCGGTACTGGCGTTCGACCGGCCGGGGCGGCGTCGGGAACAGTTCCTCGATGCTGCCGCGCGGATACGGCGGGTTCTTCGCCAGCGCGCCACAACTCGAAATCGCCAGAAGAACAGCAACCAAGACCCTGAAAGACATGGCCTTATGGACGAATCAGACGGCGACCGGCGCCTTGATGTGCGAGTGCGGATCGTAGCCGGCGAGCGTGAAGTCCTCGGGCCGGAACGCGAACAGGTCGGTCACCGCCGGGTTCAGCGTCATCGTCGGCAGCCCGCGCGGTTCGCGGCCGAGCTGCAGCCGGGCCTGTTCGAGATGGTTGCTGTACAGGTGGCAGTCGCCGCCGGTCCAGATGAACTCGCCGGGGGCCAGGCCGCAGACCTGGGCGATCATCAGGGTCAGCAGTGCATAGCTGGCGATGTTGAACGGCACGCCGAGGAAGATGTCGGCGCTGCGCTGGTACAGCTGGCAGCTCAGCCGGCCGTTCGCGATATAGAACTGGAACAGGGCGTGGCAGGGCATCAGCGCCATCTGGTCGAGTTCGCCGACATTCCAGGCCGAGACCAGCAGACGGCGGGAATCCGGCGTCTTGCGGATCTGCTCCAGCAGTTGCTGTATCTGGTCGATGTGGCGGCCGTCGGCGGTCGGCCACGACCGCCACTGACGCCCGTAGACCGGGCCGAGCTCGCCATCGGCGCGCGCCCATTCGTCCCAGATCGACACGCCGTTTTCCTTGAGCCAGGCGACGTTGGTGTCGCCCCGGAGGAACCACAGCAGCTCGACGATGATCGAGCGCAGGTGCAGCTTCTTGGTAGTCACCAGCGGGAAGCCGGCGGCCAGATCGAAGCGCATCTGATGACCGAAGATCGACCGCGTGCCGGTGCCGGTACGGTCTGTCTTCTCGGTGCCGGTCTCCAGAACAAGCTTCATCAGATCAAGATATTGGCGCACAAACTTAATCCTGATTGCGGCGGTAGCCGATGATCATGAAGACCGCGCCCAGGGCCAGCATCGGCAGGCATAGCTGCATGCCCATCGTGAACCAGCCGGTGCCATACAGGTAACCGAGCTGGCTGTCCGGCACCCGGACGAATTCGACCGCGAAGCGGAACGTGCCGTAGAGGATCAGGAACAGGCCGCTGATCGCCATCCGGGGCCGTGGCTTCGAGCCGAACCACCACAGGATCAACAGCATCGCCAGGCCTTCGAGCCCGGCTTCGTAGAGCATGCTCGGGTGGCGCGGAATACCGTCTTTCAGCGCCGGAAACACCATGCCCCAGGGCAGGTCGGTCGGCGCGCCGAACAGCTCGCCATTGATGAAGTTGCCGATGCGCCCGGTCAGCAGCCCGAACGGCACGGCGACGGCGATGAAGTCGGTCACCGTCCAGAAGCTCAGACGGTGCTGGATCGCATAGACCTGCATCGCCACCAGCACGCCGATCAGGCCGCCGTGGAAGGACATGCCGCCTTCCCAGATCCGGAAGATCACCGCCGGGTCTTTCAGGAAGATCAGCTGGCCGGCGGAATCGACGTTGTAGAAGAACGTGTAGCCGATCCGGCCGCCGAGGATCACACCGATGACGCCGTAGAACAGCACGTCGGAGATGCGCTCCGGCGTCCAGAACGACAGCCACGGATAGCGCCCGCGACGCACGCTGAGCCAATAGAAACCGGCGAAGCCGAGCAGGTACATGATCCCGTACCAGTGGATCTTGACCGGCCCGAGCGCGAGCGCGACCGGGTTGATGTCGGGATGGGTCAGCATGCGGTCTGGAGGAGTGGTGGCCCGGCAGCCGGCGATGCTAGCCGACCTGCTCGTTGATCGTGGTGACGATGTAGCCCTTCAGGTAGCGGGTTTCCGGAATCGCCGGATGAACCGGGTGGTCCGGCCCCTGTTCCAGCGTTTCCAGGATCTGCAGACGCTTCGCCGCCGCCCGCGATTCACGCAGCAGCACGCGCTGCAGCTCGTCGGCGGCCAGATGGTGGGAGCAGGAGCAGGACACCAGCACGCCGCCCGGCGTCAGCAGATTCAGCGCCGCCCGGTTCAGGCGGCCGTACAGGCCCAGGCCTTCCTCATGGTCCCGCTTGCGCTTGATCAGCGCCGGCGGATCGACGACGACGACATCGAACCGGCGGCCGTCGACCGCCAGCTGCTTCATCACTTCGAGCGCATCGCCCTTCAGCGTTTCCAGCGTGCGGCCGTTGAGCGCGGCATTGCGCTCGGCGGCGGCCAGTGCCGGGGCCGAGGAATCGACGCAGGCCGCGCTCGCCGCGCCGTGGCCGAGGCTGCGCAGCGCCCAGCCGCCGGCGTAGGAGAAGACGTCCAGCACCGCCGAATCCGGCTTGATGTAGCGGGCCAGCCGGTCACGGTTGTCGCGCTGGTCGAAGAACCAGCCGGTCTTCTGGCCGCCGCGCATGGCGATCTCGAACTTCACGCCGGATTCCTCGATGACCACCGTTTCCGGGACGTCACCGACTTCCTCGACGTACAGCGGCAGGTTCTCGGCCTCGCGGGCGGCGCTGTCGTTGCGCAGCACGATGCCGCGCGGCTGGAACGTCGCCTGCAGGGCCTCGATCAGCCGGCCTTTCAGATGCTCCATGCCGGCGGTGCCGATCTGCACCACCAGCACATCGCCGTAGCGATCGACGACCAGCCCCGGCAGGCCGTCGGCCTCGCCGAACACCAGCCGGTAATGCGGGGTCGGATACAGCCGCGCACGCAGCGCGGCGGCGGCGGCCAGGCGCCGGGACAGCCAGTCGGCATCGAACACGGCGTCGTACTGGCCGGTCAGCAGGCGACCGCAGAGCAGCGCCTGCGGATTGATGTAGCCGGCGCCGATCGGCTTGCCGCGGCCATCCTCGAAGCGGCACAGGCTGCCTGCCGCGACACCCTTGATCGGCGTGCGCGCGGTGTCGATTTCGTTGGAATAGATCCACAGATGGCCGGCGCGCAGACGCCGGTCCTCCTGGGCTTTCAGGCGGATGATCAGATTGGACAAGGAAAGGTCGTCGCGTGGAGCCCGAGACAGGGTGTCATCGGGAAGTTGTTCTGCGTATCATACCGATCATCTGAAAAAAGACCCCTTGCCGCGACGTTTTGATGCCTCATCAACGTCGGGATTCGGGCTAAGTGCCAGCGATCTTGAGAGAACGATCAGACGTGGAATTCCTGACCGCGTTTACACCCCAGACCTGGGCCTTCGGCATTTATGTCGCGGCGGTCATCTTCGTCGTGGCGCTGATGGTGGGCCTGTCATCGCTGCTTGGCAGCCGCAACAACGGCCGCGCGAAAAATGAAGCTTTCGAATCGGGCGTCGTCGGTGTCGGCGGCGGACATTTGCGTTTTTCGGCCAAGTTCTACCTGGTCGCCATGTTCTTCGTGATTTTCGATCTCGAAGCGGTGTTCCTGTATGCCTGGGCGGTGTCGGTTCGCGAAAGCGGCTGGGCCGGTTTCATCGAAGCCTGCATTTTCATTGGGGTACTGCTGATCGGCCTCGTCTATGTCTGGCGGCTGGGCGGCCTGGACTGGGCGCCGAAGTCACGTGCCGGGAAACGCAGCCTGCCGCAGCTCGATCCGCCGGCCGACATCGTCGTGCCGCCCGCGCCCATCAAGAACTGAACCTTCGCGACCATGGAATACGCTCTCAAGCGCATCGACAAGAACGGCAAGACGCACTCCCCGACCCCACCCGGCGTTAACGCCGGCGAGGGCTACATCGAGGACGAGGTGCGCAAGAACATCGTCCTGACCAAGCTGTCGGACCTCGTCAACTGGAGCCGCAAGAACTCGATCTGGCCGTACAATTTCGGCATTTCCTGCTGCTACGTCGAAATGGCCACCGCGTTCACCGCGGTGCATGACCTGGCCCGGTTCGGCTCGGAAGTGATCCGTGCGTCGCCGCGCCAGGCCGATCTGATCGTCATCGCCGGCACCTGCTTCCAGAAGATGGCGCCGGTCGTGCAGCGTCTGTACGAGCAGATGCTGGAACCGCGCTGGGTGATCTCGATGGGTTCCTGCGCCAACTCCGGCGGCATGTACGACATCTACTCCGTGGTCCAGGGCGTCGACAAATTCCTGCCGGTCGACGTCTACATCCCCGGCTGCCCGCCGCGCCCCGAAGCGTTCCTGCAGGCCCTGATGCTGCTGCAAGATTCGATCACCCAGGAACAGCGTCCGCTGTCGTGGGTGGTGGGTGATCAGGGCGTCTATCGCAAACCCATGCCCGCCGAACGTGATCGCAAGCAGGCCGAGCGCAACGCGCAAACGATCCTGCGCAGTCCCGATTCCGTCTGAGGCACCTTTAACCGATGGCCGACGACGCCCCTCGCAATCCCAACATCCTGCCGCCGGTGGTGCTGCCGCCGGTGGTCCGTGAGCTGTTCGATCGCTTCGGCGAGCAGAACCTCGTCTACCAGCAGGGCAAGGACGATGCACCCACCGTCTGGGTGCCGCTGGAACTGCGCGACCCGGTGCTGGTGTTCCTCAAGCACCACGTGCCGAAGCCGTACAAGATGCTGCTGGACTTCCATGCGGTAGACGAGCGCATGCGCCGTCATCGCGAAGGCCTGCCGCCGTCGGACTTCACGCTGTTCTACCACCTGCTGTCGATCGACCGGAATTCCGACGTCCGCATCAAGGTGGCGCTGCTCGGCGAGTTCCCGGCCGTCAAGTCGATCGTGCCGATCTACGCGAACGCCAACTGGTACGAGCGCGAGACCTGGGACTTGTTCGGCATCAAGTTCGAGGGCCATCCGAACCTGCAGCGCATCCTGCTGCCGCGTTACTGGAAGGGTCATCCGCTGCGCAAGGAGTACCCGGCGCGCGCGACCGAATTCGATCCCTATCTGCTGACCGCCGGCCGCCAGGACGAGGAGCAGAATGCGCTGATGTTCAACCCCGAGGAATGGGGCATGAAGCGGTCCGAGAAGGACCACGACTACATGTTCCTGAACCTCGGCCCAAACCATCCTTCGGCCCACGGTGCGTTCCGCATCGTGCTGCAGCTCGATGGCGAGGAAATCGTCGACTGCGTGCCCGACATCGGCTACCACCATCGTGGTGCCGAGAAGATGGCGGAACGCCAGTCCTGGCACACGTTCATCCCGTACACCGACCGCATCGATTATCTCGGCGGCGTGATGAACAACCTGCCGTACGTGCTGGCGGTCGAGCGCCTGGCCGGCATCAAGGTGCCGGCGCGGGTCGACACCATCCGCATCATGATGGGCGAGTTCTTCCGCATCACCTCGCACCTGCTGTTCCTCGGCACGTTCATCCAGGACGTCGGCGCGATGACGCCGATCTTCTTCATGTTCACCGACCGGCAGAAGGCCTACGACGTCATCGAAGCCGTCACCGGCTTCCGCATGCATCCGGCCTGGTACCGGATCGGCGGCGTCGCCCATGACCTGCCGCAGGGCTGGGACCGCAAGGTCAAGGAATTCCTCGACTGGTTCCCGAAGCGGCTCGACGAATACCAGCGCGCTGCGCTCGACAACTCGATCCTGCGCAAGCGCACCCGCAACGTCGCCCAGTACAACGGCGCCGAAGCCGTGGAATGGGGCATCACCGGCCCCGGCCTGCGCGCCACCGGCGTCGACTACGACCTGCGCAAGAAGCGGCCGTATTCCGGCTACGAGAACTTCGAGTTCGAAGTGCCGCTCGGTAGCAACGGCGATGCCTTCGATCGCGCGATTGTCCGCATCAACGAGATGCGCGAAAGCTGCAAGATCATCCGCCAGTGCATGACCCACATGCCGGCCGGCCCGTACAAGGCCGATCATCCGCTGACCTGTCCGCCGCCAAAGGACCGCACGCTCAAGGACATCGAAACGCTGATCACCCACTTCCTCGGCGTCAGCTGGGGCCCGGTGATGCCGCCGAACGAGTCCTGCCAGCTGATCGAGGCGACGAAGGGCATCAACAGCTACTACCTGACGTCCGATGGCTCGACGATGAGCTACCGCACGCGCATCCGCACGCCGAGCTTCGCGCATCTGCAGGCGATTCCCTACATCATCAAAGGCGCACAGATCCCTGACCTGATCATGCTGCTCGCCACCATTGACTTCGTGATGGCCGATGTCGACCGCTAACTCCAGCTCGAACCCGAGCGCCGATGTCATCAAGCTGGCCGACCTGGTCGCCAGCGCCTCGCTGCCGCCGACCGACGGCTATCGGATGTCCGATGAGGAACGTCATGAAATCGAGGAATGCCTGCATCACTACGACGACAACCGCGCGGCGTCGATCGACGCGCTGAAGATCGTCCAGAAGAAGCACGGCTGGGTGCCGGATGGCGCGATCGCCGAGATCGGGAAGGTCATCGGCATTCCGGCGGCGGACGTCGAAGGTGTCGCCACCTTCTACAACCTGATCTTCCGGCGGCCGGTCGGTCGCAACGTGATCAAGATTTGCGACAGCATTTCCTGCTACCTGACCGGCTATGACGAGGTGCGCAACGCGATCAGCGCGCATTTGCGGATCAACCTCGGCCAGACCACGCCGGACAACCGCTACACGCTGCTGCCGATCTGCTGCCTTGGCGCCTGCGACAAGGGCCCGGTCGCGATGATCAACGACGACACCCACGGCAACCTGTCGCCGGACACGATTCCCGCCCTCTTGGAGCAGTACAAGTGACTGCAGACCTGTCCGAAACCAAGCCGCTGACTGCGCGCATCGTCGCCGGTCGCGCGCCGCTGAACCTCAAGGAATACGAAGCCGCCGGCGGCTACCGCGCCGTCCGCAAGGCCCTGAAGGAACTGACGCCGGCCGATGTCACCAAGGCGGTCAAGGACGCCAACCTGCGCGGCCGCGGCGGCGCCGGCTTCCCGACCGGCGTCAAGTGGGGTCTGGTGCCGAGCCTGGAAAAGGCGCCAGGCAGCCGCTACCTGGTCTGCAATGCCGACGAGATGGAGCCGGGCACCTTCAAAGACCGGCTGCTGATGGAATCCGACCCGCACCAGATGGTCGAGTCGATGATCGTCGCCGGCTACGCGATCCAGGCCACCCGCGCCTACATTTTCCTGCGTGGCGAGTACATCGAGGCGGCGAAGAACCTCAACGCCGCGATCGCCGAAGCAAACGCCGCCGGCTATCTGGGTCGCGACATCCTCGGCTCCGGCTGGAGCATGGACCTGCACGTCCACACCGGCGCTGGCCGCTACATCTGCGGCGAGGAAACCGCGCTGATCAATTCGCTGGAAGGCCGTCGCGCCAACCCGCGCGCCAAGCCGCCGTTCCCGGCAATTGCCGGCCTCTGGGGCCGGCCGACGGTGGTCAACAACGTCGAATCGCTGTGCAACGTGCCGCACATCGTCAACAACGGTTCGGCCTGGTTTCTGGGCCTGAACCAGGGCAAGTCGAAGGACGGCGGCACCAAGCTCTACGGCTGCTCCGGCCGCGCCAAGCGCACTGGCATCTGGGAGCTGCCGATCGGCACCACGGCGCGCGAGATTCTCGAAGAACACGCCGGCGGCATGAAGGACGGCCTGAAGCTCAAGGCCTGGCTGCCGGGCGGCGCCTCGACCGATTTCCTGATGCCCGAGCATCTCGATCTGGCGATGGATTTCGACACCATCGCCAAGGCCGGCTCGCGCATGGGCACCGGCCTGCTGACGGTGGTCGATGACCGCCAGAACATGGTCAGCGTGGTGCGCAACCTCGAAGATTTCTTCGCTCGCGAATCCTGCGGCTGGTGCACGCCCTGCCGTGACGGCCTGCCGTGGACCTACAAGACGCTGGTGGCGATGGAAAAGGGCGAAGGCCGCCCGGGCGACATCGAGCAGCTCGAGAAGATGACCCGCTTCCTGGCTCCCGGCCGCCCGTTCTGCGCACATGCGCCGGGTGCGATGGAGCCGCTGCAATCGGCGCTGAAGTTCTTCCGCGGCGAATTCGAAGCAACGATCAAGAAGATCGACCAGACCACTGCGACCCACGCAGCGGCCTGATCACAACGGATACGACACCCACGTGGCCATCATTCACGTAGACGGCAAGGAACATTCGGTCAACGGAGCAGACAACCTGCTCAAGGCCTGCCTGAGCCTCGGACTCGACATCCCCTACTTCTGCTGGCATCCGGCGCTCGGCAGCGTCGGCTCGTGCCGGCAGTGCGCCGTCAAGCAGTACCGCGACCAGAACGACACCGTCGGCCGCATCGTCATGTCGTGCATGGCCCCGGCCAGTGACGGCACCTGGATCTCGATCGACGATGCGGAAGCCAAGGCCTTCCGTGAAAGCGTCATCGAGTGGCTGATGTCCAACCACCCGCACGACTGCCCGGTCTGCGAAGAAGGCGGCCACTGCCATCTGCAGGACATGACCGTGATGACCGGCCATGCCTCGCGCAGCTACCGCTTCACCAAGCGCACCCACAACAACCAGGAACTCGGGCCATTTATCGGCCACGAGATGAACCGCTGCATCGCCTGCTACCGCTGCGTCCGCTACTACAAGGATTACGCGGGCGGCAAGGATCTCGGTGTCTACGGCTCGGCCAGCCGCGTCTACTTCGGCCGCGCCGAGGACGGCGTGCTGGAATCCGAATTCTCGGGAAATCTCACCGAGGTCTGCCCAACCGGCGTGTTCACCGATAAGACCCACAGCGAACGCTACAACCGCAAGTGGGACATGCAGTTCGCACCCAGCGTCTGCCAGGGCTGCTCGGTGGGCTGCAACATCTCGCCCGGCGAACGCTACGGCGAACTACGCCGCATCGAGAACCGCTACAACGGCTCGGTCAACCACTATTTCCTTTGCGACCGCGGCCGCTTCGGCTACGGCTTCGTCAACAACAAGGACCGTCCGCGCCAGCCGCTGGTGAAGCGCGGCGATGCACTGGTCGCGGTCGGTGCTGACGAAGCGCTGCTGAACGCAGCGAACCTGATGAAGACCGCCAAGGGCCTGGTCGGCATCGGTTCGCCGCGTGCCAGCCTGGAATCGAATTTCGCGCTGCGCCAGCTGGTCGGCAGCGCTCACTACTTCGACGGTCATGCCGACGCCGAAGGCCGGCTGGTCAAGCGCGTCGCCGAGGTGCTGCGCACCGGCCCGGTGCCGGCGGCCACCCTGCGCGGCATCGAATCGGCGGACGCCGCGCTGGTGCTCGGCGAAGACATCATCAACACCGCGCCGCGCGTGGCGCTGGCGCTGCGTCAGGTGGCACGCGGCAAGGCCACCCAGATGGCGGCCGAGAAGCACATCCCGGACTGGCAGGCGATCGCGATTGCCGACATCGGCATGCATCACAAGCATCCGATCTTCATCGCCACGCCGGATGCGACGCGGATCGACGAGATTGCCAAGGACGCCGTGCGCGCCGCGCCGGCCGACATCGCCCGCCTCGGCTATGCCGTCGCCCATCTGATCGACCCGGCCGCCCCTGCGGTTGCCGATCTCGATGCCGCGAGCGCCGAACGCGCGCGGCAGATCGCCGACACGCTGCTGGCCTCGACCAAGGCCGTGATCGTGTCCGGCACCGGTGCCGGTTCGGAATCGGTGATCAACGCCGCGGCGAACGTCGCCTGGGCGCTGCATGGCCGTGGCAAGGTCGTCGAACTGGTGTTGGCCGTGCCGGAAGCCAACAGCCTCGGCACCGCGCTGATCGGTGCGCCGGGCCTGGACGAAGCCTTCAAGGCGATCGAATCCGGCCGCGCCGACACGCTGGTGGTACTGGAGAACGATCTCTACCGCCGCGCGCCGAAGGCTCGCGTCGACGCCGTGCTGGCCAAGGTGCGGCTGGTGGTCATCGACCATCAGCTGACCGACACCGCCGCTCGCGCCGAACTGCTGCTGTCGGCCGGCAGTTTCGCCGAAGCCGATGGCACCCTGGTGTCCAACGAAGGTCGCGCGCAGCGCTATTTCCAGGTCTACGAGCCGGCCTACTACAAGCCGGATACGGTGATCCGTGAAAGCTGGAACTGGCTGCACGGCATCCGTGCCCAGCAGCTCGGCCAGGCCACCGTCTGGACCCAGCTGGATCATGCGACGGCCGAAATCGCCGCTGTGCTGCCGGCGCTGGCGCGGATCACCGAGGCGGCGCCAAACGCCCAGTTCCGCATCACCGGACTGAAGATCGCCCGCGAACCGCATCGCTATTCCGGCCGCACGGCGATGCGCGCCAACCTGTCGGTGCACGAGCCGCGCCAGCCGCAGGATGCCGACACCGCGCTGGCCTTCTCGATGGAAGGCCACAACGGCGTGCAGGCCGGGGATCGCCCCGCCGCGCTGACCCCGTTCGCCTGGGCGCCGGGCTGGAACTCGCCGCAGTCCTGGAACAAGTACACCGACACCGTCGGCGGTCATTCGCTCGGCGGCGATGCCGGCGTGCGGATCATCGAGCCGGCGGCCAACGCACCGAAGGTGCCGGCCTACGCCAACCACGTGCCTGCCGCATTCAAGGCCAGCATGGCGGAACTGCAGGTGGTCGCCTCGCAGCACATCTTCGGCAGCGACGAGCTGTCGGCAAAGGCGGCGCCGGTGCAGAGCCGCATTCCGGCCGCCCATGTCGCGCTGAACGCGGCCGACGCCGCAGCGCTGGGGCTGAAGGACGGCGCGCTGGTGGATGTGCAGCTCGATGGCCAGACGCTTCGCCTGCCGCTGCAGCAGCGCGCCGAACTGGCGCGTGGCCTGCTGGTGCTGCCGGTGTTGCCGGGCGTGCCGTTCGCCGCCGTCGGCGGCGTGGCCCGGATCAACGGAGCGACCGGCGCATGAACGGCTTCGTCGAGTTCCTGACCTCGCCGGCGTTCATCGCGATCCTGGTCGAGGTCGGCAAAGGCTTGGTGATCCTGTTCGGCATGGTCATCGTCGCGGCGCTGCTGATCTGGATCGAGCGCCGCCTGCTCGGACTCTGGCAGGACCGCTACGGCCCGAACCGGGTTGGTCCGTTCGGCTCGCTGCAGGTGGTCGCCGACATGGTCAAGATCTTCTTCAAGGAAGACTGGATTCCGCCGTTCGTCGACAAGCCCACCTTCATCCTCGCGCCGATGATCGCGATGGGCACCTTGATGCTGGCGTTCATGCTGATTCCGGTGACGCCGACCTGGGGCGTGGCGCCGGACCTGTCGATCGGCGTGCTGTTCTTCTTCGCCATCGCCGGGCTCGAGGTCTACGCGGTGATGCTGGGCGGCTGGTCGTCGAACTCCAAGTACTCGCTGCTCGGCGGCCTGCGTTCAGCCGCGCAGATGGTCAGCTACGAAGTGTTCATGGGTCTGGCGCTGATGGGTGTCGTCATGCAGACCGGCTCTTTCGCGCTGTCCGACATCGTCGCCGCGCAGAAGGATCTGTGGTTCATCGTTCCGCAGTTCTTCGGCTTCTGCACCTTCGCGCTGGCCGGCATCGCCGTGGTGCATCGCCATCCGTTCGATCTGCCGGAAGCGGAGCAGGAACTGGCCGCCGGCTACCACACCGAATACTCCGGCATGAAGTTCGGCATGTTCATGGTCGCCGAGTACATCGGCGTGATCCTGATCTCCTCGCTGCTGGTGACGCTGTTCTTCGGCGGTTGGCAGGGGCCGGTGCTGCCCCCGATCGTCTGGTTCGTGCTGAAGACCGGGTTCTTCGTGATCCTGTTCGTCCTGCTGCGCGCCGCGCTGCCTCGTCCGCGCTATGACCAGGTGATGGCGGGCGGCTGGAAGTTCTGCCTGCCGCTGGCCGTGATCAACATGCTGGTCACGGCGGCATTCGTGCTGTCGAATCCGTAATCCGACATGAAAGCAATCCTCAGCGGTATCTGGAGCAACCTGCGCAGCATGGTGATGGTGTTCACCCACAGCTGGCGCAAGCGCGACACCCTGATGTACCCCGAAGTGCCGATCTACGTGCCGCCGCGCTACCGCGGCCGCATCGTGCTGACCCGCGATCCGGACGGCGAAGAGCGTTGCGTGGCCTGCAACCTGTGCGCGGCCGCCTGCCCGGTCGGCTGCATCAGCCTGCAGAAGGCGGAGCGCGAGGACGGCCGCTGGTACCCGGAGTTCTTCCGCATCAACTTCTCGCGCTGCATCTTCTGCGGCTACTGCGAAGAAGCCTGCCCGACCACCGCGATCCAGCTGACGCCGGACTACGAACTGGGCGAGTACCGCCGCCAGGATCTGGTCTACGAGAAGGAACATCTGCAGATCGCCGGTCCCGGCAAGTATCACGACTACAACTTCTACCGCATGTCGGGCATGGCGATCTCGGGCAAGCCGAAGGGCGCTGCCGCCAACGAGACGCCGCCGGTCGACGTCAAATCCCTGCTGCCCTGAACCGGACCGGACGACCATCGTGGAAATCGCGTTCTATCTTTCCGGCTTCGTCGCGGTGCTGGCCACCGTGCTGGCGATCACCAACACCAACCCGGTTCATGCGCTGCTGTACCTGATCGCCTCGCTGCTGGCCGTGGCGATGGTGTTCTTCTCGATCGGCGCGCCGTTTGCCGGGGCCCTCGAAGTGATCGTCTATGCCGGCGCGATCATGGTGCTGTTCGTGTTCGTGGTGATGATGCTGAACCTCGGCCAGGCGGCGATCGAGCAGGAACGCCGCTGGCTGACGCCAAAGACCTGGATCGGTCCGGGCCTGCTGTGCGGCGTGCTGATGGTGGAAATGATCCGCGTGCTGTCGCCGACCGCCGGTGGCGGCATCGGCGCCAGCGTGATCGACGGCAAGGCGGTTGGCATCGCGCTGTTCGGGCCCTACCTGCTGGTGGTCGAGCTGGCGTCGATGCTGCTGCTCGCGGCGCTGGTGGCCGCCTATCACATGGGCAAACACGACTGACCTGCCCCGTGCCCGTCAGCGATCACAACTAGAACCATGACCAATACCGAAATCGCGACCACCGCCGCAGCGACGGTTCCGCTGGAACACGCGCTGATTCTTGCCGGCATCCTGTTTTCACTCGGGCTGCTGGGCCTGCTTGTCCGCCGCAACATCCTGTTCGTGCTGATGTCGATCGAAGTGATGATGAACGCTGCCGCCGTCGCCTTCGTGGCCTCCGGCAGCCGCTGGGGCGCAGCCGATGGCCAGGTGATGTTCATCCTGATCCTGACGCTGGCCGCCGCCGAAGCCAGCGTCGGCCTCGCCCTCGTGCTGCAGCTGTATCGCCGCTTCGAGACGCTCGACACCGATGCCGCCAGCGAAATGAAGGGATAAGCAGACATGTTCGATCTTCTGTTCCTGGTTTTCCTCGCGCCGATGGTCGGCTTCCTGCTGCTGGCCTTTGGCCGCGACAAGTGGAGCGAGAACGCGGCCGCCGCGATCGGCGTCGGTTCGGTCGGCATCTCGGCGGCGGTGGTCGCCGGCTGCGTGTTCCAGTTCATGACCAGCCCGCCGGACGGCGGCGTGTTCATCCAGCAGCTATGGACCTGGATCGATGTCGGCAGCTTCAAGCCGGAGCTGCGCCTGCGGCTCGATGGCCTGAGCCTGACGATGATCTCGGTGATCTGCGGCGTCGGCTTCCTGATCCACCTGTTTGCCTCCTGGTACATGCGCGAAGACCCCGGCTATGGCCGCTTCTTCTCGTACATGAACCTGTTCGTGATGAGCATGGTGTTCCTGGTGCTCGGCGACAACCTGCTGCTGCTGTATCTCGGCTGGGAAGGCGTCGGTCTGGCGTCCTACCTGCTGATCGGCTTCTGGTACAGCGATGCCGCCAATGGTGCTGCCGCCCGCAAGGCCTTCGTGGTCACCCGCGTCGGCGACACCTTCATGGCGATCGCGCTGTTCCTGCTGTGGCGCGATCTCGGCACGCTCGATATCCAGGAGATCCTCAAGGCCGCGCCGGCGTTCTACGCCGACAAGCCGGAGCTGATCACGGCGATTGCGCTGCTGATGCTCGGTGGTGCGGTCGGCAAGTCGGCACATTTGCCGCTGCAGACCTGGCTGCCCGATGCGATGGCCGGCCCGACGCCGGTCTCGGCGCTGATCCACGCGGCCACGATGGTCACCGCCGGCGTTTATCTCATCGCCCGTACCCACACGCTGTTCGAGCTGTCGCCGTTCGCGCTGTCGATGGTCGGTGCCACCGGTGCGGTGACCCTGCTGATCGCCGGCTTCACGGCGATGGTGCAGACCGACATCAAGCGCGTGCTGGCCTATTCGACGATGAGCCAGATCGGCTACATGTTCCTGGCGCTCGGCGCCGGAGCCTGGAGCGCGGCGATCTTCCATCTGATGACCCACGCGTTCTTCAAGGCGCTGCTGTTCCTGGCCTCGGGCGCGGTGATCCTCGGCTGCCACCACGAGCAGAACATCTTCCACATGGGCGGCCTGCGCAAGAAACTGCCGCTGGCGTTCTGGAGCTTCGTGATCGGTGGAGCGGCGCTGGCGGCACTGCCCTACGTCACCGCCGGCTTCTATTCGAAGGACGAGATTCTGATCGGCGCCTGGGCTGGCGGTAAGCACGCGCTGTTCTACGCCGCGCTGTTCGGTGCCTTCCTGACCTCGATCTACACCGCGCGGCTCATCTTCATCACCTTCTTCGGCAAGTACCACGGCCATGCCGACGTCCATGCCGGCCACGGCATTTCCTACAACCTGCCGCTGCTGGTGCTGATCGTGCTGTCGACTGCGGCCGGCGGCTTCATCCACCCGCCGGTCGATGCCGTGCTGCCGGCCAGCCCGCATGCCGAGCACAGCCTGCACACGACGATTGCGCTGGTGTCGGGCGGTGTCGCGCTGCTCGGTGTCGGCATTGGCTACCTGCTGTTCTTCGGCGAGCGCCGCTTCGTGACCGCGCTCGGCAAGAACCCGACCGCCACGCTGATTGCGAAGTTCTGGTTCAGCGCCTTCGGTTTCGACTGGCTGTATGACCGGCTGTTCGTGAAGCCCTTCATGTTTTTCGTGCACCTCACCCGCAAGGACGCCTTCGACACCGTCGTCATGAGCATCACCCAACCGCTGACTGCCCTGAACGGCCTGCTGGCCCGCACCCAGACCGGCCAGATTCGCTGGTATGCCGCCAGCATGGCCGGCGGCGCCGTGCTGATCATCGCCCTGGTGGTGCTGTCATGATCCTTGTCTGGTTGATGGTGATCCCGTTCGTCGGCGGCTTCCTGTGCTGGCAGGGCGAGCGTTTCGGTCGTGGCTTCCCGCGCTGGGTCGGCCTGATCACGATGTCGATCGTGCTGCTGATGTCGCTGTACCTGTGGCACGTCGGCGACTACACGCAGACCCTGCTGAATCCGTCGAGCCCGCAGTGGGTCGCCGAGTTCAAGGCTGACTGGATTCCGCGCCTCGGCATCAGCTTCCATCTGGCGCTCGACGGCCTGTCGCTGGTACTGATCGCGCTGACCGGCCTGATCGGCGTGCTGGCGATCGCCTGCTCGTGGAATGAAGTCCAGCGCAACGTCGGCTTCTTCCACCTGAACCTGCTGTGGAACCTGGCTGGCGTCATCGGCGTGTTCCTCGCCATGGATCTTTTCCTGTTCTTCTTCTTCTGGGAAATGATGCTGGTGCCGATGTACTTCCTGATCGCGCTGTGGGGCCACAACATCCCCGGCGGCAAGGGACGCGTGTTCGCAGCCACCAAGTTCTTCATCTTCACCCAGGCCTCCGGCCTGCTGATGCTGCTGGCGATCCTGGCGCTGGTGTTCGCCCACTATCAGGCCACCGGCACGATCAGCTTCGGCTATCCGGACCTGCTGGCCTGGACCCGCTCGGGCGCGATGTCGGCCCAGCTGGAGTGGTGGCTGATGCTCGGTTTCTTCGTCGCCTTCGCGGTGAAGATGCCGGTGGTCCCGGTGCATTCCTGGCTACCGGATGCCCACTCGCAGGCGCCGACCGCCGGCTCCGTCGACCTTGCCGGCATCCTGCTGAAGACCGCCGCCTACGGCATCCTGCGCTTCGGCGTGCCAATGTTCCCGCATGCCTCGCAGGAAATCGCGCCGGTGGCGATGTGGCTCGGCGTCGCCGGCATCATCTGGGGCGCGGTGCTGTCGCTGTCCCAGCACGACGTCAAGCGCTTCGTCGCCTACACGTCGGTGTCGCACATGGGCTTCATCCTGGTCGGCATCTATTCCGGCACCGAGCAGTCGCTGCAGGGTGTGGTGATCCAGATGCTGGCCCACGGCATCTCGGCCGGTGCGCTGTTCATTCTCTGCGGCGAAATCTACGAACGCCTGCATACGCGCGACCTGCGTGAAATGGGCGGTCTGTGGTCGCGGCTGCCGTTCCTGCCGCCGATCGCGATGTTCTTCTCGGCGGCCGCGCTCGGCCTGCCTGGCATGGGCAATTTCGTCGGTGAATTCCTGATCCTGGTCGGCAGCTTCCCGATCAATCCGGTGATCACCATCGTGTCGGCCACCGGCCTGATCCTGGCCGCCGTGTACTCGCTGATGATGATGCAGCGCGCCTTCTTCGGCGCCGCCCAATCGGACGAGAAGCTGCGCGACCTCAATGTCCGCGAAATGACCACCATGCTGAGCCTGATGGCGCTGATCCTGTTCATGGGCCTGTATCCGCAGCCGATTCTCGACGTCACCAAGGCCACCATGGCCGGCGTGCAGACCATCTACGCCACCGGCCTCGTGCCGCCTGCCGCCTCCGTGGCCGAGGTGCTGCCATGACCCGTGACCAGCTGCTGGCCCTGCTGCCGATCCTGTTCAGCAGCGCCACCGTCGTCTGGGTGATGACGGCGATCGCGATCCGCCGTCATCACTGGTGGAATGCGACGTTCTCGGTGGTCGGCCTGAACCTGGCGCTGATCGGCTGCGTGGTCGCCTACTTCGTGTCGCCGCAGATCGTCACGCCGCTGCTGGTCGTCGACAGCTATTCCTGCCTGTACATGGCGATGGTGCTGGCCACCGGCCTTGCCACGGCAACGCTGTCGCATGCGTACATGGAAGGCTTCGACGGCAACAAGGAAGAGGTCTATCTGCTGCTGAACCTGTCGGTGCTGGGCGGCCTGGTACTGGTCTGCGCCCGTCACTTCGCCAGCTTCTTCATCGGCCTGGAACTGCTCAGCGTGCCGCTGTACGGCCTGATCGGCTACCTGGTCAAGGAACGCCGCTCGCTGGAAGCGAGCATGAAGTACCTGGTGCTGTCGGCGGCCGCGTCGGCGTTCCTGCTGTTCGGCATGGCGCTGATCTACTCGCAGACCGGCGCGCTCGGCTTCGCCGACATCGGCGCCCGCACGGCCGCGATCACGGCTGGCGCACCGCACACGGTGCTGGTGATCGGCGGCGCGATGATCCTGATCGGCATCGGCTTCAAGCTGTCGCTGGCGCCGTTCCACCTGTGGACGCCGGACGTCTATGAAGGCGCACCGGCGCCGGTCGGTGCCTACCTCGCCACTGCCTCGAAGGTCGCCGTGTTCGCGGTGCTGCTGCGCTTCTTCGTCGAAGCCAAGGCCTACCAGTACGGGCTGCTGCTCGACGTGCTGTCGGCGCTGGCGATCCTCTCGATCGTCGCCGGCAACCTGCTGGCGCTGCTGCAGGAAAACCTGAAGCGCCTGCTGGCCTACTCGTCGATCGCCCACTTCGGCTACCTGCTGGTGGCTTTCATCGCCGCCGGCCAGTTCGCCACCGAAGCGGTGGGCATCTACCTGCTGACCTACGTCGTCACCACGCTGGCGGCATTCGGCGTGGTGACCCTGGTGTCGAGCCCGTACAAGGGCCATGACGCCGACCGCTTGTGGGATTACCGCGGCCTGTTCTGGCGTCGTCCGTACCTGACGGCGATCATGACGATGGCGATGCTGTCGCTGGCCGGTATCCCGATGACGGCCGGCTTCATCGGCAAGTTCTATGCGATCACCGCCGGCGTCGAGAAGCGCCAGTGGCTGCTGCTGGCAGCGGTCGTGTTCGGCAGCGCGGTGGGCCTGTACTACTACCTCCGCGCGATGGTGCAGCTGTACCTGCGCACGCCGTGGGTGCGGAAGTACTCCGCACCGCTGGACTGGGCCTCGGGCACCGGTGGCGCGATGGTCGTCGCGCTGATGCTGCTGATGATCGTGCTGGGCGTCTACCCGCAGCCGTTCATCACCGCGATCCAGGCGGCCGGCCTGCACTAGCCGGCCCTCGCCGCGCCGCCGGGAGCTGCGGCGCGGCCACGAAAAAGGCGGGCATCTCGCGATGCCCGCCTTTTCGTTTTCAGGCGCCCGGCAGCATCGTCAGCTGCCGGACGCCTTGTCGGCGTCTCAGCGCCGGAACGACAGCCCCTCGAGGCCCGGCAGCGATGCTCCGGCATTCGCCGAGCGCAGGTTGCCCAGCCGCAGCGCCGTGCCGTCGATAGCGATGGCGAGCTGCACCGCAGCGTCGGCGATCGTCGCGCCGACCGGCGTCAGCAGCGGCTCGGCCGGCGTGGTCAGCCGCACCAGCAGCGGATCGGCCGCCTGATACAGCGGCAGCAGCGTGTCGTAGAAGGTGTTGAACATCTTCACCGAGGTATCGCGGAGGCCGTGTAGGCGCGGCGTGTCGGCGGTCAGCACGATGACGGCGCTGCTGAAGCCATTGCGGCCGGCGGCGAAGCCGTCGACCGAGTTGCCGGCAAAGAACAGCGGAACCGAATTGCCCAGGCCGCCCGGCAGGGCCGGCGTGCCGGCCAGCAGCGCGGCAGTGGCACCGCGGCCATTGAGCAGACCGAACTGTGGCGCGGCCGGGGCGGCAGCGGCGCTGCCGGCAGCCAGCAAAAGGGCGGCAGCGATGAGTGAACGCTTCATGTCGAGATTCCTCCGGATGACATCTGATTTGAATTCGTAGGGGTCGGGCCGATGACCTGCCCCGCGCACTTGAGACCTGCAAAGCTTGCGCGGCGCGACGATTCTGTGCAAGCCGCCCTGACGGAAGATTCAGCCGAAATCAGCCGGTGCGTGACGAGCCTCCGCTCAAAGCACCTGCCGCAGAAAGCTCTGCAGCCGTTCGTGCCGGGGCGCGCCAAAAAAGGCCTCCGGCACGTCCTCGCAAAGGATTTCGCCGCCGTCCATGAAGATCACCCGGTCGGCGACCGCGCGGGCAAAACCCATCTCGTGGGTGACCACGCACATGGTCATGCCGTCGACCGCCAGCTGTTTCATGACTTCCAGCACCTCGCCGACCATTTCCGGATCGAGCGCGCTGGTCGGCTCGTCGAACAGGATCACTGCCGGCTGCATTGCCAGCGCCCGGGCGATCGCCACCCGCTGCTGCTGGCCGCCGGACAGCTGCGCCGGATAGCAGTCCCACTTGTTCAACAGCCCGACCTTGGCCAGCAGCACCCGCGCCCGCTCGTCCGCCTGCGCGGCGCTCAGCTTCAGCACCTTGACCGGCGCCAGGCACAGGTTTTCCAGCACCGTCAGATGCGGAAACAGGTTGAACTGCTGGAACACCATGCCGACCCGCTGGCGCAGCGCGCGCAGATCGGCCGAACGCTGGTGCAGCACATGGCCGTCGACGACAATCTCGCCGCCGGTGATTGCCTCCAGGCCGTTGAAGGTGCGCAGCAAGGTCGACTTTCCGGAGCCGCTGGGGCCGACGATCACCACCACCTCGCCGGCCTTCACCGACAGCGAGGCCCGCTTCAGGCCGAGCACGCCGTTCGGATAGCGCTTCTCGATGTCGCGTGCCTCGATCAGCACCGCCGCCGGCTGGTCCATCGTCGCCTCCGTCATCCCTGCACCGCGTAGCGGCGTTCCAGCCGCCGCACCGCCACCGACAGCACGCCGGTCAGCAGCAGGTACATCAGCGCCACCACGAACCAGACCTCGAACGGGCTGAAGGTCGATGACACCACCTCGCGGCCGGCCTTGGTCAGATCGGTCAGCGCCATCACCGAGACCAGCGAAGAGTCCTTGATCAGATTGATCGACTGCCCGGCCAGCGGCGGCAGGATGCGCCGGGTCGCCTGCGGCAGGATCACGTAACGCATGGTCTGGAAACCGGACAAGCCGACGCTCTGCGCGGCCTCGGTCTGGCCCTTCGGCACCGCTTCGATGCCGGCGCGGACGATCTCGGCGACATAGGCGGCGGTGAACACCGCCAGCGCCACCACGCCGGCCGCGAACGCCGACAGCTGCAGCACCGTGCCGATGAAGAAGTAGACGATGAAGATCTGCACCAGCAGCGGCGTGCCGCGGATCACCTCGACATAGAACGCCGCCAGGTCGCGCGCCGCCGGATTCTTCGACACCCGGCCGAGGCCGACAATCAAGCCGAGCAGCAGCGCGAACACCAGCGACAGCGCGGAGATCTTCAGGGTCAGCCACAGGCCGACCAGCAGCGGGCCGGCACTGATGGCGTCGGTCTTGGCGATCACGTCGCCTTCGAAGACCAGGTCGCCATTGCCGGCGACGATCCGGCTGAAGCCGGTGAACTCGGCCGTCTCGGCACCGCGCAGCGCCGTCATCGACAGCGCGCGCCCGTCTTCCGACACCGCGACGAAGCCATCGAATGGCGCCTTCTGGTCGTCGCCTTCGGTGGAGATCAGGTACTGCGGAATCCGCTCCCAGCGCCAGGTGTAGTCGATGCGCTTGCTGGCCAGGTACAGGCCGCTGCCGATGGTGACCAGCAGGGCGGCCGCAACGGCGTGCCAGAGCCAGCGAGAGAGGGAGGGCGACATCGGGCGTGGGCGTGGCAGGCCCGCGCGATCAGCGGGCAGGTCATGAGCAAGTAGGTGACCGGACGATACCGGTTTTGCCCGACCCTGTTAAGAAAGCCGGCCGCGCGCCGCGCAGGCCGCCCATGGCCGCCGCATCAGCGGGCCACAGGCAGGCTCAGGCTGACGCGCAGGCCACGACCGCCCGAGCCTTCGCTGTCGCCGGCATTGGCCAGCAGGATGCGTCCGCCATGGGCTTCGGCGATCTCGCGGGCCAGCGCCAGCCCCAGGCCGGTGCCGCTGCGCTTGGTCGAATAGAACGGCAGCAGCGCATTAGCCAGCACTGTCTCGCTCATGCCCGGGCCGCCATCGCGCACGTCGATGCGCCATTCGCCGCCGAGACGCTGTACCGACAGCACAATGGCCTCCGGCGCGCTGCCGGATTCATGGGCGTTGCGCAGCAGATTGATCAGCACCTGCTCGATCTGCGCGCGGTCGATCAGCGCCTGTTCGTCAGGCACCGGGCCATCGACACGGAACGACCATTGCTCCTGCAGACCCTCGAGGAACGCGCGCCAGGCCACCGGCTGCCGCTGCGGCGCAGGCAGCTTGGCGAAGCGCGCATAACCGCCGATGAAGGCATGCAGGTGCCGGGCCCGTTCGCCGATCGAGGCGAACACCGCGCCGACCCGCGCCAGCTCGCCGCGTCGCGCCAGTTCGGCGCCGGAATGGGCCATCGAGGAAATCGGCGCCAGCGAATTGTTCAGCTCGTGGCTGATGACCCGGATCACCTTCTTCCAGGTCGCCACTTCCTGCCGCGACAGCTCCCGGGTCATGCGCCGGAACAGCAGCAACCGGTGCGGCTGGCTGGCCAGCCGGAAGCCGCGGGTCGAGGCGTGATACATCTCCTCCTGCCCGGCCAGCTCGACGCCGAACAGCGCATCCTCGCCGCGTGTCACGGCGTCCTGCAGTGCCGGTGGGCAGTGGCCGAGGATCGCCGCGAAATCATGGCCATTCATGCTGCGGCCTTCGTTGAACAGCTGGCGTGCCGCGATGTTGGCGTAGGCCACCCGATTGCCGGCATCGACCAGCACCAGCGCCACCGGCGTGTTCTGCACCACGGTATCGAGCAGCAGTTCGCGCTGCACCAGGTGCTGGCGCTGCTCGCGCAAGGTCGCGCCGAGCGCATTGTGGGCGCGCGCCAGCTCGCCCAATTCGTCACCCCGGCGGCTGGCCAGCGAGATGTTGAAATCGCCATCGCGATAGCTGTCGACCAGCGCCGTCAGGCCGCGCAGCAGCTGCATCACCGGATCGATCAGCGAACGCGCCGCCAGCAGCACCACCGGCAGTGCCAGCAGCAGCGCCGCCGCCACCGCCACGCGGCGATCGGAAAACAGCTGGCCGAAGCCAACGCCCAGCACCACGCCGAACGCCACGGCCAGCGACAGCGCGACGGCGAGCTTGCCGTGCAGGGAAAATCGGCGGTTCACGGATAGGCGCGCAGCAGTTCGAAGGTTGAGCCCGGAAGGCTAACCGACGTCCCCGCCCGGCGGCGAAGCGGGTGCCGAGCCACGGACCGCGCTGCGACGTCCGGACGCCGCTCGCCAGGCTTCATACTGCCGGCCTGCCCTGCACACCCGTTCCCGCCACCACTCGACATGAGCGCTTCCCGCCCCCGCCGCGTGCTGGTCACCGGTTGCGCCGGCTTCATCGGCTCGGCGCTGGTCGGGCAATGGCTGCGCGAAACCGACTGGCAGCTGTTCGGCGTCGACAGCCTCGGCTACGCCGGCCTGCGCGCTTCGCTGGCCGGGGCGCTCGGCGATCCCCGCTTCTCGCTGGCTGTCGCCGACATCGCCGACGCTGCCGCGATGCAGGCGCTGTTCGCCCGCGCGCAACCGGACGCCGTCATTCACCTGGCCGCCGAAAGCCATGTCGACCGCTCGCTGGAAGGCCCGGCGCCGTTCATCCACACCAATCTGGTCGGCATGGCGGTGCTGCTCGACGCCGCCCGCAGCCACGTCGACGCGCTGGACGCTGACCGGCGTGCCGCTTTCCGCTTCGTCAACGTGTCCACCGACGAAGTGTTCGGCGCGCTCGGCGCCAGCGGCCGTTTCGACGAAACATCCCGGCATGCGCCGAACTCGCCGTACTCGGCGACCAAGGCCGGCGCCGACCATCTGGCCCGCGCCTGGCACCGCTCCTACGGCCTGCCGGTGATCACCACCTATTCGCCGAACAACTACGGGCCCCGGCAGCTGCCGGAAAAGCTGATCCCGCGCATGATCACCGCCGCGCTTGCCGGTGAACCACTGCCGATCTACGGCAGCGGCGAGCAGGTACGCGAATGGCTGCATGTCGAGGATCACGCTGCCGCGCTGCGCGCCGCACTGCTGCACGGGCGTGTTGGCGAGTCCTACTGCATCGGCGGCGGCATCGAACGCAGCAACCTGCAACTGGTCGAGCAGCTCTGCGCGCTGCTGGACCTGCGCCGGCCGGGACGCGCATCGCACGCCGGCCTGATCCGCCATGTCGACGACCGTCCCGGCCACGACTGGCGCTACGCGCTGGACGGCGCGAAGTTCGCGCACGACACCGGCTGGACAGCGAGCCGGGACTTCGCCGCCGGGCTTCAGGAAACCGTCGACTGGTACCTGGCGAACCCGGACTGGCTGGCCGCTGCCACCGCCTCGCTGGCGGCAGCAACGGGCCAACGCCCGCCGTCGATCACAGCGCGCTGATTCGCGCTTCCTGTTCGGCCAGCGTTGCCAGCTCGGCCTTCTGCTGGGCGACGCGGGCGCGCTCTTTCTCGATCACCGCAGCCGGGGCGCCATTGACGAACTTGTCACTGGCCAGCCGCGCCTCGTTGGTCTCTAGATCCTTTTGCAGCTTGGCCTTGAGCTTCGCCAGCCGCGCCAGTTCGGCGGCTTTGTCGATCAACCCGGCCATCGGCACCAGGATCTTCATGCTGCCGAGCAACGCGGTGGCCGACTGCGGCGCCTCGTCGCTCGCCGACAGCACCCGGATCGACTCCAGCCGCGCCAGGAAGCTGACCGAATCGGTGAAGCGCGCGATCCGTTCGGCATCATCGGCGCTGGCGTTCTGGATCAGCACCGGCACCGGCTTGCCCGGCGCGATATCCATCTCGCCGCGAATCTGGCGCACGCCAAGCATGAAGCCCTTGAGCCATTCGACATCGGCCTCGGCGGCCTCGTCGATCTTGGCCAGATCGGCGACCGGATACGGCTGCAGCATGATCGTGCTGCCGGCCTTTCCCGCCAGCGGACCGACGCGCTGCCAGATCTCCTCGGTGATGAACGGCATCACCGGGTGCAGGAGCCGCAGCGCGACTTCCAGCACCCGCACCAGCGTGCGCCGCGCGCCGCGCTTGGCCGCTTCGTCGCTGCCCTGCATCACCGGCTTGGTCAGCTCCAGATACCAGTCGCAGTACTCGTTCCAGATGAACTGGTAGAGCGCGGCAGCCAGCAGATCGAACCGGTAGTCGGCGAAGTGCTGCGCGGCCTCGGCTTCCAGCCGCTGCAGCCGCGAGATGATCCAGCGATCGGCGGTCGAAAGTGTCGCCTCGCCGTCCAGCGACACGCCGGACAGCTCAGCCCCGGTCTCCGGATCAAGCGCGCCGACGTTCATCAGCACAAAGCGCGAGGCGTTCCAGATCTTGTTGCAGAAGTTGCGGTAGCCCTCGGCGCGGGCCGCGTCGAAGCGCACGTCGCGGCCGTTGGTGGCGAGTGCTGCGAAGGTGAAGCGCAGCGCGTCAACACCGACCGCCTCAATGCCCTTCGGGTAGTCCTTGCGGGTCTTGGCCTCGATCTTCGGCGCGGTGGCCGGGTTCATCAGGCCGGTGGTGCGCTTGGCGACCAGCGCGTCGAGCGTGATGCCGTCGACGACATCAAGCGGGTCGAGGACATTGCCCTTCGACTTCGACATCTTGTTGCCTTCCGGATCGCGCACCAGGCCGGTGATGAACACGTCCTTGAACGGCACGTCGTTCATGAAGTACTGGCCCATCATCACCATCCGGGCGACCCAGAAAAAGATGATGTCGAAGCCGGTGACCAGCACGCTCGACGGGTAGTACTTCTTCAGGGCCTCGGTGTTGTCCGGCCAGCCGAGGGTGGCCATCGGCCAGATGTCGGAGGAGAACCAGGTGTCGAAGACGTCCTCGTCCTGCTTGAGCGACACGCTGTCACCTAGACCGTGCTTGGTGCGCACTTCCGCTTCATCGCGGCCGACATAGACCTTGCCGGCCTCGTCGTACCAGGCCGGAATGCGATGGCCCCACCAGAGCTGGCGGCTGATGCACCAGTCCTGGATGTTGTTCAGCCAGTGGAAGTAGGTGGTCTTCCAGTTGTCCGGCACGAAACGGATGCGGCCGGATTCCACTGCGTCGATCGCAGGCATCGTGATCGCCGCCCGCCCGCCCTTGCCCGGCTGGCCGTCGTGGCGCGTGTCGCGGGTCAGATCGACGAACCACTGGTCGGTGAGGTACGGCTCCAGCACGGCGCCGCTGCGATCGCCTCTGGGCACCTTCAGCTTGTGGTCGACGATCTTGTCGACGAGGCCGCGCGGATAGGCCGGCTTTGCGGGCTTCTCGGGCTTGGCACCACCCTCGCCCCCTTCGTCATCCCGGCGAAGGCCGGGATCCAGAGCCGCATTAGGGGCCCCTGGCCCGGACAATTGTCCGGGGCTTTCGCCGGAATGACAGTCTGGGTAGGTGGTGTCGGCTTCGAGGTCGACGACGATCTGCTTGCGGGCGACCACGCGATCGAGACCGCGATAGCGCTCAGGCACGGCGTCATTGAGGCTAGCGGTGCGGGTCAGGATGTTGATCAGCGGCAGCTGGTGCCGCTGGCCGAGCTGGTAGTCATTGAAATCATGCGCCGGCGTGATCTTCACGCAGCCGGTGCCGAACTCGCGGTCGACGTAGTCGTCGGCGACGATCGGGATCCGCCGGTTGCACAGTGGCAGGATCACGTCCTTGCCAACCAAGTGCTTGTAGCGCTCGTCTTCCGGATGCACCGCGACGGCGGTGTCGCCGAGCATGGTTTCCGGGCGCGTGGTGGCGACCACGATGTAGTTCAGCGTGCGGCCTTCGGCGTCGACATAGGTCACGCCATCGGCGAGCGGATAACGGAAGTGCCAGAGCTTGCCGTTCTCCTCTTCCTGCACCACTTCCAGATCGGAGATCGCGGTCTGCAGCACCGGGTCCCAGTTGACCAGGCGCTTGCCGCGGTAGATCAGGCCATCCTCGTGCAGGCGCACGAAGTGCTCGATCACTGCCTTCGAATAGGACGGGTCCATGGTGAACGCTTCGCGGGTCCAGTCGACACTCGAACCCATGCGGCGGATCTGCTGGCCGATGGTGCCGGCCGAATACTTCTTCCAGTCCCAGACCTTGTCCAGGAACTTGTCGCGGCCGAGTTCGGCGCGGCTCGGCTCCCCAGCCAGCTTCAGGTTGCGCTCCACCACCATCTGGGTGGCGATGCCGGCGTGATCGGTGCCCGGCTGCCACAGCGTGTCGTCGCCCGACATCCGGTGATAGCGGGTCAGCGCGTCCATCACCGTGTGCTGGAAGGCATGGCCCATGTGCAGGGTGCCAGTGACGTTCGGCGGCGGGATCATGATCGAGTACGGCTTGCCGTTGCCGCTCGGCTGATAGCAGCCGCCGGCTTCCCAGTCCTGGCACCAGCGGGCCTCAATGGGCTTGGGATCGAAGGTCTTGTCCATGCGTGTTGGTCGGTCGTGATCGGTCGCGGCAGTCGCCGGTGACCGGCGCTGCGAGGGGCGACATTGTAGGGCGGCCGCGCGGCCGTGACCGGCCCGGAACGCCGCCTGCCGCCGATGAAAATGAAAACGGCCCGGCGCCTGAAGGCACCGGGCCGCTGGGGCCCGCGGTCGCCTGGCGCTCAGCCCTTCGCCGGGCTCTTCGGCTTGCTGCCGAGTTCCGCCAGCTTGGCCGCCAGCTGGGCAGCCGGCACGTAGCCGGGGAAGACATCGCCGTTCGGCAGCACCAGCATCGGCGTGCCGCGAATGCCGAGATCGGTCGCCAGCTGGTATTCCTCGGCCACCGGATTGTTGCAGGCCTTGCCCTTCAGCTTGATCTGCGCGCCGGCCTTGGCATCGGTCAGCGCCTTGCGCTGGTCGGCCGCGCACCAGACCGCCTCGGCGCTGTACCAGGATTCGGTATCCGGCCCGGAACGCGGGAAGAACGCGTAGCGGATCGCGATGCCCTTGGCGTTGAACTGGGCAATCTCCGAATGCAGCTTGCGGCAGTAGCCGCAGTCGATGTCGGTGAACACGGTGACCGTGTATTTGGTGGCCATCGGCGGCGCCGGCGCGAACTCGATCAGCTTGTCGCTGCCGAGCTTGGCCAGCACGTCCAGGCGGTCGACGCGGCGGCGGTTCTCGGTCAGTTCCTCGCCGGTCTTCATGTCGACCAGATCGCCGCGCAGCAGGTAGCGGCCGTCGGCCGTGGCGTAAGCGAATTCGCGCTGGTGCTGGATTTCGTAGAGGCCGACGACCGGCGACGGCCGGACGTTGTCGGCACTGATGCCGAGCGCCTTGGCGATGGTGGCGGCAGCGGCGGCGTCATCGGCGGCCCGCGCCGGCATCGCGGTGGCAGTACCGGCAAGCAGGACGGCGGCAAGGAGGGTTGATTTCATGGATGGCAAGCGGCGGCGAGAGTCGTCGCGAGTATGACAAAAAGCCTCCCGGCCGGTTCCCGCAGCATCGATGCAGCTCGCCGCTGGCGCAGTGGCCGCGCCGATTGCTGCGCCTTGCAGCATCAAGAGTGCGCGATCCGCTAGCATCGACCCCGGTGCCGCGCCTGCGGCCGACACCCCACCTGCCCGATCGTCATGGAAGAAGTTGCCAGTCACGCCATCCTGGTTGCGGGAACGCTGTTCCTGATCTCGATCCTGGCCACGGCAATCACGCCGCGTCTCGGCGTGCCGCTGCTGCTGGTGTTCCTGATCGTCGGCCTGCTGGCCGGCGAGGATGGCCCCGGCGGCATCCATTTCACCGACTACAAGACCGCCAATGTCGCCGGCACCGCCGCGCTGGCGGTGATCCTGTTCGACGGCGGTCTGCGCACGCCGATGTCGAATTTCCGGGTCGGCCTGCGGCCGGCGCTGATGCTGGCGACGGTCGGCGTGCTGATCACCACCACGATCGTCGGCGCGCTGGCGGCCTGGCTGTTCAGCCTGCCGATCGCCGAGGGCCTGCTGATCGGCGCGATCGTCGGCTCCACCGACGCGGCGGCAGTGTTCTCGCTGCTGTCGACCCGCGCGGTGCGCCTGAACAACCGCATCAGCTCGGCGCTGGAAATCGAGTCCGGTACCAATGACCCGATGGCCGTGATGCTGACCATCGGCCTCGTCCACTATCTGCTGGCGCCGGAACACTACGGCGCGCTGGAAGTCGCCCAGCTGTTGAGCACGCAGGTGGTGTTCGGTGTGGCGCTCGGCTATGCCGGCGGCTACCTGCTGATCCGTACCCTGAACGAGGTCACGCTCGGCGATTCGCTGTACCCGCTGCTGGCGATGTTCGGCGGCCTGCTGATCTACGGCGTCACCGCCACCGTCGGCGGCAGCGGCTTCCTGGCGGTGTATCTGGCCGGCCTGATGCTCGGCAACCAGCCGATCCGCGCCTTCGCCAGCATCAAGCGCTTTCACGACGGCATCGCCTGGCTGGCGCAGATCGGCATGTTCCTGGTGCTCGGTCTGTTGGCCACACCGAGCCGCATGGCCGAGGTCGCCGTGCCGGCGCTGATCATCGCCGCCGCGCTGACCTTCGTCGCCCGTCCGGTCGCGGTCGGCATCTCGCTGCTGCCGTTCCATTTCCCGTGGCGCGAACAGGTCTACATGGGCTGGGTCGGCCTGCGCGGCTCGGTGCCGATGGTGCTGGCCACCTTTCCGCTGCTGGCCGGCCTCAAGAACGCGACGCTGTTCTTCGACGTCGCCTTCTTCATCGTGCTGGTGTCGCTGATCGTGCAGGGCTGGACCGTGGCGCCGGTGGCGCGGCTGCTGGGCCTGCAGATGCCGCCAGTCTCGACCCGCGTGCGCCGCGCCGACATCGACCTGCCCGGCACCCGCGGCTACGAGATGGTCAGCTACCGGCTGGCGCGGACCAGCGCGCTGATCGGCAAGCGGCCCAAGCAGCTGCCGCTGGAAGACAGCTCGCGGATCGTCAGCCTGACCCGCGCCGGCAAGCTGATTCCGTACCGCGACTGGGGCGTGCTGAAAGGCGGCGACTACCTGTCGCTGATCGTCTCCAAGGCCGAGCTGCCAGAGCTGGACAAGCTGTTCCAGCAGACCCGCGGCAACCAGGGCGTGGAGCAGCAGCGCTACTTCGGCGAATTCATCATCAGCCCCGAGGCCCTGCTCAGCGAACTGGCCGGGGCCTACGGCCTCGACGTGCCGTCGTCAGCGGCCGACTTCACGCTGGCGGCCTTCGTGTCCAGCGTGGTCCACAAGCCGGTGGTCGGCGACCGCCTGCGCCTCGGCGAGATGGAACTGGTGGTCCGCAAGATGGAAGCCGACCGGATCGTCGAACTGGGCCTGCGCCTGCCGCACGAACGCCACTGAGCCTCCGGCGCCGGGCACGCCGATCTGGTCCGCTTCGTGCGGGCTGCAAGCGACACGACAGACGACGGTTCGAGGAGACGCAGGTTCATGCTGGATACGCTGGCGCAGATCGGATTCGGACTGTTCGGACTGGCGATGCTGCTGTCCATCGCGCTGCTGTGCTCGAACAACCGTCGGGCGATCGACCGCCGGCTGGTCGCCACCGGCGTGCTGCTGCAGATCGGCTTCGCGACGTTCGTGCTGAAGGTGCCGCTGGGCCGCGACATCTTCGACTCCCTGGCCGGCGGCTTCGTGGCGCTGCTCGGCTATGGCCGGGTCGGCACCGAGTTCATCTTCGGCAGCCTGATCAACTCCAAGGAACTGGGCTTCATCTTCGCCGTGCAGGTGCTGCCGACGATCGTCTTCTTCGCTTCGCTGACCGGCGTGCTGTACCACCTGGGGGTGATGCAGAAGATCGTCCAGGTGATGGCCTGGGCGATCACCCGGGTCATGAAAGTGTCGGGCGCTGAAACCACCTCGGTCTGCGCCAGCGTCTTCGTCGGCCAGACCGAAGCGCCGCTGACCATCAAGCCGTACATCGAGCGGATGACCGAATCCGAGCTGATGACGGTGATGATCGGCGGCATGGCGCATATCGCCGGCTCGGTGATGGCGGCCTACATCGGCCTGCTCGGCGGCGGCGATCCGGCGGCCTCGGCGTTCTACGCCAAGCACCTGCTGGCGGCCAGCGTGATGGCGGCCCCGGCGACCATCCTGATCGCCAAGATCCTGCGGCCGGAAGTCGGCGAACCGCTGACCCGGGGCGAAGTGCGGGTGCCGGTGGAGCGCGACACCGCCAACATCATCGACGCCGCCGCCGCCGGTGCCGGCGAAGGCCTGAAGCTGGCGATGAACGTCGGCGCGATGCTGCTGGCCTTCGTGGCGCTGATCGCGCTGATCAACGCGCCGATCTCCGCGCTCGGCCATTTCGAGGTCGGTGCGGGTACCACGGTCAACAGCTGGCTCAGCGGCCTCGCCGGCCACGAGGTGCAGCTGAGCCTGCAGATGCTGCTCGGCTACCTGCTGGCGCCGGTGGCCTGGCTGATCGGCGTGCCCTGGCAGGACGCCACGCTGATCGGCAGCTTCATCGGCCAGAAGATCGTCATCAACGAGTTCGTCGCCTATGTCGAGCTGTCGAAGCACCTCGGCAGCCTGCTGCCGGAAAGCCGGGTGATTGCGACCTACGCGCTGTGCGGCTTCGCCAATTTCTCGTCGATCGCCATCCAGATCGGCGGCATCGGCGGGCTGGCCCCGTCACGACGTGCCGATCTGGCCCGGCTCGGCCTGCTCGCGGTGCTCGGCGGCACGCTGGCCACGCTGATGACGGCCACCATCGCCGGCGTGCTGTCGCAGTTCTGAACTTGTCCGGCGGGCCGGCGAGCGGAGCCGGCAAGCGTCAGCGGCTGTACTTGTTCTTGACCGCCGCCGGCAGGAACTCCTGATCGCTCATCGGCAGGCCGTACTGGATCGCCGGCGATTCCGAGAACAGCCGCTCGGCGAAGTAGCTGCCGGCCTTCAGGTCGTAGGTTAGGCTCGGCACTGCGAACGCCGCCTGCACGTCGTACAGCGGCAGCAGATGGCCTTCCTGGAAGCGCCACAGCGCGCCGGACGGATCGTGGTTCTCGACCAGCACGACGTTCCAGCTGTCCTCGTCGACATAGAACACGCGCTTGCCGAAGCTGTGCTTGTTGCCCGGCCGCAGGCTGGCCTCGACCACCCAGACGCGGTGCAGCTCGTAGCGGGTGCCGGCCTGGTTGAAGTGGCCGCGGGTCAGCAGGTCCTTGTTCTTGTAGCGGCCGTCGCTGAGCCGGTAGCTGTTGTACGGGATGTACAGCTCGCGCTTGCCGGTGAGCTTCCAGACGTAGCGGTCGAACAGGCCGTTGTACATGTCGACCATGTCGATGAACTGGATCGCGTCGGTCTCCGGGTACGGCTGGTCATAGCCGATCGGCGGCACCCGGAACATCTTGCCGGCGTTGACCAGCAGCACCCAGATGCCGCGCGCCCGCTGCAGCGAATTGGCGGTTTCGTGGAACAGCGCGACGAACTCCGGCCGCTGGCCCGGCCGGGCGACGCTGAAGGTGCCGTAGGCGATCATGTTCTCCCGCTCGACATCGCCCGGATCGCGCAGGTTGCCGTAGCGGAACAGCACCCGGAACACGGCATTGCCGGGCGAGCGGATCGCGCCGTCCGGCGACACCACGGCCTGCTGGTACTGCAGCAGCGCGCTGTCGCCGCGATAGCGCACGCGGTGGTTCCACAGCACTTCCACACCGGTCTTCGGCTGCGGGAACGGAAAGCCCAGCTTCGCGCCTTCCAGCGAATCGGCGGCCGGCGCCTTGGCCCGGCCGTTGTTGGCGCGGGTGGCGTCGAGGATCGGCTGCGGGAAGGCCACCGAGCGCCGGGTTTCGTAGACCGGCATCGTGTAGTCCGGATAGCGGGCGAACAGCGCGCGGTGCCCGTCCGACAGCCGGCTGGCGTACTGCGCCAGGTTGGCGGCAGTGATGGTGAACTTCGGCCGGTCGCCGGGGAACGGATCGGCCAGCTTCTGGCCCGGCTGGTAGCCGGCCGGCCACTGCGAGCGGGTCAGGCCGCCGCTGTACGCCGGGATGCTGCCGTCGCGATTGCCGCCCTGTTCGGCGCCGACTGCGGTCAACCCGCCACTGCCGACCGCCACGCCCGGCTCGACCGCCTCCGGCGTCGCCGGGACTGCCGTATCGGCCACCGTCACCGGGCCGTCGAGCAGCCCGGTCGCCAGCTGCGGGCCGTCGTCCTGCGGGCGGGTCCGGCGCTGGGCCAGCGCGGCGATCGCCTGCTCGCGGGCGCGGCCGGAGTCGAGGTACTTCACCCATTGCTCGGCGAGCTTGCGGCTGGCCGGATACTGCGTGGCGCTGCGGAACGCGGCCGCAGCGGCATCGACATCGGCCTGCTGGTACAGCGCAACGCCGAGCGTCATATAGGCCGGGCCGGTCTTCGCGCCGAGCGCGATGGCCTGCCGCAGTGCCTCGCTCGCCTTCGGATACGCCTCGCGATCCAGATGCAGCTGGCCGAGCTGCAGATACAGCTCGGGCGCGGCGGCAGCGCGGATCGCATCCTCCAGCGCCGGGATCGCCAGCGTCGCCTCGCGCGCCGCCACCCACAGTGCCGCCAGCGAACGCAGGTTGGCAGCGGATTTCGGCAGCTTGCCGACCTCCAGCCAGCCCTTCAGCAGCGAGCCGGCGGCGTACGGCGCGCCGATCTGGGCGGTCAGGCCGACCAGCTGCAGCCGCTGTTCCTCGGTGCTGATGTAGCCGAGCCGGCTGGCCACTTCCATCGCCGCCTGCGCGCGGCTGCTGTCGCCGGCCTTCAGGTACAGCGCCGACAGCCGGAACCAGTCGTCCTTCGCGCTCGGCTGATCGCGGACCACGGTTTCCAGCACCTTGGCCGCCTCGCCTTCCTGGCCGGCGCCGACATAGGCCGCGTACAGTGCCCGCCGCCATGACAGGTCCGGCTGCGGCCTGGCGGCGACACCCTTGGCCAGCGGGCCGACCGCATCGCGATAGCGCTTCTGCTGCAGATAGGCGGCGCCGAGCGCCACCAGCTGCTCCGGCGGCAGCGGCTCGCCGGCTTTGAAGGCCGGCTCCAGACCCTTGATGACGCTGGCCGGGTCGCCCTTGCCGACCCGCAGCCGGCCGAGCGTCGCACGCATCTCGTCGGCTGCCGGTCCGGACAGCGCGCCGGTGGCGATCGCCTGCTCCAGATAGCGGGCGGCAGCGTCGAGATCCTTGCGGTTCGCGGCCTGCCCGGCCAGCTCGCGCAGCAGCAGCGCGCGGGCATACGGGTCGGTGGTATTGCCGAGCTGAGTCGCCAGATCCTGCGTCGCCGGCTTGCCGCCACCGCCGTCCGGGATACGCGCCTCGCTCTTGTACTGATCGGCCGCCAGCGGAGCCGCCAGCAGCCCGGCCAGCAACGCGACCGGCAAGGCTGCCCGCATCAGCGGAAGCGGACCGTGAAGCGCAGCACCATCGGGTTGACCGCGATGGAAATCAGCGCACCGGCCACCGCCAGCGCCTGCGCCTGCGGCGGCAGCAGGCCCAGGGTCAGGCCGAGGCCGATCAGGATGAAACTGAATTCGCCGATCTGGGCCAGCGCGGCCGACACGTTCAGCGCCGTGCCGTTCGACCAGCCGAGCAGCCGCACGATCACATAGGCGGCCAGCGACTTGCCGATCACGATCACCGCGACTACGGCCAGCACCGACAGCGGCGAGCTGATCAGGATCATCGGATCGAACAGCATGCCGACCGACACGAAGAACAGCGCCGCGAAGCTGTCCTGGAACGGCCGCAGCTCATCGGCCGCGCGATGGCTCAGGTCGGATTCGTTGACGACGATGCCGGCGAAGAAGGCGCCCAGCGCGAAGCTGACGCCGAAGGCCTCGGCCGACAGGAAGGCGACCCCCAGCGACAGGGTCACGGCCGCCAGGGTGAACAGCTCGCGCGAGCCGCTCTTCTGCACCTGCGCCAGCAGCCACGGGAACAGCCGGCGGCCGACCACCAGCATCAGCGTGACGAACAGCGCGATCATCGCCAGGGTCAGGCCCAGCGAGCGCAGCAGCGCATTCAGATCCAGCGCCTCGCCTCTGAGCGGGCCGGCCAGCGCCGGCAGCATCACCAGCGCCAGCACCATCACCAGGTCTTCGACAATCAGCCAGCCGACCGCGATCTGGCCGTCCTCCGAATGCAGCATCCCGCGTGCTTCCAGCGCCCGCAGCAGCACCACGGTGCTGGCCACCGACAGCGCCAGCCCGAATACCAGCCCGGCGCCAAGCGACCAGCCCCAGTATTCGGCAAGGCCCATGCCCATCACGGTGGCGACGCCGATCTGGGCGATGGCGCCGGGAATGGCGATGCCCTTGACCCGCATCAGGTCGCGGATCGAGAAATGCAGGCCGACACCGAACATCAGCAGGATCACGCCGATCTCGGCGAGCTGCGGCGCGAGGCCGGCATCGACGATCAACCCGGGCGTGAACGGCCCGACCGCGACGCCGGCCATCAGATAGCCGAGCAGCGGCGGCAGGCCGATGCGGAAGGCGATGAAGCCGCCGACGAAGGCGAAGCCGAGGCCGATCGCCAGGGTCTCGATCAGCGTCACGTCATGGGCGTCGGTCGAGGCGAATGCCAGGGTCGGCAGCAGCAGCAGGCTGGTCAGCAGTGTTCGGATCATGGTCAGCGGTAGTTGTAGGCACAGTCGGCGGGGTCCATCTCGACCCGCTGCTTCACTTCGGCAGGCGTCTTTCCTTTTGGATAGATCCAGTTGCCGACGCTTTCAATGGCCGCGCCTTCATAAACGCCACGCGGCTCGGCATCGACGATGCGGACATTCTCGACCTGGCCGCCCGGCGTCACCACGAACACCACCTCGACCCAGCCGCGAATCTTCTTCTTGCAAGCCCAGTCCGGCATCTGCGGACGGGCGGTCGACAGCGGCACCAGCTCGCGGCCCTTGAAGCCGCCGTCACCGCGCCCGCCACCGCCGCCGCCACCATTGCCGCTGCCATTGCCGCCGCCGGCGAAGCCGCCGAACACGCCGCTGCTGCCGAGGCCGGCGCCGATGCCGAGATCGGCACTGCCGATGCCGACGGCGGCGACATTGACTTCCGGCACCGAGATCGGGATCGACGAAGTCGGAATGTTCGGCAGGCTGGCGCGGGCCAGCGACGGCGGCGAATCCGGCGGCGGTGGCGGTGCCAGCTCCGGCAGACGCGCGGCGGCATCATCGGCTTCCGGCGGCTTCTGCTGCTCCGCCTTGACGATCTGCGAAACCGGCAGGCTGTCGTCGCCCGGCGGGCCTTCGAGATGCGGCGAATCGATCATCCAGCGCATCACCACCACCATCAGCAGCACCAGCAGCGCCGCCAGCGGCGCCAGCAGCAGCCAGCGCCACGGCCGCCGCCCGGTGTCGACGGGCAGCGGTGCGATCGCGGAGGGAGCGACCGTCGCCATCTCAGGGCGCTGCCGCCGGCGTGGCCGAAATCGCGACGTCCGGCGCACCGGCCAACCGCGCCTGATCCATGGCTTCGACCACCAGCCCGGCGCGGGCGTCGCGATCGGCCTGGATCACCACCGGCGATTTCGGCTTCTGCGCCCGCAGCCGCTCGATCGTCGCGCGCAGCAGGCGGATGTCGACCCGACCGCGGTCGACGAAGATCTCGCCGCTGGCGGAAATGCCGACGAAGATCGCCGAGTTGTCGAGCTTCACCGCGGTCTGCGCGTTCGGGCGGTTGATCTTGAGCCCCGACTCCGACACGAAGGCGGCGCTGATGATGAAAAAGATCAGTAGGTTCAGGAAGAAATCCAGCATCGGCGCGAGATCGATGTGGGTGTCCTCGCGGACCTGGGAATGGCGGCGGACTTTCATGGCCGGGCGCTCATTCGGTCACGAAGCGATCGGGCAGTCGGTCTGACTCCCAGCGCACCCGCGCCGCCAGCCGCACCGAGAAGAACAGCCCGAGCAGGCTGACGACGAGGCCGGCCAGGGTCGCCACCATCGCGTGCGACACGCCATAGGCCATCGCCCGGACATCGGCCTGGCCGGCAGCGGTCATCGCATCGAACACTTCGAGCATCCCGGCCACGGTGCCGAGCAGGCCGAGCAGCGGCGCCAGCGGCACCATGACCTTGATCAGCGGCATGGTCGCCGACATGCCGACCTTCAGCTCCGACAGCAGCTGCTCGCGGATGCGCTGGGCGGTCCATGAGCGGCGATCGCCACGCGACGACCACTCCGCCTTCTTCTCTGCCAGCCGCTGCGGGTGGATGCGCTTCAGGTACCAGTAGCGCTCCAGGATCAGCGTCCACATCGCCAGCGCCGCCACCAGGATCACCTGCACGACCCAGCCGCCGAGGCGCAGGAAATCCTCCCAGGAATCGCGCGGCAGCTCGAAGGCGATGTGCAACAGCTCGTTCACGGCGTGCCGCCCTCGCCGATCCTTGCTTCAAGCCGGCGTGCCAGCAGGCCGGCCGCCTGTTCGTCGAGGATCTGCACCAGCACCCGCGAGCGGGCGCCGAGCACGCTGTTGATGAACAGGATCGGGATCGCGATCATCAGGCCGAGCACGGTGGCGATCATCGCCTGCGAGATGCCGCCGGCCATCACCTTGGGATCGCCGGCGCCGACTTCGGTGATCACCTGGAAGGTGATGATCATGCCGGTGACGGTGCCGACCAGCCCGAGCAGCGGTCCGGCCGCAACCACCATCGACAGGAAACTCTGGAAGCGCTCGATGCGCGGCAGTTCCCGCAGCACCGCTTCGGAGACGCGGGTTTCCAGCACTTCCGGATCGAGCGCGCGGCCATCGTCCTTCAGGCAGGCCAGCACCCGGCCCAGCGGATTGTCCGGCTGCGGCATATCGATGGCCTTGAGCTGGCGGCTCATCCGTCCACCGACGATCGCCAGATACCAGAGCTGGTACAGCGCCAGCCCGACGCCGACCAGGCCGAGCAGGATGATCACGTAGCCGACCTCGCCGCCCTGGTGGATGCGCTCGAGGATGTCGGGCCGCAGGGCCGCCAGCCGCAACAGGTTGCCGCGCGTCGGGTCGATCGCTACCGGCAGCCATTCGCCGGCCGGTGCTTCGGAGAAGGTTTCGGCGGGACCGCGCGGCTGCTCGCTGCGCTGCGGCGTGATCAGCCCGCCGCCGGGCTGCGCGACCAGATAATCACCGCCGGCAATCGCGCCGAACGCGCCGATGCGGGTCACGGTCTGCGGCGTCGTGATGCCGTCGGCCGCTGCAACCGGCGCCTGGAAGCGCACCACCTTGCCGTTCTCGCCCAGTTCCTGCTGCAGCAGGAACCAGAAATCCTCCAGTTGCTGGTTGCTCGGCAGCCGGGCCGGATCGGCCAGCTGGTCGAGCACCTTCAGCCGCTCCGGGAACTGCGCGGTGACATAGGAATCGGCCGCCGCCGCGCGGAACTGGGTGGCCGCCTCACGCACCGCCGCGTAGACCTGGCCAAGGTCGCCGCTCTGCGCCGACAGCTGCGCCTTGTAATCGGTGATCGCCTTCTGGTTGGCCTCATAGCGAGCCCGCACGCCGGCGGCCTTGGTCTCGGCTGCCCGCAGTTCGCCTTCGGCGCGCGCCAGCTCGGCCTGCTGCTCGGCCTTGTTGCGCAGGAAGCGCGCTTCGCGATCGGCGTTGATCTTCGCGTTCTGTGCGCTCGATTCGCGGATCGATTTCAGCAACTCGTCGATGCCGGCCGCCTGCTGCGCCTGCACCGCCGAAGCAACCAGCAGCAGCGCCGCCGCCAGCCAGGACCGCGCGCTCACTTGGCCACCGCCTTCGCTGAAGCTGTTGGCGTCGGCACCGGCAAGGTCACCACCAGCGGCGCCGCCGTTTCGCGGGCGATGCGCAATGCCTCGCGAATCTCGCCGCGATGCTGCTCGGCCAGCGGCAACCAGGCTATCTTCGGCGCATCCCAGGCCAGCGCTTCGCGGCCATCGAGCGTCAGCGCGTACATCGCGGTGCGGCCCATGCGCAGCACGTCAACCAGCTTGCGCGCGCCATCGACGTCCAGCTCCATGCGCTCGGCGCCGAACACGCGGCCGTAGTCGGCCTCGATGCGATAGGCCTCGACCACGCGCCGGTACTTTTCGCCCTGGGTCACCGCCGGATCGGTCATCAGCCGCTTCAGGCCGGCGATGCGCTCCTTGCGCTCGGCGACCAGGAACGGCAGGTCGAGCGCGATGAACTTGTCGAGGCTGTCGATCATCTTCAGCAGCAGCGGCGTCAGGTCGCGCGTGTTGGTGGCGAGATCGCGGGCCTGGGCGGCCAGCGCGGCGCGCTCCGCGTCCTGCGTCGCCAGCAGCGGTTCGACCTGTTCGGCATAGACCTTCAGCTGCTGCGACTGCCAGATCGCCGCGCGGTAGCGTTCGAGCAGGCTGCGCGTCTGGTCATCGAGCGCATCGATGCGCGCCTGCGCGGCCTTCGCCGCATTGTTGGCCTGCACGGTGGCATCGACCGCCGGCGAACCACCGCCCTGCGCCAGCAGCGGCGGCGCGGTCAGCAGGGCGGCCGTCAGCAGCGCGGCGGTCGAGATGAAGATCGGGAGGCGCGTCATCGTGCTAGTAGCCGGTGACCAGCTTGGTCGAGAACCGATTGACCATCGCCGGCAGCAACTTGTTCGACCAGGCCAGCAACTTCGTCTGCAGGCCCGGATACCAGTGGGTACGCGGCCACAGCCGCCATTGCGATGCCGACCAGACCATCGCCGCAATGTCGTCGGCCTTCAGGTTGATGCCCAGCCGGCCGACGCTGGCCGGCGGCGCCGCCACGTTGTGCACCATCGGCGTGGCGACGAACAGCGGCAGCAGGTCCATCACCCGGATGCCGTGCTGCGCCCATTCGATGCTCAGCGCCTCGGTCAGCCCCTTGACCGCGAACTTGGTCGCGCCGTAAGTCGCGAACGCTGGCGTGCCGTTGATCGCCGACGCCGAGGCCATGTTGATCAGCGCGCTCCGCCGCGTCTGCTTCAGGTACGGGAAGGCCGCGTGCGCGCCGTTGATCACGCCCTTCAGATTGACGTCGACCAGCGCGTGGTGACGGGCCAGCGACATCTCGGCGAAATCGCCGGTGTGCAGGATGCCGGCGTTGTTGAACATCACGTCGAGCCGGCCGGTCTTGGCCCAGAAGCGGGTCAGCGCAGATTCGACGGCAGCGGCATCGGTGACATCGAGGCTTTCAGCGATCGCGAACTCAGGCCCGAACTTCTGCCGAAGACCCTCGCAGGCGCTGCCGGCCAGGTCGTACAGGCCAACGAACCAGCCTTTCGCCGCATACAGCTCGGCCGTGGCGCGGCCAATGCCCGCAGCGGCGCCGGTAATGAAGATTGCTGGTCGGTCGATCATTCAGGCTCGCACTTTGAAGGTCATTTCCAGCGGCTTCATTGGCCGCCTCGCACTGCGGCGGTAATCTAACCCGCCCCTCGCCGAAATGTCCGAAACCCGCTCATGGCCGCCCAGCACCCACCTGCCTTTCTCGCCCTGGTCGACGACGCCAAGAGCCGCATCCGCGAAGTCCACGCCCGCGATCTGGCCGCCACGCTTGCCGCCCATCCCGACGCGAAGCTGGTCGATGTCCGCGAGGAAAGCGAATACGCCGCCGGCCACGTCGCCGGCGCGCAGTGGATCGGCAAGGGCGTGATCGAACGCGACATCGAAGCCCTGTACCCGGACAAGGCCACGCCGCTGTACCTGTACTGCGGCGGCGGCTTCCGCTCGGCGCTGGCGGCCGACAACCTGCAGAAGATGGGCTACACCCAGGTCGTCTCGGTCGACGGCGGCTGGCGCACGCTCAAGGACCTGATGCCGACCCACTCGAAATGAGCGTCGCCACCGATTTTCAGGCGGTCTCGCGAAAAAGCGCCGAAACCTGCAAAAACTCGTTGTCGCGCCCCAGCGAACCCCCTACAATCCGCGCCTCGCGTGGCTAGGTAGCTCAGATGGTTAGAGCGCGGCACTCATAATGCTGAGGTCGGCGGTTCGATCCCGCCTCTAGCCACCATTAGAACATCCAAGTCGGTCCAAAGAAGTCCAAAAGCCCTGAGAAATCAGGGCTTTTTTTGTGCCCGTTGTCCGTAGCGGTCCGGGTAACTCCGCTTGAATCCGGCCTGAATCCGGGTAACTTTCCGGGTAACACCGAATCACGGACGGGTAACTCATGCCGAAACGGGCCGGATTGACGGACTTGGAGTGCCGCAACGCCAAGCCGAAGGACAAGCCGTACAAGCTGCCCGACGAGCGCGGACTGTTCTTGCTGGTGAACCCGAACGGCTCGAAATGGTGGCGGCTTCGCTACACCTGGCAGGGCAAGGATCAGCTTCTATCGCTGGGGGTCTATCCGGAAGTGCCGTTGGCAGGCCGCAAGCTGACGGCAACCGAGCGCGAGGCGGGCAAGCCCGACCGGATCAAGGGGGCACGCGAACTGCGCGATGAAGCGCGCGAGCTGCTGGCAGCCGGCGTGAACCCGTCACACCAGAAGCAGCAAGCCCGCGAAGCCCTTGCCGCGATAACGGCAGACGCATTCGAGGCCGTGGCGCGCGAGTGGTACGGGCACAAGTGCGCGACCTGGACAGAGACGCAAGCCGAAAAGGTGCTGCGCCGCCTTGAGGGCGAGCTGTTCCCATGGATCGGCGGCAAGGCCGTTCGCGAGATCACCCCGCCCGAGCTGCTGGCCTGCCTGCGCCGCACCGCTGCGCGTGGCGCTGTTGATACGGCACACCGCACGCGGCAGGACGCCAGCATGATCTTTCGCTACGCCATCGCCAGCGGCCGGGCCGAACGCGACCCGGCAGCGGATGTTCGCGGCGCGCTGCCCGCAATCCGCAAGAAGCATTACGCGACGATCACGGAACCCCGCGCGGTCGGCGAACTGATGCGGGCGATACAAGGCGCGTCCGGCACCTTCCCAACCTTGTGCGCCCTGCGCCTTGCGCCGCTGCTGTTCGTGCGCCCCGGCGAACTGCGCCATGCCGAATGGTCGGAGTTCGATTTGGATGCTGCCGAGTGGCGCATCCCTGCCGCGAAAATGAAGATGCGGGCACCGCATATCGTCCCCCTGCCCGTTCAGGCCGTGGCGATCCTGCGGGAGCTTCACCCGTTGACCGGCTCCGGTCGCTGGTGTTTCCCCGGCGAACGAAGCCGACAGCAACCGATCAGCGAAGCCACCATCAACGCGATGCTGCGCCGCATGGGCTACGCGAAGGATCAGATGACCGGGCACGGCTTCCGCGCCATGGCGTCAACCATGCTGCATGAACAAGGCTGGCTGCATGAAGCGATCGAGCGCCAGCTTGCGCACGGCCATCGCGATCAAGTGTCGGCCGCCTACAACCATTCGGAACACCTGCCGCTGCGCCGCAAAATGATGCAGGCATGGGCGGACTACCTGGACAAGCTGCGCGAGGGCGGCAACGTCACCGCGCTGCGGCGGCGGGCCTGAGTTCAACCGGCAAGCCCCGCGCCGGATCACGCGGGGCAATGAGGCGGGCCGATGGCGTGCGGACACACGCCGCCGGCCCTGACTCGCAACATGGAGAAAGACCCATGAAACAAGCTGCCAACGATGCTACCGAAGCGCAGAGCGCCCCGCCCTCAGGGCTGTACTTCGATCTTTTCGGGGTGGGCTTCACCGTCAACCCCGGCCATTCTCGCGAGACGCTGATAAATGCCGAAGGCTGCCTGATCGACTGCGCGATTGGGGTGATCGGACCTGCCGCGTGCCATATGGACGTGGGTTTCGCTGAGTCGCAGATGCACGCGGCGAATGTGATCCTTGAACTGCTTTCCGCGATCAATGGCGAACTGCAGCGTCTGAACTAAGTTCGATCACGCTGCGCCTAGCCCGACGGGGCGAAAAGCCGGAACCCTCACCGGCTTGGCGCAGCGCCTTTCGAGGTGGCATGCGGAGGCATGCAGATGGCAGGCAAGCCGACGGAAGAAGGCTCGTATGCAGATGAGATAGCTGCGGAGTACGCGGCGCTCGCAAGCCGGCAACGGGATTACTTCAGGCAGCTGGCGACCCGGGTTGAGACGGGCGAGGAAGTTTCGGAGCTTGACCGAAAGTTGCTGGCTTCACTCGTGCGCCATTGGGCCGACACCTTGAAGCTCAAGCCGCCACGAAGGCGTGGGCAGCAGCCACTTTTCAACCACTTCGACGCGCAGTTTCTCTACTACGCGTGGACCGTACCGGGGCGCATGAAGAAGGCCGTTGCCCTCGCAAAAGTCGCAGAGCAGTATGGCGTTTCTATCGAGGCGATGCGCGCGTGCATCAAGAAGACGCCCGCCGGAATGAAAGAGTTCTTCGAGTAGGCGGCGCTCAATCCAAAGCTATTCGCGGCATTAGGTTCCTAGTTCGAGCAGTGGCAGGCAGCAAATAGTTCAGTCCGTCGCCGGGAACACGCCCGGCTCTACATGGACTGAACGATGACCACACAAGCCCCTGAAGCCCTGCTGCGCATTGCCGAGGTGCAGGCCCGTACCGGAATCAGCCGCAGCCAGCTTTTCGAGCTGACCCGGCGCAACGAGTTCCCGAAGCCGATCCCCCTTGTTGGCCGCACCCGGGCCTGGGTGGAGTCCGACGTTTCGGCATGGATCGCCAGCCGAATCGAGGCCGCACGCGCCGCTGGGGGTACGCGATGAACGGCGCAGGGCGACGGGCCTGCGTACTGCAACGGTGCGCCGAACAATCACGATGGGGTGCCGGCGTTGCACCTGACGCGCGCCAGCGCGGCCCCGGTGAATGCTGTGCCCTGTGCGGCTGGAAGATCGCCGATCACCACGATGACACGCCGGTTCAATGCGGCCGGATCGAGCGATCCGGGCAGCTGGACATGCTGACCAGTCGCGTGGAGTCATGGAAGGACGCGGGCGATTGGTGTGTCCACTTCGACAGGTACAGCGCCCGTGGCGAGTAACCAGCCGCTGTCCTATGGCGAGATCGTCGACCAGTTCCGCGCCGCGATGCGGGCGGCCGGGCTGGATACCGATGCCACAATCGAGGCGGACGGCAAGCTGCACCGCTTCCGAGTGGCGGGTGATCGGCGCGACCAGCGCAACGGCTGGTATGTGCTGCATGCCGATGGCCTGCCTGCTGGCGAGTTCGGATGCTGGAAGCGCGGCCTGTCCGAGACCTGGCACGCCAACATCGGGCGCGAGCTGTCCGAAGCCGAGCGCGAGGCCAACCGGGCGCGGCTGGAAGCGATCCGGCGCGACCGTGAGGCGGAGGCGCAGCGGATGCGCGCGGAGGCCCGCACGAAGGCCGCGAAGCTGTGGGCGGAAGCCACCGAGAAGCCATCGGCAAAGCATCCTTACCTGGTGAAAAAGCAGGTGCGCGGCTACGGCATCCGGCAGCTACGCGCCGCGCTGCTGATCCCCGTCCGCGATGCTGACGGCGCACTGAATGGCCTGCAATTCATTCAGCCGGACGGGGCCAAGCGGTTCACGTCTGGCATGGCGAAGGCAGGGCACTTCCACCTGATCGGCGAACCCGCTGCCGTGCTGCTGATCGCTGAGGGCTACGCGACGGCGGCAACGCTGCGCGAGGCCACCAGGCAGGCCGTGGCGGTGGCTTTCGACGCCGGCAACCTGCGCCCGGTAGCGCTGGCACTGCGCGCCAAGTACCCCGCCGCGCGCATCGTCATCGCGGCCGACAACGACCACCGCACCGACGGCAATCCGGGCATGGCGAAAGCGGCAGAGGCAGCGCAAGCCGTGGGCGGCAGCGTCATCGCGCCCGAGTTCGCAGCGGACGATCCGGGCAGCGATTGGAACGACTACGCGGCATCGCATGGCCTGCCCGCTGTGGGCGCTGCGTTCGCATCCCCTGGCGATGCCAAGGCCAGCGCCACACCTGCGCCGGCGGTCGCGCCAGAGGCTGCGGCAAGCCCTGCACCGGCTGTTGCGGCCGAAGCTGCGGCAGCGCCCCGCAAGGCGGCGCGCGCGAAGTCTGCCGAGGCCAGCGGCGGCGGCAGCCGCCCCCGTTTCACGCGCGACGAGCGCGGCATCTGGCACAACGGCACGGACCCGAAGGACGGCACCCCGCTTGCGCCGCAATGGGTCTGCCCGCCAATCGAGGTGGCGGCTTACCTGCGTGACCTTGACGGCACCAACTGGGGACGGCTGCTGACCTTCAACGATGCCGACGGCACCGAACACCGCTGGGGCATGCCGATGCGGCTGCTATCGGGCGGCGGTGACGAGATGCGCGCGGAGCTGCTGCGGCTGGGCTTCGACGTGCCGACATCGCAGCGCAGCCGCAACCTGCTGACGGACTACATTCAGCAATCGAAGCCCGTGGCACGGGCGCGCTGTGTTGAGCGCGCCGGCTGGCATGGCCGCGTGTTCGTGATGCCGGATCGCACCATCGGCGAAGGCGATGAAGCCGTGCTGTTCCAAAGCGAGACGACAGGCGGGCACGTCTATCGCGAGCGCGGCGACCTGAGCGACTGGCGCAGCGATGTTGCCGACCTGTGCCGGGGCAATTCGCGCCTGCTGTTCGCGGTGTCGGCCGCGTTCGCAGGCCCGCTGCTGCACTGGGCTGGCGAAGAATCGGGCGGCTTCAACCTGCGCGGCGCATCAAGCACCGGCAAGACCACGGCGCTGCGCGTGGCGGCTTCGGTCTGGGGCGGGCCTGAGTTCATGCGCCGATGGCGGGCGACAGACAATGGGCTTGAATCCATCGCCGCGCAGTATTCCGATGGGCTGCTGATCTTGGACGAGCTAGGGCAGATGGACCCGCGCGTAGCCGGCGATGCCGCGTACATGCTGGCCAACGGCGAAGGCAAGGCCCGCGCCGGGCGCGGCGGCAGCATGCGGCCCGTCACCACCTGGCGTCTGCTGTTCCTCAGTGCCGGCGAGTTGAGCCTTGCCGAACACATGCGGCAGGGCGGCAAGCAAGCGCAGGCCGGGCAGGAAACCCGAATGGCGGACATTCCGGCCGATGCCGGCGCGGGCTTCGGCATCTTCGACACCTTGCACGGGCACGCCAGCGGCGCAGCGTTGTCGCGCAGCTGTACCGAAGCCGCGGGCGACGTGTACGGCGTCGCCGGGCCCGCGTTTATCCGCGCGCTGCTGCCGCGCCTGGGCACACTGCCGGATGCGATCCGGGCACTGCGCCGCGCCTTCACCGATCGCCACGTACCGAAGGGAATCGACGGGCAGGTGTCGCGCGTGGCGGGCCGTCTGGCGCTGATCGCGGCGGCTGGCGAACTGGCAACGCAGGCCGGTATCACCGGCTGGGATGCAGGCGAAGCCGATGCCGCCTGCGGCCGGTGCCTGGAAGCATGGATCGACACACGCGGCGGCACTGGCAACCTGGAACCCGTCCGCATGCTGGCGCAGGTGCGCCGCTGGCTTGAGTCCGAAGCCAGCGCCCGCTTGCAGGCATGGAGCGCCAATAGCGACGGCAAGGAATGGGTGACGGTGAAGCGCGCGGGCTTCCGCTGTGCCGAGACCTTGGGCGATGACGCTGAAACCTACTACCTGCTGCCCGAGACCTTCGAGCAAGAGATATGCGCGGGCTTCGATCCCCGGCAGGTGGCGCAGCTGCTGGCGAGCGTCGGCGCACTGAAGCGGCCGAAGGAAGGCAAGCGGCTGAAGCGCAAGGAACGGCTGCCCGTGGTCGGCAACACCTGGTGTTACGTCGTGCTGCCGTCGATCTGGCAAGCCGTGCCGGGCGATGCCGAGCCGGGCGCGTGAGGGTGCGCCGTGGCGCAGCGACCGTTTCCGGCGCGGCACTTCCCCGGATTGACCGGGGGCAACGGGGGCAGCATTCAAGAAATCAACGCAGATTCATGAATTCATTGGGCTTTCCGTTGCCCCCGGTCTGTGTGCTTCAAGCGGGGGCACAACGGGGGCAGCGGGGGCAATCGAAGCTGCCGATTCTGCCCCCAGTTGCCCCCGGTACCTTGTCTGCACCCCGTCATGACCGGGGGCAGATATTACTCATTCCTATCAACAGCTTACACGGAATGCCCCCGTTGCCCCCGCTGCCCCCGGTGCTTTCTGGGGGTGCCTGAGTCGCGCAGCGCCCTGGGGGGCGGGCGAATGTCCGGCGGATCGGCGGCGGAAACCGTCTGCCAACCCTCGTTCGCAGCATGGTGAATTGAGCGGGGGGGTATCAAAAATTCAAAAGCGCGACCAAGTGGACACCGTGTAGGTTCCCATGCGCGGAGAAAATCCCTCGCGCGGAATTTCAAGTGTCATGTTCCCCGCCTGATCGGGCGAGGGTTGCCCCTTTCCTTGTCCGACCGGCCGGTCTGTCCTGAATGGGTCGGCCTCGCTTCACTGGTGATTGCGGTATCGGGTCGCGCGGGAAACCGGCCCGCCCGCCCCGCGCCCTCCGGCGCACGTCGGCTGAAGCATCCGACTGGTAGCCGTCCTAGGGAGTCCATCGGAATGTTGTTGTGTCCTACAATTGTCATTGTCGGACACAAAAAAGGCCGTTTTTCCAGCCACTGCCGCCCGCTATCCGGTGTCCGTTCCGTCAGTTTTTCCGCTTTCTGACACGGCCACCTGCCCTGCGTTCAGCGGCATCGCCAGTGACGGCCGGCCGGGACGCAAGACACAGCGCGTCGAACTGACGCATGCACGATGCGTCAATTAGGCCGGCAGCACGAAGGCCAGCGGCGGAGGCATGCACTGTTGCGAGAATACGGCTGCCGCCTTTCGTCCTGACCTTCGCTGTCATCCTCGACCCTTTCGCTGTTGTGCCCGGGGTCGGCAGTCTCGCCGCGCCAGCCGCTCTGAATCTGGTGTCCTGTCCAACGGTCCCGCACCGATCCGACAGGCGGCAAGCTATCCCAATCAACCCCGCAAGCGGTGCAGCCGTCGGAATGGCGGGTAACTTTCCGGGTAACTGATCCGAAGCGATGAAGCGAAACCTATACGCGACAAGGCTTGCAGAGGATTTTTCGATCCCGCCTCTACCACCACCTGACAAAAAAGCCCCGTCCGGACCATCTCCGGACGGGGCTTTTGTTTGCTTGTCGCAACCGGGCTACGTCAGCGTTTCGGCGCTTTCGGTTGGAAGCTGATCGGGACTTCGTCGGCCGTGCGGCGGGTCGGTGCGCTGCTGCCGCAGTTGTTGCAGCTGCCGCAGCCGCTATTGCAATCGGTCGTGGCGGCCGGTGGCGGCGCGAGTCCAAAGACGGCGCGCAGGCGGGCGAGGCCACGACGGCTGGCGCCGGGGAACAGCTGGAACAGTGCGCGCAGCGCGAACGCCAGCACGATCACGCCAACTGCCAGCGATTCGGCAGTGATGCCGTGAGCGCTCAGCTCCATGCGCTGGCGATCCGGAACGTCAGGAACGAGGCGCCGTAAGCCAGCGCGAACAGGTAGACGGTGGCGATGCCGACGATCTTCCAGGAGCGCGTTTCGCGGCGGATCACCGCCAGCGTCGACACGCACTGCGGGGCGAACACGTACCAGACGATCAGGCTGAGCGCGGTAGCCAGCGACCACTGGGCGGCGATCAGCGGCAGCAGCTGACCGGCGGCTTCGTCACCGGTGGCGGCGACGGCGTAGACCGTGGCCAGCGAGCTGACGGCCACTTCGCGCGCCGCCAGTCCGGGAATCAGCGCGATGCAGATCTGCCAGTTGAAGCCGATCGGCGCGAACACGGCTTCCATCGCGCGGCCGATGCGGCCGGCATAGCTGTAGTCGATCGCCGGGCCAGCGAAATCGGCCGGCGCAGCGGGGAACGTCGACAGGAACCACAGCAGCACGGTCAGGGTCAGGATGATGCCGCCGACCCGCTTGAGGAACACGCTGGCGCGCTCCCAGAGGCCGATCAGCACGTCGGTGACGTGCGGCACGCGATACGACGGCAGTTCCAGCAGCAGCGCGTGCTCGGTGCTGTCGCGGCGGATCAGCTTCATCGCATAGGCCACGGCCAGCGCCGAGATGATGCCGGCGACATACAGCCCGAACAGCACCAGGCCCTGCAGGTTGAACAGGCCGGCAACCGTCGCCTTCGGGATGAACGCGCCGATCAGCAGCGCGTAGACCGGCAGCCGCGCCGAGCAGGTCATCAGCGGGGCGACGAGGATGGTCGCCAGCCGGTCGCGCGGGTCCTGGATGGTGCGCGCAGCCATGATGCCCGGCACCGCGCAGGCGAAGCTCGACAGCAGGGGAATGAACGAGCGGCCGGTCAGCCCGGCGCCGACCATCAGGCGATCGAGCAGGAACGCGGCGCGCGGCAGGTAGCCGGATTCCTCGAGCACCAGGATGAACAGGAACAGCAGCAGGATCTGCGGCAGGAACACCACGACGCTGCCGGTGCCGACCAGCATGCCGTCGACCAGCAGGCTGCGCAGCGTGTTGTCCGGCAGCATGGTCTTGAGCTGGTCAGCTAGCGCTCCGACGCCGGCGTCGATGCTGTCCTGCAACGGCGCAGACCACGAGAAGACCGCCTGGAAGATCAGGAACATCACCACGGCCAGCAGGGCCAGACCGAATACCGGATGCAGGGCCCAGCGGTCGATGGCGTCGTCGATCTCGCCGGTTGCGCGCGGCACCCGCACGGCCACCGCCAGCAGCCGGCGAACCTCGGCGTGCAGGTCGGCCGGCGCGCCGCTAGGCGCGAGCGGCGGCAGCTCGCCGTCGATACGCGCCATCAGCGCGGCGGCGCCATCGGCCCGCACCGCGATCGTTTCGATCACCGGCACCCCGAGTTCGGCTTCCAGCCGGGCCCGGTCGACGACGATGCCGCGCTTTTCGGCGGCATCGCACATGTTCAGCGCCAGGATCATCGGCAGCCCGAGCGCCCGCACTTCGAGCACGAAGCGCAGGTGCAGGCGCAGGTTGGTGGCATCGGCCACGCAGACCAGCAGATCGGGCCGCGCTTCGCCGGCCATGCGGCCGAGGCAGACGTCGCGGGTGATCGCTTCGTCCGGGCTGGTCGCGGCCAGCGAATAGGCGCCCGGCAGATCGAGCAGCTGAACCTGGCGGCCGGACGGCGTGCGGATGACACCGGCCTTGCGCTCGACGGTGACGCCAGCGTAGTTGGCCACCTTCTGACGGCTGCCGGTCAGCCGGTTGAACAGCGCGGTCTTGCCGCAGTTCGGATTGCCGACCAGCGCCACCTGCGAAGCCAGCGCGCTCATGCCGCCTGCCTCACGAACACGCGCGCGGCCTCGGCGCGGCGCAGCGCAAACCGCGTGTAGCCGATCTGCACCACCAGCGGATCGCCGCCGAGCGGCCCGCGCGCCACCAGCCGCACCGGTTCGCCGGCCACGAAGCCGAGATCCCGCAGCCGTTCGGCGATCGGATCAGGCGCGCTGGCGTCCTCGACACGTTCGACGACGGCAGCGATCCGCAGCGGCAAATCCCGGAGGCGTTGTTCCACGACCTGGCACGTTAATGAGAATGGTTCGCAAGCATACGCGATCAGCCTGCGTTCGGCTTTGCCGGCTCCCGGGGCTTGCCGGCTTCGCCTTCCGCCGGCTTCAGGCCGTACGCGGCAACCAGTGCCCAGACGTGCTTCGGGATCATCGATTTCATCCGTCGCGGCTGTTCGCGACGCAGATGAATGACCGTTTCCACCGCCTTCATCTCGACGCGGGCGCGCGCGAATTCGAGGCCGCGGGGGCCGATCCTCGGCATCAGCCAACCCACCAGCGGCTTCAGCCAGTCCGGCATCCGGCGCAGCGGCAGGCCGCCGGCGGCCCGTTCGGTATTGGCGAGGAAGCCCTTCACCGGTCCGGCCCGCTTGCCGTGACTGTCCGGTGCCGACAGCCGCACCTCGTCGCCGAGCAGCGCCAGCAGTTCCGCGCCGCGCGCATTGCGCACCAGCAGCCATTGCTCGCCTTCGCCGCCCATGTAGCCGACGGTGATGTCGGCCAGCGCATTGGTGTAATCGACACAGGTGCGGCAGGTCAGCGGGAAGAAATCGCGCGGCAGTTTCGAGATCGGCAGCTGCAGGAACGGGATGGTCTGATGCCGGCCGTCGTCGAAGCGCAGTTCGACGTGGTAGTCAGCGCGGAATTCCAGATAGCGGATGGTGTCTGGCCGGTCCGACAGCAGTTCCAGAAAGGTATGGAAGCTTTCGGTGGTGGTGTTGTCCGAGCACGGCGTGCCGATCACGTAGAGCTTGTCGAAACCGAGTTCGGCTTCGAGCGCGCGCAGCGCATAGACCTGACAGGGAATGCCGATCACCGCCAGCCGCCGATGACCGGCCGCACGCGCTGGTTCCAGCAGCGCCAGCAGCGGCGCGTAGCCCATGCGCATGCCACGGCAGGCGGCCAAATCGGCGGCTTTCGTGACCAGCACCGGCACCGGCCGCCAGCGATCGTTCGGGTCGGCGGTCATGGTCAGCACGGCATCGACGGCACCGGTCTCCAGCAGCCGCTCGGCGATCCGCGTGGTGATGCCGGTCCACTGCGCGTCAGGACGAGGGTCGCGTAGCGCAGCCCGGTGCATCTGCTCGAACGGCCCGAAGAAGCGTTCATCCGGCCGCGCCGGGTCCCGGCTGCGACCATGCACCTGCGCTTCGAGGCGCGGGTAATCCGGCTTGATGAACTGGCAGGCGCGGCCGCAGCGGCTGGCGTCGGCGGTACGGGAGATGCCGCAATCGGTGCACAGATCACGGACCGCAGCCGCATGGTGCAGCGCCGCCGCGATCCCGGCCTCGTTCACGGGTGGCTCAGATCCTCGATGCGGATGTCGCCGCGCGCCAGCAGGCGCTCGCGGAACCAGCGGGTCGCGGCTTCGGCTTCGGCACGCGGGCCCTTGATGCCGAACTCGATGTGTCGTTCACGCTCGGCGTTGCCGCGAAACGGCAGGCTGGCCAGCTTGATCGGCGGATAGGCGTTGAGCGTGGCTTCCATCAGGTCGATCAGGTCGCCCTCGCCGCCCGAGCCGTAGGCGCGGAACGTGAATTCCACCGGCGGCTCGGCGTTGTGCAGGCCGCCCAGCCGGACATCGAGCACCCACTCCAGCATCGGCCAGGCCATTTCCGGAAAACCGGGCACGAAGTAGCAGTTACCGACATAGAAGCCGGCGATGTTGTTGACCGGGTTCGGGATCAGGCCGGCGCCGAGCGGGAAATCCGCCATCAGCACGCGATTCGGCCAGGCCTTGTCGCCGTACTGCTTTTCGATGATCGCCAGCGCTTCTGGATGACGGGCGATCGGCACATCGAAGGCGCGGGCTGCCGCCTGCCGGGTGCGGTCGTCGGGCGTCCCGCCAATGCCGCCGCAGGACAGCAGCACATGGCCGCGATGCTGGGCGCTGCGGATCACCTCGGCGATCTGGCCTTCGTCGTCGCCGGCGAAATGGGCCCATTCGAGACTCATGCCGCGGACGTTGAGCAGCTCGATGACTTTCGGAAGGTGCTTGTCCGGTCGCTTCCCGGACAGCAACTCGTCACCCACGATCATCAGACCTACCGATGACATGCCTCGCTCCTTCAGTTCTGGTGCATTGAATGATCGACGCTGCGGGCCTTGGTCCTCGCCGATGGCCGCCGGGCAGCCGCCGCAGCGGGGCGCCGGGTAGCGTCGTCGGCGCGTAGTCTTACCGATCAACACGTCCAGCGCGATAGCCACCGGACGCGCCGTTCGCCCGGCCGCAGCGGCCGCCGCCGACCGGCCGTCGGCCGTCGCGGCGGCCGGCGTCACCACGACGGCGCTGTGACCGAAGTCGCGCTTCGCGGGGCGGGCCGCACCCTGGCCCGATGCTTGCCGCTAGGCTCTGCGCTGTCCTCGTCCGGAACTCCCCATGTCCTCGCAAGCCCCGGTGCTGGTGCCTGTTGCCCACGGTTCGGAAAGTCTGGAAACGATCACCGTCGTCAACCTGCTGCGGCGCGCCGACCTGGCGGTGACGATGGCCTCGATCGAAGCCACGACGCTGATCGACGGCACTCGCGGCATCCGCTTCATGGCCGATGCGCGGCTGGCCGAACTGCCGCCTGCGCCGTGGTCGATGCTGGTGCTGCCCGGCGGCGCGGCGGCTGCCGATGCGCTGGGACGGCATCCACCGCTGGTGGCGATGCTCACCGCTCGTCGCAATGCCGGATTGCCGATCGCCGCGATCTGCGCCGCACCGGCCCGGGTGCTGGCCGCCAATGGCCTGCTCGAAGGCCGCCGGGCGACCGGGTTCCCGTCGTTCCGCGCCGAGCTGCCGATCCCCGTCGACGCGGCCGTGGTCCGCGACGGCCCGTTCACCACCAGCCAGGGGCCCGGCACGGCGATCGCATTCGCGCTGGACCTGATCGACCAGCTGTGCGGCCACAGCCGTCGAGATGATGTCGCTGCCGGCCTGCTGGTTCGGTGACGCGGCTCGGCAACTGGCAGCTCGATTTCTGTGTCGGCATCCTCGAGGAAGACATCCGCCTGCCGTGGAACCGGCTGCTGTTCGACCTGTCGGTGCGCTGGCAGGATCAGCAGCCGTTCCCGGATGCCGGCGCCAAGCTCAATGTCGAGGCCGGCGTGCAGCTGCGCTTCTGAGCGGGCGGCGGCGCCTCAACCCAGCTTGAGCAGGCCGGTGGCGGCCTGGGCATTGTCCTCGGCGGCGCGCATCACCTTCGACTGCAGCTCGAACTGCCGGGCCAGATTGATCATGTTGACCATCGCACCGGCCAGATTGACGTTGGCGCCTTCCAGCACGCCACTGGCCAGCACGTCGCCGGCGGCCGGGTCCAGCGTCACGCCGGGCTTGGCGCGCATCAGGCCGTCGACGCCGCGATCGAGTTGCGCCTGGCTGCCGCTGACCACCTTGAGCCGGCCGATCGTCACTGGCGCGGCGGCGCTCTGGCCGTTCGGCACGGCGCTGAGGGTGCCGTCGTTGCCGATGGTGACCGCAGTCGATACCGGAATCGCCAGCGGGCCCGCATCGCCCAGCACGGCGAGTCCGCCCGCAGTGCGCAGCTGGCCGTTGGCGTCGAGCCGCAGGTCGCCGGCGCGGGTGTAGGCCTCCGAGCCGTCCGGCGTCTGCACGGCCAGCCAGTGGTCGCCCTTCAGCGCGATGTCCAGCTGGCCGCCGGTCTGCATCAGGTTGCCCTGCTGCGCGTCCCAGCTGTTGTCGCCGAGTTGGGCATTGACCCGCGACTGGAAGCCCGGGCCGTCGACATTGATCGCCTGCGCCGCCGCCAGCTCGGCGCGGAAGCCGACGGTGCCGGCATTGGCCAGGTTGTGGCTGTTGGCGGTCTGCGCCCGCAGCGTGGCAATGGCGCCGGACATGCCGACATAGAGCGCGCGATCCATGGCGTTTTCCTCGGTCGATCAGGCGCGCATCAACGGATGTTGATGATCGTCTGGGTGATCTGGTCGGTCGTCGAGATCATCTGGGCATTGGCCTGGAAGCTGCGCTGCGCGACGATCATGTTGACCAGCTGCTTGGTGATGTCGACGTTCGAGCCCTCCAGCGCGCCGCTCTGGATCAGTCCGAAGTTCGAGGTGTTGGCCGAGCCGCGAATCACCGGACCCGAGCTGTAGGTCTCGCCCCAGGAAGTGTCACCCAGCTGCTGCAGGCCCTGCGGGTTGGCGAAATTGGCCATTGCCAGCTTGCCGAGCCGCGTCGCCTGGCCGTTGGTGAAGCGCGCCTGGACGATGCCTTCCTGAGTGACCTCGATGCCGCTGAGGCGGCCGGTGGCATAGCCATCCTGGGTCAGGCTGTTGACCGAGAAACTGTTGCCGTATTGCGTGCTGTTGCTCAGGTCGATCGTCATCGTCACCGGGCTGGAGCCGGTCGAGGTGGCGTAGGCCGGCAGCGTGATGCGGCCGTCGGTCGGCGTGCTCAGCGAGCCATCAGCGTTGAACGTCACCGTCGTGCCGGTGCCGACGTCAGTGCCGTCGATCCGCGTGTGCACGGTCCATTCGTTGGCGGTGGTGCCGGACTTCACGAAGTACAGGTTGGCCGGGTGGGCCGTGCCCAGCGAGTCGTAGATGGTCACCGACGTGGTGTTGTTGTAGCTGGTCGGATCGCTGGCCGAGAACGGCGTGGTGACCGGGGCCGTAGCCTCTGCCGGCAGGTTGACGCCGGTGTTGAGCAGCGTGGTCGCGTTCGGCGGGTTGTCCGAGGTCGACAGCTGGACATCGGACAGGCTGGCGGTGTCGAAGGCGGTACCGCCGGCGACCGGCGGATAAGCCTGCAGCCGCGCGCCGGAGCCGTTGACGATGAAGCCGTTGCGATCGGTGCCGAACTGGCCGGAACGCGTGTAGCTGACCGCGCCGTCCTTGGCCAGCGTGAACCAGCCGGTGCCGCTGACCGCAAGGTCCAGCGAGTTGTTGGTGACGCTGATCGCGCCCTGGGTGAACTGTTGCGCCACCTTGGCGACGCGCACGCCGCCGCCGACGGCGGTATCGGTCACGCCGTAGGCGTTGGAAAGGAAGAAATCGGCGAACTGCGAACGCGATTCCTTGAAGCCGACGGTGTTGGCGTTGGCGATGTTGTTCGAGGTCACCGCGAGATCGGCGGACGCGGCATTCAGGCCGGTCAGGGCAATGTTGAAGGACATGTCAGCGGACTCCGGTCGAAGCAGCGGGAACAGCGTGGGCAGCGGCGCGCAGCGGCGCGGTCAGCGATTCGACCAGCTCCGACAGCTCGGCGCGGCGCCGGCGGCGGCCGACCTGCGGGATGTCGAACAGGCCGGGAATGCGGTGCGTCGGCGTGAGGCTCGGGCGCGGGCTGTAGAAATTCATGGCGTGGCTCCGGACAGGAAAACGGGGTTCAGATGATCTGGCGGACGTTGCCGAACGGCACCGCGCCGAGGCCGGCCAGGTTCAGGCTCAGGCCGTTGCTGCCCAGCGACACGCTCTGCACCAGCCCGGCGGCCAGCGTGGTGGCCGATTCGCTGGCGCCGTTGCGGGTGATCGTCGCGCGGATGCCGTAGCTGCCCGAAGGCATGGTGTTGCCGCCGGCATCCTTGCCATCCCAGTTGAAGTAGCTGGTTCCGGCTGGCTGGGTGCCGTAGTCGAGCCGGCGCACGACGGCGCCGCTGGCATCGACGATCTCCACCGCCACCTGCCCGCCGCTGGCGACATCGACGCCGCCGCTCAGGCCGGCTTCGCCATCGAGGTAGCCGGTCTTCGACGGGTACAGCACGCCGTGGCCGACCAGCCCGGAGGCCTGCAGCGATTGGCTCGAGGTCAGCGACGACGACAGCGAGGTGAACGAGTCCTGCAGGCCCTGGATGCCGGACACCGTCGAGAACTGGGCGATCTGGCCCAGGAACTCGTTGGACTCCAGCGGCTTCAGCGGGTCCTGGTTCTGCAGCTGCGTGGTCATCAGCTTGAGAAAGTCGGCCTGGCCGAGCGACTCGGCCTTCTTGTCGGCGGTCTTCAGGCTCAGGCCGAGATCGGAATAGGGATTGCTGCCAACGGCGGTGGTCATGGCGTTCTCGTGGAATTCGGTGGCGCTCAGCGGCCGAGCGACAGGGTGCGGCTGGCCAGTTCCTTGGCGGTGTTCATCACCTCGACGCTCGACTGGTAGGAGCGCGAAGCGGAAATCATGTTGACCATCTCCTCGACGACATTGACGTTCGGCGCGTAGACGTAGCCGTCGCCATCCGCCAGCGGATGGCCGGGCTCGTAGCGCTTCTCCGCCGGCGCCTGGCTTTCGACCACGCCGAGCACCTGCACGCCGGGCGTGCCCTCGCCGCCGGCCTCCATCGCCGCCTTGAACATCGGCAGTCGCGCCTTGTAGGCGCCATCGGCGCTGCCGCTGATGGCATCGGCATTGGCCAGGTTGGAAGCGACGGTATTCAGGCGCAGCGACTGGGCGCTGAGCGCCGAGCCGGCGATATCGAAGATCTTGAAGCTGGACATGGCGGGGCTCCCCGGAGAAGGACTACTGGCCGGTGATCGCGGTCATCAGGCCGCGAATGCGGCCATCGGCGAACTGCAGCGAGGCCTGGTAGTGCAGCGCGGCGTCGGCGAACTTGGCCTGCTCCACCTGCACGTCGACGGTGTTACCGTCGACGCTCGGCTGGGTGGCCACGCGGTAGGCCAGCGCCGCGTTGCCGCCGGCATCCGGCAGGTTGTCGAGCGTCAGCGGGATGTGGCGTGGATCGGTGGTCAGCACGCGCGGTGCACTGCCGGCCGGCAGGTTCCGGGAAGCGCTGGACAAGGCAGCGGCGAAATCGATGTCGCGCGCCTTGAAGCCGGGCGTGTCGGCATTGGCGATGTTGGCCGACAGCACTTCCATGCGCCGCCGCTGCACGTTCATGGCATCGGCGTGGATGCCGAAGATGGGGTCCGGTTGGGCCATGCTGTCCTCCCGCGTTTGCGTTCGGAAGCCTCGTTACAAGCCCTGTGCCAGCGGCGATCGGCGACGGAAAAGTGACGCCGCCGGCTCGGCCTCAGGCCGATTCCAGCACCACGGCCTTCAGATGGTCGAGCACGCTGGTGGCCAGTTCGTCGGCGCTGAACTTGGCGATGAAACGGTCCGCGCCGACCCGCTCGGCCATCGCGCTGTTGAACACGCCGGACAGGCTGGTGTGCAGCATCACGTAGAGGTTCTTCATCTTCGGATCGCGGCGGATTTCCGTCGTCAGCCGGTAGCCGTCCATGTCCGGCATCTCGACGTCGGAAATCATCATCAGAAGCGTGTCGGTGATCGGCTCGTCCTTGGCCGCCAGCGCCTGCAGATAACGCAGCGCCTCGCGGCCGTCGTTGACCATCGTGCATTCGATGCCGAGCTGGTTCAGCGTCTTCTCGATCTGGTTGCGGGCGACGCGGGAATCGTCGACCACCAGCACCCGCCGCCGCGAAGCGCCGATGCCGGCCGCTTCCTCGCGGATCGACTCCGACAGCGCCGCCTGCACGCCGACGACGTCGCTGAGCACCTTCTCGACGTCGATGATCTCGACCAGTTCGTTGTTGTACTGGGTGATCGCGGTCATGTAGCCGCCCTCGCCGGCCCCATCCGGCGGCGGCCGCACGTGCTCGACGTTGACGTGGATGATCCGTTCCACGGCCCGCACCAGGAAACCCTGAACCGAGCGGTTGTACTCGGTGACGATCACGTGCGCGGCCTGCTCGTCGCTCGGCTGGCCGATGGCCCGGCTGAGGTCGATGACCGGGATCATCCGGCCGCGGATGTCGGCCACGCCCTTGACCAGCGGATGCGAGGACGGCAGCCAGCTCAGCGCCGGCTTGGGGATCACCTCCTGCACCTTGAACACGTTGATGCCAAAGATCTGGCGCTCGTCGAGACGGAACAGCAGCAGCGCAAGGCGGTTGTGTCCGGCGAGCTGGGTGCTGCGGTCGATGCTTTCGAGCAATCCGGAGGCCATGTCGGGGTCCAGTGGAGAAGGGGCAGGTGTTCGGCCTGCGCTGCTGCAACTTCGGTTCCCGCCGGGGCTGCGGCCGGCGGCGCCGCAAAAACGGCACGAATCGGCGTGGCACGCGGCTTGTAGCGCCGGTGGCGAGATCCGAACCCACCGTGCTCCCGACCATGAACCGCCGCGCATCACCGAAGGCCGTCGTCACCGCCCTGCTGGCTGCCGGGCTCGGGCTGGCGCTGAACGTCGCCGCCGCCGCGGACGCCGGCATCGAGGCCATCAGCCGGATTCGCGAAACGGCTGAGCGCCATGTCGCCGCGCAGGTGCCGCCGAGCGCCACGGTCAGCGCCGAGGCCCTCGACAACCGCTTGCGGCTGCCGGCCTGCAGCAGCCCGCTGGAAGCCTCGTCCGCCACTCCGGCGGCGCGCGGTGCCTGGAGCATCCTGGTCAGCTGCCGCGATCAGGGCACCCAGCTGTGGGCGGTGTTCGTGCCGGTGAAAGTGGCAGACCTGCGGCCGGTCGTCGTGCTGGCCGGCAGTGTCGCGCCGGGCCAGCCGATCGCGGCCGATCTGCTGCGCATCGAGAAGCGCGATGTCGCCACCTTGTCCGCCGGCTATCTGTCATCGCTCGACGAGGCCGTCGGCCGCAGCCTGCGTCGGCCGGTCGCCCCCGGCGCGGCGCTGACGCCCGACGCACTGGCGGTGGTCCGCCTGATCCGCCGGGGCGATCTGGTCACCCTGGTCGGCCGCAGCGGCGGCCTGGAAGTGCGGGCGCAGGGCAAGGCGCTGGCCGATGGCGGCAGCGGCGAACGGATTGCCGTCGAGAATCCGTCATCGCGGCGCGTCGTCCAGGGCGTGGTCCGCGACGGCAGCACCGTCGATGTCGGGATCTAGGCGATGCGCATCACTAGTAAGTTTTTGCCATGCGCGCCGACGCGCCGCCGTTAAAGTTCCGCAGTCGGGCGTCGATAGCGATTCCAAGCAGCGCCGCGTGCGCGTTCGGAGTCCGCCATGAGCATCAAGATCGACCTTCCCGGCAGCACCCCCCTTCGCCCGACTGCGCCGGCGAAGTCGTCGGCCGGCGTGTCCGGCACCAGCAGCAGCCAGCCGGTGGCCGCGACCGGCGCCGGCGACCGCGTGCAGCTGACCGGCGATGCCGTCAGCCGCCAGCAGATCGACCAGGCGCTGGCCGCCGTGCCGAAGGTCGATGCCAGCCGCGTCGAGCGCCTGAAGTCGGCGCTGGCCAGCGGCAGCTACCTCCCCAATCCCGCGTCGATCGCCGCCAAGTTCGCGCGCATGGAATGGGATCTCAACCCCGCGTAAATCCGTCCGAGGTCACGCCATGAACGAATCCAGCCTGACGATTGCAGAGGTGCTCGACGCGCAGATCCGCTGCGCCCGCCAGCTGATCACCGTGCTGGATGACGAACATGCGGCGCTGACCGGCCGCTCGATCGAGGCGCTGGAAGCGGCCTGCGAGGCCAAGGCGGCCGCTGCGCGGACGCTGCAGCGGCTGGGCGACCGCCTGCAGATCCTGGCCGGTCCGCGCCGCTCCGGGCCGGAGTTCGAAGCCTGGCTGGCCCGCCATCCCGATGGCGCTGCGCTGATCGACGCCTGGCGCGTGCTGATCGAGCTGGCCGGCCAGCTGGCCGATGGCAATCGCCGCAACGGCGTGCTGCTGGAAGTGCGCGAGCAGCAGGTCAAGACCGCGCTGGTGGCACTGTCGCCGGAACCGCCGGCCACCTACGGCCGCAGCGGTTATCGGCCCAACCTGCCGCAAGGACGCGTCTGCAGTCGCGCCTGAACTGCCGGCATCAAAAAGCCGCCGCGACGATCGAACGTCGCGGCGGCTTTTTTGATGCAGCGGCCGTCGTCAGTTGAAGGCCAGCAGCGTGTCGCCGAACTCGACGTGCAGCGGGAACGCCATCGCGCACGCGGTATGCGCGCAGCTGGCCGGCTCGAACACCGTGCGCGCCAGGATCGCGTCCAGCCCGGCCACCGAGCCCTGCGCCGGCATCATCTGCCAGGACACCTTCGTCACCCGGCCGCGCGCATCGACCTCGACCATCGCCTGCAGTTCGCCGCGCAGGTTCTGCTGGCGCTGCAGCGCCGACAGCTCGCTCGCCAGTTGGCCCAGCCCGCCGGCCGGAAACGGTGGCTCCTCGTGGGCGCGCAGATCGTCGTACTGGTTGCGCACCAGCTCGACCTCGCTGCTCGACAGCTGCGCCCAGCTGCGATCCAGCGGCAGCGCGCGATAGCTGACCGGGGCCACCGGGCTGCCGGTCACCGAGACCGGCTTGAGCATCCGGTAAGCCGATTCATCGGCCAGCGCCGGCCGTGCCAGCACCAGCATCGACAGCGCCGCACCTGCGGCCAGCCACGTGTTGTTTTTCATGTTTGCCGCTCCTCGCCAGATCATCGGGGCAACCGCCGGAACGCAGCACTCCGGGGCCCGATGGCGAAGATGTAGTCGGCCTTCATCAACGAGTCAACAAACTGAAATATTACTGTCACATTGTTGTGCTAGCGCTGCCGGAAACCGACGCCTGATCGGCCGGTCAAGGTCGCCGCCGGACACGAAGGTTACGCGGCAAGCGGCTGAATCGAGACAGGTTTCGGAATTTCGAACCGGCACAAAAAAGCCCGCTCGAACAGCGAGCGGGCCGATGCCGGTACAGCAAGTGCTGCCGGCGATTGTGACAGGCGCTGCGCGGCTCAGCCGACGGCAGGACGCCCCACGCAGTCGTAGACGAAGCCTTCGCCGCGGACCCAGGCCGGGTCGTACATGTTGCGGCCGTCGACGATGATCGGCTGCTTGAGCAGCGACTTCAGCCGCGCCAGGTTCGGGCTCTGGAACGCGCGCCATTCGGTGCAGATCACCAGCGCATCGGCGCCGTCGACCGCTTCCAGCGCCGAGCCGACCAGCTTCAGGTCGGCGCGGTCGCCGTAGATCTTCGCGGTTTCGTGCATCGCCACCGGATCGTAGGCCTGCACCCGTCCGCCTTCAGCCCAGATCGCTTCCATCAGCACCCGGCTCGGCGCTTCGCGCATGTCATCGGTCTTCGGCTTGAAGGCCAGCCCCCAGACGGCGATGGTCTTGCCGCCGAGCGCGCCGAGATGCTTGACCAGCTTGCTGTGCAAGGTGGTCTTCTGGCGGTTGTTGACCGCTTCCACCGCCTTCAGGATCTTGGCGTCGAACTGGGCGTCAGCCGCGCTCTTGACCAGCGCCTTGACGTCCTTGGGGAAGCACGAGCCGCCGTAGCCGGCACCCGGGTAGATGAAGTGGAAGCCGATGCGCGGATCGGCGCCGATGCCGATGCGCACCTTCTCGATGTCGGCACCGATGTTCTCGGCCAGGTTCGCCAGCTCGTTCATGAAGCTGATCTTGGTCGCCAGCATCGCGTTGGCGGCGTACTTGGTCAGTTCGCTGGACTTCACGTCCATCACGATCACGCGATCGTGGTTGCGGTTGAACGGCGCGTACAGCGCCTGCATGGCTTTTGCGGCACGCGGGTTGTCGGCGCCGACGATGATGCGGTCCGGCTTGTTGAAATCGCCGATGGCATCGCCTTCCTTCAGGAACTCGGGGTTGGACACCACGTCGTAGTCGAGCGACGTGGCGCGAGCCGCCAGCGTCGCCTTCATCGTCGCCCGCACCTTGTCGGCAGTTCCGACCGGCACTGTCGACTTCGAGATCACCACCCGGTACTCGCTCATGTGGGTGGCGATGGTTTCAGCCACCTTCAGCACGTATTTCAGGTCGGCCGAGCCATCCTCGTTCGGCGGCGTGCCGACCGCGATGAACTGGTACAGGCCATGGGCGACGCCTTCGGCGGCATCAGTGGTGAAGCGCAGGCGGCCTTCGGCGGCGTTCTTCAGCACCAGCTCGGTCAGGCCCGGCTCGTAGATCGGGATGACACCGTTCTTCAAGCCGTCGATCTTGGCCTGGTCGACATCCACGCACAGCACGTCGTTGCCGACATCGGCAAAGCAGGCCGCAGTGACCAGGCCGACATAGCCGGAGCCGAAGATGGTGATATTCAAGACACGCGTTTCCTTGCAGTGAAGAGATGAGGGCAGCTCCGCCCATTCCGGGCGGCCGGATGTTACCACCCGTCTTTTGAGCGGCCGTGACCGGGTTGTCGACGATGCATGCTTGAGCGACGATCGTTGACCTGCATTGATCCCTGCCGATGAACACCAACAAGCGAATCCGCGACTGCCGGCTGGCCATGCGCCATGCCCGCGACTACCCGACGTGGCGCGAAGCGGCGCTGGCCTTCGACGACGCCAGCGGCTTCAACGACTGGAAGCATGAAGACGAATCGCCGGACTACGACTGGCAGCTGATCCGCAGCCGCCTGACCCAGATCCGCCAGTACCGCGACACCCGTCAGGTCGTGAAGCTGATGCGCCACCTGCGCCAGGGCCTGCACTGGAATCTCGGCAACAGCGCCAATGCGGCGCTGTACAGCCACGCCTACATCGGCACCAAGCGGCTGATCGAAACCTATCTGGCGGAAGTTGTTGCGGCGCTGCAGTTCATCGCCGACGGCCAGTTCCCCGAGTTGCCGGCCGATGAAAAGCTGCGCTTCTTCCGCGAAACCACCGCCTCGTTCGGACGCTCGGCGCTGATGCTGTCAGGCGGTGCGACGCTCGGGCTGTTCCACGTCGGCGTGGTCAAGGCGCTGGTCCGAGAAGACCTGCTGCCGGACGTCATTTCCGGATCCAGCGCCGGTTCGATCGTCGCCTCGGTGGTCGGCACCCGCGGGCCGGAGGAACTGGAATCGCTGCTCGATCCCGACAACTCCTACTACCACTTCTGGAAGCCGCTCGGCTTCGGCGACATGCTGCGCAGCGGCGCGCTGATGGACCAGAAACAGATCGCGCTCGGCATCGCCCGCAACACCCACGACCTGACGTTCGAGGAAAGCCACGCCCGCTCCGGCCGCATCGTCAACATCACCGTATCGCCGGCCGGCAGCAACCAGCAGCCGCGCCTGCTGAACTACCTGACCACGCCGTACCTGTACCTGCGCGAAGCGGTGCTGGCCTCCAGCGCCGTGCCACTGCTGTTCCCGCCGGTGCAGTTGATGAGCAAGGATGAGCACGGCGAGCGGGTGCCGTACATGCCCTCCTTGCGCTGGACCGATGGCTCGCTGAAATCCGACCTGCCGGGCATCCGGCTGCGCCGGCTGCATAACGTCAACCACTTCATCGTCAGCCAGACCAACCCGCACGTGATCCCGTTCCTGCGCGACATCCATCGCGACGGCGGCTTCACCGGCGCGGTTCGCGACGCCGCGTTCGGCGCCATCCGCGGCGGCGCGCAATCGGTGCTCGGCCTCGGCCGTTTCGGCCTGCCGCTGCCCGGCGTGCGCCAGCACCTCGACAATGCCTCGTCGATCCTCGACCAGGACTATCGCGGCCACATCACGATCCTGCCGAAGGTGACGGTCTGGCGGTACGCGCACGTCACCGCCAATCCGAAGCTGGAAGCGGTGACCCGCTTCATCCTCGAAGGCGAGCGCGCAACCTGGAAGCGGATCGCGATGATCCGCAACCAGTCGATGATTTCGCAGACCCTGAACCGCTGCGTGAAGCGTCTCGAAGCCGAGGCGCTGCAGCCGAAGCAGCGGCGGCTGAAGATCGTGCCGAAGGGCTGAGCGGACCCGATATCCCGACGTCATTCCGGCGCAAGCCGGAACCCGGAACCCGTCGATAGCCGGTCAATGACCGGTCTGCCGAGCAGGCACAGTCTGGCCACTGGATCCCGGCTTTCGCCGGGATGACAGGCTCCACGAATCACCCCCAGATCGTGCCGATGGGCTGAGGCGGGCCTCGCCCGTGACCTCGTCTGTCATTCCGGCGCAAGCCGGAATCCAGAGCCCCGAAGTGGCAGGCCTGCTGAAGCAGCACAAGCCGGTCATTGCATCCCGGCTTTCGCCACGATGACAGGCTCCACGAATCAGCCCCAGATCGTGCCGATAGGCTGAGGCGGGCCTCGCCCGTGACCTCGTCTGTCATTCCGGCGCAAGCCGGAATCCAGAGCCCCGAAGTGGCCGGTCTGCTGAAGCAGCACAGGCCGGCCACTGCATCCCGGCTTTCGCCGCGATGACAGGCTCCACGAATCAGCCCCGCAGCGGCCCCAGCACGACGTCGTTGTCGGCGCCCAGCTTCGGTGCCTGGCCGTTCACGGCGGTGGCGTTGTCGAAGAAGATCGGCAGATTGAAGGCCGGCTTGCCGTTGTCGTCGACGATCATGCCGCGCGCGATCACCTGCTCGTTGTTCAGCACTTCCTCCGGCGTCAGGATCGCCGACACGCAGGTGTCCTCGTTGGCCATCAGCGCTTCCCACTCGTCGCGGCTGCGGCTCTTGAACAGCGCCACCAGCTCGGCCCTCAGCACGTCGCCCTGCTTGCCCGGTACTGGCGGCAGCTTCTTGAGGTCCTCGCGGCCGGCCAGCCGCAGGGTTTCATGGAAGAACTTCATTTCCAGCGAGCCTACGGCCAGGAACTTGCCGTCCGCGCATTCGTAGACGCTGTAGTTCGGCAGCGCGCCACTGAGCATGTCGCGGCCCCTCGGCGCCGATTTGCCGAAGGTGCGCAGACTGTTCAGCGACAGCACCTGCAGCGCCAGCGTGCCGTCCATCATGCCGACGTCGACGAAGCTGCCGACGCCGCTGGCCCGGGCGCCGATGATCGCGGCCAGGATGCCGATCGCGCAGGTCAGCGCGCCGCCGGCCAGATCGGCCACCTGTAGATTGCCAACGGCAGGCGTGCCTTCGAAACCGGGCGTCATGTCGAGCTCGCCCGAATAGCCCCGGTAGTTCATGTCGTGACCCGGGCGATCGCGATACGGGCCGGTCTGGCCGTAGCCGGTCAATGCCGCGTAGACCAGCTTCGGGTTGATCGCCTTCAGCACCTCGTAGCCGACGCCGAGGCGATCCATCACGCCCGGCCGGAACGATTCGATGACCACGTCGGCATCGGCCACCAGCTTCTTGAACAGCGCCACGTCCTCGGCGAGCTTCAGATCCATGGTCACCGACTTCTTGCCGCGGTTGACCTGCGAAAACATGTCGGCCGACATGCCGCGCGCGCCGTCGCCGCCCTTGGGGTCCTCGATCTTGATCACCTCGGCGCCCATTTGCGCCAGATACAGCGTGCAGAACGGCCCAGGCAGCAGGCGGGACAGGTCGAGCACGCGGATGCCGTGCAGCAGCGGATTCTGGGTCATCGGATTCGGTCGGATGGAGAGCGGAGGGGCCAGGCTGTTCGCCCGACGCGATTTTACATACAGTCTGGACGGTATCCGTAAACGACGATTCGATGACCACCCCAGCCCACCCGCGCCGCACCCAGGCCGAACGCAGCGACCAGATGCGCAAGCGCCTGCTCGAAGCCACCCTGCAAAGCCTTGCCGAGAACGGCTACGCCGGTTCCACACTCAGCTCGATCGTCCGCCGCGCCGGCGTGTCGCGCGGTGCCCAGGTCCATCACTACCCGAACAAGCAGGCGCTGATGCTCGACGCCGCCGAGGACCTGCTGCGCCGCACCTACCGGCAGCTCGGCGAGATGCTGCTGTCGATCCAGGACGAGGGCGACCGCCTGGCGCGGCTGGTCGATGCCGCCTGGGACCAGGTCTTCTCGACGCCGCTGTTCAATGCCTACAGCGAGCTGCTGATCGCCTCGCTGCGCGATCCCGATCTCGCCGAAGCGCTGAAGGAACGGCTGAAGCGCGTGCAGGGCGTCTACGCGCCGGCCGTGGAGCACTACTTCGAGCCCATCAGGGAAACAAACGCCACCAAGGCCGACATCCACGCGATGTTCGTGCAGCTGAGCTTTTTCCTGGTCGGCCTCGCCACCCAGGCGCATCTGATGAACGACCGCGCCTGGGTGCAATCGCATCTCGATCTCTGGGCGCGGCAGGCGGCATTGATCATGCGTGCACGAAAGGGCGTCCGGCAGCCGCCGCCGCGGCCGGAAGCCTGGCCGCGCAAGGACGCGCCCAAGCCCCGCTAGAATCCGAACGCCACGACGCAAGCCCGCGTCCCCATTCGAACCGCTTCGCATGAATCCCGCACAGCGCCTGCATGCCCTTGGCCAGAGCCTCTGGCTCGACAACATCACCCGGACGATGGTCGCCGACGGCACGCTCGCCCGCTACATCGACACCATCGCCGTCACCGGTCTGACCTCCAACCCGACGATCTTCGAGCAGGCGATCGCGAAGGGCAGCGCCTACGACGGCGCGATCAAGGCCAAGGCTGCCGCGGGCATCGACCACGAGGCGCTGTTCTTCGATCTGGCGATCGAGGACCTGAGCGCTGCCGCGCAGCTGTTCCGGCCCGAGTTCGAACGCACCAGAGGCGTCGACGGCTGGGTGTCGCTGGAAGTCAGCCCGCTGCTCGCCGATGACACGGCCGGCACCGTCAAGGCGGCGATCGCGCTGCATGCCAAGGCGGCGCAGCCGAACCTCTACATCAAGATTCCCGGCACGCCGGCAGGACTCAAGGCGATCGAGGATGCGATCGCCGCCGGCGTGCCGGTCAACGTCACCCTGCTGTTCTCCGCCGATCAGTACGCCGCTGCGGCCGAGGCCTGGCTGCGCGGCGTCGAACGGCGGCTGGCGGCGGGGCTCGACGGCAATGTGTCGTCGGTCGCCTCGGTGTTCGTCAGCCGCTGGGATGGCGCGGTGAAGGATGCGCTGCCGGCCGCGCTTCAGAACCAGCTCGGGCTGGCGATGATGGGCCGCTGCCACCGCGTCTACCGCGAACTGCTGGCCTCGCCGCGCTGGCAGAAGGTCGTCGCGGCGGGTGTTGCGCCGCAGCGCCTGCTGTTCGCCAGCACCAGCACCAAGGACCCGGTGCTGCCCGACGGCTACTACGTCGATGCGCTGGCAGCACCGGACACCGTCAATACCATTCCCGAAAAGACGCTGCTGGCCTATGCCGAACGCGGCAATCCGGGCGCGCTGCTGGCCGGCGACGGCGGCAATGCCGAAGCGGTGCTGGCGGCGATCACGGCCGCCGGTGTCGACATCGACGCGCTGGCCGTGAAGCTGCAGCGCGACGGTGCCGCCTCGTTCGTCAAGAGCTGGAACGACCTGCTCGGCTGCCTCGCCGCCAAGGCCTGAGCGACCTTCAGTTCAGCGCCGCCAGCGCCGTGCGGATTTCGGCGCGGCGGCCGCTGTCGGCGTCCTCGCGGCCGGCGCGCGGCGCTGCCGCCAGCGCGTGCTCGAGCCTCGCCTTGCCGGCTTCGCGCTCGCCCTGGGCGACCAGCAGCTCGCCGTAGAAGTAGTTCGGGTCGATGCCGTCCGGATTCAGCTTCAGCGCCTTTTCCAGATAGCTGCGCGCCAGCTTCTTGTCGCCGAAGGCCAGCGGCCAGCCGGGCGCTTTCGCATACAGGCTGCCGAGCGAGGTGTAGACCGAGCCATCGAGCGCCGCCGGATCGATCTTTTCGGCCGTCTGCAGGTGCTCGCGCGCCTGCTTGATCAGCGACAGCGCGCTCAGGCTACCGGCGAACTTGGCGTGGCTGGATTCGATGATGCCCTGCCAGATCAGCGGCTCGGCGCGGCCCGGCAGCTCGGCCACGGCTTTCGCGGCCTGCGCTTCCAGCGCCTGGAAGGCCGGCTCGCGGGCGCTGCCTTCGGGCGCGTAGAACGCCTGTGCCCAGCCGTGCTGGAGCGCGACCACCGACGGCGGCGGCGCATCGGCGCGGCTGCCGCCGGCCAGGGTCAGCAGGACGATCACCAGCGCCAGCGCGCTGACTCTCCAGAACGGGGTGTTGAAACGGTGCAGGGTCTGCGGGTTCATCGCGACGTCTCCGTGCGGATGGAAAGTGAAACGACGGTGGGATTCAGGTAGGCGCGCATCTGCCGCGCCTGCCGGCCGAGCGCCTTGTCGACCAGGCGCGGCAGCCAGCTGTTGAGCCAGACGAAGAAACGTTCCGGGCCGCCGAGCACGCGCTCGCGGGTGCCCCGCTCGATCGCCGCGACGATGGCGCGCGCGACCTGTTCCGGGCTGTCCTCGTTCATGCCGGTGGCGGCCGCCATGATCTCGACCGCACCCTCGTTGAGCGCCGTGCGGGTGTAGCGCGGCGCGACATAGACGAAGGCGATGCCGTCGTCGGCCAGTTCGCGGCGCAGCGCTTCGGTCAGGCCACGCAGCGCGAACTTGGTCGCCGAATAGGCGGCGAAGCAGGGATAGCCGATCGAGCCGAACACCGAGCCGACGTTGACCACCATCGCCCCGCGCCGGCCGCGCAGCAGCGGCAGCGCCGCCTGGATCAGCCGCATCGGCGCCAGCACGTTGGTGCGCCACAGGGTGTCGAGCACGCTGTCCGGCGTTTCCTCGAAATGGCCGAACCAGGACTGCCCGGCGCAGTTGACGACGCCATCCAGCGCCCGGCCGCCCTGGCCGGCGGCAGCGACGACCGCCGCCACCCCGGAAGCGCCGGACAGATCGCCGGCGGCGACGCCGACATCAGCCGACGGATAGGTCTGCAGCAGGTCGGCCGCCAGTGCGGCCAGCCGCCGCTCGTTGCGGCCGGACAGCACCACGGCGTGACCGTGGCGGACGAGTTCGCGGGCAACGGCGCTGCCGATGCCGCCGGAAGCACCGGTCAGGAGAAAGCGACGATTGGGGTCGGACATGGGCGATGAGCCTCGGAAATGGTGGTGAACAGGTCGCCGTACAGGCGGTAGAAACGCTGGGCGGCGTGGATCACGGCGCGCTGGTCGTCCGGGCGGTCGAGCTGGTCGACCAGCGCCCGGAAGAAATCGACATGGCCGACATCGAGCGCGCCGTGGCTGCTCAGATAGGTGAACGCGCGGGCCGGCAGTTCCAGCGCCCGGGCCAGCACGCCGGCCGCCTCGGTGGCCAGCGCGGTGCTGGTGCCTTCGAGCACGTGGACCATGCCGAGCAGGCCGACCGGATTGCCGCGCTGCACGGTGTCGTAGGCGTAGGCCACCATCATTTCGGTGGCGAATGCCGGCTCGCTGTGGCGGACGGCATCGGCATCGCCGCCGGCGGCGCGGATGTCGTTCAGCACCCACTCGTGGTGGCCGTATTCCTCTTCGATGTAGTGCACCAGCTTGCCGCGCAGCCATTCGGCATCGCGGCCCAGCCGGGCGCCGGCGGCCATCATCAGCGGCACCGTGTGGCGCACGTGGTGGTAGGCCTCGGTCAGGAAGGCGCAGTACATCGGCCGGGTCACGCGGCCGGCCAGCGCATCGGCGAACAGCGGCTGGGCCAGCAGGGTCGCCCGTTCGACGGCGGTTTCCGCCATCAGGGTGTCGTAGAAGCTCATGGGGTTTCGGTTTCCTCGTGGAGTGCGGTCAGCCGTGCGCCATAGGCCGCGACGATCGCGGCGCGGCGGGGCCGGCCATTGGCAGTGAGTTGCTGGTTGGCGGTGGAAAACGGCGCGTCGGCACGCAGCCAGCGGCGCACCCGCGCGTAGTCCGGCAGCAGCGCGTTGACGGCGGCGAGCGCGGCGTCGATGGCCGCATCGCTGGCGGTGGAAGCGATCACCGCCGACAGCGACGGCTGGCCGTCGCCGAACACCGCCGCCTGCGGAATCGCGGCGGCCACGGTCAGCTCGCGCTCGATCCATTCCGGCGACACGTTGCGGCCGAACGCGGTGACGATCAGGTTCTTGCTGCGGCCGTCGAGATGCAGGTAACCGTCGGCGTCGAAATGGCCGAGGTCGCCGGTCGCCACCGGGGCATCGGCAGCGCGGGCGGCTTCGCCGACATAGCCGAGGAAGCCGCGTCCGCTGACCACCAGTTCGCCGCGATCGCTGACCTGCACGTCCAGCCCCGGCAGCGGCCGGCCGACGCTGCCCGGCCGTGCCGCACCCGGCCGATTGAGTGCCACCACCGAGCCGCATTCGGACAGGCCGTAGCCCTCGTAGACCGGCAGCCCGAGCGCCACCGCGCGATCGATCAGCCGCGGCGACACCGAGGCCCCGCCGACCGCGACCACGCGCAGGCTCGGCGGCGCCGAGGCACCGGCCTCGATAGCCCGGACCAGCGCCAGCAGCTGCTGCGGCACCAGGATCAGCGTGTTCGCCGAAGCGGCCTGCAACTGCGCCAGCAAGGCCTGCGGCAGGAAGCCGCTGGCGCCGGACAGGCCGACGGTGGCCAGCGACGGCAGCCGCGTCTCGGCACCCGCCAGCAGTGGCGCGTAAATGCCGCCGATGTTCTCCAGCAGGGTGGCCAGCGGCAGCGCCGCCAGATGAACATCGCCCGGCCCGGCGCCGACTGCGGCGGCCAGCGCCCGGGCCTGGGCCAGCTGGGTCGCGGCATCGAGGCAGACACCCTTCGGCGCGCCGGTCGATCCGGAGGTGTAGGTGATCTTCGCGGTCCCGGCCGGCAAGGTCCGGGCGCTGGCCCACGGCAGGCGGATGCGCTGCAGCCGGCCGCAGCCCTGCGGCAGCGGCAATGCCTCGGGCGGCAGCAGCGCCAGCGGCTCGGGCAGCGGCAACGCGGGGTCGACCAGCAAGGTCGTCACGCCGGCGTCGCGCAGCGCATGGGCGGCCTGCGCGGGGCTGAAGAACAGAGGCAGCGGCACCAGGCTGCGGCCGGCGGCCAGCATCGCCAGATCAGCCAGCGCCCAGTGCGGGCCGTTGTCGGCGATTAGGGCGACGGTGCCGGTGTCGTCGCGGCAGGCATCGGCCAGCGCGGCGATCGCGCCCGGCAGTTCGCCGTAGCGCAGCGCGCCGCCCTCGCCGCGCAACGCCACCGCTGCCGGCTGCTGCGCCGCATGGCGGGCCAGCGCCTCGAACAGGACCCGGCTCATGGCGCGCCGACCAGGGCCAGCGGCGCCAGCCGCGACCGCAGCTCGCGCGGCGAGACCGTTTCCTGGCTCAGCAACCGGCGACCGGCGCCGATGTCGCCCAGCATCACCGCCGGGTTCATCGCGTAGTACTGGCCCCAGTCGGCGCGCTGGTCTTCCGGCAGGCATTCGATGCGCGCCGTCGCCAGTTCGCACAGCGGCAGGCCGAGCCGGCCGAAAGCATTGCGCAGCGGTGCTGCGCCGGTGAAGGCGATGAACTCGTGTCCTTCGGCCAGCAGCCAGGCGGTGACCGCCGGAATCAGCGCCCGCAGCGCGCCCGGCGTGGCGCCAGCCAGGTTGCCGATCTCGACGATGTGGCTGCGCGCGGCCCGACGGCCGAAGCGGTCCAGCGCGCAGGCTTCGATCGACTGGTCGAGGTACTGCTCCAGAAACAGCGGCCCGGCATCCGCCACCCGCACGCCGTAGGCAGCGACCAGGGTGCCGCCGGCGTCGATGGCACCGAACAGCCGGGGCAGGAAGTGCCGCAGCCGGGCGCCGTGGATCTGCTGGTAGCGGCTGGCGATGAAGGCTTCCAGCGTCGGCCGCAGCTGGGCATCGGCTTCGACCAGGCGCGGGCCGATGAGGCTGTCGCGGACATAGCGGGGCGATGGCAGCGTGAACCGGTCATCGGCGCTGAAGCGGGCGATGGAAGACATGGCGGCAGGCGTTCCGAAAAAGGGGCTCGCCTTCTCTGCCGCAATCCGCCGGCCAGCCGCTCGCCGGCCGCCACTGAAGCCATTTACGCCAACATAATCAAAGGTTTATCCGGAATGCTCTGTCCGCCATGACGATCGTTGCCGGCCGACAAGTCTTGCAGCCCTGCAAGACTTGTCTGCAAGAAACGTAGGATCGCGCCGCCCGCTCAGGGCGGCGGACAGGCCGGCGCCGCCCCGGGCGGATGTAGCGCGCCGGCCGGGTCGATCAGCAGGATCACCCGCACCGCGCTGTCGTCCGGGCAGGCGCTGCGATAGCCGATCGCGCCCGGCGTGGCGGCCACGAAGCGGCTGACGGCGGCTTCCGAACCGAGCACGTGCGGCGGCGTCACGCCGAGGAAGTACTGCTGGTTCCAGTAGGCGTCGAGCGCTTCCGGCTCGACGCCCAGCACGGCCCGCGAAAAGCGCCGCCGCAGCGGCTGGTCGGCCGGCAGATTGACCGGGATGTAGCGACGTCCTTCGCCATCGACCTGGGTGCGCCGTCGGTAGATGCGGGCCAGCGCAGCGCTGTCGACGCTTGCCTGCTGGCCGGCTTCGGCGATCACCGCAATCCACGGCTCTTCGGCGGCAGCCGTTGCCGCCAACCCGGCGCTCGCCAGCGCCGCCGCCAGCCACCGCAACGCTGGCGGCATCAGAACAGCACCGCGATCGAGGCGCGGAAGCCTTCCGGCAGGCGCGCGGCGTTCTCCACCGCATGGCCGTACTCGGCCTTGATGACGAAGGCCGGATTCGGCCGCCAGGCGACGCCGCCCAGCCACAGGCTCAGGTCGCGCGCCGCGCCGCGCTGATGGAAGCCTTCGTTGCGGCCGATCGCGAACCAGTCACCGATCAGCGGCAGCACCGCCTGCAGATACCAGCCGCTTTCGTCGCCGGCGCTGGCGCCGCCTTTCAGCTCTCGATAGGTGAACTCGCCGCTGATCTCGGCGCGGCCGAGCAGCCACTGGGCGTCGATGCCGACCAGCTGCTTGCGGATCTCGCGGTTGGAGGTCTGCTCGAAGCTGACCCAGGACAGGCCGACGTCGAACGTGGGCCATAGTGGCGTCGACAGCCGCAGGCCGTAGGCTTCGGTGAAGGTGTCGAGGTCGTCGCGCCGGAACAGCTCCTTGCCGGGCGAGACGTACAGCGAATACTCGACGCCGGCCGGCGTCAGCGGCAGCACGCCGTAGGCCATCGCGCCGGTGGCGTTGGTCGGAAAGGTCGCCTCGGTGATCAGCGGCCGCGACGTGGTCCAGGTCAGCGGCGCGGCGTGGCGCAGGTTCCAGCGCCCGACCGGCGTCAGGAACTTGCCGGCGCGGAACTTCAGCGCATCGCGCCAGGCGTAATCGACATACAGGCGTTCGGAAATCAGGTCGGCATCGCCGGTCTTCACGCCGCCCTCGCCCCAGCGCAGCGGATCGCTCAGCTCGGTTTCGGAAAAGAATCGCCAGCGGCCGCCGCCGTCCCACCACAGGAAGGCGCTCAGCGCATCGACCGCGACCCGGCCGTTGTCGGCGCCGCGCGGGTTGGCATAGCCGGCTTCGGCATAACCGCCGAGCGTGAAACCGGTGTCACCGAGCGGCAGGCCGTGGCCGAGCGCGTAATGCTGCGCCATCGGGTCCTGGCCGATCGGCGGCGGGGCCTCGTCCGCACGCGCGGCGGCGCAGACGAGGGCGAGGATGGCGAGCAGTGCGGCAGCGGGTCGGAAGATCACCGGCGAACGCTAGCGGCTGTCCGCTGGCCGTACAACCGTGGCGGCGTCGATAATCGCCGGGTGTCGATCCGCAAGCTCCTGCTCCTCGCGTTCATCGTCGTCGGCATGCTGCCGGCGGCGCTGGTGATGTGGCTGGCCGCCAGCCGCAGCGAAGCGGCGCTGCAGCAGCAGATCGAGGACGCCGCCGCGCGGGTCGCCGCCGCCACGGCCGGGGATCTCGACGACCTGCTGCGCGAGCGCGCCCAGAACGCCACCACCTGGACCCATGTCGAGGTCATGCAGGATCTGCGGCTCGGCGATCTCGACAAGCGCCTGTCCGGCTTCCTGGCCGAGATGTACCGCCGCTACGGCAGCGTCTATGCCGGCCTGCATGCGGTCGACCGCGACGGCCGGGTGATCGCCAGCAGCGACCCGGCGGCGATCGGCACGCGGCGGCCGGCGATGCCGGCGTGGCTGGCGCTGCGCCTGCCGGGCGGCCCGGTGGCGGTGGCGCCGCCGGCTGCCGATCCGGCGCAACGGCGGCTGAGCCTGACCACGCCGATCGACTCGGCCTTCGGCGACGGCACCATCGGCACGCTGTGGCTCGACCTGCCGTGGTCGACCTTCGCCGAACAGCTCGACCCGCTGGCCGGCAACGGCCGCGAGATCGCGGTCAGCACCGCCGATGGCCGACTGCTGGCGGTGTCCGCCGGCCTGCGCGCGCGCGGCCACGATTTCGGCCAGCCGATGCCGGCCGATTCGGCGGCGCTGGCCGAAGGTCCGGCGATCATCGCCCGTGCCGATGCCGGCTTCACTGGCTGGACCGTGTGGATCATCGAATCGCGCGCCGTGGCGCTGGCGCCGGTCCGGCAGATGCTGCGCCGCTTCGCGCTGCTGCTGGTGGCGACACTGCTGGTGATCCTGGTCGCCAGCATCGCGGTGTCGGCGCGCATCGCCCGGCCGGTGCAGGCGCTGACCCGCTACACGCGCAACTACCTGCGGCCCGGCAGCGGCGCACCGCCGCCGGAAGCCGGACCAGCCGAAGTTCGCGAACTCGGCCGCAGCTTCGGCGAACTGGTCGGCCAGCTGGAGGAATCCCAGGGTGCGCTGGTGCGCGCCTCGCGGCTGGCCGCGCTCGGCGAAGTCACCGCGCTGATGGCGCACGAGGTGCGCACGCCGGTCGGCATCCTGCGGTCCTCGGCACAGATGCTGGGCGACGAGCCGCAACTCGGCGCCGATGCCCGGGAACTGCTGGCGATCATCGTCAGCGAGACCGAGCGCCTGAACCGGCTGGTCGCCACCATGCTCGACCAGACCCGGATGCGCGCGCCGCTGCTGGCCGCCTGCGATTTCCACGCGATCGTCCGCCATGCGATCAGCCTGCTGGCGGCGCAGGCACGCGACCGCCGGGTGACGGTCGGCTTCGAGGCTGCGGCGCTGCGGCCGCAGATCGACGCCGACGCCGAGCAGCTGACCCAGGTGCTGCTGAACCTGGTCGGCAATGCGCTGCAGATCGTCCCGGCCGGCGGCCGGGTGCGGATCGGCACCGTTGACGAGCCCAGCCGGCTGGTCTGCACCATCGACGACGATGGCCCCGGCATCGCGCCGGAAGATCGCCAGCGGCTGTTCGAGCCGTTCGTGCACAAGCGCGAGGGCGGCATCGGCCTGGGTCTGGCCGTGGTCCGCCAGATCGTCCGCGCCCATCACGGCGAGGTGGTGGCCGAAGCGGCGCCGCTCGGCGGTTGTGAGGGGGTGATTGATCCTAGACACAAGAAAGAACCGGGAAAAAGCGAAAAATAACGGGAAATATCGGGATTCAAAGGGTTTTCCCGGCGCTCGGTCGCGGCGTCCAGATTGAGACAGCTCGGCACGAAAATGGCCGCGACGAGCGAATCTGTAGATTGATCTTAGACGCCGCCCCCGCCAACGAATCGCGATTGCAGCGGCATTGCAACTACGCTTTCGGCTTCTTCGAAAACACGGCTCGATAGAAGCGTTCGAGATCCTCGTCCGTGAGTTCCGTCAGGCTTTCAGCGCCGAAGTGCTCCGCGAGGTACGACGCCTTCCAATCCTCAAGGCCAAGCTCCTTCACGCGGGAATGAATCGACCGATACCGCTTGAGCCGATAGTCAGGAACCTTCGCAGCGGCACTCTTCGAGGACATCAGGCGGCCAATCTGCTCGCGTAAGTACGCTTCCGCTTCTTCGCCCTGGCGAGCCGGCATCAGCGGAAGCGTCGAGTACTTGAACTTTCGCCGCATCGCGCCCCAGACGGCCGGGTGGTTGCGCGGATCACGCTTTACGTTGGCTTCAATGGCCACAATCTGACTGACCAGCTCCCGAAGCTTGAACGCCATCTCCTGAGAGATATGCAGGGCGCCTGGCACGGCCTGCGTCTTCACGACCACCGGATTCTGGTGAATGGTCACATTGCCGGCCGCGACGATATTCGAGTGCCCGGATACGATCTGTGAAACCTGTGCAACTGATTCTTTTCCTTTGATTTTCTTCGATTCACCGAACAACCGGCGAACCTTGTCTTCCCTGGTCTCTGTCAAGGCTTTTCCTTTCGTTGGTCCTTATGCAGCGAGCTTCACTAAGCGCAAGACGGTGGCGCGCTGAACCGGGCTCGCTGATTCCCGGAACATTTCATAGAGGGTGACGATGAGTTCCGCCTTCTTCGGCGGCGGCAGCTCGCGACCGTGCTCGGCCAGCAACTGCTCGACGACCTCGATCAACTCCAGCATCAGGCGCGAATCGAACGCGCCGACCGACGCTGTCGCAGGAATATCCCGTATCAGCGCAACGCCGTCGCCGCTCAACAGCCAGTTCACGTTGATCCCGGCACGCAAGTAACCCGTCAAAGCATCGAGACCCGGCTTTCGGAGTCCGCGTTCGTACTGCTTGTGGGTTTGCAATGGCACCCCTGCCGCATCCGACAGAGACCGCTGAGTCATGTCCAGTCGCTGTCGGCCGACGCGAAGCCTTTCGGCAAATTCCGGTAACTCGTTCAACGCTTCTTCGGGTAAAGCATCAACCGGCATGGCATAGCTGCCTGTCGGTTAACGCTTTTTCAAGTTCTTGAATTGATGAAGAAAACTTGCCCTCAAGAATATTAGGGGTGCAATCGAAAGCATTAACTGCCATCAAAGGGTGCAAAAAGTATTGACAGGGTTGCAATTGAAACCTATGTTTATCGCCATGCACCAAATAGACAAGACAACTCGCCAGCTCCTCCGCGACCCGCTCAAGCGGCGGGCGTGGGTTATCTACCAGCTGCAGATCTCTGGTCGTTCGTTGGCTTCGATCGCCCGAGACGCGGGCGTGAAGCGGCAGTGCATCTACCACGGCCTGGTGAAGCCCTATCCGCGCATGGAGAAGCTCATCGCCAGTGCCCTTGGCTTCGAGCCTCAGGAGCTTTTCCCCGAGCGGTATACCGCTGACGGCCTCCCTAACCGGCCGATGGGCCGGCGCCCTTATGTGTCTTGTCATGGTCATACGGGCAAGGATAGACGGGCAGCTGCCAAGCGCAATACGCAAGCGACGGCGATGGCATAGACATGCGTCGCGATCTGCACACTGGCGACCTCTTCGAAGTGCCGCGTCCGGCGCAAGCGCTGGCCGGCAGCCACGACTTTCGACCCATCGTCGCCGAGCTGGTCGGCCAGGCGTTGCACGATGCAGCCGGCGATAGACACGAGATCGCTGCGAACATGTCGCGGCTGGCAGGACGTGATGTCAGCAAGTACATGCTCGACGCCTATTCCAGCGGCGCGCGTGACGAGTACAACTTGCCGATGTGGCTGGTCCCGGCGCTGGAGGCCAGCTGCGGGACCCACGCGCTGACCGCCTGGCTGGTCGACGTGCGCGGCGGTCGCATGCTGATCGGCCGCGAGGCACTGAATGCCGAACTCGGCCGGCTGGAACGGATGCGCGAAGACGCGGCCCGGCGCATCCGCGAAGTCAAAAAGCAGATGGGCGTGTCGGAATGACTACCGCCGCGCCATCCCTGAAGTTCACCTTGGCGGACATCGCACTGTCGTGCGGGCTCACGAAGCCAGGGGTGTTCAAGCGATCCGTCCGCGAAGCCTGGTCATTCGACGAACAGCCGGTTCGCGGTGGCCGCCAGCGGTTGTACGCATTCAGCGACCTGCCCGCAGATCTTCAAGCCTCGCTGGCAATTGCCGGCCGCATTCTGCCAACCGTCTCCTCCGCACCGGCCGGCACAGCCGGTGCCGCACCTTCGGCAGCTGATGCTGCCGCTTCTTCTTCGTCACCGGCAGCAAGAAATGCTGTCGCCTCCATCGAGAATTCGGAAAGCCTCTGGGCTCGATACGAACGCGCTGCCCCTGGCTGCAAAGCCAGGGCGGAAGCCGCCACCCGTGCCGTTCAGGCGGTTGCCGCTCTGGTCGACCAAGGGCATCCGGTTCGCAAGGCCATCCGCGAAGTCGTCGCACGCGGTCTGGAAACCGAAGGCACGCTGCGCAAGCTCTGGTACGACGTGAGGCCGTATCCCAGGGCCGACTGGCTGGCCGTCTTGACTCCTGGCTGGCTCGGTCGCACGTCGGACAGCGTCAGTCCGGAGGCCTGGGACTTTTTCAAAGGGGACTACCTGCGTCTCGAAGGTCCAACGGCCAGCGCTGTTTACGACCGCCTGACCCGCGCTGCAAAAGAGCGCGGCTGGATCGTGCCGAGCCTCTCCAGCCTGCGTACCCGGTTGGACCGCGAAGTGCCACGCGCTGTGCAGGTGCTGGCGCGCCGGGGTACCGAGGCCTTCGCCCGGACCATGCCTGCCCAGCAGCGTGATCGCAGCGTCTTTCAGGCGATGGGCGGCGTGAACGCAGACGGGCATCGCTTCGACGTGTTCTGCAAATGGCAGGACGGCACCGTGGCGCGGCCTGTCATGGTCGGCTGGCAGGACCTCTACAGCGGCAAGCTGCTCGCCAAGCGCGTGGACCGCACCGAACACAGCGGTCTGGTCCGCCTCAGCTTCGGCGACATGATCGAGCAGTACGGCATCCCCGGCGCGGTCTGGCTCGACAACGGCCGCAGTTTCGCCAGCAAGTTCATCACGGGCGGCATGGCCAACCGCTATCGCTTCACCGTCCGCGAAGAAGACCCGGAAGGCCTGCTGACCAAACTGGTCGGACCCGAGAACGTCCACTGGACAACGCCGTATCACGGCCAGGCCAAGCCGATCGAACGCGCCTGGCGCGATCTCTGTGAGCACGTCGCCAAGCATCCGGCCTTCGCCGGCGCCTACGTCGGCAACAACACGATGGCCAAGCCAGAGAACTACGGCAGCCGCGCGGTGCCGATCGAAGAGTTCCTGGCCGTGCTAGACACCGAGATCGCCGCTCACAACGCGCGCCCTGGCCGTCGCTCGCACGTCTGTGCCGGCCGCAGCTTCGATGCTGCCTTTGCCGACAGCTACCAGGAAGCCGGCGTGCTGATCCGCATGCCCACGGCCGAGCAGCGGCGCTGGTGGATGCTGGCTGCCGAAAGCGTGTCCCTGGCCAGCAACACCGGCGAGGTCTCGCTGCTGGGCAACCGCTATTGGGACGAACGCCTCGTCGACCACGCCGGCGACAAGGCCGTAGTCCGCTTCGACCCCGACAGCCTGCACAAGGGCGTGCACGTATACACGCTCGACGGCCGCTACATCTGCGCAGCGGACTGCTCTCATGCCGGCGGCTTCAACGATCTTGACGCCGCCCGCGATCTGGCCCGCGCGAAGAGCCAGCGCAAGAAGCACGCGAAGGGCGTGCTGGAAGCCGAGCGCCGCATGGATGCGGCCCAGGTGGCAGGCCTCATGCCGCGCAGCACGCCCGTCGTGCCCGCCACAGCCAAGAAAGTCGTGCGCATGGCCACCGGCCTGCCGCATGCGCCAGCCACCAACAGGCCGAACTTCGACCCCGCCGAGGCCACCTCGAAACCGGGCGCAAAGGTCGTTGCAGGCCGGTTTCAGAAGCCGAGTGCTCAATCCGCCGCCGAGATGGAGGCGGCCTTCGAAGAGGGCGTGGCCATGTTGCAGCGGAGGCAGGCCGGCAAGGCACGCCTGTGATCCGCACGGAACCAGAAACAGAAAACCCGCCAGGTGGTGACACACCGGGCGGGCTGACAACCGGGGCGGAAGCCCCTTCACAACGCGAAAGGAGTCTAGCAATGGCTGACGCATCACACGCAGAACACCCGAATTCCCCCGGCGGCACGGCCGCCATCGATAGCGTTCGCAACCAGGTTGCGCAGCTGATCGCCGATCCTGCCGAAAACCTGAGTCAGGCTGATGTCAGTCGCGAAGCGAACGTCAACACCAGCACGCTCAGCCGGTTCTTGAAGAGCGCGTATCCAGGCGACAACGCCGAGATCGCAATGAAGCTTGCCAAGTGGCTGGATACCCGGCGTACGCGAGCGGCGAGCCAGGGCCAGCTGCCCACGGCACCGGCCTTCGTCGATACCACCATCAGCCGCCGCGTGCTGGCCGCGCTCGGCTACGCCCAGATGGCGGGCGACATCGCCGTGGTCTACGGTGGCGCCGGCCTCGGCAAGACCAAGGCCACCAGGCGCTACGCCGAACAGCACTCCAGCGTCTGGCTGGTGGAAATGACCCGCAGCCACGGCCGTCTGCTCGGCGCGCTGGAGCGCATCGCCGCCACGCTGGGCCTGCGCGGCATCGCCCGCGAGCCGGCGAAGGTCCAGGACAAGATTCACGACCGCGTCGAAGGCACCGGCGGCCTGCTGGTCATCGACGAAGCCCAGCACCTGGACAACGACGCGCTGGAGGCCATCCGCGCCATTCACGATGCCACCGGGATTGGCGTCGTGCTGATCGGCAACGAAGTGCTGTACTCGCGCCTGACCGGCGGCAAGAGGGACGCCGGCTTCGCCCAGCTGTTCAGCCGCATCGGCAAGCGCGTGCGGCTGACCCGCGCCAGCGCCGCCGATGCCGACGCCATCGCCGACGCCTGGAACGTGGAAGATGCCGAGGCCCGCGAGCTGCTGCGCGACATCGTCGCCAAGCCCGGTGCCCTTCGCGGTGCAACCAAATGCCTGCGCCTCGCCAGCGTCAGCAGTGCGGCTGGCGCGCGGGGCATCACCGCCCAGCACCTGGTTCATGCCTGGCAGGAACTGGGAGGTGCGGAATGAGCGGCCCCGGCGCCTTGGGGCTGCATTCCCGCAACATCGGCCTCGTCGAATTTCCGTCCGGCATCGCTTCCGAAGATCTGCTGAGCGAAGCCGACATCGCCGGTCTCGCCTCTTCGCAACACCGTCGAGCCATCGAAGCCGCAGTCGGTGTCGATAACCCGGTGCTGCCGGGAAACAGTGGATTCGCCGTCGGCTTGCTGATGGCGGGCCGGGCACTCGATCGCCTCGACCAAGCTCGGTGTCTGGTTGTCGGCATCGAAGTGGGGTTCCAGTCGGCCACGATCCGGCTCGCCCGGCCGCCGAGCGCGGTGCTGAATCTCCGTGAAGAGCGGGCGTGCCATACCGGGCCGCGTGGCGACCGCATCCACGTCATGCGCACCCACTTCATGGGCGTGACACTGGAATGGCGCGAGGCGCCGCCGCTGTGACCGCCCAGGCGATCACCGACGGGCTGCTGGCCTACCTGCAGCACGGGCCGCGGCCGCTGCTGATGGTGCAGATGCACCTGCAGCGCCAGCACGGCCTGAGCCGCGTCGAGGCCAACCGCACGTTGCTGATCGCCCTGAAGTACGGCCGCATCGAGACCCACGGCATGCACTCGCTATTCGTGCGCGCCGCTGGTGATCCCCGCCGCTGGCCTCGCCAGCCCCAGCCCCGGCCACCGCATCGCGGCCCGTGCCTGCATCCCGCCTTCCGTAGCAGCGAACCCGCTGCAGCCTCCACAGGAGTTTCCGCATGAACGCAGTCCCGAAGTCCGTCAGCGCCCCAGACACCACGGTCGCGCTTGCCATCGTTGAAGAGCGCACCAAGAACTACCGGCACGCACGCGATCTGCTCGCCAGCAGGCTTCGTCAGCTGGAAGACGAAATGGATGCGGCCAAGCGCCGCGCCATGCCGTTGATCACCAGCGCGCTCGGGGCTGCCAAGGCGGCCGAAGGCGAACTGTCCGCCGCCATCCAGGAGCGCCCGGAACTGTTTGTGAAGCCGCGAACGCTGATCGTGCATGCCATCAAGATCGGCATCGAAAAGCAGAAGGGCAAGATCATCGTCGACGATGCCGACCGCACCGTGGAGCTGATCCGCAAGTACCTGCCGGATCAGTTCGATGCCCTGGTCAAGACTCGCCACAAGCTGGTGAAGGCCGGCCTCAACCAGCTGAAAGCCCAGGAACTGAAACGCATCGGTGCCGAGGCGACTGACGCCGGCGACGTGGTCGTGATCCGGCCGGTGGATTCGGATCTGGAAAAGCTGCTGAACGCCTTCCTGAAGACCGACGAAACGTCGGTAGAGGAAGACGCATGATCGCGCAGCCGAAGCGGAAGTTGACGGCCTTGCTGGCCTGGCATTCAGAGGCCGCCGAGCGCGAGTCGCGGCGGCGCCAGGCGGCCCGCTTGAGCCCCAGCGTGCAGGTGGACTCCTGGAACGCTGAGCATCCAGTTGGAACGCCGGTTTACGTGCGTCTCGACAACGGCACGGAAATGGAGACCACCACCCGCAGCAAGGCCCAGGTGCTCAGCGGTCACAGCGCCGTGATCTGGCTGGAAGGGATTACCGGCTGCTATCTGCTGGACCGCTGCCGCGTGCGGCAGGTGCCGGCGTGAAAGCCGCCGAACTCGCCGTGCACATCGCCGCCGAGCGGGGCATCACCGTGGCGCTCGCTGCCCATCTGCTTCACGACCTGGCCTCGGCGGCAATCGCCGAACTGCAGGCCGGCAAGCAGGTTGAACTGCCAGGCCTCGGGTTGTTGAAGCCCGAGCTGCAGCCGGAGCGCCGCTGGCGTGACGGCCGGATCAAGGCCCACGTCGTGGTGCGCCTGCTGCCCTCGGCCGATCTCAAGTACGCGCTCGCCCTCGCGCCATCGGCCAGCCGCTGACCATGAGCGACCACCCATCGCCGCGCCGCGCGCAGCCCACGGTCAGCGCGCTGCACAAGAAGCTGGTGCAGCTGGTGCACGTCGGCAAGAGCAAGCTCCGGCTGGACGAAGACACCTATCGCGCCATGCTGGTCACGCATGGCGGTGCGGACAGCACCACCGGCATGACGGTGGCGCAGCTGGAGCGCGTGCTGGCGCACCTGCGTACCTGCGGCTTCATCCCGGCCCGCACCGCCCAGACCCGAGCGGGCAAGCACCGCACGCCGCACAACCTGGGCGCTGGCCATAACGGCGACCTGGTGAAGAAGGTTGAAGCTCTGCTGACCGATGCCGGTCTGCCCTGGACGTACGCCGTATCGATGGCGCAGCGCATGTACCGCAAGGATCGCATCGAGTTCTGCGATTCCGTCGAGTTGGCCGGCATCATCGCCGCACTCGAACGCGCAGCCACAAAGCGCCTGCAGCAGCAGCTGCAAGCAGCGCTGGCCACAGCCGGCTTGCAGTGGGGGCACGTCAAGTACATCGCCGTCATGGAATTCGGGTTCTCGCCGAAATGGGGCGTCGAGGCGTACCCCCAGGCCATGAGCCAGGTGCTGCGCTTCCTGAAGGGCGAGCTGGTGGGTGCCGGCAAGCTCACGCCGCCGGCAACGTCATGACCATACCGACGACAGACCAGGTCATGGATTCCATCCGCACCCTCCTTGGCAGCCTGCCGCGCGATACCGAAATGCGCTTCTACTGGCAAGACGGCCGACAGTGTCTGGACTGGACAGACCCCGAATCGGGCACCCAGAGCCTGCGTCTGATCCGCCGTCAGGACGATGGCTGCGGCACCTGCGAGCGAATCCCGAATGGCTGACCTGTTCGAGGATCAAGACCTGCCGCTGGGCGCGCTGCCGGAGCACGAAGCGCTGCTGCAGAAGTGGCCATCGCGCCTGGTCGAAATTCTCGACCACCTGGAGCACCAGCTTGGTGCCGAGCTGCGCGGCACCGTGGCACCGGAAACCATCACCCGCATCGCCAGGGAAGCTGTGCTGGCCATCGCCAGCGTCGCTGGCGGTCGCCCCATCTACCTGCCAGCGGCCAGCCACCTGCGCCGCGCCTTGCGAGACGAGCACCTGTGGGAGGGCTTCCGGGGAAACAACTACGACGAGCTGTGTCGCACCACCGGCCTCACTGAAAGCCAAGTGCGCCGGATCATCAACACGCAGCAGAAAGTGCAGGTCGCACGGCGGCAAAGGAGCCTGAAGCTGTGAAGACTGAACGCGAGCGCAAGCTAGACAAGCTCAAGAAGTGCCTGCGCCTGGCGAAGTCCAGCAACGAGCATGAGGCAGCTGCGGCACTGCGCCAGGCGCGGAAGATGATGGACGAGCTCGGCCTGTCCGCTGACGACGTGGCCGCATCGGAAGCGTCAGAAGCCCAGGCGAAATCACAGGCGGGCCGTTCTCCACCGATGTGGGAAACGCTGCTGGCGAGCACGGTTGCGCGGGCCATTGGCTGCGGGCTGTTCTTCCGTGGTCGCTACACCGCCCGCAGCACGATGGAGGGCCACTACGTGTTCGTGGGCTGCAGCGGCGGAGCCGAGATCGCCGGCTATGCGTACACGTCACTGTCTCGTCGGCTCAGGGCGGCGCGGTCGGAGTACCAGGCCAAGCACCTGAACCGCTGCAAGCGGGCCAACCGCGTGGAGCGCGCCAACGCCTTCTGCACCGGCTGGGTGATCGCCGTGGAGACAAAGGTGGGCGCTCTGGTCGTAGCCCCCGAGAATCGGGCAGCGATCGACAGTTACATGGCTCGGCTTCGGCTTCAGCCAGGTCGCGCAGAGAACACAGTGGCCAAGGCCGAGGAGGCGATCAGCCGCCGATACCATGACTTTGCGCAGGGAGCCCGACAGGGCCGTGAAGTGGACCTGCGCCGGCCAATAGCCGGCGGCGGCCCAGCGCCGGAGGCGATCCGCTGATGCAATGCCCGATCCCCGGCTGCACCGATTCGACTCGACCGGGGCAATTGCTCTGTCGCCTCCATTGGTCCGCCGTTCCCACGGAACTCAAGGGCCGGGTGTGGAGCACCTGGCGCGCGTTCACGAAGGCGGTGGGGCACCGCGCCGCCCTCGTCGCCCGCCAGCCGTACCTGGATGCGCGCCAGGCCGCGATCGATCACGTTGCTGCGGCGCAGGGTCCGCTGCTTTGAACGGCTCGTCTCCAGCTTCGGACCTATGCAGTTTCAACCAGACGGCAATTGCATCGAATGCCGCTTTCAGTACCTTCAAAACTTCGATCAGCAGCATGATTTCATCGTGGTTCACCGGCGCTCTCCTGTTGATGGCCGGTTCCGATCATCTGGTCACGACTTCGCTGCGTCTGCGGGGGATCGGCGTTGCAATGAATCTTGCAACCCCTAAACGTCGTGCAACTTGCATGACGCAACCGCGATCCCTGCTTGACAGATCGCGTGTCGTGACGATCGGCACAACGCGTTCGCCATGCGTCTGACCTGCAGGTCCTGCGGTGCCACCGGTTCCGCCGAGACCGTGTTCGGCGATGCCGACGCCGGTGCAGCGCTGCTGCTGGCTGGCGAGCTGCAGCCCGCAGTGGCGCGCCAGGTCTGGGCCTACCTGGCGTTGTTCCGGCCGCGCGAGCGGGCATTGACATGGTCACGCACCCACAAGCTCCTGGCCGAACTGGTGGAGCTGATCCGTCCGGGCACCATCCGCCGCAAGCACGCTGACTATGTGGTGACTCAGGCCATGTGGCTGCAGGCGCTGGAACACATGACCACCGTCCGCGACTCGCTGACGTTGCCGCTGAAGAGCCACGGCTACCTGCTCGATGTGCTGGCCGGCTATGCCGACAAATCGGCCGCGCTCGCCGAGCGCGATCAGGAGCAGAAGATCCGCGACAAGCCGGGTGCTCCGCCGTCGGCGTCGGCGATCACTGCCAGGCAGCTGGTGCACTTCGAGAACGAAGCCCGCAAGCGGCTGAAGATGGCGCCGCTGACCGCCGATGAAGAAGTTGCGTTTATCGCCAAGAGCCGTGATCTGTCTCTCTGAAGCGCAGGCGCGTCACCGATAGAATTTGGCCGAAACCTCGCCCCCACACCAGGACGCACGATGAAGACGCTGGGAAGGATTCTGATGATTCTGCTGGCCGGTATTGGCGGTGCCGTGCTCGTGGTCGGCGTCGTGCTCTGGCAGAAGGAGGACGCGCGCAGGGACGAAGTCCGGGAGCAACTTGCTTCGGCACCCCAGGCCAGCCGCCCCCTGGCATCTCCGGACCACTACTACAGCTACGTTGATGGCACGGAGTACGGCTACCAGCCGGCGCTGTCGGAAGAAGATAGGCAGACGGGCAAGATCGGTGCCGAGCTGGTCATGTTCCGGTATCACGGCATCCGCAATGGCCGCATCCAGCTCGGCACCAACCTGGGCGGCGGCATCAGCCAGGTGGTGGATTGCACCGAGCCCTGCGATACCGTGCGCATCCGGCTGTTCAGTGGCTGGCGCGAGATCAAGCGGGACTACCTCGCGCTGACGCCGGGCATGATCGTCGGGATGGCGATGAGCGATGCACGTCGGGGCAAGATGAAGCTGCACCTGAACCGCGATGGCAAGTACGTTTTCTTCGGCGAGACCCGCGCAGAAGCGACACTCTTCGGCAGTGCCAAGGAAGTGGGCGGCATTTGACCTGAGTGCGAACCCGCGCTTTTTCGCAAACTGACCCGGATGCTTAACTGAAGGCCCGCCACCCAGCGGGCCTTTTGCTTTGCATCCGCATCTGCGAAACCCTTGGGTCCGGGCACGCGCGCGATCCTGCGCGCATGACGCCATCCCAGCTCTCAGCCTTCTGCCCGGCGGCGCAGCCGTACTACCTTGCGCTGCGCGCGGCCATGACCGCCTTCGGCATCGAAACACCTGCACAGGTCGCCATGTTCCTCGGGCAGGTGGCCCATGAAAGCTGCGGCTTCACCCGCCTTGAAGAAGACCTGAATTACTCCGCCGAAGCGCTGCTGGCCACCTGGCCGAAGCGCTTCAACGAAGCCCAGGCACGGGCGTACGCCATGCAGCCGGAGCGGATCGCCAACCGCGCCTACGCCAACCGGCTCGGCAATGGCGATGAAGCCAGCGGCCACGGCTGGCGGTATCGGGGTCGCGGCCTGATCCAGCTTACCGGGCTGGACAACTATGGCTGGTGCAGCAAAGCGCTATCGCCCAAGCCTGGCTACCTGTTGAGGAACCCGGAAACATTGCTGCGTCCGCTCTTTGCGGCAGAGTCTGCTGCGTGGTTCTGGCGCGCCAAGAAGTGCAACGACCCCGCCGATGCCGGCAGTCTTGAAGAGGTGACCCGGCGCATCAACGGCGGCCTGACCGGTCTGGCTGATCGGCGAATCTGGTGGGAGAAGGCGCAACACGCCTTGCACGCCTGACATGGCCAACCTGATCGCGAAAGTGCTGGGCGGTACTGCTGGCGAAGTGGTGGACAAGATCGCCGCCGCTGCGGATCGATTCATCACCACGGATGCCGAACGCAACCAGTACCGCCTGGATGCCGAGAAGCTGCTGCAGGCGCGTGACTCGGAAATCGAGCAGACCCTGCGCGCTGAACTCGGCGCCCAGGAACGCATCCTGGTGGCCGAGCTGCAGCAGGACGACACCTTCACCAAGCGCGCCCGGCCGGCCGTTGTGTATGTCGGCTTAGGCGTGATCGTCTTCAACTACTCGGTGGTGCCAGTGCTCGGCTGGGCGTTCAACACCACGCCGCCGCAGTTCAGCTTGCCGGAAGAGTTCTGGTACGCCTGGGGCGGCATCCTCGGCGTCTACAACCTCGGCCGCAGCTTCGAGAAGCGGGATCGCCGCATCAAGGCCCAGAGCACTGTGCAGCCGGTTCGCCTGATCGGGGAGCGGCCATGAGCATGGAATGGATCAAGCTCGGCTGGGAGATCGCCATCACGCTGATTTCGGGCGCAGCGTTCCTGGTCGCCTGGTTCGGCCGCCGTGACAAGGCCCACAAGAAGGCGGTCGAGGAAGTCTCTCAAGACTTGGCGAAAAAGACCCTGAACGAAGCGGCCCGCTACAGCGAGCTGCGGCATGAGATTGCCGACGTACAGGCCCGCATCAGCGTGGTGGAAGAAAACATCAAGCACCTGCCCACCGCCAACGATCTGCATTCCCTGCAGAACGCCATCGGCCAGTTGGCGGCAGGCATCGGCAGGTTGGAAGGTGCCCAGCAGGGCGTGATCCGGCAAGTGGATCTGATGAACAGCTACCTCATGCGGACGGAGAAGGTATGAGCTTTCGCGAACACCTGCAGGCCGATCTGCGCCTGGTGCTGCTGCGCGTGCTGGAGTGCGCGCCGGGCTACGAGTGCAACAGCAGCATCCTGCAGCGATCGGTCGAGGACTACGGGCACAACCCCAGCCGCGACCAGGTGCACACCGAACTGAGCTGGCTTGCCGAGCAAGGCCTGGTCACGCTCGAAAAGCCGGTGGCCACCGTCGTCGTCGCCACCTTGACCGGCCGGGGCCAGGACGTGGCGAAAGGCCGCAGCAACGTGCCCGGCGTCAAGCGGCCGGGGCCGAGCGCATGAACATCCGCCCCGGCCAGATCCTGGCGTTCCCGCTTTTGATGCTGCTGATCGTGTTGCTGCTGCCAGTGGTGGTGCTCGTGCACGCGATCGAGTGGCTTGCCCCTGAGTGGATGTCGTGACCAGCAAGGAGAACGTGTCGATGGAAACCATTACCCAACCGAAGATCACTGGCTATCGGCAACTTAACGAGGCCGAAGCCGCCCTGATGAATGAGATCAAGGCTCGCGGCGTAGAGCTCGGTGAACTGGTCAACAAGCTGCGCACTACTGCTGGCCTCGATCAGCGCTGGATCAGCATCGGCTCAACCGACCTGCAGACCGGCCTGATGGCGCTGGTCCGTGGCGTAGCCCAGCCAACCACCTTCTGACATGCACCGCATCCTGACAATGCTCGGCCTGCTGCTGATCGCCTGGGGCCTATCCAGCGGCTACACCCGGTATCGCATCGCCCAGACCTGTCTCGATGCCGGTCTGTTCGCTGTCGACGAGCGGGCCTTCGTCTGCGTTCCGGTCCGCGTGGATTCGCCTGAGCCTGCTGCCCCACGACCTTCGAAAGAACGCGCGACGTGAGCCGCAAGAGCAGCATCTCCACGCTCGACCCGGCGATCCGCACCGAGCTGGACCGGCTGCTCAAGGATGACCGGTTCACGTTGGAACAGATCGCCGCGCACCTGCGCCAGCTGGGCGCCCAGGTGTCGCGCAGCGCCCTCGGCCGGTATCACAAGCGATTCGAGGAATCCGGCAAGAAGATCCGCGAAGCACGTGAGGTTGCCGCCGTGTGGGCGGAGCGGCTGGGTAACGAGCCGCAGGGCGACATCGGTAAGGTCGTCATGGAGCTGCTGCGCACGCTGGCCTTCGACGCCACCATGCAGCTCGGCGAAGAAGGCAACGCCGAAGTGCAGATCAGCGGCAAAGAGATCGGCGCGCTCGCGCTGGCCATGCAACGCCTGGAAGCCGCCAGCTCCCTGAGCCTCAAGCGCGAGCAAGCATTGCGACAGGCCGCTGCCGAAGAGGCCGCCAGCCTGGTCGACGCCGTTGCTGCCGAAAAACCGGCCGGCCTGACGCCGGAGGCGGCCGAGGAAATCAAGCGCCGCATCCTCGGCATCAAGTCTGGCGGCGGGTCCTGATATGGCCGCTGCCTCGCCACTACTGCCCGTGAAAAGTGTGCTTGCCGACGCGGCCGAGGTGTTCCTGGGATATCAGGCGCGATGGTCGGCCGACGACTCACCGGTCAAGATCATCGAGAAGTCGCGCCGCATCGGTCTGTCCTGGGCGGAGGCCGCCGATTCCACGCTGCTCGCCGCGAGCCAGCAGGGCATGGATGTCTGGTACATCGGCTACAACAAGGACATGGCCGAGGAGTTCATCCGTGATTGCGCGGACTGGTCCAAGCACTATGCCTTCGCCGCGTCGGCCATCGAAGAAGGCGCCGAGGTGTTCAAGGACGGCGACGAAGAGAAGTCGATCCTGACCTACACCATCCGCTTCGCCAGCGGATGGCGCATTACCGCGCTGTCGTCACGGCCGTCCAACCTTCGTGGCAAGCAAGGCCGCGTCATCATCGACGAAGCGGCGTTTCATCCCGATCTCGCCGAGCTGCTCAAAGCGGCCCTTGCGCTGCTGATCTGGGGCGGCCAGGTGCATGTGGTGTCGACCCACAATGGCGAAGAGAACCCCTTCAACGAACTGATCAAGGAAGTCCGCGCTGGCAAGCGGCCGTACTCCCTGCATCGGGTCACCCTGGACGACGCCCTGGCAGACGGCCTGTACCAGCGCGTCTGCCAGGTGCGCGGCCTGCCTTGGACGGCCGCAGGCGAAGCGGCCTGGCGCGCGCAGCTGGTGGCGCAGTACGGCAGCGGCGCGGACGAAGAACTGTTCTGCATCCCCAGCAAGGGTGGCGGCATCTGGCTGCCACGCGCGTTGATCGAAGCGCGCATGGCGCCGGTCGAAGCACCGCTGAAGATCATCCGCTGGCAGGCGCCGGACGGCATGGATCTGTGGGCGGACTATCTCATCCAGGAGGAAATCACCGCGTTCTGCGAGCGCGAGCTGATACCTGAACTGGAACAGCTGGACCCCGAGCTGGCCAGCGGCTTCGGCCAGGACTTCGCCCGCCGGGGTGACCTCTCGGTGATCGCCCCTTACCAGCTCACCCGCAATCTGGTGCGCCGGTTTCCGTTCCTGGTCGAACTGCGCAACGTGCCGTTCAAGGCCCAGGCACTGATCCTGTTCTACATCGCCGACCACCTGCCGCGCTTCTCGCACGGCATGCTGGATTCGACCGGTAACGGTGCTTACCTCGCCGAGGTGGCCCAGCAGCGATATGGCGAAGCGCTGATCACCCGCGTCCATCTTTCCGAACCCTGGTACCGGGACAACACGCCAGCGCTTAAAGCAGCCTTCGAAGACGGCTCCATCCTGCTGCCGCGTGATGTCGAGGTGCTGAACGACATCGCCACCTTCCGCCTGGTGCGGGGTGTTGCCCGCATCCCCGACCAGCGCGCCCAGGACAAGGACGGCAACAAGCGCCACGGCGACGCCGGCATTGCCGTGCTGCTCGCCTACGCCGCCAGCCGCCACGACCCCTACCAGCCCGCCACCTACGAAGCGGTGCAGGCGCAGTCCAGTGATCGCGGTGGCCACCTGTTCATGCGGCCGGACCAGGACGAAGACCGCCCGGAGCCGCGCGGCTTTCATCACCACGGAGTCATCTGATGGGCCAATCCAGAATCCTCGGGCCAGACGGCCAGCCGATCGAAACGGCGGACCTCAGCGAAGAGATCGCACGCGGCGGCGTCACCGGCGTGCGTTCGGTCTGGCACGACAGCGTGGCCCGCAACCTGACGCCAGCCAGGTTGTCGGCGCTGCTGGAAGACGCCGCCAACGGCAACGCCGATGAATACCTCACGCTGGCAGAGGAGATGGAAGAGCGCGAACTGCACTACGCCTCGGTGCTCGGTACGCGCAAGCGGGCAGTGTCGAGACTGCCGTGCACGGTGGAATCGGCATCTGACGATGCCGACGACGTGCGCATTGCCGACGACGTGCGCGAACTGACCCTGAAGCCCGGCTTCCGGCTGTTGCGCAAGGACATGCTCGATGCGCTTGGCAGGAGCTACTCGGTGCACGAAATCGTCTGGCAACGCGGCGCGAAGTGGCTGCCCCAGTACGAATGGCGCGACCCCCGCTGGTTCCGGTTCGATCGAGAGACCGGCCGCGAGCTGCGTCTGAAAGACCCGCAGGCCCCCATCGACGGGCTGGCCCTGCAGCCGTACAAGTGGATCGTCCATCGGCCCAGCCTCAAGACCGGCCTGCCGATCCGCTGCGGCCTGGCGCGCCTGGTCGCTTTCGCCTGGATCTGCAAGGCCTACGCCCAGAAGGACTGGAACGCATTCGCCGAAATCTTCGGCTTGCCCCTGCGCATCGGCCGCTACGGACCAGGTGCCACGGCCAAGGACATCTCCGTGCTCCGGCACGCGGTGCAGAGCCTGGGCAGCGATGCCGCCGCGATCCTCCCCGCGTCGATGTCCATTGAGTTCCATGAGGCCGCCAAGAACGGCGGCGGCGATCTGTACGAGCGGCTGTGCGATTACCTGGACCGGCAGATCAGCAAAGCCGTGCTCGGCCAGACCATGACCGCGGACGCCCAGAAGACCGGGCTCGGCAGCAACAACGCGTCCGTCCACAACGAAGTCCGCAACGACATCCGCGATGATGACGCCCAGGATGCCGAAGAGACGCTGAACCGCGACCTGGTCGAACCGTACGTCATCCTCAACTACGGCCCGCGCAAGGCCTATCCGCGAATCACCTTCCCGATCCGCGAGCCCGAGGATCTGGCGGCCCTGGTCAAGAACGTCACCGCCCTGATGCCGTTCGGCCTGCAGGTGGAAGAAAGCGTCATGCGTGATCGCCTCGGCTTCCCGGAGCCAGCCAAGAATGCCGTGCTGTTGAAAGCGCCCAGCAGGCCCGTTGCAAGCCCGACGCAAGAGCCCACTGAGCAAGCGCTCAACGCGCGTCAGTCCGCCCCGCTGACCACGCCCGATCGGCAGATCGCCCGGCTGGCCGCGCAGGCGGACCCGATCGTCGCCGAGCTGACGGCGCCAGTCGAAGCCATCCTCGCGGCCTGCAATTCGTTCGAGGAGTTCCGTGAGCGCGTCACCGATACCTACCGGGAGCTGGACGACCGTGCACTGTCCGCGCTGCTTACCCAGGCGCTGACGGCCGCGCAACTCGCAGGCCGCTACGAGTTGCTGCTCGGCGTCTGACCGTGGCCGCGTACAAAAGCCTGCGGCCGCGACCCGATGCGGCGAAGCCGGTGGTGCGGGAGCGGCCCCAAGCAGGCGATCCGTGCGAGGCCAGACGCGCATGAGCACCTACGGGAGCCTGCCCTTCGCAGAGCAGATCGACTTCTTCCGGGACAAGCTCAATCTGCCCACGAAGTCCTACACCGACATCCAGGGAGCAGCTCACGACCAGGCATTCGTTGTGGCGGGGGCCATGAAAGCCGACCTGCTCGTGGATCTGCGCGCTGCGGTTGATCGCGTGGTGTCAAGCGGCGTGGGCTTCGAAGCATTCAAGGCGGATTTCCGCAACATCGCCACGAAGCATGGCTGGGCCTACAACGGCGGCGCCAACTGGCGCGCGCAGGTGATCTACGAGACCAACCTGTCCCAGAGTTACAACGCCGGCCGCGAAGCCCAGATGGCCGACCCGGAGCTGCGCAAGCGCCGGCCCTATGGCTGCTACAAGCACTACCAGAGCCCGAACGAACGTCCGGAGCATGCGGCCTGGGACGGTATGGTCGTGCTGCTCGACGACCCCTGGTGGGACACCCACAGCCCGATGAATGGCTGGGGCTGCAAGTGCAAGAAGTTCATGTACAGCCAGGCGGATGTCGAGCGGCGCGGGCTGAAGGTCACGCGCCCCGTGGCCGAACCGCTGGAAGACCGCGTGATCGGCACGCGCAGCGGCAACCCGCAGACCGTACGCGTGCCACCAGGCATTGATCCGGGCTTCGACTACACGCCCGGCAAGTCCACCCTCGGCAAGCTGGCCGAGCGCGGCCTGGGCAGCACGGCCCGGCTGCCGGCCGTGCCTGGCGCGGAAGCCTCGGCGCAGATGATGGCGCCGCCCGTCATCCGCCGGGCGCTGACGGCCGAGTTCGGTGCCTGGACAGACCAGGTGCTCGCCGCGCCGCAACCGGGCAACGTGGCGTTCAACGTCGGCGCGCTGGCGCCCCGGCTGGTGAAGGCGCTGCTGGCCCGCGAAGTGGTGCCGGAGTCCGCCGCCATCATCGTGCGCGACAAGGAAGTGCAGCACGTCTTCCGGGAAACCAAACAGACCACCAAGGCGGGCTTGCCCAAGCAGCCCAGCCTGGAAGACTTCAAACGCCTGCCCGAGCTGCTCGACCAGCCGCGTGCGGTGCTGCTCGATCGCAAATCCGGAACGCTGATCTACGTGTTCAACCCGTCTGCGGCAACCGGCCGCAGCGCAGGGCGAATCATCGTGGAGGTGAACTACGCGCTGAAGACCGCATCGGCCGGCAAGCTCAAGACGAACTCGGTGCGGTCGGTGACCTTGTCCAGCACGGCTGACATCGCCAAGGATGTTGCAGCGGGCATGCTGGAGGTGCTCGATGGAAAGTTGTGAAGCCAGGGTGGACGCCACTTCCACCGTGCAGGCGACCTTGTGGCCCCCCGAGCCGGAACTGGCGGTTTCCCGGCCGTCAGGCCTCACATGGCGGAGATTACCACCGGAGGCGAGTGATGGCCGGCGCGCTGATTGAACTTGACCTCTCCGGCCTCGCTGCCGCCGAAGCCGTGCTGGTCGAGTACCAGCGGCTCATTGCGTCCCCTGGCGTGCTGCTGGATGACATCGGCCAGCACCTGGTCAACACCACCGATGAGCGCTTCGATCGTCGCGAGTCCCCGGCTGGCCAACCCTGGGACGCTGTCAGCCCGGCGTACGCCAAGCGCAAAGCCGCTGGCCGCGCCACCAAGCGCAGCGGAGCAGTCACCGATCCGGCGCTGCGGCTTGAGCTGACACGGGACCTCCGGCGCGGCATTCGTCACCAGGTCAACGGCACCGATCTGCTGGTGGGCACCGATCGCGAGTACGGTGCCACCCACCAGTTCGGACGCGGCGGCATTCCCGCGCGTCCGTTCCTCGGCGTGAGCGCGGAAGACGAGCGCGAAATCGCGCTGATCCTGCGGCATTACCTGAAGGTCTGAACCCGTCGTGAAACGAGGCCCTAGGATCGCGCCAGAGCGATCAGGGGGCTTCGCAGCCCCAACCGGACCCGGAAGATTCCTGCAACGCCTGCAACGGCGTTTGCAACGCCCGGACGGCGTTGACAGCTGCAGGGTTGCGCCGGAGAGTGACTTGCGTGCGCAGGATGCCCGCAGAACCGGATAAGTCGCAGCTGCGAAACCCCGGCCGCAGACCTGGGCTTCGACACTGGCGGCATGTCGAAAGCCCGCCGCCTTACCGCCCTCTGCTTTGCGCTGCCACCGCCAGGCGTTGACGCCGCAGCGGTCCCCGACCGCATCACCGTAATCCCCGCACCGGACAGCAACGGGCGCATTCGGGGGCAGGATGGCCGCAGCTGGCGCATGAGCCAACCAAAGAGCCTGGCGGCGACCCTGCAACAGATCCAGGTCGACGAAAACCACGCCACCCAGCTGGCAGCGCCGCAGGGCCAGGCCTCGCCGGCGTTCGGCTGGGTCGACAACTACGCCCTCGACGACACCGGGGCCATCAGCGGCCGCGTGCAATGGAACGAGCGCGGCCTGAACGCGGTTCGCGGCCGCGACTACCGCTACCTCTCGCCGGTCATCGAGTTCGATGCAGTCACCGGCGAGATCGTCGGTGTGAAGAGTGTGGCCCTGACCAACAACCCGAATTTTCCAAGCCTGGCGTTGAACGCTGCTCAGCCGGGCACCTCAATCGAGACCGAACCCATGTCCGCTGCCCTGATCGCTTTGCTGAAGCTCCCCGCCACCGCGACCGAAAGCGACCTGGTCGCGTCCGTCCAGGGCCTGATCGACGCCAAGGCCACTGCCTTGAACGCTGCCAGCCACCCGCCGCTGGACAAGTTCGTGCCGCGTGCGGACCACGAACTGGCCCTGAACACGGCGAACCAGGCGCGCACCACCGCCGAAACCGCGCTCGCCACCGAGCGCAAGACCCGGCTCGATGCCGAGACCAACAGCCTGATCGAGCAGGCGCTGCAGGACGGAAAGATCACGCCCGGCACCGTCGAGTACCACCGCGCCAACTGCGCACGGGAGGGCGGCCTGGATGCCTTCCGGACCTACCTGTCCACCGCACCCGTCGTTGCACCTGAAAGCGCAGCGAAGGGGCAGTCGCCGAAGACCGGCGTCGCGCTCAACGCCGAGCAGCTGTCGGCGATGACCGCGATGGGCGTCGACGAAGCCGCCTTCCGTAAGGCCAACGGCCTCTAAGGCCACCTTCAACAACAACCTCACCGGAGCAAGCCCATGGCTGCACTCACCGCTGGCCGTCGCGTGTTTACCCGCCTCGGCAACTTTCTTTCCGTCGCCATGGCCGCAGGTGCCCAGGGTTTCCAGGGCGGCTTGGCGGCGCTCAATCCCGCAGGCAACGGCGTGGCGGCGTCCGCCAGCAACACGCTGAAGGTGGTCGGCTGGTTCACGGTGGATGCCCCGGCCGGCTCCACCGTGGATGTCTGCAAGGACATCGCGCCGTTCGCCAACTCAACCGCCGGTGATGCGATCTCCAAGGCCGACATCGGTGCGGACTGCTACGTGGTCGACGACCAGACCGTGGCCAAGACCAGCAACTCGAACGCCCGCCCGCGCGCCGGGAAGGTGTTCGACGTGGACGACTACGGCGTCTGGGTCGACTTCCGCTAAACGCCGCCGCTCCCTTCATCAAAGAGAACTGAAATGCCGAAAGTGACCGTATCGCCGCAGCTGATGTCGGCGATCTACCAGGGCTACAAAACGATGTTCAACGCCGGCCTCGCCATGGGCGACCGTTTCTGGACGGATCTCGCGATGGTCGTGCCGTCCGGCGACAGCCAGGAGGTCTACGGTTGGCTCGGCCAGAGCACCGGCTTCCGCAAGTGGATCGGCGATCGCATCGTGCAGAGCTTGATGAGCTACGACTTCACCATCAAGAACGAGCACTACGAGAACACCGTCGGCGTCAATCGCGATCAGATCGAAGACGACAAGTACGGCCTGCTCGGCGTCGTGTTCAAGCAGATGGGTGTCGATGCCCAGCAGCATCCGGACACGCTGATCTGGGAGCTGATCAAGGCCGGTACCGCCACGCTCTGCTACGACAAGAAACCGTTCTTCGCCGCCGACCATCCGGTGAGCGATGCCAAGGGCAAGAACACGCCGACCGCCAACCTCACCAACGAAGCCGGCGGCAAGCCGTTCTGGTACGTGGCCGACAACAGCAAAGTGCTGAAGCCGGTCATCTGGCAGACGCGCAAGGATTACGACTTCGTGCGTGCCGACGCACCGACCGACTCCACCGTCTTCATGCGCAACGAAGCGGTCTATGGCATCGACGCCCGTGTCAACGCCGGCTTCGGCCTCTGGCAGCTGATGCAGGCCAGCAACCAGGATCTGACCGCCGCCAACTTCAAGGCGCTGCGCACCCGCATGCGCGGCATCAAGGCGGACAACGGCCGGCCGCTGACCATCAAGCCCACGCACATCTATGTGCCGACGGCGCTGGAGTCGGCGGCGGAGTTGCTGTTCAACCGCGACCGGATCGACGGCGGCAGCTCCAACGAGCTGTACAACGCGGTCAAGGTCGTGGTCTGCCCGTACCTCGATTAAGCCGAAATGGGCTACTGCACCCGCCAGGACATCCTCAACCGCGAAGGCGCCGACGCGCTTTTCGCGGCTGCGGATCGCGATCGGGACGGCCAGACCGATGTCCTGGCCGTGGACGCCAAGATCGCCGACGCCTCGGCAGAGATCGACACTTACTTAAGCCTGCGCTACCCGCTACCGCTCAACCCGGTGCCGCCGGTGCTGGTTCGTCTGTGCGTCGACATCACGCTGTACCGCCTGAGCCTGTCCGCTGACGCCCTGACCAAGGAGCTGCGTCAGCGCTATGAAGACGCGGTATCGCTGCTGAAGAAGATGGCCGAAGGTCTGGTCGGCCTCGGCGTCCCGACCACGCCCACCGCTGACACCGGCGGCGAGGTGAAGGGCGGCGAAATCCTGGTGTCCTCGAATCCCAGGATCTTTAGCCGCCGTAGCCAGGCAGGCCTGTGACCGTGGATCTGCTCGGCCACCGCGATGCCATTGTCGAGGCCTTGAGCGGGCTGCTGCCATCGTCTGTAACGGTCAGCGGCATTCCTGGCCGGTTCGATCTCGCCGAACTGGAGCGCTACGCCGTGAAAGCTCCGGCCGTGCTTGTCGCCGTGCTTTCCGGTACCGGCGTCGACGATCGCGGTGATGTCAGCCCCAAGCTTGAAGTGGCCGGCTACGTGCTGACCAAGAACGGCCGTGGCGGCGTCGCGGCGGCAACGGGGCTCAAGCTGGTCAGCGTCCTCTTGCACGTCATACGCGGCCGGCAGCTCTCGCCCGAAAGCCAGACCGCCACCGGTCTGGCGTTCCGCAACTTACACAGCACCGGCCTGGGCGAAGAAGGCGTTTGGCTCGCCGCCGTGACCTGGTCGCAAGTCTCGCCGCTCACGCAAGAAGCCGACGACACGCTCACCGACTTCCTTCGCCTGCAGGCGACCTACGACCTCGCGCCGGCGGACGCCACGCCCGAGGCCACCAACCTCATCAACGTGCGAGCACCCGCATGAACATCCAGTTCAACAGCGTACCGGTCAATTTCTATACGCCCGGACAATACGTCGAGTTCGATTCCAGTCAGGCCGACACTGGCACGCCAACGATCCCGCAGAAGATCCTGCTGATCGGCCAGATGCTCGCGACCGGCACGGGCACCGCGAATGTCGCCACGCTGGTCAGCAGCGCCGATGCCGTGGCGCTGCTCGCCGGGCGCGGCAGCATGGCCCACCACATGGCGCGCCAGCTGTTCGCTTCGGCCACGGTCACTCCGGTATACCTGCTCGCGCAGGCCGATGCGGCCGGCGCCACGAAAGCATCGCGCCAGGTCACCATCGGTGGCGGCGCCACCGCCGCCGGCGAGCTGGACCTCTACGTCGGCGACACCCGCTATGCGCTGGGCGTTGCCACCGGTGCCACCAGCGCGCAGATCGCCACCGCAATCGTGGCCGCGATCAACACCGATGCCGATCGCTATGTGGATGCCGTCGTCGACGGCGCCAACATCAGCCGCGTGAATTTCAGCGCGCGGCACGGCGGCATCGACGCCGGCCGAGTGGAGGTGACCCTCAACCGCTACGACGGCGAGCGCCTGCCGCTCGGCATCACCGTCACCATCGCTGCCCTTGTCGAGGGAACCGTCAACCCGTCGATCGCCGCCGGCATCACCGGCCTCGGAGAAGCCTGGTATCCCACCGTCGTCATGCCGTACACCGACGGCGCCAACCTGGCCTTGCTCGACGCCGAGCTTGCGGACCGCTTCGGCCCCCTGCGACAGATCGAGGGCTATGCGCACGTCGGCCGCAGCAGTGACCAGGTGACGCTGCAGGCCCAGGCGGCAGCGCGCAATTCGCCGCATCAGTCGCTGATCGACTGCGCGGACGTGCTGACGCCTGCCTGGGCTGTGGCTGCGGCCGTCGCGGCCGTCGATGCTGCCGAACCGGACCCCGGCCGACCGCGCCAGACGCTCGCATTGCCGCGTGTGCTCGGCCGCGTGGCCACCGGCCGCCGTACTCGCGTTGTGCGCAACCAGCTGCTGGCGGCCGGCGTGTCGACTCTTGTGGTCGACGACGCTGGCGTTGTGCGGATTGAGCGCCTGACGACTACCTACCGGCTGAACGCCAACGGGCTGCCGGACAGCAGCTACTTCGACACCGAATCGCTGCACCTGCTGGCCAACCTGCGCTACACGCTGCGCGTTCGCTTCGCCAACAAGTACCCGCGCCACAAGTTGGGAAAGGACGGCAGCCAAGGTCCGAACGTCATGACCCCGAGCACCGCGCGTGCCGAGGCCATCGCGCTGTACCTGGACTGGATGAGCCTCGGCTGGGTCGAAGGCGGAGCCGCGTTTGAGCAGTTCAGGAAGCAGCTGCGCGCCGAAATCGATGGCACCGACCCCAATCGCCTGAACCTGCTCCTGCCCCCGGATCTGATCAATCAGCTTCGCGTGCTCGCCGCACAAATCCAGTTCCGTCGCTAAGAGGACATCGTCATGGCTTCAAGAATTCTCGGGCGCGCCACGATCAAGGTCGACGGCCGCGAGCTGAACACCAAACGTGGTTCAACGCTCGACCCAGGCGGAGAAAAGCGCACTGCCGTCGTCGGCTCACGCCGCGTCCACGGCTTCAGCTCCGAACTCATGGCGCCATCGCTCGAACTGAAGATCACCCAGACCCCGGAATTCGGACTGGAAGAGATCCGCGCGATCGAAGACGCCACGGTTCTGTTCGACGGCGACGACGGCGTTTCGTACGTGCTGTCCGGCGCTTTCTGCACTGACCCACCGAAGCTCAGCGAAGTGGATGGCGAGATCACCGCCACGTTTTCAGCGATCAGTTGCGATCGCGTTTAACCCCAACCTGCCACCGCTCACCAAGGAACCACATGGCGAACTATCGAGGCAAGCTGAAGCACGGCTTTGTCATCAAAGACAAGACGTATCTCGACTTCGAGATGCGCGAAGCGTCGACCGCGGACATGTTCGATGCCGAAGACATCGCCACCAACGCCACCCCTCTGAAGTACGTCGGAGCCTTGATCGCGAAGACGCTGGTCCGGGTCGGTGACTTCGATGCCGGCAGCGAATTCAAAGGTCCTTTCACCCTGCAGATGATTCGCAGGCTCCACCCCACGGACTACGGAGTCCTGCGCGACGCGCTTGGGGAGGCCGAAAAGCTGGGGGAAGACTGACTCAGCGCCGGCGCGACCGGTTGACCGCGATCTTTGCTATCGCGGTCCGCACGGGCTGGTCGCGCGCTGAGATCGCAGCCCTGCCGCAGGGCGAGTTGATGCACTACATGACCCTGATCGCGAAGCCCGACAATGTCTGAAATTACCGTTGCTCTGCGATTGCTGCTGGAGGGCCGCCAGTTCGCGAGTGGCCTTCGCGGCGGCACGCGGGAACTCGGCAACTTCAGTCAGCAAGGCCGCCGACATCTCAGTGCGCTGAACGACTCGGCGCGTGGCGTGCGCGATACCCTGGCCAAGCTCGGCCTCGGTGTCGGCGCAGTTGCCCTGGCCAGGCAGTCCGGAACCCTGGACAAGTACCTGGCCCGAATCGGCCAGACCGCTGATGCATCAAAAGACCAGGTTGAGGGTCTGCGCAAGACGGTATTCGCGCTCGGCCGCGAAACCGGTCGGGCGGTGGAAGGCACCGCGGGCGGCTTCGACACCCTCATCCAGAAGGGGCTTGATTACCGCAGCTCGCTGGCCGCGTTGCCGGCGATCGTGCGCGCGAGCGCTGTTACAGGTGCCGACGAAGGCGTGCTTGCTGAAGCGCTGTTCGTCGGCGGTGCCACGTTCGGCCTTGATCTGGAGAAGCCAGGCCAGGCGGTGCGGTTGCTGGACGAAATGTACGTCGCCGCCAAGAGTGGCTCTGCCGAGCTGGAACAGCTGGCCACGATCTTCGGCGTATCGGGTGACAAGGCGAAATCGGCGGGCCTGGACTTCCGGCAGACGCTATCCCTGATCGAAGAATTGTCATTGACGGTGCCCAAGGAGCGCCTTGGCAATGTCTTTGACTCGACCCTGCGCCTGTTCACCAACGGTCAGTACCTGAAGGGCGCCCAGAAAGCGACCGGGGTGCCGTTCTTCGACAAGGCAACGGGCGCGCGCCGCGACCCTGCAACTGTGCTGGCCGATCTGGCCCGGAAGTATCAAGCGCTCAAGAACGACAAGGGTCGGGCTGATTTCATGAGCGCCGTGCTGGGCAAGACGGACATCGATACGCAGACCGGCATCGGCAAGCTCGTTTCAGAGGGTGCCCTGGACAAGTTCAACGGCATCCTGGAGCGCACGCAAGACGCAGCAGGAATCATCGACCGTAACTTGCGCGGCGCCAGCGACAACGTCATCGACCAGTCCGCGCGTATGGCGACCGCCATGCGCGAAGCCGGTGAAGCGTTCGCACGCCCGGTGAACCGCGCAATTGCGGACCTGATCGAATTCCAGCTCGACGACAAGGAAAAGGGCGGCCTGGGTCTCGGCGCGTTCGGCGCGGTGGCGGCAACGGGTGGCCTGCTGCTCGGGGCTGGGATCGCCGGCAAAGCGGCGGGCGGCCTGCTCAAGAACATCCCGATCATTGGTGGCGCCGCCGCCGACGCAGCGACGACGGCGGCTGGCTTGGCGCAGGGCCAAATGCTCAAGCAGGCCGGCCTCGCGACGCCGGTATTCGTCACCAACTTCCCCGCCTCGCTTGGCGAGAGCGGCGGCGCAGCGAGCGCGATAGAAGGTGCAGCGGTCGTGCTGGCCGGCAAGAGCCTGCTCGCGCGGCTTGGCCTGACCACGGCCGCCGGCATCGGCTCGGCCGCCCTTGGCACGGCCGGTGTTCTCGCCGCCGGTGCAGGCGGCTATGAGTTGGGCGGCGCCATCAATCGCAACTTCATCGAAGGCACCGTTTTGGGAGACCAGATCGGGCGCCTTGCGACAACGATTGCCGCACTCTGGGACGACGACGCGCGGGCCGCGATCGACGCCCGCAACAAGGAGCCATCCATCAAGCTCCAGATCCAGCTGGACGATCGTGGCGCGCGCGTCGCAAGAGTCACGTCGACGGGTAAGGCGAACGTCGACTTCAAGAGCGGCCCGCTCGGCCTCGGGGCGAGCCAGTGAGCTGGCGCGAGCAGCTGCAGCCAGCAGCGTTCCGGGGCGCGATGTTCTTCGTCGACACGGCCGGCAATGAGGCCGCCCGCCGTGTCGTCGTACACGAGTATCCGCTGCAAGACGCCGCCGAGACCGAAGACCTGGGCGCCCGCGCCAAGCGGCTCACGCTCGATGCGTATGTACTCGGCAACGACTACTTCGTTGCGCGCGACGAGCTGCTGCTGGCGCTGGGCATGCCCGGCCCCGGCGAGCTGGTGCACCCGTACCGTGGCACGTTCCAGGTGCAGGTCGTCAGCTATCGCATGACGGAGTCCAACCGGGAAGGTGGTCTGGCCCGGTTCCAGCTGGAATTCATTGAGGCGGCTTTGGTCACCGGCCCGGCGGCGGTCACCGACACGCCACGCCGTGTTCTGACGCAGGCTGAAGCTGCAGTAGCCACGAGCAGCTCGCAGTTCGTCGCAGCCTGGCCCCTGCGCCTGGCAGCCGAGTTTGATCGGGCGGTGGCTACCGTGCTTGATGCGGTGCGCGCAGTCGAAACGGTGCTGGGCGTCATCACGGTGGCCCAGGACGAAATCGCTGGCCTCGTCTCGTTTCCGGACCGCATCGCGGCCCGCATCCGCGTGGACATGCGCCGCATCCGCGACCTCGCCAGCCTGCGCCGGCTGTTCGCATACCGCGCCCCTGCTGGCAGCAATACGCAAGGCGCGCTGGCCAACGCCGCTGCGGTCACCGCGCTGGTGCAGCAGCAGGCTGTGATCGCCGCCGCCGAGCTGGCCGCCGCTGCCTCGTTCGATTCCCAGCCCGCTGCGCTGTCCGTGCAGGACGAACTGACCGACGCCATTGAGCGCGTCAGCTTCGCTGCCGACGACAACGTGTTCGAGCAGCTCCGCGAACTGAGCGCGCGACTCATCGAAGACATCCGCACCCGCGCCGTGGATCTGTCACGCATCGAGCGCTTCACGCCGACCGAGACCATGCCCGCCATCGTCATCGCACAACGCTTGTACGGCATCGGCAACGGCGTTGCAGGCCTGGTTGAACGGGCAGACGACATCTGCAGCCGCAACGGCATCCGCCACCCCGGCTTCGTACGCGGCGGCGGCACCCTTGAGGTGCTCAGTGACTGAACTGAACACCGATGTGACGCTGCAGATCGGCGATCAGCGATACACGGGCTGGAAGTCGATCGACATCAGCACCGGTATCGAGCAGCTGGCCGGCCAGTTCGAACTGGAATGCGCCGATCGTTGGGCCATCACCGGTCAGCCTCGGCCGATCCTGCCCGGCGCAGCTTGCACGGTGCGGCTGTTCGGCGTGCCGGTGATCACTGGCTTCATCGACGAAGCCAGCCCGAGTTACGGCCCGGATCAACACACCCTCACGATCAGCGGCCGTGACGCCACTGGTGATCTTGTTGACTGTGCGGCTCGTGCCGACGGCCAGGCCTGGGCAGGCCGCACCCTGGCGCAGATCGCTGCGGATGTCTGTCGGCCGTTCGGCATCCCGGTTCACCAGGCGGGTCCGGCCGGTGCCGTCTTCAACAGCCAAGCGATCAGTCCTGGCGAAACTGCGATGGAAGTGCTCAGCCGGGCAGCGCGCCAGCGCGGCTATCTATTGATCTCGGACACGCTGGGTGGCCTGGTGATCACCCGCGCCGGTAGCGGCCGTGCAACGCGCTCCCTGCGCCTCGGCGTCGACATCATCAGCGGCAACGCCACCTCCAGCCATAGCGAACGGTTTTCGCGCTACGACGTGATTGGCCAGGACAACGAGCAGTCCTACGAAGGCGCTGAAGGCCTCGCTCAGCAAGTGCTGGCCAGCGCGCGCGATCCCGCGATCCGCCCCAGCCGCATCACCGTCATCGACGTTCCAGATGCCGCCGATGCTGGCGCCGCCAGACAGCTGGCGCTATGGACCGCCGCGACACGCAAAGCCAGGGGCGAACGTGCCGAACTCACGGTGCGCGGCTGGCTCGACGGCGCGCAGCCGTGGCGCGCCAACACGCTCGTTCGCATCGACGACCCCTGGCTCGGGCTGGCCGGCGATCTGCTGATCGCCAGCGTGGCCTTCAGCCTCGACGACCAGGGCGGCCAGATCACACGCCTGAGCGTGACGTCGCGCGAGGCCTACCTGCCGGAACCCCTGATCGACGCTGGAGATGACGCGTGAGCGAGCCCGTGATCCTGTCGAGCGTGAAGTGCGCCGACACCTTCGGCCCGATCGTGGTCTCGCTTGATCGCGTGCCGGCAGCCGGCGCGGAAGTGCTGGCACAGATGAGGGACGCCGTCGACGCGCTGATCTACAGCTGGTCTACCAGCGCCGGCACGGTGGTCATCAGCGGTGCCGACATCGAGCTCGCCGCCGTGCCGCCAGAAGTCACGCGGCTGTGGCCACCCGGCATCCACGGCTTCGAGCTGCAGCTGCGCTCCGGCGGGCGCACCACCACCCAGATTTTTCGCGAAGAGCTCGCGATCACCGTGCTTGGAGACGGCGCGTATGTCAGCTAGCAAAACCATCATCATCCGCGAAGGCGAAGCCGGCCAGAGCGCGTATGAGCTCGCCCTGGCCAAGGGCTTCGTCGGCACCGAAGAGCAATGGCTGGCCAGCCTGCAGGGCGGCCTCAACGGCTGGTCGCCCGTTCCGGCGTTGATCGCGGACGGCAATCGATCCGTCTGCAAGATCATCGACTGGACAGGCGGCAACGGTGCCAAACCTGCGTCCGGCTACTACGTCGGCCCGCAAGGCCCGACGCAGGACATCGCCGAAGCCCTGGATCTGCGTGGCGCGTCGGGTATGCAGGGGCCTGCTGGGGCTGCCGGTTCACCAGGTGCTGCAGGCGCGGCCGGTACCGCTGGCCCGGCCGGCCCGGCTGGGGCAGCCGGCCCGCAGGGGCCGAAAGGCGACATCGGCGACACCGGGCCAGCCGGCCCTGCCGGTGCAGCCGGTCCCGCCGGCCCGCAGGGCGCGAAGGGTGACACCGGCGACACCGGGCCTGCCGGCCCCGCCGGTGCAGCCGGTCCCGCTGGCCCGCAGGGCGCAAAGGGTGACACCGGCGACACCGGGCCTGCCGGCCCTGCCGGTGCGACCGGTCCCGCCGGCCCGCAGGGCGCAAAGGGGGATACCGGAGCCACCGGGCCTGCCGGCGCCACCGGTCCCGCTGGCCCGCAAGGGGCGAAGGGCGATACCGGAGCCGCCGGGCCTGCCGGCGCTGCCGGTGCGACCGGTCCCACTGGCCCGCAGGGTGCGAAGGGTGACACCGGCAATACCGGCGCTGCTGGCCCTGCCGGTCCGGCCGGCGCTACCGGTGCCACCGGTCCCGCTGGCCCGCAGGGTGCGAAGGGCGATACCGGCAACACGGGTGCCGCTGGCCCGGCCGGCCCGGCTGGCCCGGCTGGCCCCGCAGGCGAAGGCGTTCCCTCCGGTGGCACGGCCGGGCAGGTGCTGGCGGTAACAAGCGGTGGCGCCCGTACTTGGGCCACACCAACGCGCGCCACCGTAGGCCTGAATTCGACCGACGATCTCCCGGAAAAGACGACCGACCCGGTGAACCGCTGGTTCACCGACGAACGCGCACGCGCAGCGTTGGAGTCCAGCAACGCCGCGATGGCCACGGTACTGCTCGCTGACCTGCCTCCGGCTGCACTCGAAAACGCGGATCGCGTGGCCTCTGTGCGCCGCGATATCAGCATCAAGCGGCGCTTCGTGCTGATCAGCGACGGTAGCGCGTGGCAGTACGTCAACAACATCGCGGTGATCGACGCCGCTGAGGCGGAGAGCGCTGATCTGACGCTGGCTGCAGCCGCCGCAACGTTCTCGACCGGCACGATCGTCATCCCCGGCAAGCTGATCCTGCCGCGTCATGAGTACGCGCTCGATCTCGACGTGCTGTTCCAGAGCGCATCGGCATCGAACGCGGTGAGTGTCACGGCGAACGGCACCGCTGTCTTCGAGCCGCCTGGCACCAGCAGCACGCGGCGCTACGGCGGCGTCTGCAGGCTGTGGATGAACGCGGCGGGCAACGGATTCCGTACCGGCGGACATCTGGCCGGGTTCGGCTGGGGGACAAACAGCGGCGGCGGGTACTTGTCCGAAACGGCGTATACGCCTGGTAGCGATCTCACGCTGCAGATCCGCGCCCTCGGCGTGGTCGGCGAGATCGCGCGGCTCTGGCGCTGGAAGCTGGTGGCCACCCGGTGACGCGCTTCATCCGCACGCTGATCCGAGTACCGCCGACGTCGGTGCCCACCGCGCCGGCCGACATCCTCGACCTCAGCAACTTCGACCTGGCATTGCCGGTGAGCGAGCCGATCGCCGCAGACAAGGTCGGTGGACCGTACGCGGGCGGTGAGCTCAAGTACTCGAACGCCAGCGCTGCCGATATCGCGCAGTCCGACTGCTGGCAAAGCATCTTCCCGATCGGCCGGCTGACCAACGAGTGGTTCAAGGTGTCGCTCGGCCCGGACAACGTCTGGGAAGTGCCCTGCAAAGCGCCGGTGTTCGGTTCTGTCAGCAACGCATTCGAGGGTTCCGATCACACGCGGACCGAGTGCCGAAGCCGGCTGAAGGGCAGCGCACCAGCCAGCCCAAAGGGCGAGGTCCTGCAGGCCGACGGGGCCCGGCTGCGCGGTACGTGCCGGCCGATGCGGTGGCCGGACAACGATGCGAACGGCCGCCCTGCGAGCGGCGCCAGCGGCACCATCAGCCACAACCTGACGGTCTGCCAGATTCACGATCTCAGCCTGGTGTTCGTGATCGTGCTGCTGCGCAAGAAGACCAATGGGCTGGGCCGCATCGAGTTCACCAGCCGCAATGTCGACCAGAGCGCACGCCCATCGGTCGTGCTGCATGACGACGTTCCGCTGGAATCGTTGCTGGATTACCAGCTGGTCTGGGGGCCCGACGCCAACCTGTACTGGCGCAGCCGCGTGAGCCTGTGGAACGGCAGCAGCTTCGGCGGCTACGGTGCATGGAACGAGCAGGTCATTCCCTGCGACCCCGGCTGGGCGAACAGGCCGCAGTATTTCAAGGCGTTCGCGTATCACGGGACCGGCCCCGAGTGGTCCACGGACTACCTGCGTGGCGCGGTCGTCAACGGCGTACTGCCCGCTGACCAGGTCACCGACTACATCCAGGTGAACTACCGGTTCATCGCAGTGGACCGCGCGCCGTGAGCCCGCTGCTGAACGCCATCCAGGCGGCCCAGCGCCCGCTGCTGCGCCGGCTGCGCGCGCTGGCCAGCCGCGCCACCATTGCCCGTGTCGACGACGCACCGCAGCTGCAGCAGGTGCAGGTCACCGTGATGGCGGGCGAGCGTCTGACGGGTGTTCAGCGGCTGCAGTACTTCGGTCACAGCGCCGTGCCGCCGGCCGGCAGCACCTGCCTGCTGGTGTCGATCGCCGGCAGCAGGACGCATTGCATCGTCATCGGCGGCGAACACGAATCCCGGCCACGCGATCTCGAACCGGGTGAGAGCCAGCTCTACAACAGCGGCGGCGATCACGTCTGGCTGAAAAACAGCGGTGAAATGGTCGTTCAAAGCCGCGTGCAGGTAACGCTCGACGCACCGCTCGTCCACTGCACCGGCGAGCTCACCGCCGATGGCCGCATCTACAGCGCCACGGCCGTGCAAGACCCGCTCGGCACGATGCAGGAGATGCGCGACCGCTACAACGCGCATACCCACGGCGGGGTGCAGACGGGCGGTGCCAGCACCGGCACCACCAGCCTGGTCATGAACTGATGGCCGATCTCGCGCTACTGCCGATCGCCGCCGACCTCGATGCCGGCATCGGCCTCGACCTCGTCGACGGCGATCTCGCTATCGATGATGGGCTGCGCAGCGCCGTCACCATCAGCCTGTTCACGGACCGCGAGGCGGATGGCGCGGACCGCCGGGGCTGGTGGGGCGATGCGCTGACGCCGGGGCAGGACCGCATCGGCAGCCTGCTGTGGCAGCTGCAGCGGCGCAACGAGAGCCCCGCGCTGCTGACGGATGCCAAGCGTCACACCGAGGCCGCGCTGCGCTGGCTGATCGACGACGGCGTAGCCCGCGCAGTCACCGCCACGGCCTCGTTTCCGGCGCGTGGCCGGCTCGACATGCAGGTCGAGATCGAGCGCCCGAACGGCACGCGCGAGCTGATCCGCTTTGCGGACATCTGGGCGGCGTCGCTGAGCCCCTACCAGAACCGCGTCGTCTCCGAGCGCCTGCTGGCGCTGCAGCAGCTGGCGGCCGACTGGACGTACATCGCACAAGTTCTCTACCCGCAGGTTCACGCATGAGCGCAACGACCGAAGCCGAGCTGCAACAAGCCGCGACCACCACGCGGCTGATGGTGGAGATCATGGCCGCCGTCGCCCAGGGCGGGCCGACGCAGACCGTCAACAACGGCCAGGTCGATCTGCCGACGCTCGCGAAGTTCTTCGCGGACGCACAGGCGCAGGTGAATGCCGCCGTCGCTGTCATCGTTGCCACGCCGACCGGCGGACAGAACCCAGCGCCGATCATCCCCAGCGACACCGCTGTACTCGCCGGCCTGGTCGGCGGCCTGGAGTTCATCACCGGCGGCATGGTGGTGATGGAGTTCAGCAACGGCCAGGTCATCACGCGCACCTTTGCGCCGGGCGAGTTCTATCCGAACAACCCGAGCCGCGTTCGGGCCACCGGCACGGATGTCGGCATCCAGATCATCGGCTACTTCATCTGATGATCCGCACCACCACGCCCAACCGCAGCAACATTCGCCTGCAGGCGGATTACCGCCGCAACCGCGCATTCGTCGCCGGCCTGCGCAGTTCGGCATCGCCGCTGGCCGGGCTGATCTGCGCACGCGCAGCGGCGGCCACGGCGCAGATGGCCAACGGCACCACGGTCACGTTCGGCAGCAACGTGCTGCGCGCGGTCGATCGCGGCGCAGTCGTCGAGCGTCCCGCGACGCAGTTGATGACCAACCCGTCACTGGCCGGGGCTGAAGGCGGCTCGCCGGGCAAGGTGCCGACTGGCTGGCGTCTGCCTGCCGGCTCGGTGCTGCTGTCCGTCGCCTTGATCACGGTCAACGGCCTGCCCGGCATCACGGTCGAGCTCAGCGCCGTCAACGCGTCGGCAACGGCCGCAGGGCTGACGCTGAATCTGGAACCGGCGGCCGGCATCGCCGTGCCGGCCAGCCGGCGTGCGGTGTTCAGCGCCAGTACGTCGGTGGTGTCCGCGAGCAATGTGGGTGATGTCAGCACGCGCCTGATCGGCCGCAACAGCAGCGGCACCGGTGTGGGCGACCAGGGGCGCGGCACGGTACCGGCCGGCAACCCGGCCCCCATCGTCACCGCTCCCGCAATCGACGACTCGGCCGTGGCGCTGTTCCCGGTGCTGACCTGGTCGGTGGCCGCACTCAGCACCGGCATCCTCAAGTTCACGCTGATCGCGCCGCAGGTCACCGAAGGCAGCAACCCCACCACCTTCATTCCGCGTTCGCCGCCGGCGGAGAGCCGCGAGAACCGCTACCCGAACCCCGGCCTCACCGGGGCCGCCGCCGGCACGCCCGGCACGCCGCCCACGTACTGGTCGAACGCGACGATGACCAGCAGCCGCATCCTGGCGGTCAACGGTGACGGCAGTATCGACATCGAACTGAGCGCCACCGCTGGCGCCAGTGCCGCGATCCCGGCCTATCGGCTCAACGTGCCGCCGCCGGGCGGCCCGGCCGGGCTGATCGCTGCCGCCGCTGGGCAGACCTGGGAAGCGTCGGTCGAAGCGCAGGTGCTGTCCGGCCCGGCAGACGCCAACCCGCGCTTGAACTTCACGGCGCGCAATAGCAGCGGCAGCACCATCAGCGGCTTCAATACGTCGGCGAGCTTCGTGTCGACAACGTCGCTGGCATCGGTCGGCCGGCGTTTCGAGTCGCTGCCGGATGGCGTAGCCGGTCTGCAGATGCAGATCCTGCTGTCGATCCCGGCTGGCGAAACCCGCACCGTGCAGCTGCGCATCCGCGCGCCGCGATGCGACCTGATCACGCTCGTCGCCGGCAGCGGCAGCGCCGTCCGTGAGCAGGACGTGGTCAGCTGGGCCAACCCCAGCGTGTTCGCGGGGCCGAGCACGGTCATCATCGAAGCCGAGATGGCCGCGCTGGATGCCGGCGCCACCCTGCTCGCGCTGGCGTTCGGCGGCGGGCACCGCCTGCGCCTGGTCGCGGGCGACTATATCGGCGTCATCGTCACATCGCCCGGCGGCCCGCCGGTATCGGCGCTGGCCCCGATCTTCGCGCCGCCTGGCGTGATCCGCCTGGCGCTTTCCTATGCCAACGGCCAGGTCAACATCGCGTTCAGCGATGCCTGCGACGGCGGCGCGGCCTCGCTCAGCGTGCCCGGCCTCGATGTCGGCACGGTCACCGGTGCCTGGTTCGGCTCAGATGCCGGCGCCAACGGCATGACCAGCGCGCTGCGCAGCATCGACATCCGCAGCGGCGCGCGGCCGGCCAGCGACCTGCGCCAGCGGACGCGTGCGGGCTGGTTCGCGCGGACGATGGTCGCTCCGATCGCCGGCCTGCGCTCGCCCGATCTCGCCAGCGTGCCGCCGTACGAGCCGCCAGCGAACATCGTCGTCGGCCCGTCGATGACCTACAGCTGGATCGGCAACCGCTACTGGAAGCGCTCCAACGGCGGCGCGCCGATGTCCGATCACCTGCCGCACGCCAACTCGGTCGGCTCCATCGAAGGCAGCCCGCGCGCAATCCTGGTCATCAACAACGACGCATCCGCGACCCTCACCATCGATTCGCTGGGCGGCAACATCTACGCGCCGGCCGACGAGGTGCCGTACCTGCTGCCACCGGTACCGCAGATCGTCGTCGCGGCGCAGAAGCGCCTGTTCATTCAGAGCGATGGCTACGACGGCCCGACCGCCGAGTACGTCACCGGCAATGACAACTGGTGGTACGTCGAGCGTGACAACGACCTGATCAACCTGCAGCAGGCGTACTCGTTCCCGTCGGTCTACGGGCCGATCAACACGGAACTGAACGCCTCCCGCGCCGTGCTGTACCCGCCGGCCTCGTCTGCCTACAACGCGGACATCGGCCCGTGCCGGCAGATGAGCGCCTACGCGGTGGCCGCCGCCAACCGCTGGGTCTACTACCGCTCGGCCTACGACGCCGCCCGCGCCATGCGCACGCTGCGGGACGCCTGTGCCGCCGACTACTGGCGGATCTCGCTGCCGCCGAAGACCACCATCACCCAGCTGAAAACGCAGATCACGTCCACCGGCATGGCGTATCTGCAGATCCGCGATGCCGGCGTCGGCACGGCGCAGGACCATGCTGTCATCCGCGAATGGTTTCGCGATAGAACCGAGCAAACGATCGCGTTCTACGACGCCGAAGCAGCGGCGGGCACCGGCACCGCGCGCGGCAATCACGTCTATGCCGCAGCGCTGGCCTGCGCCACCGCCGCCGAGATTCTCGACCGGGCCGACTACTACCGCTGGGCGGTCGGCAAGTTCGAGCTGGCCATGCAGGACTCCGCCTCGATCCCCGGCAACACCGGCTCGATGCTGCTGGAGCTGCGCCGCGCAGATAAAGCAGTGCAGTACCACTGCCTGGCGATGACCCAGCTGATGTCGCTGGCTGAATCGCTGATCCGGATGGGCTACGACGCATACGGCTACCTCGGTGGGCAGCTGATCAAGTGCGTCAACTTCGTCGCGGCAACCATCGACAACCCGAGCCTGATGACCGCCGAGCAGCAGCGGCTCGTCAACTACGGCGGCGCGTGGGCTGTTGGCATGGTCGTGGCCACACAGCAGAGCCTGGGCTTCAGCCGCGACATCGATCCGATCACCGGCGAGCAGCTCTTCAACGAGTCCCGCGTCGCCTGGCTGTACTACGCCTGCGGCCGGCTCACCGACCAGCAGATGCCATCACGGCCGATCTGGGTGCCGCGCGCCGAGGTCTACGACAACAACTACAACGGCAGCACCGGCGGCGCCTACGCCACGATCCGGCCGTTCCCCGGCATCAACGTGCCGCCACCCCCACCGCCGGTGATCGCCTGATGCCGCTCTCACGCCCCACGTTGGGCGCGCTCAACGCGCGCCTGCAGGCCGACATCCGCAGCAGCATCGAGGGCGCGCAGCCGGCCCTGCGCCGCTCCGTCCTCGGCGTGCTGGCCAGCGCGCTGGCGGCGGCCGTGCACGCGCTGTACGGATACATCGCGGATCGCGCGAAAGCAGCTGTACCGCAGACGGCTGTCGATGATGACCTCGACGACTGGGCCAGCCTGTGGAAGATCGGCCGCAGGCCCGCGTCGATCGCCACCGGCACGGTCGTGATCACCGGCGATGCGGGTGCTGAAGTGCCAGCAAACACGTCACTGCAGAGCACGCGCGGCGTCGAGTACCGCACGCTCACGGCCGTCATCATCGCAGCCGGCGGCACGGTGGCGGCTGGCGTCTACGCCGTACTGCCTGGCACCGCCGGCAACCAGCCGGGCAGTGCAGTGCTCGCCTTCGTCAGCCCCGCCATCGGCGTCGACGTGCTCGCGACCGTCGATGCCGGCGGCATCAACGGCGGTGCCGGCGTCGAAGACGACGAAGCCCTGCGCGCCCGGCTGCGCGAACGCATCAGCCAGCCCGGCCACGGCGGCAATGCCGCCGACTACCGGCGCTGGGCGCTGGACGTGCCCGGCGTCGACCGCGCATGGGTGTTCCCGCTGTACCTCGGCGATGGCAACGTCCGGGTCTACATCGCCGATGACGACTACACGGGCAGCACGCTGGCCAGCCCGGCCACCGTCGCCGCCGCCCAGGTCGCGCTCGATGCGGCGCGGCCGGTGACGGCCGATGTCGACGTCGTCGCGCCGAACCGCCAGCCGGTCAACGTGCGCGTCACTCTCGGCCCGGACACGCCTGCAACCCGCGCCGCCGTCACGGCCGCGCTGGCGGATCTGTTCGCCCGCGAAGCGGCACCCGAGGGCACCATCCCGCGCACCCACATCGCCCAGGCGATCAGCGACGCTGCCGGCGAGTACGACCACAACCTGATCCTGCCGGCCGGCAACGTCACCGCCGGGGCGGGTGCCATCCTGACGCTGGGCACGCTGACGTGGTCATGACCGCAGCGGACTACGCCGCCCAGCTCGCCGCGCTGCTGCCGCTGGGCAATGCCTGGCGCGCCGGACCAGACACGCTGCTCGGCCGCCTGCTGCTGGCGCTCGGCACCGAGCTCGCCCGCGTTCACGCCCGCGCCAACACGCTGCGCCTCGAGGCCGACCCGCGCAGCACCATCGAGCTGCTGTCGGAATGGGAAGCCATCGCCGGTCTGCCGGACCCCTGCGTCAACGTGGCCCAGACCGTCGACCAGCGCCGCGCCGCCCTGGTTGCGCGCCTGGTCGGCACCGGCGGTGCGTCGCGGGCGTACTTCATCAGCGTCGCAGCGGCGTACGGCTACACCGTCACCGTCGAAGAGCCGGCATCGCACACCTGGCGATTGCGCTCCGCTGAAGTCGTCGGCGTCACCCGGTTCCGCGCCGGCCTGAGCACGGCCGGCGACCCGCTGGCCAGCTTCGGAAACGAGGCGTTCGAATGCCTTTTCAACCGCATTAAACCCGCCCACACGGCCCTGCTGTTCGCCTACGGAACCTGATCAATGGACCGCATCAACCATCCCACCGCGACCCCCGGCCGCCAGTTCACAGAAGGCGACGCGGGCTCCGGTACGCCAGCCACAGTCGTGACGGCGCAGTTCCTGAACGGCATGCAGGAAGAGCTGGTCGGCGTTATCGAGGCGGCAGGGCTGTCGCCCAACGCCTCCCTGGTCAACCAGCTGCGGCGAGCCATCTTCGAGCTCAGCTACCCGGTCGGCAGCTACTACTGGACGCGCCGCACGGAGGTGACCGCATCGCAGATCCTCGGCTTCGGCACATGGGTGCAGCTGCCGCCCGGCCGGGTGCCGGTGACGCTGAACATCAGCGAGACCGAGTTCAACGCGATCGGCAAGACCGGCGGTGCCAAGACGCATCAGCTGACGCCCGCCCAGATTCCGGCTCACAACCACCGGCCGCCGAACGACGCCACCGGCACGGGCTACGGCTTCATCCCCACCTCGATCTCGGGCCAAGACGTGACGCCGAGCAACTTCGACACCAGCGCATCGGGCGGCGAGCCGAATATCCGCAACCAGCCGGTCGCCCCGGTCACGGTCGGCGCCGACGAAGCCCACAACAACCTGCAGCCGTACGTCGTCGTCGGCCTCGTCTGGTACCGGATCAGCTGACCTGCAAGGCTGTTGCAGTTCCGATTAAATGCTGTTTCGCAGGCGTCTCAAATCAACCTGTCAACCGTCTCAGACCAATTCGCGCCCTACAGCGGTGCCAGAATCCGCTTCTGGCTTCCCTGTCCCCCGACTGCCCGATGACCGCTTCCCGCCGCGTGCTGATCGTCGATGACGAACCGAACATGCGCCGCGTGCTGGAAATCATGCTCGGCCGCCGCGGCTACCGCACCGATGCCGCCGCCGACGGCGAAGAGGCCTGGGAGCGGCTGCGCGATGGCGGCTACGACCTGGTCTGCAGCGATCTGCGGATGCCGCGCCTGGATGGCATCGAACTGCTGCGGCGCATGCGCGACCAGGGCCTGGACCTGCCGCTGATCCTGATGACCGCGCACGGCAGCCTCGACAGCGCCGTGGAAGCGCTGCGTCTCGGCGCCTGCGACTACCTGCTGCGGCCGTTCGACGTCGAAGCGCTGGAACTGGCGATCGACCGCGTGTTCGCCACCCGTGGCCTGCTGCGCCAGAACGCCTATCTGCGCGACGAGGCGGCGCGGCCGGTGCAGTCCGGCCTGCTCGGCCGCAGCGCGCCGATGGTGGCGCTGCGCGAGCAGGTGGCGAAGGTCGGCCCGACCCGGGCCAGCGTGCTGCTGACCGGCGAAACCGGCACCGGCAAGGAAGTGGTGGCGCGCGCGATCCACCAGGCATCTGAGCGGCGCGACGCGTTGTTCGTCGCGGTGAACTGCGCGGCGATTCCGGCCGACATGCTGGAAAGCGAGCTGTTCGGCCACGAGAAAGGCGCGTTCACCGGCGCGCAAAAGCAGCGCATCGGCAAGTTCGAGCTGGCCCAGGGCGGCACGCTGTTCCTCGACGAGCTGGGCGAGATGCCGATCGCGCTGCAGGCCAAGCTGCTGCGAGCGATCGAGGCCGGCGAGATCAGCCGGCTCGGCGGCAATGATCCGGTGACGCTCGACGTGCGGCTGATCGCCGCCACCAACCGCGCGCCGCGCGAGGCGATCCGCGACGGCCGGCTGCGCGAGGACCTGTACTTCCGGCTCAACGTGTTCGCGCTGGAACTGCCGCCGCTGCGGGCGCGGCGCGAGGATGTCGGCCTGCTGTTCGCGCATTTCCTCGGCCAGCCGGAAACCGGGCTGCCGGTGGCCGTGCTCGATCACCTGGCCAGCTATGGCTGGCCCGGCAATGTCCGCGAGCTGCGCAACATGGCCGAGCGGGCACGCATTCTCGCCGGCGCCTCGGCGCTGGCGCCTCGGCATTTCCCGCTGCCGGCCGAGCCGGCCATCGCCGAGGCACCGTCGACCGCGGCGCTGCCGGACGATCTGGCGCTCGACCCGGCGGTGGAAACGCTGGAGCGCCGCTACCTGGAGGCGGCGCTGAAGCTCAGCGGTGGCAACAAGGCGCGCGCGGCGCAGAAGCTCGGCATCAGCGAGCGGACCATCTGGTACAAGCTGAAGAAGTACGGCCTCGGCGACTGATGCCGGCCGCCGGCACCGCTCACATCGTGTGCGTGGCCCGCTCGCTGTTGACGCCCGCCAGGTAGGACTCGATCTTGCGCTGGGTGTCGCCGTTGTCCTGCATGCTGAACTGCACACCGATGCCCTGCTGGCGCTTGCCCTGGGCATTGCGCGGCGTCAGCCAGACGATCCGGCCGGCGACCGGAATCCGCTCCGGGTCTTCCATCAGGGTCAGCAGGATGAACACCTCGTCGCCGAGCCGGTATTCCTTGTTGGTCGGAATGAACAGCCCGCCGTTCTTGATGAACGGCATGTAGGAGGCATACAGCGCGTTCTTGTCCTTGATCGCCAAGGTCAGGATGCCGGGCGAAGCCGGACCGCTGCGGGGCGGAGGTGTACTCATGAGCCGCGATTCTGGGCAGGCCGCCCGGCCCGCGCAAGCAAGGCCAGCCAGCCGATCAGCAGCGATTCGATCAGCAGCTTCCGGTCTGCCGCGCCGTGCAGCCGGGGCAGGCTGGCCTGCACCTCTGCGATGTAGCGATCAAGCAGTTCCGCCGGCAGCCGGGTGGCCAGGCCGACCAGTGCTGCGTCGTCGTCCGTAGTCGCGGCGATGCGCAGCCGCAGCAGCCGGCCCAGCCAGCCGTACAGCCAGTGCAGCCAGCCGACCGGATCGGCCTCGTTGATCGCGGCGGCGATCAGCGCCGGCTCGCCACGGCCGTTGACCAGATCGATGAGCCCGCGCGACCAGTCGCTGCGCAGCGCCAGTCCGGCGCCTTCCAGCAGCGCCGCCGCCTTCAGCGGCGCGCCGAAGGCATGGTCGAGTGCCGCGCTCAGGGTGGCGTCGTCATGCTTGCCGCCGGCGGTCTTGCGCAGCCAGTCGAGCGCGACCTCGCGGCCCGGCGCTGGCAGCCGCAGCCGCTGGCAGCGGCTGCGCAAGGTCGCGGCCAGCGCCTGCGGCCGGGCGCTGATCAGCAGCAGATGGCTGCCCGGCGTCGGCTCCTCGATGGTCTTCAGCAGCGCGTTGACGCCGTTGACGTTGAGCGCATCGGCCGGCTCGATGATCGCCACCTTGGCCCGGCCGTCGTACTGGGTCATGGTCAGCTTTTCGCTCAACACCCGGACCTGTTCGATCGAGATGTCGCGCTTGCCGTCCTCGACCTGCACCGGGAAGTAGCCGGAATGGGCGCCGCTGGCGACCTGCAGGCAGTCGGCGCACTGGCCGCAGGCGCTGCCGTCGGCCGCCAGCTGCCGGCACCAGAGTGCGGCGGTGATGCAGCCGGCGAAGTGGCGCTTGCCGGCGCCGTCCGGCCCAGCCAGCAGCAGCGCGTGACCGAGGCGCTGTTCGCCGATCGAGCTGGCCACGGTGGCCCAGACCTCGCGCTGCCAGGGCAGCGGTTTCATGGCAGCACCTCGACCTGGGCCGCAAGCTCGGCGGCCACGGTGTCGGCATCGCGCGCGGCGTCGATCACCCGGTAGCGCGCCGGCGCCGCTGCCGCGCGTGCCCGGTAGGCCGCCCGGACTCGCTGCATGAAGGCCATCGACTCGGCATCGAAACGGTTGTTGCCGCTGCGCTCGGCGATCCGCTGCAGACCGATTTCCGGCGCGATGTCGAGCAGCAGCACGCAGTCCGGCTGCAGGTCCCCGAGCACCAGCCGCTCCAGCGCCGCGATGTCGGCCGGATCGACGCCGCGCCCGGCGCCCTGGTAGGCGTAGCTGGCGTCGACGAAACGGTCGCAGATCACGTCGCGGCCATCGGCCAGCGCCGGCCGGATGGTCGCCTGCAGGTGAGCGGCCCGGGCCGCGAAGATCAGCAGCAGTTCGGTCGTTGCATCGACGCCTTCCGGCCACTGGCCGAGCACCAGCGCGCGGATCGCCTCGGCCAGCGGCGAACCGCCGGGCTCGCGGGTCAGCAGCACGCGGCGGCCGCGTGCTTCGAGGTGATCGCGCAGCCGCCGCGCCTGGGTGGACTTGCCGCCGCCCTCGCCGCCTTCGAGCACGATGAACCGGCCGCGCGTCACTTCGGCACTCCGCCGCCCAGCTGGTAGCGCTTCACCGCCAGATTGTGCTCGGCCAGCGTGGCCGAAAACTGATGGCCGCCGTCGCCACGGGCGACGAAATACAGCGCATCGCCCTCCGCCGGATGCAGCGCGGCATGGATCGCTGCGCGGCCCGGCAGGCAGATCGGCGTCGGCGGCAGGCCGTCGCGGGTATAGGTGTTGTACGGCGTGTCGGTGATCAGGTCGCGGCTGCGGATGTTGCCGTCGTAGGCCTCGCCGATGCCGTAGATCACCGTCGGATCGGTCTGCAGCCGCATGCCGAGTTGCAGGCGGCGGACGAACACGCCGGCGATCTGCGGGCGTTCGGCGCCGATGCCGGTTTCCTTCTCGATGATGGAGGCCATCACCAGCGCCTGCTCCGGAGCGTCGTACGGCAGATTCGGCGCCCGCTGCGCCCATTCCTCGGCCAGCACCCGGTCCTGGGCGGCCAGCGCATTGCGCAGGAAGGCGACATCGCTCATGCCGCGCGTGTAGCGATAGGTGTCCGGGAACAGGCGGCCTTCCGGTGCCTGGTCGGGGCGGCCCAGCGCCGCCATCACGCCGGCGGCGTCAAGATCGGCCGGCAGGCTGTGGCTGAGCGTCGGCGCGGCGCGGACCCGCTTGAGGGCATCGGCGAAGCGCCAGCCTTCGATCAGCTGCAGTTCGTGCAGCACGGTCTTGCCCGACACCCACAGCGCCAGCAGATCGCGCGGCTTGAGGCCCGGTTCCAGCGCGTATTCGCCGGCCTTGATCGCCGAGGCGAGACCATCGATCCGCGCCTGGGCCGCGAGGTAGTAGGCCTGCCGGGTGCTGGCGAACAGGCCGTGCGCGCGCGCGTCGTTGATCACCCTGGGCAGGCTGCTGCCGGGCGCGATCTCGAAATGCAGCGGTGCTTCGATCGCCAGCGGCGTGTCGAGCTGGCGCTGCGCATCCAGCCACAGCGCCACGCTCAGCAGCGCGGCCAGCAACAGCAGCCGGACCAGCGTGCCGAAAGCACGCAGGATCGGATTCCGCTTGGCAGCAGGCTGGCTCATCGTGGCTTATCGGGTGTTCGACGGAACGAGGTCGGTGGGATGCGCCAGCAGGCTCTGCAAGTGCTGCGTCACCGGCCGCTGCGCTTCATAGCAGTGGCCGTCGATGGCGCGCAACGGCCAGATGCCGATCAGGCTGCCGCTCAGGAAGGCTTCATCGGCGGCCAGCAGCGCCGACCACGGCTGGCTGCCGATGCGGCAGTCGATGCCGGCCGCCGCCGCCAGCGCCAACACCCGTGCGCGGGTTACGCCGGCGACGCCGCAGCGATCCAGCGCCGGGGTGTGCAGCACGCCGTCGCGCACCCAGAACAGGTTGGCGCGCGTGGCGCAGACCGGCTGGCCACGGTCGTCGCCGAGCAAGGCCTCGTCGATGCCCTCCGGCCAGCCGCGACTGGCCAGCACCTGTTCGAGCCGGTTCAGGTGCTTGATGCCGGCCAGCAGCGGCTGCGCGGCCAGGGTGACCGGCGAGCGGATCGCCCGGATGCCGTCGATCGCCCGCCCGCCTGCCGCTGCCGGCGATGGATGGACGACCAGCAGGCGATCCGCCGCATCGGTCTGTGGCCGGTAGCCGCGACGCTCGCCGGCGCGCACCAGCAGCAGCTTCACCGTGGCATCGCCGAAGCGCGACGCTGCGGCAAGATCCGCCTGCAGCTGCGCGATCGGCGGCGGCGCGATGCCGATCGCCGCTGCATCGGCCAGCAGCTTCGCCAGCTGCAGTTCGGCCGCGATCACCGTGCCGCGCTGCTGCAGCAGGGTGCGGAACACGCCGTCGCCGTAGTGCAGGCCGCGGCTCAGCGCCGGGATCGCCGACACCGGCTCGCCGTTCCAGAGGATGGCCAGCGCCTCGCTCACGCCGAGGCGCCCAGCGCCAGCAGCAGGCCGCGCGCCTTGGCGCGGGTTTCGGCCAGCTCGGCCACCGGACGCGAGTCGGCGACGATGCCGGCGCCGGCACGGAAGCTGACCGTATCGCCCTCGCAGACCAGCGTGCGGATCAGGATGTTGGTGTCGAGCCGGCCGCAGCGCGACAGATAACCCATCGCGCCGGTGTACGGGCCGCGGCCGACACCTTCCAGCTCGGCAATGATCTCCATCGCCCGCACCTTCGGCGCCCCAGTGATGGTGCCGCCGGGAAACACCGCGCGCAGCGCCGAGCCGGGCCCGACGCCGGGCCGCAGGCGGGCGCGGACGTTGGAGACGATGTGGTGCACGTGGGCGTAGCTTTCGATGGTCATCAACTCGCTGACTTCGACGCTCCCGGGCACCGCGATGCGGCCCAGGTCGTTGCGTTCGAGATCGATCAGCATCACGTGCTCGGCCCGCTCCTTGAGGCTGGCGATCAGGCGCTCGCGATCGCGGGCATCCTCGGCCCGATCGCGGGCGTGGGTGCCGGCGATCGGCCGGGTCTGGGCCAGGCCGTCGGCCACTTCGATCAGCCGCTCCGGCGAGGAGCTGAGCACGGTGCTGTCGCCCCAGCGCGCAAGCCCGGCGAACGGCGCCGGATTGGCCTGGCGGAGCTGCGCGTACAGCGCGCCGGCATCCACCGGCTGCGCGTAGCGCGCCTGCCAGCGCCGCGACAGATTGGCCTGGAAGATGTCGCCGGCCTGCAGGTAGTCGAGCACCCGCTGCGCGCCCGCGACGAAACGATGCTCGTCGTCCTCGGCGATGGCGACCGGCTGCTGGCGCACCTGTGCAGGACCAGGGTCCAGGGTCCGGCAATCCTGCTCGATCCGGGCCAGCGCGGCCTCGCTGGCTTCGCTGATCGCCAGCGCGGTGCCGTGCAGACGGTCGATGACGATGGCAGCGGAGCAGCGCACCGCCAGCGCATCCGGCAGGCGGTGCGGCGACGGCGGCAGGCGCAGCCTCGGTTCGGCCCAGCGCGCGGCCTCGTAGCCCAGCAGCAGGAACCAGCCGCCAACGAAGGGCAGATCGGTCCCGGGCAACGGCGGCAACGCGGCAGCGGCGTCATCGAGCCGGGCGAAGAAATCGGCATCGCCGGCGCGCGCTTCGATCGCCTCGCCGGGATCGGCGAACAGCAGGTCGTAGCGCCCCGCCAGCGGGTGGGACGCGACCGATTGCAGCAGGAACGGGTAGCGCGCCGGGAACCGGCGGTGCAAGGCCAGCAGATCCACCGTTGCTGGCAGTGCACGTCGAAGCATCGCGGTTCCGGTGGGGCAACGTGCCGGCGACAGCCGGCGGCACGTCAGATGCGGCGAAACACCACGGTTCCGTTGGTGCCGCCGAACCCAAAGGAGTTCGACATCGCGATGTCGATGCGACGCTCGCGCGGCGCATTCGCGCAGTAGTCGAGATCGCAGCCTTCGTCCGGGTTCTCGAGATTGATCGTCGGCGGCGCGACGTTGTCGCGGATCGCCAGCACCGAGAAGATCGCTTCGATGCCGCCCGCTGCACCCAGCAGATGGCCGGTCATCGACTTGGTACCGCTGATCGCCACCTTGTAGGCGTGCTCGCCAAGCGCCGTCTTGATGGCGTCGCTTTCGGCGACGTCGCCCAGCGGCGTCGACGTGGCGTGGGCGTTGACGTGATCGATGTCGGACGGATTGAGCCCGGCATCGCGCAGTGCATTCTTCATGCAGCGCGCCACCTGCGGTGCGCCCGGCACCGGCTGGGTGATGTGGAAGGCGTCGCTGGTCATGCCGAAGCCGATCAGTTCCGCGTAGATCTTGGCGCCGCGCGCCTTGGCATGCTCGTAGTCTTCCAGCACCAGTACACCGGCGCCGTCACCGAGCACGAAGCCGTCGCGGTCGCGGTCCCACGGCCGTGAAGCCGTGGTGGGGGATTCATTGCGGGTCGACAGCGCCCGCGAGGCGCAGAAGCCGGCGACGCCGGCCGGCGCGGAACCGGCCTCGGCACCACCGGCGATGACCACGTCGGCATCGCCGTACGAGATCATCCGATGGGCCATGCCGATCGAGTGCGAGCCGGTCGTGCAGGCCGACACGATGCCGAAGCTCGGACCGTTGAGTCCGAGTTCGATCGAAATCGCGCCGGACACCATGTTGATGATGCAACCGGCCACGAAGAACGGCGACACCTTCTTCACGCCACCCGGGCCGTTCAGAAGGGTGCACTGGTCTTCGATGGTGCCGATGCCGCCGATTCCGGAACCGACGATCACCGCGATGCGCTCGCGGTTGGCATCGGTGATTTCAAGACCGGAATCGATGACCGCCATCTTTGCGGCCCCCAGGCCGTAATGGATGAACGGATCGTTGCGGCGAGCCTCCTTGGGCCCCATCCACTTCAGGGTATCGAAGCCCTCCACCAGCCCGGCGAACCGCGTCGGGTAGGTCGAGCAGTCATAGGCAGTGATGGGCTTGATGCCGCTGCGGCCTGCAAGGACATTCGTCCAGGCCGTTTCGACATCCGATCCGACCGGAGAAACAATACCGAGGCCGGTAACGACCACTCGACGTCGCGTCATGAGCCGAAAGGCAGGTGAAAGTGGGTGGGGACGCTGGAGCTCAGGCGAATCAGGACGCCTGATTGGTATGCGACTTGATGTAGCTGAGGACGTCGCGGAAAGTCACGATCTTCTCGGCTTCCTCGTCCGGGATGTCGATCTCGAATTCTTCTTCGAGGGCCATCACCAGTTCCACGGTGTCCAGCGAGTCGGCGCCGAGATCTTCGACGAACGAGGCTTCGGGCGTGATCTGGTCTTCAGCCACGGAAAGCTGTTCGGCAATGATCTTTTTGACTTTTTCTTCAAGACTGCTCATCGGGACTCCCTCGGAGTTGTGGGGCAAAAGCGGGGCTAGTGTAAGAGATTCAAGCGCGTTGCTGGCAACAACCTGCCGCGTTCGTCGGGCAAGTGCGTCGAAACAGTTTCAAATCATGTACATGCCGCCGTTGACGTGCAGGGTTTCACCGGTCACGTAGGCAGCGTCATTGGAGGCGAGAAATGCGACTGCAGCGGCGATGTCGTCGACCGCGCCGAGCCGCTTGATGGCCACCTGTTCGATCAGCGCGGCGCGCTGCTCGTCCTTCAGGCCCTTGGTCATGTCGGTGTCGATGAAACCCGGCGCGACGACGTTGACGGTGACCCCGCGCGAGCCGATCTCGCGGGCCAGCGATTTCGAGAAGCCGATCAGGCCGGCCTTGGCGGCGGCGTAGTTGGTCTGCCCGCCGTTGCCCATGGTGCCGACCACCGAACCGATCGAGATGATGCGGCCGCTTCTCGCCTTCATCATGCCGGGCACCACGGCGCGGCTCAGGCGGAACACGCTGGACAAGTCGGTTTCGATGACATCGGCCCAGTCGGCGTCCTTCATCCGCAACAGCAGCGTGTCACGGGTGACACCAGCGTTGTTGACCAGGATGCCGATCGGTCCGAATTCCTTGGCGACGCTGCCGACCAGGGCATCGACCGCCGCCGGGTCACGGACGTCGAGCACGCGGCCGACGCCGCCGCTGGCGGCCAGGTATTCGGTGATCTGCGCGGCACCGCTTTCGCTGGTGGCGGTGCCGATCACCTTCACGCCTTCGCGCGCCAGGCGCTCGGCGATGCCGCGACCGATGCCGCGGGTGGCACCGGTGACCAGGGCTACTGCGCCCGCCGAAAACCGGCCGGGATGTGCTGTGCTCATGCCTGCTCCGTCTCTGCTGTGAAAAGTTGTCGGCCCTGTGCGTAGCCGTCCGGTTCGCCAATGGCGATCGAGGCGAACGCGCCCGGCGCCACGTTGACGATCCGCTTGTTGATTGTTGCAAGCACCTTGCCGGGACCGCACTCGAGCAGTGCGGTGACCCCGTCGGCTTCCAGATTCCGGATCGTCTGCACCCAGCGCACCGGGCGGTACAGCTGTTCGACGAGGGCCGTGCGGATGGCATCCGGATCGCTCCTCGAACTGCCATCGAGGTTGTGCAGCACCGGAATCGCCGGCGTGCGGATGACCAGCTGCCGCAGCCGTTCGCCGAGTTGCTCGGCGGCACCGCGCATCATCGAACAGTGCGACGGCACCGACACCGGAATCGGCATCACCTTGCGGATGCCGAAGGTCTTGGCATTGGCGACCAGCCAGTCGACCGCCGGCTTGCTGCCGGCCACCACGACCTGCCCCGGCGCGTTGTAGTTGGCCGGCTCCAGCACGCCGTCGCCGTCGTAGGCGGCGCAGGCCTTCTCGACCACCTCGTCATCGACGCCGATCACCGCCGCCATCGCGCCGACCCCCTGCGGCACCGCCGCCTGCATCAGCTGGCCCCGCAGTTCGACGAGCTTCAGGGCATCGGCGAAATCGATCGCGCCGGCCACCACCAGCGCCGAGTACTCGCCAAGGCTGTGGCCGGCCATCGCCGCTGGCGGCGGCAGGGCCTGTGACTGCCAGAGGCGGGCCACGGCGACGCTGGCGGCCAGCAGCGCCGGCTGGGTCCGCTGGGTGCGGTTGAGTTCCTCGGCCGGCCCCTTGCGGGTCAGCTCGATCAGGTCCTGCCCCAATACGGCGGAAGCTTCGCGCAGGGTGTCGTCAATCACCGGATGCTCGGCGGCAAGCGCAGCCAGCATGCCGACTTCCTGGGACCCCTGGCCCGGGAACAGCAAGGCATATCTCATTTTTTATCGGATCTCGTTTGGGATGCTTACGCTGTCATGGCGCGGCGGCGGGCGTCGGCGGACGCCGGAACGAACCTGCCGCCAGCCCGTAGATGGCCGCCGAAAAGGCGCCGTAGAGGTGCGACTCCGCAACCACGGCGCCGCCGATCAGGGCCTGTTCTGACGCGGGCGCGCCAATCATCAGCTCCCACACGATACGCGCCCCGAGGAAAGCGAGACAAGCGATTGCGAAACGATCGCCAGCGGCGATCTGCCGGCCGAAGCCGAGTGCGAACAGGCCGTAGACCAGACCCGACAGACCGACGTAATACGACAGGCTCGGAGTGAACAAATGTAGGCAGGCCGACATGCCGATGCCGATCACCAGCAGCCGCGCCACCCAGACCTTCGGCGCCACCCGTTCCGGGCACAGCAGCACCAGCAGCGCGACGCTCAGCGCATTCAGGAACCAGTGCCACCAGCCGAGGTGAACGAAGTTCGCCGTCAGCAGTCTCCACCACTGTCCGCCGTCGACGGCCACGCGGTCGTAGCGCAGCCATTCGGTCACCGGATCGCCGCCCAGCCCGAGCAGCGCCGACAGCACCACGATCGCCAGCGGCGGCGCCCAGACGGCGGGAGTGGCTACGGAGGCCTCTGGTATCATCGTTGTCATTGTTCTTGTTGCATTCTCGTGGGACTCCAACACCTTGCGCATCATGAAAAACCGGACTTACGCGCAGCATTCGCGCGGCTTCACGCTGATCGAGATCATGGTCGTTGTCGTGATCATCGGCATCCTCGCGGCGATCGTGGCACCGAACATCTTCGACCAGCCTGGACGTGCCCGGCAGGTCAAGGCCAAGCAGGACATCGCGGCGATCGAAACAGCGCTGAACCTGTACAAGCTCGACAACTTCAACTACCCGAGCACCCAGCAGGGGCTCGAGGCACTGGTGGCGCCGCCGCAGGGCGATCCGCCAGCCCGCAACTGGAAGCCGGGCGGCTACCTGAAGTCGGTGCCGAAGGATCCGTGGCAGAACCCGTACCAGTACCTGAGCCCGGGCGTGAAGGGCGAAATCGACGTGTTCAGCCTCGGCGCCGACAACAAGCCGGGCGGCGACGGCGAAGCGGCCGATATCGGCAACTGGGCCGCCACCCCGTGACATCGGGCGCTGTGCGGGCGCTGCCCGCCAGCGCCGACGGCCGTCTCCGGCAGCGCGGCTTTACGCTGCTGGAGCTGCTGGCCGTCATCGTCATCATCGGCATCATCGTCACCTTTGCCAGCCTGTCGATCGGCAACCGCGCGCTCGATGACCGCCTGGAAGCGGAAGCCAAACGGCTGGAGCAGTTGCTGCGGTTGGCGGAAGACGAGGCCGACCTGAAAGGCATCGCGATCGGCCTCGTGTTCACCAAGGACGGCTACCGCTTCCTGACCCCGAGCAGCACCCAGAGCTGGGACGACTACGCGCAGAGCGGCGTCCTGCGCAGCCGCGCGCTGCTGCAGCCGTTTTTCGCCGAGCTGCGCATGGAAGGCCGGCTGATTCCGCCGTTGCCGTCGGCCGGCGAGGCCGAGACCGCGCCCGCCAAGCCCGGTGCCGGCGCTGCCTCCGACGACGAGAAGGACGAGGCGAAGAAGCTCAAGCCGCAGGTCCTGCTGCTGCCCGGCGGCCAGATGACGCCGTTCACGCTCGACCTGAAAGCGCCCAACTACCCCTCGTACTTCCGTATCGAGGGCGACCTGCTGGGCCGCGTCAGCCGCGAGCGCCGACAGATCACGCCGGGAACCGAGCGATGACGCGGCACCGGGCGCTCGGCTTCACGCTGATGGAAATGCTGGTCGCCGTCGGCGTGCTGGCGATCGCGCTCGGCGCCATCATCGGCAACGCCGCGCGCTATGCCGACAGCGCCGCCGGCCTGCGCGACAAATCGATCGCGCTGTTCGTCGCCCGCAACCGGATGGCCGAAATGGAACTCTCGCCGATCTGGCCGGCGACGGGTCGCACCAACGAGGACGTCGAGATGGGCGGCCTCAAGTGGACCTGGCGCACCGAAGTGAAAGCAACGCCCGATCCGAACCTGCGCCGCGTCGACGTGCGTGTGGAGAAGAAAGGCGACAAGTCCGGCACCGCGTTCGCGACCCTGAGCGGTTTCATCTCCAACGTCGGCAAGCAGGCCTCGCCATGAGTCGCCAGCGCGGCTTCACCCTGCTCGAACTGATCGTGGTGATCGGCATTTTCGGCGTCTTCGCGACGATGGCCTATGGCGGTCTGAACACGGTGCTGAGCGCGCGCGCCAAGATCGAGCAGAACCTGCAGCGCACCGAGGAATACGACCGCGCCTACCTGCGCCTGCGCAACGATCTGCAGAACGCCGTGCCGCGCCCGGTCCGCGACGGCAACGGCGAACCGCAGCCAGCCTTCGGCTACGACAGCTTCAGCACCCGCGTCGAATTCACCCGCGGCGGCTGGCAGAACCTGATGGCCCTGCCCCGCTCGACGCTGGAACGGGTCAGCTACGCGCTGGAGGAATCCGAGAACGCCGACCGCTCGCGCGGCGCGCGCCTGCTCGACAAGCGGCTGGTACGGCGCAGCTGGTACGTGCTCGACCGCGCGTCGCAGACCAAGCCGGTGGAAGTCACCGTGCTGGATCGCGTGCAATCGCTGGACTGGCGCTTCTTCGACCGCAGCGGCCAGCGCTCCGAAACCTGGCCACCGTCGAACGGCACGCCGGTGACGCCGGGCGCCACCTTCCCGACGCCGACCGCCGTCGAACTGAAGATCACCACCAAGGACTGGGGCGAGCTGCGGATGATGTTCCGCGTCGGGGCGGAAGGCGCTGCCCGCTATGCCGAACTCAGCAAGCCGCCACCGCCGCCGGCACCCGCCCCCGGCCAGCCGGGCAATCCAGCGAATCCGGACGGCAACAAGCCTCCACCCGACGAGCCTGAAACGCCGCCAACCGAATGAGCAGGAGCAAGACCTTCCGCCAGCGCGGCGTGGCGCTGATCACCGCGATGTTCGTCGTGGCGCTGGCGACGATTGCCGCCGTGGCGATGTTCGAAGGCTCCAACGTGGCCGTGCGCCGGGCATCGAACATGGTCGAGTCGGAAGCCGCGCTCTGGTACGCGTTCGGCGTCGAGTCGTGGACCAAGGGCATCCTCAAGCAGGATGCCAAGAACAATGACATCGACTCGCTGGGCGACATCTGGGCACGGCCAGTGGATTTCCTGCCGATCGACAACGGCTCGCTGCGCGGCCGCGTCGAAGACCTGCAGGGCCGCTTCAACCTGAACAACCTGGCGACCACCGATCCCAACCAGCTGAAGATCTACCTGCTGCAGTTCCAGCTGCTGCTCGACGCCATCGGTGGCGAGGATGCCGCCAAGGCCACCGGCATCGGCGCCGCGATCCGCGACTGGGTCGACGCCGACAGCGAACGGCTGGATCTCAACGGTGCGGAAGACAACGAGTATCAGGGGCTCGATCCGCCCTACCGCGCCGCCAACCGGCCGATGCAGAGCGTCTCGGAATTGCTGCAGGTGCGCGGCGTCACCAAGGGCCTCTACGCGGCGCTGAAGCCGTATGTGGCGGCGCTGCCGACGGTCGGCACCCGCATCAACGTCAACACCGCACCGCCGCAGGTGCTGGCGGCGCTGTCGAAGACCGTGGATCGCAGCGCGCTGGCCAAGTTCGTCGAATCGCGCATCGGCTCGCCGGCCAAGACCGCGCAGGAAGTGCTCAACGGCGGCGCCAACAGCTTCCTCGGCGCCGACAACAACCTGAAGCCGGAAACCCAGATCGACGTCCGTTCCCGCTACTTCGGTCTGACCGCCGAAGTGTTCATTGGCAGCGGCCGGGTCGCCCTGTACAGTGTTTACATTCGGCCTGAAGGTGGCTCAGATCCCGTCGTGATCGCCCACGCCACCGACGCTGACTGATCCCGAAACGACTGACCGAATCCCTTGCGCGACACCCTCTACATCCGCCTGCGCGATACCGCTCCGGACGCGCCGACAGCGTACGCGCTTGTCCATTCGGATTCGCCCGACAGCCCGGCGCCCCGCCCCGGCGTGATCGTCCAGGAACTGCCACTGGACCAGGTGCTTGCGCTTGGCAGCGGCCGCCGCGTGGTGGTGTTCGTGCCCGGGGTCGATGTCCGGCTGACCCGCGTCACGGTGCCGGCCCGGCAGGCAGCGAAAGTGCTGCAGGCAGCGCCGTTCGTGCTGGAAGACCAGTTCGCCGAGGATGTCGACACGCTGCATTTCGCGATCGGTGACCGTCAACCGGGTGGCAGTTTCCCGATCGCCGTGGTGGCCCGCGCCCAGGTCGACGAATGGCTGGCGCCGTTCACGGCAGCCCGGGTTCGCGTCGCCGCGCTGGTGCCGGACACCCTCGCCCTGCCGTGGCAGAACGAAGGTCCGTGGAGCGTGCTGCCGGATAGCGGCCAGGTGATCGTCCGCAACGGCCCGTACGCCGGCTTTTCCTGCGTGCCGGATGACTTCGAGCTGCTGCTGCAACTGGCCGAAAACGGCACGCCGGCAGCGCTGCGCATCCTGGTGTCGCGTAACGATGCCACCGACTACACCAGCCTGAACCGCGCGCTGGAATTGCTGCCCGGCTTCGAGCATCCGCTGGAAGCGCTGATCCGCTACTGGAAGCCGGCGCAGTCGATCGACCTGCTGCAGGGCACCTATTCGCAGCGCGACGACCTGCAGCGCTACTGGCAGCCCTGGCAGCGCGCTGCGCAGCTGGCGGCGGTCGCCGTGCTGCTCGGCCTGGGTCTCAACATCGCCGACTCGGCGCGGCTCCGGCGTGAAGTCGCCACCCAGCAGACGGCCAACGAAGCGACCTTCCGGCGTCTGTTCCCGCGCGAGACGCGGATCATCAATCTCGATGCCCAGGTCGAGCAGCAACTGCGCCTGCTGCATGGCGGCGCCAGCCAGGGCGGCCTGTTCGAGCTGATGCAGTCGGCGGCCAGCGGCCTGTCCGAGAACCCTGGCCTGACCTTGCGCAACATCCAGTTCCGTGAAGGCGCGCTGTTCCTCGACCTGTCCGGCACCGATCTGCAGGTGCTCGAGCGGCTGCGCGGCTGGTTCAACAACCATCGCGGCGCGAAGCTCGATGTCGAATCGGCGGACTCCAATGAAAACGGCGTGCAGATCCGCTTGAAGCTGACTCCGGTGGCGGCATGATGGCAACGCTGCGGCAACGTCTTTCCGGCAGCGGGCTGTCGTCGACGCTCGGCACCCGGCTGGCACCGCTGCGCGCCCGTTATGAAGCGCTGCAGCCGCGCGAACAGGTGCTGGTCGGCATCGCGGCGGTGCTGCTGGTGATCGCGCTGCTGTACTCGGCGATCTGGCAACCGCTGGCACGGGCGCGCAAGCAGCTGGCCGACGATCTGGAGGCCGCCCACGCCGTGGCGATCAAGCTGGCCCAAGCCGAGGCCGATCTCCGCGTCGCCGCCCCGCAGAGCGCGCCGATCGTCGGCGCCGATGTCTCGCTGCTGACGGCGGTCGACCAGGCCGCCAAGAACGGCACCCTGAAGAAGCCGCCGTCGCGACTGCAGCCGGACGGCGAGAACACCGCCCGCATCTGGTTCGAGGATGTCGAGTTCGACGTGCTGCTGCGCTGGATGCAGGAACTGCAATCGCGCTACGGCGTGACCATCGATGTGGTCGACATCGAGAAACGCGATACCGCAGGCCTCGTCAACGCCCGTTTGTCAGTGCTGCGCGCGCCATGAAAACCCGCAACCTGGTGTTGATCGGCGTGCTCAGCTTCGTCGGCTTCGTGGTCGCCGGCGCACCGGTGGCGGCGGTCTGGCCGCACCTTGCACCACGCCTGCCGTCGCTGAACCTGGCCGGGCTGTCCGGCACCGTGCTGGCAGGATCGGCCTCGGCGGTCAGCGTCAACGGCAAGGCCGTCGCCCGGCCGCTGCACTGGTCGTTCAGTCCGCTGGCGCTGCTGGCCGCCCGCCTCGGCTTCAACGTGCAAGGCGAACTCGAAGGCCTGCAGTTCGACGGACGCGTGGCGCGCACGCTCGGCGGTGATCTGGTGGTCGATGCGCTGCACGGCAGCGGCTCGCTGAAAGGCCTGCTGAATCTCACCGGCGATGTCTTCCTGCCGGTCGATGGCAGCGTCGCGCTGAGCCTCGACAGCCTGCGGCTGGTCGGCAACTTTCCGAAGCAGGTCACGGGCGATCTGCAGCTGAGCAATCTCCGCTCGACCCTGACCCGCGACGGTCAGCCGATGGGCGATTTCACGATCAGCATCCGCACGGAAGCCGACGTCATCGTCGCCCGAGTCGAGCCGACCGCCGGCCCGCTCGACGTCGGCGGCGAAATCCGGGTGATGGCCGATCGCAGCTACGAGGTCGACCTGAAGGTGAAAGCCAAGCCCGAGGCCACGCCGGCGATCCAGAACCTGGTCCGCACGCTCGGCCAGGCGGACACCGAGGGCTATTTCCGGATCAAGACGCGGTCGCGGTTCTGATGGCGGCCCGTCATCACATCACCGTGGCCTGCGTGGTGCGGCGCGATGACCGTTTCCTGTTCGTCGAGGAATCGGTCGGCGGCCGGACCGTGCTCAACCAGCCGTCCGGCCATTGGGAAGACGGCGAGACGCTGGTCGACGGCGCGATCCGCGAAGCGCTCGAGGAAACCGGCTGGGACGTGCGGCCGACGGCCCTGCTCGGCATCTACGAATACGAACCACCCGGCCTCGGCTACGGTTTCCTGCGCTTCGCGTTCCTGGCCGAAGCGGTTCGTCACCACGCCGATCGACCGCTGGACGACGGCATTTCGGCCGCTGTCTGGCTGACACCGGACGAATTGCGGGCCGCCGCCGGTCGTCACCGCAGCCCGATGGTGCAGCGGGCGGTCGACGATGCGCTGGCCGGCCGCCAGCTGCCGCTGTCGATGATTGCCCACCTGCACGATTGAGCGCAGTTCAGAAGAACACCATCTTGGCGCCGACGGCGAGCAGCACCGCCGAGATCGCGCCGCGAATGATGCGGTCCGGCGCATAGGACGCGCCCAGCGAGCCGACCAGGATGCCGGGCACCGAACCGACCAGCAGCGAGCCCAGCAGCGCGGCATTGACGTTGCCCATCATCAGGTGCCCGGTGCCGGCCAGCACGGTCAGCGGAATGGCGTGGACGATGTCGGTGCCGACCAGCGATTTCGGGCTCATCCGGCGCGGATACAGGTACAGCAGCATCACGGCGCCGAGCGCGCCGGCACCGATCGATGTGAACGTGACCAGAAAGCCGAGGATTGCGCCGCACACCACCGTCGCCGCCGGCTGCGCCGCCTTGAAGCGCTCCGGACTGCCGGCGCGCAGCCGTTCGCCGATCCGATGAAAGCGGCTGCGGAACAGCGCTGCGATCGAGCTCAGCATCAGCGTGCTGCCGAGTCCGACCACGATCAGCGCGTTGTGGCTGCGCCCGACGCCGCTCAGCCACAGCCACAGCAGCGTCAGCAGCGAGGCGGGAATGCTGCCGTAGAACATCCGGCGCAGCACCGGCCAGTCGATGCTGCCGGTCTTGCCGTGAACGGCGCCGCCGACCATCTTGGTGATCGCCGCGAACCAGAGATCGGTGCCCACCGCGACGCCGGGCGCGACGCCGAACAGCAGCACCATGATCGGCGTCATCAGCGCGCCGCCGCCGACACCGGTCAGGCCGACCAGCACGCCGACGCCGAAACCGGCGACGGCGTTGAGCCATTCGAAGGTCATCGGCAGTCGCCGGCGATCATCAAGGCGACGGTTCGCCGACCGGTCGGAGCGATCGGCAGCGCCTCTGCACTGCGGGCAGGCTTCAACATGGCTCTGGTCGCTGGCTCACGGCGCGCCAGGGGCACGACACGCGGCGTGACCACCGCGTGTATTTATTCCAAAAGATCAATTCAAATGGCCCGTAAAGACGTTTTTACGATAATGGCATCCATGACAAGCCTGCGGAAGCACCGCGAGTGACAAGTTCTCGAGTCGAAGGCGCGCACGTTGTCGTCGGCCTGTCCGGCGGCGTCGATTCGGCCGTGGCCGCCTACCTGCTGAAGGAACAGGGCTACCGGGTCTCGGGGCTGTTCATGGTCAACTGGACCGAGGACGAGGCGGGCTACTGCAGCTCCGCCGAGGATTTTCAGTCGGCCCGCGCCGTCGCGGCCGAGCTGGACATCCCGCTGCATCGGGTCGATTTCTCGGCCGAGTACCGGCGTCGCGTGTTCGATCTGTTCCTGGCCGGCTATGCCGCCGGCAAGACACCGAACCCCGACCTGCTGTGCAACCGGGAAGTGAAGTTCCAGCCCTTCCGCGAGCACGCGCTGCGACTCGGCGCCGACTGGGTGGCGACCGGCCACTACGCGCGCATCGATCACGGCGCCGCCGGACCGCGCCTGCTGCGGGCCGTGGACGACAACAAGGATCAGACCTACTTCCTCGCCGCAGTGGCGCGCGCGCATTTCGAACGCGTGCTGTTTCCGCTCGGCGGTCTGAGCAAGCCGGAAGTCCGCGCCATCGCCCGCGATGCCGGCCTGCCGAACCACGGCCGCAAGGATTCCACCGGCATCTGCTTCATCGGCGAGCGCGAGTTCCGCGACTTCCTCGGCCAGTACCTGCAGCCGCAACCCGGTGCGATCGAGGACGACAGCGGCACGGTGCTCGGCCAGCACCAGGGGCTGTCGTTCCACACGCTCGGCCAGCGAAAAGGGCTGTCGATCGGCGGCCAGCGCGGTGCTCGCGAAGCGCCGTGGTACGTCGTCGCCAAGGACCCGGCACGCAATGTGCTCATCGTGGCGCAGGACGCCGAACATCCCCGGCTGATGACCACGCAGATCACCACCGAGCCGTTCCACTGGGTACGCCGCCCCGAAACCCTGCCCGAGCGCCTCACCGCCCGCATCCGCCATCGCCAGGCGCTGCAGCCCTGCGCCGTCGCGGCGCTCGACGGAACGCGGGTGTCGTTCCGCTTCGAGCAGGCGCAGCGCGCCGCCGTGCCGGGCCAGTATCTGGTGCTGTACGACGGTGACGAATGCCTGGGATCGGGGGAAATCGTCGTCGGCTGAGCGGCGGCCGGCGCCGATCTTCCAAAGCCGGCGCGGGCTTGCGTCAAAACATGAACCAGCTCACAGATCAAAGTAATCTTGGCGGATCCGGGGGATCGCTCTGCTAGACTTTCCACCGCGTGTTTGAGCGCAAAATCAATCAGATGGCGATCCTGGTGTGATCGGATTCACGCCCTGGTCGAATGGCTGTCACCGAGCGGACCTACGCTGTCCACCTTGTGCCTTGCGAGTTGATGAATGAACAGAACGATTCCAGCAGCCGCCTGCCTTGCTGCCCTCCTGAGCCTCGCCGGCTGTGCGACCACGTCCGAGCCGCCGCGCATGCAGCTGCTGCAGCGCTACGACACCCGGATCAGCAATGACGGCATCCGGATCGCGCCGAGAATGGTGCGCGCGTGGATCGAAACGGTCGGCTCGGAAAGCTCGTCGGCAACGCTGATGGCGCGCGTGCAGCCGAACCAGTCGATCGGCGGGCTGGCGTTGACCGCCAACGGCGAATCGCTGCTGTTCTCGGTGGTCGAAACGATCAGCAGCGAGGACGGCGACGAGAAGAAGCAGGGCAAGCAGAACGCCGAAGCCAAGCGCCGCGCCGAGGAACTGGCCAAGCAGGGCGGCGTCACGCTCGGCCTTGCCGATGACGGCCGCAAGGTGCAGGCCAATATCCGCATGATGAAGGCGGTCCAGGGCGGCGGCGTCACCACCATCACCAACGGCAGCTGGTCCGACGTGCAGCCGGCCGTCGGCCCGGGCGGCACCGTCACCTTCGCCGCCAACCGCATGCGGCCGAAGGGCGTCGACCTGTTCCGCATCTCCTCGGATCGTCCGGGCGGTGTGTCGGTGGTCCGTCAGGGCAGTGAGGGCCTGAGCTCGAATCCGTCGCTGGCCCGCGACGGCACCATGGCCTACGAGTTCCGGCCGATCTATCCCGGCATGGTCGGCGAATCGACGCCGCAGATCTGGCTGCAGGGCGGTTCGGCGGCCTATCCGACGCAGCTGCGCGAAGGCAGCGAGCCGTCGATCTCGCCGGATGGCGCCGAAATCACCTACATCGGCACCGACGGCCAGCTGTGGACGATGCCGGTCTCCGGCCAGAATCCGGTGCAGCTGACCACCTCCAAGAATCCGTCGAATCCGGCGGCGCCGGGACAGGTGATGACCAAGCACAGCCCGGTCTGGACGCCGGACGGCGGCAGCATCGTGTTCGTCGCCGCCGACGGCAAGGACGAGCAGGGCCTGCCGAACTACGACATCTGGCTGATCCCGAAGTCCGGCGGCATTCCGAAGCAGCTGACCTCGAACGGTTCGGAAGAACGCAATCCGGCGCTGGACCCGGAGCAGGAGTGGGTCTATTTCGTGTCCGACCGCGGCTTCCGCGAAGGCATCTGGCGCATCCCGTTCCCGACCGGGCAGTGATCGCCGCGTCACGCCGCTGCACCGCAACGGATGTTCCGATTGACCGCGACAAGGCTACGCTGTGCATGACATGAGGCACGACAGAATCCCCGCTTTCCTGTTCACCGGCGTTCGGCGCGGCCTGGTCGCTGCCGTCGCCGCCATGGCCGCTCAGACGGTACCGGCGCTGGCAGGCGGCACCGTCGCTTTCGTGGCGGCGGAAGCGGATTACCCGGCGCTGTCGAAGCTGCCGTCAGCGATTCCTGACGCCGAGATCGTTGCCGCCGCGCTGCGGGAATCCGGCGCCACGGTCTATTTCGCCGAGAACATCGACGCCTCGACGCTGAAATCGCTGGCCGGCGAGTTCCGCGCCGCTGCCGAGTCAGCCGGCCGCGTCGTCGTCTACTTCTCCGGCCACGGCGCCAATGTCGGCACCCAGTCGCTGCTGCTGCCGGTCGATCTGCCATCGCTCGACGAACGCGATCTGAGCCGTTACGGCGTGCCGCTGGAGCAACTGCTGCCGGTCGCCGGCAGCCGCGAGATCGTGCTGTTCCTCGACGACTGCTGGACCCTGCAGCCGCAACGCGATCCCGCCAGCGCCGCCGCCTGGACCTGCATCGACGAAAGCCCGCGCATCGCACCCGCCGCCACGGTGGTGTCGCGCAGCGTCAAGCGCCAGCCAACGCTGACCAGCCGGGTGGAAAGCAGCTTCGGCATCGCGGTGGCCGCCGCCATCGGCAGCCCGGCCTTGCGTGATCCGGCCTTGCTGGCCAGCGAAGCCCGCAACCGCTACAGCGCGGCGACCGGAGCATCGCTGGCCGTGCTGTCGACGGTTGCAGGCGCGTCCTCGGCCACCGTCGCCGCCGCGCCGGCCGCGAGCGCCGCGCCGCTGGTGCTGGCGGCAGCGGCAGCTCCGCCAGTCACCGCGATCGGCGCACTGCCCTCGCCGGCCGCCATCCCGGCGATGCCGCCACCGGCGCCGACGGCCGCTGCCGCGCTGGCCGCCCCCGCTCCGAGCGCAACGCCGGCAGCGCTGCCGGCGGTTGTCGCCCCGGTTGCAGTCGTTGAAGCCGCACCGCGTCCCTACGATGCCGGGGCCGTTGCGCCGGCCGGCAGTCCGCGTGCCGCCGCCGTCGAAGCTGCCGTCAGCATCCTGCGCAAGCTCGTGCAGGCGGGGCTCAACGATTACGTCGACATCGAGATGCTGATCCAGGGTCTGCAGGCGGGCTTCGACACCAACATCCTGCCGCCGCGCTCGGAAGCCGATCTGCTGCTGTCCAGCAAGCTGGTGCCGAACCTGGTCAGCGCCGGCGTGCCGGCCAGCTCCGAAATGGTGTCCGACCACCTCGTCGCCTACAGCTTCCAGCTCGGCCGCCAGCAGGCGCACGAACTGCTGGAATCCGGCCGCTACCGGGCGATGCCGGATCTGCAGGTGTTTCGCGAAACGCTGAAGTCGCCGCCGATGGATGCGGTCGCCAGCAGCTCGTCAGCCGGCGTCGGCAAGTCACGCGCCGCACAGCCGATCAAGGATGTCTATCTGGCACGCAGCGAGGCTGAGCAGTTCCTGATGACCAACGGCCAGCGCAGCGACGTCAGCAGCCTGCCGAGCGGCCTTCAGTACCAGTCGATCACCACCGGCAACGGCCGGCTGCCGCTGCGGCGCAATACCGTGCGCCTGAACCTGACGATGTCGCTGAAGAGCGGCGACGTGATCCAGGATTCCCGGCGCACCGGTGCGCCGCTGGAAACGCCGATCAACAGCCTGATCAAGGGCCTGCAGGAAGGCCTGATGCTGATGCGCGAAGGCGGCCGGATGCGGCTGTTCGTGCCGAGCCGCCTCGCCTACGGCGAAGCCGGCAGCGGCGCCATCGGACCGCACGAAGTGGTGATCTGCGACGTCGAGCTGCTCGAAGTCGTCAAGTAAGCAGGGCCCGTCGCGCCTTACTTGACGACGCGCAGCAGCCGGAAGCCGACCGCCGGATCGGCGCCCGCATAGGGTTTCAACGCGTTCGGCGAGCAGTCGGCGCCGGCATCCTGGAAGCTGGCACCGGCCACCAGGTGCCGGCCCTTGTCGGTGACGATCTCGGCTGCGTTGCCGATGATGTTGACCGCGCCCTTGGCCTGCCCGATCTGCTTGTCGACATTGTTCAGCCGCGCCGCCGGATTGCGCGAGCCATCCGGTGACAGTCCAGCGCAGTTCGCGGTGGCCAGCACATTCGGGCGAATCTCGCGTGCCGCCGTCTGCCACTCGTCGGCAGTCGGCAGGCGGAACGTATGGCCGGTCAGCGCCGACAGCTTTTCCGCGAACCGCCGGGCGTCGTCGGCGCTGATGCCGGTTACCGGCAAGCGTGGCGCCGAGGTCATCCCCACCCCCATGACGATGCTGTACAGCTCGGCCGACACTTCCTGTTCCTGGATGAACAGCGTGTCGAACGGCGCGCTGGCGCCCAGCCGGTAGGCACGCAGGCTCTGGCCGGCCACCGTGTCGGTGCAGGATTTCTGCGCGGTGCAGGGATCGTTTCCGGACAAGGCGGGCGCCGCCGGTGCGGGCGCCGGCACCGCGGCAGGAGCCGGCGCGGCAGCAGCAGCCGGCACCGGCGGCGCGGCTTGCGCGGCGCTCGTACGCCGCAATTTCTCCAGCGCCGCTCCGAAGCGGGCCTTCAGCGCGGCGCGCTCGCCGGCAGCCGCCACGCCGAGCTGGGTCAGCGCCAGATCGAGCGTGATGCCGGCCTGCACGGCCTGCTCGCCGGTCAGCGTGCTGCCGGCGACCACGGTGTCGGACAGCTCGCGCGCCTGGATCAGCTCGGCCTTGAGGCGCTGGGTGTTCTGCACCGCGCCGATGTCGACCCGTCGCGACAGCTGGCGGATGTTGGCCAGCAAGGCCGCCTTCAGCTCGATCGCCGCCGGCGTGTCCTTCAGCACCGACACCGCATCGATCTCGCTGCGCGCCTGCTCCAGATACTTGCTTGCCACCTTGTCGGCCAGCAGCTTGGCGCGCTCGGAGCCCAGCTTGTTGGCCTTGCGCAGCTTCAGGATTTCGCTGCGGGCGTCGTCGAGCTTGTTGCCGGCCAGTGCCGCGTCGACCAGCCGTTCGGATGCCGCCAGCAGCTTGTCGTCATCCGCCGAAACATTCGGGCTGACCGCCACCTCCGGCTCGCCGACCTCGTCATTGCGTGCCTGCAACGCTGCCCGACGCGTCGGGTCGGCACCGTAGACCACTTCGATGTCGCCCAGTACGCGTTCGAGGGCTGGCAGGTCCTTCTTCTTGGCGCTGCCGATCGCGGCATCGAACTTGCGCAGCACGTCGGCGCGGAAGCGCCGCTCGAGCCGCTTGTCATCGCCGGCCACCGCCAGCTGGCGCAGCACACGCAGCGTCGATGGCTCTTCGGCCGACAGGCTGAAGAGCGCCGAACGGTCAGCCGTGTCCAGCAACTGGTAGAGCGGCTCGGACAGGCTGTCGATCCGTTCCGCCAGCGCCCGGTTGGGACGCGTGAAAATTTCCAGATTGGCCTTGCGCAGCATCGCCAGCGCCGCCACCCGTTCATCGCTGAAGGCATCGGCGGCAGCCGCCGCTTCCGAACGCGCCAGGAAATAGCGCTCCGCCGGACCGCCCGGCACCAGCAGCGCCTCGCGATCGGCGGCATCCAGTTGCAGCAACAGCTCAACCGTGGCTGCCGGTGCCGCGCTGTCCGGCTGGGCCAGCGCCGCGTCGATCTGTTGCTGCAGGCGGCGATGACCGGTGCCGTTCCAGACCGCAACCCCCGCCACCGACAATGCGATGACGCCAGCGGCCGCCCCGCCCAGCAAGGGCCCGCGCGGCAAGGCGCGCGCGCGCTGGTAGCCCGACTGCAGCACGTCGCGCGCCTGCCGAAGTGCGGCGTCGACCGCCGAGCCACGCCGCGCCGATGCCGATTGCGGTCGCCGGGGCGCACTCAGATCGGCCAGCACCGACGGTGGCACGACGGTGGTCGACGGCGAGAACGCCGGCTCAGACGCGCCGTCGAGCGCGGCATGGGCATCCTGTTCGGCCGCCTGTCGTTGCGCCGCGCGCGCGCGCTCGATCCGCTCCGCTTCGGCGCGCTGACGCGCGGCTTCTTCGTCGGCTGCGCGCTGGCGGGCCAGCGCTTCCTGGCGGGCGCGCTCTTCTTCGGCGGCACGACGTTCAGCTGCTTCCTGTTCTTCGCGCCGGCGCTGCTGCTCGGCGGCGCGAGCCTCTGCCTGTTCGCGTTCGATGCGTTCGGCTTCGGCGCGCTGGCGCGCGGCTTCTTCATCGGCTGCACGCTGGCGTGCCAGCGCTTCCTGCCGCGCCCGTTCTTCTTCGGCGGCGCGACGTTCTGCCGCTTCCTGTTCTTCGCGCAGGCGCTGCTGCTCGGCAGCACGCGCCGCAGCCTGTTCGCGCTCGATCCGCTCGGCCTCGGCGCGCTGGCGTGCGGCTTCTTCGTCGGCTGCACGCTGGCGTGCCAGTGCTTCCTGACGGGCACGCTCTTCTTCGGCCGCACGACGTTCGACCGCTTCCTGTTCTTCGCGCAGGCGCTGCTGCTCGGCAGCGCGCGCCGCTGCCTGCTCGCGTTCGATCCGTTCAGCTTCGGCGCGCTGACGCGCGGCGGCTTCATCGGCGGCGCGCTGGCGTTCCAGCGCTTCCTGCCGCGCCCGTTCTTCTTCGGCCGCACGACGTTCGGCGGCTTCCTGCTCTTCGCGCAGGCGCTGCTGCTCGGCAGCACGCGCCGCCGCCTGTTCGCGTTCGATCCGTTCGAGTTCCACCGAACCACTGATGGCACCGACGCCTACTCCCTGCGTCTGGCCGGTCGTGCGTGTGCCTGCGTTCCCGCGCGTCGGGCGCTGCGGCAGCAAGGGATCGACCAGCGCCACCAGATCGCGAGCGGATGCGACGCGTTGGGCCGGGTTCTTGGCCATCATCGCGTCGAGCAGATCCTGGTACTGCGTGTACGGCTCCGGGAACTGCGGAATCGGCTCGGTGACGTGCTTGAAGATGATCGAGATCTGGTCCTCGCCGTCGTACGGCGGAACCTTCATCAGCATTTCGTAGAACAGCGTGCCGAGGCTGTACAGGTCGGCCCGGCCGTCGAGATCCTTCTTGCCGCGAGCCTGCTCCGGGCTCATGTACAGCGCCGAGCCGATGGCGACGCCGGTTGCCGTCAGGTTGCGGTTGCCATCCATCGCCTTGGCGATGCCGAAATCGGTCAGCAGAGGACGGCCCTGTTCGTCGAACAGGATGTTCTCGGGTTTGACGTCACGGTGGACCAGCGGCGGCTGCCGGCTGTGCGCGTGGCCGAGCGCGTCGGCCATGTCGCGCAGGATCGACAGGGCTTCCTGGTCGTCCAGACCTTCGTCGATGCGATTGCGCAGGCTGCCGTGGGTCAGCAGCCGCATCGAGTAGTAGTGGGTGCCGTTCTCCAGGCCGAAATCGAACACCGGCACGATGCCGCCGTGGTTTAGCGACGCCGCCTTGCGGACTTCGCTCTCGAAGCGCTGGATGAACTGCGGGTTACGGGCCAGTTCCGGCGGCAACACCTTCAGCGCCACGCGTCGGCCGAGCCGGCTGTCCTCGGCTTCATAGACATCGGCCATGCCGCCGGAGCCGAGATGGCGAATGATCAGGTACTTGCCGAGGACCGTGCCTTCCGGAAGCGTGCTCATGGCGGCAGCACCATGCAGACCGCCGTGACGTTGTCAGCGGCGTCGGTGCCGTTCAGCGTCAGGCGGACCAGTTCCTCGGCCATGGCCGTTGCGTTGCTGGCGCTGCGCATGCAGTCCGCGATGCGCTGGTGGCTGAGGAAACCGGACAGGCCATCGCTGCACAGCAGCAGGCGATCACCGCCGCGCAGCGCGAGATCCAGCGTATCGACCTGCAACGTGGCGACATCCTGCACCCCGATCGCCCGGGTCAGCGCGTTGCGGTTCGGATGCGTCTCCGCCTCTTCAGCGGTCAGTGCGCCGGCTTCCAGCAGTTCCGCGACAAACGAATGATCACGGGTGATCTGCCGAAGCTCGCCGTCGCGCCACAGGTAGGCACGGCTGTCGCCGACCCAATCGATGCGCGCCTGCTGGCCATGCACGGTGATGGCGACGGCTGTCGACCCCATCCGCTCGCCGGCAGAGGCTGCCCGCAGCTCGCAGAGGCGCTGGTGGGCGTCGAGCAATCCTTCGGCCGCCGTACGCTGGTCTCGCATCGCGTCGGTCACCGCGTCAATCACCAGCGCGCTGGCGATCTCGCCCTTCGAAAGCCCGCCCATGCCATCGGCGACGACCGCCACGGCCTGTTCGGGGAAGGTGGCGAAGGCATCCTCGTTGTGATCGCGCACCAGACCGGGATGGGTGACCCCGCCGATCTCCAGCCGGGATTCCTTTCCACGCCACCAGCGACCGAACCAGTTGGACATACGGGCGTCAACGGCTCCGGTCACGACCCGCCGGCCGCGCGAGGGCGCGGCGCGCGGCGATCGTCAGCATCGGCAGAGGCGGGATGCGCGAAGCGGGCAAGGCGTTGAGTCCGGTTTGACGGTGGTAGCGCAGGCGAACGCGCTGTGCGCGAAGTCGCAGTACGGCGTGTTCATTATCGGCGAAACTCATGCCAACCGCATGCTGTACCGACCGGTCCTGGGCAAGAATTGCTGCGCCAACCGAGCGGTGGTTCTCAAGCCCCGGCGGCGACCCGGCAATTCTTCTACGGCAGCAGCACTCTTGACGGACCAGACATGGGCATTCGGCCTTCGCGACGCACTTCGATCCTGTTCTCGCGCACCACGCTGGCCCTGATCCTGCTGTTCGCGTCCATCGCCGACGCCGACACTCCGGACACCAACAAGCACGTCGGCGTCGCGACCTGCGCCGGCAGCACCTGTCATGGCTCGTCGCGGCCGATCAGCAACTCGCCGGTGCGCCAGGACGAGTACTTCATCTGGCAGCAGAAGGACGGGCACCAGAACGCCTTCAAGCTGCTGCTCAAGCCGGCCGCCCGGCGGATCGCCGACAACCTCGGCATCAAGGACGCCAGCAAGGCGGCCGAGTGCCTGACCTGCCATTCCGATTACGTTCCCGAAGCCCAGCGCGGACCGCATTTCTCGCTGTCCGAAGGCGTCGGCTGCGAGGCCTGCCACGGCGGCGCGAAGAACTGGCTGGGGCCGCATGTCTCGGGCAACAGCCACGCCCAGAACATCGCCCAGGGGCTGATTCCGCTGGAAGACCCGACCGTGCGCGCCAAGCTGTGCCTGGACTGCCACCTCGGCTCGGCCAGCAAGCCGATCAACCACCGCATGATGGGCGCCGGCCATCCGCCGCTGGAGTTCGAGCTGGCCTTCAACACGCTGATCCAGCCGGCGCACTTCAAGGTCGATGCCGACTACCGCAAGCGCAAGAACTTCGCCGCCAGCGGCACCGTGTGGGCCACGGGCCAGCTGGTGTCCGGCCAGTTCCTGCTCGACGGCCTGAGCAGCGAGCGGATGACCGCCAACGGCCTGACCCCGGAACTGGTGTTCTTCGAATGCTCGTCGTGTCATCACGCGATGCGGCCGCCGCGCTGGAACGCCGGCCTGGGCGGCCACCAGGATCCCGGCCAGCTTCGTATCGCCGATGCCAGCCTGGTGCTGTCGTCGTTGATCCTGCGCACGCTCGACCTGCCCTCGTCGCGCGCCTGGGATACCGCGCTGAAGCAGTTGCACGAAGGCTCGCGGCAGTCGGTGCCGGCGATCCGGAGCGCTGCCGCCGACCTTCGCAAACTGACCGACACCGCGCTCGGCGAACTTCGCGGCAAGACCCTTGGCAAGGCCGAGTTGCTGAAGCTGATCAACGCCCTTGCCACCGCTGGCGGCGGCAAGCTGGCCGGCGATTTCACGATGGCCAAGCAGGTCTACTACGGCCTCGACGCCTTGAGCAGCCATCTGCAGACCGAAACGCAGCTTCCGGAGACGGTCTTCGCGAAACCGGTCCGCGAGGTCTTTGACGCCGTCGATGACAGCCAGCGTCCGTACGATCCCGAGCGCCTGCGGAAAGCGCTCGAATCCATCAAGGCCGCGGCCGTCGAGCAATCCGCCAGCAGCTGAAACGGAGCCACTGCCGGACACAAAAAAAGCCGCAGTCCCGTTTGGGATTGCGGCTTTCCTGTGTTTCCTCAGCCTGTTTCAGACCTCGGAAGAAGTGCGGGTGGTGGGTCGCCCCGGACTCGAACCGGGAACCTACTGATTAAGAGTCAGCTGCTCTACCAATTGAGCTAGCGACCCGCAACTTGCCGAAAATGGGGTGGACGATGGGACTCGAACCCACGACCTCTGGAATCACATAACCAACTGAGCTACGCCCACCATTTGATGCTGCAACTTTAACTCAGCCCCGCTGCGCCGGAATCTTTTCGACAGTTTCAACGCAACTTCGCGCTGGTCTGCGTCCCGATCCCATGGCTGCGGGGCGCGCAGTATACCCATCCTGAGACCTGATGCCAGCATTTTTTTCAGTTCAGGGCTGCCGATAGAATTTTCGCGGATCGAACCGGCTCTCCGGGAATGATTCGACGACCGACTCGGTCCCGAGCCGGATCTCGGAACGGTTGCTGGCGCGCAGATCGGTCAGCAACACCCGCCCAGCCTGCCAGCGTCCACCGCGCTTCGACACCGAAGCCGGATCGACCTCCAGCGTCTTCCACGGCACGCCGCCGAACAGATCGGCATGGGTCGGCAGGCACCAGAGATCGTCGATCACCAGTTCGACCTTGTCGTAGAGGATGTCCGGCGCCGATGGCGGCTGGTAGCGCCAGCGCTCGCCGCTGCGACCGCCGCGGCTGTCGGTACCGAGATAGCGGACCTGCCCGCCGGCCAGGCCGCTGAACAGGAACTTCAGATCGAACGCCGACAGACCGCTGCCGAACAGCGACTGGGCAATCGTTGCGCCGACCACCTTGCGCACCTGGCCGACGCTCGGCAGGTACAGCCAGAAGGTCTCCTTGCCGCCGTCGCGGATGAACAGGTAGGCGGCGCCGTTCAGGTCTTCTGGCGCCGACAGTTTCAGCATCGCGCGCTGGCGGCTGTCGCTGCGCTGCCAGTACCAGCGGCCGCTGAGGCGCTTGACTGCCCCACCGGCGTCGGTCTGGGTGATCACGATGTCCTGCGAGACCTCAGCCGACGGCAGGTTGGCGCGCAGGCAGGCGCGCAGCGCGGCCTCATCGCGGGCTGCGGACGCAGGCGCGGCCGCCAGCACCAGGGCTGCCAGCCAGGCCTGCGCCAGCAAGCCCGGCCGGGTCACGAGATCAGCAGGCTCAGCGCGGCCTGCACGTCCGGTGCCTTCTTGGCGAGATGCTCCATCAGAAACACCTGCATTTCGCCGACGATGAAGCCGAGCGAGGCGCCGACCGCGATCAGGATCCACTCGTCCTGTTCGAACGCCGGGTGCAGCAGGCCTTCGAATTCCTCGACCGACAGTTCGGTCATCTTGGTCGCCAGCGTGTTCTCGATCGCCATCGCATCGCCGGCATAGGCTTCGATGTGCTTCAGCGTGTCCGGCAGCCGCTTCATGATTTCCTCGGCCACCAGGCGCTTCATCTCCTGGTATTTGGTCGAACCGACCGCGAACACCACGAACGGCTTGGCGACGCCGGACTGCTCGTCGACGACCTTCTGCACCTGCTTCTGGACCATGTTGAACAGGCGGTCCGACAGCGGGCCCTTCAGCACGGCATCGATGATGTTGCGCGGGGTGACGATTTCCTTGGCGATCAGCCGCCCGTACTCGGCCGACACTTCGGCGCGGCGCTTCAGGAACAGGCCCTGCCATTCGACGAGGCCCATGAAGTACTTGGTCGGGTGCTTGGGGTTGAACACCATCTTCAGCGCCAGCCAGTCGGTGAACCAGCCGGTGAACAGGCCGAACAGCGGCATCACCAGCGGGTTCTGGGTCAGCGCCCAGGTCACGGCCTGCACCAGGCCGATGATGAAGCCGAAGTAGATGCCCGAGTTGCGGATGAACTTGAACTCGCCGCTGCCGGCCTCGAGGAAGATCCGGTTCAGCAGCGGCTTGTCGCGCAGCAGGTTGGACACCACCATGTCCTTCAGGTCGAACACCGAATCGATGTTCTGCTTGATGTCGATCATGATGGCCCGGACGATGTTCGGCGCCTCGTTCTGGATGCGGCCGATGATCAGCCGCTTGACCGCCTCCGGCGCTGCTTCCCACAGGCCTGGCGAGTAGACCGCCGCCACTTCGCGGGTGATGTCCTCGACGGCCGCCAGCAGCGGCTTCTCGATTTCCCGGGCAATGCGGTCCGGATCCAGCTTGTTGAAGATGTCCTCCGGCCTGATCAGCCGCGAAGTCATGGTGTCGCAGGCGATCGACGCCATGGTTGCCGCCTTGCGCGGCACGATGCCCTGCCAGCCGAAGATCGGCTTGATGCCGACGAACTCGATCGGCTGGAACATCATCTTGATCGCGACGATCTTGGTCACGTAGCCGATCAGCGCCGCGACGAATGGCATCGACAGGTACAGCCACCAGTTCAGTTGTACATCGGTAACGATCTGTGCCCAGCTTTGCATTGCGTTCTCTCCCCCGCGCGTACTTGTTGTGATCCGCTTGGCTGCAGCCGCCGCTCAGTCTTCGGTGATCCGGCAGGCTTCCCAGAGGTTGCGGCCCAGCTCGGAAATCTTCAGCACCCGGCGCTTGATCTGGCTGCGCTGGCCGGCTGCCTTCATCTGGTTGATCAGCTTGCGCAGCACGTCATCGGTTTCCAGGATTTCGTATTTGGTGGTCAGCGCGTAGTCCTCGGGCCCGGTTTCCACCAGCCCGGCGGCCATCAGGCGCTGCAGGTAGCCGCGCGTCATCTCGGGCAGCTGCACGCCGGCCGCGCGGCCGACCGAGCAGGTGTTCTCCAGCACCACATGGGTCTGGATGCCGAGCTTGGACAGCGCCACCAGATTCACCAGCGGATAGGTGCCGCCGTCCGACACCGCCGACAGAATCCGTGCCTCGTCCGGCAGCAGCGCGCGGATCAGGCTGGAGTAGTAGGCCAGCTCGGCCTGCTCCTTGGTCTGCTCGCTGGAAATCGCCAGCAGCTCGCGCAGCATCTCGGCCGGCTCGCGCAGTTCGCGGGTCGGCGCATGTGCGGTCTGGGCCTCCATCGAGAACGCCACCACCTGCAAGGTCTGCTCGTGGCTGCCACTGTCCAGCCGATCCAGCCGCGCCTTGAGCTCGCCGAGCACACGCTTCTCGACTCTGTCGAGCTGTTCCTGGACGATCGCCCCGCCCGGCAGCTTCGCCAGCAGGCGGTTGGCCAGCGGCGTGTCGCCCTGCAGGTCTTCGCCGACCGCTTCCAGCGCTCGCTGCCACAAGCTGGGATTCTTCTTGCTCTTGCTCATCGTGCGGGCGCTCCGGCCAGGCCTTGCTTGCGTTGCGGTTGGGACGGATCAGCGGCTTTGGACAGGCGCAGGGTGTCGGCTTTCAGCCGCAAATCCGAATGCTGGATGATGACCGGAATCGGCTGTGTCGGTGATGTCACATCCAGCCCGAAGCGGGCCAGGATCGGCGTGGTGACTTCGCGCTGCGCCTTGATCCGCGTGCGCAGCACGGTGTCGACCGGCGCCTTGATCGTCTGGTTCAGCTTCAGGCCGATCGGGCCGCGAAACTTCACCCGCAACTGGGTATCGATCGGCACCACGAACTTCACCGGCTGCTCGAACTGCAGCGGCACGCGGCCGGCGAAGGCGACGTTCCGCAGGCGCTTGACGTTCTGGTAGACGAAGTCGGTGCGGCCCTGGATGTCGGCAAAGGTGTCGACCGGAATCACGCCGCTGTACTCGATGGTGAAGCGCAGCGGCACCACGGTATCGAGGTTGATGTCGGCGGTGTAGTCGCCTTCGATCGGCAGGTCCAGCGTCTGCTTGAACGGCACGATGGCGTCGATGAAGCCATCGAGCTTGATCGTCACGTCGTTGGTGGCCCGGGCCTGGGCGACGAACTTCGGCGGCAGCGTGATCAGGCCCGGCTGATCGGTCAGCGTCAGCCCGACCACCAGCCACGAGTACACCCAGAAGCCGAGCAGGCCGGCTCCCGCCAGCAGGCCACCGGCGGCGAGCAGGCCGGCCAGCCAGGTCAGCAGGCGTTTCACGGCGCCGCCGGGGCCGGCGCCGGGGCCGGCGCGGCGGCGGGACGCGGATTGCCGGTGGCGCCGAGCACCACGGTGCGCAGCGGCAGCAGCAGGTCGGATTCGACAATCACGATGTCGGCCGGATCGGGAATCGTGATCGAGGCTTCCAGCGCCGACTTCACCGGCACCGACATCTGGCTCTTGATCGGGATGGTGGTGGAGATGTCGGCCTTCAGCGGCACGGTCAGCGCCTGCCGCAGCTTGGCCTGCACCGGCGCCCTGAACTTGAGCCGCACCAGCTGATCGACCGGAATGTTGAGGTTCACCGGCACGATCGCCTTGACCGGAATGCGGCCGCGCAGCGGCAGATCGTGCTTGTCGCCGAGAATTTCGGCCTTGATCACGGTGTCGATGTCGAGCACCTGGTCGATGGCGATCTTGTCCTTCACCGGCACGTTGATCTTGATCGGCACGTCGCCGTCGAAGTCGGCCATCACGTTCAGCGTCTCGGCGATCGGGATGGTGATCACCTGATCGATCGGCACCGTCGTGGTGATGCTGGTGTCGAGCTCGATTTCCAGATTGTTCAGCACGTTCGCCGACACCCGCAGCGGCTCGGGAATGATCACCTTCGCCGGCTGGTTGGTCAGCAGCAGCCGGGCGTCGACGTTGCGGAACACCCAGACGCCGACCAGTACGCCAGCGGCGACGCCGATGATGGCGATGACGCCGATGGCAGCAAGGATGGTTTTCATGAGGATCGCGGCTCAGAACTTGTAGGCGATGCTGGCGGCGACGAAGTCGCGGTCGGCCAGCGTGTTGCGGGGTCCACCACCGAAGAAGAAGGTGCCGACCAGATTGAGGTCGACGTCGCCGTAGCTGAAGCGCAGGTCGGCCACGCCCAGCTTGCGGCCGCGCAGGAAATTCTCGGCCAGGCCCGGCGACACGCCGCCGACGTCGTGGGTGAAGACCAGGAACGGGGTGACGTCGAGGCCGGGCATGACGACATCGGCGTAGTGCAGCAGCGCGCCGGCGCGATAACCCCACGAGAACGGCGTGACATAGCCGCCGGTGTTGCGGATCGGGTTGATGTGCAGCGCGTTGCCGGTATCGGCCACGCCAGGGCCGGCATGGGTGTCGGTGCCGGGCGCCTCGAACTGCAGCCGCGCCCGCGACGGCAGGTTCGGAATCCAGATCTCGGTGACTTCCAGCAGCAGCGCGGTGTCCTTGGTGCCGAGGAAGCCGGTATTGCCGAAGATCCGCGTCAGGCCGATCGACGCCTGCTGCACCTGCAGCCGTTCGTAGCCGCGGATGTAGGCCCCCGGCGCCACTTCGCCGGGCACGCCGCCCCGGTACTCGGTGACGAAGTCCGGAATGCCGGTGCGCGAGCCCGGCACCGTGGTGCCGAGCACACCCGGCGCGCCGGCCAGCGCCTGCAGCGCCCCGATGGCGCCCTGCAGGTTGCCGGTGGTGGCCGCCAGCACCGACAGCGCATTGGTCGGGTCCTGCAGCGCCAGCACCAGGCCCTGCACGGTGTTGTCGGTGGTGAACAGCGGAATGTCGTTGCGTGGCAATGCCGGTTGCAGCGCGGCCAGCAGCACATCTTCCAGATCGACCTGCACCGGCTGATTCGGCCGGAACGAGAACTCGCCACGCACGGCGACGCCCGCGATCAGGGTCGAGAAGCTGGCGCCGAACAGGTGGATGTCTTCCGGGTATTCGAGGAAGTACTGCGCGGTGTCGAGCGGCACCGCTTCGCGCTGGTGGGTGCCGGGCACGCCGCAGGCGGCGATGAAGCTGGTCAGGTCGATCGCGTCGATGCCGGCCGGATTGCCTTCGCGACGGGCGCAGCTGGCGTCCGAGGCGGTGGCGCTGGCGGTCGGAATCCGCGAGTGGTAGCGCGAGTAGTACAGGCCCAGTTCCGAGCCACCGAGCCAGTCGTCCGGATGCCAGTACAGCGCCAGTCCGTACTGGCCGCCGTTGTCCGGATTGCGGTTGGCGCCCCGGCGCAGCGTGAGGCTGGTTTCGCTGACCAGCGCCAGCACGTCGTTGCCGGGCGTGCCGATCTGCAGCGGATCGTAGGGCGCCTTGGCGAACGGCGCGATGATGCCCTCGTTGGCCGTCAGGTGGTTCGAGGCATTGAAGAACGACAGGTAGGAGCCGCGCGGCGGAATGCCGACCGGCCGCCATTCGAACTGGTAGAAGGCCTCGAAGCTCAGGCGCTCGTCGATCGGCCCTTTCGCGATCACCATGCCGGCCGGCCGGTAGACCTCGTCCAGCGTGCCGCCCGGCCGGCTCAGGTTGTTGACGTCCGGCGGATTGTTGAAATTCAGGCTGCCCTGGGTTGCGAAACTGGCCTCGCCCCAGACCAGCCGCTGGCGGCCGATGGAGATGTCGATCGGCCGGTCGTTGATGTCGAAGGTGTCCTGCACGTAGACATCGAGCAGCTGCGCGCCGTAGCCGATCTGGTGGATGGTGTCGATGTCGCGCTTGTTGCGCACCACCTGGCCCGGCGGCGTGCCGGGCGTGACGATCTGGTTCGGGTGGTATTCCTTCAGCGTGGTGTTGACGTAGTCGTAGAACAGCAGCACGCCGGCCTCGAACTTCAGGTTGTCGCGGCTGACCTTGAGCCGTGACGTCCACTTGACCGGCGAGGAAATGAAATCGCCGCGGTCGTAGTTCAGGTTGCCTTCGTCGTACACCGAGTTGCGCGCGCCCGGTGCATTGAGCCAGCGCGTGTTCGGACCGGTCTGGTCCGGGCTGACGCTCAGGCATTCATCGGCGGCGCAGAGATTCGGATCGAGGTTCGACTTGCCGACCAGGTTCGGGTCGCGCGCCTCGATGCGCAGCGCGGCGCCGACCGACACCCGGTTGCTCCAGTCGAAGCTCAGTTCGTCGAGCCAGCCATCCGCCGCGACCACCTGCGGCAGCAGACCCAGCGCCAGCACCAGTCGCCTCATGCCCGATCCTCGCCGCTGCCGTCGCCGCGCCGCCGGCGTGGCTTCCAGAACTGGATGCGCGGCAGATCGATGATTTCGGTCCGGTCCATGATCGTTTCGGTCTGGCCCTTCAGCGTCGCGACATGATCCATCAGCGATTCCATGTACACGACGATGCGGAAGATCGACAGGATCACTTCCAGCGCCACCCGCACCACCACCACGCCGGAAATGAACAGCACCGGCATGATCAGCAGCAGCCAGATCAGGCCCAGCACCAGCGAGTAGCCGAACACCAGCGCCGCCAGGTAGACGTTGATCGCCGCGACGCCGGCCACGCACAGCATGTAGATCGCCGGCGCCAGCCGCGTGGTGACGATGGAGCGCATCTGCACGTCGGCCAGGCCGACCAGCACTTCGCCCAGCTCGGCCCGGGTGGCGGCCCACGGCGGCAGGTCGGAACCGGTCGACGGCCCTGCCGAGGGGCCAGTGGCGGACACGCTCGGCCGATCCGGTTTCATTGCTCCGCGTCTCCCCTCGCACTGTTGACTGGTCGACGGCTCGGGCCGTCTTGGATTTTTCGTTGCGGACCGCGATCTGCCGTCGCGTGTCCGCCGCCCCATCCCTTGATCGCATGCTGTCATCGGGATGCTGACGAAGCCGTCACAGCCTACACACGACTGTGACATCCGACAATGGCATCGTCAGCGCCGCAGAAATGGTCTGCACGCCACCTGGATCGACCGGTATCCCGTCGCCCGGTCGCCCGCGTAATCGCGGTGTCGACCCCTTGCCGGCCGCCACCCGCCGGGCGCGCCCTATCATTCGCTTTCCTCCGTCACGACGATCCCCAGCCCCGATGTCCGCCTCCCCGACCGGCTATCCGGCCAACCCGGCCCTGCGCATCCACAGCCATTACCGCCACTTCGAACGCGAGCGGGTGCGCTGGTCCGACACCGACCAGATCGGCCACGTCAACAACCTGGCCTTCGCCGCCTACTGCGAAACCGGCCGCTCGATGTTCATGAACCAGGTGACGATGCAGAACCGCGCGCTCGGCCGGCTGTTCGTGGTCAGCCAGCTGGTCGTCAACTTCATCGAGGAACTGCACTGGCCGGCCGAGGTGATGGTCGGCACCGGCGTGATGCAGATCGGCCGCACCTCGTACCGCGTCGGCCAGGGCCTGTTCGCCAACGACCGCTGCTTCGGCACCTCCGAGTCGCTGCTGGTGCAGATCGACGCCGAAAGCCGCCGGCCGACGCCGATCAACGACGAACTGCGCGCCTGGCTGGAGACCTACCGGATCGCCTGAGGCGGCGCGCGCCAGTGGCCGCGGGGTCGCCAGGGCCGCCGCCTATAATCCGCGCATGACTCCCGACGACTTCGTCGCCGCGCTGCGCAGCGCGGCGCCCTATGTGCACACCCACAGCGGCCGGACCTTCGTGGTCGCCTTCGGCGGCGAAGCCGCGCTGCGCCCGGATTTCGAGCGTTTCATCCACGACCTGGCCCTGTTGCACAGCCTCGGCGTGCGGCTGGTGCTGGTGCACGGCGTGCGCCCGCAGATCGAAGCGCAGCTCGGCGCGCGGCAGCTGGCGCCGCAGTTCTCCGGCGACCTGCGGATCACCGACGCGCCGACCATGGAATGCGTCAAGGCGGCGGTCGGCATCCTGCGCATGGACATCGAGGCGCGGCTGTCGACCGGCCTGGCCTCGACGCCGATGGGCGGCGCCCGGCTGAAAGTGGCCGGCGGCAACTGGGTCACCGCACGGCCGGTCGGCGTACGCAGCGGCATCGATCACCTGCTGACCGGCGAGGTCCGCCGGATCGACACCGCCAGCATCGAGAACGCGCTCGACGAAGGCCGCATCGCGTTGCTGAGCCCGGTCGGCTATTCACCGACCGGCGAGATCTTCAACCTGCGCGCCGGCGACGTCGCGCAGGCGGTGGCCACCGAGCTCAAGGCCGACAAGCTGGTGTTCCTGCTCAATGCCGACCCGGACCGCTGGCAGCTCGCCGACGACACCGGCGACGCCGGCCAGCTGCCGCTCGGCGAAGCCGAAAAGCTGCTGGCGCGGCCGGCCATCCAGGCCTCGCTGTCGGCCGAGGACCGGGCGCTGCTGCAATCGGCGCTGGCGGCCGGACGCGGCGGCGTCGAGCGCGTCCATCTGATCGGCGCGGAACCGACCGGCGCGCTGCTGCGCGAGCTGTACACCCGCGACGGCTGCGGGCTGATGTTCTACAGCGACGAGAACTACGAAGCGGTCCGCGAAGCGACGATCGAGGACATCGGCGGCATCCTGGCGCTGATCCAGCCGCTGGAAGCGGCCGGCGTGCTGGTGCCGCGTTCGCGCGAGCAGCTGGAGATCGAGATCAGCCTGTTCGACGTGATGGTCCGCGATGGCACGGTGATCGCCTGCAGCGCACTGATCCCGTTTGCCGACGAGGCAATGGCCGAATTCTCCTGCGTGGCCGTGCACCCGGACTACCGCCGCGAAGGCCGCGCCGAGGCGCTGCTGAAACGGGCCGAGGCCTCGGCCCGTCAGCTCGGCGTCCGGCGGCTGTTCGCGCTGACCACCCGCACGCCGCACTGGTTCATCGAGCACGGCTTCGTCAGCGGCACGCCGGACGATCTGCCGGCGCAGAAGGCACGCATGTACAACTGGCAGCGCAAGTCGATGGTGCTGGTCAAGACGCTGTAGCGCCGCCGCCGTTCAGCCGGGGCTGCAGGCCGGCGCCAGGTACTGCGTGGCGGCCGCGCCGCTGCCGACCCAGCCCGCCACCGCCGCCTGCGGCGAGACATCGCCGAGCGCGGCGACCGGCGCCGTCCACACCGCGTTCTGCGACGACTGCGTGTGCAGCTGCGGCGATGCGCAGACACCGAACACGCCCTGGCCGCCGGTGACGCCGACGCGGCTCAGGATGCCGGTCATCGCCGGCAGGTAGGTGTCGCGCAGCCAGGCCTGAAGCACCGGATCGCTGAGGTCGGCATCGGCCGGCAGCAGGCCGACATTGGCGATGCCGACCAGATCGATGGCGTTCTGCAGCACGAAGAACGGCGTCGCCAGCGTCGGCGCAGCGTGCTCGAACAGGTAGCACAGCGACGGCGCGGTCGGGTTGGCAGCGATGCAGTCGGCATCCGGCTGACCGTTCCAGTAGCTCAGGCCGATGACGCCGAGATCACGCACCGATTCGCGCGGCGGCGTGCCCGGCCTCGGCGGCGCGACATCCGGGTACACGCCGGCATCGATCAGCGTCAGCACGGTGGCGCCCGGCAGCGCGCCGCGCACCCGGTTGGCGTTGATGAAGGCGCCGACCGCGCCGGCCGAAGTGCCGGCCAGCAGCACGGTGTCGCCGGCCTTGCCGATGCCGTAGCGGCTGTTCAGCGTGGCGATCACTGCCTGCACGATCTTCGCGCCGCGGAACTGGAAATTGGTGCTGCCGCCGGTCGGACCGGCATCGCCACTGTAGAAATCGGAACTGCAGTACGGCACCCGCACCCGGTTCCAGCTGCGGAAGGTCGGGTTGCTGTCGGTGCTCGACAGCAGGCCTTCCGGCACGATGCCGGCCGGGTAGCCGGCCGACGAGGTCAGGTCAGACGAGCGAGCACGGCACTCGGCGTCGCTCAGGCAGTAGCCGCCGCCCTGCAGCCCGATCACCGTGCGGCTGGCCGGTGCGCTCGCCGAACTGCCGACGCCGGCCTGGATGTAGAACACCGCCGGCGTGCCGTCGTTGCAGCGCGCCTCCGGATACAGGCGGGTATCCAGCGTCACCTTGCTGAACGCGACCGGAATGCCGCCCGGGTCCGACGCACCGCCACCACCGCCGCAGGCGCTGAGCAGCATCGCCAGCAGCGCGGCGACCGGCCAGGCGGCACAGCGCAGGACATCGTTCAGGGCAAGCGGACGGCAGTGCGACATGAGCATCTCCAGCACCGGGAGCGGGCGTTTGAAGCCGCAGGGCTTGCGGCGGCGGCGATGGTAGCGCCCCATCGCTGCCACCGCGCACGACACTCCGGCGGTGCTAAGGTTCCTGCCGCTTCCCGACTGCCGCCGCCACCGATGCACAACGACGACTGGATCCGCCGCTCCCTCGCCCACGTCTGGCATCCCTGCACGCAGATGCGCGATCACGAGCCCGGCGGCGCGCTGCCGCTGGTGCCGATCGCCACCGCCGAAGGCATCTGGCTGACCGACTTCGACGGCAAGCGCTACATCGACGCGGTCAGCTCCTGGTGGACCAACATCTTCGGCCACCGGCATCCGGTGATCGTCGAGCGCCTGAAGGCGCAGATCGACCGGCTCGATCACGTGCTGCTCGGCGGCTTCACCCATCAGCCGGTCGTCGAACTGTCCGAGCGCCTCGTCAAGCTAGCGCCGAAAGGCCTCAACCGCTGCTTCTATGCCGACAATGGCAGCAGCGCCGTCGAGGTCGCACTGAAGATGAGCGCCCACTACTGGCGCAACAGCGGCCAGCCGGGCAAGACCAAATTCATTGCGCTGTCGAACGGCTACCACGGCGAAACCCTGGGCGCCCTCGGCGTGTCCGGCGAAGGCATGTACCGCGATGCCTATCAACCGCTGCTGATGCAGCCGATCGTCGTGCCGTCGCCGGACTGCTACGACCGCACGCCCGGCGAAGCCTGGGAGGACTACACCCGGCGGCGCTTCCGGCTGATGGAAGAGACGCTGGAAAAGCACGCGAACGAAGTGGCGGCGGTGATCGTCGAACCGCTGGTGCAGTGCGCCGGCGGCATGCGCATGTACCACCCGATCTACCTGAAGCTGCTCCGCGACGCCTGCACCCGCCACGGCGTGCACTACATCGCCGACGAGATCGCCGTCGGCTTCGGCCGCACCGGCCGGATGTTCGCCAACGACTGGAGCGGCACCACGCCGGATTTCCTGTGCCTGTCGAAGGGCCTCACCAGCGGCACCTTGCCGCTGGCCGTGACGATGACCACCGACACCGTCTACAACGCCTTCTACGACGACTACGCCAGCCAGCGCGCCTTCCTCCACTCGCACAGCTACACCGGCAATCCGATCGCCTGCGCCGCCGCGCTCGGCACGCTCGACATCCTTGAAAGCGACGACTGGCAGGTCCGCAATCGCGCCACTGCCGCCGGCATGTGGGGCCTGATGAGCGAAGTGGCCAACCATCGCAACGTCATCGACCTGCGCCAGCAGGGCATGATCCTGGCCGTCGAACTGGCGAAGAACCCGCGCAAGCGCGAACCCTACCCGGCGGCCGAACGACGCGGCCTGCGTGTCTACCGCCACGCACTCGCCAACGGCGTGCTGCTGCGCCCGCTCGGCAACGTCGTCTACCTGATGCCGCCGTACGTGATCAACGACGACGAACTGGTGCAGATGTGCCGGGTGGCGATCGATGGCATCAATGCCGCCACTGTCGATTGATCAGCCGCGCTGCTGATCCGGAATCCCGGGCCTCGGCTTCACGCTGCCGGCGACTCGCCGCCGGCCGTTTCGGCGATCGGCAAAGAAATCTCGATACAAAGCCCCTTCCCGCCCTCGCCCGGTCCGGCGCGCACTTCGCCGTGGTGCAGGTCGACGATTTCACGAACGATGGCGAGGCCAAGGCCGGCGCCGTCGTGGTGGCTGTCGTCGGCGCGGGCGAAGCGGGTGAACAGCCGGGGCGCCAGCTCGGGATCGACGCCAGGGCCATCGTCGCGAACGGTCAGCAGCGCCCGTTCGCCGTCGATGGTCACGGTCATTTCGATCAGGCCCTGGCCGGGGTGGTAGCGCACGGCGTTGTCGATCAGGTTCGACAGCGCTTCCTGCAGCAGCAGCGCGTGGCCGGTGATCAGGGCCGGCGTCGACGGCAGATCGAGCGTCACATCGATGCCTCGGTTGATGGCCAGCGGCACGTACTCGGCGCCGGCGGCGCGCACCGTTTCGCCGAGATCGAGGGTCCGCAGCGGCAGCGGCGGCCGGCTGCCGGGCTCCAGCCGCGCCAGTGACAGCAGCTGCTGGGTGAGCCGGCGGGATCGTTCGATCGACCGCCGCAGCTGGGCCATGCTGCGCTGGCGTTCGGCGTCGTCGCCGGCGCGATCGATGCCGTCCAGGTGCAGTTCGGTGGCTGCCATCGGGCCGCGCAGCTGGTGGGCGGCGTTGGCGATGAACTGCTGCTGGGCCTTGAGCAGCAGGCCGTTGCGCTTGACCAGGCTGGCGAAGGCGACGGTCAGGCCGCGCAGTTCCTTCGGCAGCTGACCGGTTTCGATCGCGAACGGTCGGCCTTCCGGGTGATGGCAGAGGCGCTGGGTCAGTTCGTCGATGCCGCGCAGGCCGGCACGCACGGCGCGGCCGGTCAGCAGGAAGGCGATCAGGATCAGCAGCGCCGCCGGCAGCGAGACTGCGTAGAGAATCTCGTCCGCCAGTTCGTAGCGGACCGCCAGGTCCTGCGCAACCCGCACCTCCAGCACGCCGTGACGCTCATTGGCCGGCACGGTCAGATGCATCACCCGCAGCACCTGAGCGCCGCGCGCCAGATCGGCGACCCGGGCGTCGTCGGCGTAGCGCTGCCCCTGCGCATCGGCGGCCCGCAGCGCTTCGTCGCCAGCGATGCGACGGCCCGCCGAGGTGATCAGGTAGACCTCGCTGTCGCCGGTCTTCCAGGTCCTCAGCTGCTTGTCGATCTCGCCGGTGTGGACCGTTTCCGGGCCGTCCTCGCCCACTTCCAGCGACACCGTGTGGGCCAGGTCGTACAGCCAGCTGTCGTAGATGCGATCGGCGTAACGCAAGGTCAGCCGGTAGGCCAGGATGCTGCTGATGACCAGCAGCAGCGCCACCGGCGCCAGCAGGCGCAGCAGCAAGGCGCGCTTGAGGCTCATGACGGCGCGCCGGGCAGTTCTTCGCCAGCCGGGCCCGCGACCTCGCGCAGCAGGTAGCCGAAGCCGCGCACGGTGCGGATCTCCACCGAGCCGCATTCGATCTTGCGGCGCAGCCGGTGCACGTGGACATCAAGCGCGGCACTGCTCAGGTCATCGTCCCAGGCGCACAGCGCATCGCGCATCACCGGCTTGCTGACCACCCGCCCCTCGGCCAGCACCAGCACTTCGAGGATGCCGTACTCGCGCGGCGTCAGGCTCAGCGGCTGCGCGCCGAGCCGGGCCAGGCGCTGCTCGAGATCGAGCTGCAGACTGCCGAGCCGGGCCTGTCCTTTCAGCGCCCGGCTGCCGCGCCGGGCCAGCGCCCGGATGCGCGCATCGAGTTCGTCGATCGCGAACGGCTTGGTCAGGTAATCGTCGGCACCGGCATCGAGTCCGGCGACCCGGCTTTCGATCGCATCTCGGGCGGTCAGCACCAGCACCGGCAACGCCGGATGCCGCTTGCGCAGCTCGGCGAGCACTTGCAGACCGTCGATGTCCGGCAGGCCGAGGTCGAGCAGCAGCAGATCGTGCACCGGCTCGCGCAGCGCCTCGGGCACCTCGCCGCCACGGCCGAGCACGTCGACGACATGGCCGCGCTGGCGCAGCGCCCGCGTCAGCCCATCGACGATCAAAGGGTCATCCTCGACCAGCAGTATCCGCATCGCAGTTCCGGGCTCGTCGGCGGCGCAGAAGCACCGCTGGTCATGAGGCGAGTCATCGAAAGGCTTTCGTAAGGAGGCCTTCGGCAGAATCCGGCGAAATCGCAACAAGTTTCGCCAAATCAGCAACTTCCGGGACCCAGCCTACTATGAAGTCACGCCATCTGCCGCTGCTGCCGCGCCATTTTTCATCGACCGGAGTGGCCCTGGTGCTGCTCGCCGCCATCAGCTGGACGCTGCCTGCCCAGGCGCTGCCGAGCTACGCCAAGCAGACCGGCCAGGCCTGCGCGGCCTGCCATGAAGGCAGCCTCGGCCCGCAGCTGACGCAGGAAGGCCGGAACTTCAAGCTGCTCGGCTATGCCGGCGGCAGCGGCTTCTTCCCGCTGTCGGGCCAGACCATCGTCCAGTTCACCAATACCAACCAGGGCCAGGAAGGCGGCGCGGCGCCGCATTTCGGCGACAACCACAACACCGCGGTCAACGAGACCAGCCTGTTCTACGCCGGCCGCATCGCGCCGAACGTCGGCGCCTTCATCCAGGGCACCTATGACGGCGTGGCGCGCAGCTTTGCGCTCGATCACACCGACATCCGCTTCGCCCGCGCCGCTGCGCTGCTCGGCAAGGACGTGGTCTACGGCCTGAGCCTCAACAACAACCCGATGGTGCAGGACCTCTACAACACCACGCCGGTCTGGCGTTATCCGTACACCTCCAGCGGCCTGGCGCCGGCGCCGTTCGCGGCGACCCAGCTCGAAGGCGGCCTGGAACATCAGGTGGCCGGCCTGACCGCCTACACGATGATCGACGACCTCCTGTACCTGGAAGGCGGCGCCTACAAGGGCATGGGCCGCCAGCTGCGCCAGAACCTCGGCGAGGACAACGAGGACAAGCTGAGCGGGCTGGCGCCGTACTGGCGGCTGGCGCTGCAGAAGAACATCGGCAAGTCGTTCTTCCACGTCGGCAGCTTCGGCATGCACGACGCGCTGTACCCGGGCTACGACCGCAGCTTCGGCCGCAACCGCTACACCGACTACGGCTTCGACGGCAGCTGGCAATACACGCCGAGCAAGCGGCATCACCTGAGCCTGTACGTCGCCGACATCTACGAGCGCCAGAACCTGGAGGCGGCCTTCGGCGCCGGCGAAGCCAGCACCCGGAAGCAGTTCCTGAACTCCTTCAACGCCAGCAGCTCGTACTACTACGCCGGCACCTACGGCGCGACCTTCGGCGTGTTCTCGACCAACGGCACGACCGATTCGGTGCGCAATCCGGCCGGCGACATCGACGGCTCGGCCAGCGGCAGCCCGAACTCCAACGGCTACATCCTGCAGGCCGACTGGACGCCTTTCGGCAAGAAGGAATCCTGGCTGTTCCCGTACGCCAATGTCCGCTTCGCCGCCCAGTACACGCATTACCTGCACTTCAACGGCGGCGCTGCCGACTACAACGGCGACGGTCGCAACGCCAACAAGAACGACACCTTCCTGCTGTTCGCCTGGCTGGCCTACTGATGCGCGCCCCGATCCTGATCGCCAGCCTGCTGATCGCCAGCAGCTCGCTGGCCGCCCACGCGGCGGGCGATGCCCAGCGCGGCGCCGAGGTCTTCGACAACGAATGCTCCGACTGCCACACCGCCACCGCCAAGGGCGGCAACGGCAAGGGACCGGCGCTGTTCGGCATCGTCGGCCGCAACGCCGGCAGCGTGGCGGGCTACGACTACTCCGATGCCAACAAGGCCTCGCATTTCGTCTGGACCGCCGAGCAGCTGGAGGCCTACCTGCCGAATCCGAAAGGCGCGATGCCGGGCACCAAGATGCGCTACTCCGGCGTCAAGGATGCCGCCGAGCGGGCTGATGTCATCGCCTTCCTGCAATCGCTGAAATGAGCGTGAGCGACGATCTTGCGGCCGAGCCGCTGCATCCGCTGACCCGGGCCATCCACTGGTTCACGGTGCTGGCGATCGTCGTCCTGTTCGTCGCCGTGCTGGTCGGCGCGGATCTCGAAGATCCGGCGCAGAAGAAGCCGCTGATCGCCCTGCATCAGAGCCTGGGCTTGAGCGTGCTGCTGCTGAACGGCCTGCGGCTGCTGTGGCGCTGGCGGATGCCGCTGCGTTCGCTGATTGCCGATCCGCTGAAGCGGCGCATCGGCCACGCCAACCATCTGCTGGTCTACACGCTGCTGCTGGCCCAGCCGCTGCTCGGCTGGCTGTACGTTTCCGCGCGCGGCCGCGAGGTCGCGCTGTGGGGGCTGCCGCTGCCGGCGCTGATCGCCAAGGACCGCGCGCTGGCCGAACAGGTCCATGACTGGCACGCGCTCGGCGGCTGGCTGCTGCTGGCGCTGGTCGGCCTGCATGCAGCCGCCGCGCTGTACCACCACTACGTGCTGCGCGATGGCGTGCTGCGGCGGATGCTGACCGGCCGGCCCTGACCCGGACGCGCGTTGCTCACGCGCCGGCGATTAGGCCGTAAAATCGCCCACCCGCAATCGCTACGTCACCAATCGCCATGACTTTTGTCGTCGTCGAAAACTGCATCAAGTGCAAGTACACGGACTGTGTCGAAGTCTGCCCGGTGGACTGCTTCCACGAAGGTCCGAACTTCCTGGTCATCGACCCGGAGGAATGCATCGACTGCACGCTGTGCGAACCGGAGTGCCCGGCCAACGCCATTCTCGCGGAGGATGACGTGCCCGAGGAGCAGAAGCATTTCATCAAGCTGAACAAGGAGTTGTCGGCCGAATGGCCGGTGCTGACCGAGAAGAAGGACGGCTTGCCCGGCGCCAAGGACTGGGACGGCAAGCCGGATAAGTTCAAGCTGCTGGAGCGCTGAGCCGCCGCTTTCGCGCTCCGCATCCGGCGTGAGCGCATCGGTACCCGTCCTGCTGCTGCCGGCCTCGGCCGATTTCATCGGCGAGGCCGCCACCCGGCTGGTCTCGGCCCACGCCGACCGGCTGCCCGACCTTTCCGGCCTGACCGTGGTCATCGCTCACCCGGCGATGCAGCGGCCACTGCGGGTGGCACTGGCCGAGGCGGCGGGCGGCGCCGTGCTGCTGCCGCGCATCCTCGGCGCCCGGCAGCTGGCCGCCGAGGCCCTGCCCGACACCGCCGCCACGCCGCTGCCGGAACTGGAATGCGTGCTGCGGCTGGCCGAGGCGCTATCGCGTTTCCGCTCGATCTTTCCCGACCAGGACCCGCTGCGAGTCGCCGAAGCGCTGTACGCGATCTTCGACGAGCTGGTGCTGAACGCCGCGCGCCTGCCCGATGACGAGGCCGCGTTCGCCGAACGGCTGCGCGAAGCCTACGGCGCGCAGCTGATCGAACCGCTGTCGCGGGAAGCGCAGATCGTCCACCGCCTGTGGCGGGCCTACATCGAGGACATCGGCGAACGCGCGCCGGCCTTCGCCTATCTCGCCGGGCTGACCGCCGCGCTCGACCAGCTCCCGGATGACGCGCCGCTGTACTGGCTCGGCGCCGACGCGCTGGCCCAGGCGGAAGCGGTGCGCCTGCGGCCGCTGATTGCCGCCGGCCGCCTGCAGTTCTGGACCCAGGGCCGCAGCCAGGGTCGCGACGGCGCGGCAGCGCGCGCCTTGTTGGAAGCGCTCGGCCAGCCGCTGCCAGCGCCGGACAGCAGCACCGCGCCGCCGCGCCAGGTGCTGCTCGATCTCGCCTTCGCCGACGATGCCCGCCCGGCCCGCGAGCGGGCCGCCGAGGTGCCGCCGGCCGCCGCCCGCGGCCTGCGCATCGTCGCCGCTGCCCATGCCGAACACGAGGCGCGGATCGTCGACCTGGCGGTGCGCGAGGCGATCCTGAACGGCGCGCGCCGGGTGGCGATCGTCAGCCCCGACCGCCGGCTGGCGCGCCGGGTCCGGGCACTGCTCGAACGCGCCGGGCTGACGCTCGAAGACCGGGTCGGCTGGGCGCTGTCGACCAGCCGCGCGGCGGCGGCGCTGGCCAGCTGGCTCGACTGCCTGGCCACCGGCTTCCACTTCCGGCCGCTGCTCGATCTGCTCAAGTGCGGCTTCTTCCACATCGACGAAGGCGATGACGGCCACGAGTCCGGCCCGGAGGCGGAAGCGGTGCTGGCCGGCCTGCTGGCACGCGCGCTGCTGCAGGGGCGCAGCGACGACAGCCGGCCGATCGCCGGGCTCGACGCGCTGCAGGCGCTGGTCGCCGGCCGCTATCCGGCCGCCTTCGAACGCCTGCGCAGCGCCGCCGCCGCGCTGCCACTGGCCGACGCCGGCCGGTCCCGCAGCGACTGGGCCAGCAGCCTGCGCGACAGCCTGAAGCGGCTCGGCCTGGCAGCGGCGTTCGCCGAAGACGATGCCGGCAGCCAGGTGTTCGCGGTGCTGAACGCGCTGGACGCGGCGATCGCCGGCTCGGCGATCCGCCTGCGCTGGCAGGAATTCCGCGCGCTGCTCGACCGCCGGCTCGAACAGGCGACCTTCCGGCCGTCGAATCTGGCCCAGCCGCAGGTGGCGCTGTACACGCTGGAGCAGACCCAGGGCCTGTCCGCCGACTGCCTGATCCTGGCCTCCGCCACCCGTGCCCAGCTGCCCGGCAGCGCGCCCGGCGAAGCCTTCTTCAACCAGGGCGTACGCCGCGAACTGGGCCTGCCGACCTGGCCACAGCGGCAGAGCCTGAGCCTGGCGCGACTGCGCCGGGTGCTGGAAGCCGCGCCGCAGGTCGTCATCACCCACGCCGGCAGCGATGGCGAGCCGCCGCAGCTGTCGCCGTGGCTCGATGCGCTGGACGCCTTCGCCCGCGCGGCCGGCGCAACGCCGCTGCAGGAACCGAGGCTGGCCGCGCAAGCCCTGCTGGCTGCCGCCGAAGTCACCGATCCCCAGGCCCAGCGCCTGCCGGCCGCGCCGACACCGCCTGCCGAGGTTGTGCCGGACCCGGCGCTGATCGACTGGCTACTCAGCGCCAGCGGCCATCAGGCGCTGATCGACTGCCCGTACCGCTGGTACGCCAGCCGGCTGCTGCGCCTGTCGGCCGACAACCCTGCCGATCAGGACCCCGGCCGCGCCGACTACGGCCAGCGGGTGCATCGCATCCTGCAGGCCTTCCACGCCGAGATCGACCCAGCGCTGCCGCCGCCCTATGCCGGCGGCTTCACGGCCGATGACGCCCCGGCGATCGTCGCCCGGCTCGCGGCACTGGCCGACGCCGTGTTCGCCGCCGATCTCGCCGCGCGGCCGCTGGCCCAGGTCTGGCGGCAGGATTTCGAGCGCCTGACGCCGTTCCTCGCCGGCGAGCTGATCGCGGCCGGCGGCGGGCCGGTGGAAGTCGAGATCGACCGCCAGGCAGCCGTTGCCGGCTGGACCCTGCATGGCCGGCTGGACCGGCTGCAGCGCAGCGCCGGCGGCACGGCGGTGGTCGACTACAAGACCGGCGCCGTGCCGAGACGCGAGGACGTGCTGGCCGGCGAATCGGTGCAGCTGCCGCATTACGCGCTGGAGGCCGGCGACGTGCAGCGCGTCGCCTACTGGGACTTGAAGAAGCTGGCGGCGGTGGCGATCGAAGGCGAGGAACTGGCCGACCTGGCCGCCGGCGTCGAGACCCGCCTGGCGACGATGCGCGGACAGCTGGTCGACGGCGCCGTGCTGCACGCGCAGGGCGACCGGCGAACCTGCGAGCGCTGCGATTTCAGCGGCGTCTGCCGCCGCGACGGCTGGCAGGCGCCATGAACATCGCTCTTGATCCGCAGCGTTCGGTCAGCGTTTCGGCGTCCGCCGGCAGCGGCAAGACCTGGCAGCTGGTGTCGCGCATCGTGCGGCTGCTGCTCGATGGCGCCGAGCCCGGTGGCATCCTGGCGCTGACCTTCACCCGCAAGGCCGCCGCCGAGATGCGCGAGCGCGTCGAGGCCCGCCTGCGCGAGCTGGCCTATGCCGATGACAGCACGCTCGACGCGCTGCTGCGGCAGATCGACCTGGCGCCGACCGACCCTCTCCGCGAGCGCGCCCGCCGCCTGCACGAAACGCTGTTGCACGCGCCGTTCGCGCTGCGCGCGCAGACCCTGCACGTGTTCTGCCACGAGCTGCTGAGCCGCTTTCCGCTGGAAGCCGGCGTGCCGGCCGGCTACACGCTGACCGAGAACGAGCGCGAGCTTCGCGACACCGCCGTGGCCGCGCTGATGCAGCGCATCCGCCAGCAGCCGGACGGCCCGGAGGCGCGGGCGCTGGCCGTCTGGATCGCCGGCGGCGCCAGCGAGGCGACGATCCTCGGCTGGCTGCACGGCTTCATCGAGCGGCGCAGCGACTGGTGGGCCTACACCCACGGCTGGACCGTCGATGCCGTCGCCGAAGCGATCGACCGGCTGGCCGGGCAGCTCGGCATCGACCCGGACGACGACCGTCCGCTGACCGCCGCGCTCGACCACCCGGACGTCGACCGGGCGATCACCGAGCTGCAGGCCCGGCTGCTGGCCGCCGCCGGGGTCGGCCGGCTGAAGGCGGAGATGGTGGCGCCGGCCCTTGCCGCCGGCGGCGATGAGCGCTTCATGACGCTGCGCAGCGCGCTGCTGACCAGCGACGGCAGCCGCCGCAGCCTGAGCCAGAAGAAAGCGATCAGCGACAGCGCCTGGCAGTCCTTCCTGCATGCCTACGGTTTTTTGGCCGACCAGATCGACGCGATCGAGGCCGAGCGCCGCCGCCGCGAGACCTGGCTGCGCACGGCCGCCGGCTACCGGCTCGGCGACCGCCTGCTGCAGGAACTGGCGGCCGAGCTGCAGCGCACCCAGCAGCTGACCTTCGCCGACCTGGAGTGGCGCAGCTACCGGCTGCTGACCGATTCCGAGCAGGCCGACTGGCTGCGCTACAAGCTCGACCAGCGCATCGATCACCTGATGCTCGACGAGTTCCAGGACACCAATCCGACCCAGTGGCAGCTGCTGCGGCCGATCCTCGACGAGATGAGCGCCAGCGATCCGGAACGGGTCCGCACCGCCTTCATCGTCGGCGACGCCAAGCAGAGCATCTACGGCTTCCGGCGCGCCAATCCGGAGCTGCTCGGCAGCGCCGCGCAGTTCCTGCAGCAGCAGCTCGGCGGCGCGCCGATGCCGCTGAACGATTCGCGGCGCAGCGCGCCGGCGGTGATCGCCTTCGTCAACGCGCTGTTCAGCGGCCCGGATGGCGAGACCATCGCCTTCCAGCCGCACGGCACGCACTTGAAGTCCGACTGGGGCGCCGTCGAGGTCGCGCCGCTGGTGCTGGCCGACGCGCCGACCGCCGAAGCGGACGACGACGAAGCGCTGCGCAATCCGCTGACCACGCCGCGCCGGGTCGCCGAGGATCTGCGCCTGCAGCGCGAAGCCGATGGCGTCGCCACGCGGATCAGGGCGCTGGTCGCCGCCCGGCTGCCGGTGTCCGAACACGGCCGGGCGCGGCCGCTGGACTGGGGCGATGTGATGATCCTGGCCCGCCAGCGCACCCATCTGCCGGTGATCGAGCAGGCGCTGGCTGCGGCCGGCATTCCGTTCATCGGCGCCAGCAAGGGCACGCTGCTCGGCACGCTGCCGGTGCGCGACCTGATGGCGCTGCTGCGCTTTCTCGACGTGCCGCAGCGCGATCTGGACCTGGCGCAGCTGCTGCGCTCGCCGCTGTTCGAGGCCAGTGACACCGATCTGATGCAGCTGGCCAGCGCTCGCGACCGGGGCCCGCACTGGTGGGCGCGGCTGCTGGCGCTGGATGGCGACGGCCAGGCCAGCCCGGCGCTGCAGCGCGCCGCCGCGCTGATCGGCCGCTGGCAGCGCGAAGCGCGCCGGCTGCCGGCGCACGATCTGCTCGACCGCATCGCCTACGACACCGACCTGATCCGCCGCTACGAACAGGCGCTGCCGAACGACGGCCGGGTGCGCGCCAATGTCGGGGCCTTCCTGCAACTGGTGCTCGACGCCGACCAGGGCCGCTATCCGACGCTGGGCCGGCTCAACCAGAAGCTCGAACAGCTGGCGGATGCCGCCCGCGATGCGCCCAGCGAAGCGCCGCCGGCCGCCAGCGACGGCCAGGTGCGGGTGCTGACCATCCACGCCGCCAAGGGTCTCGAAGCGCCGGCCGTGTTCCTGGTCAACAGCGCGCCGGCCGCCAACCACCGGCACGGCGGCTGGCAGGTCGAATGGCCCTCGGACGCCGCCGCCCCCAGCCATTTCCTGCTGGCCACCAACGCCGATGCCCGCGACGCGCTCAGCGAGCAGCTGATCGACGCCCGCCGCGCCCGCGAGGCGCGCGAAGCGCTGAACCTGCTGTACGTCGCCGTGACCCGCGCCCGCCAGTACCTGTTCGTGTCGGCTTTCGAGAGCAGCAAGGCCGGGCCGGAACCGAGCTGGCACCAGCGCTGCCTGTCCGCCGCGCAGGCGCTGCCGGCCAGCCCTGAGCCGCTGCCCGGCGCGCCGGACGGCGTGACTGCGGCCCGTCACGGGCAATTCCCGGTGGTCGACGATCCGCCCGCGACCGCGTCGCCGACCACGCTCGATCCGCGCCTGCGCAGCCCGCTGCGGCCGGCGCCGACGCCGATCTGGACGCCGTCGCAAAGCGGCGATGCCCGCGATCCGGACGCCGTCACCCGCGGCCGGGCGATCCACTGGCTGTTGCAGCAGTCCGCCAACGGCCGGCGCCCGCTGCCCGAGACCCTGGCGGCGAAACTGGCGGCAGTGCTCGGCGAGGACATCGACGCCAGCCTGGTGCCCGGCTGGCAGGCAGAGGCCGACGCCGTGCTGGCGGCCGCGCCGCTGTCGATACTGTTCGACCGGACGCAGCTGCGGCGCGCCTGGAACGAGGTGCCGGTGCAGTGGCAGGCCGCCGATGGCAGCGCCCGCCACGGCGTGCTCGACCGGCTGGTCGACGACGGCCACGGGCTGACGATCATCGACTACAAGACCGCACCCAGGCCGAATGCGACGCTGCTGGTCGACCGCTACCGCGAGCAGCTCGCCGCCTATGTCGATGCGATCGGCAAGGTCTTCCCGGGCCGGCCGATCCGCGCCGGACTGCTGCTGACCGCCCGCCGCGAATGGTTGCCGGTGCTGGCACGCGGCTGAGCCGGCCAGCAGCGCCGAACCGCTGCGGTCAAACTGTTGTCCGAGCTTTCGTTGTCCCCATGCCGCCGACCATGACGCGCCACTTCGCTTTCCTTCCGCTGCTGCTGATCGCCACCGTCGCCGCGAGCGGCTGCGCCTCCAAGCAGGCGCGCTTCATCGAACCGACCACGCTCGAACTGGGCCACGCCCCCGGCCCGCGCTCGTTCGAGCTGGGCGAGGACGGCTACCTGCAGGTGCAGGTGTCCTCGAACCTCGGCGAGAACGCCGAGCGGCTGAAGTTCTACGGCGAGGACGCGCCGAAGCTGATCGTGGTCACCGCCAAGCTGCAGCCGCTGTCCGGACCGGGCCGCGACACGCCGGCGCCGGAAGTGCCGCTGCTGAGCTACGACGTCACCAAGGGTTCCAGCGAAGACCTCACCGCCCGCACGCTGGCCGGCGGCATCGTCGTCAAGGCCGGTTCGCTGAGCGGTGCCGCGACCCTGACCCTGATCGTGCGCGGCATCACCGCCAGCGGCGCGACGGCGCTGGCGCCGCTGATGGAAACCATCAAGAAGACGCCGGCCGCGATCACCGGCGTCGCCACCCTGCTCGGCGGCGTGCCGATCACCGCCTTCCAGACCTTCGTGGTGCCGATGCTGGAGAAGTCGACGACCGCCACCAACCATCAGTGGGAGCGCAAGAAGGAATACACCTTCCAGGTCGGCGACACGCTGGATTCGCTGGACGGCCGCGTGGTCGCCTTCCTGATGCTGACCGAGGACCGCAAGGGCGGCCTGACCATCGACGCCGAGCTGTGCAGCATCGAGGTCGAGCAGCCGAAGCTGTGCCGGCAGGTCGACAAGCCGGGCGCGCCGGTGACCACGCCGTACCTGCTGTTCGACCTGCGGGTCAGCGATTACCGGCCGATCGACGATCTGGTCGCCCAGGGCGGCCCCTGCGCGACCGACCGCGCCGTGCTGGCCAAGACCGCCGAGGTGCTGGCCAGCGGCGCGATGACCGGCCGCCAGGCGTTTCTCGAAGACCTGCTGCTGCGCCGGCGCACGGTGCTGGCCGACATCCGCGAATCCGGCGGCTCGATCGACCGCCTGTCGCGTGCCGCCTGGCGTTACCAACGGCTGGTCACGCCGGACGCCGCCAATCCGCGCCACGCCTACTGGCAGCGCTACTTCGCCAGCCGCGCGTCGCGCATCGACGCCTGCCTCGACGAGGCGCTGGCCACCGCCACGCCGACCACCCGCAAGAGCTGGGCGACCTTGCTTGACGGCTTCCGGGCGATCGACGAGGTCGATGCCGCCGTGGCCCGCAATGCCGATCTCGACGCCCCGGACGCCGCTGATGCCGCCGCACTCGAAATCGCGCTGCGCCGGCTCAACACCGCCGAAGCGGTGCCGGCGATCGACGCCGAATCGCGGGCCTGGCTGGTCAACGGCATCAGCAATGCGTCCGGCCTGCTCGACCGCTGGTACCGCGCCGAGGTGCTGCGCATCACCGGCAGCGCCGCCAGCCCGGAAGCGGCCAGCCGGGATCTGAAGAAGCTGCTGTCGAAGACCCGCTGCACGGCCTGCGTCGGCGGCATCAACACCGCGCTCGCGGCGCTGCAGGCCGGTTCCAGCCTGCGCTCGACCGAAGCGGCGGTGAAACGCGAGAACCTGGTGGTCGATGCGCTGAAGGCCGGCAGCAAGGTCGACGCCGCGCAGAGCCTGGGCGACAGCGGCGCCGGCAGCGCCAGAAGCAGCCAGGACGCCGTCAAGCGCAGCCTGGCGGTCGATCCGGCGACGCCGGAGGCCGCGCCGCAGCTGGAACAGCTGCAGCAGCAGGTCGATCGCCAGCGGGCGCGTGCCGAATCGGCGATCGACGCCGCCGCGCCAGCGGCCGACAGCCGCCCCGCGATGCCCTGACGCCGGGCCCTGAAGCCGGCGGCGCACGCCCGGCGGCCGGCCATTCCGCCGGCCGTCTTTACGCGTTCTTTATTTTCGCTGCCGCGCAGCCGTCTCGAATCCCAACGCCCGTCCGTCGCCCAATGCAGGGGCCGGAAGCAGTCCGGCGAACGGGACGTATTCGATGACCACCTTCCTGCTGCTGCTCGGCGCCGCCGGCATTGCCGTGCTGATTGCCTACGTGTCGTTCTGCGACCGCATCTGAAGGCCGCATTGATGAGCTTCGATCACGCCCTCGGCGGTCTCGCCGTGCTGGTGCTGCTGGCCTATCTCGGTTACGCGCTGCTGAAGCCGGAGAAGTTCCAGTGACGCCGTCACCACTGCTCGACGGCAGCCTGCCGATCGCGCTGTTCCTGCTGGTGCTGACCCTGACCACGCGGCCGCTGGGCGGCTACCTGCAGCGAGTGTTCGACGGCGAACGGACCTGGCTGTCGCCGCTGCTCGGGCCGCTCGAACGCGGCTTCTACCGGCTGGCCGGCGTCAGCGCCGAACAGTCGCAGCGCTGGCCGCAGTACGCCACGGCGATGCTGGTGTTCAGCCTCGGCGGCTACCTGCTGCTGTTCGCCTTGCAGCAGGCCCAAGGGCTGCTGCCGCTGAATCCGCTGGGCCTGCCGGCGCCGTCGGCGGACCTGACGCTGAACACCGCGATCAGCTTCGTCACCAACACCAACTGGCAGAGCTACGGCGGCGAATCGACGCTGTCGCTGCTGAGCCAGATGCTCGGGCTGGCGGTGCAGAACTTCCTGTCGGCGGCCACCGGCATCGCGCTGGCCATCGCGCTGATCCGCGGCTTCGCCCGCGAGCGCGGCGCGGCGGCGGACCTCGGCAACTTCTGGGTCGATATCACGCGCGCCACGCTCTACGTGCTGCTGCCGCTGTCGATCCCGATGGCGCTGTTCCTGGTCTGGCAGGGCGTGCCGCAGAGCTTGGTCGGCGCGGTCGACGCCACGACGCTTGAAGGCGCCAGGCAGACGATCGCCCAGGGCCCGGTGGCCTCGCAGGTGGCGATCAAGATGCTCGGCACCAATGGCGGCGGCTTCTTCAACGCCAATGCCGCGCATCCGTTCGAGAACCCCACCGCCGTCGCCAACTTCGTGCAGATGCTGGCCATCTTCCTGATCAGCGCCGCGCTGACCAACACCTTCGGCCGCGCGGTGAAGAACGAATGGCAGGGCTGGGCGCTGTACACGGCGATGAGCCTGCTGTTCGTGGCCGGCGCCGGGCTGGCCTACTGGGCGGAAAGCGGCGGCAATCCGGCGGTGGCCGCGCTCGGCGTGGACCAGCAGATGAGCCTGGTGCAGTCCGGCGGCAACATGGAAGGCAAGGAAGCGCGCTTCGGCATCGCCGCCTCGACCTTGTTCGCGACCATCACCACCGATGCCTCCTGCGGCGCGGTCAACGCGATGCACGACAGCTTCATGCCGCTTGGCGGCGCGGTGACGCTGGTCAACATCCTGCTTGGCGAAGTGGTGTTCGGCGGCGTCGGCGCCGGCCTGTACGGCATGCTGCTGTTCGCGCTCGTAGCGCTGTTCATCGCCGGGCTGATGGTCGGCCGCACGCCGGAATATCTCGGCAAGAAGATCGAGGCCCGCGAGATCAAGCTGACGGTGCTGGCGATCCTGTGCATGCCGCTGGCGCTGCTCGGCTTCCTGGCGGTAGCCAGCGTGTCGCCGCTGGCGCTGAAGAGCCTTGCCAACGCCGGCCCGCACGGCTTCAGCGAAATGCTCTACGCCTACGCATCGGCAGTCGGCAACAACGGCAGCGCCTTCGCCGGGCTCAATGCCAACACGCCGTTCTGGAACCTGAGCCTGGCGGCGGCGATGCTGATCGGCCGCTTCGCGGTGATCGTGCCGATGCTGGCGATCGCCGGCTCGCTGGCCGCCAAGGCGCGGTCACCGGCCACCGCCGGCAGCTTCCCGACCGACGGCCCGCTCTTCATCAGCCTGCTGGTGGCGATCGTGCTGATCGTCGGCGGCCTGACCTATTTCCCGGCGCTGGCGCTGGGGCCGATCGTCGAGCATCTGGCCATGCAGGCCGGTTCCTTGTTCTGAATCATCCATCTCGTCATGCCAGCGAAAGCCGGCATCCAGAGCCGATGTGAACGCGCTTCGCAGGCACTGGATCCCGGCTTCCGCCGGGATGACGGTCCAGCAGAAAGACCATGAAAGCGCAATCGTCCCCCCTCGTCCTCGTCACGCCGGCGAAAGCCGGCATCCAGAGTCGAAGAGAACGCGCTTCGCAGGCGCTGGATCCCGGCTTCCGCCGGGATGACGGTCCAGGAGAAAGACCATGAAAGCGCAATCGTCCCCCTCGTCCTCGTCATGCCGGCGAAGGCCGGCATCCAGAGCCGATATGAACGCGCTTCGCAGGCACTGGATCCCGGCTTTCGCCGGGATGACGGTCCAGGAGAAAGACCATGAAAGCGCGATCGTCCCCCATCGTCCTCGTCATGCCGGCGAAGGCCGGCATCCAGAGTCGAAGAGAACGCGCTTCGCAGGCGCTGGATCCCGGCTTTCGCCGGGATGACGGTCCAAGAGAATGGCTATGAAAATGCAATCCTCCCCCCTCGTCGGTCGTACGCTGCTGGCCCCGGCGCTGCGCGACACCTTTGCCAAGCTGCATCCGCTGCGGCTGGCGAAGAACCCGGTGATCTTCATCACCGCGCTGGTGTCGCTGCTGGCCAGCCTGCTGTTCCTGCGCGACCTGCTGATCGGCAACCACTCCGGCGCGCCGCTGCTGTTCTCCGGCCAGGTGATCGTCTGGCTGTGGTTCACGGTGCTGTTCGCCAATTTCGCCGAGGCGCTGGCCGAAGGCCGCGGCAAGGCGCAGGCCGCCAGCCTGCGGCAGACCCGCAGCCACACCATCGCCCGCAAGCTCAACGCCAGCCGCGACGACGAGGTGAAAGTGCCGGCGACGACGCTGAAGGCCGGCGACTGCATAGTCGCCGAGACCGGCGACCTGGTACCGGCCGACGGCGAAGTGATCGACGGCATCGCCACCATCGACGAATCGGCGATCACCGGTGAATCGGCCCCGGTGATCCGCGAGGCCGGCGGCGATCGCTCGGCGGTCACCGGCGGCACCCGGGTGCTGTCGGACCGCATCGTGGTGCGCGTCACCGCCGCGCCCGGCTCCGGCTTTCTCGACCGCATGATCGCGCTGGTCGAAGGCGCATCGCGGCAGAAGACGCCGAACGAGCTGGCGCTGAACATCCTGCTGGCGGGCTTAAGCCTGATCTTCGTGCTGGCGGTGGCCTCGATCCCGAGCTTCGCCGCCTATGCCGGCGGCGAGGTGCCGGTGATCGTGCTGGTGGCGCTGTTCGTGACCCTGATCCCGACCACCATCGGCGCGCTGCTGTCGGCGATCGGCATCGCCGGCATGAACCGGCTGGTGCGCTTCAACGTGCTGGCGCTGTCCGGACGGGCGGTCGAGGCAGCCGGCGATGTCGATACGCTGCTGCTCGACAAGACCGGCACCATCACGCTCGGCAACCGCCAGGCCTGCGAGTTCCTGCCGGTGGCCGGCGTCCAGGAGCGCACCCTGGCCGAGGCCGCGCAGCTGGCCAGCCTGTCCGACGAAACGCCGGAAGGCCGCAGCGTCGTGGTGCTGGCGAAAGAGAAATTCGGCCTGCGCGGCCGCGACCTGGCCGGCACGCAAGCGACCTTCATCCCGTTCACCGCGCAGACGCGGATGTCCGGCATCGATGTCGACGGCGCGGTGATCCGCAAGGGCGCCGTCGACTCGGTGATCGACTACGTCAGCCGGCTCGCCGGCACCCGGGCGGTGCCGCCGGAGCTGAAGGCGATCGCCGAACGCGTGGCGCGGGTCGGCGGCACGCCGCTGGCCGTGGTCCGCGACGAGCAGGTGCTCGGCATCATCCACCTGAAGGATGTCGTCAAGGGCGGCATCCGCGAGCGTTTCGCCGAGCTGCGCCGCATGGGCATCCGCACGGTGATGATCACCGGCGACAACCCGCTGACCGCCGCCGCCATCGCCGCCGAGGCCGGCGTCGACGATTTCCTGGCCCAGGCGACCCCGGAGGACAAGCTGGCGCTGATCCGCAAGGAGCAGGCCGGCGGCCGGCTGGTGGCGATGTGCGGCGACGGCACCAACGACGCGCCGGCGCTAGCGCAGGCCGATGTCGGCGTGGCGATGCAGACCGGCACCGTGGCCGCTCGCGAGGCCGGCAACATGGTCGACCTCGATTCCGATCCGACCAAGCTGATCGAGATCGTCGGCATCGGCAAGCAGCTCTTGATGACGCGCGGCGCGCTGACCACGTTCTCGATCGCCAACGATGTCGCCAAGTACTTCGCGATCGTGCCGGCGCTGTTCGCGAGCTTCTACCCGCAGCTCGATACGCTGAACGTGATGGGACTGGCGACGCCGCAGAGCGCGATCCTGTCGGCGATCATCTTCAACGCGCTGATCATCATCGTGCTGATTCCGCTGGCGCTGCGCGGTGTCGCCTACCGCGCGGTCGGCGCCGGCACCCTGCTGGCCCGCAATCTGGCGATCTACGGCGGCGGCGGCCTGATCGCCCCGTTCGTCGGCATCAAGCTGATCGACCTGGCGATCACCGCGCTGCATCTCGCCTGAGCCGGCCGCGCCGCCCGTTCGATCCGACAGGAGCCCACCCATGCTGCAACACCTTCGCCCGACGCTGGTCCTGCTGACGCTGTTCACGCTGCTGACCGGCCTCGCCTACCCGCTGGCGATCACCGGCATCGCGCGCCAGCTGTTTCCGCTGCAGGCCACCGGCAGCCTCGTGCAGCGCGCTGACGGCACGGTGATCGGCTCGTCGCTGATCGGCCAGGCCTTCACCCGGCCGGACTACTTCCACGGCCGGCCATCGGCGACCAGCCCGACGCCGTACAACGCGGCCGCCAGCGGTGGCTCCAACCTGGGGCCGACCTCGAAGGCGCTGATCGAGCGCATCCGGGCCGATACCGCCGCGCTGCAGGCCGAGAATCCCGGCGCCGCCGTGCCGGTGGATCTGGTCACCGCCTCGGGCAGCGGGCTCGATCCGCACATCTCGCTGGCCGCCGCCGAGTTCCAGTTGCCGAGAGTCGCCCGCGCCCGCGATGCCGACCCGCAGAAGCTGCGCGCGCTGATCGCCGGCCTGGCCGAGCCGGAGGTGCTGGGCATCCTCGGCGAGCCGGTGGTCAACGTGCTGCAGCTGAACCTGGCGCTCGACGCCGCGTTTCCATCGCCGGGCTGAACATGAACCGCTGGTGCAGCGGCGCTGCGACGGGCACGCCGGACGCGGGCGATATACTCCGCCTGCTCCCGTTTCCGGGGCATGCCCAGCGGTCCCATGTCACCTCTGAACAACGCGCTGCTGGTCGCTCTGGCCTGCGCGCTGGTGGTTCTCAACGGCTTCTTCGTCGCCGCCGAATTCTCGCTGGTCAAGCTGCGCAGCACGCGCGCGCAGGAGCTGAGTTCGCAGCGCGGCTGGCGGGGCCGGATCCTCGGCAAGGTCCACGGCCGGCTCGATACCTACCTGTCGGCCTGCCAGCTCGGCATCACGCTGTCGAGCCTGGGTCTGGGCTGGGTCGGCGAACCGGCCTTCGCCGGCCTGCTGGAGCCGCTGCTGGCGATGGTCGGCATCGAGTCCGAACGCACCATCCACACGATCGCCTTCCTGGTCGCCTTCACGGTGATTTCGTTCCTGCACATCGTGATCGGCGAGCTGGCGCCGAAGTCGATGGCGATCCGCCGGCCGGAAGGCGTGTCGCTGTGGACGGCCACGCCGCTGTACGCGTTCTACTGGCTGATGTATCCGGCGATCGAACTGCTCAACCGCAGCGCCAACATCGCGCTGAAAGCAGCCGGGCTGGACGGCACCGGCGGCGGTCACGGCGGCGACAACAGCTACACGCATGACGAGCTGAAGATGATCCTGCACCTGAGCCATGCGGCCAGCGACCAGCCGGAATCCAGCCTCAACACGATGCTGGCGCACACGCTGGAGCTGCAGGATCTGGTCGCCAGCGATCTGATGCGGCCGCGCCGCGATCTGATCTCGCTGTCGGTCGACAACAGCCACGCCGAAGTGCGGCGCACGGTGCAGAAGTACGGCTACAGCCGCTACCCGCTGCTCGACGGCGACGACACCGTGATCGGCGTGATCCACGTCAAGGACCTGCTGCTGGAAGCGCCGGGCGGCGACTTTCCGCTGCGCCTGCGCCGGCTGGCCCGGCAGGTGCACCGCTTCCGCGAGGAAACGCCGGCGCTGGAAGTGCTGCGCCGCTTCCGCCAGGGCGCGCCGCATCTGGCGCTGGTCGACGACTTCGAAGGCACGATGGACGGCTTCGTGACGCTGGAAGACGTGCTGGAAGCGATGCTCGGCGAGATCGCCGACGAATACGAACCGCGCCGCGCCGGCCAGGTCGACCGGCGCATCGTCCACCTCGCCGACGGCAGCCTGCTGCTCAGGGGCGACACGCCGGTCTACCGGCTGGAGCGCGTGCTGGGCAGCGAGATCGATGGCAGCGAGGATGTCGACACCGTGGCCGGGCTGGTGATGCAGAAGCTCGACCGCATCGCCGTGCGCGGCGATCTGATCGTCATCGGCGATCGCGAACTGACCGTGCAGCGCGTCACCGGGCCGCGCATCGAGCGGATCAAGGTGAGCCGGCGGCCGCCGCCGGCCGACTGACGATGGCCGCCGACGAACCCGCCCGCCCGTCGCCCGAGGCGCTGCTGGAAGCGTCGAACCACGCGGCGCGCGGCAAGCTGCGGATCTTTCTCGGCGCCGCGCCCGGCGTTGGCAAGACCTGCGCGATGCTCAAGGCTGCGCAGCGCAAGCAGGGCGAAGGCGTGGACGTGGTGGTGGCGATCGTCGAAAGCCACGGCCGCCGCGACACCGAGGCGCTGATCGAAGGGCTGGAGGTGCTGCCGCGCCGGACGCTGCCGGTCCAGGGCCGCGCCTATGCCGAGATGGATCTCGACGCCGTGCTGGCGCGCCGGCCGCAGCTGGCGCTGGTCGACGAGTTGGCGCACAGCAATGTCACCGGCGCCCGCCATCCGAAGCGCCACCAGGATGTCGCCGAGCTGCTGGCGGCCGGCATCGATGTCTGGTCGACGCTGAACATCCAGCACCTGGAAAGCCTCAACGACGTGGTGGCCCGGATCACCCGGGTGCGGGTCCGCGAAACGGTGCCGGACCGGGTGTTCGACACCGCCGACGAAGTCGAGATCGTCGATCTGACGCCGCAGGAGCTGATCGAGCGGCTGGCCGACGGCAAGGTCTACGCCGAAGCGCAGGCGCAGGCGGCGCTGCGCAACTGGTTCAAGCCCGGCAACCTGACCGCGCTGCGCGAGCTGGCGCTGCGCCGCACCGCCGAGCGTGTCGACCAGCAGATGCGCGCCTACATGCGCCGCCATGCGATCCGCGGACCGTGGGCGGCGGCCGAGCGGCTGCTGGTCTGCGTCAACGAATCGGCCGCCGCCAGCGAGGTCGTGCGCCGCGCCAAGCGGCTGGCCGATCGCCTCGATGCGCCGTGGTTCGCGATCCACGTCGAGAACATGCGCAGCGCACCCGCCGGCCCGAAGGCGCAGGCGCGGATCACCGACACGCTGCGGTTGGCCGAATCGCTGGGTGCGGAAACCCTGACCCTGCCCGGCAGCCGCAACATCGCCGGCGACCTGCTGGCCTGGGCGCGCGACAACAACATCACCCAGATCCTGATCGGCAAGTCGCAGCGCAGCCGCTGGTTCACGCTGCGCCACGGCTCGCTGCTGACCGAACTCAGCCGCGACGCCGCCGGCATCGACCTGCACGTGCTGGCCGAGGACCCGCAAACGCGCAGCGCGACGGCCGCCGCCGCAGCGCCCGGCAGCGACGACGACACGCCGCCGCCGCCGCCGCGCGCACCCGTCACCGCCTATCCGGCCACGGCGGTGATGGTGGCGCTGGCCACCCTGCTCGGCCGCGCGCTGGTGGCGCTAGTCACGGTGCCGAACATCTCGCTGGTCTATCTGGCGGCGGTGCTCTGGAGTGCCACCCGCTACGGTCTCGGGCCATCGATCTTCGCGTCGATCGCCAGCACCGCGGCGTACAACTTCTTCTTCACCGAGCCGCACTACACGTTCAATGTCGCCGATCCCGGCCAGGTGCTGGCGCTGATCTTTTTCAGCGCGGCAGCAGTGCTGACCAGCACGCTGACCTCCCGTGAACGCGTGCACGCCGAAGCCGCCCACGCCCAGGCGCGGACCACCGCCGAGCTGCTGGCGTTCAGCCGCAAGCTGGCCGGCATCCGCAAGCTCGACACGCTGATGGCGGCATCGGCGGCCCAGATCGCCAACATGCTGAAGGTCGAAGCGCTGATGCTGCTGCCCGACTCCAAGAACGGCGCGCTGCTGCCGGTGGCCAGCGCGCCGGCCGGTGCGGCGCTCGACGAAGCCGACCTGGCCGCCGCTACCTGGTGCTGGGACAAGAACCAGCCGACCGGCAGCGGCACCGACACCCTGCCCGGCGGTCGGCGGCTGTTCCTGCCGCTGCGCACCGGCCAGGGCCGGCACGGCGTGGTCGGCATCAGCCGCGCCCAGGGCGATGCCCGGTTGACGCCGGACGAGCGGCGGCTGCTCGACGCCCTGGTCGATCTGGCAGCGATCGCCACCGAACGCATCCGGCTGGCCAAGGACATCGACCAGGCGCGGATGCTGGCCGAGACCGAAAAGCTGCGCGGCTCGCTGCTGACCTCGATCTCGCACGACCTGCGCACGCCGCTGGCGTCGATCATCGGCACCTTCGCGACCCTGCGCCGACACGCCGGCCGCTTCGACGCCGAGGCCAGCGAAGAACTGCTGGCCAGCGCCCAGGACGAGGCCGAGCGGCTGAACCGCTATGTCTCGAACCTGCTCGACATGACCCGCCTCGATGCCGGCGCGCTGCAGCCGAGGCGCGAACCCTGCGACCTCGGCGACCTGATCGCCGCCAGCGTCCAGCGCTGCGCCAAGCGGCTGGCCGCCCACAAGGTGAAGCTGTCGGTGCCGGCCAACCTGCCGCTGCTGCTGCTCGACGAAACCCTGATGGACCAGGTGCTGGTCAACCTGCTCGACAACGCCGCCAAGTACACGCCGGCCGGAAGCCACATCGAGATCGGCGTGGTGCGCCACCGCTTCTCGATCGCGCTGCATGTCCGCGACGATGGCCCCGGCATTCCACCCGGCGACCTCGACCGGATCTTCGACAAGTTCTACCGGGTGCGCGAAGACGCCGACCGCTCGCGCGCCGGCACCGGGCTGGGGCTGGCGATCTGCCGCGGCTTCGTGATCGCCATGGGTGGCCGCATCCACGCCCGCAACCGCAGCGCCGGCAGCGACGGCGGCCCGGCCCATGGCGCCGAGTTCCTGATCGAGTTCTCGCCAGACCTGATCGCCGAAGCGCAGCCCGAGGCCGGCGCATGAGCCTGGAACTGGGCAAGGTGCTGGTCGTCGACGACGAGGCCGCGATCCGCCGGCTGCTGCGCAACACGCTGCAGGTCAACGACTACCGGGTATTCGAGGCCGGCACCGTCGCCGAAGCGCTGGCGCTGTCGGCCTCGCATCAGCCGGACGTGATCCTGCTGGATCTCGGCCTGCCCGACGGCGATGGCCTGAGCGTGATCGAAGCGGTACGCCAGCGTTCGGCGGTGCCGATCATCGTGCTGTCCAGCCGCACCGACGACAGCGGCAAGGTGCGGGCGCTCGATGCCGGTGCCGACGACTACGTGACCAAGCCGTTCAGCGTCGACGAACTGCTGGCCCGCATCCGCACCGCGCTGCGCCACCGCATGCAGCGCCAAGGCGCCCAGCCGCTGTTCGTACGCGGCGGCTTGAGCGTCGATCTGGTGCGCCGGCTGGTGCTGCGCGATGGCGTGGAAGTGCGGCTGTCGCCGAAGGAGTACGGCATCCTGCAGCAACTGGTGCTGCACGCCGGCCGCGTGCTGACCCATCGCCACCTGCTGCGCGAGGTCTGGCAGCAGGATTCCGATGGCGATGTCGCCTACCTGCGGGTCTATATCCGGCAGCTGCGCGGCAAGCTGGAAGTGAACCCCGAACAGCCGAGCCTGATCGTCACCGAGCCGGGTGTCGGCTACCGGCTGCGCAGCGAGGCGTAGGGCGGATCACGACCCGCACTACCCGCTCCCCGAATCCCGAATCTCGAATCTCGAATCTCGAATCTAGGCACGCTCCACCCGCCGTCATTCCGGCGAAAGCCGGAATCCAGTGCGCGAAACGCAGCAGAAATGCGACTTCGACTCCGCAAGCGCTCTGGGACTTCGCGACACCTGGACCCCGGCTTTCGCCGGGGTGACAGGCTATAGGGCGATCGGGCGACAGTCACTGGAGCGAGGGCGACGGGTGGTCAGGGACGGTCACGGCAAGCCGCTGACGCGGGAAACGGTTGCGCTGGGGCTGTGGACCCGGGCTGTCGCCGGGGTGACCGCCCGCAGGGCGGTCACTTGATCTTCAGGGCTTCCGGGGAGGTCTGGTCGCAGCTGGGACCGCGCCGCACTTCGATGCCGGACACCTGGTCATCGCGCAGCACCACGGTCACCTGGTCGCGGTTCTGGCAGGCGAAGCTGACCGCGCCGGGGCGTTCGACGCAGAACAGCAAGTGATCGGCCTCGCGGGCCTTGCCGGCTTCGTCGAGGTATTCGCCGCTGCGCCGCGAGCAGCCGAAGCCCAGACCGGACAGCCGCGAGCTGGCTTCCGCTGCGCTCAGCCCGTAGGCGACGCGCTCGCGGATGGCGCTGCGCCGATCCGGGTCCGGCGTCTGGCTCAGCAGCTGGCAGCCGGCGCTGGCCAGCAGCAGGCCGGCCACGCCGAGACGACCGACAAGCGCAAGGACCGGGCACCGGCGCGGCTGGGACATGGCGGTCATCCGTTCAGGTTGTGGGTGGCCAGTTCGTAGCCGCGGTCGCGGTAGAACTTGTAGCGGTCGCGCGAGCCCTGGCGGGCGGCGGGGTTGGCATCGACGATTTCCAGCACCCGTTCGAAGCGGCTGAAGAACGGCGGAATGTCGAGGCCGAGGTTGATCATCACGCCGTCGTAGGCGGCGGGCGGTTCATCGCGGCCGATCAGCACGGCCGGCAACGGTTCGTCCGGCGCCTTGCCGGCCTGGCGTTCGTGGGCGATGAAGCTGCCCTGGCGGAAGGTCCACAAGGTGCCGTCGAGTTCGGCGGCGGTGCTGTCGTCCGGCACGTAGACGAACACCCGCTTGCCGGTGGCGATGGCCTTGTCGCACAGCTTGCAGGCGGTCATCACATGGCTGGTGACGGCTGCGAAGGCATCGCCAAGGATGTAGAAATCGATGCGGGTCACGGCGTACGGCGCGGCTGGACGAGGCGTGAAGCATAGCCCGCCGCGCCGACAAAAAAGGGCGACCCGAAGTGCGGGTCGCCCAATCGCTGCCTGCCTCGTCAGGCACTGCGCGGATGCTTGGTCCGCGCAGCGCCGGGTCCTGCAGTCCCGCCTCAGTTGACGACGCGCATCTCGACGCGACGGTTGTCGGCACGGCCGGTCTCGTCGTCGTTGGACGCCACCGGGTTGGCTTCGCCATAGCCCTTGGCGGTCAGCGCGCCAGCGGTCACACCCTTGCCGATCAGGTAGCTGCGCACCGCGTTGGCGCGCGCTTCCGACAGCTTCTGGTTGGCCGCGTCCGAGCCGATCGAGTCGGTGTAGCCGCCGATCTCGATGGTGAATCCCGGCGAGTCGATGATGGTCTTGGCGACCGTGTCGAGCACCGTCTTCGAGTCGTTGGTCAGCACCGCCTTGTTGAACGCGAAGTGCACGTTCTTCAGCACCAGCGACTGGTTGACCGCGCAGCCGTTGGCGGTGACCTTCGCGCCCGGCGGGGTGTTCGGGCACTGGTCGATGCCGTCGGCCACGCCGTCACCGTCGGTGTCGGCAATCGCCGGCTTCGGCGCTTCGATGGTGCAGCCCTTGGCGTCGACGTTGGTGCCCGGCGGCGTGTTCGGGCACTGGTCGGCGTAGTCCGGCACGCGGTCGCCGTCGCTGTCGATCGGGCAGCCCTTGGCGTCGACGGTGGCGCCGGCCGGCGTGTTCGGGCAGGCGTCGAGCTTGTCGTTGATGCCGTCGTTGTCGCTGTCGACCGGGCAGCCCTTGCCGTCAACCGGGGTGCCGGCCGGCGTGTTCGGGCAGCTGTCGCGCTTGTCCGGCACGCCGTCGCCGTCGAAGTCGGCCGGCTTGGACTCGGCCAGCACGTAGCGCACGGACATCATCGCCGACTGGCCGTTGTAGCCGGTCTCCACGACATCGCCGGAGCCGCGCGGGCTGGCGTCGAACTGGCCCTTCTCGGTGCCCATGTAGCGGTAGTCGAGCGAGGCGGTCAGGCGCTGCGTCAGGTCGAAGCCGATACCGGCGCCGCCCTGGTAGGCGAACACGGTGTCGTGGTCGTTGACCAGTTCGGCTCCGTTGGAACCGACGTTCTCCAGCCACAGCTGGGAAACACCGCCGCCGACGCCGATGTACGGGTGCACGGTCTTGAAGAAGCCGCTCTCGCTCTTGATGTCGTACCACAGGTTGGCGAAGGCGCTGCGGGCGTCCTTGCGGCCATCGCCCTCATCGCGGAAGCCGGGCCCGAACAGCGTCTTGTAGCGGTCCTGACGGTAGACCAGTTCCAGTTCCGGACGCAGGCCGTTGGCGAACGAGTAGCCGGTGGTGACACCGCCGAGGAAGCCGGTGTCGTATTTCGACTGGAACTCGGACTGGGTGCCGAGCAGGCCGCCGCCGATGGTCTTGTCGTTCGACTGGCGCTGCTTGTTGGCACCGGCCTCAAGGCCCAGGTACCAGCCGTCGCCGGCCATGGCGGTACCGGCGACCCCGGCAAGGAACATCGTGGTGACGGAAACGCACAGGCGGCGGGTGTGAATGCGCATGACAGCTCCTTGCCTTGTTTCAGGCGATGGGATTTTTGGTGGTTTTTGATGCGGATGACCGGGAATCGGAGCGATCCCGGAAAACGGCAGCGCGAGTCGGGGGGGCCCGCGCTGCCGCCTGCTACCGGCCTGCCCGTTCGATGCGGGCGCGGCCTTGCTTCATCGGATCAGGAAGCGCTCAAGCGTCTTCCAGTTCCTTGATCTGCTGCTCGGCCTTTTCCTTGGTCAGGCCGTACTTCTCCTGCAGCTTGCCGACCAGCACGTCGCGCTTGCCTTCGATCAGCTTCAGGTCGTCGTCGGTCAGCTCGCCCCACTTGGCCTTGATCCGGCCGCTGAGCTGCTTGAGCTTGCCCTTGATGATGTCTTCGTTCATGTCGATGTCTCCTGTCGATGTTGCGGGGGATACGTCTGCTTCTTGAGTGGCGTGTCCGAGGTCAGCGCCCGATCACGAGCGGCTGCCGACCTTCAGGTCTTCGGCGTCGACCTTTTTCACGCCCTCGGTGCGGGTGGCGATCGAGATCGCCTTCTCGCGCTCGGCGCCGCTGGCGACCTTGCCGCTCAGGGTCACGCGACCATCGGAGGTGGTGACGTTGATGGCCGTGCCCTTGGTCGTTTCATCGGCGATCAGTGCGGCCTTGAGCTTGGTGGTGATCACGGTGTCGGTGATCGCCTCGCCGGCGCGGTCGGCGGCCTTGTCGGCATCCTTGACGAAGGTGTCGAGCGCGGTCGGCGCGGTGATCTGGTTGTCGACGCCCTTCACGCCTTCGACGGTGCGGGCCAGTTCCTCGGCGGCTTCTTTGGCGGCGCCGGCCTTGGCGCTGCCGGCCAGCGTCACCACGCCGTTGTTGGTTTCAACCGAGATGTCCGAGCCTTCGATGCGGGCATCGCTGGCCAGACGGCCCTTCAGCTTCGCGGTGATGCCGGTATCGTCCAGCGCGGCACCCAGCGTGGCGCTGTCCTTCGGCGCGTTGGCGGCGGCGCCGTCCGACATCTGGCCATCGGGCACCGACGGCTTGCAGGCGGCCAGACCGAAGCTGGCGATCAGGGTGGCGGCGATCAGGGTGCGGTTGAGCGGATGAATGTTCATGTTGTGTCCTCTTTTTTGGTTTGGCGTTTCAGCAGACAGTGGGGAGTAGGCGTGGCGCGATCAGGGCTTGACCCGGCGGCCGAAGATCAGCGACAGCACGGCCAGCACCAGGAACACCAGGAACAGCAGCTTGGCGATGCCGACGGCCGTACCGGCGATGCCGGAGAAGCCGAGCAGCGCCGCGATCAGCGCGATGACGAAAAAAACAACGGCGTAATGGAGCATGAGGTGACCTCTTTCTTGTATTGAGTCGTTTGCAGACAGGTTTTGCGTGGGATCGCCCATGCAGTCCGGCGATCCCGGCACACCGCCCATCGGCGTGCCGTACCCGTACTATTCCAAGGCCCGTGCCAACTATTTTTCTTAATATTTTCAATATCTTGAAAATTTTTATCCGGTTAAACGGACGGCAATCTGCACGATCGACCCTTGCGCGTCGTGCAAAATGCAAGGCGACATCCGGCTCGGGAATGAACGGCGCTTCGGGTGGTCCGACATCCACAGGCACCGACACGGAGAACTGTCACCTTGACGGCTGAAAAGACGGGCGGCCGGGTACTGGTCGTCGATGACGAAGCGCCGCTGCTGAAAACCTTCCGCTACTGCCTGGAAGACGAAGGCCACACGGTGGCCACGGCAGCGAGCGGCGAACAGGCGATGGCGCTGATCCGCAGCCGGGTGTTCGACGTCTGCCTGCTCGACCTCAACCTCGGCGACACCACGGCGCTGGAACTGCTGCCGCTGATCCGCAATGCCGCGCCGTGGCTGCGGGTGGTGATCGTCACCGCGCATTCCTCGGTGGATACCGCCGTGCAGGCGATGCGCGCGGGTGCCGTCGACTACCTGGTCAAGCCCTGTTCGCCGGAGCAGCTGCGGATCGCCGCAGCGACGCAGCTGCACGCGCGCCGGCTGGACCTGCGGCTGGAGGAACTGGAACGGCAGACCGGCAGCAGCAACGATTCGGCACAGCTGGAAAGCCGCTCGCCGGCGATGGCGGAACTGCTCGACACCGCCCGCCAGGTCGCCGCCAGCGACGCCAACATCCTGGTGCTCGGCGAAAGCGGCACCGGCAAGGGCGTGATCGCCCGCGCCATCCACCGCTGGAGCGCGCGCCACGCAGCGCCGTTCATCACCATCAACAGTCCGGGCCTGTCCGGCGAACTGTTCGAAAGCGAGCTGTTCGGCCACAAGAAGGGCGCGTTCACCGGCGCCGTCGCCAACTCGCCCGGCAGAGTCGCGCAGGCCGACGGCGGCACCTTGTTCCTCGACGAGATCGGCGAAGTGCCGATCGGCCTGCAGGCCAAGCTGCTGCGCTTCCTGCAGGACAAGCAGTTTGAAAGCCTGGGCGATCCGGTGACCCGCCAGGCTGACGTGCGGCTGGTGGCGGCGACCAATCGCGATCTCAACGGCATGGTCAAGGCCGGAACCTTTCGCGAGGACCTGCTGTACCGCCTCGACGTCATCCGCCTGCACCTGCCGCCGCTGCGCGACCGCATCGAGGACCTGCCGGCGTTCGCCAACGGCTTCCTCGACGAATTCATCCGCATCCACCGGGGCCGCGGGCGCGGCTTCAGCGAGGCGGCGATGGACGCCCTGTGCCGGCACCGCTGGCCGGGCAACATCCGCGAACTGCGCAACGTCATCGAGCGGGCCAGCATCCTGTGCCGGGGCGAGCTGATCGAACCCCGCGACCTGGCGCTTGGCGAAGCCGGCGGCGCGGCGGCGGCCAGCACGGCAGCACGCCCGACCGGCGCCATGAGCCTGGCGGCGCTGGAGCGCGAGCACATCCTGGCCGTGCTCGGCGAAGCGGAAACGCTGGAGGTCGCCGCCAAGCAGCTCGGCATCGACGCCTCGACGCTGTACCGCAAACGCAAGCAGTACGGTATCTGAGCTTAAAAACCCGCCTGATCAGGCACTTGCCGGATCAAGCTCGACATTGTCTGCGGATCGCGTGGCGGCCTCTCTCCGGTCTCCGACGCGTCAGCCATCCACCTTAACGCTATCGCAAAAAAGCGTTTCCGATCATCGCGATAGCCGAACTTCCTCGACCATGAAAATCCTTCACCGCCTGCTGCTCACCTACGCCGCGCTGATCGTGCTGGCGTTCATCGCCGGCGCCTTGCTGGCACTGGCCTGGGATCGCTTCGAACGTGCGCCCTGGTACCAGATCGGCCTGCTCGGCATCGCCGGTTCGGCGATCGGCGTCTTCGGCCTGCGCTTCGCGATCGCCCAGGCGCAGTACCTGAGCACGCCGCTGCAACGCATCGCCGGCGCCGCGCGGACCATCGCCGACGGCGAGTTCGACGTGAAAATCGAGGCCTCGCGGTTGGTCGAGGCCAACATCATGGCGACCAACTTCAACGCCATGGCGGCGGCACTGAAGGTCTACAAGTCGACCTCGATCGACCGCCTGCTGGCCGAACAGCGCCGCAACGACGTGGTGCTCGGCTCGATCGACGACGGCCTGATCATCGTCGACGAGCAGGCGCGCATCGAACGCCTGAACCCGATCGCCGCCCGCCAGCTCGGCACCACGGTGGATCTGGCGATCGGCCGCACGCTCGACGAGCTGCTCGGCGGCGAACGCTTCAACCAGCGGATCATCGACGACATCGCCAGCCAGTCGCTGTCGCAGGATGACGAGCCGGATCTGGTGATCGGCGAAGGCGTGATGCAGCGCAAGCTGGCGATGGCGCTGACGCCGTTCACCGACGAGTCCCGGCCGGGGCTGGTGATGCTGCTGCGCGATGTCACCGAGGAGCGCGAGCAAGAGCAGCTGCAGACCGATTTCGTGCTGCGCGCCTCGCACGAGCTGCGCACGCCGGTCACCGGCCTGAAGATGGCGATGGACCTGCTGGCCGAACGCGCCCGCTTCGCGCCCGACAGCCGCGAGGCCGACCTGTTCGAGACCGTGCACACCGAAACCCACCGGCTGGCCGACCTGGTCGCCGACCTGCTCGACGTCTCGCGCCTGAGCCATGCCGACACGCCGCTGAAACTGGAGCCGGTGCAGCTGGCCCAGCTGGCCGGCGACGCCCAGGCGCGCTTCGAGCCGATGGCGCTGGAGCGCAAGCTGTCGATCAGCTGCGCCGTCGCCCCCAACCTGCCGGACCTGCAGCTCGACGCCGGCCAGTTCTCCCGCGTGCTCGACAACCTGATCGGCAACGCCATCCGCCATACGCCGTCCGGCGGCGAAGTCGGCATCACCGTGGTCGCCGGCTCCGACGCCATCCGCATCGAGGTGCGCGACAGCGGCGAAGGCCTGACCCGCCGCCAGCTGGCGCGGATCTTCGACCCCTTCGTGCAGTTCGGCCGCAACACCGGCGGCGCCGGCCTCGGCCTGACCCTGTCGCGCGAAATCGTCGAACGGCACGGCGGCAAGATCGAGGTCGCCTCGCAGCGCGGTCAGGGCGCGCGGTTCACCGTGAGCCTGCCGTGGCCAAGCGAGGTGCTGGTGGGCTGATGAGGCCGCAGCAGTAGCCCGGATAGCGCGCAGCGAAATCCGGGACCTGCTTCATTCGGTACAGCGCTGCAACGGATTTCGCGTTGCTCTATCCGGGCCAAGCTGGCTCATCGATACGCCCGCTTGAGAAGTACTTCATGCAGTGCCTGGGAGGGAAGCGGACCGTGAAAGAGAGACGGGTCCAAGTTCTCTTTCTGCAAAACATACAAGTAACTGCGAAAAAGAAGCGTGTTGTTCAGCTGCTCCCCCACATCCCATGCAATCGCCTCGCCGTCCTTTACGGCATTGCTTTTCATAGCCAATGCAATCAACTCGGTCGCATCAGGGATGTCCCACGAAACAACCGGTTGCCCCTGCATTAGGCCGCTTTTCATAGGCGGGAGATAGCAAACCAATCGATTCGCACCCCACAACTCGACGGCGTGCGGAAGCTTACCTTGACAAGCAATTCCGACCCAGTTCTGTCGACTTTCCAGTTTGTGCGCATCGATGATTGCCCGGCCGTAACTTACCCTGCCCCAAGTAAACGTCCCATGGGCGATACCGCCTCTCACCATAAACGAGTTAGTCAACCCTTCTGAAAGAAGTAAACGGCTGAGATTGATCAGCGCGTTTGCTCCTTCGACAGTAGATGGCACTGCGGCGAACACCGTGTCAGAGAAAAGGGAAAATTTATCCACGCCGCTTTTTTTCGTCGCAGCTTCTACGAGCTCCACCCACTGGCTCATACGAGCATCAAATTCTGTGTGCGATGAATTGGCGAGCATTGCGGAGAAACCTAAAACGTCCGCGACCAAAAAATATCCTGTCTCCATTTAATGACCTCAGCACCTCACTATTCGATAGAAGCAAAGCCATGTTCAGCAAGCAGCATCGCGAAATCTTTGGGCACTTCTGCTCCGGGTAGACCAAGTCCAGAATCTAGCGGGGCGGCACTTTGGCTACGCTTGCTCAATCATCCCCGCGCTTGGCCGCCACGTTGATCAGGTACTGCGTCAGCAGCGGCACCGGACGGCCGGTGGCAGCCTTGCCGTGCCAGGCGGTGCCGGCGATGTCGAGGTGGGCCCACTTCATCTTCTTGGTGAAGCGGTGCAGGAAGACGGCGCCGATGATCGCGCCGGCTTCACCCGCGCCGACGGTGGCGATGTTGGCGATGTCGGCGAATTCGCTCTTGATCTGGTGGTCGTAGTCGCTCCACAGCGGCAGTTCCCAGGCGCGGTCGCCGATCTGGTCGCCGGCGGCGAGCAGCTGGCGGGCCAGGCCGGACTGATTGGCGAATAGGCCGGAGGCCTGCGAGCCGAGCGCGACGACGCAGGCGCCGGTCAAGGTGGCCATGTCGATGCAGATGCGCGGGTCGTAGGTGCGCTCGGTATAGGTCAGCGCATCGCAGAGGATCAACCGGCCTTCGGCGTCGGTGTTGAGCACTTCGATGGTGATGCCGGCCATGCTGGTGACGATGTCGCCGGGCTTGCTGGCGGCGCCATCCGGCAGGTTTTCGCTGGCGGCGATCACGCCGACGACGTTGATCGGCAGCTGCAGTTCGGCCAGTGCCGCAAAGGTGCCGACGACGCTGGCGCCGCCGCACATGTCGAACTTCATCTCGTCCATCTTGGCAGCCGGCTTGATCGAGATGCCGCCGGCATCGAAGGTCAGGCCCTTGCCGACCAGCGCGATCGGCGCCTCGCCCTGGGTACCCTTCAGGTATTCCATGACGATCAGCTTGGCCGGCTGGCGGCTGCCGCGCGACACCGACAGCAGCGCGCCCATGCCGAGCGCTTCCATGTCCGATTCCTCGAGCACCTTGACGGTGAAGCCGTGCTTCTTGCCGAGGTCGATCGCGCTCTGGGCCAGGAAGGTCGGCGTGCAGACATTGCCCGGCAGGTTGGCCAGCCGCTTGGTCAGGGCGACGCCGTGGGCAATCGCCTGCGCTTCCTGCAGGCCCTTTTCGCCGGCCGGCAGATCGCTGCGGCGCGGCACGTCGAAGGTCAGCCGTTCGAGCTTCGGCGACACGATTTCCTCGCGCGCCTTTTCGCCGCGCATCTCGTCGAAGCGATAGAACTCGGCTTCAGTGACCAGCGCCGCCTGCAGCACGTTCCACTGGAAGTCGCGACCCTTGACCGGCAGGTGGGTCAGATAGCTGACGGCATCGATTGCACCGGTATTGCGCAGCGCCCGCGCTGCAGCCTGGTGCGCCTTGCGGAACGCGGCCTCGTCGAAATCACGTTCCTTGCCGAGGCCGATCAGCAGCACGCGGTCGCAGAACACGCCGGCGACGTTGTGCAGGATCAGGCTGCGGCCGAGTTTCCCATCCATGTCGCCGCGCCGCATGATGCTGCCGAGCAGGCCTTCGCTGGCCTTGTCGATGGTTTCAGCCGATTCCGTCGGGTTGCGGCGGTCGAAGATGCCGACGATCACGCAGGCAACACGCTGCTTTTCCGGATTGCCGCTCTTTACGAAATATTCCATGGCTTTTTTCTACTAATGGCGTGGCAGGGTCTTGCAAGACTCGCGCCGATGCGGGCCGCAGCGCGTGATGCTGAATTCAAAACTCGGATTTTCCTGCTCGAACCGTGCCCGGCGAGCGACCCTCGACTCTCAATACGGGGGCGTATTTGAAAAAAACCCAAGTCACCCCGTGATTCTAACGATTTCCCCTCCTGTTTCCACTTTTTCATTGGCGCCGGAACTGTGATCCAGGTCCTTGACTTGGTTTTTCTCGAAACACGCCGCACCGCGCTGACGTGGTTCCGGGGCTCGCCCAGCGAGGTCCGGAGGCCGGGCGGCGACGGCCGGTCGGGTACGCTATCGGCATGAACCGAAGGATTCTCGATCGCTACCTGCTGCGCGAGGTGCTGACCGCGTGGGCGGCCGTCACCTTCATCCTGCTGGCGATCATGATCGCCACCCGTTTCGCCAGCGTGCTCGGGGTGGCCGCCAAGGGCGAGCTGCCGCGCGAACTGCTGCTGAACGTGGTGCTGCTGTCGAGCCTGCGCTACCTGGTGATCCTGATTCCGGTGTCGCTGCTGCTGGCGATCATGCTGTCGCTGGGCCGGCTGTACAGCGACAACGAGATCGCCGCGATGACCGCCTGCGGCTCCGGCCTGGGGCGGCTGTATCGGCCGTTCATGGGCCTGGCAGCGGCGCTGACCGTGCTGACCGCCTGCTTGAGTTTCTCGATCGGCCCCTGGGCCGGCCGGCAGGCCGATTTCCTGGTCAAGGACGCCAAGCGACTGGTGCAATTCACGCCGTTCGAGGCCGGCCAGTTCAAGACCGTGGCCGGTGGCCGCGCGGTGTTCTACACCGACTCGATCAGCCCGGACGGCCGGACGCTCGGCAAGGTGTTCGCCGAACTGGAGGAATCCGGCGGCTCCAGCGTCGTGGTCGCCGATCACGGCACCCAGATGATCGACGCGGTCAGCGGCGAGCGGGTTGTCGAGCTGACCACCGGCCACCGCTATTTCGGCACGCCCGGCACCGCCAGCTACGACATCGTGCGCTTCGACGCGCTGACCCTGCGCCTGTCGCCGCCGCCGTTCAATTACATCAACAACCAGCGCAAGCTGAGCCCGACCGGCGTGCTCTGGGGCAGCGCGGACGCCCAGGACCAGGCGGAGCTGCACTTTCGCATCGCTGCTCCCGTGTCGGTGCTGATCCTGGCGCTGCTGGCGGTGCCGCTGGCGCACCTGCGGCCGCGCCAGGGCCGCTATTCGAAGATCGTCTTCGGCATCCTCGTCTACCTGGTCTACACCAACCTGCTGGGCGTCGGCCAGGCCTGGATCGGCAAGGGCCAGATTCCGCCGCTGGTGGGCCTGTGGTGGGCGCATGGCCTGGTGCTCGGCGCGGCTGTCTGGATGATCCGCCGCCGCCAGCAGGTGGTCGCATGAACCGCCTGGATCGCTACATCATCGGCAGCGTGCTGAGCCTGACCGCGCTGGTCGGCCTCGGGCTCGTGACGATCTACACGCTGGTGGTGTTCATCTCCGACATCGGCGAGACCGGCAAGGGCAGCTACGGCGTGCTGCAGGTGCTGGAGTACAGCGTGCTGCTGATGCCGTCGAGCCTGTACATCCTGCTGCCGATCGTCGCGCTGCTCGGCGCGCTGCTGGGCATCGGCGCGCTGGCGCGCTCCAGCGAACTGACCGCGATGCGGGCGTCCGGCGTGTCGATGCTGCGGATCGGCGCGGCCACGCTCGCCGCCGGCGCGCTGCTGGGGGCGTTCGGCTACGTGCTGGGCGACTGGCTGGGCCCGGCCGGTGAAAACCTGGCCACCCGGCTGCGCGACGAGGCCCGCGGCGAACAGGGCAGCCATGACCGGGCGCTGTGGCTGCGCGATGCCGACAACATCCTGCGCATCCGCCGCCTGCTGGCCGAGGACCATGCGCGCGATGTCACCGTGTTCCGCACCGACGCCCACGGCGGGCTGGCCCAGGTGTCCACCGTCGACGAGGCCCGCTATGTCGACGGCCGCTGGCTGATGACCGGCGTCAAGCGCACCGAGATGCACGATGACGGCACCCGCGTGGTGACGCTCGACCAGATCGAGATCAGCGGTTCGATCACCCCGAACGTGCTGAAGCTGTTCATCCTCGAAGGCGACGTGCTGTCGGTCAGAGGCCTGTACAACCTCGTCGACTACATGGAGGAGAACAAGCTCGACGCCACCAAGTACCGCATCTGGCTGTGGCGCAAGCTGGTCGAACCGGTGACGGTGATGGTGATGATGCTGTTCGCGGTGCCGTTCGTGGTCGGCACCCTGCGTGATGCCGGCGCCGGCCAGCGCCTGCTCGCCGGCGTGCTGGTCGGCATCGTGTTCTACGTGCTGAACAAGGTGTCGGTCAGCGTCGGCGATCTCTACCAGTGGCCGGCCCCGATGGCCGCCGGCCTGCCCACCGCGCTGCTCGCTGTGCTGGCGCTGTGGCGGCTGCGCCTCGCCCGCTGACCCCGCCCCTAATGGGGGTCGGATCCGGATTCTTTCGCCTTCCCACCGCTGCTCTTGTTCGCCTTCGGCGCAGCGGGGAACGGGTTCAGCGGCAGCAGCACCACCTCGCTGCCGGTCAGCCAGTCCTGCGGCAGGCGCCGGCGGGCATCGAGCCGGGCGGCGACCAGTGACAGCAGCACCGCCAGCGCGGCGCCGATCGACGCCGTCTGCACGTGCGGCAGCAGGCTTTCCAGGCTCGGCGCGCGATGGATCATCGACGCCGCCGCCGGCGTCAGCACCAGCCCCCAGTAGACCAGCGTCGCCATCGCCCGCACCACGGCGACGGGCAGCCGCAGCAGCACACCCTCGCTGCGCCGGACCTGCAGGCGCCAGGCGCGCATGCCCAGCGTCTGGCCACCACGGGTCCAGAACCAGACGAAGAAGCCGAGTGCGACGATCAGCAGCAGCGCCCGGTTGATGGCGTTGCCCGGCGGCAGGCCGAGCAGACCGTTCAACGGCAGACAGATCAGCAGCAGCGTGACCATCCACAGGGCGATCAGCAGCAAGCCGTCGTAGACGGCGGCGGCAAGGCGCCGCCACAGCGGCGCAGGCAGGATCAATTCAGGCATGACGGCATTGAAGGAAGGCAGATAGGATCGACATCGCAAGCGGTGCCACCGCTGGAATTCCCGCCCGCTGCCGATCAGGCGCGGCATTGTAGGCCCCCGATTTCAAACTGCAGGAGTCTCCCCATGCGTCATCTCATCGCGGCATCCGCCCTCGCCTTGCTGGCAGCCGTCCCGTTCACCGCCGCCCGCGCCATCGACTGCGCCGGCAGCCCGCTGAACCACGACCAGAAGCGTCTTCTCGGCGGCACCGAAAACCTCTGCACTAGCTATGGCGGCAAGGTGATCCTGGTGGTCAACACCGCCAGCCGCTGCGGCTACACCCCGCAGTTCGAGGGCATCGAGAAGCTCTACAAGACCTACAAGGGCGAAGGGCTGGTGGTGCTCGGCTTCCCGTCCGACCAGTTCCGCCAGGAAGAGGCGACCGACGAAAGCATCGCCAAGTTCTGCACCGCCAACTACGGCGTCACCTTCCCGATGTACACCAAGACCCGGGTTGATGGGGACGACGCCAATCCGTTCTACAAGGACCTGAAGGCCGCCACCCGGCATGCCCCGGACTGGAACTTCAACAAGTACCTGATCGGCCGCGACGGCAAGGTGCTGGCCCACTATGGCAGCCGTGTCACGCCGGATGACCCGAAGCTGCTCGAAGCGATCAAGGCCGAACTGGCCAAGCCGGCGCCGCAGGCCGCCGCGCTGGCCGGCAACGCGGTCGCCGGCCGCTGATGCGGCGGGCCGAAAGCGGCATATCGTTAGGTTAATTCCGGGCTGCAGGCCTCAGATCGTTGTTGCGCCAGGGACGCGTCCCTAAACTTCGCGTCCTTGGCGCCTCTGGCCGCAGTGAAAGGATCAACAGCATGTATGACGGACCGCAGTCGGCGAACGACACGCCGGCAAGCCCCTCGACGCAGCCCGGACCGACCGAAGCCGAGGTCGCCCTGCTCAACGAGCGCTACGCGCCGCTCGGCTTCGAAGCGCGCCTGAAGCTGCTCTATCAGGAGTTTCCGCTCGACAAGGTGCTGGTCACCTCGTCGTTCGCGGCCACCTCCGCGTATTTCCTGCACATCATCTCGACGATCAATCCGGCGCAGACGGTCCACTTCATCGACACCGGCTTCCACTTCCCGGAAACCGTGCAGTACCGCCAGTACCTGATCGACCTGTTCAAGCTGAAGGTCGAAGACGTCCGCGCCGAAGACTGGAAGCACCAGTTCACCGTCGACGACAAGACCTACGAAAAAGACCCGGATTTCTGCTGCTCGGTCAACAAGGTCGAGCCGCTGGAACTGATCAAGCCGAACTACAAGGTGTGGATGTCCAGCCTGATGCGCTGGCAGACCGATCACCGCGCCGGCCTGCCGGTGTTCGAGCTGCGGCGCGGCGTGCTCAAGTTCAACCCGATGATCGACGTCACCCGCGAAGAGCGCGACGCCTACATCCGCGAGCACCAGCTGCCGTTCCACCCGATGGTTGCGCGCGGTTACTCGTCGATCGGCTGCACCCACTGCACCGTGGCTGGCGAAGGCCGCAGCGGACGCTGGATGGGCAAGCCGAAGACCGAATGCGGCCTGCATCTCTGAGACCCCGGCGCTCGCTGGCATGAGCCACCTGCTGATGATCAGCGCCGCGCCGATCCCGGCCGACGACGCCGAGGTCTGGGGCGATTTCGACGCCCGCTCCGAGGCCTTCGAGCAGCACGGCAAGCCGCCGCTGCCGGCGCTGCTGGAACTGCTCGAACGGCTGACCGCCCGCCATCCCTGCATCAGCGAACTGCGCGAGGACCAGCTGGAAAGCGCCGTCTGGGCCGATGGCCCGCTGCGCGACGGCCTGATGCACGACGTGGCGGTGCTGACCGTGGTCCCCGCCCGCGTCGCCGTCGTGCTGCCGCTGGTGCGCGACACCGCCCGGGCGCTGGGGCTGGCGGTCTACGACCCGCAGGCCGAACAGGTCTGGCGTCCCTGACTGCCGCCTGCAGGCCAGCGGCCCCGGCAGAGCCGCCACCGGCCTGAGGATCGGGACCGCCGACTTATAATGGCGGCGTCTCCCGGCCTCCCTCGCATGCTCCCGACCTTTTTCCGCAAGCTGCACGGCGTCTACGCGGCGGCCGTGTTCGTCATCGTCGTGCTGCTGCTGTTCTGCCCGCTGCTGATCGTGCTGCCGACGCTCGGCGCGCGGCGTGCGATCGGCCGGCTGGCGGTGCGCGCCTGGATGCACCTCAGCCTGATGCCGTTCCGCGTGCGGGGCCTGCAGCAGCTGCCGGACGGCCCCTGCATCGTCATCTGCAATCACGCCAGCTACCTCGACGGCATCCTGCTGACCGCCGCGCTGCCGCCGCATTTCACGTTCTTCGTCCAGCACGGCGCGGCCGACTGGCCGTACATCGGCCTGATCATCCGGCGCATGGGCTGCCAGTTCGTCAACCGCAGCTCGCCGCGCGAAGCGGCCAAGGCCACCAAGACGCTGATCGACCGCGCCCGCGCCGGCGAATCGTTCGCGATCTTCCCGGAAGGCACCTTCCGCGCCGCACCGGTGCTGCTGCCGTTCCAGTCCGGCGCCTTCCTGATCGCCGCCCGCGCAGCGGTGCCGGTGGTACCGGCGGTGATCCGCGGCTCGCGTGCGCTGCTGGGTGAAGGCCGCAGGCTGTTCAGCTGGTCGGCGGTCGACATCGAACTGTTCGCGCCGCTGTCGGCGCATGGCGACAGCCGCGAAGCCGCCGACACGCTGTCGGTCACCGCGCGGGCGGTGATGCTCGCCCACTGCGGCGAGGCCGACGGCAGCCTGCCGGCGCCACCGGTCCGGGTCGCGGGCTGACGTCATGGCCCTGTTCTCCTCTGATCGCAGCGACAAGGCGGCGCTGGCCGGCCTCGAACTGGCGCCGCCGCCCCGGCAGCGCTACGACACCGAACTGAAGCGTGAAGGCTTTGTCGCCGATGCCGCGCAGGCGGCGGCGGTCGACGCGCTGCAAGCGGTCTACGACCAGCTGATCGAGAACCCGCCGCGCCGCCGCTTCGGTTCCAGCCGGATGACCTGGAGCCGGGTCGACGGCCTGTATCTCTGGGGCGGCGTCGGCCGCGGCAAGACCTGGCTGATGGATGCCTTCTATGACGCGCTGCCGTTCAGCCGCAAGACGCGCACCCACTTCCACCGCTTCCTGCTCGATGTCCACGCCCGTCGCAACCGCTATCCGGATGCCGCCGATCCGCTGCAGAAGGTGGCCGACGAGATCGCCGAAACCACCCGCGTGCTGTGTTTCGACGAATTCTTCGTCGCCGACATCGCCGACGCGATGATCCTCGGCCGGCTGTTCGAGGCGCTGTTCAAGCGCAACATCACGCTGGTGGCCACCAGCAACGTGCCGCCCGACGGGCTCTACAAGGACGGCCTGCAGCGGCAGAACTTCCTGCCGGCGATCGAAACCCTGAAGCGCCACGTCACGGTGCTGAACGTCGACGGCGGCACCGATTACCGGCTGCGCCAGCTGAAGGACGCCCGCCTCTACCTGCATCCGGACGACGCCGCCGCACGCGCCGAGCTGGCCTGCCATTTCGATGCCCTGGCCCCGCACGGCGAGCATGCGCCGGGCGACTACCTGCTGAACGACCGCCGGCTGCACGCCGAACGGATCGCCGACGGCGCGATCTGGTTCGATTTCGAAGCGCTCTGCGAAGGCCCGCGCTCGGCCGCCGACTACATCGAGCTGGGCCGGCTGCACCACACCGTGGTGCTGACCGGCGTGCCGAAGCTCGACAGCAGCCGCGACGACGCCACCCGCCGCTTCATGACCCTGGTCGACGAGTTCTACGACCGTGGCGTCAAGCTGCTGATCGGCGCGGCAGCGGCGCCGTCGGACCTCTACAGCGGCAGCAAACTGCGCTTCGAGTTCGCCCGCACCCAGTCGCGTCTGCAGGAAATGCAGTCCGAGGAATACCTGGCCAGCGCCCACCGAGGCTGAGGCCGGCCGGCGTCACCGGCACGCCGCTCAGATGCGGGCGACGCCGTTCTCCCGCGCCGACCAGCGCACGAACAGCACCAGCGCCGCGAACTCCACGGCCGCCAGCCCGCTGAAGCCGAGCGCGATGCCATAACGCGACGGCACCGACGCCGCCTCCGCCATCAGCCCGGCGATGTAGCCGGACAGCAGCAGGGTCAGCCAGCCGGCCGTGTAGCGGCGGCGGCGGATCAATCCCGGCAGGCCCAGCGCCAGCGGCAGCACCAGCAACAGGCCCGGCAGCAGGCCAGCCCAGATCCACAGGCCGTTGGCGAGCAGGAAATGGCAGCCCAGCGCGATCGCCCAGGCATAGACACTCAGGGGTCGGTTCATGGCGCCGCGAGCTTCCGGGCGGTTTCCGCAAGGCGCTTGCCGAGCGCCAGACACAGCGTGGTTTCATCGCGGCTCAACTGCCGGGGCTTGCCGCCGCTGCCGGCCACGTGGCTGGCCCCATAGGGCGTGCCGCCGGTGTCGGTCGCCGACAGCGCCGGCTCGGTATACGGCAGGCCGACCAGCACCATGCCGTGATGCAGCAACGGCAGCATCATCGTCAGCAAGGTCGCCTCGTTGCCGCCGTGCTGGCTGCCGGTGGAGGTGAACACCGCCGCCGGCTTGCCGGCCAGCGCGCCACCGAGCCACAGGTCCGCCGTGCCATCGAGGAAGTACTTCAGCGCCGCCGCCATGTTGCCGAAGCGCGTCGGACTGCCGAGCACCAGGCCCGCGCATTCGCGCAGATCGTTCGACGTGGCATACGGCGGGCCGGCTTCCGGCACTGCCGGCGCGGTCGCCACGGTATCGGCCGACACCGGCGGCACCGTGCGCACGCGGGCCTGCACGCCATCGACCGATTCGATTCCCCGGGCGATCTGCCGGGCCATCGCGGCGGTTGCGCCATGCCGCGAGTAATAGAGCACCAGAACCTCGATCATCACCACCTCATCACTGGACGGCGCGATTGTACGGGGCGCCGGCGGCAAGGCCTGCGATCATCGGTGGCAACGAGCCGCCGGCGTCGTTTGACCCTTCGATGACCGCTGGCTAGTCTGCCGCCATGCCCCCGATCCCCCTTCGCAGCCTCCGGCTGTTGCCCGCGATGCTGCTGGTCGTCGTCGTGGCCACCGCCTGCCAATCCTCGCCGTCGCGCTACCGGCCGACCCCGTCGGCAACGAGCGCCGATCCGGTCCTCGCATCACCGGCGTCGGCCGTTGCCCGGAAACCAGCCGCGAAGCCGGCACCGAAACCCGCCGCCGCACCAGCGGGTAGCAGCAGTACTGGCAACGCGCCGCGCGCCGCGACCACCAGCGCTGCTGCCGCACCATCCACCAGCAGCAGCGCCAGCCGCCCCCCGGCAAGCAAGGCCGCCGGCAGCGCCGCAACTCCGGCGGCCACAACGCCGCGCACCGCGACCACGGCCAGCGCCAGAGTTGCCACCGCGCCAGCGAGGCCGCAGCCGGCCCCGGCGGCGCGTGCACCCGTGCCTGTTACAGCCAGCGCCGCAACCGGCACCCCGACCAGCAGCAGCGCCCCGAAACCCGCAGCCATCCCAGCGACGCCGCGCAAACCGGCCGATCCGCTGGCCTCGGCCGCGCTGAACGAATCCGAGCGCCGGGCGCTGGCGGCGATGCCGCTGCCGAAGCTGCCGACCCTGAAATCGCGCGAGGCCCTCACCGCGCAGGCTGCGAGCGCCCAGGCCGCAGGCGGCGGCGCGCCGGTGACGGCCGCACCAATCGGCGCCGGCAGCGCCGAGGCCGCGACCGCCCGAGATGCCCTGGTGCTGCTGAAGCGCGCCAACGACCGCATCGGCCTCGGCGATCTGGAACTGGCGATGGTGCAGTCGGCCGAGAAGAAGATCGCCAATGGCGAATACGCGGCGGCGATCGAATCGCTGGCGCTGCTGAACGCCGATCTCGACCGCTCGGTGCGGCTGTACACGGCCGCCAAGAGCGAAAACCTGCGCGCGGTTGCCGGCCGGGAAGAGGGCTACAGCAATGCCGCGCTGTGGCCGCTGATCTGGCGCGCGAATCTCGAAGCGCTGCCAGAGCCCTGGCAGTTGCAGCGCGACCAGAAGCTGATCATTCCCCGCTTCCCGCCGATCGCCGACGTGGTCGCCGCGCTGCGCTACGCGCAGGAGCATCCGCAAGACGTGGTGCGGCCGGAAGCACGCACCGCGCCGCGTGCAGCCACCGCCGCAGCGTCACCCGCCCCTGCGTCGGCATCGCAACCGTCTCCGGCGCCGAAAGCTGCGCCCCAGCCACAAGCCGCCGCGCCTGCACCAGCCGCCACTGCGCCGGCACCCGCCTCCGGCGGCTGAACCGACCCGGCTGAACTAACCGCTCAGCGCGACCAGCGCCGGGTCAGGCGGTCCAGCACGAGATACGGATAATCCGGCTTGCCGATCGAGCCGTTGTAGCGCGCCAGCGCCCGCACATAGCTGCCCTTCTCCTTGTCCAGATAGAACTTCAGGATCGTGCAGCCCATGCGCAGATTGGTCGGCGTGTGGAACAGGTTGTCGCCCGGCTTGCCGATCTCCTCGATCCAGAACGGCATGATCTGCATGTAGCCCAGTGCACCGACGCTGGACACCGCAAAACGCTCGAAACGGCTTTCGACATCGATGGTCGCCAGCACCAGTTCCGGCGACACGCCGGCGCGGGTCGCCTCGGCATGCAGCAGCCTCAGGAAGCGCAGCCGCACTGCCGGATCCGGCATCGCCTTCGGTGCATGACGGGCAATACGCCCGGCCATGTCGGTCAACCAGACCTGCGCCAGATACGGGTCCTCGAAGCTGGTCGCCGCTTCGATCGCCTGCTTCATCAGCACGCGCAGCTCGGGCTCGGGTTCGCGGGTCGGCGCGGCTGTCGCTGGCACCGCAATGACCGCGATCAACAGCAGATAGCAAGGCAGCCTCATGCGTCGCGCAGCTGCAGAGTTGCGGGAAACTCCTCGGCTCGCGCGCAATGGAACTCCTTGCAGGCAGCCAGCATGTGCATCGGGCGCTGGTTACGCGCGCACCAGCCATGCAAGGTGTTGCAGCCGGGGTAATCGGTATCCCATTCGAGGTGAATGCAGTTCCCGCAGATCGCGCTTCCCGATCCGAGCGCGTCGTCGCAGCAGAACGCACAGAACACGGCCGACATCGAAGGCTCGCTCACGATGGCTTCAACGGCGGTGGTTCTCGTGCAGCGATCGCGCAGTGATAGCGGTCGCAGCAGTCGTCGAATTCGACGTGCTTACCGTGCCGATGGCACCAGCCAGGGCCTGTCTGGCAGCCATCTTCATCGAGCTGCGATGTGTGGTGCAGGCAGAAATCGCAGCAGCCACCCGTGTTCACGCAGGCTTCGCAGTAGATCGCCATCACATTTGCTCCTTCTCGCTCTGTTGCGCGGATGGCTTTTGTCCCGCGCCCTGCTCAGCGCGCCGCCACCCAGCCGCGGCCCACCGCGCGAATCTGGCCGATCGCTTCCAGCGTGCCGATCAGCTCGGGCAGCCGCGCCTTCCACTTGCCGCGCGTGGCGTAGCGGTCGGCGATCGCGTCGAGGTCCAGCGGCATGCGGGTACTGGCGAACAGCTCGGTCAGCACGCGCATCTGCGCCGGCAGCTCGTTGGGCCACGGCATCTTCGGCGCGGCCTTGGCCGGCCGGGCAACGGCCGCCGCTTCGCCGTGCGCACCGCCGCCATCCAGCTCGGCTTCCACCTGCTCCGGCGCTGCGCCCGGGTCCTGAAACTCAGGCCGCAGCCAGCGGATCAGCCCACGCGCTTCTTCCGCCGCGCGCTCGGCATTCAGCGCCACCAGCCGCGACAGCAGTTCGGCTTCCGCAGCCACCTGCGCTTCACCGGCTTCCGGATACGGCAAGGTGCCGCCCGGCTTGCCGACCAGCGCCGGTGCCAGATCGCCCCAGCCGTAGGCATCGAGCACGGCCGCGTCCAGCTCGTCATGCAGGCTGGCCAGCACCGACACCAGCCCCTGCTCGTGAATCAGCTTCTCCTTGACCGTCAGCGTTGCGCCACGGCGCAGCTGCTCCAGCACGTTGTAGAGGCCGGTCAGCGTCAAGCCGGGATGAGCCGCCTGCTGGCGCTTGCGGTGCGCGTCAATGGCTTCGCCGAGGTGGCCGATGCGGGCTATGAGTGCCGGATCGCGGGCATCCAGGGCCGGGAACGGAAACGGCTCAAAGCAGCGTGAATTGTTGTAGCGAGGATCGTTTCCGACACCGAGCTTTCCACCCGCCGAGAGTGACCATCGAATGTGCACCCGGCAGGCCAGATTTGCGATTACCCACAAACCATCGTGCGCAACAACGATTAAACCTTGGTCGGGCAGCACGTTTGAATCAACAAAAACAAACAGACGATGACGCGCCGTCATCGAGGTCGCGATGTATCGGCTCACCCCGCGAACAGCCCGACGCATCTCGGGCCTCGGTTCGGCGAAAATCCACCAACGATCTCTGTACGACTGGCGCCCAGACTGAGCTCGTTCTGGCTTGACGCCAGTGAGGAGCCGTTGGAATGAATTGGGAAATTTGAGGCGTGCCTGTTCCACATCCAGTCCAAAGAAATCAATAGCGAAAACCCCTCGCGGCTTATCCGCCAAATCATTGCCGTTACGTAACGGACGCAACGCGTCGGGCTCCACGCCGGTCAGAACATCGTCAGGCTTTACCCAAAAACCTGAGCCCATCAGAGTGACGCCGCGAAAGCTAAGACGAGAGTTCGCAATCAGTGCAGACGTCTTCGTAAGGTCCGCACCAGTGGTGAGGTCCGCGTGCACCTGCCCTGTACACTCGCGCAAGGTCACCTCGATTTCCTGATCCCGGCCTTCCGCTTCTACCAAAACCTCTACCCGCCGGCCTTCCATGCCCTGACCAGCAACGCCAACGGTCATCGCGATTCGCACCGCTGCACCATCCGCCGCATCGACCCACGGGTGATCGGGAATCGCGAACGCAAGACTCAAACCCCGGTCATTCCGACGAACGTCGGCATTCGGTCTCGCCGCGGTGGCGGCGTCCGCATGAGGGTTTGCATCTGGGGCGGCCAGCGCCGCTTCGATGATCCGGCGGTTGAACGTTTGCTTGATCGAGTTAGTGGTGATGAAGCCGAAGCGGCGCAGTGCGCCGTGGCGCGTCAGTTGCGCCGCGTGGTGCCACCAGTACATGACGAAGTCCGCCGATTCCGGCACCGCCGGCCACGCGCCGCGCAGCGCATCGACATAGCCCTCGCCCAGCGCGCGGCGCATCGTCGAAGCACCGATGAACGGCGGATTGCCGACCACGAAATCGGCTTCCGGCCAGCTTGCCGCGCACGCGCCGACATAGCGCTCAACCGGCACGCGGGCGCTGTCGTCTGGCACGGCTTCGCCGGTGACCGGGTGCGGCTTCATCGTGCGGCCGTCCCAGCGGGTGACCGGGATGCCGCGCTCGTCGCTGAGGTACTCGATGCGGTCCCAGGCCAGCACGGCGTCGCGGCAGACGATGTTGCCGTAGTCCTTCAGCACCGGCAGCGGCGGTTCGGCGTTGCCACTGCGGGTGCGGTAATGCCATTGCAGGTAGCCGATCCACAGCACCAGTTCAGCGAGCGCCGCCGCACGCGGGTTGACCTCGATGCCGAGCAGCTGGTGCGGATCGACCGTCAGGCCTTCGGTTTCCAGCTTCTGCTGGCCGCCGCTCAGCGTGGCGAGCTGGTTCAGCACTTCGCCTTCGAGGCGCTTCAGGTGTTCCAAGGTCACGTACAGGAAGTTGCCGGAGCCGCAGGCCGGGTCCAGCACGCGAACCTTGCAGAGCGTGTGGTGGAAGTGGCGCAGCGTGCTTTCGGCCTGGTCCGGCCGGCCGCCCTTCAGCTGGCTCAGCGCGGTGGCTTGGGCCAGCGCCCAGTCGACCCGGAGCGGTTCGATAACGGTGGGCAGCACCAGTCGCTCGACATAAGCGCGCGGCGTGTAGTGGGCACCGAGCTTGTGGCGTTCCTGCGGGTTCAGTGCGCGTTCCAGCAGCGTGCCGATGATGGCCGGCTCCACTTCCGACCACGAGCGCCGGGCGCAGGCATGCAGCGCTTCGATCTGGTCGCGGTCCAGCGGCAGCACCAGTTCCGCCTGCGCGGCGGGCTTGAACAGCTTGCCGTTGAAGCGGCGGACATCGGCGCGGATGGCCACCGAGAATCGGCCGCTGTCCATCGCGCCCCACAGTTCGCTGACCATCGGCACGAACTGCGCTGGGGCCTTGGCCAGATCGGCCAGCAGCGTTTCAAACGCACGCACCGGCAGCAGGCCGACATCTTCGGCGAAGAACGTGAACAGGCAGCGGGTCAGGAAGCCGGCGACGATTTCCGGCGCGTGGCCGGCCCCTTCCAGCCGCTTGGCGATGCACGCGAGGTCGTCCGCCACTTCGCGCGTGGCGCGGGCGGCAACCTTGGCAGGGTCCAGCGCATCCGGGTCCAGCCAGACGCGCTTCAGGCGCTCGCGGATGTCTTCGCGGGCCAGGTCTTCCAGCCGGATGCGGTGCGAACGCGGGTCCGGATAGGGAACGTAGGTCGCGCCACTGCGCGAGAACTCGCTGTACAGCTCGATGACCCGGCCGACATCGACGACCACCAGGAACGGCGGCCGTCCCTCGCCCGGCGGCAACGCGCGGGCATAGCCTTCGGCCTGCGCCTTGGCCTTCATCAGCGCTTCGTCGAAGCCGCGCGTGGCTTCCCGGTGGCCGAGCTTCTTGGCTTCCAGCACGAAAGCACCGCGCCGGTAGCAGTCCACGCGCCGCTCGGCCTCCGTGCCGTCACCGAGCTTTTCGCGGATGCGCCGCTCGAAGACGTAGGCGTTGTCGCGCAGGTCGTCGCTGGCCGGCTCCGGCCGAGGCAGGCCCAGCAGCTCGCACAACTCGACCACGAACAGCTGCGCGTTCGCGAGTTCGGTGCCGCTTGCGGCTTGCCAGCGGCTGATGAAGGGGGCGGGATTCACGGGGCGAACGCGGCGGATGGTCGTGGTTCGGGCGGATCAGGCGTTGCTCAGGGACAGCACGCGCAGGCCCGGTACGCGCGCGAATAGGCGCGTGTTGCCGGTCAGCGGCGGCAGATTCAGGGACAGCGCGTGGGCGGCGATCAGCATGTCCATCGGCCCGATCAGGCGTCCGGCGGATTGAAGCGCTGTGCGCAGCCGGCCATAACCTTCGGCGGCGGCATCATCGAGGGGCACCGTCATCAGCTTGGCCATCAGCCGATCCGTTGCGGCCCGCACGTGCTTCGTGCCGCGCCGACAATCGCGCGCCGAGTTCAAGCGCTGCCAGCATGATGCTGCTGGTGGCCGTATCGGCTCTCGACCACGCGCTCGCGATGCGCCGCATGCCCTTCGGGTGATCGCGCATCACGGCAGCAATACAGACGCTGCTGTCGAGCAACAGACGCCTCAGCGTTCGATGTCCCGCTCGGCACCCGGCAATCCTTCGGGATCACCATCTGGTCGTCGAGCACCGGCGCATTGCGGCAGTCGTCGGCCCCACTGGCATCCGGCTGCGCGCGACGCTTAGGCGTCAGCACGAGCTTGTCGGCATCGCGCTCGACGGCGACCTCATTGCAATCGAAGCGATAGTCCTTCGGGACGCGCACGGCCTCTCTGCGGCCGGTGGTAAAAACCTTCGCGATGGCAGGCATGACCGCCTCCGGCGGGGGTGATGTACGGCAGTGCCGAGATCGTACGCCGGCCCCGGTGACACCGTGCGAACCGGCCGCTGGCTTCCGGCTTTCGCCGGGATGCCGTTGGATTCCTGCGGCGCGCCGTTGTCTGCGGCCAGCGCGGCCACTCTCAGAGCTTCGCGAGCACCGCGCTGGTCGTCGCCGCAATCATCTCGGCTGCTGCCGCATCGCGGCGCTTGTACTCGAACTGCTGCGTGGCCAGGCCTTTGGCGCCGACGATGATGCGGTGCGGGATGCCGATCAGGTCGGCGTCCTTGAACATCTCGCCGGGGCGCAGGCCGCGGTCGTCGAGGGCGGCGTCGACGCCGGCGGCGAGCAGTTCGCCGTACAGCGTTTCGGCGGCGGCCTTCACGCTGGCTGCGGTGTCGGCCTTGTCCAGCCCGATCGGGCAGACGATGACGCGGAACGGGGCGATCGCGTCCGGCCACAGGATGCCGTTGGCGTCATTGCGCTGTTCGATCACGGCGGCGGCCATGCGGGTCACGCCGATGCCGTAGCAGCCCATTTCCGGTGTCACCGGCTGCTGGTTCTCGTCGAGCACGGTCAGGCTCATCGCCTTCGTGTACTTCTTGCCGAGCTGGAAGACATGACCGCCTTCGATGCCGCGATACAGCTTGATGGTACCGACGCCATCGGGGCTCGGGTCGCCTTCGACGATCATCCGCAGGTCCGCCGTTTCCGGCTCGGCCGCATCGCGGCCCCAGTTCGCGCCCTTCAGGTGATGGTTGTCCTCGTTGGCGCCGCAGACGAAGTCGGCGACCTCGGCAGCGGCGAAATCGGCGATCACCGCAATCGGGCAGCCGACCGGGCCGAGATAGCCAACCTCGCAACCGAATGCGGCCTTGACCTCGTCCGGGCTGGCCATCTGGAACGGATCGGCGATCTTCGGATGCTTGGCGGCCTTGATCTCGTTGAGCTGGTGATCGCCACGCAGGGCAATGCCGACCAGCCCGCCTTTAGCCGCTTTCACGACCAGCAGCTTGACCTTGTGGTCGAGCGCCACCTTCATGAATTTCGACACCTGCTCGCAGGTCTTCTGGCCCGGCGTGGCGACCTTTTCCAGCACAGCGCTCGCCGCCGCGCGGGGCGTGCCGCTGGCGCGCGTTTCTGCCGCTTCGACATTGGCGGCGTACTGACCGCTGTCGGACACCGCCAGCAGGTCTTCGCCGGACTGGGCGAGGATGTGGAACTCCTCGGAACGCGAGCCGCCGATGTTGCCGCTGTCGGCCTTGACGATGCGGAAGTCGACGCCGACGCGGGTGAAGATGCGCGCGTAGGCGGCGCGCATGTTGTCGTACTCCGCCGCCAGCGAGGCTTCCGTCATGTGGAAGCTGTAGGCGTCCTTCATGACGAATTCGCGCGAACGCATCACGCCGAAGCGCGGCCGGCGTTCGTCACGGAACTTGGTCTGGATCTGGTAGTAGTTGACCGGCAGCTGGCGGTAGCTGCGGATGTCCTGACGGACATGGAAGGTCACCACTTCCTCGGCGGTCGGGCCGTAGCAGAACTCGTTCTTGTGACGATCCTTGATGCGCAGCATCTCGTCGCCCATCTGCGCCCAGCGGCCGGACTCCTGCCACAGCTCGGCCGGCTGCACGGTCGGCGTGATGATCTCCATCGCGCCGGCGGCGTTCATTTCCTCGCGCACGATCGCTTCGATCTTGCGCAGCACGCGCACACCGATCGGCATCCACGAATACAGGCCCGAGCCGAGCTGGCGGATGAAGCCGCCGCGCAACATCAGCTGGTGGCTGACCACGGCAGCATCGGCGGGCGTTTCCTTGGAGGTCGACAGCGGGAAGCGGGACAGGCGCATGGCAGGCTTGAGAGGAGGAGTGATACGGATTGTAACGTTCGGGCCGTCGGATCATCCGGCCGATCCAAGCCCGGCAGCGGCGGCTGAAAGGTGGCGCAGTCCTAGCGGCCAGCCAGCAGCCGGTGCGCCTGCTTGAGGTCCAGCCAGCTCTTGGCCTTGTCGGCCGGCGTGCGCAGCAGATAGGCCGGGTGGTAGCTGACCAGCACCGGCGTGCCGGCTGCGCCGTAGACCTGCGGCACGCCGCGCAGCTTCGACAGCGGCGCGTTGCTGCTCAGCAGCCGCTGGGCGGCCACGCGTCCGAGCGCCACGATCAGCTTCGGCTGCAGCAGTTCGATCTGCCGATCCAGGTACGGCCGGCAGGCGGCCACTTCGTCGGCTTCCGGATCGCGATTGCCAGGCGGCCGGCATTTGACGACGTTGGCGATATAGACATTGCTGCTGCGCGCCCGGCCGACGCTTTGCAGCATGGCGTCCAGCAGCTTGCCGGCGGCACCGACGAACGGCTCGCCGCGCAGATCTTCCTCGGCTCCCGGCCCCTCGCCGATCACCATCAGCGGAGCGTCGAGCGGCCCGACGCCGAACACGGTGTTCGTGCGCGTCTTGCACAGCTTGCAGCGGGTACAGCCGCGCACGGCATCGGCAAGCCCCTGCCAGTCGGCCGGCGCGACATAGGCCGGCGCAGGCACTTCGAGATCGGGCAACAGGCCGGCCGGTGGTGTCGGCTCCGGACGACGGCTCGCTGGCGGCGCGCGGCGCGGCGCGGAGATCTCCGCTGGCGCAGCGGCCGGGACGACCGGCAACTCGTCGGCATCGGCCACCGTCACCGGCGACGCCGAGCGCGGCGACCAGACGTCGATATCGAGTGCGCGGAGCAGGCGGGCGCGGCGGTGAGCTTCCATGCCGGTACTTTACCGGTGCGCGGCGGCCAGATGAGGCTCGGCAGCGGCGAAAGCGCGGCCAGGCAGTACGCTGGCCCGGAAACAGCAGCAGCGCGATCAGCCGCCCGAAGTGCCGTTGTCGCCGTTGGTGCCCGGGGACCGCGTTGCGCCCCAGACCAGCGCCTGGATCGCGGCCGTGATCATGACGTGCGTCTCGAACTGCGTATCCCACAGGTAGGAGATCGACAGCGCCGTCAGCAGGATCGCCCAGGTCCGCAGCAACGCCACCCAGACGGCCTTGGCGGCGATCGGATTGCAATGCGCGGGAGACGTGGCTTCCGATCGCTGCAGATGGGTCAGCAGCATCGGCAGGGTCACCCCGCTGCAGACGAGCATGAGCCGCGGCGCATCGAGTTCGACGACGAGATTCGGCTTGTGCACGAGCAGCGTCAGGTAGCCCGGAATGATGACCGCCACGGAGGAAAGCAGGCCCACGGCGACCACCTGCGGCGTGAGGTTCCGTATCCATCCTGTTGCTTGCACTGAGCGCCTGCCTCCCACGTGATCGTCTCCCCGGACGCCATCGAGCTGTCTTGACCATCCCACTGCAAGCAGCCTGCCCGGCCACTGCCGGCGACGCAATGGTCGATAGCGACTGCCGGCCGCGCCGCCGGGACCTCGATCTGCAGCCTGCTGGTTGCCCGCCAGGCGGCGTGGATCAGCGCCGATGATGGATGGCGGCCGAGGCCAGAATCGCTTCGAGACCGGCATCCAGTTCCAGACCGGTGCTGTTGAGCACGCCGGCCAGCATTTCGTAATGGTTGATGAGCATCAGCAGCTCCAGCAGCCGCGTCTCGCTGAACTGCGCGGCCAGCGTCTGCCAGGTGTCTTCGCCGATCATTCGCTGGCGATGGATCTCGTCGCAAGCGAGCAGGATCGCCTGGCGGTGACGATCCGAAGCGAACGCTGCCGGCCCCTCGGCGACACGCCGGATATCGTCCGCAGTCAGGCCGGCGCGCAGGCCGATGTCGACATGCTGGCCCCACTCGTAGCGGCAGCGGCAGTTCCAGGCGACGCGCAGGATCACCCGTTCGGTGTCCTGACGATCGAGCTTGCCGTAAGGCATCAGCCGTCGCGCGAAGCCGAGCCAGGCCCGGAACAGGCCCAGGTCGCGCAGCAGCATCAGGAACAGGTTGGCGGCATTGACCTTGCCGAAGCGGACCACCGCTGCACTGATCAGGCGCTTCGGCATCGACGCCTCGTCGGCGCGCAGCGGCGGCAGCCGAACCCGGCCGGGACTGCGCCAGCCGCCGGGCGGCGCCAGCTGGTCCGTCAGCGGTGTCGGTGAACTCGGAGCGTGGTCTGGAGGCGTCATCGGCTCGGCCGGTTGCAATGGCGGGATTTCGGCAACCGTGCAGGCTGCCGGTCAGGCGGTCTTCAGTTCGACGGTCGGCAAGGGCTTGCGGGCCATCCTTTCGGCCTCCGCCTGATCGATCCCGAGCGTGGTCAGCACGATGGTGGCAGCCCGCTCCGGGATGTCGCCCAGCGACAGTCCCATCTGCTGCACCAGCGCCGCCTGAGGATCGTCATCGGCACCGGCCTGCTGCTGCGCCGAAATGGCGGCCAGCACGGTGCCGCCGACGGCGACGAAGGACATCAGCAGATCGGGCGCCTTGAAGCGCCGGGTGGCCACACCCTTGCTCAGGTCACGCAGCAGGCGTTGCCCGAGACCACGGGTCAGGGCCCGCGTCGACAAGCCCTCGCGCAACAGGAACTGGCCCCACAGCGGCTCGCGCCGCGCCCGCAGCAAGGTGTGGCGAACGCTGAAGGCGACGATCTCGGCCGGGTCGGTGACCTCGCGTACCAGTGCGTCGAGAGCGTCGGCGAAGCCTTCGAAGACGACATCCATCAGCGCGTCGTAGATCGCTTCCTTCGATTCGAAGTGGTTGTAGAACGAGCCGAAGCCGACGTCCGCGACCTCGGTGATCTCGTTGATCGCCACACCTTCCATGCCGCGCACCGCCATCAGCTGCAGCGCGGCCTCCAGCAGCCGCGTCCGGGTTTCCCGCTTGCGCCGCGCGCCGCGCGATTCCCGGGCATCGGCCGCTGCCGGCAGGTCACCGGCCGGCACGGGCGCCAGCGCCGGTTCCGGCGTGCGCAGACGGCGAGTGGCAGGCGATGACGTGGCAGATGTTCGGCGCGGCATTTCGAGATCCGGTGACGCTTGGGAGATGGCGTATTTGTATCACTATTTCAATATTGATGATTTTATCATTTATGTTTATAGTGTCATCACAGTCGCGATTCGACAGCCATCACCGGAAGGGGAAGACATGAATTTTTCGACCGTTCCCGCGCATCTGCGGACGCCGGACGACATCTGGCGGCACCGCGCGGATGGCGTCGTGACGATCCAGCAGACCCGGGACGCTTCCGGTGCTGCCAGCGACACGACACGGAACTGAATCCATGGCCGATCTCCTCACAGCGCAGCCTGCCCGGCATCCGGCGCCGACCGCGAAAGCGCAGTCGCTGGCCTATCTGATCTTCGAGCGGCCGGATCTGGATACCGCGCAGCGCTTCCTGACCGACTTCGGGCTGCAACAGGTGCAGCGCACGGATGACCTGCTGTACCTGCGCGGCACCGGCCCGGCCGCCTACTGCTACCGGGTGCACCGGGCGGCGAAGGCGCGGTTCGTCGGCTTGGGCCTGTCGGTGTCATCGCCGGCCGAACTGGACAGGCTTGCCCGGTTGCCCGGAGCAACGACGATTGCGCCGTCCCCGCATCCGGGCACCGGCGCGCTGCTGTCGCTGACCGATCCGTCCGGATTCACGGTTGAAGTCGTGCAGGGATGCCAGCCGGCCGAGCCCTTGTCATACCGGCCACCGCTGCCGTTCAACCATGCGGACGCGCAGCCGCGTGTCAACAGCACCCAGCGACCGCCAGCGACGCCGCCGGAAGTGCTGCGGCTGGGACATCTGGTGCTCGAAGTGGCCGATTTCCAGCGCAGCTGCGGCTGGTACACCGAGCACTTCGGCTTCATTCCCAGCGACGTGCAGGTGCTGCCCGATGGTTCGCCTGCCGTCACCTTCATGCGCCTGGATCTCGGCGACACGCCAGCCGATCACCACACGCTGGCCATCGCCCAGGGCTTCATGGCGGCCTACAGCCACAGCGCCTATGAAGTGATCGATACCGACGCCGTCGGCATGGGCCAAAAGGTGCTGCGCGAGCGCGGCTGGACCCATGCCTGGGGAATTGGCCGCCACATCCTCGGCAGCCAGATCTTCGACTACTGGCAGGACCCGTTCGGCGCCAAGCACGAGCACTACTGCGACGGTGACCTGTTCACCGCCGACCGGCCACTCGGCGTGCATCCGGTCAGCCGCGAAGCGATGTCGCAATGGGGCCCGCGCATGCCGGCCAGCTTCACCAAGCCGCGGCTCACGCCGTCCAACCTCGCCGCGCTGTTCCGCAACCTGCGCCGCAGTCCCGACCTGTCGCTGAACAAGCTGCTCACCCTTGCCCGGCTGTTCGGCTGAGCCCCCAAGAGACGATCGCACCATGGCACTGAACATCATTCGCTACCAGCACCTGTCGCACACCGGCTGGGGCGTGATCCGCGCCGGCCGCATCACGCCGGTACCCGGCGTGTTCGCGAGCACTGCGGACTTCATTCGCGGTACCGACCTGGCACAACTCGCTGCGCTGACCGGCGGCACGCTCGACGTGGCGGCGGTGACGCTGCTGTCGCCAGTGACGCGCGATCAGCAGTTCGTCTGCCAGGGCGCGAACTACCGGCAGCACATGATCGAGTCCGGCATGAATCCGGACGCGAAGAACTTCAACATGATCTTCACCAAGGCGACCAGCTGTATCGTCGCCGCCGATCACGACGTGGTGCTGCCGCGCAACGTCCGCTTCCTCGACTACGAGATCGAGCTGGGGCTGGTGCTGCGCCGCGACCTGCGCGCTGCCACCCGCATCAGAGACGCCGACCTGCCCGAGCTGATCGCCGGCCTGGTGATCGTCAACGACTACTCGGCGCGCGATGTGCAGATTCCCCAGATGCAGTTCTACAAGGGCAAGAGCTTCCGCACCTTCGGTCCGGTCGGCCCCTGGCTGACCTTGCTGGAAGCGGAAGACTTCGCCGCCCTGCGCAATCTCGATCTGCTGCTGACCGTCAACGGCACACCGCGCCAGCAGGACAACACCCGCAATCTGGTCCACGGGCCGGCCGAAACGCTGGCGGAGCTTTCGCAGGTGCAGGACCTGCATGCCGGTGACCTGATCGCCACCGGCACGCCGAGCGGCTGCGCGCTGTCGGTTCCGTCGCCGATGAAGCAGCGCATCGCCGCGCTGCTGCCCGAGCGCACCAAGTGGCAGCTGTTCCTGAACGTGCAGGCCCGCCGCCCGCAGTACCTGAAGCCGGGCGACGTCGTGGAGGCACGCATCGCCAGCCCCGACGGCCGCATCGATCTCGGCGCGCAGCGCAATCTGATCGTCGCCGAGGCCTGAGCGTGAACGGCATCGCCAGCATCGCCGACGTGATCGCGGCGGAGAACGCCGTTGCGCCTGTCGACCCGGCCGACAGCACCTACGAGCTGATCCGTCGTGGCGCCGCCATCAACCCGGCGGCTCCGGCGCTGAGCTTCTTCCTGCAGGCCGCCGGGCACGGCAAGCCCGAGGTCTGGTCCTACGGCGCGCTGCTGGCCCGCATCACGCAGACCGCCAACTTCTTCCACCAGCTGGGACTGGACAGGCATGCGGTGATCGCTTTCGTGCTGCCCAACCTGCCGGAGACGCACTTCGTGATCTGGGGTGGTCAGGCCACCGGCGTCGTCGCGGCGATCAACCCGCTGCTCGAAGCACCGGCGATCACCGAACTGCTGAACGCCGCCGGGGCCGTCGCCCTGGTGACGCTGGCGCCGTTTCCGGGCACCGACCTGTGGAGCCGCCTGCAGCCGGTCATCGCCCGGGTGCCGACGCTTCGCCATCTAGTCCTGGTCCATCTGGCCGATCGGGTCCGGGGCCTGAAGAACATCGCCGCCCGGCTGCTGCAGCGGCGCGAGCGGCAGCGCCTGCACGGCCGCGCCGGCCTGCGCGGCGCGGTGCCGGCGACCATCCGCATCCATGATTTCAACCGCGCGATCGCCGCCCAGCCGAGCGACCGCCTGCTGAGCGCGCGGCGCATCGGCGCCGACGAGGTGTCGTCGCTGTTCTGCACCGGCGGCACCACCGGCCTGCCGAAGATCGCGATCCGCCGCCATGGCAACGAGGTGGCCAATGCCCGCAGTGCCGCCGCCTTCCTCGGCGATGGCATCGGGCCGGGCAAGAACGTGTTCTGCGGCTTGCCGCTGTTCCACGTCAACGCCGTGCTGGTCACCGGCCTGCTGCCGTTCTCGCGCGGTGCGCATGTGCTGCTCGGCACGCCGCAGGGCTACCGCGGCGAAGGGCTGATTCCGCGCTTCTGGGAAATCGTCGAACGGCATCGCATCCACTTCTTCAGTGGCGTGCCGACGCTCTACACCGCGCTGCTCCAGCAGCCGATCGGCAGCCACCGCATCGACTCGCTGGAATACGGCCTGTGCGGCGCAGCACCGCTGCCGATCGAAGTGTTCCGCAGCTTCGAGGAGCGGACGGGTGTCCGGATCCTCGAAGGCTATGGCCTCACCGAGGCAACCTGCGTCAGCAGCGTCAATCCGCCGCTCGGCGAACGCCGCCCCGGGTCCATCGGCCTGCGCGTGCCCGGTCAGGCGATGAAGGTGGTGCTGCTGGATGAGCACGGCGGCTACCAGCGCGATTGCACCGCCGACGAAGCCGGCGTGCTGACGGTATCCGGGCCGAACGTGTTCGACGGCTACTCGTCCGCCGAGCAGAACAAGGGCTTGTGGATCGACTGCGGCGACGGCCGTCGCTGGCTGAACACCGGCGATCTCGCCCGGCAGGACGCCGAGGGCTACTTCTGGCTCATCGGCCGCAAGAAGGACCTCATCATCCGCGGCGGCCACAACATCGACCCGATCGGCATCGAGGAAGCACTGCACCGCCATCCGGCCGTGGCGATCGCGGCGGCCGTCGGCAGGCCGGATCCCCATGCCGGCGAGCTGCCGGTGGCCTATGTGCAGCTCAAGCCCGGCGCCCAGGTCACCGGACCGGCCTTGCTGGACTTCCTCGCGACGGAGATCAGCGAGCGCGCAGCCCTGCCAAAGGCCGTCCGCATCATCGAGCAGATGCCGCTCACCGCCGTCGGCAAGATCTTCAAGCCGGCGCTGCGCCAGCGCGAGGTGCGGGACGCGCTGCTGGCCGCGCTGGCCGGCGCCGGGGTGGCCGTGGATGCGCTGTCGGTCGTCGACGACCGCTCGCGTGGCCTGGTGGTCCGGCTGCGCCTGCACGACGGCGCCTCGAAGGAAGCGGCCACGGCCGTGCTCGGCCGTTTCCCTTTTCCCGTCGACCTCGAGGACGCAGGCCGATGAACCGCGCCTGCCTGTTACGCGGCCGTGCCTTGATCGTGGTCGCCAGCCTGGCCTGCGGCCCGCTGCAAGCCGAGATGTTCGAGGGCTATGGCCTGGAAGGCACTTTCACCAACCGGCTCGCACAGGGCGCGAGCTGGCGCACCGACCGGCCGGACGACCGTCTGATCGGCAAGCTCAACGTGGCCGGCCAGCAGGATCTCTGCCCGGACGGCTGTCTGTCGCTGACCGGCGATCCGGCCCCCAACCAGCGGCTGGTCGACGCACGGGGCAGCTACCTCGGCCACAACCGGGACAACGGCAATCTCAACTACGACCGGGGCGATCTAGTGGCGGCCACCACCTCGCTGAGCACCGACCTGTCGGCCAGCTGGCGCGACGTCAAGATCAAGCTGGCGGTCACCACCTTCATCGATCCGCGCAACTACGCCTTCAACGACCGGCACAGCAACACGCACTTCCAGCCCGGCATCACCGATCGCAGCGCCGAGGTCAGCCGCGAACTGGGGCTGGACTGGGTGCTGCGCGACGCGCTGGTCGCGACCAGCGTCCAGATCGGCGGCCGGGACATCGGCATCTCGGCCGGCTACCAGCACATTCGCTGGGGCGAATCCAACTACCTCGCCCTGAACAGCCTGAACGAGCTGAGCCCGCCCGATGCCCGCCTGCTGCACCTGCCGGGCACGCCGATCAATGAAGTGTTCCAGCCGATCCCGGCCGTGCTGCTGAACGCGCCGCTCGGCGACGGCCTGTCGATCGACCTCGTCTATCAGCTCGGGTGGCGGCCGGTGGTGATCGATCCAGACGGCAGCTACTTCGGCAGCGTCGACATCGCCCGTGGCCGCTATGCGGTCATCGGTCTCGGCCAGTTCGCCGAAGATCCGGACCACCGGCAGCGGCTGCCGAGCCCCGGCAACGCCATCTCGGACACCTCGCTGACCTCCGACGTGCTGCCGCGTGCCTTCGGCGAACCCGGCAACAACGGCCAGTTCGGCGTGAAGCTGAGCAGCTATCTCGAGAACCTCAATGGCGGCACCGAGCTGAACCTGTATGCGCTGAACTATCACAGCCGCCTGCCGTACATCAGCGTGATCGCCACGGAAGAGTCCTGCATGCGCCGGTCGGCGAGCGTCGTGATGGCGTTCTTCGACTGCAACGGTTTCAGGCTCAGCCCGAACGGCGGCGAGCCGCTGCCGATCGACAGCCTGAAGACCTTCCTCGACTACCCGTCGAACATCCAGCTGCTGGGCCTGAGCTTCAACACCAATATCGGCAAGTGGTCGCTGGCCGGCGAGTACTCGCTGCGTCCGAACATGCCCCTGCAGGTGGCGGTCAACGATGTCGTCTTCGCTGGCCTGCAGCCGGCGTTTCCCGAACAGGACATCGTCATCGGCGTCGAAGCGCTGGGCCAGATCCTGGCCGGCGGCGTCGGTTCACCGGGCCTGATCAGCGGGCTCGATCCGCGGCGGCTCGCCCAGCTGCTGGTCGGGCTGGCAGCCGATCCGACGGCGACCACGACGATCCCCGGTTCGCGGAACGCGCTGCCCGACTTCCTGCAGGCCTATCGCGGCTTCACCACCCAGCCCGGCCAGATCATTCACGGCTACCAGCGATTCGCGGTCGACCAGCTGGACGTGACGGCGATCCGGGCGCTGGGCGAAAGCGACAATCCGTTCGGCGCCGATCAGGTCATCCTGCTGGTCGAAGCCGGCTTCACCCACATCTGGAACCTGCCGGGTCGAGATCGCCTGCAGATCGAAGGCGGCGACTTCAACGACAGCCATGCCAGCCCGGGGGCCGATGGCACCGGCAGCGGCGGCACGCCGGACACCCGGCGCTTCAATCCGACCCAGCAGACCCGCGGCTTCGCCACGTCCTTCTCCGGCGGCTATCGGCTGCTGGCGCGCCTGGAGTACGCCAATGCGCTGTTCGGCATGACGCTGAAGCCGATGCTGTTCTTCGGCCACGATGTGGTCGGCATTTCGCCGGTGCCGATCCAGAACTTCATCGCCGGCACCGTGCACTGGACGGTCGGCACCGAAGTGGAGTCCGGCAGCGCCTGGAGCGGCCAGATCCTCTGGCAAGGCTGGACCGGCGGCGGCTCGGTGAACGGCCTGCGCGACCGCGATCTGGTGGTGCTCGGCATCGCCTACGCCTTCTGATACCCGCCCGGAGCACGAAATGTCTCTTTCCACCCCGCGCATCGCCGTGATCAGCGGCGGCTCCTCCGGCATTGGCCTGGCCATGGTGGAACGGCTGGCCGGCGACGGCTGGATCGTCCACACCTGCGGCCGTGATGCGCTGAAGCTCGAACGCCTGCGCGCCCGGCTGCCGGCCGTGCAGACGACGGTCTGCGATGTCGCCGACCGTGCTGCCGTCCAGGCCTTCGCCGACCACGTCCTGAGCCGCGCGCCGCGCGTCGACCTGCTGGTCAGCAATGCCGGCGGCCTGCGCGAAGTCGACTTCACCGGTGCCGACCTGCGCTCACTCGATCTGGGTGGCGAACTGCGCACCAACACCGAGGGCGCACTGAACCTGATCGCGGCCTTCATGCCCGGCCTGCGCTCGGCCTCGCGGTCGGCGATCCTGATCGTCAGTTCCGGCTACGCGCTGGCACCGGCCACCCGGGCACCGCTCTATTCGGCATCCAAGGCCGCGCTGCACAGCCTGGCCGGATCATTGCGGCGCCAGCTGGCGCCGCTGGCAATCACGGTGACGGAACTGCTGCCGCCGCTGGTCGATACGCCAGCCGTGGCACATCGGCCGGGCCGGAAGATGCCCGCCGCGACGATTGCCCGGCTGGGACTCGAGGCTGCCCTGCGTGGCCGCAAGGCTGTCCATCCGGGCCCGGTCGGCCTGCTCCGCTGGCTGCTGCGGCTGATGCCGTCGGTGGCCGAAGCCTTCGTCGCCAGAACCTGAAACCACCATGAGCTTTCCGATTCCTTCTCGCGTCGACGTCCTCATCGTCGGCTATGGCCCGGTCGGTGCCGCGCTGGGCTGCCTGCTCGGCCGCTACGGGGTGACGACGCTGATCGTCGACAAGGCCGACGACATCCTGATGGCGCCGCGCGCGATCGCGCTGGACAACGAGGCGCTGCGCATCCTGCAGATGGCCGGCCTTGCCCACGACGCCTTCGACAAGGTGGCCATTCCGAACGTCCGCATGCACAGCCCCTATGTCGGCGAGTTCGCGCGCATCAACACCACCGGCAGCATCGATGGCCATCCCAAGCTGGTGACGTTCTACCAGCCGGATCTGGAGCGCGCGCTGCGCCGGCAGATCGCCACCCACGGCTGCGTCACCGCTCGCGGTGGCATCGAGATGACGCACTTCGTCGACACCGGCGATGGCGTCCAGGCGAGCCTGATCGGCCACGACGGCCAGCGCATGACCGTCGAAACCCGCTATCTGATCGGCGCCGACGGCGCCGGCTCGGCGGTCCGCAAGGCGATCGGTCAGGCGTTCAGCGGCCAGACCTACAGCGAAGACTGGCTGATCGTCGACGCCCGGATGCCGCCGGGGACCTTCGATCACGTCGAGTTCCTGTGCAATCCCGATCGGCCGACGCCGCACATGGTGGCCCCCGGCGGCCGCATTCGCTGGGAATTCATGCTGAAGCCCGGCGAAACCCGGGAGCAGATGGAAAGCGATGCCACGATCCAGCGCCTGCTCGCCCCCTGGGCCACCACCGGCGAGCTGAGCATCGAGCGCAAGGCCGTCTACCGCTTCCACGCACGTTCCTGCGCGCGCTACTCGAAAGGCCGCGTATTCCTGATCGGCGATGCGGCGCACATCACCCCGCCCTTCGTCGGCCAGGGGCTGGTCTCGGGACTCCGCGACGCCGCCAATCTCGGCTGGAAGCTGGCCTGGGTCCTGCGCGGACAGGCCTCCGCCAAGATTCTCGACAGCTACGACCGCGAGCGCCGCCCTCACGCCGCCAAGATGATCCGGCTCGCGAAGTTCATGGGGCGGATGGTGATGCCGAGCAACGCCGCGGTGGCCATCGCCATCCACGGATTCATGCGCCTTTTGCGGCTGATACCCGGTCTGCGCGCGTTCTTCGAGGAACTCGGCGTCAAGCCGCAGAACCGCTATCCCGACGGCTTGTTCGTCAAAGGGCGCGGACGGCTGCCACGTGGCGGCATGCTGCCCCAGGGGCTGGTGCGCGACCCAGGCGGCGCCTGCCGGCCAAGCGACGACGCGCTGGGCCCGAATCTGACGCTGCTGGGCTTCGGACTCGATCCGGATCGCCACCTGGACTCCGCAACCCGCGCGGACTGGCAGGCCCGTGGCGGCCGCATCGCGCAGATCAGCATGTCCGGCGAAGCCCTGTATCGCGGCGACAACGCCTTCGATGAGCTTGCCAACACGCTGCTGCCAGGCGCGGCGCCCTACGGCTGGTGCGCGGTGATCCGCCCGGATCGCCAGATCATCCACGATGGCCCGATCGGCGACGCCGCCCGTCTGGTCCGAGAATCGATCGCCGTCCTCGACGGCAACTGAGCGAGCCCGCCACCGCGTCGTCCTGACCGCGCGAACACTGGGCTTGCTGCGCACAAGCGCGATATGGGCCGCACAGCAAAAAGGCCGCATCAGCGGCCCCGTAATGTGCAACTTATTGTATTTGCGCCGAAAAAATGGTGGGTCGTGATGGGATCGAACCATCGACCAACGGATTAAAAGCCTGCTGGTATATCCAGCAAAAACAAGCCACTAGTCAAAATATTTTCTTGGATTAAGAGTTTTTTTTGGCCTGAAATATCAGCAACTTAGCTAGTCTTTGTGTAACCGCTTTTGCCCCTCATTGCATCGGTTTAATACGATGTTTGAGGAGGCTTTAAGCGGAAGTCAAAGCGCCGGGTTGAACAGCTATGCCGAGAATATCAGCCCAAACCAGACCTCTTAGCCAATGTGCGCTGGTTAACTATTCGTAAAATTTGGCGAAACCGTCCATGTAATGCTCGGACATATAATGCTCAATCAATGCGGGAGGAACAGGATAAAGCTTCGCAAGAGCGTCAATATTTAAGGGTGATGCTTCGCTGAAGTGCCTTTTTCTCTCAACGTATGGAAACAAAAACTCCATAGCTGCGATTTCAGCCAAGATCTCGCTCGTGACGTTTTTCCCCGGACTCGAATCGGCTACAGACATGGTAAATAGGCACCCTTCCGCGTGACCGTAAAGATCCGTCGTCCTGCAATCTTCACTACCCGGATCATCTAAAACAACATGGAAGAGTTCTTTACATGCAGCGAAATTCCGCCAGCTATCCTCTTGTCCTGCAAGAACATAGACCTCATAAGAATTCTTATCAAGCGACATATAAAGCGCTCGGATCATCGAATCCTTTCCTTCAAGGTCAATCTCGATGATCTCAATGTGTTTGTGAATGTATTCACGACAAATCTTCAACAGAATATCTGGCGTTTTCTGCTGATAACTGGCGGGGAGTTGACCGTAATGATCAAGCACTTGTTTTGCGTGCGTTAGCGCATGGCTAACTAGGCGATCATCAACATGCGCTGAAAACACTGAGAGTCCTTACTTTTATTTTTTTAATAAAAAAGGGCCTTTCGGCCCTTTCAACGAAAATCTATTGAATTATGCCGCGTTCAACGACGAGAAACTTGGGATTTTACGCGTCTTACCATCGCGCACAGCCTCAAGAACAGCAGCCATATCCGAAGCCAAGTCAGAAACCGAAGTTTCCGACGAAGGATTAAAATAGAACTTTACGTCCTTTACACCGCGCTCTTCGAGCGCGGCCTGCAAAGCTTGCAGTCGTTCTTTAGCGCTCATCACTGTCTCCGTCATTGTAGATCGCTACCACATTGCCATCAGAAGGGCAAACCCTCGGTAATCGCGATGATACACGCAATGCGTGGGCAACAAAAGCCGCTCGATGGCGCGAACAGTACCGCAGAACGAAAGGCTCATGAAAACAAGCAAAATTTTTTGCTGCAAGTAACCGTTCGTCGGTTGCGATGCTCTGCGAGACCCATAAAGCGGAGGCTCAGCGCATCAAAGATGCGCAAAAAAAATCCGTCAAAACATCAGACGGATTTTTTCTTGGACCAATTTTCTTAATTTCAATACCGATTTACCTCGAATCGCGCCTGACGTTTCAATCTAAGTCATTGAAAAGATTGATGGTGGGTCGTGATGGGATCGAACCATCGACCAACGGATTAAAAGTCCGATGCTCTACCGCTGAGCTAACGACCCATTGTCAACTGCGGCGCGGATTATAGCGGCAAGCGCCGTTGAAACGGCATGCGATTCAAGCTGCGGCGTAGCGAGTGGGATCGGCGATGCCGGCAGCCGCGAAGCCTTCGCGGCGCAGGCGGCAGGAATCGCAGCGGCCGCAGGCGCGGCCGTCGGCATCGGCCTGGTAGCAGGAGACGGTTTCGGCGAAATCGACGCCGAGTGCGGTGCCGCGACGAATGATTTCGGCCTTGCTGAGCGCGATCAGCGGCGTCTCGATCCGGAGCCGTCCGCCTTCGACGCCGACCCGGGTGGCCAGCTGCGCGACGTTCTCGAACGCGGCGATGAAGGCCGGCCGGCAGTCGGGATAGCCGCTGTAGTCGACGGCGTTGACGCCGATGTAGATCGCTTCCGCACCCTGCACTTCAGCGAGCCCGAGCGCCAGCGACAGGAACAGCGTGTTGCGGGCCGGTACGTAAGTCACCGGAATGCTGTTGCCGCCGCTGGCCGGGTCCGGCGCCTGGCCTTCCGGCACGGCGATGCGGTGGTCGGTCAACGCCGAGCCGCCGATCAGGTCGAGATTGACCTGGATCAGCCGGTGCGAGGCCGCGCCCAGCCGGCGCGCGACTTTCACCGAGGCGTCCAGCTCGGCGCTGTGCCGCTGGCCGTAGGCGACGCTGAGCGCGTGGCAGACGTAGCCATCGGCACGCGCCATCGCCAGCGCCGTCGCGGAATCGAGACCGCCACTGAGCAGCACGACGGCGGAACGGGGATGGGACATGGTCACTCCGAACAGGGTTGACGGGCCGGCCGGGCGAGGCTGCCGGCGCATGTTGCAGCGGCGCGGCCTAGCGCCCGGCCTCGCCGCCCCACAGCAGCTTGTGCAGCTGCATCTGGAAGCGCACGTGCAGACGGTCGGCGACGATCCAGTCGGCCAGTTCGCGGGCCGGCAGCTGGGTCGCGCTCGGCGAGAACAGCACCGTGTGGCGGCGCGTCAGCTGGTGTTCGGCGACCACGGCGACCGCCCAGTCGTAGTCGGCGCGATTGCCGATCACGAACTTGATCTGGTCATGCGGCTGCAGCAGCGGCAGGTTGGCCCAGCGGTTGCGCCCGACTTCGTTCGAGGCCGGCGTCTTGATGTCGAGAATCTTGATCACCCGCGGATCGACCGCCGACACATCGAGCGCACCGCTGGTTTCCAGCGACACCGTGTAGCCGGCGTCGCACAGCGCCGCCAGCAACGGGATGCAGGCCTTTTGCGCCAGCGGCTCGCCGCCCGTCACGCAGACGTGGCGAACGCCGTGGCCGGCGACGGTCGCCAGCACGTCGGCCTGCTCATGCCACTGGCCGCCGTGAAAGGCGTATTCGGTATCGCAGTAGCTGCAGCGCAGCGGGCAGCCGGTCAGCCGAACGAACACGGTCGGGCAGCCGACGAAAGTCGACTCGCCCTGCAACGACAGGAAGATTTCGGTGAGCTTGAGTCGCGTCGACGTCGCCACCGGGGTCCGAGGCGTGGCGCGCTCGGCTGCCGTGGCGAGCGGACTCATGCGAGTTCAGCGAATCTGGGTGACTCGCGTGCGCGCCTGGATGGCCGCGCTGGAGTTCGGGAATTCCTTGATGACGCGGTTGTAGGCCGCCTTGGCCGCGTCGTTCTTCTTCTGTTCCTGCTGGATGATTCCGGTCTTCAGCAGCGCATCCGGGACTTTCGGGCTGCTGCCGAACTTCTCGAGCAGCGAGCGGTAGCTCGCCAGCGCGTTCGGGAAATCCTTCTTGATGTAGTACGACTCGCCGGTCCAGTACCAGGCGTTGTCGGAGTAGTTGCCCTGCGGATACTTGGCGAGCATGCCCTTGAAGCCGGTGATGGCCTCGTCGTACTTGCCGCCCTTGAGCAGGTCGAAACTCTTCAGGTATAGCGCTTCCTCGTCCGCCGCCGAACTGAGCGGTGCAGCCGCCGGTGCCGCTGCAGGCGCGCTGCCTGCTGCGATGCCCGTTGCACCCTCGCCAACATGCGCCGGTGCGGCGGCTGCCGATGACGGCGCCAGCGCCTCGGCCTCGAGGCCCTTGATGCGGGCATCGAACGAGGTGATGGCTTCCTGCTGACGACGCTCGGACTGGTCGAAGTCGTAGCGAAGCTGCTCGATCAGGCCGCGCAGCCGCCCCAGTTCCTCGGCATTGCGCTGGTCGCGCCCGGCCTCGTTGGACGACAGCTTGCGCGACAGCTCGGCGAGCTTCGACTCAACGGCCTGCAGGCGTCGCTCTTCCGGGCTGAGCGCCTGCTGGCCATTGATCGGACCGCCGTAGTTCTGCGCTGCACAGGCCGAAAGCCACAGCGGCACGCAGAACGTCGCGGCCGTGCGGAGGATCGTGGACGTGCGATGCGACATCACCATGGCGGCCCTCACCGTCTTACTGGCCGACGATTTCGACGCGGCGGTTCTGCGACCACGAGGCTTCGTCGTGGCCCAGCGCAACCGGCTTCTCTTCGCCGTTGGAGGTCAGTTCGAGCTGCGAGGCGGCGACGCCGGCCGACTGCAGGGCCGAGCTGACGGCGGCCGAACGGCGCTCGCCGAGCGACAGGTTGTACTCGCGGGTGCCGCGCTCGTCGGTGTTGCCCTGCAGCTGGGCCTTGGCGGTCGGGTTGGCGGTCAGGTACTTCGCCCAGGCGGCGACGACGTCCTTCGATTCCGGCTTCAGATCGCTGGAGTCGAAGTCGAAGTAGACGATCGACTGGGTCGCGGCCGGGGTCGAGACCGAGGTCTTGCCCGACGGCGCGGCAGCGGCGCTGCCCTGCGACGTGGTGGTCGGCTTGACCGCTTCCGCCGGTGCATTGGCGTTCTTGTCGCCGGTGCTGGAGCAACCGGTGGCAACGGCGGCGATGGCGAGGGTGGCGCAGGCAAACCACTTGTTGTTCAGCATTTTTCTAAACTCCGTGACGACGTTTGGATTGGTGACGATGATGAACCCTTTCGGGTGACAGGCTAGAGACACTCAGGGCGAGGCATACGGCGCCCAGGCCGGTTCCCGGACATCGCCGGTGTGCCGCAATCGTTGACGGACCGCGCCGTCCGTGGAAACCGTGGCCAGTTCGGCACCCGCCGCACCTTGTCGCGTGTAGATCACGACCGCGCTGTTCGGAGCAAAACTCGGACCTTCGTCAAGCGGACCGCTGCTCACCAGGCGCATGGCGCTCGTTGCAACATCCACAAGCCCGATACGATAACCGGAAGCGTCGTAATTCACCAGTGCAAGAGTCTTGCCATCTGGCGAATAACGCGGCTGCTCGTTGCGCCGGCCCTGGAAAGTCAGCCGCTTGGCCTCGCCGCCGTCGATGCTCATCGTGTAGATCTGCGCCGAACCGCTGCGATCGGACAGGAAAGCAACCGTCCGGCCGTCCGGCGACACGGTCGGCGAAGTGTCGATCGCGAAGCTGTCGGTCAGCCGGCGGCGCGAGCGCGTCGCCAGATCGATGACGTAGAGATCGGAATTCTTCTGGAACGACAGCGTCACCACCAGGCGCGTGCCGTCCGGCGTCCAGGCCGGGGCGCTGTTGATGCCCTTTTCGCCGAGGAAGGTCAGGTAGTCGCCGGTCGCCGGCGTCTGGATGATGATCTTCGAGCGACCGCCTTCGAAGGTCACGTAGGCGATCCGCTTGCCATCGGGCGACCAGCTCGGCGACAGCAGCGGCTCGTAGCTGCGGGCGATCTCGCGCGGGTTCTCGCCGTCGGCATCGGCCCAGATCAGCTTGAACTGCCGCCGGCCGGACACCTGTGTCGAGGTGATGTAGGCGATCCGCGTGTCGAAGATGCCGCGGGTGCCGGTGAGCTTTTCGTAAATCTGGTCGGCTACCTTGTGCGCCATCGAGCGCCATTCGGTCGCCCGGGTGGCGGTGGCTTCGACGGTCAGGATCTTCTGGGTCCGGAACACGTCGTACAGCTCGGCCACCGTCTTGGCGCCGCCGCCGGGCAGCGCCTGCACGTTGCCGATCACCAGCGCTTCCTGGCCAAGCGCGCGCCAGGTGCGGTAGTCGACCTGCGCCTCGGTGGTCGGCAGCGGATCGAAGCCCTTCATGTCGCTGCGGGCCAGCGACAGGAACTGGCCGCTGCGGGCCAGGTCGGCGGCGACGATGGCGGCGACGTCAACCGGTTCGGACGGTCCCTGGCGGAACGGCACGACGGCGATCGGCTGCGCCCGGATGGTGCCGCCGGACACCGAGATTTCGAGTTCGGCCCGCGCACCGCCGGTCACCAGCAGCAGGACCAGGAAAAGGGATCGGAATTTAGTCAAGTGGCACCTCGACTTCTTGATAGTGAGCGTCGGCAACGGCGCGGCCAGCGGTGCTCGAGTGATCGATGCTCGGCGGCCGGACACCAGGCCCTCTGACGGGCACCGACGGCGATGGATGAAGCACGGTCATGGCGAAAACGACACCACGATCGACGACACGAAGGCAGTGGGATCACGCGGCAGCGGCAGCGGCGACGCCTTGAACACCGCACGCAGCGAGGATTCGTCGTACTGCGGGTTGCCGCTCGGAGTCCGCACGCTGGCATTGATCACTTCGCCGGTCGCCGACAGCTGGATGGCGATCCGGCAGACCAGCCCCGGATCGACATTCGGCGGCAGCCGGCGCACGGCGCGGATCGCCGCGACGATCTGCGTCACCCAGAGATTCTGGTCCGCCGCGACCCGCTGCTCGCTTTCGGCACCCAAAGCCGCCGACAGTTCCGCTTCGCGTGCGCGCCGCTCCTCGGTCTCGCGGCGCGCCTGCTCGGCTTTCTTCTTTTTTTCCGCCTTTTCAGCGGCAAGGCGCTTTTCCTCGTCGGCGATCGCCTGCTTGGACAGCTCTTCCTCGCGCTGGCGATCCTCCGCTTCCTTCTTCTTGCGGGCGTCCTCGGCCAACCGCTTCTGTTCGGCGATCTCGTCGGCCTGCTTCTTCAGCAGCGCGTCCTGGGCAGCTTTCTGCTCGGCCGCCTTCTGCTGCTTCTTGGCGTCCTCGGCCTTGGCCTCGCGCTCCGCCTGCAGCTTGCGCTGCGCTTCCATCGGGTCCGGTTTCGGCGGCTCCGGAGCTGGCGGCGGCGGGACGGCTTCCGGCGTCGGGGGCTCTGGTTCCGGGGTCGGCTCGGCCTTCGGCGCCGACGGCGGCTTCGGCAGTTCGTTCGCCGAAATCAGCTGGCCCTGGATGATGTTGACCGGCTCGGGCACGCGGCCGCACTGGACGCCGCTGAACAGCAGCCCGAACACCGCCAGATGCAGCGCGATCGCCGCAACGATATGGCGCGTCTTCAGGATCATCCGCGCTCGCGCTTGGCGGCAGAACTGGCACGCGGCACCGACGGCGCGTCGGTGACGAAACCGATCTTGGCGGCACCGGCGGCCTGCAGCAGCGACATGCCGTTGGCGACCCGGTCGTACTTGACGTTCTTGTCGGCGCGGATCAGCACCATCGTTTCCGGCTTGTTGCGCAGGATCGCGCCCACCCGGTCGATGACGATCTGGTCGGCCAGCGCCTTCTTCGGATCGCCGCCGGCGTCGAGGAAGTAGTCGCCGCGGGCGTCGACGAACAGGGTCAGCGGCTCGTCATCGGCCGACAGCGTCTGCGAGCTGGCCTGCGGCAGTTCGACATCGATGCCCTGGGTCAGCAGGGGCGCGGTGACCATGAAGATCACCAGCAGCACCAGCATCACGTCGATGTACGGCACGACGTTCATTTCGGCGGTCAGCCGCCGCTTGCCCTTCTTGGGCGCCACGCCTGCCATCAGCCGGCCCTCGAACCACCGCGCAGGCCGCGATCGACGATGCCGGTGAGCTCTTCGGCAAAGGTCGAGAAGCGGTTCTCGAGGCGTTCGACGCGGGCGACGAAGAAGTTGTAGGCGATGACCGCCGGAATCGCCGCGTCCAGGCCGATGGCGGTTGCGATCAGCGCTTCGGCGATGCCCGGCGCCACGCTGGCGAGCGTGGCCTGCTTGACGTTGCCGATCGCCACGAAGGCGTTGACGATGCCCCAGACGGTGCCGAACAGGCCGACGTAGGGGCTGGTCGAGCCGATCGTCGCCAGCAGGCTCAGGCCCCCTTCGAGCTTTTCGGTTTCGCGCGCCATCGCCACCCGCATCTGCCGCTGCACGGCGGCCAGCGCGTCGTCCGGCGGGATCTTGGCGCCCTGCTGGCGCGAGTATTCCTCGTAGCCGGCCCGGAAGATCTGCGGCAGGCCTTCCTCCGGCTCGCGCGAACGGCGCAGCGCTTCATACAACTCGGCCAGCGAGCCGCCCGACCAGAAGCGCGTCTCGAACGCGACCGCCTGGTTCTGGATGCGCGACAGCAGGCCGCGCTTGGCGAGGATCACCGCCCACGACGCCAGCGAGGCGGCGAGCAGCGAGCCCATCACCAGCTGCACCGGGATGCTGGCCTGCAGGACCAGCTGGGTCAACGAGATCGTGCCACTCATTCGGTTAGTTCCCTTGTCTTGTTGGGGCAGGTTTCAACGGTGATCGTCCGCTACGAACCGGGCGCGATCGCGAAACAGCGGCGGCAGCGCCGTCGGCCTGAAGCTTGCGGCATCGACGCTGGCCACGCGCACCTCGGCGCTGGCCAGAAGCCGGTCCGGCTGCTCGCGAAGGCGCAGCGTCTGGCTCAGCACCAGGCTCGCCCGCTTCAGCTCCGTGACCGCCACCGTCGCTTCAAGTTCATCGTCGAGGCGCGCCGGCGAGCGGAACGCCACATTTATCTGGCTGACCGTGAACACCACCTGAACCTCGCCGCGCAGCCGTTCCTGCGAACAGCCGAGCGCGCGCAGCCACTCGGTGCGGGCGCGCTCGAAGAACTTCAGGTAGTTGGCGTGATAGACCACGCCGCTCAGGTCAGTGTCCTCGTAATAGACCCGCAAAGGCCACGAGAACACCGGATTCAGGGTCGACATTTGTCTCGCAGTTTAGCCGATGCGGCAGCGCAACAACACAAACTGATCAATCACCTGCGGCGCTTTCGAAGAGATCTGGCGGAACCCGGCCAGGCAGCGGGATCCCGTAGTGCTGATAGGCCAGCTTGCCCACCATCCGGCCGCGCGGCGTGCGCAGCAGATAGCCCTGCTGGATCAGGTAGGGCTCGATGACGTCTTCGATGGTGTCGCGCGCCTCGCCGATCGCCGCCGCCAGATTGTCGAGCCCGGCCGGACCGCCGTCGAAGCGTTCGATCAGCGCCATCATCAGCTTGCGGTCCATCAGGTCGAAACCCTGGGCGTCGACATCGAGCATCTGCAACGCCGCCGCCGCGATCGCCGCGCTGATCACGCCGGTGCCGCGCACCTCGGCGTAGTCGCGCACCCGCCGCAGCATGCGGTTGGCGATGCGCGGCGTGCCGCGCGAGCGGCGGGCGATCTCGAAGGCGCCCTCCTCTTCCACCGGCACACCGAGGATGGCGGCGGAGCGCTTGACGATGGTGGTCAGGTCGGCGACCGAATAGAACTCCAGCCGCTGGATAATCCCGAAGCGGTCGCGCAGCGGCCCGGTCAGGCTGCCGGCGCGGGTGGTGGCGCCGATCAGCGTGAACGGCGGCAGGTCGAGGCGGATCGAACGCGCCGCCGGCCCCTCGCCGATCATGATGTCGAGCTGGTAATCCTCCATCGCCGGGTACAGCACTTCCTCGACGACCGGGCTCAGGCGGTGGATCTCGTCGACGAACAGGATGTCGCGCGGCTCCAGGTTGGTCAGCAGCGCAGCGAGGTCGCCGGCCTTTTCCAGCACCGGACCGGAGGTCTGCCGCAGGTTGACGCCCAGTTCGGCGGCCAGGATGTGCGCCAGCGTCGTCTTGCCGAGCCCCGGCGGGCCGAAGATCAGCACGTGGTCGAGCGCCTCGGCACGCGCCCGGGTGGCGCTGATGGCGATGCTCATCTGTTCGCGGACGGCCGGCTGGCCGACGTAATCCTCGAGCCGCTGCGGGCGGATCGCGCGATCGACGCGGTCCTCGTCGCTGCGGGCGCCGGCGGAAATCAGCCGTTCGGGCGGAAGGTCGTCAATCGGGGCGGAGGGCTTGCGCGGCATGGCCGGCATTGTAGTCGGACTGCTCCCGGCAACGGCCGTCCGGTGACCACGCTTCAGCCCGGCTGGTAGCGCACCGACAGCAGTTCGAGCTCCGCCTCGCCGCCCGGCAGGGTCAGCTTCACCACCTCGCCTTCGCCGCGCTTCAGCAGCGCCTTGGCCAGCGGCGAATCGATGGAAATGTAACCGCGCGCCGGGTCGATCTCATCCGGACCTACGATCCGGTAGCGCCGCTCGTCGCCGTCGGCGTCGGCGACGTCGATCCAGGCGCCGAAATACACGCGACGCGGATCGCTGGGCGCGCTGTCCACCACCTTCAGCTCCGGCAGCCGGACCTGCAGGTAATGCACCCGGCGATCGATCTCGCGCAGTTCCTTCTTGCGGTAGATGTACTCGGCGTTTTCGGAGCGGTCGCCCTCGGCCGCCGCCGCCGACAGCGCCCGCACCACTTCCGGCCGGCGCACCCGCCACAGCTGGTCGTACTCGGCGCGCAGCCGCTCGGCGCCTTCGACGGTGATGTACGGCGCGCTCTTCGGCGGCGGCTCGCGATAGCGGCTCACCGGCAACTCCTGCAGGGCTCAGTCATCGTCAGGCGGGTTCTGCAGGCTTTCGTGGACGATGGCGATGAACTGCGGGCCGCTGATCGCCCCCTGCCCCCAGACCGCGTCGTAGGCGGTGGTCGGCGGCGTATCCTGCTGGATCTTCGCCAGCCCGTCGCCGCGCAGCATGGCCTGGCGCACCGCGTTGCGGATGGTCGCCAGCATGTCGCGATAGGCGATCAGCGCGTCGCGATCCAGCGCCGGGCCGCGCTGCGGCAGGTAGCGGGTGTCCGGTGTGCCGAGATTGACCAGCCGGCCGATCGCGGCGATCAGGCCGGCGATCGAGCCGCCCTGGCTGACGTCGATATCCGGATACTGGCCCGGCGTCAGCAGGCTGCCGAGATGCACGGTCCTGGCGGCCGGCAGCAGCACCGCGCTGGCCCCGGAGACCAGACCGCTCGGCACCCGGAAGATGCCGACCTCTTCGCCGTTGAACGCAAAGCTGTCACCACTGGCAAAGGCGATCATCGGCCGCGTGGCTGCCGCCTCGGTCTTGAACGGCTTGCGCGCCTCGCGCTTCAGCAGCGCGGCCACCGAGCTGCGCACCACCGCGCCCTCGCGGCGCAACACGGCGGCTCCCTCGCCGGTGGCCGACAACGCGGCATCGTCCGGATCGGTGTCGATGACCAGACGCGGCACCGACTCCCCGAGCGCAGCGACGGTGCCGGCATCGAGCCGGCCGTCGAAGCTGCCGATCAGCAGCAGGCCGTCGGCGCCCTGCAGCGCGGTGACATTGCCACCGTCGCCGGCGATCACCGAAACCCCGTCAGGCAGCGCGCGCAGCGCCAGCGGCACCATCAGCAGCGCGCTGCCGGCCAGCGTCAGCAGAGCCCGAGCCAAGGCCGGCCGGCGATCGACCGGTACGCGATCGCATCGCTTCATTTGAGCAGGGCGGTCATCCGGGCGATGCGCTCGGCCTGGATGCGATTGAGGTTGCGGAAGACGGTCGCCGCGATCGCCGGATAGCGCTCGCGCAGGCGCTCCAGATCCTGGGAATTGAAACGCAGCAGCCGGACCGGCGTGGTGCTGTCGACGCTCGCCGTGCGCCGCTGGCCGAAGTAGCCGGTTTCGCCGATCACCGCGCCGCGGGTCATCGTCGACAGCACCAGCCGTTCCTCGTGGCGCTCGACGGTGGCCTCGACGCCGCCATCGATCACCACATAGATGTCGCGCGACAGGTCGCCCTCCTGAATGATCCGGGCGCCGGCCGGGTGGCGCTCCAGCCGCGACATCAGCGCGAACAGCCGGGCCTGGCGCATCGACAGCCCGGACAGCAGCGGAATGGTGTGTTGCGGGCTCTTGCCGAGATCCAGCCGCAGCAGATCCCACAGGGTGACGATGCGCAGCCGCGAGCCAAGCGCCGGCGTCAAGGTCATGTCGGCGATCCAGGCGACGAACAGCGTCCAGGCGCCCAGCAGCCCGAACTGCACCTGGTTGTTCAGCTCCGACGCGGTGAACATCAGGAAGCCGAGGCACAGGCAGGCGGTGGCCAGCGTGATCGGCCGCAGCACCGAATTCAGCGCCGAACGCACGGCGCCGGCTTCCTTGCCCTGCTCGCGGGCATCGCTGTTGAAGCGGGCCAGGAAGTGCACGGTGTCGTTGACGGCGATGCCGAGCACGATGCAGGCAATCAGGCTGGTGGTCGGATTCAGCGGCAGGCCGAGCACGCCGAGGGTGCCGAAATAGACCGCGATCGGCACCAGGTTCGGCACCGTGGCGACCAGCCCGGCCTTGACCGACGTGAACATCAGCGACAGCAGGCAGGCGATGGCGATCACCGCGATGGCGATCGATGCCAGATGGCCCGCCGCCAGCGCCTCCACTGCCCGCGTGGCCAGCACCGAGCTGCCGGTGAAACGCGCTTCCAGCGACGGCGGCAGTCGCGCCGCGCGGGCTTCGGCGCGATCCAGGAAATCGCCGATCGCCTGCGAGCCGTCGACATTGATGCGCACCGAGATCAGCGCGCTGCGGTACTGCGGATCGATCAGCCGGTTCAGCGTGTCGGAGGCTGCGAACAGCAGGATCTGCTTGACCGCGGCATCGTCGTTGGGAATGCCGAAGTGCAGCGGCTCGTTGTTGTTCAGCGCCAGGTTGGTCAGCTTCAGCTGATCGACATAGGACACCGCCGCGCCGACTTCCGGCTGCGCCCGCAGCCAGTCCTGGAAGCTGTCGATCGCCTCGATCAGGCGCGGATCGGTCAGCGCATCCGGAACCCGCGCATCGATCAGCACGGTCACGAAGTTGGCGCCGTTGAAGGCCTGCGCCACCGCTTCAAAATCCTGCCGGACGCGCGCAGAGGCATCGAAGCTGGCAATGAAATCGGCACCGCCGCGGATCCGCGTGGCGGCCGTGAAGCCGATGACGATCAGCAGCGCAGCGGCCGCGATGATCGCCCGCCGGTAGCGCAGGTCGAACTCGGCGAGCGCGGCGGCGAAGCGGCCGAACAGGCGGGTGGCGATCGGCGGCGTTTCCCGCGTGCAGCGCAGCGCATTGAGCAGCGCCGGCAGGAACAGATGGGTCAGCGCGCCGACGTACAGCGTGCCGAGGCTGGCCAGCAGCGCGAAGCCGCGCACCGCCGGCAGCGGGTTCAGCAGCAGGCTCAGGAAGCCGATCACCGTGGTGGTGGCCGACAAGGTCAGGCCGGTGGAGATGCGCCGCATCACCCATTCGGCGCGCTGGCTGTTGCGGGCATTCGGCAGCACCGTGCGCGACAGGAAATGCGCCGCCAGCAGGTGCACCGTGTACGACAGGCCGATGGTGATCACCAGCGGCGGCACGATGGCGCTGACCAGATTGAACTGGATGTCCAGCAGCACCGCGCTGGCCACGGTCCAGACCAGCGCGATGGCCACCGACAGCAGCGCCGAACCGGCCGCGACGACGCTGCGGAAGGTCGCCAGCAGCAGCACCGCGATCGCCGCGAACACCGCCGGCACGGTGCGCTTCAGGGTCCGGTCCAGCGCCTCGCGGGTGGCTGCGCGCACCGGCAGCGTGCCGGTCAGGTAGACGTCCGATGCGTCGCCGACGTCGGCGACGACGGCCCGCGCCCGGGCATCGAAGCCGAGCCGCAGGTAGTCCTTCGGCGTCAGCGCGTCGAGGGTCAGCGCGAACGCCGCCATGCTGCCGTCGGCCGATACCAGCGTGCCGCGATACAGCGGATTGGCCTGGATGTCCGCCGCGAACTGGGCGACGACCGCCGGATCGCGGGCCGCCTGATCGGCGAAGCTGGTGACATCGATCTCGTCATCGCCGGCCTTGACGTTCGGCGCGTTGGCCAGCGAGTGGACGTCGGTGACGCCCGGCAGCTGACGGAAGCCGTCCGCGATGCGGGCGATGCGGGCGACGTGATCGGCGCTGTAGACGCTCGGCTCGAAGCGCACCGCGATCACCAGCGGATCGTCGATGCCGAAGGTCCTGCGCACCCGGTCGAGCACGGCGCGGCCGGGATCGTGGGCCGGCAGCAGCGCTTCCGCCGACGGATCGACCTGGAACCGCACCTCGCGAGTCACCGGATTGACGCACAGCAGCAGCGCGATCACGGTGGCCACCGCCACGGCAGCCAGCACGGTACGCGGCCGCCTTGCGACGCCGCCGAGCCAGGCGACGGTATCCATCAGTTGCCGCGGTAGAACGAGGTCGGATCGAACAGCCGCGACGGCAGTTCGTCAGCGCTGCCGCTGACGCCGGTCACCTTCAGCCGCGTGCGGGTGTTTTCCTTCAGGTCACGCATCAGCAGTTCGGACAGATACCAGTAGCCATCGGCACGCTTCAGGCTGTCGGCGGAGGCGCTCAACTCCTTGCGCAGGGTCTTGCCCTCGAAGAACTCGGCTTTCAGCGCCGTGCACGACTGCCGGTCGACATAGGCCAGCACCCGGCTGTAGCGCGATGGCGACCCGGCGGGCGGCAGCAGGCTGAGCACCTCGACCGGCCGGTCGCCGAGCGTGGTCGGCTTTTCCAGCGCCGGCCGGGTATCGCCGAATGCGGCCTGCAGCTGCTTCATGTCGTTGTAGCTGAAGTCGGTGCCGAGCAGCGCGCCATCGCTGGACGCACCGCTGATCTTGCGCACCCGCTGGATCGCCGGCAGGTACAGGAAGATCTCGTCGCTGCGGCCGGCGCCGCCTTCGCGCATCAGGTAGGCGGCACCGTCGAGATCGCGCGGCCGCGACACGCGCAGCAGCACGCGGATCAGCCCGTCGGCGCGCGCGGCGTAGACCTTGCCCTTCAGCTGGCGCTCGGCGCCGCTGCGGTCGGTGGAGTTCAGTTCCACTTCCTTGATCTGCAGCGACGGCGGAATGTTGGCCCGCATGCAGTCGAGCAGCTTCTGCGTTGCATCGTCGGCCTGCGTCGCTCCGGCCATGGCCAGCAGCAGCAGCGCGCCAAGCCAGCTTGTTGCCTTCATGTGCCGTCCCCGGATCCCCGCGCCAAGCCTACCGCGCCCATTGGCCGAGCGGTCAGTCTTTCGGCCGGGCCTGCTCGAAGGCCGCCTGCTGCGCCGGCGTCGCCTCCTTCTGGTACAGCCGCTTCCACTCGCCGTACGGCATGCCGTAGACGCGCTCGCGGGCGGCGTCATCGCTGACCTCGGCGCCGAGGTCGCGGGCGGCGGCGGCGTACCACTTCGACAGGCAGTTGCGGCAGAAGCCGGCGAGATTCATCAGCTCGATGTTCTGCACGTCCTTGCGGGTGTCGAGGTGGTTCAGCAGGCGCTGCAGCACGGCGGCATCAAGACGGTCCCGAAGTTGCTGGTCCATGGTCGTGGCGGTGGTCGTTCGATTGAAAGCGCGATTGTGCGCGATGCCCGCTCGCCACCGCGACACCCCCTGCCCACCTGCCATCACTTGAGACAGTCAATGTCCTCGCTTCCCCGTATCGTCATCGTCGGCGCCGGTTTCGGCGGCCTGACCGCCGCCCGCGCACTCGATGGCCTGGCCGTCGACCTGACCGTCGTCGACCGCCGCAATTTCCATCTTTTTCAGCCACTTCTGTACCAGGTGGCGACCGCTGGCCTGAATCCATCGGACGTCGCCTGGCCGGTACGCGGCATCCTGAGCCGGCAGAAGAACGCCCGCGTGCTGCTCGGCGAAGTCACCGGCGTGGCCACCGGCAGCCAGGAAGTGCTGCTCGCCGACGGCCGGAAATTGCCGTACGACTGGCTGATCCTGGCGACCGGTGCCACCCACACCTATTTCGGCAACGATCACTGGGAACGTCACGCTCCGGGATTGAAGCGTGTCGACGACGCCACACTGATCCGCCGCCGGCTGCTGCTGGCGCTGGAGCACGCCGAGAACAGCAGCGATCCCGTAGAGCGCCGGAAGCTGATGAGCGTCGCCATCGTCGGCGCGGGGCCGACCGGCGTCGAACTGGCCGGCGCGATCGCCGAGCTGTCGAGGAAAGTGCTGGTCCGCGACTTCCGCTCGATCGACCCGCGCGAAGTCCGCGTGGTGCTGGTCGAAGGCGCCGACCGGGTGCTGCTGTCGTTCCCGCCGGCGCTGTCGGCGTTCGCGCTGTCGGAACTGCGCAAGAAGGGCGTCGAAGTGATGCTCGACACCCGCGTCACCGGCTGCGATGCCGACGGCCTGCGCTTCGGCGACGGCAGCCATCTCGACGCCGCCACGGTCCTGTGGGCGGCCGGCGTCGCCGCCTCGCCGGCCGCGCGCTGGCTCGGCGTGCCGGCGGATCGCGCCGGCCGCGTGCAGGTGCAGCCGGATCTCAGCGTCGCGGGCCAGCCGCAGGTGTTCGTGATCGGCGACACCGCCGCGATCGTCCAGGACGGCAAGCAGGTGCCCGGTGTGGCGCCGGCGGCCAAGCAGCAGGGCCAGCACGTGGCCCGGACCATTCGCGCCGCGCTCGCCGGCAAGAAGGCGCCGGGGGCGTTCCGCTATCGCGATTTCGGCAACCTGGCGACCATCGGCCGTCATTCGGCGGTGATCGACTTCGGCTTCGTCCGCATCAAGGGCCTGATCGCCTGGTGGCTGTGGGGCGTCGCCCACGTCTACTTCCTGATCGGCGCGCGCAACCGCATGCTGGTCGCGACACAATGGTTCTTCAACTACCTCAGCTACTCGCGAGCCGCGCGCCTGATCGTCGGCTCCGACCCGGACGCCACCAAGCCTCGATGACCCTGCCCCCGCTGACGCCGCGCTTCGCAGCCCTTGGCGAGCCGTACTCGCTGCCGATCCCGGCCCGGCCGCTGCCGGACCCGCAGCTACTGCACCTGAACAGGCCGCTGGCCGCCGAACTGGGCCTGGACGCGGCCGCCATCGCCGATCCGGCCTTCACCGCGCGGATGGCCGGCAACGCGCCGTGGCCGGGCTTCGATGCTCGCGCCTCGGTCTATGCCGGGCACCAGTTCGGCCAGTTCGTGCCGCAGCTCGGCGATGGCCGGGCGCTGTCGATCGCCGAGATCTCCGACGCCGTCGGCCGGCCGCAGGAACTGCAGCTGAAGGGCGCCGGGCCGACACCGTACTCGCGCCACGCCGATGGCCGCGCCGTGCTGCGCTCGTCGATCCGCGAGTATCTGTGCTCGGAGGCGATGCACGCCCTCGGCATTCCGACCACGCGGGCGCTGGCGCTGGTCGGCTCGCCGCAGCCGGTGCGCCGGGAAACGATGGAGACCGCCGCCGTGGTCTGCCGTGTGGCGCCCAGCTTCCTGCGCTTCGGCCATTTCGAGTTCTGGTACTACCGGCGCGAGCACGAGCGCCTGCAGCCGCTGGCCGATCACCTGATCGCCGGCCACTTCCCGGAATTCGACGGCGATCCGGACCGCCACGCGAAATGGCTGACCGAAGTGGTCGAGCGCACGGCCCGGCTGATGGCGCAGTGGCAGGCGGTCGGCTTCTGCCACGGCGTGATGAACACCGACAATTTTTCCGCGCTCGGCCTGACCCTCGACTACGGCCCGTTCGGCTTCCTTGATGCCTTCGATCCGCAGCACATCTGCAACCACACCGACCAGGGCGGCCGCTACGCTTGGGACCGCCAGCCGGTGATCGGCCACTGGAACTGCACCAAGCTGCTGCAGGCCTGCCTGCCGCTGCTCGGCGACACCCCGGAAGCGGCAGTGGCGCGCGCCCAGCCGATCGCCGATCGCTACCCGGAAGCCTATGCAGCGGCGATGACCACGCGCTGGACCGCCAAGCTCGGCCTGCGCGAAAGCCGCGACGGCGACGAGGCGCTGATCAACCGCTGGCTCGGCCTGCTGGCGTCGAGCAAGGCCGACTTCACGCGCAGCTGGCGCCATCTGGCACGCGTGCGGGTCGCCGACGAGCAGCCGGATACTGTCGCCGGGGCCGGTCTGCGCGAGGAAATCCTCGATCTCGCCGCGTTCGACGCCTGGTTGCCCGACTACCGCGCCCGGCTGCGTGCCGAGCAGAGCGAGGACCGCGAACGCGCGGCCCGGATGAACGCCGTCAATCCGAAATTCGTGCTGCGCAACCACCTCGCGCAGGCGGCGATCGCCCAGGCCGAAGCAGGCGATGCCAGCGAGATCGCGCGGCTGTTCACCGTGCTCGCGCAGCCGTTTGCCGAACAGCCCGGCCACGAGGCCTACGCCGCCGAGCCGCCGCCGGAAGCGCGCCATATCGAGGTCAGCTGCTCGTCCTGACGCCCGGCCGGGCCGGCAACCTTCGGCCTGCTGGCAGACACGCCGCCGGCAACTGTGCAGTCCGTCACAGTTGCCGCGGTGAACGGCTCGTCAAGAATCCGTCGAAAGCCTGAAGATCGTGTCTTCGTGACGCAGCGCACCTTTGCACCCTGACGCTCTTCGGCGCCGGGCTCGCAAGCGGTGCGATGACCAGAACAACACGCTCATCACAGGCGACGGGGATGCCGAAAAAGATCGAACCTGACTTCAGTCAGCGCGCCGGTCCTGCACTGCACAGCGCGCGCTGGCGCTTCGGCGCGTTCGAGCTCGACGAAACCCGGCGCGAACTGCGCCGCGATGGCGAACTGCTGGCCCTCGAGCCTAAGCCACTGAACCTGCTGATGCTGCTGGTGCGCCATCCCGGCGAGCTGATCACCAAGAGCGAACTGCTGGACGCGCTGTGGACCGGCCGGATCGTCAACGAGGCCGTGGTCGGCAACTGCGTGTCCAGCGTCCGCGATGTACTGGGTGAGCAAGGCAGCATCTGGCTGAAGACCGTGCACGGCTTCGGCTACCGCTTCGATGCGCCGGTGCAGCTGCAGGAAGACGACCACCGCAGCGCCACCGTCGCCGAGGCCAGGCTCGGCTTCCAGATCGGCGACCAGCCGCCGCTGCGGCCGAACTGGCGGCTGCTGCGCCGCCTCGGCCAGACCGGCGATACCTGGCTGGCCGAACACGCCAAGCTGCGCGAACACCGCGTCTTCAAGTTCACCACCGACGCCAACGGCCTGTCGGCGCTCAAGCGCGAGGTGACCATCCACCGCCTGCTGCGGCAGAGCCTGGGCGACAAGGACCATTACGTCGATGTGCTCGACTGGAACTTCGACGAGCCGCCGTACTTCATCGAAACCGAGTACTGCCAGGGCGGCAGCCTGCTGGAATGGCTCGACAGCCAGGGCGGCCCGGCGCGGGTGCCGATGGAGGCGCGCATCGAGCTGGTGGCCCGGATCGCCGATGCGCTGGCCGACGTCCATCTGGTCGGCGTGCTGCACAAGGATTTGAAGCCGGCCAACGTGTTCGTAGTGCCCGGCAGCGACGATATCCCGGGTATCCGTCTGGCCGACTTCGGCGCCAGCCGGATTCTCGATCCCAGCGTGCTCGCGCGGCTGGAAATCACCCGCGGCGGCTTCACCCAGATGATCGACCCCGGCGCCGATCTCAACGCCGGCACCCTGCTCTACCTGGCACCCGAAGTCGCCGCCGGGCACCCGGCGACCGCCAAGGCCGACATCTACGCACTCGGCGTGATGCTCTACCAGTTCGTGGTCGGCAACCTGCGCCGGCAGCTCGGCGCCGGCTGGGAAGTCGGCATCGACGACCCGATGCTGCGCGACGACATCGCGGCCGCCGCCGAGAACAATCCGGAGCGCCGGCTCGCCAGCGCCGCCGAACTGGCAACCCGGCTGCGCGCACTGGCCGCCCGCCGCCAGGCCCATGTCGACGCCATCGAAGCCGCCCGCCGCGCCGAAGCGGCCCTGCGTGCTGCCGAGCGGATCAAGGCGCAGCGGTTCGGCGTGATTGCGGCCTTCGCCGCGCTGTTCGTGGGCTTTGCTGCCAGCACGATCCTGTATGTCGATGCACGGGCTGCACGGCAGCTTGCCGAACGCGAATCGACGCGTGCCGGCGACGAGGCCCGGCGTGCCGAAGCCGAAGCGCGCCGGGCCCAGGCGGTCAGCGAATTCCTGACGCATGACCTGTTCGCACCGGTGACCGCATGGAAGGTGCCGGTCAAGGACATGACGGTGGCAGCGCTGCTGAAGGCAGGTGCCAGCCGGGTCGGCGAACGGTTCGTCGATGATCCGGGGACTGCTGCCGACCTGAACGCCGCGCTCGGGCTGTCATTCAATGCGCTGGAGATGAGCGCCGAGGCGGAGGAACAGCTGGAGCGTGCGCTGGCCGGTCATCTGGCCGCCGGTGGCCGCGACGAGCGCAGCGCTGTCCGCGATGCGGCCGAGCTGGCCACGCTGAAATTCGCGATGGGGCGCGACCCGGCCCATCTCGCCGACTATCAGGTGCTGGCGCAAGCCGCCACCGAACGCTACGGCGCGCTGGACAGTTCGGTACTGCGGCTCCGTTCCCAGGTCGCCTGGTCTTGGCTCCACCGAGGCCAGCTGGCAACCGCCCGTGATGCGTTCCGCAGCATTCTCGACGACCAGCTGAAGCACCACCCTGACGACGACGCGGCGATCGCCCTGACCTGCGACGGTCTTGCGGTCGCACTGTCCAAGTACGGCCGCTACGACGAGGCCGCTCAGGTCGCGAACGACGGCATCGCGCGGGCAGTGCGTGCGCACGGCGCGAGCCACGAAAGCGTCGGGCTGATGCAGCTGACGCTCGGACAGATCGCCAACGAAACCGGACGCTACAACGACGCCGAAGCCGCTTTCCGAAGCGCACTCCGGATCGCCGATGCCTGGGGCGAAGCGCCAAGCGGACCGCGCATCACGGCCATGGCAGGGCTGGCCAGAACCCGCCTGCTGCAGCGGCGTCACGACGAATCGATCGACCTCGCACGCCGTGCCCTGTCGGCGCTGCAGGACGAGAGCGGCTTCGATCAGTCGGTGCTGGTGCGGCTGGTGCTCGGCGAAGCCCTGCTCGACAAAGGCAACATCGCTGCTGCCGGCAATGAGCTGCAGGACGCCTTGCGCCGCAGCAGCACCCACTACGGGACGAACCACATCCTGACCCGGCAGATCCGCCTGGCGCTGGCCCGCCAGGCACTCGCGGCCGGCGACAGGGCGCAGGCCCGCCAGCAGCTGGCGACACCGGTAGCGCTGCGTTTCGACGATCTGGCGCCGACCCATGCACTGGCCAAGGAATGGACCCTGATCAGCCAGAGGCTCGGCCAGGATGCCCGGGAAGTCGCCGAGTCGCGGCTGCCAGCAGCGAAGGAACCGGCGCCGTGAGACTCGGCATCGAGATCACTTCGCGTTGCAATGCCCGCTGCGCGCATTGCTCCGCCGCTTGCGGCCCGCAGGGCACTGCCGCGCTCGGCACCGACGAACTGCGTGCCGTGATGGACCAGGCCGCGGCGCTGAACACCGGGCAGCTGGAGTTCGCCCTCACTGGCGGCGAGCCGTTTCTCGACCTGGCGCAGCTTCGCGCACTCATTGCGCACGGTCGGGCGCTGGGCGCCGTTGTCGGCTGTGTCAGCAACGGCTTCTGGGCAACCTCGGTATCGCGCGGGGTCGAGGTGCTGGCGCCGCTGGCCGACGCCGGACTGCGCCTGCTTGGCATCAGCAGCAGCCGCTTCCATCGCGCCTTCGTTCCGGCAGAACGGGTGGCCCATGCACTGCAAGCCGCGCGGCAATGCGGGCTGCGCACGGTACTCAAGCAGGCGGTGATAGAAGCCGATCTGTCGAGCGCGCCGGACGCCGATCTGTCTGCCGCTGCCGCCTGGGCTGACGAGGTCGAGTCGTTCGCCGTCATCGGACCCGGACGAAGCCAGGGCGCGGTTGCCGACCACGAGCTGATACGCCCGCGTGGCATTCCGCTCGGCCGTTGCCCATCGGAAGACACGATGATCGCAGCCGATGGACGGGTGCTCGCCTGCTGCAGTTCCGGGCCGGTTTCCGAACTGCACACGCTGGGCGATATCCGCACGGCGACACTCGCACGCGCACTGGATCGCCTGCACCGCGATCCCGTTCACCAGCGTCTTCGTGCTGCCGGGCCAGCATCGTTTTTGCCAGCCGTGGTGCGCGCGGGTCATCAGGCTCGGCTCCGCGAAGGCTATGTCGACACCTGCGATCTCTGCACACATCTGGCGTCCGATCCGCAGCTGGCATCGGTCGTCCGCGACAGTGCCCATGAAACTTACCCTGAACGATCACCACGAGGAGCTTGACCATGACTGAAGGATTGCGTGCGCCGACCGTCGGCGATCTGATCACTGCTTTCGAAGATGCAATCAAGGACAAGGCTGCCGCAGGCCTGTTGAGTACCAATCCCGCAGACTTCGCCAAAGCTCGGGGCTGGACATTCGCGGGCAATAACGATCCGCGCATCAACAAGTTCAAGAGTGTCCAGCCGGAAGCCTTCGATCCCGTGCAGGACTTGCTGAAGCTGACACCAGCCGAGAAGCAAGAAGAAGCAGTCGAACTGATCGCCAAGAGTCTATGCGCCGCTACCCGCATCGTGCGCTGGGCGGGCGCAAGCAAGGACGACTTGGCACCTCTTTGCTGACGAGGCGCAGGCTGCAGGCCGCTCAGGCTCCGAACTTCATGCCTGCTGCGCGCAGCAGGCATTCGAGATCGAATTCGCCGTCGCGCATCAGCAAAGGGTCAGGCCTGAAGTCGCTGCCGCCACGCAGGATCGAGTAAGGGTCCTTCTGCAGGACACCGATCAGCGTCTCGGCGACGATTCGCGCGCCCAGTCCAGCCAACCGACAGCCGTTGCCACGAGGCTGTTCAGCCTCGCGCAACACGTAGAACCATAACGGCACGTGGTCCAGTCGGTAGTGCTCGAAACCGGCCCAGATCTCGGGCTCTTCGAGCACCCGGATTTCGGATGAGGAGATCAGCGCGGCCGCAAACATGGCGGCCGCGCGCCCATCGGGCAGGCGCAGTCGGGCTCCGCGCAGCAGGTTACGGACCGAAAGCACTCCGTTGTCACTCCCGTCGCGCAGCACTTCGCCAGGCAAACCGCGCAGCGGGTCGGAGAGGGAGGGCCTGATGCGGTTCGAAAACTGAACGTCGATGCCGTTTCCGACCAGCAACGACCAGTCGACCACGTCCTGCTGGCGAACCGGTCCACCGCGCAGGCTGGTTCGAACATCGTTCTCCTCTGGGACCTCGTAGCGGTCGCTCATCGGGAGCGCCGGAAACGTGGGAATGAAACGTTTGGGCAAATTGCGGTTGATCTGGTAGCGACCGCGAACCTGGCAATGTCCAAAGCGGAAGGCAGCGCCCGAAAACTCGACCGGGATGAATGCTTCAGCGGCCGCATCCAGCGGGTCATAGAGCCGTCGGCCATTCAGAAGGATGTCGTCGACAAGTGACTGCCCGACGATCCTCCGCAGATAGTCTTTCAGCACCACCCACTGGTAATGCCAGCGGAGCTTCTGCCGGGCAGCTTCATGCCTCGTACGCCAGTCCTGGTGGCTCGCTGCGCCCACCCAGTGGTTGTGCAGACGCAGAAAAGCGACGGTCAGCTGGCTGATCAACAGATTCTCGTCGTTGCGGCGGTCAGCGAGCAGCGGCGTGCCGTCCTCAAGACGCGGAAGATCAAACTTCAGGTCGTCGCCACGGTCGGCCTGCAGCACCCTGCCGAGCCGGAAACAACCTGGCTGCGCCTGATCGAACAGATGCGGCGCATCGTGCGGCCCCTGGCCGTACAAGGAATCAAGCTCCAGCGCCGCCGTCCTGAAGTTGCGGGTCGCGGTCGAATCGATCTCGGCCTCGAAGGTCGAGACAAGATCGAGCGTCAGGTCGTGATCGACGAACTGGCCGAAATAGGTGTAGGCCGCCGGGATATCGGGGTTTCCAATCTCCTTCAGGTCGCCACGATCGATCATCGACAGGCCGAGATCGCGCAGCGCGCGCTCGTCGAAATTGCTCGCACCGATCAGCGGCGGCGGCAGCAACCGGCCGTATTTGGCAGAGGCCGGCGAGAATGCCGGTGACTCGATCGGCCGAATGTTGCCCTGGCTCATTCCGATGACCCTCCGTCAAACCGTGAATGGCCGCACGAACGACTCCACGCTGCGCGCCAGCGCGAACAGGTCGTAGCCGCCTTCCAGCGTCGCCACCACGCGGCCGCTGGCGTGGCGATCGGCCCATTGGCGGATGCGGCTGCCGATCCACGAGAAGTCGTCGAATACCAGGTCCAGGCCCGCCAACGGGTCCTGGCCGTGGGCGTCGAAGCCGGCAGATACCAGGATCAGCTGCGGCTGGAAGGCGTCGATCGCCGGTGCCCAGCGGCTGTCGACCGCCGCCCGGAACGCCTCGCTGCCATCGCCGGCGCGAAGCGGTGCGTCGACGATATGCAGCTGCAGCGGATCGCTGACCCAGCCGGGGTAATACGGGTCCTGGTAGGTGTTGCAGACCAGCACGCGGGGATCGTCGCGGAAGATGTCGGAGGTGCCGTTGCCGTAGTGCACGTCGAAATCCAGCACGGCGACGCGCTCCAGGCCGCTGGCCAGCGCATGAGCGGCGCCGACGGCGACGTTGTCGAACAGGCAGAAGCCCATCGCCCGGCGACGCTCGGCGTGATGGCCGGGCGGGCGCACGGCGCAGAACGCGAAACGGGTCTTGCCGGCCAGCACTTCGTCGACCCCAAGCACGACCGCGCCGGCGGCGGCCTGCGCGGCTTCGGCGCTGTGGGCGTTCATCGCGGTGTCACCGTCGATGCGCTGGTAGGCCCCTGGCTGCGGCCGCGCAGCGAGCAGGAAATCGACCAGCCTCGGCTCGTGCACCCGCACCAGCGCCTCGCGGCTGGCCAGTGGCGCGGTGGCCTGCCGGAACATCGGCAGAAGGCCGCTGGCGATCATCCGGTCGTGGATCGCGTGCAGACGCTCGATCGACTCGGGATGGCCGGCGCCCATCTCGTGGCGGGCACAGGCGGGATGGGTGATCCACAGCGGAATGGCGATGCTCATGGCGGCATTTCGGGTGGCGGCAACGGCGCTGTCAAGCGTGGTGGCGGTTGACGGAGGCGGCCGCTCCACCAGCACCCCACGGGCACCGCTTTCGTGGTTTGCTATCGCCACAATTCGAACCACCTTGAGGAGATTCCGATGCGCCGCATCCCGTCTGCAGTCTTGATGGCCCTGCTTGCGGCAGGTCTGTGGTCCGGCACGGCGCGCGCCGCCAGCGGTGCGGCCGGCGACTACTGCCGTGAACATCCGGAGGCCTGCGCGGCGGCCGGCGAGCGGCTGAAGCAGCGTTGCGCAGCCGATCCGGCCGCCTGCGAGCGGGTGCACGAGCGGGTCGACGACCTGAAGGCCCGCTGCGAGGCCAATCCGGATGCCTGCGACGCCCGCAAGCAGGAACTGCGCGATCGCGCCGAAACGCTGCGTGACCGCTGCGAGGCCGACCCCGAGGCCTGCGAGCAGCAGAAGCAGAAGCTGCGCGAACGCATCAAGGAACGCCGGGACCAGCGGCCGACGACGACCCCGCACTGAGTCACCGTGCAGGCTTCGCAAGCCGCCCGGACCGTCCGATGACCGATCCCGTCGCCCCTCCCGGCCTGATCGACAGCGCCCGCCGGGTGCCGCTGCTCGACTGGCTGCTGCTGGTGCTGGCGCTGGTGTCGATCGGCCTGCTGAGCTGGGAAAGCTGGGGCCGGGTGTCGCCGGCGCTCAGCGCCCGGCTGATCGCCGCCGATTACGCGATCTGCGCGATCTTCGCCGTCGAGTTCCTGTGGCGCTGGTGGCAGGACGGCTGGAGCCGCCGTTATCTGGTCCGCAACTGGTACGAGATCCTCGGCATGATCCCGGTCTCCGAGCCGGCGCTGCGCGGCTTCCGGCTGTTCCGGGTGGTGCGGATCGTGATCCTGCTGTCGCGCTTCGGCATGGCTGCCGATCGCGCGCTGGGCGACGAGTTCACCTATCGCCTGGTCAGCCGCTTCAAGGACGCCGTGCTGCGCGCAATCGGTGGCGTGGTGACGCTGGCGGTGCTGGCGGAAGTGTCCGAAGTGCTGAAGAAAGGCACCTACACCCGCAACATCGCCCGCGCGCTGGAAGAGAACGATCGCGAGCTGCGCGCCATGATCGCCGACAAGCTGAAGGCGCATCCGCGTACCCGGGCGCTGAACCGGTTGCCGTTCTACGGCGACATCGTCAACTCGGTGATCGACACCGCGATCGGCATCGTCCACGACGTGCTCAACGACCCACGCACCGACGAACTGGTGGCCGATGTGCTGCGCGAGAACATCGACCAGCTGCGCGCCGCCGTGCAGGCCCGCGAGGACGCCCGCCACCCGCCACCGTCGACGCCGCCACCGCCGACCATTGCTCCGGCACGGCAGCCGTAGCCGATGCCATTGCACTACCGTTCCGGCCTCGACAGCGTCTGGCTGCCGACGTGGCGGCCCCTGACGGCCGCCGCCCGCACCGGGAGCTGCTGCAGGTGATACGCCGTCGCAAACGCAAGCTGGCGATGATCGCCCTGGCCGCCGTGGTGGCCGGGCTGCTGCCGCCGGCACTGACCCTGGCGGTGACCTGGCAGCACGCCAATGGCGATGCCCGGCAGCGACTGGACCGCTACGCCCTGCTGCTGGAGCAGCGCGTCGACGATGTGTTCGGCGCCGCCGAAACCTCGCTGGCCGAGCTGGTGACGACGGTCGACGCCGACTGTCCGGAAGCCAGCCTCGAGCGGCTGCGCAAGGTGGTCTACACCTCGCTGTACTTCCGTGAAGCCGGCCTGCTGATCGACGGCCGAATGGTCTGCTCCAACCTGCGCCGCTACGCGCCACCCGTATGGGTGCCGAATCTCGATCCGCCGCCGTGGCCTGCCGATGGCATCCAAATTGATGCCCCGGCGCTGACGCTGGAAGACGAGGTGTCGATCCGCGTACTGCGCAGCGGCGGGCCACGGCAGGCCGCCGGGCTGGCGATCAGCCTGCTGCTCAACCCGCGCGAGCTGCTGGAACCGGTGCGGGCAGCGATCGACGCAAACTCGATCGCGCTGCGCATCGAACGCCTCGATGGCCGGGTGCTGGCCCGCGCCGGCAGCGCAGCCGTGATCGAAGACGCCGACAGCCTGGTCCGCAGCCACGAATCCCGGCGCTATCCGCTGCGCATCGTCGTCAGCGGCTCGCGCGACGAGCTGATCGGCGCCTGGTGGGAAAACACGGCCCTGTTCGTCGCGCTCGGGCTGGCGATATCGCTGCCACTGTTCCTGCTGCTGGTTCGACTGGACCGCCGCGAACGCTCGATGGACGCGGCCCTGGTCGACGCGCTGGAGAACGACGAGCTGCGCGTGCACTACCAGCCGATCCACGCCAGCGATGGCCTGCGGGTGGTCGGCGCCGAAGCGCTGCTGCGCTGGCAGCACCCGCAGAAGGGCCTGATCATGCCCGGCGTGTTCGTGCCGCTGGCCGAGCTGTCCGGGCAGATCATCCCGATGACGGCCTGGCTGATGCGCCAGGTGCGGTGCGATCTGGAACCGCTGCTCGAGGCCTATCCCGGCTTTTACGTGGCGCTGAACCTGAGCCCTCGGCATTTCAGCGATCCGGAACTGCCGACGCTGGTGCACGACGTGTTCGGCGATCGCTTCGCCGACGGCCGGCTGGTGTTCGAGATCACCGAGCGGGAGCTGCTGTCGTCGTCCGACAACGTCGCCAGCCAGGTGATCGACATGCTGCGGGCACAAGGCGCGCGGATCGCGCTCGACGACTTCGGCACCGGCTACTCGTCGCTGCGCTACCTCGCCCAGTTCCACTTCGACCTGCTGAAGATCGACAAGGCCTTCGTCGATGCCATCGGCACCGAATCGGTCACGGCCGGGCTGGTCGAGGACATGGTGACGATGGCGCGCCGGCTGGGCCTGGCCACGGTGGCCGAAGGCGTGGAGACCGATTTCCAGATCGAGCGCCTGCGCGCGGCAGGCGTCGACTATCTGCAGGGCTGGCGGCTGGCGGCGGCGCTGCCGCTGGCCGAGCTGCGCCGCTATCTGGAGCGCGGCGGCAAGGCCGGCTGAAGCGCGCCGGGGGCGGACCCGGGCCCCGTGCGGATGGCGGCGCGCTTCGGCAACAATGCGCCGCTGATCCGCCACCGAGCCCGAGCATCCGATGACCGACATCGCCGCCCCGCTGGACACCGCCGGCACCGTCCGCGACGAGAACGCCTTCGATCCCGCGCGGATCCTGCCGTTCCTGAAGTCGCAGATTCCCGACCTTGCCGACGGTCCGCTGGAGCTGCGGCAATTCCCCGGTGGCGCCTCGAACCTGACCTACCAGCTGACGGTCGGCAGCCGCCAGATGATCCTGCGCCGGCCGCCGTCCGGCACCAAGGCCAAGGGCGCCCATGACATGGGCCGCGAATTCCGCGTGCTGGAGCGGCTGAACCCGCACTTCGCCTGCCCGAAGCCGCTGGCCTACTGCGAGGACAGCAGCCTGATCGGCTCGGATTTCTACGTGATGGACAAGCTGACCGGCGTGATCCTGCGCCGCGACCTGCCGGCCGGCGTGCAGTACAGCCCGGAGCGCGCGCGCCAGCTGTGCCTGAACCTGATCGACACCCAGATCGCGCTGCACGAGCTGGACTACCAGGCCGCCGGCCTGTCCGACATGGGCAAGCCGGCCGGCTATGTCGCGCGCCAGGTCAGCGGCTGGAGCGAACGGCTGGCGCGGGTCATCACCGACGACATCCCGAGTTACGACGCGATCATCCGCTGGCTCCGCGATCACATGCCGGCCGACTCGGCGCGGCCGGCGATCATCCACAACGACTACCGCTACGACAACGTGGTGCTGAGCCCTGACGACGGGCTGACGGTGATCGGCGTGCTCGACTGGGAAATGGCCACGCTCGGCGATCCGCTGCTTGATCTCGGCTCCTCGCTGGCCTACTGGGTCGAAGCCGGCGACCCGCCGGAGATGCAGGCCATCCGCATGCAGCCGTCGAACATCCCCGGCATGCTGAGCCGCGCGGAAATCATCCGGCACTACGAGGAAAAGACCGGCCGCGCGATTCCGAACGCCGACTGGTACTACGTGTTCGGCCTGTTCCGGCTCGGCGTCATCGCCCAGCAAATCTACTACCGCTACAAGCTCGGCCAGACCACCAATCCCAAGTTCAAGGCCTTCGGCCTGTTCGTCACCGTGCTGGCGCAGGTCTGCGAACGGGTGATGGCCCGCTCGCCGCTCTGAGCCCACGCGGCATGGATCTACACGACTCGATCAGCGCCGACGACGACGCCCGTCACGAGCGCCTCCTCGAACGGCTGCTGACCGCCGCCACCAGCATGACCGGCATCTGCGTCGGCCTGCTCGGCGCGGTCAATGCGTTTGCCCGCTCGCGCAACATCGAAACGCTGGCCGACGACGTGCTGGCGATGAACGCGCTGATGTTCCTGATCTGCTGCTACCTGGTGGTCTGGGGGCTGCGCACCGGCAGCCGGCGCACCACCGCGAGGCTGCTGCGGGCGGTGGAGACGCTGTTCCTGGCGTCGATGACGCTGCTGGTGGCGATCGGTTTCTTCGTCGTCTATTCGGTGCTGTAGCCGGCGCCGCGAAACCCGGCCCGAGCTCAGGCCCGATAGATCAGGCTGCCGGCGGCCATCCGGGTCGCCCGCTTGAACAAGGCCTTCAGCTCCGAGCGATGGACAGCCACGGTCAGGGTATCGGCGAGGTCCAGCGCCCGGCGAATCTCGGTTTCGGCGAGCGCCGGCTTGATCCGCTTGTACCAGCGCGGCTTGACCAGCAGCAGCCAGGCCGGCTGCTCCGGAAACACCGCGACCTTCTTGCGCACCAGCCACAGCTGGCCCAGCCAGGGCAGCGTCGCGGCCAGCGTGCGCAGCCGCTCGACGTCGCCGGCCTCCAGGCCGTGGTCCAGATAGTCGTCCTTCGGCCGGAACTCGGCGCGCTCGGCAGCGGCCTGCTGCTCCAGATCGTCACGCGCCTGCCAGGCGTCGATGTACGGCTGCGCTTCCGCTTCCCGACCCCGATCCATCAGGTACTGGTGAACGAGCGCCGCCCCGGGCTTGATCGCATTCGGGTCCTGCTGCATCACCGCATCGATCAGCGCGATGCCGGCTTCGTCGCCCTGGCCGAGCAGGATCTGGCCGATCGCGTAACGCGCCTCGGCACTGTCCGGATAGGTTTCGGCGAAGGCCTGGAAACGCGGCAGCGCCGTCGCCGGATCGTGGACGATCTCGGTCAGCAGCGCCTGCCGCCAGCGGGCCGCGCGGTCGAGTTCGCCGGCGTCGGCCGCCTGCTCGTCGAGCGCCGCCAGTTCCCGCCGCTCCTGCTGGCGCTGCTCGTGGCGCTCGCGCCATGGCTGGCTGATGCCGGCACGCCAGCGTTCGTCGAACTCCTTGGCCAGCACTTCGGCGGTCGGCCCGAGAAAGGCGGCGGCCGCCGATTGCGTGGCGGCCGGCGGCACCGCTGCGGCCGCCCCCAGCGCGGCGAGCCGATCGCCGAGCGCCGGATGGGTGTCGGACCAGCTGGTCCGGCGCTGCAGGGCCCGCTGCAGGCGCGCCGGGGCGTCGCTCCAGTCGGCGTAACGATGACCGCCTTCGAGCAGTTGCGCGTAGGGCTGCGCCAGCGGCTCGGGATCGTGCGGCAGCCGCTGCCAGACCGGCTTCCAGACCTGGCTTTCCTGGTAGTCGTGCCCGATCTGGGCGATCACCAGCGCTTCGGCCGCCGGCAAGGCGCCGACCAGCCGGGCACTGGCGGCATCGGCCGCGTACTCCTGCGCCCGCGCCAGCACGAACGAATAGGCGTTGAACTTCGGCCCGAACCAGGCGAAGAAGCGACGGAAGAAGAAGCCGCCGCGCTGATCGAACTGCTGCTGCAACCGCGCCCACAACACCCGCATGCGGTAGATGCGGCCGGTGAGCCGCGAGTCACCGGCGCCGAAGTGGCCGAACTCGTGGGCCAGCACGGCGCGGAACTGATCCGGCGACATCGCCGACATCATCGGCAGCCCCAGGATCAGGTAGTTGCGCCACCCGCCGAGCGCACCGAGCCGCGCATGCTGGGCGACGGCGGCGTTGTAGTCGTCGGTAACCAGCACCCGATGCGGTTTCGGGCCGGGAATCGCGGCACGAATGCGCTCGATCTCGGCAAACAGAGCCGGCGCCTCGGCCGGCTTCAGCAGCCGGCCCTGAGGCGGATCGAAGCGCACCCAGATCGACTTCAGCACCGACCACGAGAACCAGATCGGCAACCAGATGATCTTCAGCAGCTTGACCAGCAGGATCGGCTGCAGGAAGCAGATCACCACCAGCACCAGGCTAGTCAGCAGCGCCAGCACCACCAGCAGCAGCACGTACAGGTAGCCGACCGCGGCCAGCGCGAACACTTCCAGCCGGAAGCGCGTCGGGTGCCGCTGGGCGCGTTCGGTAAGACGCTGGACCAGCGCGCGGAAGCCCTGTTCGGTCATGCCTGCCCCCGTGTTGTCGAGTGGTGATCGCCAGCGCTTCGCCGGAGGATCGCTGCGGCTAAACTCGCCGCTCGCAATCACGATAATCGACCCGGAGCGGCCATGGCGACTCAACTTTTCGATCTGACCGGCAAGGTCGCGCTGATCACCGGCGCCTCGCGCGGCATCGGCGAAGCCACCGCCCGGCTGCTGGCCGAACAGGGCGCTCATGTGGTGATCTCCAGCCGCAAGCAGGAAGACCTCGACGTGGTCGCTGCCAGCATCATCGCCAACGGCGGCAAGGCCACCGCGATCGCCGCGCACCAGGGCGAATCGGCCGCACTGAAGGCGCTGATGGCCGAGATCGAAGCCGGCCTCGGCAGGCTCGACATCCTGGTCAACAACGCCGCCACCAATCCCTACTTCGGCCATATCAGCGACACCGAGATGTCGATGGTCGACAAGACCTTGCAGGTCAACATCAAGGGCTATTTCGAGCTGGCGGCGCTGGCCTCCAAGCTGATGAAGAAGAGCGGCGGTGGTGCGATCGTCAACATCGCCTCGATCAACGGCGTGAAGCCGGGCATGTACCAGGGCATCTACTCGATCACCAAGGCGGCGGTGATCAACATGACCCAGGCTTTCGCCAAGGAATGCGCGTCCTGGAACGTGCGCTGCAACGCCGTGCTGCCGGGGCTGACCGAAACCAAGTTCGCTTCGGCGCTGACCAAGAACGACCAGCTGATGAAGCAGGTGCTGCCGCAGATTCCGCTGGGCCGCGCCGCCCAGCCGGCGGAAATCGCGCCGGCGATCCTCTATCTGGTGTCGCCGGCATCGAGCTATGTGACCGGCACCACGCTGACGGTCGACGGCGGCCTGATCGGCTGCGGCGGGCTCTGAACCGGACAGCCGCGGCGATGGCGATGGAAATCCCGATCTTCCCGCTCGGCACCGTGCTGTTCCCGGGCGGCCGGCTGCCGCTGCGCATCTTCGAGCCGCGCTACGTGGAGATGACCAAGGCCTGCATCCGCGACAACAGCGTGTTCGGCGTGGCGCTGATCGTCGGCGGCTTCGAGGTCGGCACGCCGGCGGTGCCGGCCAAGGTCGGCTGCACGGCGCGCATCAGCGACTGGGAAGTGCCGAACCCCGGCCTGTTCACCTTGAACACGCGCGGCGAAAGCATCTTCCGGCTGCTCGACCGGCGCGCCCAGCCCGATGGCCTGATCATCGGCACCGTGGAGCTGATCGACCCGCCCGACCCGACCGGCGTGCCCGAACGCTACGCGCCGCTGCAGCAGCTGCTGGGCGATCTGATCAAGGACCTGGGCGAGGAGAATTTCGCGCAACCCACCCGCTTCGACGACGCGGCCTGGGTCGCCAGTCGCCTGGCCGAACTGCTGCCGATTGCGCCCGAGCGCAAGCAGAAACTGCTGGAAGCGACGCGCCCGCTGGCGATGCTGGCCGATGTCGAAACCCTGCTGCGGCAGCTGCGGGACGATCGCCCATGAACCCGCCGACGCCGCCGGACCTGCATCCGGTCGAAGCCCAGGTGCGTGCCTGGCTGGAGAGCATCGTCATCGACCTGAACCTGTGCCCGTTCGCAGCGCGACCATTCCGCGACAACCGGGTGCGGGTGCTGGTCAGCGAAGCCCGCAGCGGCGTGGAGCTGCTGACCGATCTGCAATTGGAGCTGGCGCGGCTGGCCGACACGCCACCGGCGACTCTGGAAACGACGCTGATCGCGATCCCGAATTTCCTCGCCGACTTCCTCGACTACAACGATTTCCTCGACGACGTCGACGCCCTGCTCGACCAGTACGAGTGGTCCGGCGAATTCCAGGTGGCCAGCTTCCATCCGCATTACCAGTTCGCCGGCACCTTGCCGACCGAGGCCGGCAACTACACCAACCGCTCGCCGGTGCCGATCCTGCACCTGCTGCGCGAGGACAGCGTGGCCGCCGCAATCGACAGCCACCCGGACCCGGAAGGGATTCCCGAGGCCAATGTCGCGAAGCTCGAAGCGATGAGTCTTGCCGAACGCCGGCGCCTGTTCAGCTTCCTGAAGCCGGACTGAGGCACTGCCCTGCGTCCTCGCATGGCGACCCTGCGGCTATAGTTCGCAGCGCTGCGCGACAGCCCCGTCGCCGCTTGTCGAAATCATGTGAATCGCGTGCCAGCACAGGCGCCCGCCGCGCCGGCCGGCACGCGATCAAACGCTGATCTTCACCTACTCACCGAACGCATCAGGAGACCCCACGATGACCTCGCTGCCGCCGATCGATCGCACGCCGTCCGCCTACAACTACCAGCTGCTGATCAAGCACCTGCTGACCAGCCCGATCAATCGCGCGTCGAAGAACGAGATCGTCTATCGCGACAAGGCGCGCTTCACCTATCCGCAGTTCGTCGAGCGCGTGCACCGGGCCGCGAACCTCCTGACCGCGCTCGGCGCCAAGCCGGGCATGACGGTGGCGGTGATGGAATGGGACAGCCAGCGCTACCTCGATCTGTACTTCGCGATCCCGATGCTCGGCTGCGTGATGCAGACCGTGAACATCCGCCTGAGCCCGGAGCAGATGCTGTACACGATGAACCATGCGGCGGCCGACATCGTGCTGGTCAACACCGATTTCGTGCCGGTGCTGGAATCGCTGCTGGACAAGCTGGAAACGGTCAAGCAGTACGTGGTGATCGCCGAGGACGGCCAGCTGCCGGCGTCGAAGATCCCGTTTGCCGGCGAGTACGAAACGCTGCTCGCGCAGGCGACGCCGTGCTTCGATTTCCCGGAGTTCGACGAGAACGCCCGGATGTCGACCTTCTACACGTCCGGCACCACCGGGCTGCCGAAGGGCGTCTACTACAGCCATCGCCAGATGATGCTGCACACGCTGGGCGTCGCCTCCACCTTCGGCACTGCGCCGGTGCAGGGGCGCGTGCATCAGGACGACGTCTACATGGCGATCACCCCGATGTTCCATGTCCACGCCTGGGGCATGCCGTACGTCGCGACGATGCTCGGCCTCAAGCAGGTCTACGCCGGCCGCTACACGCCGGACGTGCTGCTGCAGCTGATCGCCAAGGAAGGCGTCACCTACTCGCACTGCGTGCCGACCATCCTGCACATGATCCTGAGCCACCCGATGGCCAAGGAAGTGGACCTGTCGCGCTGGAAGGTGCTGATCGGCGGCTCGGCGCTGCCGAAGGGCCTGGCCAAGGCCGCACTCGATCGCGGCATCGACGTGTTCACCGGCTACGGCATGAGCGAGACCGGCCCGCTGCAGATCATCAACCACATCCCCACCGACCAGCTCGGCGGCGACAACGACCATCAGGCGTCCCTGCGCGTGCGCACCGGACGCCCGGCGCTGCTGTGCGACGTTCGCGCCGTCGATGCCAACGTCCAGCCGCTGCCGAACGACGGCAAGTCGACCGGCGAAATCGTGTTCCGCTCGATCTGGACCACGCAGGGCTACTACAAGAACCCGGCAGCGTCCGAAGAACTCTGGCAGGGCGGCTGGATGCACTCGGGTGACATCGGCAGCTTCGGCGACGACGGCGTGCTGGTGATCTCCGATCGCGTCAAGGACGTCATCAAGACCGGCGGCGAATGGGTGTCGTCGCTGGATCTGGAAAACCTGATCTCCGCCCACCCCTGCGTCTCGGAAGTGGCGGTGATCGGCATCAAGGACCCGAAGTGGGGCGAGCGCCCGGTGGCGCTGATCGTGCTCAAGGCCGGCGAAACCGGCGACGAAGCCGAGATCAAGCGCTACATGATGACCTTCGCCGACAAGGGCGTGATCTCCAAGTACGGCGTGCCGGAACGCGTGCTGTTCGTCGAGGCGCTGGACAAGACCAGCGTCGGCAAGCTCGACAAGAAAGTGCTGCGCGTGAAGTACGCGGAGGCTGGCGCAGCCTGAACGCGGACTCTCGCTGACCGCATTCGCCCTGCAGCGGTCATGCCGCTGCAGGGCGAATGCGGTTTCAGGCGCTAGGCATAGCGATCGTCACTGCGGGCTGCCGCACAGTGTGTAGGCGCCCGGTGCCGCCGTGGCGCGGATGCCCCAGCGGTAGGTGGCGCCGGCGGCGCCGGTGAAGCTGATGCGTTCGGCCGAGGTGCCGGCGGCATCCGAGCGGGCGACGATGCTCCAGGCGCTGCCGCTCTTGCGCTGCAGGTACAGGTCCAGGTTGCTGGCGTCGGCACCGCTCAGGCTGCCTTCGATCGGCCCTGCGGCGCCGAGCGTGAAGCCAAGCTCGCTGGGCTGCGCGGTCAGTGCGCCCTTGGTGGCCAGTTCGCCCTGGTAGGCGAGGAAGCCTGCCGGGCACAGTGGCGGCGGTGGCGGGTCGATGATGATGCCGGCCTGCACGTAGGCAACGGCCGCCGCCGCGTCGACGATGCCGCTGCCGCAGCCGGAACAGGCCGCCGGGAAGGCGCGGGCCGTGGTGGTCAGCGCGGTCTTCACTTCATCCGGCGTAATCGACGGCTTGACGCTGTAGAGCAGCGCGACCACGCCAGCGACGTGCGGAGTGGCCATGCTGGTGCCCTGGTAGAACGCATAGGCGTCGGCACCGGGACCCTTGGTGCCGGCGTTCAGGGTAGACAGCACGCCGTTGCCGGCCGCCCGGCCGTCGCCGCCGGGCGCTGCCAGCGTCACCACGGTGCCGAAGTTCGAGTAGCTGGCGCGTCCACCGTTGCGACCGACTGCCGCCACCGTGATCACGCCAGGGCAGTTCGACGGCGTGTGGTTGTTGGCGTTGCCGTTGTCGTTGCCGGCGGCCACCACCACGGTGGTGCCGCGGCTGATCGCGCCCTGGATCGCCAGCCGCGTGGTGTTGTCGCAGGCGCCGGAGCCGCCCAGGCTCATGTTGATGACCTGCGCCTTGTTCGGGTTGGCGGGCACGTCGGGCACCGTGCCGCCGGAGGCCCAGATGATGCCGTCGGCGATGTCGGAGGTGTAACCGCCGCACTTGCCGAGCCCGCGCACCGGCAGCACCTTGGCGCCATAGGCGACGCCGGCCACGCCCAGCGCGTTGTTGCTGACGGCGGCGATGGTGCCGGCGACATGGGTGCCGTGCCAGGAACTGCTGGCCGACAGGTTCAGCCCGCACTCGAAGTTGCGCACCCAGTCGCCCGGATCGCGGGCATCGGCATCGCGCAGGTTGCCGTCGTTGGCGGTGGCGAGGTCGCTGATCATGTCGTAGCCGCCGACGATGTTGGCGGCCAGATCGGCATGCGGGCGATAGCCGGTGTCGATCACCGCCACGGTCACGCCGGTGCCGGTGGTGACGTCCCAGGCCGCCGGTGCGCGAATGCCGCCGACCGCTTCGTAATAGCCCCACTGCTCGCTGTAGCGCGGATCGTTCGGCGTCGATGTCGGCTGCAGCAGGCGGTCTTCCTCGATGTAGTCGATCGCCGCATCGGCCTTGAACTCGGCGATCAATGCGGCCAGCTCCGCGGCATCCACCCGTCGGCCGATGCGCAGCACGTCGGCCTGGGTGCCGGTGCTGCGCAGCCATTGCAGCGCCACGCCCCGGCGGCTGCCGATCAGGCTGGCCAGCGCCTGTGCCTGCTTCTGGTGCGCCGCCGTCGACAGCGCCGGGCGCTTGAACTTGACGATCAAGCGCTGGGTCGGCCCGCTGTCCGCAGCCTGCGTGGCTGCCGTGACCAGCAGGAAAGCACCGGCGACCAGTGCCGAGGCCATCGGCCCGATGCCGAGCCGGCGCGGCCGCCGGCCCTTCGAATTGCTGACTGATTCCATGTTCTGCTCCCTATGTTCTTGTGTGGTGAAGACCCAACGGGGTCCGACGCGCGGGTTGGCAACCGAATTTCGTGCCAACCGGCGTGAGTCCATCACGAAAACCGCACCGGGAACCAGCCGCATCAGCCCTCGGCATGCCGAAAGCCGCGGCCATTGGAGACCTCGATCAAGCCGGGAACGAAGAACAGGCCGCCCGCCGCCGATGGACCGGCAACGCGACGCGGCCTCAGGCGGAACCAGCGGAATCGCCACGCCTCGGACCCGAGGCGCAAAGGCGAGCAGCGCGACTTCAGTCGAGCGGCAGCCGCATGTCGCAGCGATCGATGCCGGGCGCGAAGCCGCCCGGCACCAACCTGACGGTGACGAAGCCGAAGCGCTGGTAGAAACCGGCCGCGTGCTGGCTGGTGCTCAGGCGCACCTCGCGTACGCCGCCTTCCGCGCGGATCGCGGCGAGCCGCGCTTCCAGCAGCACCCGGCCGTAGCCGCTGCGGTGCTGCTCGCGCCGGACCATGGCCCAGCAGAAATCGGCGCTGTCGCCGCGCTCGTTCAGCGCATAGCCGGCACTACCCTGCACGGCCCCGGTGGCGTCGACCGCCACGAAGTAACGGCCGCGCGAACGCTCCGGCAGGCTGTCGAGGTAATCCTCGAAATCGGCGCGCTCGGCGACATCGAAGAACTTCGGCACATTGCTGTCGAAGGCCCGCAGGCAGGCGGCGCGATCGTCCGGCCGGTACAGCCGCGCGGTCACCGCAGCAGCGCTGGCGTTCATGCGCCGAGCTGCCAGACCACGGCCCGCCGCTGACGCGACCAGCCTTCGAAGTGCTTGCTGTAAGACTCTTCGACGATGTTGCGCTTGATCTTCAGCGTGGGCGTGATGAAGCCGTTCTCCACCGTCCACGAGCCCGGCACCACGGCGATGAAGCTCAGGTGCTCATGCGGATCGGCGGCCTCGTTGGCGCTCGCCATGATCGCGCCGAGCGAAGCGGTCAGCGCATCGCGCAGCGCCAGGTCGGCCCCGAAGGCACTCTGCGCATCCGGGCTCAGGATGGCGATCGCGAACGGTTGCGGGAAGCCGGCGCCGGTGACGCAGACCGCTTCGATCTTCGGATGCGCCGACAGGCGATTCTCGATCGGCGCCGGCGCCACGTACTTGCCCTTGCCGGTCTTGAACAGTTCCTTGACCCGGCCGGTGATGCGCAGGCGGTTGTCACTGTCGATCTCGCCGCGATCACCGGTATGCAGCCAGCCGTCCTCGGTCAGCGCCTCGCGGGTTTTCTCCGGCTCCTTGAAGTAGCCCATCATGTTGCACGGCGAGCGGACCAGGATTTCGCCGTTCTCGGCAATCCGATGCTCCACGTCGTCGTACGGCACGCCAACATAGCCCGGCCGCCCTTGCCCCGGCTTGCTGCCGTGGGACACGCCGAAGTTCTCCGACATCCCGTAGCCCTCCAGCAGTTCCAGCCCGAGCGTGCCGTACCAGCGGATCAGACTGGCCGGCATGGGTGCGGCGCCACCGCCGGCGAAGCGCACGGTGTCGAAACCGAGCTGCTTCAGGATCTTCTTCTTGACGATGCGGCCGAGGAACGGAATCCGGAACAGCCGGTCGAGCTTTTCCTTCGGCGCCTTCGCGAACACGCCCTGCTGGAACTTCACCCACAGGCGCGGCACCGAGATGAACAAGGTCGGCCGGGCACGCTGCAGGTCCTTGAGGAAGGTGTCCTGCGTTTCCGCGAAGTAGAGCTGGGTGCCACAGCGGATCGACACGGATTCCACCGCCCAGCGCTCGGCGATGTGCGACAGCGGCAGGTAGGACAGCATGCGGTCGGCCGGCGTCGGCGCGATGCGCTGCTCCATCGCGATCGGCGCCCGGCCGATGGTGCCGAAGCTGTGCATCACGCCCTTGGGCATGCCGGTGGTGCCGGAGGTGTAGACGATAGTCGCCAGCTCGTCGGCCGCCCGCCGGGTCTCGCCCGGCATCGGCGGATTCGACGCGACGATGTCATCCCACTGGCGGTGGTCGTCGGTCGGCGACAGCGCGCAGCCGAAGCGCAGCAGCTCGTCCGGAATGCCGGGCCGCATCATCGCGTAGTCGTCGAGCTTGCCGACGAAGATCGCCTTCGATTCGCTGTGCTCCAGGATCTGCCGCACCGAGGTCGCGGTCAGCGTCGGATACAGCGGCACGCTGACATAGCCGGCCATCCAGATCGCGAGGTCGGTCATGATCCAGTGGGCGCAGTTCTTCGACAGGATCGCCACCTTGGCGTCGACCGGCCACTGGTGGATGCGGCCGTAGGACTGCAGCCATTCGGCCACCCGCCGCGCCTCGTCGATGGCCTCGGCCCAGGTCCAGGTGCGAACCGCGCCGCCGCCCATCGGCTGGGTCAGCCAGGGCTGGTCGGCCAGCTCCTTTTCCCAGCGATAGATACGGGCCAGCGGGAGGGCATCGGGTGGAAGCTGCGCCATGTCGGGTGTCCTTTGAAGGCTTCGGGTAATAGTGATTGTCGTAACAAATATTCTTCTGGCGTGATGGTACGCCGAGCACTACAGTCTGCGAAACCGCTACGACAGACAGGATGATTACCGTGACTCGTGCCCAGAATGCCTCGCTCGCTTCGCCGTTCTACACCGCTGAACACGAGGCCTTCCGGACCCAGGTCCGCCGCTTCGTCGAGCGTGAATGTGCACCGAACATCGAAGCCTGGGAAGCCGCCGAGGAACTGCCGCGCGCACTGCACGCCAAGGCGGCGGAAGTCGGCCTGCTCGGCGTCGGCTTCCCGGAAGCCTATGGCGGCATCGAGGTGCCGGACCTGTTCTATCTGGTCATCGCGGTCGAGGAACTGGCCCGCACCGGCAGCGGCGGCCTGATCGCCAGCCTGCTGAGCCACGGCATCGCCAGCCCGCCGCTGGTGCACATGGGCAGCCACGAGCAGAAGGAGAAATTCCTGGCGCCGGTGCTGCGCGGCGAAAAGATCGCCGCCCTCGGCATCACCGAGCCGGGCGGCGGCTCGGATGTCGCCAACCTGCGCACGAAGGCGGTGCGCGACGGCGACCACTACATCGTCAACGGCTCGAAGACCTTCATCACTTCCGGCATGCGCGCCGACTACCTGACCGTGGCCGTCCGCACCGGCGGCGACGGCATGAACGGCGTGTCGCTGCTGGTGGTCGAGGCCGGCACGCCGGGCTTCAGCCGCACGCCGCTGCACAAGATGGGCTGGTGGTGTTCGGACACCGCCACGCTGTACTTCCAGGATTGCCGGGTGCCGGTGGCCAACCGCATCGGCCCGGAAAACGCCGGCTTCATGGCGATCATGATGAACTTCAACAGCGAGCGGATCATGCTTGCCGCCCAGGCCTGGGCCTCGGCGCAAGTCTGCTACGAGGACGCGGTGACCTGGGCGCGCGAACGGCAGACTTTCGGCAAGCCGCTGATCACCCGGCAGGTGATCCGCCACAAGCTGGTCGACATGAAGATGCGCATCGACAGCGTCAAGGCCCAGCTCGACATCCTGTGCTGGCGCATCGCACAGAAGCAGATGCCGATCGCCGATGTCTGCCTGCTGAAGAACCTCGCGACCTCGACCCTGGAATACGTGGCCGGCGAAGCGGTGCAGATTCTCGGCGGCGCCGGCTACCTGCGCGGCGCCAGAGTCGAGCGGATCTTCCGCGAAACCAAGGTGCTGTCGATCGGCGGCGGCGCCTCGGAAATCATGAAGGACCTGGCGTCGAAGCAACTCGGCTTCTGAAGCGCCGGAATCGGGCGACAATCGGGCCATGAACATGACCGACGAAAACCTTGCCCCCGCCATCTGCATCGACGCCGACCATCCGGCAATCGCCGCGTTTGCCGTCGAGGTGGTCGGCAGCCGCCAGGAACCGCGTGACAAGGCGATCGCGCTGTACTACGCGGTGCGTGACCGCATCCGCTACGACCCCTACGCGATCGACCTGTCCGACCACGGCCTGAAAGCCAGCACCACGCTGCTGGACGGCCGCGGCTGGTGCGTGCCGAAGGCCGCACTGCTGGCCGCCGCGTGCCGCGCGGCTGGCGTGCCGGCGCGGGTCGGCTTCGCCGACGTGAAGAACCATCTGTCGACCGAGCGGCTGCGCCAGACCATGCAGACCGACGTCTTCTACTGGCACGGCTACACGGCGATCCTGATTGACGGCGTCTGGCTCAAGGCGACGCCGGCCTTCAACATCGAGCTGTGCGAGAAATTCGCGCTGCAGCCGCTGGAATTCGACGGCCGCGAGGATTCGATCTACCACCCGTTCGACCTCAACGGGAACCGCCACATGGAATACCTGCAGCTGCGCGGCGAAATGGCCGACGTGCCGGCCGCGACCTTGCGCAGCGAGTTCGCGCGGCTCTATCCCTACCTGCTGAAGCTGAACCAGGACGCGGATTTCAGCGCCGATGTCGATGCCGAAGTGGCGCGCAGCGGCTGATCCGGCGCGGCCATGAAAAAGCCCGGAAGGCCAAGCGGCGTTCCGGGCTTTTTCTTTCGACGCTTCAGTCGATCAGAAGCAGTCACCCGGCACGTGCACCCAGCCGCTCATCAGCACCCGGGCGCTGCGCGACATGATCGCCTTCTTGACCACCCACTGGCCGTTCTCCTGCACGGCGGCAGCGCCGACCCGCAGGCTGCCGCTCGGATGGCCGAAGCGCACCGCTTCGCGGGCACCACCACCGGCAGCGAGGTTGACCAGGGTGCCGGGGATCGCGGCAGCCGTGCCGATCGCCACCGCAGCGGTGCCCATCATCGCGTGGTGCAGCTTGCCCATCGACAGCGCGCGGACGTTCAGGTCGATCTCGCTGGCCTTGATCGCCTTGCCGCTCGACGAGGTGTAGTCGGCCGGCGGCGCGACGAAAGCGACCTTCGGCGTGTGCTGGCGGGTCGCGGCTTCCGACACGTCCTTGATCAGGCCCATGCGCAACGCACCCGCGGCGCGGATGGTCTCGAACTTCTTCAGCCACTCGGGGCTGCTGTTGATCGCCTCGCGCAGCTCGGTGCCGGTGCAGCCGATCTCGGCGGCATTGATGAACACGGTCGGAATGCCGGCGTTGATCATCGTCGCTTTCAGGGTGCCGATGCCTGGCACCTCGAGGTCATCGACCAGGTTGCCGGTCGGGAACATCGAGCCGCCCTCGTCGCCTTCCTCGGCCGGATCAAGGAATTCGATCACCACTTCGGCCGCCGGGAAGGTCACGCCGTCCAGCTCGAAATCGCCGGTTTCCTGCACCGCGCCGTTGCTGATCGGCACGTGGGCGACGATCGTCTTGTTGATCTGGGTCTGCCAGATGCGCACCACGCAGACGCCGTTCTGCGGCACCCGCGCCGGGTCGACCAGGCCGTTGCTGATCGCGAACGAGCCGACGGCGGCGGTCAGGTTGCCGCAATTGCCGGACCAGTCGACGAAGGCCTTGTCGATCGACACCTGGCCGAAACGGTAATCGACATCGTGATCGGCCCGGGTGCTCTTCGACAGGATCACGGTCTTGGAGGTCGACGAGGTCGCGCCGCCCATGCCGTCGATCTGCGCCGCGTACGGGTCCGGCGAGCCGATCACCCGCAGCAGCAGCTTGTCGCGTGCCGGCCCCGGCACCTGGGCGGCAGCGGGCAGGTCGTCGAGCTTGAAGAACACGCCTTTCGACGTGCCGCCACGCATGTAGGTGGCGGGAATCCGGATCTGCGGGGACGCGGGCATGGGCAACGGGGCCTCGGGCTGTGGAGAAGGAGCGGGCCAGACCGACCGTCCGGGCAGCAGCCGACCGGCATGACGCGCGGCGCGAATTATCGCATGCAGCCATGCCGCGCCCGCCGCAACGCGTGCAATCCGCACGGCGTTCATGCCCCGATGCGCCCGCCTCCGGCACAATCGCGCACGGCATCCCACCACTCACTCACGCGGAGCAACGCCCATGGCCATGGACGTGATCGACTACAAGCTGTACGGCGAAGACATGCAGTTCGTGGAAATCGAACTCGACCCCAACGAGGCGGCGATCGGCGAAGCCGGCGCGATGATGTTCATGGAAGACGGCATCACCATGGACACCATCTTTGGCGACGGCTCGCAGGCCAACAAGGGCTTCTGGGGCGCGCTGGCCGGGGCCGGCAAGCGGCTGGTGACCGGCGAAAGCCTGTTCACCACGGTGTTCTCGAACCAAGGCATGGGCAAGCGCAAGGTGGCTTTCGCCGCGCCGTATCCGGGCACCATCCTGCCGGTGCACCTGCCGGATGTCGGCGGCACGCTGATCTGCCAGAAGGATTCCTTCCTGTGCGCGGCGAAGGGCGTGTCGATCGGCATCGCGTTCCAGAAGCGGCTCGGCGTCGGCCTGTTCGGCGGCGAGGGCTTCATCATGCAGAAGCTCGACGGCGACGGCCTGGCCTTCGTCCACGCCGGCGGCACGATGCACGAGCGCACCCTGGCGCCGGGCGAGATCCTGAGAGTCGACACCGGCTGCATCGTGGCGCTGCAGCCGTCGGTGGATTTCGACATCCAGTACGTCGGCAAGCTGAAGTCGGCGCTGTTCTCCGGCGAAGGCCTGTTCTATGCCGTGCTCAGAGGCCCGGGCAAGATCTGGCTGCAGTCGCTGCCGCTGTCGCGAATGGCCAACCGCATCGTCATGGCGGCGCCGGCGATCGGCGGCCGCTCGCGCGACGAAGGCTCGCTGCTCGGCGGCGTCGCCGCTGGCGGCCTGCTCGGAGGCCTGCTCGGCAGCGACGAGTGAGCCGCCGCGAACTTGCCGCCATTCCACCCGTCTGACCTTCGGCGCTTCCGCCGCCCGACCTGGAGTTCATCGTGAACCTGCATCTGCCTTCGCCGCCCCCGCCCCGCCCCGCCGTGCGCCGGCTGCTCGCCGCCGGCCTGGTGCTGTCCGGCCTGTTCGGCTGTTCCGCGCCGTCCGTGCAAGCCGAGCCGGCCGCCGCCGCTTCCGGCCCCAATGCCGCCGCCACGGCCACGGCCAACGGCAGTGCCAACTGCAAGGCGATCGGTGATTTCTACTGGGAGGTCGGTGACGGCAAGGGCGCCGTGGTGTCCGGTTCAGTCGGTGACGAGTACGCGCCGGACAAGACCCTCAAGATTGCTTCGGCGTCGAAGTTCATCTGGGGCGCCTACGTGCTCGAAAAGATCGGCAGGAACAGCCAGCCGGACGAACGCACCGTGCAGGCGCTGACCATGCGCTCCGGCCTCGTGGCGTTCAATCCGATCGCCTGTCTGCTGAGCCGCACGGCCAGTTCCTGCCTGGCCTCGCGCAGCAACGCCCAACAGGATTCCAGCGCGGTCGGCAAGTTTTCGTATGGCGGTGGTCACGACCAGAAGCTGGCCGTCGATCTCGGCCTCGGCGATTTCAACGCCGCGCAGATGACCCGTGAAGTGCAGAGCTACCTCGGCAGCGATCTCGGCCTGATCTACGACAAGCCGCAGCCGGCCGGCGGCATGGAAGGCACACCGGCAGGCTATGCCGGCTTCCTGCGCAAGATCATCAACGGCCAGCTGCGGATGAAGGATTTCCTCGGCAAGGACGCGGTCTGCACCTTGCCCGGCAGCTGCCCGGGCGCGCTGACCAGCCCGGTCAAGGAAGCCTGGCACTACAGCCTCAACCACTGGGTCGAGGACGATCCGCGCACCGGTGACGGCAGCTTCTCGTCGCCGGGCCTGCTCGGCTTCTATCCGTGGATTTCCAAGGACAAGACTACTTACGGCATCGTCGCCCGCGAACAGCTGCGCGCCAATTCGTACTGGACCAGCGTCCAGTGCGGCCGCGACATCCGCAAGGCCTACTTCACCGGCAAGGCGGTTCAGTAGCGGTCGATCCGCTACGAACGACGCGCCGCTGACCACGGCGCGTTTTTCTTGGTGGGATGGGGCGGAGAACGGGGTCGAAGGGGCCGCGCCGGTATCATCGCCGGCAACAGCAACAGCGAGGCGTCGCGATCGACGATGCCGGCTCACCGGGGGACGGCGTGAATCCAGGCAATCCGATGTCCCGGCTGGCGCTGCGCTTCTGCGCCTGGTCGGAAAAGTGGTTTCCGGATGCCTGGGTGTTTTCGGTGTCGGCGGTGCTGATCGTCTGCGTGGCGGCGCTGGCGATTGGCGCCACACCTGCCGCGACGGCGCGGGCCTTCGGTGACGGCGCCTGGTCGCTGATCCCGTTCACGATGCAGGTCTGCTATGTGCTGATCGGCGGCCATGTGGTAGCGCTGTCGCCGCCGGTGGCGCGGCTGATCGAGCGGCTGGCTGCGCGGCCGCAGACCGGCCCGGGCGCGGTCGGGCTGGTGGCAATGACCTGCATGGCGCTGTCGCTGCTGCACTGGGCGCTGGGCTTCGTCGCCGCCGGCCTGCTGGTGCGGGCGCTGGCACGGCGCAGCGATCTGCCGATGGACTACCGCGCCGCGTCGGCGGCCGGCTATCTCGGCCTCGGCGCGGTCTGGGCGCTGGGGCTGTCGTCGACCGCCGCGCAGTTCCAGGCCAACGCCGCCAGCATGTCGAAGGAACTGCTGGCGATCACCGGCGTGATTCCGTTCACCCAGACCATCTTCCTGTGGCAATCGCTGGCGATGACCGCGGTGATCGTCGCGATGTCGTGGTTCGTCGCCGTGCGTTCCGCGCCGCAGGCGGCGCAGGCACAGACCGCAGCGCAGCTCGGCATCGACGTGTCGCTGCCGGCCCCGGCCGAATCTCGCGCGCTGCGCCCCGGCGAGCGGGCCGAGCACAGCATCGTGCTGAACCTGCTGCTGGCAGCGCTCGGTGCCGCCTGGCTGTGGGACGAGTTCACGGCGCGCGGCTTTGTCGCGGCGATCGCCAACCTGAATACCTACAACTTCCTGTTCCTGGTCGTCGGCCTGCTGCTGCAAGGCACGCCGAGACGCTTCCTGGACGCGGTGACCCATTCGGTGCCGGCGACGGCCGGAATCATGATCCAGTTCCCGCTGTACGCCGGCATCGCCATGGTGCTGACCGCCGCCAAGGCGCCGGATGGCGCGACGATCGCCGGCCATCTGTCGGATTTCTTCGCCGGCATCGCCACGCGCGAAAGCTTTCCGGTGGTGATCGGTCTGTACTCGGCCACGCTCGGCTTCTTCGTGCCGAGCGGCGGCGGCAAGTGGCTGATCGAGGCGCCGTACGTGATGCAGGCGGCCAATGACCTGCGGGTGCATCTGGGCTGGGGCGTGATGATCTACAACGCCGCCGAAGCGTTGCCGAACCTGATCAACCCGCTGTTCATGCTGCCGCTGCTCGGCATCGTCAAGCTGAAAGTCCGCGACATCGTCGGCTATACGTTCATGCAGTTCATCGTCCACCTGCCGGTGGTCCTGCTGCTGCTCTGGGCGCTGGGGCTGACGCTCGACTACATCCCGCCGCAGATCCCGCCGGGGCTGACGCCATGACGGCCGCGCCGATGACGCCGCGCGCCCGCTTCCGGGCGATCTTCAGTGGTTCGATCGGCAACCTGGTCGAGTATTACGACTGGTACGCCTACTCGGCGTTCGCGCTGTATTTCTCCAAGGCTTTCTTCCCCGGCAGCAGCCCCACGGCGCAGCTGCTGAACACCGCCGGCGTGTTCGCGCTCGGCTTTTTCATGCGGCCGATCGGCGGCTGGCTGATGGGCAGCCTCGCCGACCGGAAAGGCCGCCGCGCGGCCATGCTGCTGTCGGTGCTGATGATGTGCGCTGGCTCGCTGACCATCGCGATCACGCCCGGCTATGCCGAGATCGGTGTGGCCGCACCGGTCATCCTGATCGCCTGCCGGCTGATTCAAGGCCTGAGCCTGGGCGGCGAGTACGGGATTTCGGCGACCTATCTCAGCGAAGTGGCCAGCCGCGAGCATCGCGGTTTCTGGTCGAGCTTCCAGTACGTGACCCTGATTCTCGGCCAGCTCAGCGCCCTGGCCCTGCTGATCGTGCTGCAGCGCTGGCTGCTGACGCCGCAGCAGCTCGACGATTGGGGCTGGCGAATTCCGTTCGCGATCGGCGGCCTGCTGGCGCTGGCGGCGCTGTGGCTGCGGCGCGGCCTGCACGAGACCGACAGCTTCACGCGGCAGGCGGCACCGGAACGCGCGCCGATGCGCCGGCTGCTGCGCGAGCACCCGAGGCAGGTGGCGATGGTGGTCGGCCTGACCCTGGGCGGCACGCTGGCGTTCTACACCTGCACCACCTACATGCAGAAGTTCATGGTCAACACGGCCGGCTTCTCGAAGGACGACGCGACCCTGATCTCGGCCGCTGCGCTCACCGTCTACATGCTGCTGCAGCCACTGTTCGGCGCGGCTTCCGACCGCATCGGCCGCAAGCCGCTGCTGGTGTTCTTCGGCCTTGCCGGCACGCTCGGCACGGTGCCGATGCTGACCGTGCTGGCCACCGTGCGCGAGCCGCTGGCGGCGTTCGCGCTGATGCTGGCCGGGCTGGTGGTGATCAGCGGCTACACGGCGGTCAATGCGGTGGTCAAGGCCGAGCTGTTTCCGGTCGCGGTGCGGGCGCTGGGCGTCGGTCTGCCGTACGCGGCCACGGTGTCGCTGTTCGGCGGCACGGCGGAGTACGTGGCGCTGTGGTTCAAGCAGGCCGGCGTCGAGGCCGGCTTCTACTGGTACGTCGCGGCGATGATCGGCGTGTCGCTGCTGGTCTATCTGCGGCTGCCGGAAACCCGCGACCAGTCGCGCATCGACCGCGACTGACCGGCCTCATCCGGCCGCCATGTCCAGTACCGGATATGGCGAATCGGCCACCAGCCGACGACGCGCCGACAGTTCAGTCTCAATTCAGGAAGCCGGCGTAGTCTCAGCCTCGCAACGTGCAAACCCCACCCCCGCACGTCCATCCGAGGAACGCCGTCATGAACGCCCAGATCACTTCCCTGCTGACCGCTGTCGCCGTGCTTGGCACGTCTGCCACCGCACAGGCTGGCCGCCGCAATGACAACACCGACTACGCCGACGTGATCAGCAGCCGCCCGATCTACACCGACGTGCGCGTGTCCGTTCCCCGCGAGGAGTGCTACCAGGAAAAGGTCGTCTATGACGACGGCTATCGGGGCCGCGACAACAGCGGCGTCGGCGCGGTGCTGGGTGCGGTGGTCGGCGGCGTGGTCGGCAACCGCTTCGGCCAGGGTTCCGGCCGGGCGGTGGCGACTGCCGCTGGCGCCGTGGTCGGTGCCAGCGCCGGCGCCAGCATCGGCCGCAACAACAGCCGCGGTTACCGCGAGCCGTCGTACGGCTACGAGGAACGTTGCCGGACGATCGACGAAAGCCGCTACGAACAGCGTGTCGATGGCTATGACGTGCGTTATCGTTACCACGGCCGCATCTACGACACCCGCCTGCCGTATGACCCGGGCGACCGCCTGGCGGTGAACGTCAACGTCAGCCCGGCCGACTACTAAAACCTGCCGTCCTCGACCTCCGCCTGCCTCGCCGAGAAACTCCGATGCGCGCCGCTCTCGCCATGATCGTCCTTGCCGCAAGCCTGCTGGCTGCCAGCCAGCCGGCGATGGCGGATCGGCGCGGCGGCCTGCTCGGGCTCGATACCCAGTTCCTCAACCCGGGCCGCGAGGCGCGTGACCGGGACGATTCCCCCCGTGGCGGCCTGAGCCCGAACGAGGCCGCCAAGCGCGCCCAGCGCGAGAACGGCGGCGGCCGCGTGCTGTCGGTGGAGCCGAGCGGCGACGGCTATCGCGTCAAGCTGCTGCGCGACGGCGAAGTCCGCGTCGTGCACGTGCAGTAGTTCGCCCGCAGAATCAGCCAGTCCTGCCGTTCCACCGCAGCCCCCCGGAGCCGTCGATGCGCGCGCTTGTCGTCGAAGATGATCCTGCCCTGCGCGAGCAGGTTCGCCGCCACCTCGCCGACGAGGGCTACATCGTCGATGTCGCCGCCGATGGCGAGCAGGGCCAGTACATGGCCGTGGAATACCCGGTGGACCTGGCGATCATCGACCTCGGCCTGCCGAAGACGCCGGGCATCGCCATCATCCAGGCGGTGCGCAAGGCCGGCCGCAGCTATCCGATCCTGATCCTCACCGCGCGTGACGGCTGGCAGAGCAAGGTCGAGGGCCTGGAGGCCGGCGCCGATGACTATCTGGTCAAGCCATTCCACAAGGAAGAACTGCTGGCGCGTGCCCGGGCGCTGGTCCGGCGCAGCGTCGGCTGGACCACGTCGCAGCTGGAATCCGGGCCGATCATCCTCAATACCGCCGCCAAGACCGTCAGCCTGCACGGCACGACCGTCGAACTGACGGCCTACGAATACCGGCTGCTCGAATACCTGGTGATGCACGCCGGCGAGGTGGTGTCGAAATCGACGCTGACCGAGCATCTGTACAGCGAGGACGAGGAGCGCGATTCCAACGTCATCGAAGTGTTCATCCGTCGCCTGCGCACCAAGCTCGATCCGGACGGCTCGCTGAACCCGATCGCCACCCAGCGCGGCAGCGGCTACCGCTGGACCCTGCCCAGGGCGTGAACGCGGCAGGCGCGGTGCGTCGCCGGTGAAATCGCTGCGCGCCCGGCTGCTGCTGGCGGCCACGCTGGTGCTGGTGGTGTTCATGCTGCTGTGCGGCGCCGGCCTCGACCAGGCCTTCCGCAGCACCTCGATCCAGGTCCAGCGCGACAAGCAGCTCGGCCTGATCTTCGCGCTGCTCGGCGCAGCCGAATTCGACGACAGCGGCGGCGTGCGGATCAACAGCGGCACCCTGCCCGATCCTCGGCTCGGCCGCGTGCAGTCCGGCCTGGAGGCGCTGGTCTTCAACGAGCGCGGCAAGGTCATCTGGCGCAGCCCGAGCTTCGCCGGCGACGTGCCGGAGCTGCTGGCGCCGGAGGTCGGCAACAGCCTGTTCAGCGACCTCGAAGACCGCTTCGCGATGACCTACGGCGTCCGCTGGGTCACCGAAACCGGCGGCCTGCGGCTGTTCGGCGGCGGCAAGAAGAAACAGAGCCGCTACACCGTCGCGATCATGGAGGACAAGGCCGACTACCGCGCCCAGCTGCAGGCCTTCCGCCGCGTGCTGTGGACCTGGCTCGGCGGCGCGGCGGTGGCGCTGATCCTGGTCCAGGTGGCAGTGCTCAGCTGGGGCCTGGCGCCGCTGCGCAAGCTGGTCCGCGAACTGCGCGGCGTGGAATCCGGGCAGCAGTCGCGTATCGAAGCCGGTTACCCGGACGAACTCACGCCGCTGGCCGAGGGCCTCAACACCATGATTTCCGCCGAACGCAACCAGCAGCAGCGCTACCGCAACGCGCTCGACGACCTCGCCCACTCGCTGAAGACCCCGCTGGCCGTGCTGCGCGGCGTGGTGGAAGACCAGACGTTGCCCGCCGATGCCCGCGACCGCATGGTCGACCCGGTCGACCGCATGCAGCAGATCACCCATCACCAGCTGCGCAAGGCCGCCGCCGCCGGCCGCCGCACGCTCGCCGAGCCGGTCCGGCTGAGGCCGCTGACCGACAAGATCGTCGGCGCGCTGGTCAAGGTCTACGCCACCAAGCAGCTCCGCTTCACGATCGACATCGCCGACAGCCTGAAGGCCCGTGCCGACGAAGGCGATCTCTACGAACTGCTCGGCAATCTGCTCGACAACGCCGCCAAATGGGCCAGGACCGAGGTACGCATGCAGGCCGACATCCGCAATCGGATGCTGGTGCTGGTGATCGACGACGACGGCCCCGGCTTCCCCGAAGACGCCGACAAGCTGCTCAGCCGCGGCGTCCGCGCCGACAGCATCACGCCTGGCCAGGGCATCGGCCTGGGCGCGGTCGCGGAACTGGTGAAGGTCTACGACGGCAGCGTCGAGCTGTCGCGTGCGGATGCAGGGCTGGGCGGCGCGCGGGTGACGGTCAGCCTGTCGGTCTGAACGGATCGTCGGGCCTCGCTCCGCGGCCTCGGTACCGACCGGACGACTGCAGCGCCTTGGGCCATTGCGCTTAACGTTGACGATGTTACGTTAATGCTGTGTACTGAATCCGGGTGCGGCCTCGCAGGCCGCTGATCGCGGCCCGTCTGGCCGCGCACCCTGCCGCACCGTCCCGCGTCGTCAGACAGCGCGCGACTGCGGCAATCTCGCACTCACATACCGACAAGAACGAAGGGGAAGACCGATGGATCAGGAGTCCTGGGTAGTTGCGGGCAAGGGGTTTTCAGACCGGATCAGCGGCAAGCTGCTCACGCACTGCTTCATCATGATGTTCTTGGGCTTCATGGGCGGATTCGTCTGGCTCATCGCGCTGGCCGGCAATGTCTTCCACATCGTGCCGCTGCCGCGCTTCGAGATCATCGTGCCCGACCAGAAGGAGCTGCTGCGGAACGTCCACGTCGGAACGATCCTGAACTCGATCTACGTGATGGCGATGGTGGCCTTGAGCGGGCGGCTGAACTTCAGCGTCCGGCAGGCCAAGTGGGTGTACTACTGGGCCATCGTGCTGCTGTGGGGAAACATGATCGGCTACTCCACCGCCGTCTACGCCCCGGAACGCGGCCTGCAGCCGATCGGCGACTGGCCGAACCTGGTGTCCTACGGCACGTTCTATATCGCCGTCGTTGCGGCCACCATCACCACCGGCATCTGCCTGTACAACGCCATCCGCGCCGGCCGCAGCCCGGCTTGAGGACCTGCTGGCGGCAGCCTGTGCGAACTGACGGCTGCCCGCAGCGCCTGATGGCGGTGCTGCAGGCAGCCACTCAATCGATCGGCCGCACCCGGAAGTTCTTGCCCTTGATCTTGCCGGCCTTCAGCCCTTCGATCGCGCTCTTGGCGAAGCGGCGGTCGATGGCGACGTAGGTTCGGGTATCGAAGCTCGAAATCTTGCCGACCGCTTCCTTGGCAAGCCCGGCAGCGCCGGTCAGCGCGCCGAGCAGGTCGCCGGGGCGCAGCTTGTCGCGGCGGCCGGCGTCGATGCAGATGGTCACGAACACCGGCGGCACCGGACGATCCGGTGACAGCGCCGACATCGGCAGCTTGGCCGTCGTCGCAGTGAAGCCGAGCTTGGCTTCGATGGCGGTCAGGCGGCTGCGCTCACGGGCGGTGAACAGGTGCAAAGCGGTGCCGCGCTTGCCGGCCCGGCCGGTGCGGCCGACGCGGTGGACGTGCTGGTCCGGCTCCAGTGGCAGCTCGTAGCTGATCACCAGCGCCAGTTCCTTGATGTCCAGGCCACGGGCAGCGACATCGGTGGCGATCAGCACACGGGCCGAGCCGTTGATGAAACGCACCAGCACTTCGTCGCGGTCGCGCTGGTCGATATCGCCATGCAGCGACAGCACCGAAAAGCCGCGCTTGCGCAGCTGCACTTCCAGATCCTGGGCGTCGTTCTTGGTGTGCGCGAAGACCAGCGCGGACTCCGGCCGCTGGGTGCTCAGCAGGTGCGCCAGCGCATCGAGGCGGCGGGTCGGCTCCACTTCGTAGAACGTCTGTTCGATCTGGGCGGTGACGACCTCGTGGTCGACAGTGATCGTCACCGGCTCACGCTGCAGCCGCTTCGACAACACCCGGACGGCATCCGGAAACGTCGCCGAGAAGAACAGCGTCTGCCGGCTCGCCGGCGTGCGTTCGACGATCGCGCGGCTGGCCGCCTCGAAATCGCCGTCGAGCATGCGGTCGGCCTCGTCGAGCACCAGCATCCTCAGGCCACCGAGCTTCAGGTGGCCGTCGTCGATCAGTTCCTGCACCCGGCCGGCCATGCCGACGACGATGTGCGGATCGTGTTCCAGCGACGCCACCTGCGGCCGCTTGGAAATGCCGCCGCCGATCACGGTCAGCTTCACGTTCGGCAGGCAGCGCGCCAGATTGCGGATTTCACGGGCGATCTGGTCGGCCAGTTCGCGGGTCGGGCACAGGATCAGCGCCTGCGTGCTCGGCACCGCCGGGTCGATCTTCGACAGCACGCCGAGGCCGTAGGCGGCCGTTTTGCCGCTACCGGTGCGGGCCTGGCCGATCACGTCGCGGCCGGCAAGGATCACCGGCAGGCTCTGCGCCTGGATCGGCGTCATGGTGTGGAACGCCAGCGAATCCAGCGCCTGCAGCAGCAGCGGATTCAGCGGGAGCGTTGCGAAAGCTTGCGGGTTTTCCACGGGCGAACACCATTGATCAGCCGCGCCGGCCGGCGCGGGCCGCGAATTGTGAGGCCAGGCCCGGCCGCGTGCAGGCGCGCCGCCGTTCGGGGTCCGGAAGGCACCGCCGGTCCGCCGCCAAACCGTCGCGACTCCAGTTCCGGCGCCGGCGGCCGATCTGCGGACAGACGCCACCGGAGCCTTCGATGCCGTGCCGAATCCCTGCTTCCCGACGTTTCGCCGCCGCGCTCGCCGCCGGCAGCCTGATCGCGATGCCTGCCGCCGATGCCGCCACTGCCAGCGGCAGCCTCACCGTCACTGCCTCGGTGGCGTCGGTGTGCCTGATCGCCAACGGCACGCTGGCCTTCGGCAGCTACGACCCGACGGCCGCCTCGGCGCTGAACGGCAGCACCACCGTCACCCTCACCTGCACGCTCGGCACGCCGTACCAGATCGGCCTCGATGCCGGCACCGGGGCCGGCGCCACGGTGGCGCTGCGGCGCCTGAGCAGCGGCGGCAACACGCTGGGCTATCACCTGTTCCGCGACGCCAGCCGCACGCTGAACTGGGGCAACACGCCGGGCACCGACACGCTGGACGCCACGTCGTCGGCCAGCGCGCTGACCAACACCATCACCATCTACGGCCAGATTCCGGCCAGCGCTGCCGTGCCCACCGGCAGCTACAGCGACAGCGTCGCGATCACCGTCAACTACTGAGCCCGGAAGGCCACGCGCCATGCGCCGCTCCCTCGCCGTCGCCGCGCTTGCCGTGCTGCCGCTGGCGGCCGAAGCCGGCGCGCTGACCGTCAATCCGATCCGCCTTGAACTGGCTGCCGGCCAGGCCGCCACCTCGATGACCATCGGCAACGCCGCCGATGCGCCAGCCACCGTGCAGGTCAGCGTCCAGCGCTGGCAGCATCGCGACGGCGCCGACCAGTTGGAGCCCGCCACCGGCGGCGACGCGCCGATCATCACGCCGCCGATGTTCCAGCTGGCGCCCGGCGCCAGCCAGATCGTCCGCATCGGCTTCGCCGGCCGTCATGCCACGGCCGAGGAAGGTCGCTGGCGGCTGGTCGTCGAGGAACTGCCGCCGGCCCAGGCCCAGGCTCAGGCCCAAACGCTGCCGGTGGCGCTGGCGCCGATGCAGATCGCCACCCGGCTGCGGGTCAGCCTGCCGCTGTTCCGGCTGCCGGCCGTGGTCCGCTCGCAACTCGACTGGCAGCTCGATCGCGCGTCGTCCGGCAGCAGTCCGGCGCTGGTCGTGGTCAATCGCGGCACCACCACCGAACGGATCGACCGTGCCCAGCTGCACGGCGGCGACGCCGCGCTGGCCGGCATCGCCGGGCCGGTCTACCTGTTTCCCGGCGAGCAGCGCCGCTTTCCGCTGCCGGCCTCGGCGATCGCCGCGACGGCGCCGCAGCTGAGCGTCGCCGGCAGCGTGCCGCTCGATGACCATGCGCTGGCCTGGCCGGCGGAATGAGCGGCGCGCACTGCTGATCGTCGCTGCGGCCGGCCACGCGGCTGCCGCGCAGGCCGGCGTGATCGCCACCGAAGCGGTCTGGTTCGCAGCCGATCCCTGCCCGGCCCACGGCGTCGCCATGACGCCGCTGAGCGGACGCCGCGCTGTGCTCAGTGTCCACGCCCATCCCGGCCAGCCGGCCGAAGACACCGTGCTGCTGATGGGGGCCGATGCCCGCTGGCGCGCCCCGTACGACAGCTGGCAGCGCTGGACGCCGCTGCCGCCGTCGGCCGTGGAAACCGATGCCGACGGCCAGCGCTGGGCGGTGCTCGATGCCGATCAGGGCCTGATGCTGCGCCACGATGCCTGCACGGCGGAGCTGTGGATCGACGCCAATCCGCAACGCGTGCAGGCCCTGCGCTTCGACGACGACAACCGGCCCGAGCTCAGCCCGGCGGCACTCGGCGGCTATCTGAACCTCGATGCCCGCTACGGCGGCCTGGCTGGCCGCGACGCCGCCAGCAGCCTGATCGATCTCGGCGCCTTCGGCCGGCTCGGCAGCGGCCGGTCCAGCGTCTACCTGGATCGCCGCATCCTGCGCCGGCTCGACAGCTACTGGCTGGTCGACGATGCCGACCAGCTGCGCCGCATCCGCCTCGGCGATGCCGTGACCCGCAGCGCCGACTGGGAAACTCCGGTCCGCTTCGCCGGCCTGCAATGGGGTACCGAATTCGCGCTGCAGCCGGATCGCATCACCTTTCCGCTGCCCTCGATCGCCGGCTCGGCCGCGCTGGCCTCCACCGCGCAGCTGTACGTCAACGGCGTCCGCCAGGCCCGGCCGCAGCCGCTGGAAGCCGGCGATTTCCGCTTCGACAGCGTGCCGACCTTGACCGGCAGCGGCGAGCTGCAGGTGAAGCTGCGCGATGCGCTGGGCCGCGAGCAGACCATCACCCAGCCGTTCTACGCCTCGCCGAGGCTGCTGGCGTCAGGGCTGCGCGAGCAGGTGCTCGAAGCCGGCCTGCTGCGCGAGGACTACGCCGGCACCGATGATCGCTACACCCGCCCTTTGCTGGCCGCTGGCCTGCGGCAGGGGCTTGATGACCGGCTGACCGCGCAGCTACGCGCCAGCGCCACCGACCGCCGCCAGGTCGCCGGCGCCGGGCTGGACCGCATCGTGCCGGCGCTCGGGCTGTTCAGCGCCGGCGGCGCGCTGTCGAACGGCGAACGCGGCGCCGGCGCGCAGCTGAGCCTGGCGTTCGAACGCATCGACGAACACTTCAGCCTGTCGCTGCGCCACCGCATGGCCAGCCGCGACTACAGCGATCCCGGCCGCGCGCCGGGCAGCCTCCGGCTGTCCGACGCCGCACGGCTGTCCTGGCGGCTGCCGGGCAGCGGCACCGCCAGCGTCGTCTATCTCGACGAACAGGGCTGGACCGCCGACGCGGCCGGCAGCCGCCTGGCCGGCTTCGGCTGGAGCCAGTCGTTCGGCCGCGACCTACAGGCCTACGCCAGCTGGCTGCACGCGCTGCACGGCGCCGGCGGCGACAGCCTGGTGATCGGCCTGACTTCGACGTTCGGCCACGGCAGCAGCGCCGGCCTGCAGGCCGGCCGCGACGGCGACGCCAGCCGCCTGCTGGCGACCGCCCAGCACGCGCCCGAAGGACCGCTGGGCCTGGCGTGGCGCGCCAGCGCCGATGCCGACGACCGTGGCCTGCGCGAAGCGGAAGCCGCCTGGAACACGACGCGCGGCCGTTACGCTGTCGGCTACGCCGGCATCGACGGTCGCAGCGCGCCCAGCGCCGGGCTGCAGACCGCGCTGGCGATCGTCGATGGCCGCAGCTACTGGTCGGCGCCGATCCGCGACAGCTTCGCGGTGGTCGACACCGGCGGCGTCGCCGACGTGCGGGTGCTGCGCGAGAACCAGCTGGTCGGCCGCAGCGACGCCAGCGGCCATCTGCTGCTGGCCGATCTGCAGCCGTTCCAGCGCAACCGCCTGGCGATCGACGATCGCGATCTGCCGGTGGCGCTCGGCATCGTCGCCGGCAGCCAGTCGGTGGTGCCGCCGGCCGGCGCCGGCATCGCCGTGCATTTCGAAGTCGATCATCACAGCCGGCAGCGGCTGCGGCTGGTCGACGAGCAGGACCAGCCGATTCCGGCCGGCGCGGCGCTGTGGCGCGATGCCGAGCCGCTGCCGTTGCCGGTCGGCTACGACGGGCTGGTCTACGCCGAGCTTGGCAGCACCCGAGGACATCTCAGCGCCCAGTGGCCGGGCGGCTCCTGCACGGCCGCGCTGCCGGCCAGCGGCGACACCCTGCGCTGCCGCGTCACCCATCTGCAGGCGCGCCGATGACGCGGCTGCCACTTGCGCTGGTCGTGGTCGGTCTGCTGCTGGCGCCGCGCGCCGAAGCGCTGCTGGCCAGCTGCACGGCCTCGTCCACCGGCGTCGCCTTCGGCAGCTACAACCCGATCGCGGCGACGCCGACCTACGCCGGCGGCAATGTCGCCGTGACCTGTAGCGGCCTCGGCCTGCTGGTCAGCTACACGGTCCTGCTGTCCGGCGGCGGCAGCGGCAATGTCGCCAGCCGGCGGATGAACGCCGGGGCCCGGCTGCTGCCGTACAACGTCTACACCAGCGCGGCCTACACCACGGTCTGGGACAACGTCACCGGCGTTTCCGGCGGCTTCCTGATCGGGCTTGGCAGCACCACGTTCAATCACCCGGTCTATGGCCGCATCCTGGCCCAGCAGCCGGCACCGGCCGGCAGCTACAGCGACAGTCTGGTGATCACGGTGAACTATTGAGGGCGGCGTGGATTCGGGTAGCGTGCGCGCATCGCCACCTCCGGAAGCCCCATGAACAGCGTCATCGACGAACTCCGCGCCCAGGCCCAGGCCAGCGGCAACAAGCTGAGCCGCAGCGAGCAACGGGTGATCGACCGGGTGGCCCGACGGCTGCACGTCAGCCGCGACACCCAGCGCGCCTACGAAGACGCGATGACGTTCGGCGAGCGTCTGGCCGACCGCATCGCCGCGTTCGGCGGCTCCTGGACCTTCATCCTGATCTTCCTCGGCCTGCTGGCCGCCTGGGTGCTGGTCAACACGGTGATCCTGTCGCGGGTCGGCACGCAGTTCGATCCCTACCCGTACGTGTTCCTGAACCTGATCCTGTCGATGCTGGCGGCGATCCAGGCGCCGGTGATCATGATGTCGCAGAACCGGCAGGCGACGAAGGACCGCGCCGCCGCCGAGCACGACTACGAAGTCAACCTGAAGGCGGAGCTGGAAATCCTGGCGCTGCACCAGAAGGTCGACGCGCTGCGCGAGCGCCAGTGGATCGAACTGGTCGAGATGCAGCGGCGGCAGATCGAGCTGCTGGAGCGCCTGCTGATCGATCGCAGCAGCGACTGAACGCCCCGCCGCTTGCGCCACTTTTGCCGGCAAACGATAATCACTCTCAACTAGGCAGCGCGCGACACCAGCCACCGAATCCCGCCGCAACAGCGGCTTTTCCAGGCTGGAGATGTTTCGATGCGAGTGGTTCTGGCAAGTGCCGCAGCGCTCCTGAGCGCGGCGATGAGCGGGTCCCTGCAGGCGCAGGACGTAGATACCAGGGTCGATGACGGCGCCGCTCCGGCCGCCACCGACGCGGCCGGGACCCAGCCCCAAGCCGCCGCCGGCGACGAAAAGCCGGTCGAACTGGGCACCGTGCTGATCGTTGGCAAGCGTGCCGAGCGCACCAGCAAGGGCGCCACTGGCCTGAAGATGAGCCTGCTGGAAACGCCGCAGTCGATCAGCACCGTCGACCGCCAGCAGATCGACAACTTCGCGGCCTTCAGCCTCAACGATGCCCTGAAGCTCGCCACCGGCATCAATGTCGAGGAATGGGAAACCAACCGCACGAATTACCTGGCGCGCGGCTTCGAGATCAAGAGCACGCAGATCGACGGTATTGGCATGCCCAACGACTGGGGCATCGTCACCGGCGCGATGGACGCCTTCGGCTACGAGAAGCTCGAAGTCATTCGCGGCGCCAACGGCCTGCTGACCGGCGTCGGCAACTCCGCCGGCACGCTGAACTACGTGCGCAAGCGGCCGACCAACCGGCGCGAAGGCAGCATCGGTGTGTCGGTCGGCTCCTTCGATTTCAGGCGCATCGAGGCGGATTACTCCACGCCGCTGACCGACGACGGCCGCTGGGCCGGGCGCGTCGTGCTGGCCGGAGAGGACAAGGATTCCTGGCTGCGCGGCCGGCAAGACGACCGGACCTACGGCTATGCGGTGATCGACGGCCAGATCGGCGAGCACTCGACCCTGACCTTCGGCTACTCGCACCAGCAGGCCAATACCGAAGGCAATCTCTGGGGCGCGCTGGTGCTGTCCAACAGCGACGGCACGCAGGCCGAGTTCCCGCGCAGCGCATCGACCTCGCTGGACTGGACGTTCTGGGACACCCGGACGCAGACCGCTTTCGCCGAATACACCTACGCGATCGCGCCGGACTGGAACGCCAAGCTCAGCTACAACTACCGCGCGACCGACGACGACGGCTACCTGTTCTACGTCTACACGTTGACCGGCCTGGACCCGGACACGCATACCGGGTTGGTCGGCAATCCCGGCAGTTTCCCGAGCGAGTCCGAAGCGCATCTGTTCGATCTGAATCTCGACGGCCGCTTCGAGCTGTTCGGCCACCAGCACCAGCTGCTGCTGGGCCTGGCGCGCTCGACCAGCAACGCCGACATGCAATGGCGGCCGGTGCCGGCGGACGACCCCAGCTTCGGCGCCCTGCCGGCGTTCCCGTACCCCGGCGACGCCTTCCCGATGCCGGCCTTCGGCGACGCCACCTTCTACAGTACCGACGAGCAGACGCTGACCCGCGGCTATGGCGCCACCCAGCTGAGCCTGACCGAGGCCGCCAAGCTCGTGCTCGGCTTCAACTGGGCGCGCTACAGCCGCAAGGGCAGGAGCATCTACAGCGAGCCCTACGACCAGACCGAAAGCGAACTCTCGCCGTACGCCGGGCTCACCTACCAGCTGACACCCCATCTGCTCGGCTACGCCAGCTACTCGGACATCTACCAGCCGCAGGACCAGACCGACATCGACGGCCGTTTCCTCGATCCGTCCAAGGGCGTCAACTATGAAGTGGGCGTCAAGAGCGGCTGGCTGCAGCGCCGGCTGATCGCCACGCTGGCCTGGTTCACCGCCGAACAGAAGAATCTCGCCACCTTCGCCGGTCTCAACAGCGCCGGCCAGTACTACTACCAGGGCCTGGCGGTGGAATCGAAGGGCTTCGAGTTCGAAGTCAGCGGCAAGCCGCATGCGCTGGTCGACGTGGTGCTCGGCTTCACGGCGCTGCAGTTGCACGGCGACGACGGCGGCAATGTCTACGACTGGGTCCCGCGCCGCACCGTAAACCTGCAGGCCTCCGGCCGCATTCCCGGCCTGACCGATCTGACGCTCGGCATCGGCGGACGCTGGCAGAGCAGCATCAGCAAGCTCGACGAAAACACCAACGTCACGATCCGCCAGGGCGACTACGCCCTGATCAATGCCTTCGCGCGCTACGCGCTGGGGCACGGCGTCAGCCTGCAGATCAACGGCAACAACCTGAGCAACGAGAAGTACATCACCAGCCTCTATCAGGTCGGCTTCTACGGCGCACCGCGCAACGTGGTGGCCGGGCTGGAATGGAAGTTCTGAGGCCGCAGCACCTGTGGTCCGGCGCACGGTCGAGGTCGGCCCTGGCGCCGTGAGCCGCGCGCGCCTGCTACGGTGGCGATGCCAGCACGTCCTGCTGCCATCGCCACCCCATTTCGTTCCGATGTCCGAATCCGCCGTTGCCGCAAATTCCTCGCCCGCGCCGCTGCCGCCCTCGGCCAGCAGCCGTTTCGATCGCCTGCTGGCGCTGCTGAACCGCCATCCGCTGCTGCTGCCGCTGGGCAGCTTCGCGTTCGGCATCGGCAGCTTCCTGCTGGTGCAGCGGGGCGAGCATCTGGCGCGCGTGATGGCGGTGATCGCCCTGCTCGGCTGGCCCTGGCTGCTGGCCGAAGGCGCGCTCGGCCGCTGGATGGCCCGCCACTCGCGCGGCCGGCTGCCGGTCGCCACCGCCCGTTTCCTGACCCAGCAGGCGCAGCAGGAACTGCTGTTCTTCTCGCTGCCGTTCCTGTTCACGGCGATGCAGCCGGTGCCCGGCCAGATCCTGTTCGTGGCGCTGGCCGCACTGCTGGCCGTGGCTTCGGCGCTCGACCCGGTCTACTGGCATCGGATCGCGCCGAATGCGGCGCTGTCGATGGGTTTCCACGCCGGCTGCACGTTCGTCGCCGCACTGGTGATCCTGCCGATCGCCGTGCACCTTCCGGCCGAAACCGCGCTGCCGATCGCTTTCGGCATCACCGCGCTGACCCTGGCGATCAGCCTGCCGAGGCTGATCCGCGACGCCGACGATCCGCGCAGCCGCCAGCGCCGACTGGCCTACGGCACGCTGGTGGCACTGCTGCTGGCGGCCGGATGGCTGCTGCGGGCCGCCATTCCACCGGCCGGCCTGTGGGTGCGCGATGCCCGGATCACCACCGCCATCGAAGGCAACGCACCCGGCGCTGCCATCACCCGGGTCGATGGCGCCACGCTCGCCGATGGCCTGATCGCCTTCGTCGCAGTGCGCGCGCCGCAGGGGCTGTCGCAGGCGGTGATCTTCGAGTGGTGGCACGGCGATGCCGTCGTCGATCGCATCCCGGCGCAGATCTCCGGTGGCCGCGAAGCCGGCTTCCGCACCTACAGCCGCAAGCTCAACTTCGGCGACCAGCCGCTCGGCCGCTGGCGCGTCGACCTGCGTACGCCGCAGGGCCAGCTGATCGCGCGGCTGGGCTTCGAGGTGCGCTGACGGGCGTGCCGGCTAGCGCCGCGTGCGGCGCGGCTTGACGGCCGCCGTCGCCGCTTCCAGCGCAGCCGGCGGCACCGGCTTTTCGCGCTCGACGATGTCGATGATGGCGCTGACCCGAGTCAGGAAATGCACGCCCTGCGCGGATTCCTCGTCGCGCAGGTGGTTGACCATGCGCTGCAGGAAGCGATGGCCCTGGGCCACCATCCAGGCGATCTGCTCCTCGCCGGCCGGCGTCAGCACCACATAGCGTTCGCGGGCCGACAGCGGGTTCTCGACGATCGCCAGCAGTTCGTACGGCGGCTTGGCCAGCACCCGCAGCGCCTTGGAGATCGCCGAGTTGCCGATCTCGAACCAGCGGGTGATCGAGCGCTCGATGTCCTTGCGCGCCATCCGCGTGCCGCCTTCGCCTTCGCTGCGGATCAGCCACAGGATCGCGACCTGATGGCGGGTCAGCCGGCCACCGCGCAGCGCGTCTTCGATGCCGATGCCGATCTTGTAGTGGACCGGATAGAACAGGTCGAGGAAGTCGCGCGCCGCCCGCGAGATGCCGGTGACGGGCGCCGCAGCGACCACCGCCGTATCGACGGTTTCCCCCGCCTGCGGGTCTGCCCCGTTTGACCGCGCCTCGATTCCGGTTTTATTGTGTCTTCGAGACATAGTTTCCCGTAGCCATAAAAATGCAAAGCCGTTCGCGGCGGCGCACGAACCATTATCGAACAGCGAGGAGAGCTTCATGCAGCGACAGTTCCAGGCCAGCGATCTGGCCACACCCGAGATCATCGCCAACCCCTATCCGGCCTATGCGGCGCTGCGTGCGCAGTCGCCGCTGCCGGGCTATGCGGACTGGCCGCCCGGTACCGTGCCCGGCCGCGATGCGCCGCTGAAGGCCTGGGCGCTGCTGAGCCATGCGCATGTGCAGGCGGCCGCGCGCGATCCGGTGACGTTCTCCTCCGCGAACTTCCAGCAGGACACCGGCGCGCCGACGCTGATGCTGGTCAATCACGACGATCCGGAGCACGCCAAGCTGCGGCGCATCGTGGTCAAGGCGTTCACGCCGAAACGGGTGCGCGAACTGCGGCCGGCGATCGAAGCCGTGGTCCGCGACCTGCTCGGCCAGTTGCCGGCCGGCGAGTTCGATGGCGTGTCGGCGCTGTGCGCCGGCCTGCCGGCGCGGCTGATGGTGCATCTGCTCGGCCTGCCGGCCGACCTGACCGATCGCTTCCAGCGCTGGTCCAACGCCTTCATGCTCAGCGCCGACCTGTCGGCCGAGGAACGCGACGCCAGCAATCGCGAGATGGTTGGCTACTTCATGCAGACCGTCGCCGAACGGGCGGCCCGGCTGGCCCGGGGCGAAGCGCCGAACGACGATCTGATCGACGCGCTGCTGATAGCCGAATCGGAAGGCCAGAAGCTCAGCCAGGACGAGGTCTGGCGCTTCTGCTTCACGCTGGTCGTCGCCGGCAGCGAAACCACCATGTACTTCGCGACCAACTGCCTGCAGATGCTGGCCCAGCAGCCCGAGGTGTGGGCCACGCTGCAGGCGGATCGCGGCAAGATCGGCCGCTTCCTCAGCGAAACGCTGCGGATGACCGGCCCGCCGCAGCGGCTGTTCCGGCAGGTCATGCGCGACGTCGAGATCGGCGGCCAGCGGATCGCCGCCGGCGAATGGGTGGCGCTGTTCTTCGCCTCGGCGAACCACGATCCCGAGGTGTTTCCGGAACCGGACCGCTTCCGCCTCGATCGCGACAACGCCGGCCAGCACCTGAGCTTCGGTCACGGCATCCACTACTGCCTCGGCGCGCCGCTGGCCAGCCTGGAAGTCGAATGCCTGATCAGCGGCCTGCTCGATGGTTATCGCAGCCTGCGGCCGGGCCTGGCGCCCGCCATTCCGCAGACCGCCACGCTGCTGCAGCACAGCTGCACCACCCTGCCCCTGATCCTGGAGCCGAATGTCATGCGCCTCGAAGAACGCAATGTCGCGATGGTCAAGGAAGTCTTCGCCCGCTTCGGCGCTGCCGATGTGCCGGGCATCCTCGAACTGCTCGACGAGCAGGTGGTGATCGACTTCTACGGCCCGCCGGTGATCCCTTACGCCGGCCACTACGAAACGCGCAGCGAAGCCCGGCGCTTCTTCGACACGGTGCTGGCCTCGGTCGACATCCACCAGTTCGATGCCGAGGAGTTCATCGCCAGCGACGACAAGGTGGTGGTCACCGGCCACCTGCGCCTCACCGCGCGCCGCACCGGCGGCAACATCGATTCCGACTTCGTGCACGTGATCACCGTGCGGGACGGCAAGTGGCTGCACTTCCGGGATTTCATGAACACCGCCATCGCCCAGCAGGCGTTCGGCGGCTGATCGATCGATGACCGGCCGGGGCGGTCACGGCCGGCCCCGGCCGGCACTGCAGGGAACGCCACTGACAAGCCGCGTCGGCCGCGCAGGAAGCGGCGTCGACGCCTCCATCAAGCGAGCACACAGCCATGCTGTCATTTGATCAACGCAACAGAATCTGGACCCGCGAGTGCTCGCGCTGCCTCGCGGAGCAGGAACCGACGCCGCCGTTCGGCCCGGATTTCCTGTGCTGGGTGCTGGACCTACCGGCGGCGTCGCCGTCGGCAGCCTATTTCCTCATCGAACGCGAACCCGCCGCGCGTATCCAGCCCGGCGATCGCTAGGCTCCGGGAACTTGCCGGCGCCACGGTCCGGAAACGACAACGGCCACCTCGCAGGTGGCCGTTGTCGTTTCAATCCTGGATGACTGGTCGGAGAGACAGGAATCGAACCTGCGACCCCCTGCTCCCAAAGCAGGTGCTCTACCAAGCTGAGCTACTCTCCGAAGGCGCGCATCTTACTCGTTTGCCGATCGCGCGGTGCCGGCGCGGCACGTCTGACCTTGTGATCGTCGGCATGGAACGCGGCGTCAACCGCTCCCGGCCGCAGCCTGGCGCGCCAGCAGCGCCTTGATCGGGGCGATCCGGTTGACCGTCTCCAGCCCCAGCCCGAGCACCTCACGCAGGCCGGGCAGCGCACTGCCGAAGCCGCGATAGAGGCCATCGGTCAGGGCCAGCATCTCCAGATTGGCGGCCTTGCGGGCGCGGCTGTACGCCGACAGCGCACGCGCCGACGCCCAGTCGCGGCCGGCATCGCGGGCGGCAGCCAGCACGGTGACCAGTTCGGCCACATCGGCGAAACCGAGATTGGCGCCCTGCCCGGCCAGCGGATGGATGGCGTGCGCGGCATCGCCGACCAGCACCAAACCATCGCGGTGGTAGTCGCGGGCGTGCAGCAGGCGCAGCGGAAACGCGCTGCGCGCACCCAGCGCCGTGACCTCGCCAAGCGCGTGCTGGCTGGCCTCGGCCAGCGCGGCAGCGAAGGCCCGGTCGTCCAGCGCCAGCAGTTCGGCAGCGCGCGCGGTATCGGCCGACCAGACGATCGAATGGCGGCCATCGGCGAGCGGCAGGAAGGCCAGCGGCCCGGTCTCGAGAAAGCGCTGGAAGGCGCGACCGGCCGGTGCTTCGGCGAGCGTCAGCTGGGCGACGATCGCGCGCTGCGCGTAGCGCCAGGTCACGGTGTCGATGCCGGCCTGCTCGCGCAGCGGCGAGTCGGCGCCATCGGCGGCCACTACCAGCCGGGCGCGCAGCTGCTCGCCGTTGCCGATCTGCAGCACGCCGTGGGTGTCATCGCCACCGGGCTCCGGCAGCTGCACGGACAGCACCTGCACGCCGGTGCGGACCGGCAAGTCGCCGAGCCGCTGCCAGGCGGCGGCACGGATCAAATCCTGTTCGACGATCCAGCCGAGCGCGGCCTGGCCGCTGTCGGCGGCGTCGAACAGCAGTCCGAGTTCGGCGGCGCGCGCCCAGACCTGCATCTGCCGGTACGGGCTGATGCGGGCAGCCGCGATCGCCGGCCAGACACCGAGCCGTTCCAGCAGGCGGGCGGACGAGGCGGCAACGGCATAGACGCGGCTGTCGTACTGCGCCGGATCGAACGGCGGCGGCGGCCCGCCCTGTTCGACCAGCTGCACCGAAAAACCGGCCTGGTGCAGCGCCAGCGCCGCGACCACGCCAACCGGGCCGCCGCCGACGACGGCGATGTCACAGCGATCGGCCCGGCTCATGAGACGACACCTCGGCTGGCCGGCAGGCCGAGATGGCCCAGGTGCTGGCGCAGCAGCGCTTCGCGGATCGGCGGTGCCAGGCTGGCGGCCACCAGCCCCCAGTGCCGCGCCTGCGACAGGCCGGGCGCGCGGTTGGAGAACGCCCGGACCAGCAGGTCGGTGAAGCCGGTGACCCGTTCGCGATCGGTGCGGCGGCTGCTGGCGTAATCGGCCAGCAGCGCCGGCGCGCCGGGATCGGCGGCGGCCGCGACCCGCTCGGCCAGATGGGCGACATCGCGCAGCCCCAGGTTGAAGCCCTGCGCGGCCACCGGATGCAGGCTTTGCGCGGCATTGCCGATCAGCACGCAGCGCGGCGCCACCACCGCTTCGCTGACCACCCGCGACAGCGGCCAGGCGCGCCGCGCGCCGAGCGCGGTGAAGCGTCCCAGGCGACCGCCGAAGACGGCCTGCGCGGCCGCTCGGTAGTGTTCGTCGGTGCAATCCATCATTGCAGCGGCCTGCTCGCTGGGCATCGTCCAGACCAGCGAAGCGGCGTCATCCGGCTTCGGAATCAGCGCCATCGGGCCATCCGGCGTGAACCGTTCGTAGGCCACGCCCTGGTGCGGGCGCGACAGGCGCACCGCCGACACGATGGCGTGCTGGCGGTAGTCGCGCTGCTCGGCGGCGATGCCGAGCAGCGTCCGGACGCTGGACTGCGCGCCGTCGGCGGCCGCCACCAGCCGGGCGCGTACCGCGCTGCCGTCATCGAGGCCGAGCAGCACCGCATCGCCCTGATCGTCCAGCGCGACCACGCGGGCCGGCTGCCGCAGCTCGAGATTGCCGGCCTGCTTCATGGCCGCCGCCAGCGCCGCGCCGATCGCCCGCAGCGGCAGGTTGTAGCCCAGCGCCGCAATGCCGGCCTCGTCGGCATCGAAGCGGGTGCTGCCGAAGCGGCCTTTCTCGGAGATATGGGTCGCCAGGATGGCGGCGGCGTCCGGCCGCAATGCCGGCCAGACGCCGAAGTCGTCGAGGATGCGTTGACTGGCGTCGTTGAGCGCGATGCAGCGCTCGTCCCAGCTCGGCGGGCTCTGCGGCGGCGCGGCTGCTTCGATCAGCACCACCCGGTGCCGGCTGCGGGCCAGGCGCACGGCCAGGCTGGCGCCGACCAGGCCACCGCCGACGATTGCGATGTCGTGGGTCACTGCGGAATTCATCAGGGGATCAGAGCAAGGCCAGGGGAAGCAGGATAGCCAGCGCCATGACCAGCGCCATGGCGATCACGTAGACCAGGCACAGCAGCAGCACGAACAGCGCGGTCGACAGCCGGCCGCCGCCATGCACGCGACGCAGCGCCAGCCACAGGTAGACCGGCATCGCCAGCGCCAGCACCTCATCGAAGCGGCCGATCACCGGCAGCAGGCCGGCCAGCAGCACCAGGAAGATGAACGAGTGGAAGTTCACCGCGAACAGCAGGTGCACCGCGTAGTTCGCACCGCGCCGCAGATAGCCGAGCTTCAGGAACGCGGCGAACAGTGGCATCAGCAGAAACATCGCCACCGGCGCCCAGCCGGTGAAGGTGTCGAAGATGCGCTCGGTCAGCTCTTCCCTGGGCAGCGACAGCAGCAGGTCGAGCCGGTGGTTGGCGCGGGCATCGAAGTCCGGAAAGCCGGTGTCGACGTGCATCTCGCCACGGTGGCGCGGCGCAGTACTGGCCTCTTCGCCGCCAGCCTTTGCGCTGCTGCCGGCGCCGTCGGCCGCAGCTGCCGGGCGATCGGCCGTGGCCGAGGAGCTGTCGACCGGCGTTTCCGGCCCGCTACCGATCTGCATGAAGCCGGTGTTGCCCGACAGCCCGAGCACCGCGAAGAACAGGATGCTCAGCGCCAGATAGAGCCGCAGCGGCCGCACATAGCGCTGGCGACGGCCGGCGACGTATTCGAGCGTCAGCGCGCCCGGCTTCAGCAGCAGCGACTGCAGCGTGCGCCACAGCTGGCCCTGCAGCGCGAAGGTCTGCTCGGCGAACTCGGCGATGAAATGCCCGACCGTCGGCATCTCGATCCGGGTTTCCTGCCCGCAGACCGGGCAGTAGCTGACGTCGGCGCGGGCACCGCAGTTGCGACAGAACGGGCCGTCGACCGGCGCCGGCTGCAGCGAAGGGCGCGTGGCGTGCACTCAGCCCCGCATCAGCGCTTCGATGTCGGCCACGGCTTTCGGCACGCCGGCGGTCAGCACTTCTGGCGCGCCAGAGGTGACCAGCACGTCGTCCTCGATGCGGATGCCGATGCCGTGGAAACGCGGATCGACGCCTTCGCTGCCGGGCGCGATGTAGAGGCCCGGCTCGACGGTCATCACCATGCCAGGCTGGAACGGCCGCGCCACGCCATCGATCTTGTAGCGGCCGACATCGTGGACATCGAGTCCCAGCCAGTGGCCGGTGCCATGCATGTAGAACTGCCGGTGCCGGCCTTCGGCGATCAGGCTGTCGACGTCGCCGGTAAGCAGGCCGAGCGCGACCATGCCCTCGGTCAGCACCTTGGTTGCCACCTCATGCGGACGCGACGAGGCATTGCCGGAGGTCAGCTCGGCGATCGCGGCGAGCTGGGCGGCCAGCACCACTTCGTAGACCTCGCGCTGCGCGCCCGAATAGCGCCCGTTGACCGGGAACGTGCGGGTGATGTCGGCGGTGTAGCCCTGGTACTCGCCGCCGGCGTCGATCAGCAGCAGGTCGCCGTCGTTGAGCTGCGACTCGTTTTCCTTGTAATGCAGGATGCAGGCGTTCTCGCCGCCGCCGACGATCGAGCCGTAGCCGCACTCCATGCCGTGGCGCTCGAACTCGTGATGGATCTCGGCTGCCACCGCCCATTCCCAGCCGCCGGGACGGGTGCTGCGCATCGCCCGCACGTGTGCGCCAGCCGTCACCTGGCAGGCGTGGCGGAGCAGCGCCAGCTCGGCCTCGGTCTTGATCAGGCGCTGCTCGTGCAACGTTGATTCCAGCGCCACGATGTCGGTCGGCGCGGCCGCCCCGCGACGCGACACCTCGCGGATCTCGCGCACCACGGCGGCGATCCGGCCATCCCATTCCGGGTGCTCGCCCAGCGTGTAGAACAGCCGATTGCGGCCGGCCAGCAGGCTCTGCAGCTGCTGCTCGAAGTCGCCGATCACGAAGGCCTGGTCGGCGCCGTAGCGGCTCACCGCGCCTTCCGGCCCGGCCCGGCGGCCGTCCCAGATTTCCCGCGCCGGATCGCGCGGCCGGACGAACAGCAGGAACGCGCCCTCGCTGCGCCCTGGCGCCAGCACCAGCATGGCGTCCGGCTCGTTGAAGCCGGTCAGGTAGAGGAAGTCGGAATCCTGCCGAAAGCGGTAATGGGCGTCGCGGTTGCGGATCACCTCGCGCGCCGACGGCACGATCGCCACGCTGTCCGGGCCGATGGCGGCCAGCAGGCGGGCGCGGCGCGCGGCGTATTCGGCGAGTTCGGCGGCTGTCGGGGCAGGCATGAGCGGCAATCAGTGGATGGTCGGCGACGCGCCGGGCGCGCCATGGCGCGGGTGCAGTTCCATGAACACCAGCTGGGCGCCGACGCGGATGTACTCGACCAGCTCGGCGTAGGCGTTTTCCTCGCCCTCATCGTCGTCGCCGGAATCCAGCGACGAGCGGGTGAACTCGGTAAGGTCCTTGACGATCTCCCGGACTTCCTCGCTGCACTCGCGCAGGTTCAGCTTGATGCGGCCGGCCAGCCCGTACAGGAAGCCTTCGCACCAGGCGCCGAGCGCAGCAGCGCGATCCGCCAGGCTGGCGTCGTCGTCCGGCAACATCGGGGCGAACGCCGACTGCAGGTCGGTCAGCGAGCCCAGGGTTTCGTCGCGCAGCGCCAGCAGCGCGGCACGATCGCCGGCCTCGGGATGGCTTTCGACTTCGTCGAGCAGGGCGACCGGGTCGACCTCCTCGGGCTTCTGGCGGCACAGCGCACCGCAAAGGCTGCCGTGATAGGCGGCGGCCTCGTCGTCGTAGCCGACTCGGGCCATCAGCGCGACGAGCGCCGGGTAATCGATGGGGTTGGTCATGCCGCGATTATATGTCGCGAGCGCGCCCTGACCTGCTGCGGGCCCGCAGTTCGAGGACAGCAAAATCAAAAGTGAAACGCAAAGGCGCAAAGAACGGCAAAGAGGAGGAAATCAAAAGCTGTTCAGGAAAGCAGCACCCGACATTCACTTGTGTCTTTGCGTCCTTTCTTTTCCCTTTGCGCCTTTGCGTTTAACTTTTGACGCTTGATTCTTTGTGTTGCGCCAGCCGCCATGCCTTAGCGCACCGCGCGTTTCAGCGCTTCGCGGATGATCTGATCGGTGCTCATGTCGTCCTTGTGCACGGCATCGGTCAGCTTCTGCGCTTCCACCGGCTTGTAGCCAAGCGATTCCAGCGCGGCGCGCGCTTCGGCCAGCGGGCTGGCGGCGATCGTGATGCCGGCCGAGGTCAGCGCGCCGGCATCGCCCGGCCCGCCGGCACCAGCCTTGTCGCGCAGTTCGATGACGATGCGCTCGGCGGTCTTCTTGCCGATGCCGGGCAGCTTCACCAGCCGGCCGGTTTCCGCCGCCCGGACGGCGGCCCAGAAATCCTCGACGCCGATGCCGGACAGGATCGCCAGCGCCAGCTTCGGGCCGATGCCGGTGATCTTGATGATCTCGCGGAACAGCGCCTTCTCTGCGGCGGTGGCGAAGCCGAACAGCAGATGGGCGTCCTCGCGGATCACCAGATGGGTCTGCAGCACGATCGCGGTGCCGATCGCCGGCAGCTTGAAGAACGTCGACATCGGCGCTTCGACTTCGTAGCCGACGCCGCCGACATCGAGCAGCAGCATCGGCGGCTGCTTGGCGATCAGGGTGCCGCTGAGTCGTCCGATCATGGGTCAGGCCTTCAACGCGGGGAGGAGATTCTCGGCTTGGCGACGCTGGCATTGCCCCAGGCGCCGCGCAGCGCTTCGCCGGTGCGCAGCACCGTGCCGCGCACGTGGGCATGGCAGAGCGCCACCGCCAGCGCATCGGAGGCATCGGTCGGTGCGGTTTCCGGCAACGCCAGCAGGATGCGGATCATGTGCTGCACCTGCTGTTTCTCGGCCCGGCCGCTGCCGACCACGGCCGACTTGATCTGCGCCGGCGCGTATTCGGCCACGCTCAGCCCGGCCGCAGCCAGTGCACAGATCGCCGCCCCTCGGGCCTGGCCGAGAACCAGCGCGCTCGAGACGTTGCGGTTGACGAACACTTCCTCGATCGCCGATTCCTGCGGTGCGTACTGGCGCACTACCTCACCGATCTCGGTGAAGATCCGCAGCAGCCGCGCCGGCAGTTCGCCCTTGTCGAGATGAATGCGACCGTGATCGATGCAGCGCGAGCGGTTGCCGGCGTGTTCGATCACGCCCCAGCCGGTGATCCGCGAGCCGGGGTCGATGCCGAGAATGCGGACCGGGGCGCTGGCCGCCACCTTCAGGCCGGAAGTTCGGCGTTGTGGTGCACGTCCTGCACGTCGTCGAGTTCCTCGAGACGGGCGATCAGCTTGGCCATCTGTGCGGCCGCTTCGCCGTCCAGCGCGGTGCGCGTCGCGGGCCGCATGACGACATCGGAGTCGATCGGCGTCAGCCCGGCCGCTTCCAGCGCGCCCTTGACCGCGAGATAGGCGTCCGGCGTGGTCAGCACGTCGACGAAGCCGTCTTCCGACAGCACGTCGTCGGCGCCGGAATCCAGCGCCACTTCCATGATCCGGTCTTCGAGTGCCGCGTTGTCGCGGATGTCGAAGATGATTTCACCGGTGCGGGTGAACTGGAACGCCACCGAGCCCGACGTGCCGAGGTTGCCGCCGTTGCGGCTGAACGCCGCACGCACGTCGGCCACGGTACGGGTGGCGTTGTCGGTCATGCAGTCGACCATCACCGCGACACCGCCGGGGCCGTAGCCCTCGTAGCGGATTTCGACGACCTGCTCGGTGGCGCCCTCGCCGGTGCCGCGCTTGATCGCCCGCTCGACCGTGTCCTTGGTCATGTTCGCGGTCAGCGCCTTGTCGATCGCCAGCCGCAGGCGCGGGTTGGCGTTGGCATCACCACCGCCGCTGCGGGCGGCGATGGTGATCTCGCGAATGAACTTGGTGAACTTCTTCGCCTTGACCGCGTCGGCCGCGTTCTTGCGACTTTCGATGGAAGGACCACGACCCATGAATGACTCCGCTGCGTCTGTTGGAAGCGCTGCTCAGCGCTTCTTGTTGGCCGAGTGGATCGCGTGGCCGTCCACCGCGAGCGCGGCCTCGTGGAAGGTTTCCGACAAGGTCGGATGGCCGTGCATGGTCAGCTGGATGTCCTGCGTGGTGGCGGCGAACTCCAGCGCCAGCACCGCTTCGGCGCACAGCTCCGAGACGTACGGGCCGATCATGTGGACGCCGAGCACGCGATCGGTCTTGGCATCGGACACGAACTTGACCTGGCCAGCCACCGATTCGATGGCGCGCGCGCGGCCGTTGGCGGCGAACGGGCTGGAGCCGACCTTCACCTCGTGACCGGCCGCCTTGGCCTGCTCTTCCGACAGCCCGACCCAGGCGATTTCCGGGTTGGTGTAGATCACCGACGGAATGGCGTTGTAGTTCACTTCCGACTTCTCGCCGTGCAGCTGCTCGATCAGCACCACGCCTTCCTCGATCGCCTTGTGCGCCAGCATCGCGCCGCCGATCACGTCGCCGACCGCATAGATGCCCGGTGCCGAGGTCTTGTAGCCCTTGTCGACCTTGACGAAGCCACGCTCGTCGAGCGCCACGCCGGCAGCGTCGGCACCGAGGTTGTCGGTGTACGGACGGCGGCCGACGGCGACGATCAGCTTGTCGAACACTTCGGTCTTCGACTGGCCGTCCTGCTCGTAGGTCACCGTCACGTCCTTGTCGGACTTGGCCACCGCGGTGACCTTGGCGCCGAGGCGGATGTCGAGGCCCTGCTTGGCGAACTGGCGCAGCGCTTCCTTGGAAATGGCCGCGTCGACCATCGGCAGGAAGCCCGGCAGCGCTTCGAGGATCGTGGTCTTGGCGCCGAGGCGCGACCACACCGAACCGAGTTCGACGCCGATCACGCCGGCGCCGATGATGCCGAGGCGGCCCGGCACGGCGGCGAATTCCAGCGCGCCCCAGGAGTCGACGATCTTGTCGCCGTCGAACGGCGCGATCTTCTTCAGCTCGACCGGCGCGGAGCCGGTGGCGATGATGATGTGCTTGCCCGAGTAGACCTCGGTCTTGCCGTCATGCGCGGTGTACTGCACCTGACCGTTGCCGAGCAGCTTGCCGAAGCCGAACAGGCCGGTGACCTTGTTGGCCTGGAACAGCATCTTGACGCCGCCGGAGTTGGCCTTCGACACGGCCTGCTTGCGCTCCTGCATCTTGGCGATGTCGATGGTCGGCGACGACACGCCGATGCCGTGCACCGCGAACTCGTGGCCGGCCTTGTGGAACAGCTCCGACGACTCCAGCAGCGCCTTCGACGGAATGCAGCCGGCGTTCAGGCAGGTGCCGCCAAAGCTCGGGCTGTTGTCGCGGTTGAGCCAGCCGTCGATGCACAGCGTCTTCAGGCCCAGCTGTCCGGCGCGGATCGCGGCGGGATAGCCGCCGGGGCCGCCACCGATGACGATGACGTCGAAGGACTTGTCTGATGCCGGGCTTGAGGTGTCGCTCATGATCGCGTGCAGCTCCGTGAAGGGCGGGTCGGAAAGCAGCGCAGGCTCTGTCGCGCGGTCAGCGGTGAACCTGTCGTGGGGGCGCTACTTTACCGCAAGGCCTGCGACCTCCGGCACGTGCCAGCCGAAAGTCGAACATTCACGAAGCGTGCGAGGGCCTACCCCTGGCTGCGGCTGTCGAGTTCCCGGGCGCCAGCCATCAGGCAGGCAAACAGGCTCTTCAGATGGGCGTGGACCTGCTCGATCGGGCCGCGCGGATCGCTGATCAGCCACTCGGTCATCAGCTCGCGGATGGCGCCGATCATGCCGATGCAGGTCCGCAGGTAATCGCGGTCCGGCAGTTCGCCGGTCGCCACCAGCGCCCGCGTGAAGCTGTTCAGCACACCGGCGAATTCGTGGATCGCGGCGCGCCGGCGATCGAACATCTCGCTGCTGACGCCGATCACCTCGACGCACAGGATGCGGGTGCGCCGGGGGTCCTGCGTGCAGCCGTCGACGAAGGCGCGCAGCGCGGCTTCCATCCGCTCTTGCGGCGTCTGCGATTCGCGCAGCAGCGCTTCGGTCACCACCCGGCGGGTGTCCAGCATGATCCGGTCGTACAAGGCCACCAGCACGGCCTCGCGCGACTCGAAATGCTCGTAGAAATGCCGGGTCGTGACCCGCGCCGTCGAGCACAGCAGCTCGATCGGCGTGCGCGAGAAGCCGCGTTCGGCAAACAGGTCGAGTGCGGCCTCAAGCAGGCGCTGGCGACGCTCGGCAGCCAGTTGTTCGGACGTTCGTCCGGCGTAGCCGCGCCGCTTGGGCGGCGTGCGGAACCCGGGACCGCCCGGCAGCAAGGCGGCAGCCGATCCTGACGGATCAATCATGGACATGCGGTACACCCCGTGGCTTCGCGCGGGGTCTTGGCCCCGGCGATATTAGAATTTCCGGCGCTGTTTTAGCAGGTACTCGGGAACTCTGCACGGATTGACAACAACCGAATCACCTGCCAGTAAAAACCTCATTCGGTTCAACGGCGAGGGCATTATCTGCACTCGTCATATTTTCGGAATATCGAATTTTCCGATCTTGCCGGGCGGCAAGCTTTCCGTGCGTTCATGCAAGCTCGCGATGACCCCGGGTTCGACCCGCCAGCCGGCTGCGCGGCGGCGAGTCGACAGCGGGTGCCTCAGCGGCCGGTGAAACGGGCCGGACGGCGCTCGACGAACGAGGCCACGCCTTCCTTGACGTCATCGCTGCCCATGATCGGCGAGAGGTCGCGGACCAGCCGCTCGATCGCCACCTGATCGCCCTGCTCGATGGCGATCCGCGACGACTTGAGGCTGGCGTAGACACCGAGCGGCGCCTGGGCGGCGACCCGTTCGGCAATCGCCAGGCCGCGCTCGAACTGCTGGCCGGCCGGCACCACTTCCTGGACGAGGCCGATGCGCAGCGCCTCGGCGGCATTGAACTCGTCGCCGGTCAGCAAGTACTTCTGGGCATTGCCCCAGCCGAACTCCTGGACCATGCGCACCGTCGCACCGCCGACTGCATAGATGCCGCGCTTCACTTCGATCTGGCCGAAGCGGCAGTCGTCGGCGGCGACACGGATATCGGCGGCCAGCGCCAGTTCGATCGCCACCGTGAAGCAGATGCCGTGCATCGCGAAGATCACCGGCTTCGACACCCGCTTTTCCGGGATCAGGCCGAACGGATCGCGTTCGTGCTCCGCCAAATCCGGCCACTGGCCGGAGGCGAAGGCCGGGGTCCACTGGGTCAGTTCCAGCCCGGCGGTAAAGGCCTTGCCGTTGGCCGACACCAGCGCGCAACGCAGTTCCGGATCGGTATCCAGCAGGCCGTAGGCGGCAGCCAGCTGGTGATGCATCTCCAGGTCGAAGGCGTTGTATTTCTCCGGCCGGTTGAAGGTGATCAGCAGCACATGGCCGCGGCGTTCGGTGAGGATCTTCGGTGCGGCGGCAGGGGTCTGGGTCATGGCGGGCGGTGGCGGACAGCGGTGGAGGAAACGGCGATCAGCGCAGGCAGTGCGGCAGTGGCGCGCCGGCCCCGGATGTTAGCCTCCCGGCATGCGCGCCACGATCCCCGAAGCCCTGACCCAGCGAGAGCAGCGGGTACTCGCCCGTCTGGAGCAGGGCCTGTCCAACCGGCAGATCAGCGAAGCGCTGTTCATCAGCGAGCAGACGGTCAAATTCCACCTGAAGAACATCTACGCCAAGCTCGGCGTCCACGGCCGGGTGCAGGCGGTGATGCACGCCCGCCGGGCAGCCGGCGAGGCGTCGGCCGCACCGCGCAGCGCCGATGCTGATGCCGCACTCGTCGCCCAGGCGCGGCGCCGGCAGATGGAGCCGGTGCTGAGCCCGCTGGAATTCCTGCGCCATCGCCGCCAGCAGCATCGCGACCGCGAGGCCGTGGTCGACGGCAGCTTGCGCTGGACCTGGGGCGAGTTCGCCGACTACTGCGACCGCGTCGCCATCGCGCTGGCGGCGCTCGGCGTGCAGCGCGGCCAGCGAGTGGCGGTGATTGCCGCTGGCGGCCACGAGACGCTGGCGCTGTTTCATGCGGTGCCGGCGCTGGGTGCGGTGATCGTGCCGATCGACACCCGGCTGCCGGCCGTCGACCAGCTGGCGCTGGTCCGTCACTGCGAGGCGCAGCTGCTGTGTGCCGACCTGGAGGCCATCGACACCCTCGCCGCCGGCCCCGGCCTTGCCGAGCTGCAGGGCCTGCCGCGCGCCGCGCTCGGCGGCAGCCGGTCCGGCTGGATCGCGCTGGGCCTGCGGGTCGCGGAAGCCGGCGGTCCGCCGCCAGCGGCCGAGATCGCCGATGACGACCTGATCGCGATCGCCTACACCAGCGGCACCACCGGCGCGCCGCGCGGCGTGATGATCAGCCATCGCAATGCCTGGATGAACAGCATGCGCTGCCTGCTGCACTGGCCGCTGGGCGTCGACGACCGCTACCTGTGGCTGCTGTCGTTCGCGCACGCCAACGGCTGGGGCTATGTCTGGACCGTAGTCGCCGCCGGCGCCACCCAGGTCTGCACGCGGGAACGCAGCCTGCTCGGCAATCTGGCCCTGCTCGGCGCCGAGCGGGTCACCGCGTTCTGCGCCGGCCGCTCGACATTGCAGGCCGCCACCCAGGCCGCAGCCGCCGACCTGCCCGCAGTGCCGCGCGGCATCCGCGTGCTGGTTGCCGGCTCGGCGCCGTCACCGACGCTGCTGGCCCGGCTCGACCGCGCCTATGGCTTCCGGATCACCCACGGCTACGGCCTGACCGAGACCGCCGTGTTCGTCGCCTTCAACGAAGTGCCGGCCAGCCTCGCCGCCGGCGGCGACGAATCGGCGCGTGCCCAGCACCTTGCCCAGCAGGGCATCCCGGCACTGGGCGCCTGCGAGGTACGGATCGTCGACGAGGAAGGCGTCGACGTGCCGGCCGACGGCCGCAGCCTCGGCGAAGTGATCGTCCGCAGCAGCAGCCTGATGCGCGGCTACTGGCGCGATCCCGAAGCGAGCCTGCGGGCGCTCGAAGACGGCTGGTTCCACACCGGCGACGCGGCGGTGATGCACGCCGGCGGCAGCTTCGAGATCCGCGACCGGATCAAGGACATCATCATCAGCGACGACCAGCTGGTCGCCTCGCTGGAAGTCGAGGCCGTGCTCGTCCAGCACCCGGACGTCATCGAAGCCGCCGTGATCGGCGTCCCCGATCCGGCGCTCGGCGAGCGGATCGTCGCCTGGATCGTGCTGCGCAATCCGTACAGCTTCGATGTCGCCACGCTGCAAGCGCATGTCGCCGGCCGGCTGGCCGCGTTCAAGCGGCCGCACCGCTACGAAGTCACCCGGACGCTGCCGCGCACCGCCACCGGCAAGCTCGCCAAGCAGGTGCTGCGCGAGCAGGCGCGCAGCGTTTCCCCCTCCTTGGAGTAGTTCGGCGGCGGCGATCCTCGCCTAAGGTGCGCGCCAGCCAAGGAGCCCACCTGATGACCCCCACCGACGCCGGCCAGGCCTTCCGCGCCGCCCGCGATGTCCTGCTCGCCCATCGCCGCGATGCCGCCACCGCCTGCCGGGAATTCCACTGGCCGGAAGCAGCGCCGTTCAACTGGGCGCTGGATCATTTCGACCACCTGGCGCACGGCAATGAAGCCACCGCGCTGTGGATCGTCGAAGCCGACGGCCGCGAAAGCCGGCGAAGCTTCGCGGCGCTGTCGGCCGCCTCGGACGCCATCGCCAACGGCCTGCGCGCCCAGGGCCTGCGCCGCGGCGATCGGGTGCTGGTGATGCTGCCGAACACCGTCGAGCTGTGGGAAACGATGCTGGCGCTGATGAAGCTCGGCGCCGTGCTGAGCCCGGCGACGATGCTGCTGTCCAGCGACGAGCTGGCTGATCGCGTCGAACGCGGAGAGATGCGCGCGGTGATCGCCGACAGCACGGTGACCGCATTGTTCGCGACGCTCCCGGGCGCGCCGCTGCGGATCGCGGTCGGCGCCGCCCAGTCCGGCTGGATCGGCTTCGAAAGCCTGCGCGTCGACGCCGGCCGCTTCGTGCCGGACGGCCCGACCGCGGCCGACGATCCCTGCGTCATCTACTTCACCTCGGGCACCACCGCGAAGCCGAAGATGGTGCTGCACACCCAGCGCAGCTATCCGGTCGGCCACCTGAGCACGCTGTACTGGCTCGGCCTGCGCGCCGGCGACATTCATCTGAACATCAGCTCGCCGGGCTGGGCCAAGCACGCCTGGAGCTGCTTCTTCGCGCCGTGGACGGTCGGCGCCACAGTGTTCATCTTCAACCAGCCGCGCTTCGACGCCGGCCGGACGCTGGCCACCCTCGCCCGCTGCGGCGTCACCTCGCTGTGCGCGCCGCCGACCGCGTGGCGGGCCATCGTGCTGGAGAACCTGGCGATCCCAGGGCTGGCACTGCGCGAGCTGACCAGCGCCGGCGAGCCGCTCAATCCGGATGTCTACGAACGCATCCTCGCCGCCTGGGGGCTGCCGATCCGCGAGGGCTACGGCCAGACCGAATCGACGGCGATGCTCGGCAACCCGCCCGGCCAGCCGCTGCGCCCCGGCTCGCTGGGCCGGCCGCTGCCCGGCTACCGCATCGCCCTGCTCGACCCCGATGGCCTGCCGGCGCGCGAGGGCGAGATTTCCGTGCTGCTTGGCGATGACCGCCCGGCCGGCCTGATGGCGGGCTATGTCGGCGATGCCGACAAGACCATGGGCGCGCTGGGCGGCGGCGCCTACGGCAGCTCCGACATCGCGTCGATCGAGGACGACGGCACGCTCTGGTACGTCGGCCGCAACGACGACGTGTTCAAGAGCTCGGACTACCGGATCTCGCCGTTCGAACTGGAAAGCGTGCTGGTCGAGCACCCGGCCGTCGCCGAAGCCGCCGTCGTCGAAAGCCCGGACGCACGCCGGCTGTTCGTGCCCAAGGCCTGCGTGACGCTGCGCCCCGGCGTGGCTGCCGACCGCGACACGGCCGAGGCGATCCTGCGTCATGCCCGCGAACGGCTGGCACCGTTCAAGCGCATCCGCATCCTGGAGTTCTGCGAGCTGCCGAAGACGGTGTCCGGCAAGATCCGCCGCAACGAACTGCGCCGCATCGAGGCCGAGCGGCGGGCCGGCGGCACCCGCGGCGCCGACGAATACTTCGAGGCCGAACTGCAGCGCTGATCGGGCCGGCCGGACCTACTGCTCGACGTCCAGCTCCTGCTCGACGATCGCGCCGTCCAGCCACCACCAGCCACGCAGCTGCAGCACGCCCTTGATCGCCAGCGAGGCGGTCAGCCGCAGCAGCTCGGGGTGATCGGCGAAATCCTCGGCGAGCGGCGGATTCGGCAGTTCCGGCCGGTGCCGGTACAGGGCCCAGAGCCGCTTGCCGTGCTGCTGCAACTCGGCCTGCAGTTCGGCAATCGCGCGCCCTTCGGCCACCGGCACCCAGCCATTCGGGGTGCTGCCAGCGGCCGCGTCGGCGACCACGGCGCTCAGGAACGGCGCGCTGGCGATCTGCGCTTCGTGCAGCAGGCGGATCGCGAAGCGGCGCGGAATCAGCATCGCGACGGTCGGGGTCGGAATCGGCGTGGTCATCGTGGCATTCAGTCGTGGGTGCCGCAGACGCGGCAGTGGGGATCGCGGGCGGCCTTCAGGCTGCGCCACGACAGGGTGGCCGCGTCCCAGAGGTGCAGGCGGCCGGCGTCGTCGCCGATGCCGAGCAGCAGCTTCAGCGCCAGCAGCGCCTGCATCGCGCCGATCACGCCGACCACCGGGCCGAGAATGCCGGCCTCCTCGCAGGTTTCGGCGGCTTCTCCGCCTTCGCCGAACAGGCAGGCGTAGCAGGGTCCGCCGGGCCTGAAGACGGCGATCTGCCCTTCGAAGCGGATCGCCGCACCGGACACCAGCGGCCTGCGGGCGGCGACGCAGGCGCGGTTGATCGCAAAGCGGGCGGGAAAGTTGTCGGTGCAGTCGAGCACCACGTCGGCAGCGCGGACGGCGGCCAGCAGGCCGGCCTCGTCGAGCGGTCCGGGACGGCTGTCGATCCGGCACTCCGGGTTGAGCGCCCGCAGGTTGTCGGCCGCCGCTTCGAGCTTGCTGCGGCCGAGATCGGCGTTGCGATAGACGATCTGCCGCTGGAGGTTGGAACGCTCGACGTGGTCGCGGTCGCTGAGCAGCAGCTGGCCGAGGCCGGCGCCGGCGAGATACAGGCTGGCCGGCGCACCGAGTCCGCCGAGGCCGATGACCAGTGCGGTCGAATCGCGCAGCAGGCTCTGGCCGTTGACACCGACTTCGCGCAGCACCACCTGGCGGCTGTAGCGGGCGTAGTCGCTCATGGCCTGCGCCCGCCGGTGACGCGGACGTTGCCGCCGAAATCCCGGCGGCTTTCGATGGCCGTGAGGCCGGCCGCCGCCAGCAGCGCCTGCACCTGCGGCCCCTGATCGTGCCCGTGCTCCAGCAGCAGCCAGCCCCCCGGCCGCAGATGCGCAGCGGCACCGCTGCAGATCACGCGCAGCGCATCGAGGCCATCGGCACCAGCGGTCAGCGCCAGGCGCGGCTCGTAGCGGAGGGCAGCCAGATGAGCGTCGCCATCGGCGATGTACGGCGGGTTGCTGACAATCAGATCGAACGGCGCTGCCTCGGCCGGCACCGCGTCCCACCAGGCGCCGTGCCGGAAGCTGATTGAGGCAATTCCGAGGCGGCGGGCGTTGTCGCCCGCCACGGCCAGCGCCGCTTCGGAAACATCGGTCGCCAGCAGGTCGCAAGCCGACCTCTCGGAGGCCAGCGCCAGCGCGATGGCGCCGCTGCCGGTGCCGAGGTCCAGCAGCCGCTGCGAAGCGCCGGCCGGCAGCAGCGCCAGCGCCCATTCGACCAGGATTTCGGTGTCCGGCCGCGGGATCAGCACGGCGGTGTCGACCACCAGATCGAGCGTCCAGAAGCCTTGCAGGCCGACGATGTAGGCGACCGGCTCACCGCCCTTGCGGCGTTCGATCCAGGCGGCGTAGCGCAGCACCGTGGCCGCTTCGATGGCGTCGTCGTGGCGCAGCCGCAGGCGCGCGCGTTCGCTGCCGAGCAGCGCCGCGAGCAGGATTTCGGCGTCGGCCCGGGCGCTGTCGGAATGCCCGGCCAGTTCGCCGGTCGCCCAGTCCAGCCAGTTGCCGACCACGCCGGGCGCCAGCCCGTCGACCATCGGCACCGGCCGCGGCAGGCTGTCCGGCGGCGGCAGCGACGGGGCGGCGGCGGCGCTCATGCGGCGTCGCCGAGGCTGGCCATCAGCTCGGCCTGATGCTCGACCAGAAGCGGCTTGATGACGCCGTCGAGTTCGCCGGCCATCACCCGGTCGAGCTGGTACAGCGTCAGGTTGATGCGGTGATCGGTGACCCGGCCCTGCGGAAAGTTGTAGGTGCGGATGCGCTCGGAACGGTCGCCGCTGCCGACCAGCTTCTTGCGCGTGGCGGCGGTATCCGCTTCCTGCCGGCTGCGCTCGGCATCGAGCAGGCGCGAAGCCAGCAGGCTCATCGCCTTGGCGCGGTTCTTGTGCTGGCTGCGCTCCTCCTGGCATTCGACGACCACGCCGGTCGGCAGATGGGTGATGCGGATCGCCGACTCGGTCTTGTTGACGTGCTGGCCGCCGGCGCCGGAGGAGCGATAGGTGTCGACCTTGAGATCCGCCGGATTGATGTCGATCGCCTGGGTTTCCTCGATTTCCGGCAGCACCGCGACCGTCGCCGCCGAGGTATGGATGCGGCCCTGCGCCTCGGTTTCCGGCACCCGCTGCACGCGGTGCGCGCCGCTTTCGAACTTCAGCCGCGAGAACGCGCCGAAGCCGGCGATGCGAGAAATGATTTCCTTGTAGCCGCCGTGTTCGCCGCTGTTTTCCGACAGCACCTCCAGCGACCAGCCCTGCGCTTCGCTGTACTTCTGGTACATGCGGAACAGGTCGCCGGCGAAGATCGCCGCCTCGTCGCCACCGGTGCCGGCGCGGATTTCGAGAAAGACGTTGTTGTTGTCGAGCGGGTCCTTCGGCACCAGAAAGCCTTCAAGCTCGACCTGCAGCGCGTCGCGCCGGGCCAGCAGCGCTGGCAGGTCGGCCTCGGCCAGCGCCCGCATCTCCGGGTCGCGATCGGCCTTCAGCACTTCCAGACCTTCGATTTCCTCGCCGGCGGCGCGATACGCCTCGTAGGCTTCGACCACCGAGCCGAGTGCGGCGTATTCCTGCGACAGCCGGCGGAACTTGTCGGAGTCGCCGAGCACTTCCGGCGACGACAGTTCACCGGCGAGGTCGGCCCGCCGTTCGGCGAGCGCTTCGATCTTGCGCAACAGGCTGGGTTTCATCGGGGCAACGGCAGGACACGGAAAGGACGGCGCAGGGACAAGCCGGAAGACAGCGGGCCCGGCTCGCTAAGGCTGCACGATTCCGGCAGTCGCCACCGTCATCACGACAGCCCTTCGCTCGGCAGCGCGAACAACTTTTCCGCTGCATCCATCAGCTGCGACTGCTCGACGGCGTCGGCCGAGCGCAGCGCCTTGCTGGGCGCGTGCAGCAGCTTGTTGGTCAGGGTGTCGGCGACGAAGGCCATCACCGCTTCCGGCGACTCGCCGCTGGCGAGCTTGCGCGCCGCCTTGTCCAGCACTTCGTCGCGGCTCAGCCGGGCCTGCTCGCGCAGGCGGCGGATGGTGACGCCGGCATCGCGGCTTTCCAGCCACTTCTCGAAATGGGTGGCCTGATCCTCGACCAGCGCTTCCGCCTGCCGTGCCGCGTTCTCGCGCTGCTTCATGTTGCCGGCGATCACGGCCTTCAGATCGTCGAGCGTGTACAGGTACACGTCCTCAAGCCCGGCGATGGCTGGATCGAGATCGCGAGGGATCGCGAGATCGATCATCAGCACCGGCTTGCGGCGGCGACGGCCGATGGCCTTGGCGACCGGCTCGCGGCCGAGGATGAAGCCGCGCGCCGCCGTGCAGGAAATCACCACATCGGAATCAGGCAGATGGGTGGCGATCTCGTTCAGCCCGATCGCGTAGCCGCCCAGCGTGTTGGCGAGCAGCTGCGCCTTTTCGAGGCTGCGGTTGGCGACCACGATGCGGCCGACACCATGCGTCTTCAGGTGCCGAGCCAGCAGCTGGATGGTTTCGCCGGCGCCGATCAGCAGCACCGACTGATCGCGCAGGTCGGTGAAGATATGGCTGGCCATCTGCACGGCGGCGTAGGCGATCGACACCGGATGGGCGCCGATCTCGGTCTCGCTGCGCACCAGCTTGGCCACCGAGAACGAATGCTGGAACAGCCGTGACAGCACCGGCCCGAGCGCCTTGACGCCCTGCGCCTGGGCGAAGGCGGTCTTCATCTGGCCCAGGATCTGCGGCTCGCCGAGCACCATCGAATCAAGCCCGGACGCCACTCGCAGCGAATGGCGGACGGTGCCGCGATCGCGCAGCACGTAGGCGTGCTTCTCCACGGCACCGACGGGCGCCTGCCGTTCGCGCTGCCACCAGTCGAGCAGCCGCGACTCGTCCTCGGGGGCGGCGACGGCGAAGATCTCGGTGCGGTTGCAGGTCGACAGGATCGCCGCCTCGGTGACACCGGGCAGCGCCCGCAGCCGGGCCAGGGCATCCGGGATTTCCGCAGCGGTGAACGCCAGTCGCTCGCGCGTTTCCACCGGCGCGGAATGATGGCTGAGTCCGAGTGTCAATAAGGCCATTGCGTTGCCGCTGTCACGTTTTCAGGATTTTCGAGCAAGCAGACGATATCCACAAGCGGCAGGGACCCGACGATGGCCGACCCCAGGGCCGGGGCGACCATCGCTGCGGACCGTTACAATGCACTACCGCACTTTACAGGCCGAATCCCTTCGTGCACGCCTTCCGTCCCCCGATGCATCTTCCGCTGGGTTTCGCGTTGTCGGTGCTGGGGGGATGCCTGCTGAGTCCGGCGCTGCGGGCCGCGGAGCCGGGGCATCCCCTGCATCCGCCGGTCATGATGGCCAGCCGCGAAGCACAGGCCCAGTACCACGTGATGGCCGGCGAACTGGCAGCCGGCCGCGAACAACCGCTGCTGGCCGCCGAAGAGTTCCTGCAGGCGCTGGAGTTCGTGCCCGATGCGTCACTGGCCGCCCGCGCGACGATGCTGGCGCTGGGAGCCGACAACGCCACGCTGGCGCTGGTCACGGCCCGCAAGTGGATCAAGCTGGACAACACCAGCCTCGAAGCGCGTGAAGTCATCACTCGGCTGGCGCTGCGTGCCGGCCACAGCGACGAGGCCTACGAGCAGGGCCTGGCGATCATCCGCGATCATCCGGCCGGCCCGAACGACGGTTTCCGCCATGTGTCGTCGCTGCTGGCGCAGGAAACCGAGAACGGCGCCGCCGCGCTGACGCTGATGGAGCGGCTGGTGGCCAGCCAGCCGAAACGCGCCGGCGCCTGGCATGCGCTAGGCCTGCTGGCGCTTCGTTTCAACGACATCGAGCGCGCCGAGCGTGCGGCCCGCGAAGCGATGCGGCTGGACCCGAAATCGAAGGACGCGCCGTTGCTGCTGACCGGCGTGCTGGTGCGCAAGGGCGACATCGCGGCGGCCGACCAGATCTTCGAGACGCAGGCCCGCAACAATCCGATCGAGGCCGAGATCCGTATCGGCTATGCCCGGATCCTGGTCGAATCGTCGCGGACGATGCAGGCGCGGCTGCAGCTCGACAAGGTGCTGCGGCTGGAGTCCGACAACATCGATGCCCGCTTCATGCTCGGCCTGCTGGATCTGAGCGAAGACCGGCTTGCCGATGCCGAGCGCCGCTTCCGCAGCCTCGGCAACAGCACCGAGCGCGGTGTCGATGCCCACTACTACCTCGGCCGCATCGAGGAAAAACGCGGCGAGTACGCCAAGGCGCTCGACGAATACGCACGCGTGACCAGCGGCCAGCAGGTGCTCGATGCCGCCAGCCGCCGCGCCGACATGCTGGCCCGACTCGGCCGGCTGCCGGACGCCCGCGCCACGCTGGAACAGCTGCGCCACCAGTATCCGCAGCTGTCCGCCCGCTTCTTCATCGCCGAGGGCCAGTACCTCCTGAAGGCCGACGACGTCGACGAAGCGCTGCTGGTCTACAACCGCGGGCTGGGCGAATTCCCGCAGCACCCGGATCTGCTCTACCTCCGCTCGCTCGCTCACGAGCGCGCCAACAACCTGACGGCCGCCGAGGCCGACCTGCGCGCCGTGCTGGCGGTGGAGCCGGCCGATGCCCGGGCGCTCAATGCGCTCGGCTTCATGCTGACCGTGCACAGCAATCGTCTCGACGAGGCGGAAACGCTGCTCGTCAAGGCGCTGGCACTGGCGCCGGAGGAGCCGTCGGTGATCGACAGCATGGGCTGGCTGCGTTTCCGGCAGGGCCGTCCGAACGAAGCGGTCTCGCTGCTCGGCAAGGCCTACGACGCGTTTCCCGATCCGGAAGTCGCCGCCCACTTCGGCGAAGCGCTGTGGGCAACCGGCGATCGCGCACGCGCCGAGGCGGTCTGGACCCGGGCGCTGGAAGCAGCGCCGAACCACACGCTGCTGCGGGACACCATGAAACGCCTGATGCCATGAGCCACCGCCGTCCGCTGCACATCGCCCGCCTCGCCGCCCTCGCCCTGTCCCTGCTGCTTGCCGCCTGCGCCAGCACGCCGCGCAAGGGGCTGAACACCGAGTTCTCGGAACGCAACTGGGGCATCCGCCGATCGAACATCGCGGCGGTGCAGAACTTCGTGCTCAAGGGCCGGGTGGCCGAAGCCGGCGTGGCCGGCGCCCGCGGCGATCTCGACTGGACCCAGAACGGCGATCGCATCGACCTGCGCGTCACCGGGCCGCTCGGCGTCGGCGCGCTGGCCATCAGCGGCGATCGGCAGAACGTCGAGATTCGCAGCAAGGAAGGCGTGATCAACACGCGATCGCCGGAAAGCTACATGCAGGAACGGCTCGGCTGGAGCCTGCCGCTGGCCCGGCTGCGCTACTGGGCGCTCGGCATTCCGGCGCCCGGCTTCATGGACGAGCAACCGCGCGAGGTGCTGCTCGACGATATCGGCCGGGCCCAGCGTTTCGAGCAGCTCGGCTGGACCATCGAGTACGGCGAGTACCAGACCGTCAACTCGCTGACCCTGCCGCGCAAGATGACGGTGGCCGGCGGTGGTCGCAGTTTCCGGCTGGTGATCGACGATTGGGCTGGCATTCCCTGACCGGCAACGACGCTCGACGACGCCGAAAATTTCGCGCCGCCGGGCAATGGCGGCGATCGCCGACGGTATAATCCGCCGCGTTTCGCACTGGGGCGTCGCCAAGTGGTAAGGCAGGAGGTTTTGATCCTCCCATTCGGTGGTTCGAATCCATCCGCCCCAGCCAATCCGTTTTTGTTGACGGCGGTTTCAAGGCGTCTACAAAAACGATTGCCCCGGCGAAAGCCGGGGTCCAGAGCCTGATATCTCCCCGAGCCAACAACCGGGGCGAGTTTCCGAAGCCCCCAACATTCACGCCCGAGCCCCGATGCCCGACAGTTCAGCCCAGTTGATGTTGTTCAGCGGCAGCGCCAATCCGCCGCTGGCCCAGGACATCGCGAACTATCTGCATATGCCGCTCGGCAAACTGCACCTCGGCCGTTTCTCCGATGGCGAAGTGCAGATCGAGATCCTCGAGAACGTGCGCGGCAAGGACGTCTTCGTGATCCAGCCGACCAGCGCGCCGACCGATGAACACGTGATGGAGCTGCTGATGCTGCTCGACGCGTTCAAGCGCGCCAGCGCCGGCCGCATCACCGCCGTGGTGCCGTACTTCGGCTACGCCCGCCAGGACCGCCGCCCGCGTTCGGCCCGCGTGCCGATCAGCGCCAAGGTGGTGGCCGACATGATCGGCGAATGCGGCGCCCACCGGGTGCTGACCGTCGATCTGCACGCCGACCAGATCCAGGGCTTCTTCGACATCCCGGTCGACAACGTCTACGCCAGTCCGGTGCTGCTCGGCGACATCTGGCGGCAGAAGTACGAGAACCTGATCGTCGTCTCGCCGGACGTCGGCGGTGTGGTCCGCGCTCGCGCACTGGCCAAGCAGCTCGACGATTCCGACCTCGCGATCATCGACAAGCGCCGCCCGCGCGCCAACGAGTCGCAGGTGATGAACATCATCGGCGACGTGCGCGGCAAGACCTGCGTGATGATCGACGATCTGGTCGACACCGCCGGCACCCTCGGCAAGGCCGCCGCCGCGCTGAAGGAACATGGCGCGATCAAGGTCGTGGCCTACGTCACCCACCCGGTGCTGTCGGGGCCGGCGATCTCCAACATCCAGAATTCGCAGCTCGACGCGATGGTGGTCACCGACACCATCGCGCTGTCGAAGGACGCCAAGGCCTGCTCGAAGATCCGCCAGCTGTCGATTGCCGGCCTGCTCGCGGAAACCATCCGCCGGGTCAGCGCCGAGGAATCGGTCAGCTCGCTGTACGTCGACTGACGATCCGGCCGCGCGGCAACCTTGCCGATGAAACGGCCGTCACCGCTGGCCCTGTTCGCGACGCTGTCGCGGCTGCCGCTCGGACGGGAACTGTTCAGCCGCGGCGTCTGCCAGACCGCGCCGTACTTCGGCAGCATCCGGCCGCTGGTCACCGAGCTTCGGGTTGGCCGCTGCGAAGCGCGGCTCGCCAAGCGGCGCGCCGTGCAGAACCACATCGGCACGGTCCACGCGATCGCCATGTGCAATCTCTGCGAACTGGTTGCCGGCCTGCTGATCGAAGCCACCCTGCCCGCTTCGCTGCGCTGGATCCCGAAAGGCATGACCGTGCGCTATCTGCGCAAGGCCGATACCGACCTGCATGCGGTGCTCGATTGGCAGCCGCAGCTGCCGGCCGATTTCAAGGGCGACGTGGTGCTGCCGGTGCAGGTCTTCGACAGCCGCCAGCAGTGCGTGATGGAAGCCGACATCAGCATGTACGTATCGCCGCGCCGCTAGGCGCGCGCAGCCGGCATCAGGGATTCGCCGGCAGCAGGAAGCCGTAGCGGTCGAACACCGCGCGTGCGCCCGGCGACGCCAGGAAGCGCAGATAAGCGGCGGCCATCGGATTGGCGCTGCCGTGGCGGGTGATCACCCCGCCCTGCTCGAGCCGCGGATGCAGCCCCTCGGGAATCTCCACGTAACGACCGACGCCGGCCATCTTCGGCGCCTTCAGCAGCGACAGCGACACTAGGCCGGCGTCGACATTGCCGGTCTGCACGAACTGCGCGGTCTGGGCGATGTTCTCGCCGAGCACCAGCCGGTCCTTCACCGCGTCCCAGACGCCCGCCGATTGCAGGGCCGCCTTCGCGGCGCGGCCATACGGGGCTACATCGGGATTGGCGATCGCGATACGTCCCAGGGCCGGCTGCCGCAAGGCGGCAAGGCCGCCGGCGATGTCGACGCCGTCGCGCGTGGTCCACAGGGCCAGGTGGCCGGTCGCGTACAGCAGCAGCGAGGATTCCTCGGCGAGGCCGGCCTTGACCAGTTCGCGCGGATAACTCAGGTCCGCCGACAGGAAGACATCGAACGGAGCGCCGGCCTTGATCTGCGCAAAGAAATTGCCCGACGCGCCGGTCGTCGTCTTCAGTTCGACCTCCGGATACTGACGCCGGAATTCGGCATTCAGGTCATCCATGCAGGCGGCGAGATCGGAAGCTGCGGCGATGGTCAGCGACGGCGGTTCGGCATGGACCGGCGCGACCGTCATTGCGACCAGCAGCGCCAGCAGCCAGCGCCGGATCAGGGCTTTCATGCGCATCCTCTTCGAAGGTGAGTGCGCACCGTAGCGATATGTTCTTGCCAATACAACGAGGATCGGCACGCCGGCCGGCGCGCCCGCCGATCAGGGCGGCAGTGCAGGCCGGGCATGACGCTCGAACGCCGGCCGGCTGGCCTCGATGAGCGCCTGGACACGCTGCTGCAGTTGTTCGAATTCGGCCAGCACGGCGAGACCGCTGTCGGTCAGCCGGGCGCCGCCACCGCCGCTGCCACCCGTCGCGGACGCCACCAGCGGTGGATCGAAGCAGCGGTTCATCGCCTCCACCAGCAGCCAGGCGCGGCGATAGGACATGTCGAGCTTGCGCGCCGCCGAGGAGATCGAGCCGCAGTCGCGGATCGTAGCCAGCAGGTCCGCCTTGCCGGGGCCGAAGGCGATGGCATCGTCGAGATGCCAGCGGATGCGGACCGAATGACGAAGCGGCATCGGGGGTCGCGAGCGGCTAGCTGCGCGCCTCGCGCTCCATCGCCTCGAGGCCGAGGTGGCGCACGTCCTTGCCCTTGACGAAGTAGATGACGTACTCGGAGATGTTGCGGGCGTGATCGCCGATGCGTTCCAGCGCCCGCACCGACCAGATCACGTCGAGCACGCGGCGGATCGTGCGCGGATCTTCCATCATGAAGGTGATGCACTGGCGCATCAGCGCCTCGTATTCGCGATCGACCGCCAGATCCTCGCGGGCCACGGCCAGCGCGGCGTCGACGTCCATGCGCGCGAAAGCATCGAGCGCGTCATGAACCATCTGCGAGACATGCCGCGACAGGTGGCCGACCTCGACCAGCGGCGCACCGGTGCGTTCCTGGCTGGCCAGATCGACCGCCATCCGGGCGATCTTTTCCGCTTCATCGCCGATCCGTTCGAGATCGGTGATGGTCTTGACCACGGCATAGACCAGCCGCAGGTCGCCGGCGGTCGGCTGGCGCCGGGCGAGGATGCCGCTGCATTCCTCGTCGATCTGCACTTCCAGCTGGTTGACGCGCAGGTCGTTGCGCGACACCTGCTCGGCCAGCTGGGCGTCCGATTCCACCAGCGCGCGCGTGGCCTCGATGATCTGCTGCTCGACCAGCCCGCCCATCGCCAGCACGCGCTGGCGCACATCCTCGAGCTCCGAGTTGTACTGGCTGGAGATATGCGACCGGTAGGAAAGCGTGCTCATGTGCGCGTGCAGACCTCGACTGGAAAAACCGGAATGGAAGGTGGCGCGCCAGTGTACCGAGCTATCGGCCGATCCGACGCGCGAACCGCCGTGGCGGTGACCGGTCGACGCGCCGGATGTTGCCCGCCGTCTGTTGCAGAACGTCGCGCGCCATCCGGCGAATCCGGCTGCGATCAGAACGCGATCTGCATCCGCAGGTTGTAGGACTGCGTGTGATCGTCGGCCACCTCGTCGAAACCGTTGACCAGGTTGAACATCACGCGAATCAGCGGGTTCACGTAGTAGTTGGCGCCCACCGTGTAGGAATGGGTCTGGCATTCGGCGCCCACCACCGCGACGGCAGCATTGGCCAGGCAGGTGCCGCTGCCCGCGCCGGCGCGGCGATCGAGGTTCTCGATCGAGTCGTAGCGGGCAGTCAGTTCGACCGCGCCCCAGCCGTGGCGAAACGCGTGCGGCGTACCGAAGCGCGCCTTGCTGGACTGGTACTCCTTGCGCTCGCCGGTCAGAAAGTAGCTGGCCTGGCCGTAGTACGACAGCACCTGGTCATCGCGACCCGGGCCGCGGGCGTCTTCGTTGGAGGTCAGCACCACTTCGCTCTGCAGGTGCAGCGCGCCGACGCCGACGGCCGCTTCCAGCCCGGTGAAGAACTGGCCGGCATCGCCGCCGACCTCGACGATCCGCTGCGACGGGCCGACGACATTGCCACCGGCGCTGCTGCGGCCGGCGTAGTTCACGGAACGCACGCCCGGGGCCGCGTCCTTGGAAAAGTGGTCGTAGCCGATCGAGCCACCGAAGTAGACCAGCTGCTCAGGCGTGTTGACCGGAATCCAGCTCAGGCGATTGGCCGTGCCGACACCCGGGCCGACCGACTGGCCGAGACCGTGATCGGCGTTGTAGACCGACAGCTGCAGCAGCAGCGACTTCGACAGCGGCCGCCGCCAGAACACGCCCGGCTGGAACTGGCGGGCAGCATTGGCGCCCAGCGCAGCGGTCGCGAACGACGGACGCTCCATCAGCGACAACTCGTTGGAACTCGCCAGTTCCTCAAGGCCGCGAAACGGCTTGTGCTGCCCGAACAGGATGTCACCGCCGGCCAGCGGGTGGCTGATCCAGAACTCGCGGACCGCCTTCAGCTCGATGCCGATGGCGAAGTCGTTCTCGAAGCGGGCGCTCCACTGGCCCCACTTGCTGTTGAAGGTGACGTAGCCGCGCCGGAAGTAGCTGCCGTCCTGCGATTCGAAGCTGGTCCGGTTGTTCAGCCGGCCATCGTCGAAGCGCACCGCGTCGTACTGCAGGCGGGCATTGATCTGGTAGGAGAACTGGCCGTCGTCGGACTTGTAGGCGGTGCCGTAGCGCGAGAAATCGGCAGCCGCGTCCATCGAGAAGCCAGCGGAAAAGCAGAATGACAGCGCGATGACAGCCTGTCGGGTCGAGATGTTCAGCGTCGTGTCCTGTCGGAAGTGGGCCAGCTTCCGTCGAGCTGTGGCGTGGTCGGCTTTTCACCAAACCATCACATTCACCGGAAGCGGCCGCACGATATGACAGGAATATGTCGAGTTGATGACAACGCCGGCTTCCGCATGACAGCCGACCGGCGTGCGCTGCAGATCGCCGCCGGCCGCGATCGCCGGCGTTGAATACCTTGAGGTTTTCACCGCCCTGACGGCGGTCAGCCCATCGGTGCGCGCAGGTCGTTGCGCTGGTTGCCGTGGTGGACCCGGTGGACCGGGAAGCTGCAGGTGAAGGTCGTTCCGACACCGACCTCACTTTCTATCGACAATTTGCCGTCGAGATGTTCCAGCGCGTGCTTGACGATCGACAGGCCCAGGCCGGTGCCGCCGGTGGCGCGCGAGCGGCCGGTGTCGACTCGGTAGAAGCGCTCGGTCAGCCGGGGCAGATCCTTCTCGGCAATGCCGATGCCGGTGTCGGCGACGCTGAAATGGGCGCCGCTGTCATCGCCCCACCAGCGCACGCCGATGATGCCGCCCGGCGGCGTGTACTGGACGGCATTGCTGACCAGGTTGGTGAACACGCTCTGGGTTTCGCTGTCGCGTCCGTAGAGCCGCAGGTCCGGCTCGATCTCGAACTCGATGCGATGCTGGCCCTTCGACATCGTCCGCGCCTGCTCCTGGGTCCGCGCCAGCATCTTCGGCACGTCGAGCAGGTCCTGGCGGGTATTGATGATGTTGGCTTCCAGCCGTGCCAGCTTCAGCAGGTCGTTGATCAGCGCTTCCATGCGCGCGGCCTGGGCGCGCATTTCCGACATCGGCGACGCCCAGTCGTGCAGCGTGCCGCCCTTGCGGGTCTCCGGCTCCATGACGTCGAGATAGCCGCGCAGCACCGTCAGCGGCGTGCGCAGCTCGTGCGAGGCATTGGCCACGAAGTCGCGGCGTGCGGTTTCCAACCGGCGCAGATCGGAGACATCGCGGACGATCATCAACCGCTGGCCGTTGCCGTACGGAATGATCCGGAACGACAGCATGGTTTCGCTGTTGATCGGCGAATCGCATTCGACTTCGCCGCTGTAATCGTCGCGGGAAAAATACTCGGTGAACGCCGGCTTGCGGACCAGGTTGGCGATGCGCAGGCCGATGTCCTGTTGCACCCGCAGGCCGAGCAGCGCCTGCGCGGCCGTGTTGAACCAGACGATCTCGCCGTTCGGGCCGAGCACCACGGCGCCGTCCGGCAGCGCTTCAGTGGAAGCCTGGAATTCGGCGAGGATCGCCGCCAGCTTGCGCTTGCGCTTGCGGTTGCGCTTCTGCAGGTTCAGCAGGCCGTCGTAGACCTCGCCCCAGATGCCTTCGGCGATCGGCAGCTCGATCTGCTTCGGCGCGTTGAGCCAGCTGCGCAGCCGGGTCAGGTAGCGCAGGTGGACGATCAGGCTCAGCAGCAGGGTCAGCGTGACCAGCGGCCACGGATGACCGATCCAGACGCCGAACAGCGCCGCCAGGCCGACCCGCAGCAGCAGCTGGGCGATCTGCCGCAGCAGATCCGGGCTCGGGAGCCAAGCCCTCGACATCGCTCAGACGCGCTCGGAGAAGCGGTAGCCGGTGCCGCGCACGGTCTGGATCATGCCGTCGTAGCCGAACGGTTCCAGCGCCTTGCGCAGCCGGCGGATATGCACGTCGACCGTGCGCTCCTCGACATAGACGTTCTGGCCCCAGACGCGGTCCAGCACCTGCTCGCGCGTGTAGACCCGTTCCGGGTGGCTGATGAAGAAATGCAGCAGCCGGTACTCGGTCGGGCCCAGCCGCACCGGCTCGCCCTTGGCGGTGACCCGCTGGCTCGCGGCATCGACCTGCAGGCCGGCCACCGCCAGCCGCTCTTCCTCGCCGCCCGGCATCGAGCGGCGCAGCACCGCCTGGATACGGGCGATCAGTTCGGGGAACGAGAACGGCTTGGACACATAGTCGTCGCAACCGATGTTCAGGCCGCGGATCTTGTCCTCTTCCTCGGCGCGGGCGGTGACCATGATCAGCGGGATGTCGCGGGTCTGCGGCGCGGCCTTCAGCTCGCGGGCGTAGTCGACCCCGGAGGTGCCGGGCATCATCCAGTCCAGCAGGATCAGGTCGGGCCGGGATTCGGCGATCCGCAAGCGCGCCGAGGGGGCATCGGCAGCCACGCTGACCAGGAAATCGACGCGCTCCAGAGCGAAGCGCAGCATGTCGCGAATCGAGGCTTCGTCCTCGATCACCAGAATCTTCTTGTTCTGCATCCCCATTCTTCGATTAGATGTCACACAACATGCTGAAAGCAATTTGTGACAGGCGTTTGACAGGCCTCGAATCCGGGGAAAACAAGCGCATCCGCAAGCCGGTTCAGAGCTTGCGCAGCACCACGCTGCCGGCCGAATAGCCGGCGCCGAACGCGCACAGCACGCCGACATCGCCGGGCTTGAGATCGGCGTGGTACTTGTGGAAAGCGATCACCGAACCGGCCGACGAGGTGTTGGCGTACTCGTCAAGAATGATCGGCGCTTCCTCCAGGCTCGGCTCGCGGCCCAGCACCTTCTTGGCGATCAGCTGGTTCATCGACAGGTTGGCCTGGTGCAGCCAGAACCGCTTCACCGCATTCGGCTCGATGCCGAGATCCCGCAGGTGGCTGATCAGCAGCTCGGACACCATCGGCACCACTTCCTTGAACACCTTGCGGCCTTCCTGCACGAACAGCACGTCGTTCCACGGCCGCTGCGGCGATTCCGAGCGGTTCAGGAAGCCGAAGTTGTTGCGGATGTTGTTCGAAAACTGGGTCTGCAGCCGGGTGCCGAGCACTTCGAAGCGGTGTTCGCCGGTCGCGGTTTCCAGCGGCTCGACGACCAGCGCGGTGGCGGCGTCGCCGAAGATGAAGTGGCAGTCGCGATTGCGGAAGTTCAGGTGGCCGGTGCAGATCTCCGGGCTGACCACCAGGGCCGCCGCCGCCGAGCCGCGGCTGACCGCATCGACCGCCGTCTGCACGCCGAATGCGGCGGAAGCGCAGGCCACGTTCATGTCGTAGCCGTAGCCGCCGGCGCCGAGGAAGTGCTGCAGTTCCACCGCCATCGCCGGATACGGCCGCTGCATGTTCGAGCAGGCCACCAGCGTCGCTTCGATGTCGGATGCGCTGCGGCCGGCGCGCTCCAGTGCCTGGCGGGCGGCGGCAAGGCCCATCTCGACCATCAGCGACGGCTCGTCGTTGCTGCGCGGGCGGATCTGCGGATGCATCAGCTCCGGGTCGATGACGCCGGCCTTGTCGACCGTGTAGCGCGCCTTGATGCCGGACGCCTTGTAGATGAACTCGGTCGACGACGGCGCCAGCGCCGCGATGCTGCCGTCGGCGATCGCCTCGGCGTGGTCGGCATTGAAGCGCTCGACATAGGCATTGAAGGACTGCACCAGTTCTTCGTTCGACACCGATTCGGCCGGAGTGAACAGGCCGCTACCGCTGATGCAGACTTTCTTCATCGACACACCGCTTCTCCGACCGCGCAGGGCTGAGCTGATCCGGCGCGCAGTTTAACGCTTGTTTGATTCCCGCCCGACCGCCTGAGGCGATCCGTCAACGCGGCGGCTTCCAGCCGGCGCCGACCATCGCATCGTCGATGCAGCGCACCACGGCGCGTTCGCCGCGGAAGGTCAGGTGGGCGCCGGGGAACCAGTGCACGTTGCGCTGCCAGTGGCGCGCCAGCTTCAGCGGCTGCCCCGGCGGCACCACGCGGTCGGCGGAGCCGGCGAACAGGTGCAGGCGATCGGCCGGCAGCTTGGGCGGCAGCGCCAGTGGCGACACCACCTGCAGCAGCCGCTGGTAGCGCTCGCGGCTCAGGCCCTCGGCCTCGAAATACTGGCGCAGCGGCGTCGGCACGTGCTGCCAGAGCACGGCCGCGAAATCGGCAACCGGAATGCCGGCGATGACGAAATCCAGCCCTTCCTCGTGAGTCGCCAGCAGCGCCGCGTTGTAGCCGCCAAGGCTGTAGCCCAGCACGCCGATGCGGGCATCCGGCTCCTGCGCGCGGATCCACGCCACGGTTCGCCGCAGGTCCCACAGCGCCTGGGTTTCGGCGAACAGCAGATCGAGCGGATCGCCATCGAGGAACAGGTCGCCGCTGCGCCGGCCGACCCGGCGCGGACCGTGCAGCGGCAGTGCCGGCATCACCAGGTTCAGGCCCAGCCGCTGGTGCAGGATGTGCGGCGCGAACAGCCGCAGGTCGAGCCAGGGCGTGCCCATCCGGTAGCCGTGGATGCACAGCAGCCAGGGCCGGCCGCGCTGCGGCTGGCGAAACACCCGGGCATAACAGTCGCGGTTCGGCACGTAGCTGTGCCACAGCGCCGCCCCCGGCACTTCCGGCTGTGGCTCGAAACCGCTGGAGAAGCGCAGCTGCTGGTAATCGAAACCGGCGTGGCGCACCGAGGTCAGGCGCGCATCGGTCGGCGCCGGCGGCGTCTGGTGGTAGGACGCCGGATGGTCGAGCCAGCCCCGCTGCAGCAGCGCCGCTTCCATCGCGGCGGCATCGCGGACCAGCGATTCGGCCTCGGCGCCGGCGGGAATCTCGGCAACCGCCACGAAGTAGCCAACCAGCGCCTCGTCGAGCGCCGCCTTGGCCCAGGTCTTCAGGTCGGCCGGTGGCTCCGGTGCACCGGGTGCCGGCTCGGCCAGCCGCAGCGCCGTGCGGCCCGCCTGCAGGAAAGCCGCCGCCGACAGCGCCGCTGCCGGCAGCACGCCCAGCCACGGCAGGAACAGCAGGCCGGGCACGGCGAACAGCACGCCGATGACGCTGGCCAGCGCGCCGTACTGGGTGATGCGCGGATCGCCGCTCCACAGCAGGCCGGAGACGCCGGCGGCCACCAGCAGCACGCCGGGCAGCACCGCCAGCAGCAACCACGCCAGGCCACTGCCGTGCGCCAGCCAGACCAGCCCGGCGATGACCGGCAGCAGGCTGGCCCAGTCGCGGGACGGCGGCACGGCGGCCGGCAGCGGCGCGCTCACGGCACGCGGTCCGGCCAGTGCTTGAGCACCGTGGCGGTGCGGGCGCCGATGCTTTCGGCGATCGCCTTGAGCTTCGGATCACGCATGGCGCCGGTCTCGTCGAACAGCTTGCCGGCTTCGCCGACCGGGTACTGCTCCGGAATCACGAAGCTGCCGAGCCGGCTCAGGATGGCCCGCAGATGGATCAGGCCGGTGACGCCGCCGAACACGCCTGGCGAGGTCGACAGCAGGCCGATGACCTTGTGCTTGTAGCAGGCCATCGACGCTTCGCCGGCCGCCGGCCGCGAGGCCCAGTCGATGGCGTTCTTCAGCAGCGGGGTCAGCGAGCCGTTGTACTCCGGCGCGGCGATCAGGAAACCGTGATGCGCCTTCATCAGCGCCTTCAGCCGCAGCACGGCATCGGGAAAACCTTCAGCCTTTTCGCGATCCGGGTCGTACAGCGGCAGCGCGTAGTCGGCCCAGTCCAGCACGGTGATGTCCGCACCTTCGGCAGCGGCACCGGCGGCAGCGGCGCGCACCAGCAGGGAGTTCCAGGAGCCGGTCCGCTGGCTGCCCGACAAGGCAAGAATCTTGATGGTCATGTGACGAGACGATGAAGGTGGCAGTTGCCGCAGGGGCAGTCACTTTGCGGCGCTGCGGCATTCTCGCCGATACCGACGGCCGGCGCGGGCACAGCTCCCTTCGATACCCCGCCCCCTTCACGTGGCGGCCGCCGGCGGGTGACGCCGCGCCGGCAGCGCGATTCAGCCGCGCAGCGTCGAGAACACGATCTGCCAGAGCACCGGGATGGCGATCGTCAGCGCCACCTGGGCGGCCCAGTGCGCCGGCTTCTTCGCCTTCAGCAGCCAGCCGGCGGTACCGGCGACCAGCATCAGGGTCACGAAACAGGCGGTCAGCGTCAGGATCGCCGGCAGGCCGGCGGCGATCTTCACCGAGGCGTCCTGATAGATGGTGAACACCAGCGCCACGAAGCCGACCGCCAGGGTCAGCGCGGCACCGAAGGCAGCCAGGGAAAGGTCAAGGATCAGCAGATAGCGCATGTCGGTAAAGGGTCAGAGGAAACGGCGGACTTCGTCGATGAACATCTGCGGCGCGCTGTCCATCGCGCCGTGGGCCTGGCCGGGCAGCTCGACGAGGCTGCTGGCCGGTGCGGCCGCGTGGGCGGCCAGCGCCGCCGCGCGCAGCCACGGCGGGCTGACTTCACCGACCAGGATGCGCAGCGGCATGGCCAGCCCGGCCAGCCGGTCCGGCCGCCAGGCATTGGCCGCCGTGCCTTCGCGCAGCAGGGTCGGCACCGCTTCCAGCCGCTGCTGCCAGCTGGGCACGGTCTTCATCATCGCCACCATCGCCTCGGACACGCCGATGACGCGGACGAAGAAGTATTCGAGCGCCCGCTCGTGCTCACCGGCCGCGATCAGCGCCGCCAGCTCGGCCAGCGACTCCGGGCCGATCACGTCAAGCCCCGGTGTGGCGAAGGCCGGCTCGTAGACCAGCAACCGGGCGATGTCGGGGTTGTCGACTGCAGCGTCGAGCACGCAAAGGCCGCCGTAGGAATGGCCGAACAGCAGCACCGGCGCCCCCTGCGCCCGCCGGGCTTCGGCGACGACCGCTCGGACATCGTCGGCCTCGGCCGCGATCCGGTAGGCACCGGACGCTTCGCTGCGGCTCAGGCCGCGACCGCGACGGTCCATCATCAGCAGCGTGTAGTGCTCGGCCAGCTGCCGTTCGACCGCGACCCAGCGGCTGCGGTCGGCGGTGGCGCCGTGCACCATCACCAGCATCGGCCCCCGGCCCTTCTGTTCCCAGCCGATCCGGGTGCCGTCGGCGGACGTGCATTCGTGCAGGCTCATGCGCCGGCGCGCCCCTTGCCGCTGCCCACGCCGGCGCCGATCTGCCGCCCCAGCTCGGTCGCCGCGTTGGTCAGTGCCACGTCGAGCGCCTTGGTGACGGCCTGGTGGTAGGCCTTGCCGCTGGGTGACTCGGCGAACGCCACGTACTGGTCCAGATCGGCTTCGGCGACGCTTTCGTAGATGCTGGCGAACATCACCATGTAGCTGTTGCCGATCGCCTCGGTGAGCTGCGGCAGATTGACTGCGAGCTCCTTGCGGATCTTGGCGACCTCCGGCGGACGCGCGCCCAGCGTGGCGCCGGCACCGACGGCCACCCCGAGTGAGTTGTTCAGCACCAGCTGCGCACCCGAGGCGTCGGCGCCGGTCGCCTTCATCAGCGCGAGGTAGCGCTCGACGCGGCGCGGCGGCAGCCGCTCCATCAGCTGCTGGGCAGCGGCCATCTTCTCGGGATCGCTGGCCAGTTCGGTGGCACCGTTTTCCAGCGCCGTCAGCCGCTGGCCGAGCTCGGAATCGAGCCAGACCAGCGTGTCCTTCGCGGCGGCCGGCTTCAGCGCTTTGGCCAGCTCGGCATTGAAATCGATCTCGATCTGCGCCGGCCGATAGGCGACGTCGATGGCAGCAAGCAGGTTCGCCAGCTGCGCTTCGGTCAGCTTCGACGCCAGCTCGGGGTTGGTGGTGATGCCGGCACGGACCGACGGCGCAAAGTCCTTCAGCTGATCGGCCACGCCGCACTTCCGGGTGATCTCGGCTGCCGTCTCCGGACTGATCCGGTCTGCCGCGACCGCCTGGCTCGCCACCGCCAGCAGTACTGCGCCAGCGAGCCGCTTCATCGTGATGAACATGGGGTTCCCTCGTGGATGCCGGTGAATGAAGATCGGGTCGCGCTCAGCGGGTCTTCGGCGCGGCAAGGCCGCGATGCTCGAGCAGCGGTGCGATGTCCGGCGGGCCACCGTAGAACTGCTGGAACAGGCTCAGCACGTCGGCGCTGCGGCCACGGCTCAAGACCTTGGCGCGCAGGAAATCGCCATTGGCGCGATCCAGCCCGCCGTGGCGCTGCATCCAGCTTTCGGTATCGCGGGCCAGCACGTCGCTCCAGATATAGGCGTAGTAGCCGGCCGAGTAGCCGCCGCTGAACACGTGCGCGAAGAACGGCGAGTGGTAGCGCGGATCGATCATCGGCAGCTGCAGCCCCGCCTGCTTCAGCGCCGCCTGCTCGAACGCCATCACGCCGTCCGCCGACGGTGTCTTGCCGGCCGGCAGCTGGTGCCAGTGCTGGTCGAGCACGGCGGACGCCAGGTATTCGGTGGTCTTGAAGCCCTGGTTGAAGCGGGCGGCGGCCAGCACCTTGTCGAGCAGCGCCGTCGGCAGCGGCGCGCCGGTCTGGTGATGGCGGGCGAAATGCGCCAGCACCGCCGGATCACGCGCCCACATCTCGTTGTACTGGCTCGGGTACTCGACGAAGTCGCGCGGCACCGCCGTGCCCGACAGCGACGGATAGGTCGACGCCGCGAACAGGCCATGCAGCGCGTGGCCGAACTCGTGGAACATCGTCGTCACTTCATCGAAGCTCAGCAGGGTCGGCTGGCCATCGGACGGCTTCGGCACGTTCAGCTGGTTGGCCACCACCGGCTTCAGGCCAAACAGGCGCGACGCCGTGACGTAGGAGTTCATCCACGCCCCGCCCTGCTTGGAATCACGGGCGTAGTAGTCGGCGATGAAGATGCCGAGCACGCTGCCGTCGCGGTCGAAGACGTCGTAGGTACGAATGTCCGTGTGGTACAGCGGCAGGTCGGTGCGGCGCTTGAAGTGGATGCCGTAGAGCTGCTCGGCGGCATGGAACACGCCCTGCTCCAGCACCGTCCAGATCTCGAAGTAAGGCCGCACTTCGGCATCGTCGAACGCGTAGCGCGCCGCCCGCACGGCTTCCGCGTAGTACGGCCAGTCCCAGGGCGCGAGCCGGAACGGCTTGCGGCCGGCCGCCTTTTCCTGGCGATCGATCAGCGCCTGGATCTCGGCCGCTTCGCGCCGGGCATTGGCGACGGCCGGCGGCGTCAAGGTCGCCAGCATGTTGTTGACGGCCTGGGCGGTGCCGGCGGTTTCGTCGGCCAGCACCCAGGCGGCGTGGTTCGGATAGCCGAGCAGCGCGGCCCGCTCGGCGCGCAGGCGGACGATGTCGGCGATCACCGGCCGGTTGTCGTTCGGTCCGCTGCTGGCGCGCGACACCGAGGCGCGATACAGCCGTTCGCGCACCGCCCGCGACTTCAGCTGCTGCAGGCCGGGCTGCAGGCTGGTGTTCTGCAGCGTGATCAGCCACTGGCCGTCCAGCCCGCGCGCCTTGGCCGCTTCGGCGGCAGCGGCGATCTGCGATGCCGAGAAGCCGTCGAGATCGGCCAGCCGGTCGACCACCAGCGCGCTGTCCCGGGTGGCCTGACGGACGTTCTGCTGGAACTGCGTGGTCAGGCTCGACAGCGTTTCGTTCAGCACCCGCAGCCGGGCTTTCTGCGTCTCGTCCAGCGCTGCGCCGGCACGCTGGAAACGGCTGTAGCTGCGCTCGAGCAGCTGGGCCGACTCCGGGTCCAGCGCCAGCGAGGCGCGCTGTGCGTACAGCGCCTGCACACGGGCGAACAGCGCCGGGTCGAGCAGGATCGCGTCGCGATGCGCGGCCAGCATCGGCGCCAACGCCTGCTGCAGCTTCTGCATCTCGGCGTTGGTGTGGGTGGCGTTGAGGTTGGAGAACACCGTCAGCGCGCGGTCCAGCAGCCCGCCGGCCCGTTCCATCGCGACGATGGTGTTGTCGAAGCTCGGCGCCTCCGGATTCGCCGCGATGGCCTGCATCTCGGCACGTTCCTCGCGCATGCCGGCTTCGATCGCCGGCTGGAAATGCGTGTTCCGGATCTGGTCGAACGGCGGGTAATGCAGCGGCAGCGGGCTTTCGGCCAGCAGCGGGTTGGCGTCCTCGGCGACGGCTGTCGAAGCGAAGGTGGACAGCGCAAGGCCGGCAGCAACCGGCAGCAGCAGGCGGGCGTTCATGTCAGGCGTTCGGGGCTTGCGACGGGCCGGGCGGCACGGCGCAGCAAAAAGGGCGTGGCGCGAGTATGACCGCAGGTCCGGGCAAAGTTCTCGCGATCCGCGCTCAGCCGTCGGCAAACAGGTCGGGCTGCGCGGCGGCCACCGAGACGGCGTCCGGATCACCGAAATTCGACAGCCCGACGCCGACCAGCCGGTAGCGCGTCGTGTCGTCGGCCGGCAGCTTGTCGCGCAGCGCCAGCGCGATGTCGGTCAGTTCCGCACAGCTGGCCGGCGGATGGGCCGGCGTGTGGCTGCGGGTCAGGATCCGGAAATCGGCGGTCTTCAGTTTCAGCACCACGGTGCGCGGCACGCGCGGCGTCTTGCGCGAGGCTGCCCAGGCCTTCTCGGCCAGGCTGCGGATCGCCGGCGTGGTATCGGCCAGCGGCAGGTCGTCGCGGAAGGTGTCCTCGGCCGACACCGACATCACCGGCCGGTCCGGCACCACCGGGTGATCGTCGATGCCGCGCGCCAGCGCGTACAGCCGGCGGCCGTAGCGGCCAAAACGCGCTTCCAGCGTCGGCTGGGCGAGCGCCCGCAGGTCGCCGACGGTGACCACGCCGAGTGCCGCCAGCTTGCCGTTCATGACCTTGCCGACGCCGGGAATCTTGGCCACCGGCAGCGGCGCCAGGAAGGCGTCGACCTCGTGCGGGCGAACCACGAACTGGCCATCCGGCTAGCGCCAGTCGGACGCGATCTTGGCGATGAACTTGTTCGGCGCGATGCCGGCCGACGCCGTCAGTTGCAGTTCGTCGCGGATCGCCGCGCGGATCGCGGTGGCCACGGCGGTGGCGCTGGGCAGGCCGGAATGGTTGGCGGTGACATCGAGATAGGCCTCGTCGAGCGACAGCGGCTCGATCAGCGCCGTGTGCCGCGCGAAGATCTCGCGCGTGGCCCGCGATACCGCCCGGTAGCGGGTGAAATCCGGCGGCACGAACACCGCGTCCGGGCACAGCCGCTCGGCGCGCAGCGCCGGCATCGCCGAGCGCACGCCGAACTGGCGCGCCTCGTAGGACGCCGCGCAGACCACCGAGCGCTGGCCCTTCCAGGCCACCACCACCGGCCGGCCGCGCAGGCTCGGGTCGTCGCGCTGCTCGACCGAGGCATAGAAGGCGTCCATGTCGACATGGACGATCTTGCGGACGGCCGCTCCGGTCACGCCGGCAGCGACCGCCGCAGCGACCGCCGCAGTGCCGCCGGATCGCGCCCGACCCGCCGGCAGGCCCGCGCCGCCAGGCCATCGGTCAGCGCCGCCCGGAACAGCGGCCCCAGCGCGTTCAGGCTGCGCGCCGCTGCGGCATCGCGCAGCCGCAGCGCCGGCCCGCGCTCGATGCGGACGGCCGCCCAGTCCGGCAGCAGGGCCGCTCCGGCGCCGAGGAACAGATGCTTCGACACCCCCGATACCGGGATCGGCAGCCGGATGCCGTCCAGCACCCGCAGCACTTCGCGGGAACGGGCGCTGAAGCGCAGCTCGCCCTGCAGGTCCGCGAAATAGCGCTCGACCCCGGCGACCGACACCGGCACGCCGGTCGCCCCGAGCGCCTCGGCAACCCGGGCGTTCTCGGCGTAGTAGCGATCCTGCAAAGGCCGGGGCAGCGCCGGATTGGCATACCGCAGATAGCCGCGCAGGAAGCTCGACACCTCGGTGACGTGCACCCAGGTCAGCAGCGCCGGATCGTTGGCGTGGTAAGGCCGGCCGTCCTCGGTGACACCACGGACCCGGTCGTGAATGCCGCGCACGCGGGCGATCAGGCGCTCGGCCTCCGACACCGGCGCATAGCTGGTTCCGGCGACGAAGGCGGTGGTGCGGCGCAGCCGGCCGACCAGATCGGCGCGGAAGTTCGAGTGATCCCAGACCCCGGCCAGCGCCGCCGGATGCAGGGTCTGCAGCATCAGCGCCGCAATGCCGCCGGCCATCATTCCGGGGAAATCGCCATGCACGCGCCAGGTGACCGAGTCCGGGCCGAACAGCCCGGGATCACCGAGCGGCTGGTCGTATTCGATGGCGAGCTTTTCGTCGCGCGGAAAGACGCCGACCACCCAGTCGCGCAGGCGCTTTTCGAGCGGGGCGGTCAGGCGCTGGCGCAGCAGGGTCACCGGGGTCGACATGGCGCGGAGTCTAATCGGGCCTCACAGCCGCAATGCTTCGACCTGCCCGGCGTTGGCTGCCGCCAGCGCCCGGAAGCCCGGCGAAACGCGGGCGTCCTCGGCGACGCGCTGCCAGAACTGCACCGCGACGATCTGCGCGGCACGCCCCTGGGCCAGCGCGCGGCTGAGCGGCAGGCGCGGCTGGAACAGCGGATCGCGCACCTCGCCGCGCAGCGGGGCGTACAGCATCGGCAGCATGTCGTAGCTCGGCGCCAGCCGCAGCGGCCAGCGGCCATCGAAAAGCAGGCTCAAGTTGCCGAAGTGCATGTCGGTGTTGGCGATCAGCGCTCCGAACGCGGAAAGCCAGGCGATCCGGTCAGCGTCCTCGGCCGACAGCAGGCGCTGGCCGACCAGCGCCAGCGCCGACGGATGCCAGCCGGCCCGGCCGCCGACGAACTGGTCATCGACCGCCGCCAGCGAAATCAGCCCCTGACGGCCATGAAGCCCGATGCGATCGAAGCGCTCGACTTCGAGAAATATCCGTCCGCCGGCTTCGAAGGCCTGACTGCACGCCGCTGCGATGCCGGCGGCGCTGATGCAGTCGGCCGCCAGGCTTTCGGCGATCAGCAGGTCGCCCCAGCGGCGGCCGGACGGCGTGTCCAGCGGCTCGGAGAACTTGACCAGCACCGGTCGTGGATCGCCATCGGCATCCGCTGTCCACGCCGTGAACTTCGGCTGCTCGCCACCCGGCGACGAACCGCCGACCTCGCCGGCCAGTGCCGCCGCCGCCAGTGCCGGGTAATCGGTGCGGCGGACGGTCTGCGGCGAAGGCCGGGCCAGGAAGCGCCGCAAGGATTCGGCGCCGACGATCAGATTGCCGACCGCGTCCTCGCCCCGCTGGGCCATCCAGTACAGCGACTGGTCGGTCGACCAGTCCGACAGCCGCGCCGGCAGGCCCAGGTCTTCAGCGCCGGTCGCCAGCGCCCGGCCGATGAAGCCCTGCGGGCGCATGTCGTCGAGGAACCAGGGCAGATCGTCGTAGACCGCCGAGGTGCCGCCATCGAGCGGCTGGTACCAGACGCCGCCATGCAACACCGCCAGCAGGCCGATCTCGCTGGCGCGCCCGTCGATATCGATCCGGTAGACCGGCAGATCGCCTTCGAGCGCCCGGATTGCCCGGCGCAGGCCGTAGCGCGCCGCCCGTCCCCGCCCCAGCGCGATCACCGGCGGCGTGTGACGCGCCAGCAGACGGGAAACGGTCGGCTGGCTGACGGCAAGACGCTCGGCGATCTCCGCAGCGCTGCGCGGGCCGGCCATCAGGAACGGGAACAGACGGTCTTCCATGCCGTCAGCATAGAAGATTGAATAGATAATGAATAGATTTATCGTCTATTCGTGATTGTTTTTGTTCTTCTTTCCAACAAATATCGCGGCGCGATGAATTGAAAACGCCGACACGTCTGCGGCTGCGTCATGGGCCGTTCAGTCGGCCGCCAGGTTCTCGATCGCGACCGGTTCGAGCCGGTCTGCCGGCCGGAAGCCGAACACCCGGCCGTAGAAATACAGCTCGGCTTCCAGGCTGCGCTTGATCGCCGCGGCGGCGCGAAAGCCGTGGCCTTCGCCTTCGAACGGCACATAGGCCACTGGCCGGCCGCGCTGCTTCACGGCGTCGAACATCAGCTGCGACTGGTTCGGCGGCACCACCTTGTCGTCCAGCCCCTGGAACAGGATCACGGCGCTGTCGATCTGCGCCACTGCATGCACCGGCGAGCGCGCCTGGTACAGCGCCTTCGCCTCCGGATACGGGCCGATCAGGCTGTCGAGATAGCGCGACTCGAACTTGTGGGTGTCGCGGGCCAGCACTTCCAGATCGCCGACGCCGTAATAGCTGGCGCCGGCCTTGAACACTCCGGGCCGGAAGGCCAGCGCGCCGAGCGTGGTGTAGCCGCCGGCGCTGCCGCCACGGATCGCCAGCCGGGCGCCGTCGACCAGCCCCTGCGCGACCAGGTACTGCGCGGCGTTGACGCAGTCATCGATGTCGACCACGCCCCAGCGGCCATTGAGCCGGCGCCGGTAATCGCGGCCGTAGCCCGACGAGCCGCCGTAGTTGACGTCGACCACGGCGAAGCCGCGCGAGGTCCAGAACTGGATCGTCGGGTTGAACGTGGGTGTCGCCTGGCTGGTCGGGCCGCCGTGGCTGAGCACGATCAGCGGCGGCTTTTCGCCTTTCGGCCCGGCAAACGCGCGGTTGGTCGCCGGGTAGAAGAAGGCATGGGCGCTCAGGCCGTCGGTGGTCGGAAAGACAATCGGCTGGGCGCTCGACAGATCGCCCGGATCGACCTTGAGGCTGCTACCGCGACGCAGGATCTCGAACTGGCCGGTCTTCAGTTCCAGCCGCACCAGCGAGCGCGCCTCGGCCGGCGAGCCGCCGAGAAAAGCGATGAAGCCATCGCCGACCTGCAGCTCCTTGATCTCGCGGAACGGCGTGGCGATCTCGCGCTGATGGCCGGTCTTCGGATCGATCGCGACCAGGCTGGCAACGCCATTGCGGATCGGCGCGGCGATGATCAAACCATCCGCCGTGAAGCCGTAGCGGCGCATGCCGAATTCCCACTGCGGCTCGCCGAATTCGGCCTCCGCTTTCAGGATCAGCCGGGTCTTGCCGGCGCGCCAGCCGTAAAGGTTCCACCAGCCGCTGCGATCGGAGGCGAACACCAGCTCGCCATCCGGCGACCAGGCCGGCTGGAACACCGATTCGTCGGCCCCGCCGGCCACCGTGACCACGCCGGTGAGGAAGCCGTCGTCATCGAAGCGGCCGACCGACAAGGTCGTGCCATCCCAGGGCATGTTCGGATGCCGCCACGACAGCCAGGCGAGCTGCCGGCCGTCGGGGCTGAGCTTCGGCGACGAATAGAAATCGGCACCCGAGGCCAGGGTACGGATGGTGTGCTCGCCTTCCAGACCGATCGCCACCAGCGTGTTGACGGCCTCGCTGCCATCGGCCGGATGAGCTTCGCGTACCGCGATCAGTCGGGCACGCGGTGCATCGACGACGGCATCGGCGAAGCGGGCGCCGGGCTCGCCGACGAAGGTCTGCGGCGGGCCATCCGGCGGCTGCAGGTACAGCGTCTGGTCCTTGAAATTGACGAAATAGGCGATGTCGCCAGCCACCGCCACGCTGCCGCCGCCGTATTCATGGACACCGGTGCGAACGTTGAAGCCGGCCGGCGTCATCTCATCCAGCGCGCCATCGGCCCGGCGGCGCATCAGCACGTTGCGGCCGCCTTCGGCCGGCCGGCCCTCGACCCAGTAGATCGCCGGACCGTCGATCGCGACCTGGCCGAGCTTGAGGCTGTCGGCGACGATCGCGTCCGAGGTGATCGGCGACACCCAGCTGCCGTACGGGGCAACCGTAGTTGCTGCGTTGGCGCTGCTCATTGCGAACAGCGCCAGCAGCGGAAGCGGCAGCCGCCGCAGGAAGGTTCCGACGCGCATGCCACCGCCTCCCGGTTCACGGCCGTCAGTACAGCAGGCGGGTCCGCAGCGTGCCGGAGATCGCAGCCAGCTGATCTTTCAGCTTTTCCGCCTGCTGATCGGCGGCGGCGATGTCGATGACGACATAGCCGATGTTGCCGCTGGTCTGCAGGTACTGGCCTTCGATGTTGACGTCGCCGGCCGAGAACAGCTCGTTGATCCGGCTCAGCATGCCCGGACGGTTCTCGTGGATGTGCAGCAGGCGGTGGCTGTTCGGATGCTCCGGCAGCGACACTTCCGGGAAGTTGACCGCTGACAGGGTCGAGCCGTTGTCGCTGTAGCGCACCAGCTTGGCGGCCACTTCGATGCCGATGTTTTCCTGCGCTTCCAAGGTCGAACCGCCGATGTGCGGGGTCAGGATCACGTTGTCCATGCCGATCAGCGGCGACACGAACTTGTCGTCATTGCCCTTCGGCTCGACCGGAAACACGTCGACCGCCGCACCACCGACCTGGCCGCTCTTCAGCGCCTCGGCCAGTGCGTCGATGTCGACCACGGTGCCGCGCGAGGCGTTGATCAGCAGCGCGCCGCGCTTCATCGCGCTCAGCTCCGGCTTGCCGAACATCAGTTTGGTGGCCGGCGTTTCCGGCACGTGCAGCGAGACGATGTCCGAGCGGTGCAGCAGGTCGTTGAGGCTGGCCGCCGGCGCGGCATTGCCGAGCGCCAGCTTGGTCTCGATGTCGTGGAAGATCACTCGCAGGCCCAAGCTTTCAGCGAGCACGCCGACCTGGGTGCCGATGTGGCCGTAGCCGATCAGGCCGAGCGTCTTGCCGCGCACCTCGAAGCTGCCGGCAGCGCTCTTCGACCAGCCGCCGCGATGGCATTCGGCGTTCTTCTCGGGGATGCGCCGCATCATCATGATCGCCTCGGCGATCACCAGTTCGGCCACCGAGCGGGTGTTGGAGTACGGCGCGTTGAACACCGGAATGCCGCGCGCCTGGGCCGCGTCGAGATCGACCTGGTTGGTGCCGATGCAGAAGCAGCCGATCGCGCCGAGGCGCTTGCCTTCGGCGAGCACGGCGGCGGTCAGCTGGGTACGCGAGCGGATGCCGACCATGCGGGCATCGGAGATCGCCTTGATCAGCGCGGCTTCCGACAGCGACTTCTCGTGGAACTCGATGTTCGTGTAACCAGCAGCGCGGAAGGTTTCGACGGCGGTCTGGGACACGCCTTCGAGCAGCAGGATCTTGATGTCCTGCTTGGGGAATGAGGTCTTTTTCATGATGTCCGGCATCGACCGCGGTTGTGCGGCGCGCAATTCTGCCAGCACCGGGGGCCGGGGGTCAGCCGCCGATCGCCGGCAGCCGCATGAACGCGCCGGTTCAGCCGAAGATCACCACGCTCTGCCGGCTCAGCACGGCCGCCCGGCCATCGCCATCGAACAGGGTGGCGGTCTGGGCGCCGTAGCCATCGGCCGCCGAGGTCACGGCGGCGTCGATCAGCCACGGCGCGGCCGGCGCATCGACATGGGCACGCAGGAATTCCAGCGTCCAGGTCAGCGAACTGGCCGGGCTCGGCCGACGCAGCAGCGACAGCGCCGGCGACGGAATCGAATCGGCCAGCGCGATCACGGTCGCTTCATCGACCACGGCAGCCTCGCGCAGCTCGGCCCACACCTGAAAGCTCGGCCGGGCGCCGCCGCAATACGGGAACGCGCCGTCGGCCCAGCGCATCCGGAACATCTTCAGGAACGGCGGCGTGATGCCGGCCACGAACGGCAGCTCGGCCGATTGCGCCGCGGGCCGGGCAGCGGCGACCGGCGGCGTGTCGATGGCGATCGTCGACGGCCGCGCCGATCCGAACACCGCCACCATTAGGCAGGCGAGCTGGCTGCCGTCGTAGAGCCGCGCCTCGGCGTGCACGGTGCTCTTGCCGGCCCGCAGCAGCTGGGCTTCAACGCGGATCTCGCCGGCCGGCAGCGGGGCGATGAACGTGGTCTGCAGGGTCCGCAGCGGCAGCGGCTCGGTCAGCCGGGCACGCATCGCCCGCACGCCGAGCACCGCCTGCAGCCCGCCGAACACGCTGCGACCCTGCAACCAGGCATCGCCGATGCGGGCAATGCCGCTGGCATCTTCGACAACGGCGGGAAACGCCAGGGGCGTCAGGCAGGTCATGGATCGGAAAGGAATTTCAGGCGGCGCCAGCAGCGGACGGCACGCATGTTGCACCGCGACAGCCGGCCCTGCAAAGCGGCGGCGGCGAAGGCCCGGCAGCGGTGCGGTGCTGACAGAATCTTTCTCGAACGTCGCGCATGATCCGCCGCCGTAGGCGCCGGGCAGCCGCCACCAGGCCGTGCCAGCTGACGATTCGATCATCGACTTCACCGACTTGACGGCGGTGTACAATTGTTGCAGCGCACCCACCGGTCACGCCGGCTTGCGCGATCGGCCGAGCCGGCCCGGAAGGCCCACGCCGCCCCCTGTCCCCAGCGCCCGCAGCCTGCGCGGAGTGATGTCTTGAAGCCAACGCGGTCCCGCCCGATCACCCACGCTGACGCCCCGCGCGGCCTGCGGCAGTGCCTGCGGGCGGCGCTTGTCTGCCTGCTGGTGCTGTGCGGTCCGGTGCTGGCGCTGACTCCCGGCAAGGCGTTCCACAATTTCATCCGCGACAGCTGGTCGGTCGAACAGGGGCTGCCGCATATCGCCGCCGTGGCCATCGCCCAGGACGCCGAAGGCTACATCTGGATCGGCACGCCGACCGGCCTTGCCCGCTTCGATGGCGTGCGCTTCACCCACCACCTGGCGGCAAGCACGCCGGGCCTGCCGGGCGATGTCATCGAAGCACTGCAGCTCGACGACCAGGGCCGGCTCTGGGTCGGCACCACCGCCGGCGTCGCCTGGTATCGCGATGGCGTGTTCACCGCCGTGCCGGCTGCACCGCTGACGCCGACCGCCAACACCGAAATCACCGCAATCCTGACCGGCGCCGATGGCGCGCTGCTGCTGGCGACCCAGGGCGGGCTGTCGCGGGTCGTCGATGGCCAGCTGCGCCGCGATCCGCGCGTGGTCAGCCCGCTGCACGCGGCCATCGAGGCCGACGGGGCGCAGTGGCTGGGCAGCAACGGCGGCATCATCGAGTTGCGCGACGGCAGCGCCCGCTTCGAACCGCTGCCCGGCCTGCCGGCCGGCGATCCGGTGCTGCATCTGGCGCTGTGCAGCGGCGAGCTGTGGGCCGGCACCGGCAGCGGCCTGTTCCGGCGCAGCGGCGGCCGCTGGCAGCGCTTCGCCGATACTGCCGCGCTGGGCCGCGCGGCAATCGGCCTCATGTACGCGGACAAGGACGGCGACCTGTGGGTCGGCACCCATGGCGGGCTGTCGCGGCTGCGCGAAGGGCGGCTGGTCGAGCAGATCGACAACGACCGCATGGGCACCCGCTGGGACTTCCTCACCGCCTTCGAGGATCGCGAGAACAACCTCTGGCTCGGCAGCCGCACGCGCGGCCTGACTCGGCTGTGGAGCGGCCTGACCACCCGCTATTCGACTCAGGAAGGGCTGCGCTCGTCGCAGGTCTGGGCGCTGGAACGCGATGCCGGCGGGCGCGTCTGGGTCGGCACCGATGCCGGCCTGAGCCTGCTGGTCGACGGTCACTTCACGCAGCCGGTGTCGGCGCGGGCACTGCCCGACCCGGCCGTGCTCAGCCTGCTGGTGGAAGGCGACGATCTCTGGGTCGGCACGCTGAAGGGCGCGGTGCTGCTGCGCCGGAACCAGTCGGAGCCGTTGCCGGCGCTGGCGGCGCTGGAGGGCCTGCGCATCAACGGCATCCTGCGCGACCGCGCCCGGCGACTGTGGTTCGCCACCTCCGACGGCCTGTTCCGCTACGCCGGCGGTGCGCTGACGCGCTTCGGCAAGGCCGAGGGGCTCGCCGATCCCAGCGTCCGCGTGCTGTATCAGACGCGCGACGGCCGCCTGCTGCTCGGCACCCAGTTCGGGCTTGGCGAATGGACGCGCGACGCGGTGACGATGCTCGGCGGCAACAATGGCCTGCCGGGCGATCTGGACATCACCGCGATCCACGAACTGCCGGACCGGCGGCTGGTGGTCGGCACCGCCACCGAGCAGCTGTACGTGTTCGAAGGCGGCCGCTGGACCGGCTTCGGCCACGCCCAGGGATTGCCGACCAACACGCCGTTCCGGCTGTTCGACGACGCTCGCGGCTACCTCTGGGTGGCCGGCCTGCGCGGCCTCTATCGCGCGCCGCTCGATGACCTGCGGCGCACCGGCAGCGGCCAGCCGCAGCGGGTGCGCGCGGAGATCTACGGCAACGAGTTCGCAGTCCGCAGCACCGGGCCGCGTGCCGAGTGCTGCAATGGCACCGGCAACAGCAAGGGCTTCATGGATCGCGGCGCGCTGTGGCTGCCGACCCGCGACGGCGTGCTGGTGGTGCCGACCGAGACGCTGGCCAGCAACCAGGTGCCGCCGACGGTGCGGATCGAATCGGTGCAGGTCGGCGACGCCTGGATCGGCATCGAGCCGTTCCTTGCCATGCGGCTGCCGGCCCGGGTGCGAGACCTGAGTTTCAAGTTCTCGGCGCTGAGCTTTCAGGACCCGAACGCCGTGCAATTGCAGTACCGGCTGCGCGGCTACGACACCGACTGGCGGCCGGTCCGCGACCAGCACAGCCGCCATGCCGACTACACCAACCTGCCGCCGGGCGAGTACGTGTTCGAGGTTCGCGGCGCCAACAACGCCGGCATCTGGAGCCAGGCACCGGCCAGCGTGCCGTTCCGGATCAAGCCCCGGCTGCACGAGACCAGCTGGTTCTACGGCCTCGCCGGGCTAGCTTTGCTGCTGGCCGGCTTCGCGGCCCATCGCTGGCAGCTGCGGGCGCTGGAACACCGCCGGGCGGCGCTGGAGCGCATCGTCGCCCAGCGCACCGATGCGCTGGCGCTGGCCAACCAGCAGCTGGAAACCGCGAGCTACACCGATCCGCTGACCGGCCTGCGCAACCGCCGCTACCTGCTGAACCAGCTGCCGCAGGATCTCGCCTTCTATCGCCGCAATGCGAAGGGCAACTACCAGGCCGACCACATCCTGCTGTTCCTGCTGGTCGACATCGATCACTTCAAGCGCATCAACGACAGCCACGGCCACGGCGGCGGCGACCGGGTGCTGCAGCAGTTCAGCGCGCTGCTCGGCGAGCTGGTGCGCACCGGCGACTACGTGACCCGCTGGGGCGGCGAGGAATTCCTGATCGTGTCGCGGCCGTTGTCGCGCGAGCACGCGGTCAGCTATGCCTCGCGGATCTGCACGGTGGTGTCGGCTCATCCCTTCGATGCCGGCGGCCCGGAACCGCTGCAGCTGAGCTGCTCGGTCGGCTTTTCCGAGTATCCGCTGCACGCCACGCCGCAGTCGCTGGACTGGCAGGACCTGGTCGAGATCGCCGATCGGGCGCTGTACCACGTCAAGGAAACCGGCCGCGACGGCTGGGCCGCGTTCCTGTTCACGCCGACCACGCCGTTCCCGTCGCTGATCCAGCGTTTCAAGCGCGATCGCGGCGGCCTGCTCGCCGAGGGTGGCCTGCGGCTGCTCACCTCCCGCGATCCGCTGCCGGCGGATTCGCAGGTCGTGGCCGTCGAGTTCAAGGCACGGCCCTGAGTCGCGCCGCCGGTCCGGACAGCCGGCTGCATCCGCGCGCCGGGGTCGCAGCATCCAAGCGGCACGCCCCCGGGAGTGGCACCGATGATCGAAGCGCTGCTGGTGATCCTGCTGCTGTTGCTGTTCGGCTGGCTGCTGGTCGCCGTGATCGGCGCCGTGTTCAGCCTGATCGGCTGGCTGCTGTGCGCGCTGCTGAGCCTGGCAGGCGGCCTGCTGTTGCTGGTGCTGCTGGTGCCGATCGGCCTGGTCGTCGGGCTGATCCTGCTGCCGGTGTTCGGCCTGGTGCTGCTGCCGGCGGCACTGCCAGCCGTGCTGGTGCTGGCGCTGCTGGTCTGGCTGCTGAAGCCAACGCGGCGGGCGGACGCCTGAACCACTCGCGCCGGGCGGCCGGGCGGCTCAGTCCGGCCGGTTGCGCATCCAGTCGGCGGTGTCGAAGAACGAGCGCAGCAGCTGGTTCTTGACCGCGTCCGGCCACGGCTGACGGCTCAGCGCCTGCTGCATGCAGGCCAGCCACTGGTCGCGCTCCGAGGTGGCGATCGGATACGGCAGATGCCGGGCCCGCAGCCTGGGATGGCCGAAACGCTCGATGTAGTGGTCCGGCCCGCCGCTCCAGCCGCACAGGAACCAGAAGAACTTGTCGCGCGAGCCTTCCAGCGCCGCCGGGTGCAGCGCCCGAATGCCGGCGGCGAACGGTTCGGCGTCCATCAGCGCGTAGAAATCATCCACCAGCTTGCGGATGCCCGGCTCGCCGCCCAGGGTCTCGAACAGGCTTGGGGTCGGCGTCTCGGTCATCGGTTTGTCGGCAGCCATGCGGGGCTGCAATCATACGACCGGTGCGGCAGGCGCACCGCGCTTGCCGCTGGTCAGCAGGCACCGGTGTTCCATCGGATGGCGCGGGGTGGAGACGCTGCAGATCGCTACCGTCCGGCTGCACAGAACAGCATCCAAGGGAGTCCCACAGAATGTTTGGCACCGGCAAGAAGGCAGACAAGAAGTCCGCTGAATTCAGCATCACGCCTCGCGACCAGGCACCGGAACTGCTGGTGGTGGCGCCGGAGGCGATGCTCCGCGACCGCGAGCTGCTGACCGGCGATGCCCTGCAGCTGCCGGTCGGCCAGCGCAGCGCGGTGGTGTCGCTGCTCGATCCCGGCATCGCCGCCGGCGTTGCAAGCCCTTACGTGCTGAGCCTGTTCAACCATCCGCTCGATCTCGATCCGCTGGCCGACAAGGTGATCGCCGCCCGCGCCGCCGGTTTCGAGACGGTGCTGGTGGTGGCGATCAATCCGACCCAGCTGGTCGCGCTCGGCCAGTGGCTCGACAAGCGCGCCGCCGCCGGCCGGCTGCAGGGCATGCGGCTGATGATCGCTTCGGACCTCGACGGCGTCTCCCGGCAGCTGCCCGGCCGCCTGAAGCCGGTGACCGAAGACAACGTGATCCGCATGCCGGCGACCACCGAGGTCGACAACCCCACGTTCAAGAACTTCTTCGTGTTCAGCCCGGAACTGCATGCGCTGGTGGCGCGCATCCGCGGCTTCGCCGCCAACGGCATCTCGCGCGCCTGCCTGCTTGGCGGCCCCGGCTCCGGCAAGACCACGCTCGCGTACTACTACTACCTGCAGCGCGCCAAGGGAAAGTTCGTGTCGGTGAACCTGGCCGCCGAGAGCGTCGGCGACAAGGCGGCGATCAAGTCGCTGCTGTGCGGCCACGTGTCTGGCGCGTTTCCCGGCGCCGGCGCCCGTACCGGGGCGTTCCAGCATGCCCGCGATGGCGTCTGCTTCCTCGATGAAAGCCACGAGATCAACGGCGCGGTGATGGAAGTGCTGATGGAAGCGCTCGACAACGGCCAGTACCTGCCCTACGGCGCATCAGCCAAGCAGCCGCTGGAGTGCGCGGTGCTGTACGCCACCAACCGTTCGTGGACCCACCTGATGAACTCGGTGAACCTCGACCAGTTCACCCGCCTCGGCGCCTCGACCCTGCAGGTGCCGGAGCTGTCGAAGCGCGAGGAAGACATGATCGCCGTGGTCGCGACGGCCCTGGCCAAGATGGTCGGCCGCTGCACCAACTGGGTGGCGCCGACCGGCCTGTCCAGCGAAGCCTGGGGCGTGATCCGCGACTGCCGCTGGCACGGCAACATCCGGGGCCTGGTCCGGGTGCTGGAATCGGCCTTCGTCGACACCGCCACCCTCAAGGGCGGCGACAACCTGATCCGCGCCACCGAGATCGAGGCCGGCATCCAGCTCTGGGAACCGAAGTCGCACCACAGCCACCAGATCTATTCGGTGGCCTGAAGCCGTGCCGAACCACCTGCCCGGGAGGGCCGATGACTGATGCGCCCCGGCGCGCGGCGCTGATCTTCATCTTCATCACCGTGGTGATCGACGTGCTGGCCTTCGGCCTGATCATCCCGGTGCTGCCCAAGCTGATCGAGCAGTTCCGAGGCGGCGATACCGCCTACGCCGCCGAAACCTACGGCCTGTTCGCGACCGCCTGGGCGCTGATGCAGTTCCTGTTCTCGCCGCTGCTCGGCGCGCTGTCCGATCGCTGGGGTCGCCGGCCGGTGATCCTGATCTCCTGCTTCGGCCTTGGCCTCGACTACATCGTGATGGCGCTGGCGCCGACGGTCGGCTGGCTGCTGGTCGGCCGCATCCTGTCCGGCATCACCGCATCGAGCTTCTCGGTTTCGGCTGCCTATGTCGCCGACATCACGCCGCCGGACAGGCGCGCCGCCGGCTTCGGCATGCTGGGTGCGGCGTTCGGCCTGGGCTTCGTGGTCGGCCCGGCGCTCGGCGGGCTGCTCGGCGGCATCGACCCGCGCCTGCCGTTCTGGGCGGCGGCCGGGCTGGCGCTGGTCAGCGCGCTGTACGGCCTGCTGGTGCTGCCGGAATCGCTGCCGCCGGAGCGGCGCAGCGCGTTTTCGTGGAAGCGCGCCAACCCGGTCGGTGCGCTGACGCTGCTGCGCGCCTATCCGGGACTGGCCGGGCTCGCCTTCGTCAACCTGCTGTTCCAGCTCGCCCGCTACGTGCTGCCCAGCGTGTTCGTGCTGTACACCGGCTACCGCTACGGCTGGAACGCCGAAACCACCGGCCTGACCCTGACCTTCACCGGGGTGCTGAACATCGCCGTCGAAGGCGGGCTGGTGCGCCGCTACGTCAAACGCTTCGGCGAACGGATCTCGATGTACAGCGGCCTGTCCTGCGGCACGGTCGGCTTCCTGTGGATGGCGCTGGCGCCGACTGCGCCGTGGTTCTGGGCCGGCATGCCGATCTTCGCGCTGATGGGCCTGTTCAATCCGGGCCTGCAAAGCCTGATGACCCAGCGGGTGGCGCCGACCGAACAGGGCCGGCTGCAGGGTGCCAACACCAGCATCGTCGGCATCGCCGGCATGGTCGCGCCGGCGCTGTTCACCGGCAGCTTCGCGTTCTTCATCGGCCGTGGCAGCGCGCTGCACCTGCCCGGCGCGCCGTTCCTGCTGGCCGCCAGCCTGACTTTCGCAGCACTCATCGTGGTCTGGCGGCAGACCCGCGATCCCGTGCCGCAGCCGGCGGTGCCGTGATGGCCGCCGATCCGGCCGCGCTGCACGACCAGCTCGCCGCCTGGCTGGACGACGGTGACGCCGCCGCGCTCGACCGCGCCTGCGCGATCGCCCGCGCCGAGCCGATCGAGGTCGACGCGCTGTTGCGCTTCGTGGCCGACTACGGCGCGCCGCGCGAGACCACCCAGCTGGCACTGCGCCGGCTGCGCTTCGCGATCGGCCTGCCGGTGATCGCCGGCCCGGTCTGCCGCCGCCCGACCGGAGACTGAGCGTGATCGACGACGACGATGACGACGCCGATCTGGACGCCGACGACGGCGGCGATCCGCCCGCCCGCCATCCGAAGCCGGTCGACGCGGTGCGGCTCGACAAGTGGCTGTGGGCGGCACGCTTCTACAAGACCCGGAGTGTGGCCAAGGACGCGATCGAGGCCGGCCATGTCCGCTATGCCGGGCAGCGCACCAAGGTCGCCAAGGAAGTCGCGATCGACGCCGAGATCAGCATCAAGCGCGGCTTCGACGAGATGCAGGTAACGGTGCTGGACTTGAGCGACCAGCGCCTCGGTGCGCCATTCGCGCGGCTGCTGTACGCCGAAACCGACGCCAGCCAGGCGCGCCGCGCCCGCGAGGCCGAGGCGCGCGTCGCTGCCGACGAGATCGGCAGCGATCGGCCGTCGAAGCTGCAGCGGCGGCTGATCCACCGCTTCAAACGCAGCCTGCGCTGATGGCGGCGGCGAAGAAGCGGCTGCTGATCGTCTGGAGCAGCCAGACCGGCCGCACCCGACAGCTGGTCGAAGCGGCCTGCGCCGGCGCTGCCGAGTTCGCCGACGAGGTCGATACCGTCACGATGCGCGCGCTCGATGCCGGGCTGGAGGCGCTGCTGGCCGCCGATGGCCTGATCGTCGCCACGCCGGAGAACTTCGGCTATCTGTCCGGCGCGGTGAAGGACTTTCTCGACCGCACCTACTACCCCGCCGAGGGCCAGGTCGACGGCCTGCCGTACCTCGTGCTGGTCAGCGCCGGCAACGACGGCAGCGGCGCGGTGCGGGCGCTGGAGCGGATCGCCACCGGCTTCCGCTGGAAGCGGGTCGCCGAGCCGCTGATCGTGCGCGGCGAGCCGGACCCGGCCGCCCAGGCCGCTGCCCGCGAACGCGGCGCACTCCTGGCCGCCGGAATTGCCTTCGGGACGCTGTAAGCTCCCGATCCCGATTTTCGCCTGCCGTGCCGATGAAGCTCGAAACCCTCGCCATCCACGCTGGTCGCCACCCCGACGCCGCGACCGGTGCAGTGGCGCCCTCGCCGATCCTGTCGACGACCTTCGCGCGCGACGCCGATGGCGAGTATCCGCACGGCCATCTGTATTCGCGATCCGGCAATCCCGGCCGCACGGCGCTGGAAACGCTGCTGGCGGCGCTGGAGCGCGGCGCGACGGCGGCGGCCTTCGCATCCGGCTCGGCGGCCTCGCTGGCGGTGTTCCAGGCGCTGTCGCCGGGCGACCACGTGATCGCCCCGGACGATGTCTACCACGGCACCCGCACCCAGCTGCGCGAACTGCTGGCGCGCTGGGGGCTGACGCACAGCCTGGTCGACCTGACCGATCTCGACGCCGTGCGCGCCGCCATCACGCCGGCCACCCGGCTGATCTGGGCGGAAACGCCGTCCAATCCGCTGCTCAAGATCTGCGACATCGCTGGCCTCGCCGAACTGGCGCGCGCCGCCGGCGCGACGCTGGTAGTCGATTCGACCTTCGCCACGCCGGTGATCCAGCAGCCGCTGACCCTGGGCGCCGACCTGGTGATGCATTCGACCACCAAGTACCTGGGCGGCCACAGCGACGTGCTGGGCGGCGCGCTGATCGCCCGGGACGCCAGCGACCCGCTGTTCGGACGGATTCGCGACCTGCAGACCAAGGGCGGCGCGGTGCCGTCGCCGTTCGACTGCTGGCTGCTGCAGCGCTCGATCGCCACCCTGCCGCTGCGGGTCCGCGCGCAGACCGCCAACGCCCAGGCGGTGGCCGAGTTCCTGGCCGGCCATCCGGCCGTCGAGCGCGTGCACTACCCCGGCCTGCCGGGCCATGCCGGCCACGCGCTGGCGTGCCGGCAGATGCCCGGCGGCTTCGGCGCGATGCTGTCGTTCCAGGTGCGCGGCGACCGCGCGACGGCGCTGGCAGCGGTCGGCAAGGTGAAGATCTTCACGCGCGCCACCAGCCTCGGCGGCATCGAAAGCCTGATCGAGCATCGGGCGTCGGTCGAAGGGCCGTACAGCACCACGCCGCCGAACCTGCTGCGGGTGTCGGTCGGCCTGGAACATGCCGAGGACCTGATCGCCGATCTCGGCCAGGCGCTGGCGCCGGCAGCGAGTTGCCAAGGATGAGGCCCGGCACGTGCGGAAGGACGCCATCGTGATCAGCCACGAACGCAAGGCCTGGCTGCTGGCCGGCTTCCGCCGCTGGCAGCCGTGGCTGGTGACCGGCTTCGTGCTGTTCGTCGTCAGCCTGTTGTACGAAGCGCTGCACGGCATGATGGCCGAGCTGAGCTATGCCGAACTGGTCGGTGCCGTCGCCGACACGCCGACCTCGGCGATCGCCATGGCGCTGGTCGCCACCGCCATCAGCTACGCGGCGCTGACCGGCTACGACCACGCCTCGCTGCGCTTCGTCGGTGCCGTGGTGCCGTACCGGATCGTGGCGCGCACCGCGTTCATCGCTTACGCGCTGGCCAATACCGTCGGCCTCGGCGTGCTGACCGGCGGCGCAGTGCGCATGCGCATGTACGGCGCCGCCGGCGTCGAGGCCGGTACGATCTCGCGGGCCATCGCCTTCAATGCAGCCGCCTTCGGCATCGGCATCACCGCCGTCGGCGCGGTGGCGCTGCTGTGGGGTGCGGCCGCCGTCGCGCCGATCGCCCACCTGCCGGTCGGGGTGCTGCAGGCGGTTGCGGCCGCCACCGTGCTGGCCACGGCGCTGCTGATCTGGCTGTGCTTCCGGGGCCGCACGCTGACCTGGCGCGAAGGCCTGACCTTGCGACTGCCGTCCGGGCCGCTGGCGGTGGAGCAGCTGGTCGTCTCGGCGGTCGACATCGTCGCCTCGGCGGCCGTGCTGTGGTGCCTGCTGCCGGGCGGCTCGATCGGCTTTCCGGCGTTCGTCGGCTTTTTCGCGATCGCCACCGTGCTCGGCATCATCAGCCATGTGCCGGGCGGCCTCGGCGTATTCGAGGCGATCATGCTGGTGGCGCTCGGCGGCGCGGTGCCGACCGACCGCCTGGCCGGCGCGCTGCTGCTGTACCGGCTCACCTACCACGTGCTGCCGCTGCTGCTGGCGCTGGCGCTGCTGATCGCCACCGAGCTGCGGCGCGGCGCGGCGGCACCGGTGACCCGCGCGGTGGTCAGCCTGTCGCCGGTGCTGCTGGCGGCGCAGACGCTGATCGTCGGCGTCTTCCTGCTGGCCACCGGCGTCACGCCGGCCACCGTCACCGCCACCGACCTGCTGTCACTGGAAGTGCCGCTGCCGCTGGTCGAGGCGGCGCACTTCCTGGGATCGATCGCCGGGCTGGCGCTGCTGTTCGTCGCCCGCGGCATGCTGCAGCGACTCGATGCCGCCTGGTGGGCCGGCCTGGGGCTGGCCGGCGCCAGCCTGGTGTTCGCGCTGCCGCGCGGCCTGAGCATCCAGGAAGTCACCATCATCGGCCTGCTGGTGGCCGCACTCGCGCTGTCGCGCAGCCAGTTCACGCGCCGCGCCTCGCTGTTCGCACAGCGCTTCAGCGGCGGCTGGCTGGCGGCGGTGGCCAGCATCCTCGCAGTGCTGACCGGGCTGCTGCTGTTCGCCTATCGCGATGTCGAGTACAGCCACGAGCTGTGGTGGGAATTCGAAATCGACGGGCATGCGCCGCGAGCCTTGCGGGCGCTGGTGGCGATGGCGCTGATCACGCTCGGCTTCGCGCTGCGGCAGCTGCTGCGGCCGCCGCTGCCGCCGCTGGTGTTGCCGGATGCCACGGCCCTGTCGCAGGCGATGACGGTGATCGCCGATCAGGAGCACGCCGATGCCGGGCTGGCGCTGACCGGCGACAAGCCGCTGCTGTTCTCCGAATCCGGCCGCGCCTTCATCATGTTCGGCCGCCGCAACCGCTCGTGGGTGGCGCTGTTCGATCCGGTCGGCCCGCGCGAGGAATGGCCGGAGCTGGTCTGGGCCTTCATCGAACGGGCGCGCGACTCGGCCAGCCGGCCGTCGTTCTACCAGGTGCGGCCGCAGAGCCTGCCGATCTACCTCGACGCCGGCCTGAACGTCTTCAAGCTCGGCGAGGAAGCCTATGTGCCGCTGCCGGATTTCTCGCTGAAGGGCCGCAATCGCGGCAACCTGCGCACCGGCTTCAACCGCGCCGAACGCGAGGGCCTGCAGTTCGAGGTGATCGCCGCCGCCGACGTGGCCGCCCGGATTCCCGAACTGCGCGCGATCTCTAACGCCTGGCTGGGCGCCCACAACACCGCCGAGAAGGGCTTTTCGCTGGGTACCTTCGATCCCGCCTACCTCGGCCGCCAGCCGGTGGCGATCATTCGCCAGGAAGGCCGTGCGGTCGCCTTCGCCAGCCTGATGACCACCGGGCGCAAGGTGGAAGCCAGCGTCGACCTGATGCGCCACCTGCCGGATGCGCCGAAGGGCGCGATGGACTTCCTGTTCGTCAAGCTGCTGAGCCATTTCCAGGCCGAGGGCTACCAGCGCTTCAGCCTCGGCATGGCGCCGCTGTCCGGTATGGCCGACCACACGCTGGCCTCGAACTGGCACCGTTTCGGCGGCCTGCTGTTCGCGCACGGCGAGCACTTCTACAACTTCCAGGGCCTGCGCAACTTCAAGGAAAAGTTCGATCCGGTCTGGGAGCCGCGTTACCTGGCATCACCGGGCGGCGTCGCGCCGCTGCTGGTGCTCAGCGACATCGCGCTGCTGATCAGCGGTGGGCTCAAGGGCATGGTCGGCAAGTAGCCGACACCCGCTAGCGGATGTTCAGGGGCGATTCAGTGAGCCGCCCTTAAGGTCGGGTCATCGGTACGAACCCGGAGACATCCATGCGCAAACTGCTGGCAATCGCCACCCTCGGTCTGGCTTCGATGCTGGTCCCGTTCACCTCGCAGGCCCACGTCGATGTCGGCGTATCGATCGGCGTGCCGCTCTACGGCGCCCCGTACTACTACGCGCCGGCGCCGGTCTGGCGCGGCCCGGCCGTGGTCTATCGCGAATATCCGCGCCCGTACTACTACAACGGCCCGGGCTACTACCCCGGTGCCTACTACGCCCGCCCCTATGCTCGTCCATACGATCGCGGCTACCGGCAGGGCTACCGCGATGGCCGCCGCGACGATCGCCATGACGACCGCCGCTGGCGTGACGATGGCTACCGCCATCGCCACTAAGGTTCACGGAAGGCCCGCCGCCGGTGCCGGAAGGCCTGTGGCATCCTTGATCGTCCCCGCAACCGCCGAGCATCGATGAACATGGTCCGCCGCCTGCTGCTGTGCTGCGTCATCGGCCTTGCGGCCTGCTCGTCGAAGGTCACGACCGAGAACTACGACAAGATCAGCCCCGGCATGAGCCGCGAGGAGGTGCATGCCATCCTCGGCAAGCCGGACGACAGCCGTGCCACCGATGTCGGCGGCGTACTCAGCCTGAGCAAGGAAACCTGGACCGCCGGCAACCAGACGCTGACCGTCACCTACGGCAACAACAAGGTGGCCCTGAAGTCGTTCAACTAGGCTCGGCGGCGATGCGTGTGCTCGATGCGGTCACCGCCGTGCTGGTCTGCGACGGCGAGATTTTTCTCACTCGCCGCCAGCCGCACCTGACGGCATTTCCCGGCTTCAGTGCCTTCCCCGGCGGCAAGGTCGACACCAGCGACGGCCCGCATCCGCTCGGCCATCCGCTGCTGGCCGGCCTGGATGCCCGGCTGCTCACCGCGCTGGCCCGCGAGCTGCACGAGGAACTGGCCTTCGATCTCGATGCCGCCCTCGCCGCTGACGACATCACCGCCGTCAGCCTGCTGGGCACGGCGATCTCGCCGCCGATCATCGCAGTGCGCTTCAACACCCGCTTCTTCCGCATCGACCTGCGCCGCAAGCCGGCATTCACGCTGGAACCAGGCGAGCTTTCCGGCGGCGAGTGGGCCAGCGCCGCCGACTGGATGCACCGCTACCGGCAAGGCGCGCTGCTGCTGGCGCCGCCGACGCATGATGTGCTGACGGCGTTGGTCGCCCAACCGGGCAGCCTGCGGGTCAGCCAGCTGGGCGACTACGACCAGTTCGAAGGCACGCCGGAAATCGAGCCGCTGCACGGCGTCTTCCAGCTGCCGATCCCGTCGAACACGCTGCCGCCGGCCGATCGCACCAACGCCTTCATCATCGGTGATGCCGGCGCGGCGCGGCTGATCGTCGATCCGTCGCCGGCCAATCGCGCGGAGTTCGACAGGCTGTGCGCGCATCTGGTCGGGCGCGGCATCAGCGAGGTGTTCATCACTCACCACCATCCCGATCACCGCCAGTTCGCCAACGCGCTGGCCCGTCATCTCGGCGTGCCGATCGCGATGAGCGCCGATACCCGGATGCGGATCCTGAAGCGCCAGCCGGGCTGGCTCGACGGCCTGACGGTCCGCACCCGTGTCGATGGCGACATCGTCACCGCCTGGCTCGGTCATCCGGTGCGGGTGATCGCCGTGCCCGGCCACGACGAGGGCCAGCTGGCGCTGATGCCGGACAACCGCGCCTGGTGCATCGTCGGCGACCTGATCCAGGGCGTCGGCACCGTGGTGATCGCCGCGCCCGAAGGCGACATGGCGAAGTACTTCGCGACGCTCGAAAAGGTCATCGCGCTGCAGCCGCAGGTGATCTGGCCCTCGCATGGCTCGGCACTCGGCGGCACCTTCTACCTGGAGCAGACGCTCAAGCACCGGCGGCTGCGCGAGGCGCAGGTGAAGGCGCTGACCGAAGCCGGCCAGTCGGTCGACGCGATGCTGGCAACGATGTACCCGGACACCGATCCCCGGCTGCTGCCGCTGGCGCGGATGAACATCGACAGCCACCTGGCCAAGCTGCGGGCCGAAGGCGCGCTGCCGGCCTGAGCTCGCGCTGTCGCCCGCGCGGCAGCAACGAGAAAAGGCGGCGCTGCCGTAGCCGCGCCGCCTCTGTGACGAGGCCCGGAGCGGCGCTCCGGACCCTGCCCGCCCAACCCGCTCAGATCTTCTCGAAGCGGTCTAGCATCATCACCTTGTTCCAGGCAGCGACGAAGTCGCGGACGAACTGCTCCTTGCCATCGACCGCGCCATAGACCTCGGCGACCGCCCGCAACTCGGCACTGGAACCGAACGCCAGATCGACCGGCGTCGCCGTCCACTTCAGCTTGCCGCTGACCCGATCGACGCCGTCGTAGACGCCGTCCGCCTTCGTCGACTTCACCCACTTCGTGTCCATGCCGAGCAGGTTGACGAAGAAGTCGTTGCTGAGGGTGCCCGGCTTGTCGGTGAACACGCCGTGCTTGCTGCCGCCGGCATTGGCATCCAGCACCCGCAGGCCGCCGACCAGTGCGGTCGTTTCCGGCACCGACAGCGTCAGCAGGCTGGCCTTGTCGACCAGGGCTTCAGCCGGCGACAACGCTGCCGCCTTGTCGTAGTAGTTGCGGAAGCCGTCAGCCTTCGGTTCCAGCGCCGCGAACGAGACGACATCGGTCTTGTCCTGGGTCGCGTCCATGCGGCCCGGCGTGAACGGCACCGCGACCGGATGGCCGGCCTTCTTCGCGGCTTCCTCGATCGCCGCCGCGCCGCCCAGCACGATGAGATCCGCCAGCGACACCTTCTTGCCGCCCTTCGCCGACTTGTTGAAGTCCTTCTGGATGCCTTCGAGCTTGGCCAGCACCTTCTTCAGCTCGGCCGGGTCGTTGGCAGCCCAGTCCTTCTGCGGCGCCAGCCGGATGCGTGCGCCGTTGGCGCCGCCCCGGTAGTCGGTACCGCGGAAGCTCGCCGCCGAACCCCAGGCGGCGCGCACCAGTTCCGGCACGCTCAGGCCGGACGCGAGGATCTTGCCCTTCAGCGCCGCGATGTCGCCGGCATCGACCAGCGGGTGATCGACGGCCGGAATCGGGTCCTGCCAGACCAGTTCTTCCTTCGGCACCTCGGCGCCGATGTAGCGGGCGCGCGGTCCCATGTCGCGGTGGGTCAGCTTGAACCAGGCCTTGGCGAACGCGACCTCGAACTCCTGCGGGTTCTTCAGCCAGCGCTCGGTGATCTTCTTGTAGGCGGGATCGGTCTTCAGGGCGAGATCGGTAGTGAACATGATCGGCGCATGCATCTTGCCGGCGACATGCGCATCCGGAACCGTCTGCATCTGGTCGGCATTCTTCGGCGTCCACTGGATGGCGCCGGCCGGGCTCCTGGTCTGCACCCAGTCGAAGGCGTACAGGTTGGTCAGGTACTGGTGCGTCCAGCGCGCCGGCGCGGAGGTCCAGGCCCCTTCGAGACCGCTGGTGATGGTGTCGGCGCCATTGCCCTTGCCGCACTTGTTGGTCCAGCCCAGGCCCTGTTCTTCGACGCCTGCCGCCGCCGGCTCCACGCCGACGCAGCCTTCCGGCTTGCGGGCGCCGTGCGCCTTGCCGAAGGTATGGCCGCCGGCGATCAGCGCGACGGTTTCCTCGTCGTTCATCGCCATGCGGCCGAAGGTTTCGCGGATGTCGCGCGCCGCCGCCATCGGGTCCGGATTGCCGTTCGGGCCTTCGGGGTTGACGTAGATCAGGCCCATCTGCACGGCCGCGAGGCCACCCCGGAGATTGCGGTCGCCGCTGTAGCGCTGGTCGTCGAGCATCTTCTTTTCCGGGCCCCAGTTGACGACTTCCGGCTCCCAGTCGTCACGGCGGCCACCGGAGTAGCCGAAGGTCTTGAAGCCCATCGTCTCCATCGCGACGTTGCCGGTCAGCACCATCAGATCGGCCCAGGACAGGTTGCGGCCGTACTTCTGCTTGACCGGCCACAGCAGGCGGCGGGCCTTGTCGAGATTGGCGTTGTCCGGCCAGGAGTTCAGTGGTTCGAAACGCTGCTGGCCGCCGCCGGCGCCGCCGCGGCCGTCACCGACCCGGTAGGTGCCGGCCGAATGCCAGGCCATGCGGATGAAGAACGGGCCGTAATTGCCGTAGTCGGCCGGCCACCACGGCTGCGAGGTGGTCAGCACCTGCTTGATGTCGGACTTGAGCTGGGCCAGGTCGATGCTGGCGAAGGCCTTGGCGTAGTCGAAGTCCTTGCCGTACGGATCGGACTCCACGCCGTGCTGGCGCAGCGGCGCCAGGTTCAGCTGCTCTGGCCACCAGAACTGGCTGCTGCGGGCAGCGCCTTCGTCGGCAGCGGCGCTGCCGGCCAGCGCGAAAGGAATGACGGCGGCGGCGAATGCTGCCGCCAGATGACGTGATGTCTTGAGCATGGATCAGCCCTCGTTGGAATGAATGTGGCGCGAGGGACTATAGCCATTGACTAAGAAATCATCTCGTAAAGATATTCATACGCTATATATACGGAGCCTATCGTCAGCTTGTCGAAGCGCGGTGAAATCGGCGCGTCGGGCGATCAGCGCTTCAGGGACATGATCAGGCTCGGCTTCTTGCCGCTGCGGGTCTCGATCTTCACCGGCATCCAGGCGCGTTCGGCGGCCAGCCAGTAGCGGCCGATCTTGTTCGGGTTGTCGATGCGATCGAGCCGGATGGTCTCGAACACGCCGGCCGGCGTCTTGATCGTTTCCCGGCCGACGATCTTCAGCTGGTAGTAGGTCAGGTTCTTGCGGTCGACCATCGTGAAGCGGGCGATCGGCGGCTCGGCGTCGTTGGCATGCTGGGCCACCCACAGCCGCACCGCCTGCTGCAGCGAAAAGCTGTCGACCGCCTCGGCCGGGATCTCGCGCACCTGGCCGTTCTCGTCGGTGACCTGCCGCTTCACGTAGTCGAAATCGAGCCGGTAGCTCTGCTCATCGTCATCCTTGAGCACCGATTCGTAACGCTGCGAGCGCACCACACCGTCCTTCACGCAGAAGCGGCTGTACTGGTTAGGCGCGCCGAACAGGGCCTTCACGAAGCCGACCGGCCGGGTGTTGGTGTCGTAGCGGTAGCAGCCGGGCTGGCTGTCCGGCTTCAGGCTGATGTCGGCCTCGCCGGCATTGATGCCGGCGTACTGCACGGCGTAGACCAGATCGAGATCCGGCAGCGGGGCATCGGCGGCACGAACGGAGGTCGCCAGCATCAGGGCCGCGATCGCGGCAGGCAGCAGCTTCATCGGAATCCAGACTCCAGATCGTCCAGGCTCAGCGGTTCGCGCAGCGGGCGGCCGCGGAATGCGGCGCCGCCCTGCTCGAACCGCAACTCGCCGCGCGCCATCCAGGCCACGGCCTGCGGATAGATCTTCCGCTCGACCTCGGTCATCACGCGCTCGGCAAGTCGAGCGGCGTCATCATGCGCGCCCACCGTGAACTTGCCCTGAATCACCGGCGGCCCGCCATCCAGCTGCGGGGACACGAAGTGCACCGTCGCGCCGTGTTCGGCATCGCCGTCACGCAGCACGGCCTCGTGGGTATGCAGGCCCTTGTGACGCGGCAGCAGCGACGGATGGATGTTCAGCAGCCGGCCCTCGAAGGCGCGCACGAAGCCGTCGGTGAGGATGCGCATGAAACCGGCCAGCGCCACGATGTCAGGCTGCAGGCCATCCAGCGTGCGCGCCAGCGCGGCGTCGAAGGTGGCGCGGTCCGGGTAGTCGCCGTGCGGCAGCACCACGCATGGCAGGCCGGCATCACGTGCATACGCCAGCCCCTCGGCATCGGCGCGATTGCTGATCACGCCGACGATGGCAGCGGGGATGCGGCCATCCGCCACCGCCGCCTGCAGCGCCTGCAGGTTGCGCCCGCGCCCGGAGATCAGGACCGCGAGGCGCGCCAGCGGCTGGCCGTTCAAGCGTACTGCACGTGTTCCGCGTCGCCCGGCACCACTTCGCCGAGCATCCAGCCGCGAATCTTCTCGGCCTTCAGCAGCGCCAGCGTTTCATCGGCGTGCTTGCGCGGCACCACCAGCACGAAGCCGACGCCGCAGTTGAACACGCGGCGCATCTCGTCTTCCTCGACATTGCCCTGCGCCTGCAGCCAGGTGAACACCTCCGGCCGCTTCCAGCTGGCCATGTCGACGACGGCGGTCAGGCCTTTCGGGAACATGCGGGTCAGGTTGCCGGTGATGCCGCCGCCGGTGATGTGGGCCATGCCGCGCAGCGGAATGCCGGCGTCGAGCAGCTTCAGCACCGGCTTCACGTAGATCGTGGTCGGCTGCATCAGCGCTTCGATCAGGGTGCCCTTGGCCAGCTGCTCGCCGTGCGTGGCGCGGCTGACTTCGAGGATCTTGCGGATCAGCGAATAGCCATTCGAATGCGGGCCGGACGACGGCAGCGCGATCAGCACATCGCCCTTGGCGATCCTGGTACCGTCGATCAGCTTCTTCTTCTCGGCCACGGCGACGCAGAAGCCGGCGAGATCGAAATCGCCGTGCTGGTACATGCCCGGCATCTCGGCAGTTTCGCCGCCGACCAGCGCGCAGCCGGCCAGCTTGCAGCCGCGCGCGATGCCCTTGATGACGGCCGCGGCGACGCTGTTGTCGAGCTTGCCGGTGGCGTAGTAGTCGAGGAAGAACAGCGGCTCGGCGCCGTTGACCAGCACGTCGTTGACGCACATCGCCACCAGGTCCTGGCCCAGGCCTTCGACCCGGCCGGACTCGATGCCGAGCCGCAGCTTGGTGCCGACGCCATCGGTGCCCGACACCAGCACCGGCTGCTTGTATTTCTTCGGCAGCGTGACCAGCGCGCCGAAGCCGCCGACGCCGCCGAGCACTTCCGGACGGTGGGTGGACTTGACGATCTTCTTGATGTCATCGACCAGCGCATCGCCCCGGTCGATATCGACCCCGGCATCGGCATAGGTCAGCGACACCGGCGCTGCTGCCGGCGCAGCCTTCGGCCGGGCTTTCGAAGCGCGGCTGGCGGTGGCGGCGGGTTTCGTCGGCTTCGGCGACGGCTTGCTGCGTTTTTCGGCTGAGGTCATGGGCGCTGGAGGCTTTGGGGCCGTATGATTTTAGCCGTTCCCGCTCCCTTCCCGTGTTCCATGACTCCAGCGGCTGCTTCAGAAAAGTCGACGGCCCTGTCGATGCTGCGCGAACACTGGGGCTGGTACCTGCTGGTCGGCGTGCTACTGACGCTGCTGTACCTGCTGGCGCCGATCCTGTCGCCGTTCGCGGTCGGTGCCGTGTTCGCCTATATCGGCGATCCGATCGTCGATCGCATGGAACGCCATCGACTGTCGCGCACCGTCGCCGTCTGCATCCTGTTCGTGCTGGTCACGCTGGTCACGGTGCTGGCGCTGCTGCTGATCGTGCCGCTGCTGCAGACGCAGGTGCTGTCGCTGATCGACAACATTCCCAACTGGGCGCAATGGGTGCAGCAGGTGGCGATGCCGAAGCTCGGCCTGAAGATGCCGCGCGGCTACCAGCTCGATGTCGACAGCCTGCGCAAGTTCCTGGCCTCGCACTGGGACGGGGCAACCGATTTCGCGTCGATCATCGCCGGCTATGTCGGCCGCTCGACGCCGGCGCTGCTCGGCTTTCTCGCCAACCTCTTCCTGATCCCGATCGTCAGTTTCTACCTGCTGCGCGACTGGGACCTGATGGTGGCGCGCGTCCGCAACCTGATTCCGCGCCGGTTGCTGCCGCAGGGCATCGCCTTCGCCAGCGAAGCCAACGACGTGCTCAGCGCACTGATCCGGGGCCAGCTGCTGGTGATGCTGGCGCTGGCGGTGATCTATTCGCTCGGCCTGTGGATCGTCGGCCTGAAGGTGGCGCTGCTGATCGGCATCCTGTCCGGCCTGGTCAGCTTCGTACCGTACCTGGGCTTCGTCGGGGGCCTGCTGGCCGCCAGCATCGCCATGCTGGTGCAGGAGCAGTCGATCACCGGCGTCGCCTGGGTGACCCTGGTGTTCACCGTCGGCCAGATGCTGGAAGGCGGCGTGCTGACGCCGATGCTGGTCGGCGACCGGATCGGCCTGCATCCGGTGGCGGTGATCTTCGCGATCATGGCCGGCGGTCAGCTGTTCGGCTTCGTCGGCGTGCTGGTGGCACTGCCGGTCGCCGCCGTGCTGGCCGTGCTGGTGCGCCACGCACTGAAGCGCTGGGCCCGGAGCCCGCTATATCTCGACCCCGGCGATACCGCAACGCCGGTACCGGAATCCGAAGCGCCTCCGTGATCGGCGAGCAACTGCCGCTGTCCGTGCAACTGCCGGACGCCGCCAGCTTCGACAACTTTCACGCTGGCCCGAACGCCCAGGCGCTGGCGGCGCTGCGCGAGCTGGGCGAAGGCGATGGCGGCACCACGCTGATCCATGGCCCGCGCGGCTGCGGCAAGACCCATCTGCTGCAGGCCACCTCGCGCGATGCGCTCGCGCGCCGCGCACGCGCCGCCTACCTGCCGCTGGCCTCGTTCGCCGCCGAGGACCCGGCCGTGCTGCACGGCTTCGAGACCATGGATCTGGTCTGCGTCGACGACGTCGACGCGCCGCTGCAGGACCGCGACTGGGCGCAGGCGCTGCTGCGCCTGCTGGATGCCGTCAAGAGCCACGGCGGCCGCTGCCTGCTGTCGGCGGCGCTGCCGCCGGACCGGCTGGCAATCGCCCGGCTGCCAGATCTGCGGACCCGGCTCTGTGCCGCCGCCAGCTTTCCGCTGCGCGCGCTCGACGACGATGCCCATGCCGCGATGCTGAAGGCGCGCGCGCAGCGGCTCGGTCTGGATCTGCCGTTCGAAACCGTTCACTGGATGCTGACCCACCTGCCGCGCGATACCGCCAGCCTGCTGACCGCGCTGGCGCGCATCGATCGCGCCGCGCTGGCCGCACGGCGCCGGCCGACCCTGCCGTTCGTGCAGCAGGTGCTGGCCGGCGGCTGAGCCCGCCCGCCATCGACCCGCGAATGGCCTTGATCCACGCCGAGCCGATGCCCGCCCTGCCGCCGCTGCCCCGGATCGCGCTGGCTCTGCTGGCAGTGCTGCCGCTTGCGCTCGCCGCCGAGATGCCGCTGCAGCTGACGCCGCTCGACTACCGCGAGCGGCTGCTGGCCAACGGCCTGACCGTGCTGAGCCTCGAAGACCACCGCAGCCCGACCGTCGCCGTGCAGGTCTGGTACCGCGTCGGCGCCAAGGACGACCCGCCCGGCCGCAGCGGCTTCGCCCATCTGTTCGAACACCTGATGTTCAAACGCACGCGGCACCTCGCGGCCGAACAGTTCGACCGGCTGACCGAAGACGTCGGCGGCGAGAACAACGCCGGCACCAGCGACGATGGCACCCAGTACCTCGACACGGTGCCGTCCGGCCACCTGGAACGGCTGCTGTGGGCCGAAGCCGAACGGCTGCAGCATCTCGAGGTCGACGCCGACAGCTTCCGGTCCGAGCGCGCCGTGGTGCAGGAGGAATTCCGCCAGACCGTGCTGACGCCGCCATACGGCCGCCTTGAACACCTGCTGCAGCAGCTGTCCTGGCAACGGCATCCATACCGGCGACCGACGATCGGCAGCATCGAAGACCTCGACGCCGCCGGACTCGCCGATGTGCGCAGCTTCCACACCACCTATTACCGGCCGGACAACGCCGCGCTGGTGGTCAGCGGCGACTTCGACCCGGCCCAGCTCGATCGCTGGGTCGATCGCCACTTCGGCGCCATTCCGCGTCCCGCGACCGTGATCCCGAGGGTCACGGTCACCGAGCCGCCGCGCACCGAGGATCGCCGGAGCACGGTACGGCTGCCGCAGGTGCCACTGCCGGCGCTGGCGATCTCCTGGCTGGCGCCGCCGGCCGGCAGCCCGGATGCGGCCGCGCTGCGCATCGCCGAAATGCTGCTGTCGGGCGGACGCTCGTCACGGCTGCATCAGACCCTGGTCGAGCGTCAGCCGCTCGCCCAGGAGGTGAGCTTCCGCTACGACGCACTGGCCGATGGCGGACTGTGTTCACTGGTCGCCGTCGTGGCCGGCGGCGGTTCGCTGGCCCGGCTCGAACGCGCAGCGCTGGCCGCGCTGCGCCGGCTGGCCGATGCGCCGATCGCCGCTGCCGAGATCGACAAGGCCAGAACCCTGCTGCTGACCGAGCAGCTGAAGGCGCGCGAAACCGTGGATGGCCGGGCCACCGCGCTTGGCGAGGCCTGGCTGCTGACCGGCCGCGCCGGCCATGCCAACGACGAACTGCCGGCGCTGCTGGCAGTGACCGCCGCCGACGTGCAGCGGGTGGTCCGCGAGGTGCTGCTGCAAGGTCATCGGACGACGCTGGAATACCGCCGCGCCGGGTCCGAAGTACCGCGCAAGGACCGCCGATGAACAGCCGGCCGGCCCTGCTGGGCCTGATCGCAGCGCTGGCGCTGTTCGCTGGCTGCCAGCGCCACCAGGCGCCAGCGGCGATTGCCGATGACGGCTCGCTGCCGCCGGTCGCGGCGTCTCCGGCGTGGGCCCCACCGGTACCGGTCGAGACCACGTTCGCCAACGGCCTGCGGGTGATCGTGGTGCCCAGCCCCGGCCGCTCGCTGGTGGCGATCGACTGGCTGCTGGCATCCGGCAGCGAAATCGATCCACCGGGGCAGGCCGGGCTCGCGGACTTCACTGCCACGGCGCTGACCCTGGGCAGCCGCGCACCCGGCGGCGCACGCACGGCCGCGCAATTGGCCGACGCCGCCGAAGCGCTGGGCGGCACGCTGCGCGCCGGCGCGGGATGGGATGCCAGCCGGATCGGCATCACCGTGACGGCGCCGAAACTTGCCGCCGCGCTCGAACTGCTGGCCGAAGTGCTGCGCTATCCGGCGTTTGCCGCCGATGACATCGCGCGCCTGCGGGTGCAGACCGTGGACAGCCTGCGCCTGCGGATGACCGATCCGGCGGACATCGCGGCCTGGGTCGCCGCACGGCGCCTGCATGGCGCAGGCGCCTACGGGCACCCGGCATCGGGCACGGCGGCCAGCGTGTCGCGCTTCACGGTCGCCAGCGTCAGGGCGCTGCAGGCGCGTCACTACCGCCCCGACAACAGCGTGCTGGTGCTGACCGGCGATCTCGCGCCGGATACCGGCATCGCGCTGGCCGCACAGCTCTTCGGAGACTGGCTGCCAAGTACACCGATTCCGACCGCGGCGCTCCGCCCGGCGATTCCAGCAGCAACTGCCGAGCCGCAGCCGGCGCCGTCATCGGCAGACGCCGAGGAGGTGCTGGTCATCGACCAGCCGGACGCCGGACAGGCCACCGTCATGCTCGGCACCGCACTGCCGCCAGGCGACGCACGGGCGCGTGACCGCGCGCAGCTGCTGACCGCCGTGCTGGGCGGCGGCTATTCGTCTCGACTCAACCAGGAAATCCGGATTCGTCGCGGCCTGAGCTACGGCGCGCGCGCCGAACTCGATCTGCATCGCGGCATGAGTGCCCTGTACGCAAGCGCGCAGACGAAGAACGCCGCCGCAGCCGAGGTGCTGGCGGTGATGCGGCAGGAATTGCTGCGGCTGAGCACCGAAACCGTGCCCGAAGCGGAACTGAGCACCCGCAAGGCAGCGCTGGCCGGCCGCACCCTGCGCGCCTTGCAGACCGCCGACGGCCTGGCCGACGCGGTGGCGACGCAGTTGGCCGAGGGGTCTGCTGTGAGCGGGCTGTCTGCGCCGCTGGCCGGCATCGAGGCGGTCACTGCAATGGCGCTGCGCCAGTACGCCCAGCAGCAGTTGATTCCCAGCGCGCTGCGCGCGGTCATCGTCGGTGATGCCCGGGCATTCGAGGACGCGTTGCGCCGTCAGGGCATGACGATCCGGACGATCCGTCTGACTCAGCTCGATCTCGACGCGGCGGATCTGCGCTCGACGCCTGCACGCTGACCGCGCGCACGCCGCCAAGCCGGTACCGAACCAACGGCCTCAGTCGCCGTCAGCTGCCGAGCCGGCGACGTCGTCGTCTGCAGGAAAGGCGTCGTCATCCGCCGCCGCACGCCCCAACGCCGACGACACCTGGGCACCGGTGAATCCGCGCGCTGCCAAGTAGCGGTAGCGGCTGGCGCGTTCTTTCGGGCTGGCTGCGGGCTGGCCATAGCGGCGGTCATGAAGCTGGCGGACGATGGCCAGCCAGTCCGGTTCGGCTTCGTCCAGCGCCGCGCGGATCAATGCTTCCTCAACGCCACGGGATGACAGTTCCGCCCGAATCCGCAACGGCCCGTAACCCTGGCCGATGCGGGAGCGCACCAGCAGACCGGCGTAGCGCGCATCGCTCTGCCAGCCGGATTCGCTGAGTGCTTCGACCACTTCCGTGGCGCTGTGCGGGTCAAGCCCGTCGTGAGTCAGCTTGCGGGTCAATTCCCGAGCGCTGTGTTCACGGCGCCCCAGCGCTCGCAAGGCCCGCTCTCGCGCGCCTTCGGGTGCCAGCGGCGCTGGCGGTTTGCGCCCGCGCCGCTGCTTTTCCATCGTGCCTGCTTACTCCGCTGCTGGCGTCCGCGTCCGCGCCGGCATCAGCTTGGCCCGCAGCGACGACTCGATGGCGTCGGCAACTTCGGGATGCTCCTTCAGGTAGTTGCGCGAGTTGTCCTTGCCCTGGCCGATCTTGTCGCCCTTGTAGGCGTACCAGGCGCCGGATTTCTCGACGAAACCGTGCTCGACGCCGAGGTCGATCAGTTCGCCGAGCTTGGAAATGCCTTCGTTGTAGAGGATCTCGAAGTGCGCCTCGCGGAACGGCGGCGCCATCTTGTTCTTGACGACCTTGACGCGCGTTTCATTCCCGACCACTTCCTCGCCCTTCTTGATCGCGCCGGTGCGGCGGATGTCGAGGCGCACCGAGGCGTAGAACTTCAGCGCGTTGCCGCCGGTGGTGGTTTCCGGCGATCCGTACATCACGCCGATCTTCATGCGGATCTGGTTGATGAAGATCACCAGCGTGTTGGAACGCTTGATGTTGGCCGTGAGCTTGCGCAGCGCCTGCGACATCAGGCGCGCCTGCAGGCCGACGTGGCTGTCGCCCATCTCGCCTTCGATTTCGGCCTTCGGCACCAGCGCCGCCACCGAGTCGACGACGATGCACTCGACGCTGTTCGAGCGCACCAGCATGTCGGCGATTTCCAGCGCCTGTTCACCGGTATCTGGCTGCGAGATCAGCAGGTCCGACACCTGCACGCCGAGGCGCTCCGCGTACTGCGGATCAAGCGCATTCTCGGCATCAATGTATGCAGCAGTACCGCCGTTCTTCTGGATCTCCGCGACCACCTGCAGGCACAGCGTGGTCTTGCCGGACGACTCGGGACCGTAGATCTCGATGACGCGGCCCTTCGGCAAGCCGCCGATGCCGAGCGCGACATCCAGCGCCAGCGAGCCAGTCGACACGACTTCGACATCGCGCGCCGGATCGTCGGCGCCCATCCGCATCACCGCACCCTTGCCGAACTGTTTCTCGATCTGGCTAAGGGCGGCTTCCAGTGCCTTTTTCCGATTGTCGTCCATGGTCGTGGTACCGGTCGGTGCTGCGTTGGGCTTCGCCATCGTGATTTTCGTCTGCGTAGTGAACTGCTTACTTGCCGGCGCGCGCGAGGTACTCGCCGGTACGGGTATCGACCTTCACAAGTTCGTCCTGCTGGACGAACAGTGGCACGCGCACCATGGCGCCAGTTTCGAGCTTGGCCGGCTTGCCGCCGCCGCCCGAAGTGTCGCCACGCAGGCCGGGATCGGTTTCGGTGATCTTGAGGATCACGGTGTTCGGTGCGGCCACGCTGAGCGGCACGCCGTTCCAGAGCAGCACCGTGCAGGTTTCCTCGCCCTTCAGCCACTGCTTGGCGTCAGCCATCGCAGCGTCACTGGCCTGGATCTGCTCGAAGCTGACCGGATCCATGAAGGTCCAGAATTCACCGTCGTTGTAGAGATACTGCATTTCCGTCTGTTCGACGTCTGCCAGTTCCCAGGTGTCACCGGACTTCAGGGTCTTCTCGAACACGCGGCCGGTCTTGAGCGCGCGGATCTTGATCGTGTTCGTGGCCTGACCCTTGCCAGGCTTGCGGTATTCGTTGTCGAGGATCGCGTACGGTTCGCCGTCGATGAGAACCTTGACGCCCGACTTCATTTCGTTGGTGCTGACAGTAGCCATGAGAGTTCCGCTGTGAGGGGTCTGGTGGTCGGATGAGCCGACCTTGCTGCACGCACGGTTCGGCGGGGTGAAAACGGTCTTGCAGTCTAATGGATTGCCGTTTTGCCGAATACCGCTGCCACTGGCTGCTTGTGCAGTGGTGACGCCGAACGTTCCGCAGGCTTCGATTTCCAGCACCTCGAAGTTTTTTGAAAAAAGCGCTTGAGGTCTGCGAAGCACCCTCCTATACTGCGCCTCCGCTGCACGGGGCCATAGCTCAGCTGGGAGAGCGCTTGCATGGCATGCAAGAGGTCGCCGGTTCGATCCCGGCTGGCTCCACCACTTCCCAAGTGGTACATGTTTCACCGCCTCGTTGTCCCTATCGTCTAGAGGCCTAGGACACCACCCTTTCACGGTGAGAACCGGGGTTCGAATCCCCGTAGGGACGCCATCATCGAACACCCGCTTCCGATGATGCCCGCTGCACAGACTCCATTTCGCAAGCAAGACACGCTGCATTCGCCGCGTGGCTGCAAAGCTGCGTTCGCCTGCCTCGCAACACTGCGCCAACAACGCATGCAGCGAACACGTCTCCTCACGCTGCCGCACTGATCCCGTCTTCTGCGGGCGAACCCCTTCGGGGGCCGTATTCGACGAAGAGCCGATACCCATTGCCATCACGGCCGGTAAGCTTGATTGCGTCAGGCACGGCATGCGGATGTCGCCGGCCCTCCTGGCCTGGCATGCACTAACGAGGAGAAGTCGCCGTGGAAACGCCATTGAGCCCGCTGGATTTCGCGCGTCGCGCGCTGAAGCTGCACGCCGACCGCGAAGCGGTCGTCGACGGCGAGCGCCGGTTCACCTATGCGCAGTTTCTTGGCCGTTGCGACCGAGGCTCTTCCGCGCTGCAGTCGCTCGGCGTCGGCAAGGGCGACCGTGTCGCCCTGATCTCGCCGAACACGCACAGCAACCTCGAGATGTACTACGCGGCGCCGCAGTATGGCGCCGTCATCGTGCCGATCAATTATCGATTGACGGCCGACGATTTCGTCTACCTGATCAATCACAGCGGCGCGAAGGTCGTCTGCGCGCACCCCGATTACTTCGATGCGATCGACAGCATTCGCAGCCAGTTGCCTGGCGTATCGCATTTCATTGCGTTCGAAGGCACGCGCACCGGCTGGCTGGAATACGAAAAGCTGCTGGCTGATGCCAGTCCCGACTTCGAGCGTCATCCGGTAGAAGAAACCGACCTGCTGTCGGTCAACTACACGAGCGGCACGACGTCGCGTCCCAAGGGCGTGATGATCACGCACCGCAACGCCTGGATGAACTCGGTCGGCGTGCTCGTCCACCTGCACATGACGCCGTCGGATCGCTACCTGTGGACGCTGCCGATGTTCCACGCCAACGGCTGGACATTCGTATGGACGGTGACGGCAGTTGGCGGCACCCATGTCTGCCTGCGCAAGGTCGAGCCGCTGGCGATCTATGACCACATCAACCGCGAGCGCGTGACCCTGCTGTGCGCTGCCCCGACGGTGCTGATCGGCATTGCCAACGGGCCGGAAGCGCAGCGCCGTGCCGTCCGTCCTGGCGTGCAGGTGATCACCGCAGGTGCGCCACCGGCTCCGGCGACCATCGAACGCGTCGAAGGCGAGCTGAAATGGACGATCACCCAGGCCTACGGACTGACCGAGACGGCGCCCTTCATCACCATCTGCGAGCCACTGCCCGCGCACACCGAACTGACATCCGAACAGCGCGCCAGAATCAAGGCTCGTCAGGGCGTCGAACTGATCACTTCGGGTGAAACCGCAGTCTTCGACGACAACGATCAGCCGGTTCCCGCTGATGGCGCGACGCTCGGCGAAATCGTGGCACGTGGCAACACCGTGATGCGCGGCTACTACAACGATCCGGAGGCCAGCGCGAAGGCTCTCAAGGGTGGCTGGTTCCGCACAGGCGACGCAGCCGTGGTGCATCCAGACGGCTACATCGAGATCCGCGATCGCATCAAGGACGTGATCATTTCCGGCGGCGAAAACATTTCCTCGATCGAGGTGGAGGCGGCGCTGCTGCGGCACCCCGCCATCGTCGAAGTGGCCGTGGTCGGCATGCCGCATGAAAAATGGGGCGAGTCGCCCGAAGCCTTCGTGGTGCTGCGCGACGGCGCCAGCCTCGCTGACGGCGAACTGAAAGCGTTCTGCCGCCAGAGCCTGGCGCACTTCAAGGTGCCGACCGCGTTTCATGTGGTGCTGGAATTGCCGAAGACGGCAACCGGCAAGATCCAGAAGTTCGTGCTTCGCGGCAAGCGCGCGGCCATCGCGACGCAATAGACGCCCTCGGATAAGACGGGCCCGAATCGCCAGGGCTTTCGGGTCCGTCATCCGTGCGCCGTCGCTCTCGATACGCCCATCGGCTCGCCGGCCGACGGGGTAGCCAGCAGCATGGGTTCGAGTCGTTGTCGCACGCTGCCTGGAAGCGCGGACCAGCACGAGCGGTAATCCTTGCCGGTCGCCACGATCACTCTGGCCGCTGACCCGTGCGCATGGGCAGCGCCACAAGCGGATACCAAAGCGGCGCGCCGGCCCACGACCTCAGCCTGCGATGCCAGGGATGGCGGACAGCACGGCATCGAGCAGCGGCGATCGGAACTGCACGATCAGCCCGAGCATTGTCGCGACGATACCCACCTTCAGAAGCCGCGTGACCGCAGGATTGTCGGGCATCGCCGGGCCAGCGATGAACTGCGGCGAGATCGCCAGTGGCCCTGTCAGCTCGCGTCCAGGCGCAGCCGCCTGCACGACGATACCTCTGCGGACTTCGTCGAAATAACGCTGACGATGCTGGACGACGCTGCGATTGATCAGCCGGCGGCGGCGGGCTTCTTCACGTTGCTGTTGCAGGTTCATCGACGTACTCCTATGACGCCCAGGGCCAGTCCTTCGATCACCAGTTCCTGCTGACGCAGGTCGAGGACGATCGGCTGGTAGGCCGGGTCGCTGTTTTCGGGAATCAGGCTGACGATGTGGCCGTCGCGCTTGAAGCGCTTGACCGTGGCTTCATCGCCGATGCGGGCCACGACGATCTGGCCGTTCATGGCATTGCTGGCGCGCTTCACGGCCAGCAGGTCGCCGTCGAGGATGCCGGCGTCGCGCATCGACTGGCCCTTGACGCGCAGCAGGAAATCCGGCGCCGGCTCGAACAGGTTGGCGGCGAGATCGCGGTGATCGTCGAGGTTTTCGACTGCGAGGATCGGCAGGCCGGCGGCGACCCGGCCGACGACCGGCACCTTGAGCATTTCGACGCGGCGTTCGCGGTGCTGGGCGGCGAGCCGGATGCCGCGTGCCTGCCCGGTCACTTCCAGATGCCCCTTCTCGGCCAGGGTACGCAGGTACTGCTCCGCCGAATTGGCGGAGCGCAGGCCGAACGCTGCGGCGATCTCCGCCCGGGTCGGCGCACCGCCGTTCTCGGCGATGTGCGTGCGGATGAAGTCGAGTACCTGGGCCTGCCGTGCAGTAAGATCCGTCATCGGAGTGCGGGTGGGTGCGTGATATGTATATTTATACAAATCACTGGTCCCCGCTGTAAAGTGCCGTTCGTCGGCACCGGACCGATGCATGAGGCGCCGTCTACCGGCGCCTTTCTTCTGGGCAGCCGTCAGTGGAAGTTGCGCGCGGGCACCGGCAGGCCGGTCAACCAGTCGCCGGCATCGCGAAATCGCCGGGCGACGATGTGGGTCACGCCATCCACCTTCTGCAGCTCGCCGGCGACGATCAGCATCCGGCTGCCGAGCACGACGGCCCGCTGGGCATCGAAGGCGCGTTTCCAGACGATCAGGTTGTGACAGCCGGTTTCGTCTTCCAGCGTCATGAACAGCACGCCTTTGGCGGTCTGCGGGCGCTGACGATTCAGCACCAGCCCGGCTACCCGCACGCCCTGCCCATGTTTGAGTGCTGCCATGTCCGCCGAGGTGCGGACACCCAGCTTCGCCAGCTTCGGCCGCAGCAGCGCCAGCGGATGACGGCGCAGGCTCAAGCCGGTGCTCTGGTAATCGACCAGCACGTCCTCGGCTTCCGCCGGCGGCCGCAAGGCGATGTCGTGCTCCGTTGCCGCGTGGCCGTCGAGCAGCGGCGGCAGGTCGTCGAACCCCTGCACATCCCAGTGGGCGGCATGACGGTGACCCGCCAGCCGGCGCAGCGCATCGGCCCTGGCCAGCAGGTGGCGGGCGCGGTCATCAAGCCCGGCGCGGCGCACCAGATCCTCGATGCTGGCGAACGACGCCTCGCGGCGGGCGGCCAGCAGACGCTTGGCGGTATCGGCATCGAAGCCGGCGATCAGCCGCAGCCCGAGCCGGATCGCCGGCCTCTCGCGGCCGCGCACCACGCTGCAATCCCAGTCGCTGCTGGCGACGTCCACCGGCCGCACCTCGACACCGGCCCGCCGCGCTTCGCGGATCAGCTGCGCCGGCGCATAGAAGCCCATCGGCTGGCTATTGACCAGCGCAGCGAAGAACGCCGCCGGGTGGTGGCGCTTGATCCATGACGACACATAGGCCAGCAGCGCGAAGCTGGCCGAGTGCGATTCCGGGAAGCCATAGGAACCGAAGCCCTTGATCATCTCGAAGATCTGTTCGGCGAAGCTCCGTTGGTAGCCGTTGCGTTCCATGCCATCGAGCAGGCGCTGGCGCATCGGCAGCAGTGAGCCGTCCTTGCCCCAGGCAGCCATTGCCCGGCGCAGCTGGTCGGCCTCGCCCTGGGTGAAGCCGGCGGCGACATTGGCGATCTCGATCACCTGTTCCTGGAACAGCGGCACGCCGAGCGTGCGCTCCAGCACGCCCTTCAACGCCTCGCTCGGATAGATCGCAGGTTCCACGCCGTTCCGGCGCTTCAGGTACGGATGCACCATGCCGCCCTGGATCGGCCCGGGGCGGACGATGGCGATCTGGATGACCAGGTCGTAGAAGTTCGCGGGTTTCAGCCGCGGCAGCATGCTCATCTGCGCCCGCGATTCGATCTGGAACACGCCGACGGTATCGCCGGCCTGGATCATCTCGAAGGTCTCACGATCATCGCGCGGGATGCTGGCAATGGTCGGCGCGGTACCGGTCTGGCGCTTGATGAACGCGAACATCCGCCGGATCGCGCTGAGCATGCCGAGCGCCAGGCAGTCGACCTTCAGCAGCCCCAGCGCCTCCAGATCGTCCTTCTCCCACTGGATGATCGTGCGATCCGGCATCGCCGCGTTCTCCACCGGCACCAGTTCGTGCAGTGGGTGCTCGGAAATGACGAAGCCGCCGACGTGCTGCGACAGATGGCGCGGCGTGCCGATCAGCGCCTTGACCAGCATCAGCCAGCGCGCGACCCGCGGCGCATCGGGATCGAAGCCCTGCTCGCGCAGCCGGATCGGCAAGCTGTCCGGCTCGTCCCACCAGGCCAGCGAGTTGGCGAGGCGATCGATCTCGTCGGCGCCGATGCCCAACGCCTTGCCGACATCGCGGATCGCGGATTTCCGCCGATAGCGGATCACCGTCGCGGCCAGCGCGGCGCGCTCGCGGCCGTACTTGGTGTAGATGTACTGCATCACCTCCTCGCGGCGCTGATGCTCGAAATCGACGTCGATATCCGGCGGCTCGTTGCGCTCGCGCGACAGGAAGCGGCCGAACAGCAGGCGCTGCTCGGCCGGATTCACCGAGGTGATGCCGAGCGCGTAGCAGACTGCCGAATTGGCCGCCGAACCTCGGCCCTGGCACAGGATTTCCGGAGTTCGTGCCCGCGCCCAGCAGACGATGTCGTGGACGGTCAGGAAGAAGGCTTCGTACTTCAGTTCGACGATCAGTGCGAGTTCCATCTCGATGGTCGCCCGCACCGCCGGCGGCACCCCTTCCGGCCAACGCTCGCGCAGCCCCTGCTCGGTCAGCGTCCGCAGCCAGCTGGCCCGGGTTTCGCCGGCCGGCACCAGTTCGTGCGGATACTCGTAGTTCAGCCCGGCCATCGTGAACGTGCAGCGGGCGGCGATCGCGGCCGCTTCAGCCAGCAGCGCATCGGGATACAGCGTGCGCAGCTCGTCGATCGGCCGCAGATGGTGCTCGCCGTTCGGGAACAGCCGCGCGCCACAGTCCTCCAGCGCCAGGCCGTGACGGATCGCGGTCACCGTGTCCTGCAGCGCGCGGGCTTCGCGGACATGCATGTGGACATCGCCAGCCGCCGTGCAGCGCAGGTTCAAGAAGCGGCCGAGGCTCTGCAGGCGGTGCAGCCGGGCACGGTCGTCACCGCTGCGGTGCAGCTCCACGGCGATCCAGGCGCGATCGCCGAAGGTGGCGGCGATGAAGCCGCCCTCGCCTTCGGCCTGTGCGTCGTCATCCGGCGGCAGCCACAGCGCCAGCGTCCGGTCGAGCTGGACCAGGTCGGCGCGGGTCAGGAAGTAGTCGCCTTTCTCGGCTGCGCGACGGCCTGCCGTGATCAGCCGGCAGATCTGGCTGTAAGCCGCGTGATCCGGTGCCAGCAGCACGAACCGCAGGCCGTCATCAAGCCGGAACTCGGCGCCCACGATCAGTCTGAAGCCGCGTTCCTTCGCTGCGACATGGGCCTGCACCGCACCGGCCATCGAACATTCGTCGGTGATCGCCAGCGCCGTGTAGCCCTGCGTCTGTGCGGCTTCGACCAGCTGCGCCGGTGACGAGGCGCCGCGCAGGAAGCTGTAGTGCGACAGGCAGTGCAGCTCGGCGTAATCGACGGCGGGCGCTGTCGGCGATTGCCGCCGCGGCACGGCCGGCAGCGGCGCCACCAGCTGCGCCAGTTGCCGGCTGCGCTCAGCTGCAGGCGTCTCGTCGACCGGATTGCGTCCCTCGGGCATCGTGCTGCCTGGCGATCAGGCCCAGACGCCGTGCAGGAACCAGCCCTCGCTGCGGCGGTCGCGGTAAACCCACAGGCCGCTGCCCTGCACCTCGCTGCGGTAGTAGTCGCGCTGCACGTCGTCGCCGTCCCACCAGCCGCCTTCCAGACGCTCGAAGCCGGCGATCCGCGCCGGGACTGACGGCAGCGGCTGCGGCGGATCGATCAGCCAGATCGGCCGCGGCGGCAGCGCCGACAGGCTCGGCACGGCGGCTGGCGACGGCGGCGGCGCATCGCAGGCGCGCAGCCGCCAGCTGCGTTCGGGACGGTGATCGGCAATCAAGCCAAGCGCGGTCACGGCATCGGCGCCGAGCCGGGCGATCAGCTTCTCGACCAGCTGGCTCCAGGCTTCGTCATCGCCGGCACGGCCGTCGAACAAGTCCCCCTGGCCGGTCGGCGGCTCGATGAACTGCTCGGCGCTCAGCTTCAGGCTGCGCACCGGTGCCGGCAGCGGCAGGCGGCCGAGGCGTTCGCGCAGCACCCGCAGCAGGCGTTCGGCATCGCGCGCCGGGCTGGCCAGGCGCAGGTCGAGCAGCGTATCCGGCTGGATCTTGCCGCCGCTGGCGCGGCCATGGCTCAAGGTCAATCGGAACGCCTGCAGGCCGGTGTCGCGGGCCTTCAGGAAATGGCCGAGTTCGCGGGTCATCCGCTGCAGCGGAAACAGCAGGCCTTCGCTGTGTTCGACCTCGCCCATCAGATCGAAACGGCGCTGGTACTTCGGCGGCAGCCGGAAGCGCGGCCGAATGTCGGGCCGACGGCCGAGCAGCCGGTCCAGATACAGCGTGAACGCCGGGCCGTGACGCTTGGCCAGCGGCGCGGCGGGCAGCTTGAGCAGTTCGCCGACCGTGCTCAGGCCGACCGCCTTCAAGGCGTCCTGCACTTTCGGCTCCAATGGCAGCGCGGCCAGCGGCAGGCCATCGAGCACGGCCGGCAGCTCGGCCGCATCGCGGACCGGTTCGCCCAGCCCGGAGCGCGCCAGCACCGCCGCCGCTTCCAGGGTCGGCGCCACACCGCGCCGGCCGACATGGCCGCTGTCGACAAGACCGGCATCGACCTCGGCCAGCAGCGCATCGAGCCCGCCGAACAGCTTCAGGCTGGCGCCGATATCGACCCACAGCAACGCACACGGCAGGCCGTAGTCCAGGTCACTTTCGATGATTTCCCAGACCAGCTCCGAGCCATAGCGATAGGCCCAGGCAGCCAGCGCGACCATCGCGTCGCGTTCGGCGCGCAGCCGACGCTCGACGGCGCGGATCTCCGGATGCAGCGTCTGCACCGTGCCCCAGTCGGTACCCGGCGCGATGCGATCGGCAGCGCCGGCGATCACCCAGCGGCGCGCACCGCGACGGCCGGTGACCACATGATCCCGGCCCCGTTCGCCGAGCGCTTCGATCGCGAACTGCGGCAGATGCAGGCAGAGCCAGAGCATCGCGATCAGCCGTTGACAGCCCGCATCGGCAGCAGCACGTCGACTGCCACCGGCGTGCCACCGCGGCACTTGAAGATGTCGATGTGCAGACCGCCCGGCCGGGCCGCCAGCTTCAGGCGCAGCGCTGCCGGCGAGAACTCGGCCGCGGCGGCCGGTTCGCGGAACATCAGCGCCGTGGTCTTGCCGGCTTCGGCGGCTAGCTGGAAGCGCTTCAGCTCCACCTGGCCGAGCCGCCCCGGCCAGGCCAGCACCGCGCCGCAGGGACCGGCGCGCAGGATCTGCTCGGTCGCCCACAGGCCGCCGTCCTCGGATTGCGGCCGCACCAGCAGCAGGCGGCTCAGCACCACGCCGGCCTGGGCCAGCGCCGGGGCGAACGGCAGGTGCGGCGGATCGACCATCGCCACCCGGCCGCCGGCCTGGGTCAGCCTTGCGATCCACGGCAGCACCAGCTGCATCTCGCCGATGCCCTGGGCCTCCGGGAACAGCTCGGTCAGCGCGCCGACCGGCCAGCCGCCACCGGGCAGCCGGCGGTCCAGCTCGGCATGGCCGCTGGGCTCGGCGGTGACCCGGGCGAAGCTGCTGCCGCGCCAGACATCCGGCCGCGCCAGCACTTCGCTCAAGGTGGGTGCCGGGGCGGTCATGGCTGCCTCCGCAGTTCATGAAGCACCTGCAGACAGCACGGCAAGCCGTTGATTTCGCGTGGTGAAGGAAAAATTGGAACCGGCATGACGGGCAGCATGAGAGGTCATTGGGGTGATAATTTATGTATATTTATACAGTTTCACCAGCGAATCTGCATCTGCCGTTCGGCTGCTGCCCGGCCGGTCCGAGGCGCTAAATCCCGGGCCCTGCACGAGGCCGGTCGCGGCCGCATGGGCGTTTCACGGCACCACGCCGCCCGGCCGCCATACGGCACAGCCCTTGCTGAATCTCATCGAGACATCGTCATCACGGATATGCCACGGTAGGCGGCATGTCCTTCTCCACCACAGGTCAACTGATCCACACGATGAAAGTGCTGATGCTGGGCGCCGGGGCCACCGGCGGTTATTTCGGCGGGCGCATGCTCGAAGCCGGCCGCGATGTGACGTTCCTGGTGCGCGAGCACCGCGCCGCGCAGCTGCGCGGCAACGGTCTGGTGATCCGCAGCCCGGCTGGCGATCTGCGCCTGAAGCCGCGGGTGCTGATCAGCGGCCATGTCCACGAAACCTTCGATCTGGTGATCCTGTCGTGCAAGGCCTACGACCTGGATTCGGCGATCACCGCGATCGCCCCGGCCATCGGCCCCGACACCGCCGTGCTGCCGCTGCTCAACGGTTTGCGCCATTTCGAACTGCTCGACGCCCGTTTCGGCGCCGACAAGGTGCTGCGCGGCCTCTGCTCGATCGCCGTCCAGCTGAGCAGCGATGGCGCGATCGAGCATCTGAGCCTGCTGCACGCCCTGCGCTTCGGCGAAGCCGACGAACGCCGCACGCCCCGGGTCGAGGCGATCGATGCGCTGCTCGCCGGCTGCAAGTTCGATGGCAAGTCGAGCTACGGCATCCAGCAGGCGTTGTGGGAAAAGTGGGTGATGCTGGCCAGCCTCGCCGGCATGACCTGCCTGCTGCGCGCCAATGTCGGCGACATCATGGCGGCGGGCGAAGGCCGCCAGCTGATGCTCGACACGCTCGACGAATGCATCGCCATCGCCGGCGCCCACGGCCATGCGCCACGCCAGAACGTGGCCGACGGCGTCCGCGCGATCCTGACCGAGTCCGGCTCGCCAGCCAAGGCGTCGATGCTTCGCGACCTCGAGCACGGCGGCAAGGTCGAAGCCGATCATGTGCTGGGCGACCTGATCGCCCGTGGCACGGCCAAGGGCCTGGCCTCGCCGCTGCTGAAGGCGGCCTACGCCAGCCTCAAGATCTACGAAGCCGGGCTGCGCCGCTCCGCGCGCGCCTCCTGAGCCGAGATTGTTAAGCGCCTGTAAGTTCCGGTCAGCGCTGCTACGGTCGCCATGACACTGAGGCCCTGTCCAACCTGCAGGAGCCTCCACCGATGTCGAACCGCCGCCTTGTCCCCAGCCCGATCGTCCTGTCCGCCCTTAAGCCGAAGGCGCTGTCGCGCCGCCGGATGCTGCAACTCACCGGCGCCCTCGCCGGCGGCGCCGCTCTCACGGCCTGCATCGGCGGGGGCGACGACGACTCGCTCGACACGACCAGCAGCAGCGGCGGTTCCGGTTCCGGTTCCGGCACCTGCACGGTCACGCCGAGCCTCACCGAAGGCCCGTTCTTCGTCGACGAGATGCTCAACCGCAGCGACATCCGCCCGAACACGAGCGGCGTCGCCGAGCCGTTCATCTCCACTGCCACGCCGCTGTATCTGACGATCTCGGTCTACAACAGCAGCTCCAGCGCCTGTACGCCGCTGCAGAACGTGCAGATCGACGTCTGGCACTGCCACGCCGGCGGCCTGTACTCGGACGTCTCCAGCGGCCAGAACACCAACACCTCCGGCCGCGACTTCCTGCGCGGCTATCAGGTCACGGACGCCAACGGCGTCGTGCGCTTCACCACGATCTACCCCGGCTGGTATTCCGGCCGCACCGTCCACGTGCACCTGAAGGCCCGCATCTACAACGCCAGCGGCAACAGCACGCTGAGCTTCAACACGCAGGGCTTCTTCGACGATGCGGTGTCCGACGTCGTGATGGCCAACGCGCCGTACAACACGCGCGGTGCACGCGATACCCGCAACGCGGCCGACAACATCTACGGTGGCCGGACCGGCCTGCTGTTTGCGCTGACCCAGAACGCCGACGGCAGCTACAACGGCAGCCTGACCATCGGCCTGAATGCCTGAACATGGCGATTGACGGCGCATCGGCGGCTGGCCACGCTGAAGCCATGCCGCCTGCTCCGCCCCAACTGCTGCTGATCGATGACGACATCAAGCTCAGCCGCCTGCTGAGCCGTTACCTGCACGACCACGGATTCGAGCTGACCGCGCGGCACGACGGCGAATCCGGGCTGGCGCAGGCCATCAACGGCCAGTGGGACCTGATCCTGCTCGACGGCATGCTGCCGAAGCTCGATGGCTTCGACGTGCTGCAGAGGCTGCGCGAGCGTTCCCGGGTGCCGGTGCTGATGCTGACCGCACGCGGCGACGAGGCCGACCGCATCTTCGGCCTCGACCACGGCGCCGACGATTACTACATATAGCCAAGTAGTTGAGCAGTGATCGCCACCGTAGTTGCGCAGTCACGCCCTACCAGCTGATCGGTTAACGCCAATGAGTTGAGCATTGAGTAGCTGGTCACGCAGGTATTGGTCAGACGTTTTAGAGAGAATGAAGCTATGGATGCTGTCTGGTTGACGTGCTGGCCGCGGCGCCCCGGATGGATGTTGGATGAGGTTTTCCATTGGTCACGTGCACGGTGAGCAAACCGGTGACTTGATCCTTTGCACCCTATTCAATAGCAGTCAATTCAGAAAAGCAGGAAAGCAAGGATCGGTGGTAGTGCTGCCGCGAGAAGCCCCAACGGTTTGCGCACCTTGAGAATCGGGAAGCACGCGTGTTGGGCCCGTTGGCGATCACGGTGAGATCACTGCCCATTCGATCGCAGGGCTGACTTACGTCAGGACTCCAAAACCCGCGAGAGCCCTCGAAGTCCGACCGGCGCCTCCTTCATCCACGGTACGACGAAGGTTCGCTGCGACAGTCCCGCCGTCAGCCGCGCCATCTGCCGACGTTCGCCTTCCAGCCTGGCTTTCAGCAGCGGATCGCGTGTTTCGGATGCGAGCAGGGACTTGTTGACGACCCAAGCATACGGCTCGATGCGCGCGCGCCGCAGGTCATCCTGCAGTGCCGCCGCCTGAGACACCGGCGTGACCTCGGGAAGCGTGACCAGAATGATCCGGGTGTAGTTCGCATCCTGTAGCCGCATCAGCGGTGTGACGACGTGTGCCGCGCCGCGCCCCTCGAACTCCCGCGTCATCTGCCGGTGATAGGCGCCGGTCGCATCGATCAGCAGCAGCGAGTGACCGGTCGGCGCGGTATCGAGCACGACGAAGGCACTGCGCGCTTCCGCGACCGTGCGCGAGAACGCATGGAACACCGCGACTTCCTCGGTGCAGGGCGACTGCAGATCCTCCAGCAGCAGCGCCTGCTCCTGTGCGTCGAGGTTCGGCGACCGTGCGGCCATGATCTTGTCGATGTAGCGCTGCGTTTCCAGCTTGGGGTCGATGCGGTCCACCTTGAGCCCGGGCAACTCCCCGTCCAGCGTCATCGCCAGATGTGCGGCGGGATCGGTGGTGCTGAGGTGCACCGCGTGACCACGGCGAACCAGGCCGATCGCGACGGCAACGGCGATCGTGGTCTTGCCCACACCACCCTTGCCCATGACCATGACGAGGCCGCGCCCGCTGGCGGCGAGTTGATCGACGAGCGTTTCGAGGTGGTCGAACGTCGGGGCCGGCATATCGACTGCCGGTGCGTGGTCCGCCAGCGGCACATCACCGAGCAAGGCGCGTAGTGCCGGCAGCCCTACGGTGTCGAAGGCACGCAGCGGCACCACGCTCTGCGGCAGTGTGCGGAGCGCTGCCGGCATGTTCTGGATTGCCTCCTGGCCCAGCGCCTCGATGGCCTGGGCAACGCCGTCGTCCGGATCGCTGGCCCTGAACACGCCGTTGATCACGAGACGCTGGTTGTCCAGGCCGAGCACCCGCAGTTCGTCCGACGTTCGCGACGCCTCTGCCAGCGCGCTGCGCTCCGCCCGCGCAACCAGAACCACGGTGGTCTGCGTCGGATCGCGTAATGCAGCCAGCGCCGCATTGAAGCGCTCCTCCTGCATCTTCAGACCGGAGTGTGGGCCGAGGCACGACGCACCGCGGTCGTTGTCCTTGAGAAAGCCGCTCCAGGCTTTCGGCAGGCTCAACAGGCGCAGGGTGTGCCCGGTCGGCGCCGTATCGAACACGATGTGGTCGTAGGCAGCGGCGCGGTCGGCCAGCAGGTTCGAGAACTCGTCGAACGACGCGATCTCGGTGGTGCAGGCGCCGGAAAGCTGCTCGCGCACTTCGGCCAGATCTGCCTCGCTGGCCTCCGGCCCCATCTGCGCGAGCACGCGCTGCCGATAGCTTTCAGCGGCAACGTCGGGATCGATGTTGAGCACTGACATTCCCGGGACACCCGGTACCCGCGTGGCGGTGTTGCTCAAGGTCACGCCGAGCATTTCATCGAGGTTCGAGGCGGCATCCGTGCTGACCAGCAGCACACGCCGACCGGAGTCGGCCAAGCCGATGGCTGCCGCCGTCGACAGCGAGGTCTTGCCGACACCGCCCTTGCCGGTGAAAAACAGATGGCGCGTCGGATTCGGCAGCAGTTCGATACGACTTTGCGCAGACAGGATCAGCGTTGCGATCTCCGGAGCGGTCAGCACTCGGCCGACGGAGACGACCTTGTCGTCGATGGCCAGCCCCGGAGTCAGGTGCACGCCATGCGCCACGATCTGCGCGTGGTCGGTGACCTTCACGATCTCGGCGCTCTGGCCGAGCGCGGATAGCGCGGCGCGCGCGTTCTCAGTCAGCGCGACGCATCGCGAGCACCCGGAGCCGAGAATCTTGATCTGCACGATGTGTCTCCTGAGGAAGTGCTTGCGCGCGACGTGGAGGCACGAGCGCGAGGCAGTTCAGAAGTTAGTCGATGCAGGCCATGTGCAAACTGACCCAAGTCAAAGGGCGCGCTGGTTGACCCGCTTCGACAGCGCTTCAGCCGACTCGCGACGTTCGCTGTAGCGGTCGACCAGGTACGGCGAGAGGTCGCGGGTCAGGAGCGTGAATTTCACCAGCTCTTCCATCACGTCGACCACGCGCTCGTAGTAGCTCGACGGCTTCATCCGGTCGTTCTCGTCAAACTCCAGGAATGCCTTCGCGACCGACGACTGGTTCGGGATCGTGATCATCCGCATCCAGCGGCCAAGCACGCGCATCTGGTTCACGGCGTTGAACGACTGGGAGCCGCCGCTGACCTCCATCACGGCCAGCGTCTTGCCCTGCGTAGGCCTTACTGCGCCTACTGAGAGCGGAATCCAGTCGATCTGCGCCTTCAGGATTCCGGTCATCGCGCCGTGGCGCTCGGGTGAGGTCCAGACCATCCCCTCGGACCAGGCCGCCAGCTCGCGCAGTTCCTGCACCTTCGGATGAGCCTCCGGCGCGCCGTCCGGCAGCGGCAGGCCGGTCGGATCGAAGACGCGGGTTTCTGCGCCCATCGCGCGCAGAAGTCGCTCCGCTTCAAAAGTCAGCAGGCGACTGAACGAGCGCTGCCGCAGTGATCCGTAGAGCAGCAGGATGCGCGGCGGATGTGTCGAATGGCGGGTCAGCGTCAGCGCCGCCTGTGTCGGGACTGCAAACAGCGCGGGATCGACGTTCGGCAGGTCGTGAATATCAGCGGACACGGCGCCCTTCGGCATCAATCACGACTTCGCCGTCTTCCTTGGTGAATGCTCCCTGCTGCGCCGACAGCAGATCGAGCACGGCCTCGGAAGGCCGGCACAGGCGTGTGCCGCGATCGCTCACGACGATCGGGCGATTGATCAGGATCGGGTGCTCCAGCATGAAGCCGATCAACTCCTCGTCCGACCACTTCGGGTCATCGAGGCCCAGCTCGGCATACGGGGTTCCCTTGTCGCGCATCACCTCGCGCACCGGCATGCCCATCGCGGCGATCAGGCTCTGTAGCGTTGCGCGATCCGGCGGCGTCTTGAGGTACTCGATGACGGTCGGCTCGATGCCGGCGTTGCGGATCATTGCCAGCGTGTTGCGCGAGGTACCGCAGGCCGGGTTATGGAAAATCGTGACGGTCATGGATGCGTTAGTCATGTTCAGGCGAGGAACACCGGCTGCTCGTCGGCCGGCTTTTCGGCCAGCTCCGCGGCGGTCAGACGCGCGTAGATCTCGATCAGGTTGCCATCAGGATCGGTCAGCCACAGCTCGTGCAGCGGCGTGCCCTTCCAGGTCGTGCGCGGTGGCTTCTCGATGGCAACGCCCGCAGCCTTCGCGCGATGGAAGGCATCGATCACCGCGGCGCGGCTGTCGACGCCGAGACCCAGGTGATAGAGCGTGTCGTGGTTCAGCGCCTTTCCATCGGACACCAACAGCACGAAGTTCAGGTTGAGGTCCGGTCGCACGAAGGTCGCGTAACGGTGCGTCCATTCTTTCGGCCAGCCATCGAGGAGCCAGGCGTAGAACGCCGTGCTCCGCGCGAGATCCGAGACCCGGATGCTGCTGTGGAATTCCTGACGGCCAACCGGCCCGGCCGGAACCTTGCGCAGCGCATCGAGTACCCGAAGGCGCTGCTGAATCTGGTCGCGCGCCGTGCGAAAGGCAGCCAGCGCCTGCGCGTGATCGACCGCTGGATCGACCCCTGCCGGATCGGTGATCGGCCAGTGCAGGCGCTGCACTTTGCCTGGCAGGATCGGGCAGACCTCGTCGGCGCAGAGCGTCACAACGAGGTCAAAGCTGCCGGCATCGAGCGAGTCGACCGCCTTCGAATAGTGGCTGCTGATGTCGATACCCAGTTCGCCCATCGCCTCGACCGCGAGCGGGTTGAGGCGTGACGGCTGCGAACCCGCGCTGACCACTTCGACCTCGCTGCCGAAGACGTGACGGGCCAGGCCCTCTGCCATCTGGCTGCGCGCCGAGTTGGCAACGCAGAGGAAAAGGATTTTCTTGAGTGTCATGATTTGGCCTGCGCGAGCGACTTGCGCTCGTACCAGTGTTGGGAAGCGTTGACGATCTTCACGACCGAGAGCATCACCGGCACTTCGATGAGCACACCGACGACGGTGGCCAGCGCGGCGCCGGACTTGAAGCCAAACAGGCTGATCGCCGCGGCGACCGCCAGCTCGAAGAAGTTGCTGGCTCCGATCAGGGCCGAGGGTCCGGCCACGCAATGTGCTTCGCCGGTTGCGCGATTGAGCAGGTAGGCGGCGCCCGAGTTGAAGTAAACCTGGATCAGGATCGGCACCGCGAGCAGGGCGATGACCAGCGGCTGCTCGATAATCTGCTGGCCTTGGAAGCCGAACAGCAGTACCAGGGTGGTCAGCAGCGAGACCAGCGACAACGGCTGCAAGGTGCCGAGCAGGCGAGTGATCGCCGCCTCGCCATCCTTCGCGAGCAGGGCGCGCCGAAGCAGTTGCGATACGATCACCGGCACGACGATGTACAGGCCGACCGACAGCAGCAAGGTGGCCCAGGGCACGGTGATCGCCGACAGCCCGAGTAGAAGGCCAACGATCGGTGCGAAGGCAACGACCATGATCGCGTCGTTCAGCGCGACCTGGCTCAGGGTGAAATGCGGCTCGCCGCGGCACAGATTGCTCCAGACGAAGACCATCGCCGTGCAGGGCGCGGCGGCAAGCAGGATCAGCCCTGCGATGTAGGAGTCGATCTGCTCCGCCGGCAGGTACGGCCTGAACCAGTGGCCGATGAACAACCAGGCCAGAGCCGCCATCGAGAACGGCTTCACCGCCCAGTTGATGAACAGCGTGACGCCGATGCCGCGCCAGTGATCCTTGACCCGGCTGAGCGCACCAAAGTCGATCTTGATCAGCATCGGAATGATCATCAGCCAGATCAGGCCGGCGACCGGCAGGTTGACCTTGGCGATCTCAGCGGTGCCGATGGTCTGGAACACGCCAGGCAGCAGATGCCCGAGGGTGATGCCGACGACGATGCAGACGGCGACCCAGAGGGTCAGGTAACGCTCGAAAACGGACATGGGATCGAATCGATGGGAACTTGTTACTGCCGGGCGATATTCGAAACGCTGGTCTGGAGCGCCATGCGGTCCAGCTTGTCGAACGGCAGGCTTGCAAACAGCTCGATCCGGCGGCGCAGCACCATGAAGGTGTCGGCGAAGGCGCGCATCTTGTCGATATCCGAGCCTTCTATTGCGGCCGGGTCCGGCATGCCCCAGTGTGCGGTCATCGGCTGGCCGGGCCAGAACGGGCACTGCTCGCCGGCCGCCTGATCGCAGACCGTGAATACGAAATCGAGCGGAGGTGCGCCTGGCGTCGAGAACTCATCCCAGCTCTTGCTGCGCAAGCCTTCTGTCGCGATCTGGCTTCTCTGCAGAAGCGCGAGCGCATAGGGATTGACCTCGCCCTTGGGATGGCTGCCGGCGCTGTAGCCTCGGAACTTGCCCCGGCTGATTGCCAGATTGTTGATGGCGGCTTCCGCAAGGATCGACCGCGCAGAGTTTCCCGTGCAGAGAAAGAGGACGTTGAGGACTCGGCTCATGCGGAAACTCTCTTGGTAGATTTGGCTGATTTCTTCGGGACGCAGGGCGCATCGCAAGCCTCTGGCTGGCCGCGACAGCAGTTCTCGGTGAGGTAGCCGATCAACTCGTTCATCGCCTGGTAATTCGCGAAGTACCAGATGAATCGGCTCTCTTGGCGGCTGCCCAGCAAGCCCGAGCGGCTCAGTTCCTTCAGGTGGAAGGACAGCGTGGCAGCCGGAATTTCCAGTGCCTCACCGATGCGGCCGACCGTCATTCCCTCGGGTCCGGCCTGAACCAGCAGGCGGAAGATCGAGAGCCGGGTTTCCTGCGCAAGCGCGGCCAGCGCGCCGATAGCGATCTGTGTATCCATGCTTCCACGATGATGGAATCATAGAATACTGTCAAGGCAGGCGCTGACCCGAAACGAATCCCGCGAGGTGTATCCCTTGGCTCGCCGATTCCGTCTCAGTCAGTGAGGCCGGCATTTCGTCGAGCCACCCGAAGGAGATTTCCATGAGCGAACTATCTGCCCGCGACCGTGCCCTGGTGGGCCTCGGTGCTGCGCTGGCCAGCAACTGCATCCCCTGCGTCGAGCATCACTTGCCGAACGCCCGCAAGGCCGGTCTCACCGACGACGAGATCCAGCAGGCGCTGAGTTTGGCCGATACGATTCGGCAGGTGCCGGCGCGGCGCGTGCTGACCCGCGCAACCGAACTGCTGGCAGTCCCGGCCGTCGCCGGTGAAGCAGCGCCGACCTGCTGCATGCTCGATGCGAAGCCGGTCGACCAGACTCTGGATGCGATGGCGGCGACCATGACCAAGGCGGCATCGGCCTGCTCGCCGGGCGCTGGTGCCAAGCAGTCCTCGGGCTGCTGCTGATCCCGACGCCGATGGTCACCGACGCAGACCCCATCGTGAACGACCAGGCCCGCCCGGCTTTCGATCCTACGGCGCGGGAATTGGCGAAGTCGATTCTCGATTTTCTGCAGCGCTATGTCGGCGACCGCGCGACGGCTGAGGATCTGCTGCAGGAGACCCTGATTCGAATGGATCGGGGTCTCGCCAGCTTCGAGGGGCGGTCATCGCTCAAGACCTGGGCGTTCTCGATCGCCAGCCGGGTGGCGGCGGACTATCTCCGTCATCCGGATCGCCGGGCGACGCTGGTCGATCTGGACGCGGCCGACGAGGTGGCCGATCCGACGCTCGATGCGGGTGCGCGCCTGGTGATCGGCGAGATGAATGACTGCATCCGCAAAACTATCGACAGCCTTCCCGACAGCTATCGGACCGCGCTGATCCTGCACGACCTGGAGGGCATGACGGCCGATCAGGTGGCCGAGATTGCCGAGTGCTCGCTGGCGACGGCGAAGGTCCGCATCCATCGCGCACGGCAACGGCTGAAGCAGGCGCTGGCGAGTGGTTGCACGTTCTACCGCGATGACGAGAGCGTGCTGCGCTGTGATCGCAAACACGGCTGAGCGTGCCACGTCGGCCTCAACAGCTCATGGGAACAACCATGAACATCATGATTCGGCTCGTCGCCTTGGTGTTTGAACCCGCTGTCGGGAGATCCCGAAAAGGAAGAAGTTGCCGCCGGAACCGCCACTTATACCCAGATCACGCGTCATGGTCGCCGCATTCAAGCTCCTTGCGGCGCCTGAGTAGCCACGGCTTCACGTACAGCCAATGCAGCGCAACGCAGAACCCGAGTAATACCAGGAGGGCGAGCGTCAGCTTGATTGCCTTGGTCGGCGTGGTGAACAGATTGGGCCAAGCAGCGAGCAGTAGCGCGAGAAACAAAATGCCGAAGACGGCGATCTGTACGCTGCCCCAAAGTGCGATCCAAGGACTGGCGGTGAGCATTACGCCAAACGGAGTCCTGCGCAGATTGCCCGTGTGTTGGAACAGCTTGATCTCGGCGTCGGTCAGGTCGTAGCGCTTCTTCAACTCGATCAGCCCGATCCGGTCCCGGCGATTCCAGCGGAAGCCCGGCCCGAAGCGGCGGCGGAACTTGTCCTCGTTGCGGATCACTTCAACATCGGAATACTCGCCGTCTGCCGGCTCGGACTGCGCGAGAATCCGCCGTAGCTCTTCCAGCCGCGGATCGAGCTGCTCTGTCGCCTTGGGCGGCTTCTCCGGGCGCAGCGGTACTACCGTGCTGCCGGAATCCGGAGATGCGATTTCGCTCCTCGCCTCACCTCTTCCGGTCAGGTCGTCCCCGTTGCGGTCGTCCACCGACTCAGGCCGCTACCGACAGCATCTCGCGCAGGTGCGTCGTGTCGATCTCGCCTTTGGTGATGCAATGCTCGTAGCCCAGCCGGATCACCCGTGCCTTCTTGTCGGGTTTCAGCGTGCGACGGTGCTTGGTCAGCCACTCCTCGATGAGGCGGATGACGCCCTCCATCAAATCCATATCGAGGACGCGACGACCCACCAGAACCGGATCTTCACCGGGACCCGTGAGCTGCCACAGCGGATCGATTCGGAACGTGTCGCAAAGCGATTTGAACAACGCAGTGGGCATCTCCCGCTCGCCGCGCTCGTAATTGGCGTAGGCCCGCAGGGACAGCCCCAGCTTTTCTGCGAAATCCGCTTGCGTGAGCCCGCTGGCGACCCGGATGGCCATCAACCGGCGCCCCATGACGACGTTGTCGTCTTCGTTTGACAACTTACTCATAACTGCCTATTGTGAGTCTCAGGACTTCTCCTGACGATATCACGCATGCGCCCAGCCCTGGAACAACACGAGCGGATCAAGATGCAACTTCGGCTCGCCGGTAGCTCGCTGGCCGAGGTCGCTCGCGAGCTGGCGGTGGCCGGCACGACGGTGACAAGCGTGAGTCAGGGGTACCGGCGATCCCGGCGGATCGAATCGGCTATTGCCGACAAGCTCGGCGTCAAGCCGGGTTTCCTATGGCCCGATCGCTATCCGGATGGTGGATGTGGTGATGACCGATCCCCCGTGTCACGGAATCTGGACTGCATGGGAGGTGGCTCGCCCAGTCCGGTCTTCTGCTGATGGAGGTAGCGGTAAGTTTCGGGCAGCACAACGAGAAAACCCACGCCTTGCCGGGCGTGGGCTTCGAGCAGCTTCAACTGGACCTTGAGCCTGCATTCTCGTTTCTGCTTCCGGCGGTGTCAAGGACAGCGGCCCATTTCGGGCCGTGCGGTGAGTCTTTTCCTGTCGCCGGAGTGAGGGCCTCCCTCACGCCTCTTTTGGGAGGTGGACATCAATGAGAACGCAGGATGAATCTGAGGGATGTGTGTCGCCTGCTGCTCACCACCGACTTCTCCAATCGGGAAGTCGGACGAGCGGCGGAAGTCTCGCCCAACACGGCGGGACGCTACCGGATGCGCCTGGCTGAAGAGGGCCTGGACTGGAGTGGGGTCGCGGTCCTGACTGACCGAGCCCTGGAAGAGCGGCTCAATAATGGCCGCCAGCTCGCGCGCAAGGCCTTTGCCGAGCCCGACTTCGCCCATGTGCATGCCGAACTGCGCCGGCCGGGTGTGACCTTGCTGCTGATGCACGAGGAGTACGCGGACGCGGCCGGCAGTGCCGCGATGTCGGAAACCGAATTCCGGCGGCGCTATGACCGGTATGAGCGCTCGCTGGGCATCGTCATGCGCCAGCCGCATGCGCCGGGCTACCGACTGTTTCTGGACTACTCGGGCAAGCGTCCGAGCATCCTGAATCCGAAGACCGGGGAGAAGCAGCCGGTCGAGCTGTTTGTGTCCGTGATGGGCGCGAGCCGCAAGACCTTCGCGTATGCGAGCGCAACCCAGCGCCTTCCGGACTGGTGTGAGGCTAACGTACGCGCCCTGGAGTTTTACCGCGGCGTGCCAAAGCTGCTGGTGCCCGACAACCTGAAGTCGGCGGTGGACCGGGTGACGGTGGCCGAGGGCCACATCATCAATTACACCTACAGCAAGCTGGCCCAGCATTACGACTGCATCGTGATGCCGACGCGGGCGCGCAAGCCCAAGGACAAGGCTGCCGTAGAGGTCGGCGTCCGCTTCGCCCAGCGCTGGATTCTGGCGCGGCTGCGCAATCGGATGTTCACGTCCATCGAGGAGCTGAACGCCGCCATCGCCGAACTGTTGATGCGCATGAACGACAAGCCCATGCGCGGCCACGGCGGCAAAAGCCGCAATCAGCTCTTCGAGGAGCTGGATCGTCCGGCACTGAAGGCACTGCCCGAACTGCCCTACGAGTACGCGGACTGGAAGCTCAACGTCACGGTGGCACAGGACTACCACGTCGTGTGGGACGAGCATCACTACTCGGTGCCGTACACCTACATCGCCGCAAAGGTGCGTATCCGCGCGACCGCCCGACAGGTCGAGGTGTACGCGAAGGACGATCATTTCCCCATCGCGACCCATCTGCGCAATACGCACAAGGGTGGCTGCACCACCTTGCCGCAGCACCAGCCCGCGTCCCATCGTGCGTATGCGCAAGATCAGGGAGCCGAACTGATTGCCTGGGCGGACCGCTCAGGCCCCTGGATCAGTGCCTTCGTGAAGAAGCATATCGACACGCATCGGCGGCCAGCGTTGTCGATGCAGGCGATGCGCGGCCTGCGTGGCATGGCCAAGGAATACGGCCCCGAGCGACTGAATGCCGCCTGCCACCGCGCGCTGCGCATCTCCACTACGTCGGTGTCGTCCGTTCGCTCGATGCTCCAGCGCCGGATCGAGAGCACACCGCTGCGTAGCGCCAATGACGACGACCCTCTGCCGGGCCACGACAACGTGCGCGGCGCCAAGACCTACGAATCCTGAGGAACCCCGAATGACGATAATGAACACCGCCCAACAGCTCCGCGAACTGCGTCTCGTCGGCATGGCCGAAGCACTGGATCAGCAGATGTCACAGTCCGCCTTTCTCGGTGCGTCCTTCGAGCAACGCTTGCAGATGCTCGTGGACGCCGAGATCAGTCACCGTGACACGCGGCGCTACAAAAGCATCCTGCGCAACGCGCGACTCAAGGTACAGGCCGTCCCTGAGGACATCGACTATCGGTCGGGCCGCGGCATCGACAAGGCGACCTTCGCCGATCTGCTGACCTGTGCCTGGATCTACAAGCAGATGAATCTGCTGATGACCGGCCCAACGGGCACGGGCAAGACCTGGCTGGCCTGCGCACTGGCGGTGCAAGCCGCGCGCAAGGGCATCACCGTGGCGTACCGCAGGATCGGGCGCTTGCTCGAAGAGATGGCCATCGCACACGAAGACGGCTCCATCACGAAGCTCCGCAACCAAGTGGCCAAGGTCCAGCTCTTGATCCTTGACGACTTCGGCCTGACCGCGTTGACCAATCGCGGTCGCGCCGATCTGCTGGAGCTGCTCGATGATCGGGTCGGTACGAACTCCACGATCGTGCTCGGGCAGATGCCGGTCAAGGAGTGGCATGCCTTCATCAACGATCCCGCACTGGCCGACGCGCTGCTCGACCGGCTCGTACATTCGAGTCTGAAGATCTCTCTCAAGGGCGAGTCGATGCGCAAGCTCAAGTCCGAGGGTGCTCAGTAGCTTGGCGGGGGTGCGCAACAAGCCGGCGCCACTGCGCAGCAACGTGGCGCCAATGCGCAGGTTGGTGGCGTCACTGCGCAGCGTCTTGGTGCCGGTGCGCAGCGATCTGGCTGCGCTGCGCAGTTCGCAGGGCGCCGATGCGCAGATCATATGGCGTCAACCGAGCAACTAACATGGTGCTGGCGCGCAGGTGGGTGCCGTTTTGTAATTACCTGGCCAAGACCGCGTCGCCGCGCGAGCTGGTGGCGCGGATCCGCGCGCTGCTCCGGCGCAGCAGCAGTGGCGCTGCGGCCGCCGCCACGGCCGTGGCCGACGTCCTCGTGGTGGGCACGCTGCGCATCGACCCGAACGCCCGCAGCGCGCGCCTCGACGGCCGCTTGCTGACCTTGACGCCGGTGGAGTTCGATCTGCTGGCCGCGCTGGCGCGGCAGCCGGGCCGGCTGCTGACCCGTGCACAGTTGGTCGAACGGCTGCGCGACCGCGAGTTCGACCACAGTGACCGTTCGATCGATGTCCATATCACCGCATTGCGCCGCAAGCTCGACGACGATCCGCGCCAGCCGCGCTACATCCGCACGGTGCGCGGAGCCGGCTACCTGATGCTCTGCGACGACGATCGATGAGCGAATCGGCACGTCGGCGGCTGCACGGGCGGCTGCGGCTTTCGCATCGGGCCGCGTGGCTGCTGGCGCTGAACCTCGCGATGCTGGCCCTGCTGCTGATCGGCAGCAGCGGCTGGAACAGCCTGCTATCCGATGCCACCCGGCTCGCGCTCAGCGATCTCGGTGCCGCCGTGGTCCGCGACCTCGCCGGTGCCGAGCGCAGCGCGTGGCCGGCGCTGCTGGCCGGGCACAGCGCCCGCCACGGCGTGACGATCACGGCCGATGGGCCGAAGCCACCGCCGGGCATGCCGCAGCGGGGGCCGACCCGCGGGGACCCATGGCCACCGCCTCACGCTCACACGCCCTTCATGCCGTCCGATGCTCCGCCCGGCCCGCCGCCCGACCGCCCGAACGACGGCCGGCCACGTCAGCACCGACCTCCGCCGGACGGTCCGCCACCGGATCGCGCCGGCATGGCCGATACGTCTACGCCGCCGGGAAGCTTCGGCCCGAAGCCGGGCAGCCCTGACGACCGGCTGACCATCGCGGCGTCCGGCTGGCGCGGCCCGTACCGCATCGTCATTCCGGAAACGATCGCGACCGACGCAGGCGTACAGCCGATCGACATCGTCGTCCGAGCCGACAGCCTTCCGGCGTTGATCGCCTTCCTCGGGATCGGGCGCTGGCTTCGGCTGGCGGCGCTGGCGATCGGCGGCTCGGCGCTGATCTGGGTCCCGTTCTTCATCGGCATCACCCGCTCGATCCAGCGCCTGGAGCGCACCACCGGGCTGATCGCGGCCGGCCAGTTCTCGGTGCGCGTGAACGAGGCCCGCAGTGACGAGATCGGCGATCTTGCGGCCGCCGTGGACGACATGGCCGCGCGGCTGGAAAGCCACGTCGGCGGTCAGAAGCAGTTTCTTGCCGATGTCGCCCACGAAACGATTTCGCCGCTGGCGCGCATCCAGCTCGGGCTCGGCATGCTCGAAGCGCGGGTCGACGGCGACGCCCGGGCGCTGCTGCACGACGTTCAGGACGACGCCACACAGATGGCCGAGCTGCTCAACGAACTGCTGCTGTTCTCGCGCGCCGGGGTCGAAGCCGAGCAGCGGCCGCGGGTGCCGACGTTGCTGCGCCAGGCACTGATGGAGGCAGCCGACCGCGAGGACGTGATGCCGACGCACGTCGAGATCGACCCGGCACTGCGGGTGGCAAGCCATCCGCCGCTGCTCGGGCGCGCGCTTGGCAATCTGCTGCGCAATGCCCGCAAGCACGGCGGCAGCGGCCCGATCGAGGTGCATGCGCATGCCGACGGCGCACACGTGGTGCTGCGGCTCAGCGATCGCGGCCCCGGCGTGCCCGAGGCGATGGTGCACCGACTCGGCGAGCCGTTCTTCCGTGGCGACGCCTCGCGCGACCGCAGCAGTGGCGGTCACGGCCTCGGGATCGCCATCGTCAGCCGCTGCATCAGCGCCTGCGGCGGCGAAGTCAAGTTCCGCAATCGCGACGGTGGCGGCTTCGAGGTCGAGCTGCGGCTTCAACCGGCCTGACTCGGCCGCGCCAGCGGTCAAACCCCGCCACCACGCCGCGAATCCAAACGGCACGGAAACCGGGGGAGCGACGCATGCGCACCACCATCGATGGCCAGTCTGTCCCGCTGGTGCGTGACCTGCTGCTCGGCAGCCTGCTGGCACTGCTGCCGCTGCTGCTTGCCGTGCGCGCGTCGCATCGGCCGCTCACATCGATGGACGTCGGTGCCGTCACCCGGCCGCAGATGATGCGGGCGACCGACACGGTCGAGCCGACGTCCGTCGGTCAGACGTAGCAGTAGTGCACGCGGCTGGTCAGGCCGCAAAACAGCTCATAGGCCAGCGTGCCGGCCCAGGTCGCGACTTCTTCGGCCGGCAGGCCATTGCCCCAGAGGATCACCGGATCGCCGACCACAGCCCGCGGCAGCGCCCGCAGGTCGACGGTGATCATGTCCATCGACACCCGGCCGATCATCGGCACCCGGACGCCGTGGATCAGCACCGGCGCGCCGGTCGGCAGGATGCGGTGCACGCCGTCGGCATAGCCGACCGCAACCACGCCGACCCGCATCGTTTCCGGGCAGCGATAGGTGGCGCCGTAGCCGACGGTTTCGCCAGCGGCGATCTCGTGCACGGCGATCAGCCGGCTGGCTACCTGCATCGCCGGCTTCAGATCCAGATCAGCTGCCGTCCGGTTCGGCAGCGGGCTGGCGCCGTAGAGCATCAGGCCCGGTCGCACCCAGTCGACCCGCGCCTGCGGCCAGGCGATCAGGCCAGCGGAATTGGCGATCGAGCGAGCACCCGGCAGATAGGCCATCGTCGCCTTGAAGGCGCTGATCTGGGTCGCGGTCATCGGGCTGTCGAGGTCATCGGCGCAGGCCAGATGGGTGATCCAACCCTGCAGCCGCCACTGCGGCTGGGCCAGCGCCGCCTTCAGCAGCGCGCCGGCCTCGGCCAGCGGGAAGCCGAGCCGGTGCATGCCGCTGTCGAGCTTGAACCAGACCGCCAGCGGCACCTCGAAGGCGAGCCCCGCCAGCAGTTCGAGCTGCCAGCGGTCATGGATGACGATCTCCAGTCCCAGCGCTGCGGCTTCCAGCGCTTCCTCGCGCGACAGCACGCCTTCCAGCAACGCGATGCGGGTGCCGATGCCGGCGTCGCGCAAGGTCACGGCTTCTTCGAGACAGGCGACCGCGAAGGCGTCGACGCCGGCTTCGGCCAGCGTCCGCGCGACCGGCACCGCGCCGTGGCCGTAGCCATCGGCCTTGATCGCCGCCATGACCTTCGACTGTGGCGCCAGCGCGCGGACGCGGCCCAGGTTGTGACGGATCGCCGACAGATCGACCGTAGCGGTGACGCGGGGAATGGCCATTGCAGGGTGCGGACGAAAAAACGCGGATCAGCCGTTGTACATGTACTCGGGCGCCAGGTTGTCGAAGCGCGTGTACTTGCCGAGGAAGGCGGTCTTGACCTTGCCTGTCGGGCCCGAACGCTGCTTGGCGATGATGATCTCGGCGGTGCCCTGCTGTGCCGATTCCTTGTTGTGGTAGTCGTCGCGGTAGACGAACAGCACCATGTCGGCGTCCTGCTCGATGGAGCCGGACTCTCTGAGGTCGGACATGATCGGTCGCTTGTCCTGACGCGCTTCCAGCGAACGCGACAGCTGCGACAGCGCGATGATCGGCACCTTCAGCTCCTTGGCCAACGCCTTCAGCGAGCGGGAGATTTCCGAGATCTCGTTGGTGCGGTTCTCGCGGTTCGACGGCACCTGCATCAGCTGGATGTAGTCGACCACGATCAGCGCCAGCTTCGGATGCTTGGCGGCGATGCGGCGAGCGCGGCCGGCCAGTTCCTGCGGCGACAGCGAGCCGGTTTCGTCGATGAACAGCGGCGCTTCGCGGAGCAGGCCGCTGGCTGACACCAGGCGGCTCCAGTCGCCGTCCTCCATGTCGCCGGAGCGCAGCGCCTGCTGGTCGATGCGGCCGAACGAGGACAGCACGCGCAGCGCCAGCTGCTCGGCCGACATTTCCATCGAGAACACGGCGGTCGGCAGCTTCTGCTCGATTGCCACGTGCTCGGCGATGTTCATCGCGAAGCTGGTCTTGCCCATGCCGGGACGGCCGCCGACGATGATCAGATCGCCCGGGTGCATGCCCTGGGTCATCGCATCGAGATCGGTGAAGCCGGTCGGACAGCCGGCCAGGCCGTTCGGATTGGTGCGCAGCATCTCCAGACGGGCTTCGATGGCGTCCATCAGCGCCGGCATTTCCTTGGCCTGGCTGGCGGCCTTGGAACCGCGCGCGCGGATCGCGAACACGCCCTGCTCGGCGACATCGATCAGGGTGCCCGGCGGGCGGCCGTCCGGCTGGTAGCCGAGTTCGGCGATGTCCTGCCCCACCGCGATCAGGCTGCGCAGCACCGAGCGCTCGCGGACGATCTCGGCATAGGCCTTGATGTTGGCCGCCGACGGCGTATCCGCCGCCAGGGTGCCGAGGTAGCTCATGCCGCCGGCTTCGTCGAGCTTGCCCTGATGGCGCAGGTGCTCCGACAGCGTGACGAAATCGCAGGGCCGGCCGGCATTCAGCAGTTCGGCGATCGCCTTGAAGATCGTCCGGTGGTCCTGGGTGTAGAAGTCTTCCTCGGCCACCTGGTCGACCAGCTCGTACCAGGCGCGGTTGTTCAGCAGCAGGCCGCCGAGCACCGACTGCTCGGCCTCGATCGAATGCGGCGGGTGCTTCGGGCTGGCGGCCAGCCGCGGCGCCTGAGCGGGATTCGGATTCGGGAACGGAGTGGCCATCATGATCTCTCGACTGACCTTGGAGCCTGCGCGCGCGGCGTTGCGGCTGCGACGGAACAAGCCCTGATTATCCTGTGGACAAACCGTGCAAAATCACCGGCTGCCACAAACGAATCGGCCCGCACGAGGCGGGCCGATCGCGACACGGAAGCGGCTGGAATCAGCCCTTCGCTTCCTCGATCACGACGATGATCGACGACTCGACTTCCGAGTGCAGGCGCACGGCCACCGTGTAGGTGCCGGTCACGCGCAGCGCGCCTTCCGGCATCTCGATCTCGCTCTTTTCGAGCTCGAACTTGGTGCCGACGGTGGCGCGGGCGATTTCCGCCGGGCCGACCGAGCCGTACAGCTTGCCTTCATCGGCGGCCAGCGCCTTGATGGTGACGTGCTTGCCGGCCAGCGCTTCGGCGCGCAGCTTCGCGGCGTTCAGCGTCTCGGCGTACTTCTTCATCAGTTCGGCCTTGCGGACTTCGAACACTTCCTTGTTGCCGGCAGTCGCGGTCAGCGCCTTGCCCTTCGGCAGCAGGTAGTTGCGGCCGTAGCCGGACTTCACCTTGACGACATCGCCGAGGTCGCCGAGGTTGTTCACCTTTTCGAGCAGGATCAGTTCCATGGGGTCTTCTCCTTATTCGTGGGCGTCGGTGTACGGCAGCAGCGCCAGATAGCGCGCGTTCTTGATCGCCGAACCCAGCTGGCGCTGGTAGCGCGCCTTGGTGCCGGTGATGCGGCTCGGCACGATCTTGCCGTTCTCGGACACGTACTGCTTCAGCGTGGCCAGATCCTTGTAGTCGATCCGGACAGTGCCTTCAGCGGTGAACTTGCAGCTCTTCTTCTTGCGGAAAAAACGGGACATGGCTTACGCGCCCTCTTCGGTCGTGGTGGCGGCGGCATCGGCGGCAGCGGCCTCGCCTTCGGCATTGCGCTTGTATTCCGGCTTCTTGTCTTCTTCCGGCGCCTTGAACAGCGGCGACTGCTCGGTTTCCGCCTTGTCCATGCGGATCACCAGCTTGCGGATGACGGCGTCGTTGAAGCGGAACGCGCTTTCCAGCTCCTTCAGGACGGCATCGGAGCACTCGATGTTCATCAGCACGTAGTGCGCCTTGTGCAGCTTGGCGACCGGGTAGGCCAGCTGGCGGCGGCCCCAGTCTTCCATGCGGTGCACGGCACCACCATCGGACTCGACCATGCTCTTGTAACGCTCGATCATGGCCGGAACCTGATCGCTCTGGTCCGGATGGACCATGACCACGACTTCGTAATGACGCATCGGAACTCCTGAAAACAGCCTTGTGGATGCGGTCCGGCGGTCGCCGGACCTGGCAGTCCCCCGCAAATCGACTCACGTGCAACAGGCGGTGGGACAAGGTTTTCCGGAACGGCGGACCTGCGGCCAGCCCGGAAAGGTCGCGGAGTTTACGGGTTCGGCGGAAGCGGCGCAAACGCACCGCCCGGCGACGTCAGGGCGTGATCACGCAGCAGCGCGGGTTCGACAGCAGCTCGCGGGCCCGCGCCTCGCCGGCATCGACATCGACCGGACGCAGGCGCTTGCGCATGCCGGTCAGCAGCTGATCGAAACGTGGCGTCAGTCGCGCCACGGCATGGATCTGGTCCAGTGCACGGAAATGGGCGTAGGCCTCGATGTCGTTCTGCGGCAGCACTTCGCCGCCGGCGTACCAGCCGGCCATCGTCCACAACGCCGACACCGAGCCCGCTTCACGGGCCCGGCTCGTGTAGTCGATCGCCTCGGCCTGCAGCGCTTCCTGCCGGGCGCGCAGCGCCGGCGTGCATTCGGCGAGTGATTCGCAGTAGTCGTCGGGCGGCAGGCGCATCGGCAGGTTGATCTGCGCTTCGATCACCCCGGCATCGGCGGATTTCTTCAGCCAGTCGCGAAAGCCCTGGCGGGCGGCGGCGGGAATGCCGTCGCACTGCGCGAACTGGTGGCGCAGGGTGGCGATTTCCGCCTTCGGCGAATCGACTTCCCAGCGACCGCGACGGCGGGTCTGGTGGATCGCCTCGATCTCCGCTTCCAGCGCATCGGCGCTGGCCGGCACTTCGCGGCACTCGAACAGCAGGTTGCCGAGCCGGTACTGCGACAGCGCGTTGCCGCTCTCCGCTTCCGGCAGCAGCTTCGCGTAGGTGTCGGCGTAGCGGCCTGCCGGCAACGCGATGCGCGGCCGGCGCACCAGGCGGACCGCGACGCCGGATTCGACCACCGCGCTCTGCACCGTCTGGCGCGGCGCCATGCCGACGGCCGGCGGCATCACCGGCAGCGGCAGGGCCGGGACCGTCGGCGACGGCTCGGGCTCGACCAGCGGCGCGGGGCTGGCCGGTTCGTCCGGCGTCAGGGCCTGCCAGCCGATCACCAGCGCCAGCAGCGCGGCGATCAGCAGTGCCCACCGGAGCCCGGGTTTCACGTCAGCTCACTTCTTGCGCGCGACCTTGGCCGGCTTGTGGCTGCGCTGGCGATAGGCCTCGTAGAGGCACACCGCAGCGGCCACCGACACGTTCAGGCTTTCGATGCGCTCGCCCTTCATCGGAATGCGCACCACGCGGTCGCAGCATTCGCGGGTCAGGCGGCGCAGGCCCTCGGCTTCGCCGCCCATCACCAGCACCAGCGGGCCGGTGAGGTCGACATCGAACAGCGATTCCTCGCCCTCGCCCGCCAGGCCGACGACCCAGTAGCCGAGTTGCTTGAGCTGTTCCAGCTTGCGGACCAGGTTGGTCACCGCCACCACCGGCACCCGCTCGGCGGAGCCGGCGGCGGCCGAACGGGCGGCCGGCGTCAGGCCGACGGCGCGATCCTTCGGGATCACCACCGCATCGACGCCGACCGCGTCCGAAGTGCGCAGGCAGGCGCCGAGGTTGTGCGGGTCCTGGACGCCGTCGAGCGCCAGGATCAGCCGCTCCGGCGTCGCCGGCAGGTCGATGATTTCCTCGCCGCCGAGGTCGGAAGCCTCGATCGCCGCCAGCACGCCCTGATGGCGCAGGCCCGGCGCCCGGATGTCGAGGATGTCGCGGGCCACCTTGCGCACCGTGATGTTGCGCTTGGCGGCGAGGTCGATCAGCTTCTCGGCGCGCGCGTCGCGGCGGGTTTCGGCGAGCAGGATCTCGCGCGGCTTGACGCCGCCGTCCTCGATCGCCGCGATGACGGCGTGGAAGCCGCCGATGTAGGTCTCTGCCATGAATGCGCTACCGGTTGAATGCGGCGCGCAGTTTACGACTGTCGGCCGTCGCGTGAGCCCGGCAGCGGCGCGAAATAGCCGGCCGCCAGCAGGATCGCGCCGACCAGCAGGAACGCCGCGATGCGCGCCAGGGTGCCGGTGCCGGCGGTGTCGACGGCGAACAGCTTGATCGCCACCACGGCCATCAAGCCACCGCCGATCAGCCAGATGCCGCGCAGGCCCCGGCGCGCGGCGATCCACATGACGCCGCAGCCGATCAGGCTCCAGACCACCGAGACACTGGCCTGCAGCAGGGCGGAGTCGAGCAGCGCCGCCCCTTTCAGCGGCGTGCCGCAGCCGTAATGCAGGCCGCGCACCAGCGCGCTGTTCAGCCAGACGAACGCAGCGATCGCCGCCAGCGCGGCGGGCAGGTGTCGCGCGGCCGGCGGCCAGCCCGGCGCGTCACGCCATGGCTGCAGCGCGGGATCGCGGCGGCGCCATGCGTAGGCCAGCACGCCGGCCACCGCCAGCACCGTGACATCGAGCGGATTCAGCAGCGGCCAGGTCGGCAGCGGCGCGGCGTTGCCGTTGGCGTACAGCGCCGCGACCACGATCCAGCCCAGCAGCCACAGCACCAGCGGTGCCGCCAGCCAGCGCGCATACAGCGGCCGGTGGCCGGCCATCGGGCCGCTGTCCGGAAAGCGGGCGACGAAGGCCAGCGCGCTGGCCGGCGCGATGCCGGCGGCCAGCCAGGGCCAGTCGCCGCCCAGCTGGTCGCGCAGATGCCACGCCAGCTCCAGGCCACCGAGCCAGACCTTCAGCAGCGCCGGCAGCACATGCGAAGCGGACTGTGGCGACGGTGGCGAGATCGGCGGCGCGCCCGGAGCCACACCGCGCTCCCAGCGCCACAGCACTGCGTAATGGACGACGAGCAGCAGTAGCCAGCCGAGCGCCCCGCCCTGGTACGACGGCCGATGCTCGAGCGCGACCGCCAGCCCGCCCAGCGCGAACAGCAGGGCGGTGACTTCGCCCAGCTGCAGCAGCCAGAACCAGCCGAGCCGCAGCCCGGCCACCGCCAGCAGAGCGACGCTGATCGCGCCGAAGGCCAGATCGAAGCCGGTGGCCCAGGCCGGTGCCAGCTGATCGAGCTGCGCCGTGCCGGCGTAGAGCCACCAGGCGAGCGCCCAGACGGCTGCCACGCGCGGCAGCAGGGTCTCGCCGCGGGCGCGCCACAGCCACGTGCCGCTGGCGAAACCGGCGACCGCCAGCAGCGCCGCACCCGGCACGCCGAGGGCGAACAGCGCGCGGCCTGCCGTGGGCTGCGCAGCGCTGCCGTCGCCGATGGCAATCAGCTGCGCAGCGCCGGCCAGCAGCTGGATCAGCAGGCCGAAACCGAGCGTCCAGCGCCGCTGCTGGCGCAGGCCGAGCCAGACCGCGCCGGCCCCTTCCAGCGCCCAGGTGGCGGCGGTCGCCTGCTCGTCCCAGTACAGCGGCACGGCCAGGCTCAGCAGCACCACGCCGATCGCCATGAAGGCCAGCGCGGTGGTCTGCCAGTGCGCGCGGCCGCTGCGCAGCAGTGCGGTCGCGACCAGCAGGTAGAAGACGCCGAAGCCGGCGGCGCTGATCGCCAGACCGTGCGGGTAGTCGATGACCAGACTGGCCTGCAGCGACAACACGATCGCCGGCAGGCCGAACAGCAGGCTGCCGGAGACCACGCTGCGCCGGTCGCCGCCGCGCGCCGACAGCACGGTCACGGCGATGTACATCGCGAAGAACAGCAGCAGGAAGCCTTCGGCGCTGGCAAACCATTCCAGCCGGTAGGCCGTGGCGCGCCACAGCGCGGTGATCACGAACGTGAAGGTGAAGCCGAGCAGGTTCAGCAGCCCCCAGCCGCGTGCGGCGGCGACTGCGAACACGCCGAGGTTCAGCACCGTGTAGTAGCCGAACAGCAGCAGATGGCTGCCGTCGCCGCCAATCATCAGCGGCGCGGCAAAGCCGCCAGCGAAGCCGATGATCGCCAGCGGCAGCGCGTTCTGGCGCACCGCGAGCCCGGCCGAAGCCGTCGCCACCAGCACCAGCAGCGCGAAGGCCGGCGTCGGCGGCAGCACGGCATACAGGCGCAGCGCGGCCAGCACCGTCAGATACAGCAAGGCCAGGCCACCGCCCTGCAGGGTCAGCGCGTAGGCGCTGACCCTGTTGCGCAGCCGCCAGCCGGTGGCGACCATCGCCAGCGCCGCCGCCGACAGTCCGGCCAGCCGCAGCTCCGCCGGCAGCCAGCCTTCCTCGGCCGCGTAACGGATCAGGTAAACGGCGCCGACGAAGGTGATCAGCACACCGAGCCGCGCCAGCGGATTGCCGCCGCGCGCCCAGTCGAGCAGCCGTTCGAGGCCGGCATCGAACAGCGACGGCGGGCGCACCGTGGTGGTGGTCACGGCCGGCGCCGGATCGTCGGCGGGCGGCGTCGATGCCGACCGCTGCGATGGCAACGGATCGGGGTCGGGGTCGGATTCGGGTTCAAGATCAGGTGCGGGGGCGGCGCCAACCGCTGGTGCGGCATCGCTCCGCTGGGCAGCATCGAGCCGCGCGTTCAGCAGCTGGAGCTTCTGCTCGACCTGGCGCAGGCGCCCGAACAGATAGCCACAGACGGCACCGAGCCAGGCCGCTTCAAGCTGCTGCAGCGCTGCCGCTGCCAGCACCGCGAACAGCAAGGTCCAGGCGATCGGCCATCCGGGACGCGGCTGCGGCATCAGGCGGGCGCGCGGACGCTCAGCGGCGCGCCGCGACCGACTCCGGCGGCATCCAGGCGCGGGCCTCGCGACCCTGGATGATCGGCACGAACTGCACTTCCAGGCTCGCTGCGCCGCCGCTGCGGGTTTCCGCGCGCAGCCGGCCGCCACGCAGGCCCTGGCTGGCCAGATAGGCCAGCACCGAGGCGCTGCGGCGTTCGGCGAGATCGGCCTCGTCGGCGGTCGCCGCGATGGCGATCACATGGACCACCCAGGCGCCGCCGAGACCGGTGGCTTCGACGGTGTCGGCCAGCGGCAGCAGCAGTTCCGGCTTCAGCTGGGCGCTGCCGAACTCGAAGGCGCGATCCGGCTCGAGGATCAGCCGCGACGGCTGACTGCCGCCGCTGCTGACCAGGCGATAGGCCGGCGACAGCGGCAGCGCCGCCAGCCGCGCCTTCAGCGCAGCGTCGAAGCCGGCGATCACGGCCGCCTGCTGTGCTTCCGGAATCGCGTCGGCGATCGCTAGCGGTCCGCCGGACAGCGCGCCAGGCGCCGCAGCCGGCGGCGCCGGATCGCTGGCGCAGCCGGCCAGCAACAGCAGGCCGGCTGCAACGGCCGCCGCCCACCGGGCACGGCGCGGGGTCATCGCCGTGCGCCGCGCCGGCTGCCCGGCTTGATCGAGGTCGGCTGGCGGCCGCCATCCCGACCACCATCGCGGCCGCCACGGCCGCCGTCGTCCTGCCGGGCGCCGCCCTTGTCGACGATCTCCAGGTCGATCTTGCGTTCGTCGAGGCTGACCCGCACCACCTTGACGCGGATCTTCTGGCCCAGCGCGTAGACCTGCTTCGAACGGCTGCCGACCAGACGCTGGTGCTTGGCCTCGAACTCGTAGAAATCGCCCTTCAGCTGCGAGACATGCAGCATGCCTTCGATGTAGAGGCCGGTCAGTTCCACGAACAGGCCGAACGGCGCGACGCTGGCGACGATGCCATCGAAGTCCTCGCCGACCCGGTGGCGCATGAACTCGCACTTGAGCCAGGTGTTGACGTCGCGGGTGGCGTCGTCGGCGCGGCGCTCGGTCATCGAGCAGTGCGCACCCAGCGCTTCCATCTGCGGAAGCGTGTAGGTGAAGGTCGCCGGCTTGCGCTTGGCGATCGCATGCTTGATCGCCCGGTGCAGCAGCAGATCGGGATAGCGGCGGATCGGGCTGGTGAAATGCGCGTAGTGGGTCAGCGCCAGGCCGAAGTGACCGTCGTTGGCCGGCTGGTAGCGCGCCTGCATCAGCGACCGCAGCATCACCGTCTGGATCAGCGACGCGTCCTCGCGGCCCTTCACGCTGGCCAGCAGGCTGGCGTAGTCCATCGCCACCGGCGTTTCACCGCCGCCGAGCCGCAGCCCGCGGCCGGCCAGGAACTCGCGCAGGATCGTCACCTTGTCGCCGTCCGGCACCTGATGCACGCGGTACAGCGCCGGCATCTTGTGCTTGTCGACCAGCAATGCGCCCTGCACGTTCGCGGCGATCATGCATTCCTCGATCAGGCGGTGGGCGACGTTGCGCTGCACCGGCACGATCTTCTCGATCTTGCGGCCCTCGCCGAACACGATCTTGGTTTCGGTCCCTTCGAAGTCGATCGCGCCGCGCTTCTCGCGCGCCGCGAACAGCGCTTCGAACACCGCCTTCAGCGTGTTCAGCGGCTTCAGCAGTTCCGGCTGGCGTTGCGCCTGCTCGCAGTCCGGGTTGTCCAGCATCGCGGCGACATCGTCGTAGATCAGTCGCGCCTTGGAGCGCATCACCGCCTTGTAGAACTTCGACTTCGACACTTCGCCGTCCGGCGACACCCGCATCTCGCAGACCATGCACAGCCGGTCGACGTTCGGATTCAGCGAGCACAGGCCGTTTGAAAGCGCCTCCGGCAACATCGGGATGACGTTGTTCGGGAAGTACACCGAAGTGCCGCGCTCGGTGGCTTCGGCGTCCAGCGCGCTGCCCGGTGTGACATAGGCCGAGACATCGGCGATCGCCACCCACAACTTCCAGCCGCCGCCGCGCCAGCCCTTGACGGCTTCGGCGTAGACGGCGTCGTCGAAGTCGCGGGCATCGGCGCCATCGATGGTCATCAGACCCAGTTCGCGCAGGTCCTCGCGGTCCTCGCCCCAATGCGCCGGCGTCACCACCGGGCCGAAGGCTTCAGCTTCGGCCTCGACCCCTTCCGGCCATTCGAATGGCAGCTTGTGGGCGCGGATCGCGGCAGCGATTTCCATGCCCGGCGCCATGTGATCGCCAAGGATCTCGACGATGCGGCCGACCGGCATGGTCCGCTCGCCCGGCGGCGCGGTCAGTTCGGCGACCACCATCTGGCCCGGCTTGGCGCCACCCAGCTCGCTGGCCGGGATGATGGTTTCCGGATTCTTCGGATTGCTCGGGATCACCGTGAAGATGCCGCCGCCGCCGATGCTCGACGCATGCAGGCGGCCGACCACCTGGGTGGTGCCGCGTTCGAGCACGTCGACCAGGGCACCTTCGCGGCGGCCTCTGGCATCGGTGCCGATCACGCGGACTCTCACCCGGTCGCCGTTCATCAAGGAATTCATCTGGCGCGGCGACAGGAACACGTCGCCGGACTTGTCGCCGGCCGCCGCGTTGTCCGGCTGCACGAAACCGTAGCCGTCGCGATGGGCGATGACCTTGCCGTCGACGGTGATGCCCGAACGCGGCTTCGCCTCGATGGTCTGGCCGTCTTCGGTCAGCACCGCGCGGTAGGCGCCGCGACGATCGGCGGCGGTGAGCTGGCCTTCACGAGCCATCGCCACCAGCCGCTTGGTGAAGGCTTCCTGCTCGTTGAGCTTCTTCAGGCCGAAATGGGCGATCAGTTCGTCGAGCGTCATCGGCTCGGACGACTCGACCAGGGTCTTCAGGATGTGGTTGCGGCTCGGCAGCGGGCTGGCGTAGCGCGTCGACTCGGAAGCGAATTCGGCGTCGGCAGTCTTCCAGTCAGCCTTCTCGGGCGCCGCCTTGCGCCCCCAGTTGAAGCCACCGGACTTGGCCTTCTTCGGCGCAGCGATGGCTTTGTCTTCCGGCAGGTCGCGACGGCTTCCATTATTTTTTGATTTCTTCATTGACAGACCCCCAAGGTCCGATTACATTGCGCGCCCTGAGCCGAGGTGGCGGAATTGGTAGACGCACTAGTTTCAGGTACTAGCGGGTAAAACCGTGGAGGTTCGAGTCCTCTCTTCGGCACCAGATGTACCATCCTCGCGGTGGCCTTTTTCTTTTGTCACTTCGTTGTTGCCTCGATGGTGGTCATGGGTCACTGGTCGCCGGAATCGCGCCCGCCGCCAGCGGCGCGCGCGATTCCAGTGACCGATGACCGGGGTGTCGAAACCGCGTCAACCGAACGGGTTGCGCAGCACGATGGTGTGATCGCGATCGGGTCCGGTGGAAATGATCGCGACCTCGGCGCCGGAGACTTCCTCCATGCGCTTGAGATACGCCCGCGCGTTGACCGGCAGGTCGTCGTAGCGGGTGATGCCGTAAGTCGTCTCCGACCAGCCCGGCAGGTCTTCGTAGACCGGCTCGACGTTGATGAAGCCTTCGGCGCCGATCGGCAGGGTTTCGATCGGCTTGCCGTTGACGGTGTAGCCGGTGCAGATGCGCACGGTGTCCATGCCGTCGAGCACGTCGAGCTTGGTCACGCACAGGCCGGAAACGCTGTTGTTGAAGATCGAGCGGCGGGCGGCCACCGCGTCGAACCAGCCGCAGCGACGCGGCCGGCCGGTGACGGTGCCGAACTCCTTGCCGCGCTCGCGGATGCCCTGGCCGATCTCGTCGTCGAGCTCGGTCGGGAACGGGCCGGAGCCGACGCGCGTGGCATAGGCCTTGACGATGCCGAGCACGTAATCGAGGTTGCGCGGGCCGACGCCGGAACCGGTCGCGGCACCGCCGGCCGTGGTGTTGCTGGAGGTCACGTACGGATAGGTGCCGTGATCGATGTCGAGCAGCGCGCCCTGCGCGCCCTCGAACAGCACGTTGTCGCCCTTGGCCAGCTGCAGGCGCAGCAGCTCGGTGACATCGGCGACCATCGGCCGGATCACTTCGGCGTAACGCAGCAGGTCATCGAGCGTGGACTGGAAATCGACCGGCGTTTCCTTGAAGTAATTGACCAGCACGAAGTTGTGATAGGCCAGCAGCTCGCCGAGCTTGGCGGCCAGCACTTCGCGGTGGAACAGGTCGGAGACGCGGATCGCGCGGCGCGCGACCTTGTCCTCGTAGGCCGGGCCGATGCCCTTGCCGGTGGTGCCGATCTTGGCTTCGCCGCGGGCGCGCTCACGCGCCTGGTCGAGCTTGGCGTGCACCGGCAGCACCAGCGGCGCGGCCTCGGAGATCTTCAGGCGATCGCGCACCGAGGCGCCGGTCGCTTCGACCTTCTCGATCTCCTTGATCAGGTCCGGCAGCGACAGCACCACGCCATTGCCGATCAGGCAGGCGACACCGGGCCGCATGATGCCGCTGGGGATCAGGTTCAGCGCGGTCTTCACGCCGTTGATGACCAGCGTATGGCCGGCATTGTGGCCACCCTGGAAACGGACCACGGCCTCGACCTTGTCGGTCAAGAGGTCGACGATCTTGCCCTTGCCTTCATCACCCCACTGGGCCCCGATAACAACGACTGATTTACCCATGTTCCCGTTCCATTCCACTTTGTGAGCCGCGGCCATGCCGGCCGCGATCGCGGTCAGCAATCGCCGAGCCGCAGGAGTTCGTTGACATCCGCCGAAAAGCCGGTCGCCGGTCGCGCCGAGCCGGCACCATCGAAGCGCCCGCCGCGCGCTACTTCGCGACCGTGGCCGGGCACGAAGGCGGCGAACACGAGGCCGGTCTGGTAGCGGTAGCCGCGCAGCTCGGCCAGATCGATGTGCAGCGGCGCCGGGTGTTCGAGCCGGGTCAGGTAGTCGGCGGCGGCTTCCAGCTGCGCCAGCGCCTCGGCGATCGCCGGCTCGCCGATATCCAGTGTCTGCCGCGCACGTTGCAGCACGCTGACGTCGCCATTCAGCTCCATCAGCGCCGACAGGCCGCTGGCGGTTCGCTGCGGCAGCGAACGCGCCAAAGCGAAATCGCGCAGGTCCGGCTGCGACTTGCGCTGCAGGATGTCGAACACGGCGGTTTCGTCGTCCTCGTCGAGCGCCAGCTGGGAGGCCAGTGCCCGGTAGATGCCGACATGGCCGAGATCGAGGTGGGCGTCGCCGATGCCGGCCAGCCGCAGCGTGTCGAGCATCAGCTTGAGGATTTCCAGATCGGCGCCGATCGCGCGTTCGCCGAACACTTCGCAGCCGACCTGACGCGGTGCCCGCGAGCCGCCGAGGCTGTCCGGCCGGGTGCGCAGCACGGTGCCGAGGTAACACAGGCGCACCACCGGAACATCGGCAAAGTGGCGCGCAGCAATCCGCGCGGCCTGCGGCGTCATGTCCGAGCGCAGGCCGAGCAGGCGACCGCCGACCGGATCGGTGAGTTTGAAGGTCTGGTCTTCCAGGTCGCTGCCGGCGCCGCTGAGCAGGGTGTCGAGGTGCTCGATCAGCGGCGGCAGGATCAGGTCAAAGCCATGCGCGCGGTAGTGGTCGAGCAGCACGCGGCGCAGGCCCTCGACCCGCCAGGCGGTGGTCGGCAGGGCTTCTTCCACACCATCGGGCAGCATCCAGAGTCGAGTCACGTTCAAGCGTTCCAGGCAATCATCTGCAGCGCCAGCAGGCCGGTCACCATCAGTCCGAGGCCGATGGTGCGCAGCACGCGCTCATGGCTTTCGATCATCCGCTTCCAGGCTTCCTTCATGCCCTGGGGCATGAGAAACAGCAGCGCACCTTCCAGCACCAGCACCAGCGCCAGTGCACGCAATACATCCACCATCATCGGCGTGGGCCACCGCCCTCGCCGCTCTGCTTCAGGTACTTGAAGAACTCGCCGTTCGGTTCCAGCACCAGCACGTCCTTCTGGTCGCGGAAGCTGTCGCGGTAGGCGTTCAGCGCGCGGTAGAAGGCGTAGAACTCCTGGTCGCTGCCATAGGCCTTGGCGGAGATCTCGGCGGTCTTGGCGTCGCCCTCGCCGCGCAGCTTTTCGGCTTCGCGATAGGCGTCGGCGATCGAGGTCTGGGCGCTGCGATCGGCCTCGGCCTTGATCTTCTCGGCTTCCTCGAAGCCGCGGGCGCGCAGGTCTGACGCCACCCGGGTGCGCTCGGCGCGCATCCGCTGGTAGACCGATTCGCTGACCGCGCGCGGCAGGTTGATGCTCTTGATGCGGACGTCGACCAGCTCGATGCCCAGCTCGCTGACCTTCGAAGTCGCCGATTTTTCCAGCGCGGTCATGATCTCGTCGCGCTCGCCGCTGATCGCCTGCTGGATCGTGCGGCTGCCGAACTCCGCGCGCAGGCCCGGGTTGATGATCGCCGCGAGGCGGTTCTCGGCGACCAGGTCATCGCCGCCGGTGGCGCGGTAGTAGTTGCCGACGTCCTTGATCCGCCACTTGACGAAGAAGTCGACCTCGACGTTCTTCTTCTCGACGGTCAGGAAGGTCTCGGTCTTGTTGTCGAGCGTCAGCAGGCGGCCGTCGAACTTCTTGACCGATTCGATCATCGGCAGCTTGAAGTGCACGCCCGGCGTGAAGTCGGAGCGCTGCACTTCGCCGAACTTGAACAGCAGCGCCTTTTCGCGCTGGTCGACGACGAACACGCTGTTGACGAGCAGCAGGAGGCCGGCGATCACCGCCGCCAGGACGAACGTCTGCTTGTTGCTGGTATTCATGATTTTCAAGGCTCCTTCAGCGGCTGCGATCGCGCGAACGCGCGGCATCGTCGGCGCTGTTGCGGGTCGGCGAGGTACGCGGCGAGCCGCCGTTGAAATCGCTGCCCGGATCGGCTGCCGACTTCTGGGCATTGCGCAGCAGCTGCTCCAGCGGCAGGTAGAAAGCCGGATTGCCCTTGTCGATGTCGATCAGCACCTTGCTGGTGTTGCCGTAGACCTCGGTCATGGCGTCGTAGTACATGCGCTTGCGGGTGATCTGCGGCGCCTTGCGGTACTCGTCGTACAGCGCGGTGAAGCGCGCCGCGTCACCCTGGGCACGCGCCACGGTCTGGTCGCGGTAGGCGGTGGCTTCGGCGATCCGGCGCGCCGCTTCGCCACGGGCGCGCGGCAGGCGGTCGTTGGCGTAGGCCTCGGCCTCGCTCTGCAGGCGCTCCTTGTCCTCGCGTGCCTTGATCGCGTCGGCGAACGCGTCGAGCACCTGGTCCGGCGGCTGCGCCTGCTGCAGGTTGACTTCGGTGACCACCAGCCCGGCCTTGTAGTCGTTCAGTCGCTCCTGGAGGCTGGCCTTGATCTGGTCCGCGACCGCCTGGCGGCCGTCGGTCAGGATGAAGTCCATCGTCGAGCGGCCCACGACCTCGCGCATCGCCGCCTGGGTGGCCTGGCGCAGCGTGTCTTCCGGCTTGCGGATGTTGAACACGAACTCCTCGGCCGACGACACCCGGAACTGCACCGACAGGTCGACGTCGACGATGTTCTCGTCCTGGGTCAGCATCGTCGCCTTCTCGTTGGCCTGGCGCACCTGCGTGAAGCCGACCGCCTCGACGCGCTCGATCGGCCAGGTCGCCCAGTGCAGGCCGGGGCCGGTGGTGCCGGCGTAGGCACCGAAGCGGGTGATCACGGCGCGCTGTTGCTCTTCGACCGTGTAGAAGCTCATGTACAGCCAGAAGGCGGCGAACACGACCAGCAGCAGGCCGGCAAAGCCCTTCGGCACGCCGGCATCGCCACCGGCAGGGCCGCGACCACCGCCCTTGCCGAACCAGCGCTCCTTGAGCTTTTTCAGCATGGCGTCGAGGTCGGGAGGACCTTCCTTGCCGCGCTTGCCGCCAGGATTCTGGTTCCACGGATCGCGGCCGGGGCCGGGCTCGTTCCAAGCCATCAGGTGACTACTCCAGTATTGGCGTGCATCGCAGCGGTTCGCACGCGTGCCGCAGTGACGATGCCCACAAGGGGAAAGAGGTATTCCGCGCGTCGACGATTTTAGTGCACTGCCGGGCCCGAGGTACGGACCGGCGGCGTGATGCCGGCTTCGCGGCACAGGCGCTCCAGGCGCGCGGCCGGGAGCCTGACGACCAGATGGCAGTTGCCTTCCTCGTCGATCGATTCTGATTTCACCACGTGCAGCGAGAACAGCTGGGCGCGCAGCTTCGCGGCCTGAGGCGGCAGCACCAGGGTTTCATCGGCCAGGTCCGGATACAGCCGCCGGGCGATGGCATCGCGCAGCGCTTCCAGCCCTTCGCCGTTGCGCGCCGACACGAACACCCGCTGCGGCACGCCGTCGGCATCGGTCTCGACATGCGCGGTCTCGCCCTCGCGCAGGTCGATCTTGTTGTAGACCTGCAGGCGCGGCACCTCGTCGGCGCCGATTTCCTTCAACACCGCCTCGACCTGCTCGATGCGCGCACCGCGCTCCGGATCGCCGGCATCGACGACATGCAGCAGCAGGTCGGCTTCGCGCGATTCTTCCAGCGTGGCCCGGAACGCCGCGATCAGGTCGTGCGGCAGATCGCGGATGAAGCCCACGGTATCGGCCAGCACGACGGTCTCGCCGCTTTTCAGTTCCACCCGGCGAACCGTGGTGTCGAGCGTGGCGAACAGCTGGTTCGACGCGAAGGTGGCGTCACCGGTCATGGCGTTGAACAGCGTCGACTTGCCGGCGTTGGTGTAGCCGACCAGCGACACCGTCGGGATATCGGACTTGCTGCGGCCGTGGCGGTTCTGCGCGCGGCGGCTCTTGACCGCCTCGAGCTGCTTCTTCAGCGTGTCGACCCGGCCGCGCAGCAGACGGCGGTCGATTTCGAGCTGCGTCTCGCCCATGCCGCCGCGCAGGCCGATGCCGCCCTTCTGCCGTTCGAGATGGGTCCAGCCCCGCACCAGGCGGGTCGCCATGTGGTTGAGCTGGGCGAGTTCGACCTGCAGCTTGCCTTCGTGCGAGCGGGCGCGGCGCGCGAAGATGTCGAGAATCAGTCCGGCGCGATTGATCACCCGGCATTCGAAGCGCTTTTCGAGATTGCGCTCCTGGCTCGGGCTCAGGTCGTGATTGAACACCACCAGCTGCGCACCGGCCGCCTTGGCGGCCAGCGCCACTTCGTCAACCTTGCCGCTGCCGGCATAGGTGCCGGCGTCCGGACGTTCGCGCTTGCCGCCGATCACGTTCACCACGTCAAGCCCGGCCGAACGGGCCAGCTCGACGAATTCGATGCGGTCGGCGTCGAAATCGGTACCGGGGAATTCCAGATGCACCAGGACCGCTTTCTGGCACGTGACCTGTGCGGCTGCCGCCGTGTCGTCGGCAGTCGCGTACGGCGGAGGATTGTGGGTCAAACGCCGGCCGGTTGGGCGTCGTCGCCGTCACCGTCCGAAATGCGCACCGACCGTGCCGGCACGATCGTCGAGATCGCGTGCTTGTAGACCATCTGGCTCACGGTGTTCTTCAGCAGCACCACGAACTGGTCGAACGACTCGATCTGGCCCTGCAGCTTGATGCCGTTGACCAGGTAAATCGAAACCGGGATGCGCTCCTTGCGCAGGGCATTCAGGAATGGCTCCTGCAGAGTCTGTCCTTTTGACATGTCAGCTACCTTTATTTGAGTTTTTTGAGGGCGTGAACAGCGCACCAGCGGCGAAAAAGTCTAGCACCGAATCAAGGTCAATCCGACGGCCGCAGCGCAATGAGGTGGCCGGGAGATGACCAGGGTCATGATCCCGCCGCTGACAAGACCGCGTCCAGTGCGGACGGTTCCGCAGGATCGATCCACCGCCAGCGTTCACCCTCGCCACGCAGCCAGGTCATCTGCCGCTTGGCGTACTGGCGGGTGGCGATGACGCCGCGCCGGATCGCCTCGGCCCGGCTGAAGGCGCCGTCGAGGTGCTGCCAGACCTGCCGGTAGCCGACCGCCCGCATCGACGGCAGGTCGAGATGCAGATCGCCGCGTGCGCGCAATGTCGACACCTCGTCGATCAGGCCGTCACTGACCATCTGCGCGAACCGCGCCGCGATCCGCTGATCGAACAGCGCTCTCGGCGGCGGCTGGACAGCGAAACGCAGCAGCCGTCCCGGCACCCGGCCCTGCGGCTTCGGATCGGCATGCCACTGCGACGCCGGCCGGCCGCTGAGCAACTGGATTTCGAGCGCCCGCTGGACGCGCTGGGCGTCGTTCGGATGCAGGCGCGCCGCCGTCACCGGGTCGACCGCCGCCAGCCGGGCATGCTGGGCATCCGGGCCGATCCGGGCGCGTTCGTCTTCCAGCTCGGCGCGCAACGCCGGATCGGCCGACGGCAGCTCGCTCAGGCCGTCGAACAGGGCCCGGAAATACAGCAGGGTGCCGCCGACCAGCACCGGCACCCGACCGCGGTCGCGGATCGCCTCGATCGCCTCGGCCGCATCGGCCGCGAAGCGGGCCGCCGAGTACGGCTCGGCAGGGTCGAGGATGTCGAGCAGGTGATGCGGCACGCGGGCGCGAGCCTCGGCATCCGGCTTGGCGCTGCCGATGTCCATGCCGCGATAGATCTGCGCGGAATCGACGCTGACGATTTCCGCCCGGCCGGCCAGCCGCTCGCACAACGCCATCGCCAGCCCGCTCTTGCCGGCCGCCGTGGGGCCGGAAATGGCGAGGACAGGCGGCAGCGAATCGGACGGCAGGCTCATGGCGCGGCGCAGTCTAGCCGCTTGGCACTGCCGATGGCCGATACCGCTGCCCTGGCCGGCCGTCGGCGCTCAGAAACGCCAGCCGAGGCTCAGCTGGATCACCGGATACAGCGAGTACTGGTCGACGTCGGCGGCCAGATTGGCTTCCTCGTCGCCGACCGCCGCCTGGACATCGGGATCGGTGGCCAGGTCGACGTTGTCGCGGGTATTGCCGCTGCCGTCGGTGACCGAGCCGGTGCCGGACGCCGCCAGCTTCGGCTTCGGCTTGCCGTGGAACATCACGCCGGCGTCGAAGCCGACGAAGAACGGCAGACCCTGCATCGGATTGGTGAAGCCCAGGCCCAGGTACGGCGCGACGTTGCGGAAGCCGAGCCGGCCATCGACACGGGCGCTGTCACCGGTCACCGTCAGATCGCCGACCTCGCAGCTTCCCGGGCAGCTGGCACGCAGCTGCACCTTGTTGGCATTGCCGATCAGGCCGGCGGACAAGCGCGGCCCCTTGATGAACGGGTAGACATCGACAAAGCCGCCGTAGGTCATCAGCTTGAGCTTGCCGTCGTAATCGATGCCGTCCTTGCTCAGCGAGCGGTTGTAGCCGAGCCCCAGGATCGAGCCGCGCAGGTTGACGAACGGCAGCAGCCGGGTGGTCAGCTGACCGCCGATACCGGCCGTGCCGGCGGTCACGCCGACCGCCAGATCGGGCAATGCCCAGGCGGCCGGCGGCGACAGGGTCAGCAGAGCGGCAACGGCAATGGCTGGCAGGCACTTCTTGGTCATGTTGTCCTCGAACTAGGGTTGATGGGGCGTGGGCGATGCAGCGCCGGGAATCCGGTTCGACGCGACCATGCCAGCCGACAACGGCCGAATCCTCACGGAATTCCATTGCAATGCCAACGGATTTCCGACGCCGCTGCCGCGACACGGCGGCGGTGTCGCGGCGCGCGTCGGCCGACGCGCAAACCCTTGCGCCGTGAGCTTTCCCCATTCCGGGCCCGGCATCGACCTCCTATAACCCACGGTCGCCGGGGCAGTGTCGATCAGCGCGCCGGCCGACCACCGAATGCCGATGACCACCTCGCCCTCGCCTCCGCTCGAATCCGCCCTGCCGGCCCCGGTGCTGTCGGTGCGCGCGGTGCTGATCGCCACGGCGGCCGGCGCCGTGCTGCTGGTCTGGCTGATGGCGGCGCTGGCCACGCTCAGCGTCCAGCGCGCCAGCGAACACCTGGGCGATGCCCGCAATTCCTACGAGCAGCTGGCGATCATCAACCGGCTGGAAGCGGAATTCGGCCGCCTGCTGCTGGCCGAGATGGAAACCCTGGCCAGCCCCAACGCGACGCCGGAACTGGGCCGGCCGACGGCCGAGGCGATCGAGCCGCTGTTCAAGCGCCTGCTGGTGCTGATCGACGAGGAATTCGAGCGCCACGGCACCTCGCGCGACGACCGGGTGCGCGAGATCCGCAACGCCGAGGCGATGCGCACGCTGTTCGCGCAGCTGCACATGCGCCTCGAACAGCCGTCGATGGCCAGCAGCCGCCAGGACGCCGCTGCGGCCGTGCAGGCGTTCTTCGAGCAGACGGTCCGTGGCGACACCGCCCGCATCGACCGACTGGTCCGCTCGGTCTCGGCCGACGAGGCGGAGGAGGTCGAACAGACCCTGGCCGACATGCAGCGGCTGCGCCAGCGGCTGGAATGGGGCACGCCGCTGGCCGGGCTGCTGGCGGCGCTGGGCGCGGTGCTGTCGATGGCGCTGATCCACGCGCTGATCATGAGCCCGGTGCGCGATCTCAGAGTCGGCGTGCGGCGCTTCACCGATGGCGATCTCGGCCACCGGATCAACGTCGTCCGGCCGCTGGAGCTGGCCGACCTCGCCCGCCAGTGCAACGCCATGGCACGCCGGCTGGCCGAGCAGCAGGCGCATCTGACCCGCGTCAACGAAGCGCTGGAGGACACCGTGCGGCAGCGCACGCGGCAGCTGGAGGAATCCAGCGAACGCCTGCGCGCGATCGACGCCAGCCGCCGGCTGTTCTTCGGCAAGATCAGCCACGAACTGCGCACCCCGGTGACCGTGCTCAGCGGCGAAGCCGAGGTGGCGCTGCGCAGCCGCGATGAATCGGTCGACGGCTACCGCAGCGCGCTCGAGCACATCCTGGCCACCAGCGGCTATCTGCGCCGCCGGCTCAACGATCTGATCGGCCTGGCCCGCTCGGAAGACGGCCGCGTGCAGATCGAGCGCGAGCGCATGAGCCTGCGCGACGGCCTGCGCGAAGCGGCCACGGTGGCCGAGGCCTACGCGCGGTCGAGCAGCGTGTTCCTGGAAACCGACGCCGGCAGCGAGCCGGCCTGGATCATCGGTGATGCCAGCTGGATCCGGCAGGCGACGCTGGCGCTGATCGACAACGCGGTGAAGTTCTCTCCGGCCGATGGCCGGGTCAGCGCCCGGATCGAACACGGTCCGCAGGGCCATGCCATCGAGATCGCCGATCAGGGGCCGGGCATCTCGGCGGAAATGCTGCCGAAGATCTTCGATCCGTACTACCAGACCGTCGACGGCCGCGAGCGCGGCGGCGCCGGCCTGGGCCTGGCGGTGGCGCGCTGGGTCAGCGAACAGCACGGCGGGCGGATCAGCGCCCGCAACGCCTACGACGGCGGTCTGGTGGTGCGCATGGAATTTCCGGTCGAGGAGGCGCGGTGAACGGCAACAGCATCCTGCTGGTCGAGGACGATCCCGGCATCGGCCGCTTCGTGACGCGCGGCCTGGCCGCCGAAGGTTTCAGCGTGCAGTGGCTGCGCGGCATCAGCGGCGTGCCGCGACAACTGACCGGTGCCGACTACGCGGTGCTGATCCTCGATCTGATGCTGCCCGATGGCGACGGCTGCTCGCTGGCGCGCTACCTGCGCGAGGCCGGGCAGATGGTGCCGATCCTGATGCTCACGGCGCGCGATTCGCTCGACGAGAAGCTCGACGGCTTCCGCAACGGCGCCGACGACTATCTGACCAAGCCGTTCGCGTTCGACGAGCTGCTGGCGAGAGTCAAGGTGCTGGCGCGGCGCGGCTCCGCCGGCCCGGAGCGCAGCCTGCTGCAGGTGGCGGACCTGTCGATCGACGTGCGCGCCCGCGAGGTCAGCTGCGCCGGCCAGCTGATCAGCCTGACCCGTCGCGAGTTCGACCTGCTGCTGTACCTGGCCCGCCACGCCGGCGAAGTGGTCAGCCGCGAACGCCTGCTGGCCGGCGCCTGGGGCAACAATGGCGAGCTCAGCATCAACACCGTCGACGTCTATCTCGGTTACCTGCGTCGCAAGCTGAAAGCCCACAGCAGCGAAACCGAGATCGCCACCGTGCGCGGCATCGGCTGCCGCATCGGCCTGGCGCCGGACACCGGCAGCCTCGATCCCGCGGCAGGCAGCGCCTGAGAAGCTTCTCAGACCTGTCTCAGGCGCCCCTCATGCAGCCCTCCCTACAGTCCTTCCGCACGGTGGCGCAAGCCCACCGGACGCCAAGACAAATACACATCAGGAGGACATCCATGACGCATCCCAAGCCGCGCCGCCTGCAGCCGCTGGCCGCCGCCATTTCCGCAGGACTGATCGCGATGGCCGCCGGCGGCAGCGCCCGGGCCGACAAGCTGGTCACCTGGGAAGACATCCAGAACGATCAGGCGAGCACCGAGAACGTGCTGGCCTATGGCTTCGGCCCGAAGGCGCAGCGCTTCAGCCCGGCCGAGAAGATCAACACCGGCAACGTCGCTTCGCTGGTGCCGAAGTGGTCGTTCTCCTTCGGCGACGAGAAGCAGCGCGGCCAGGAAAGCCAGGCGCTGATGCACGACGGCGTGATCTACGTGACCGGCTCGTACTCGCGCCTGTTCGCGCTCGACGTCAAGACCGGCAAGAAGCTGTGGTCGTACTCGCACCGGCTGCCGGATGACATCCGCCCCTGCTGCGACGTGGTCAACCGCGGCGCCGCCATCTATGGCGACAAGGTCTACTTCGGCACGCTCGACGCCGGCATCGTCGCGCTCAACGCCAAGACCGGAAAGGTGGCCTGGTCGGAGAAGTTCGAGGACCACACGGCCGGCTACACGATGACCGGCGCGCCGGCCATCATCAAGGATCAGAAGAGCGGCAAGGTGCTGCTGATCCACGGCTCCTCGGGTGACGAATTCGGCGTCGTCGGCCGCCTGTACGCCCGCGATCCGGACACCGGCAAGGAAATCTGGATGCGGCCGCTGGTCGAGGGCCACATGGGCCGCCTGAACGGCAAGGACTCGACCACCACCGGCGACGCCAAGGCGCCGAGCTGGCCGAACGAGAAGGACGGCAAGACCAAGGTCGAAGCCTGGCACCACGGCGGCGGTGCGCCGTGGCAGACCGCCGCGTTCGACGAGAAGACCAACACCATCGTCGTCGGCACCGGCAACCCGGCGCCGTGGAACACCTGGAAGCGCACGCCGGGCGACTCGCTGTACACCTCCGGCCAGGTCTACATCGACCCGTCGACCGGCGAGCCAGTCGGCTTCTTCCAGCACACGCCGAACGATGCCTGGGACTTCTCCGGCAACAACGAGATCATCCTGTTCGACCTGGAAAAGGACGGCAAGAAAATCCGCGCCGGCGCCCACGCCGACCGCAACGGCTTCTTCTTCCTCACCGATACCGACAAGCTGACCGCGCGCGACGGCAAGATCAACAAGCCGACCTCGCTGATCGGCGCCTACCCGTTCGTGCCGAACATCAGCTGGGCCAAGGGCTTCGACCTGAAGACCGGCCGGCCGATCGAGAACCCGGGCCAGCGTCCGCCGCAGCCGGAGGCCGGTGAATCGAAGGGCAAGACCATCCAGGTCACGCCGAACTTCCTCGGCGGCAAGAACTGGAACCCGATGTCCTACAGCCCGGAGACCGGCCTGTTCTACATCGGCTCCAACGACTGGAGCGAGGACTACTGGACCGAGAACGTCACCTACAAGAAGGGGGCTGCGTATCTCGGCCAGGGCTTCCGCATCAAGCGCCAGTTCGATGACCACGTCGGCGTGCTGCGGGCGATGGACCCGAAGAGCGGCAAGATCGTCTGGGAAGCCAAGGAGCCGCTGCCGCTGTGGTCGGGCACCCTGGCGACCAAGGGCAACCTGGTGTTCACCGGCACCAGCGACGGCTACTTCAAGGCCTTCGACGCCAAGACCGGCAAGGAACTGTGGAAATTCCAGACCGGCTCCGGCGTGGTGTCGTCGCCGATCACCTGGGAAGACGGCGGCCGCCAGTACCTCGGCGTCGCCTCCGGCTACGGCGGTGCGGTGCCGCTGTGGGGCGGCGACATGGCCGACCTGACCAAGCCGGTCTCGCAGGGCGGCTCGTTCTGGGTCTTCGAGATTCCGCAGAGCGTCGCCGACAGCGGCAGCGACAAGGCGGTCGCCCGCGCCGATTGAGCCTCATTCCCCGCGGTGCCGCCGTTCGCGAGAACCGGCGCCGTCACGACTCCTCTAGGCAAGGTCACGACCTTAACTAGATTCGGCCGGCCTTCCGTGCAACGGATGGCCGGCTGATTTTTTCCAGGACCCGCACCATGAAATTCCTTCCTGCCGTGCTGATCGGCTTCGCGCTGGCGCTGCCTGCCGAAGCCGTGGATGTCATCGTCAACACCATCGAGCGGCCCGATCCCTGGGTCATCAACGGCTGCCTGATCGCAGCAAAAACCGAATGTCCGGGAGTCGACCTGCGCCATGCCGACCTGCGCCACGCCAATCTCGAAGGCGCGCAGCTCGACGGCGCCAATCTGGCCCGGGCCGACCTGCGTCACGCCAACCTGAACGGCGCCCGGCTCAACGGCGCCAATCTCGACGGCGCCCGTCTGGAGATCGCCTTCATGGGCGGCGCCAAGCTCGCCAAGGCCAGCCTGCGCGGCGCCGACCTGCGCTTCGTGCGGATGGCCAAGTCCGACCTGAGCGGTGCCGACCTGACCGCCGCCACGCTCGAGAAGGCGATGGCCAAGGGCGCCAACTTCGATGGCGCGAAATTCATCAACACCGATCTGCAGGAAACCAAGTTCTACGAGGCCAACCTGTCGAACGCGACGATGGAAGGCGCGCTGATCCGCTTCGCGATCTTCCAGGACGCGCTGATGGAAGGCTGCACCGGCTGCCCGCAGCACTGGCAGACCGGCACCAAGGCCTGGGAGGAAGGTCAGACGAAACCCGCGAAGTGAGCGCGCCGATCACGCCGGCCGCCGGCCTGCGGACGCTGGCGCTGCTGCTGGCGATCACCCAGCGCGCGGCGGCCGGCAGCATCGACATCCCCGGCGAGCTGCAGGCCTGCCGGGCGCTGGCCGATCCGGCGCCGAGGCTGCTCTGCTTCGATGCGCTGGCGGTGCGTCATTCGCCGCCCCGCTTTGCCGGCCGTCACGGCGTCACCACCGAGCCGTTCACGATTGCCGGGCCGCAGCGCCTGCGCTACCAGAGCGACGGCGCGATCTTCGTGATGTATCTGCGCGACGGCGACGGCAAGGTTGCGCAGAACATCGTGCTGCACGGCGGCGGCGAGGATGTCTACCTGATCGAAAAACCGGGCACCTATTCGCTGCAGGTCAACGGCAGCGAAACCTGGCGAATCTGGCTGGAGACCCCGTGAGCGCTCAGCGCGCGTATTCCTGCCGCGACAGCCAGAACTCGGCCAGCGGCAGATCTTCCGGCCAGACCACCTTGAGGTTCGACTCCCGGCCGCGCAGCAGCAGCGGCTTGTAGCCGGCCGCCTCCATCGCCGCCGCTTCGTCGTCGAACGCCGGCGTCCGGCCGCGACTGCGTTCCAGCGCATTGCGCAGCAGATCGAGCCGGAACAGCTGCGGCGTCTGACCCCGCCAGAGGTCAGCACGATCCAAGGTGGCGGCGCTGCGCTCGCGCGCGGCCCGCTTCAGCGTGTCGGTCAGCGGCAGCGCCAGCAGGCCGCCGTTGTCGTCGCTGGCCTCGTCGCGCAGGCGCTCGATGTCATCGACCGTCAGGCAGGGGCGCGCCGCATCGTGGATCAGCGTGAAGACCGGCGCCTGCAGACGTTGGCTGACCGCCGAGATCGCCGACAGGCCGGCGAGTACCGAATCGACCCGGGCTGCACCGCCGGTCACCGTGATGATCTTCGGATGGCGGGCGATCGGCAGCTTGGCGAACTCGCTGTCGCCGCGCGCCAGCACCAGCGCCACGCCGTCGATCCAGCCGGCATCGAGGAACGGCGCCAGGCTCCATTCGAGCAGCGCCCGGCCGCGCAGGTTCAGGTACTGCTTGGGCTTGCCAAGCCCCATGCGGGCGCCGCCGCCGGCCGATGGCAGCACGGCCCAGTAACGCGGTGTCGGGCCACCGTTGCGGCGCGGGCTGGCAGTCATCGCAGGATCGGCAGCGGCCGATCAGGGCGTGGCGACATCGCTGCCGGCAGTCGCGTTGACGACAAGGAAGAAGGTTTCGTCGCGCTTGACCATGCCCAGCGACTTGCGGGCATGGGTTTCGATCGCCGCACCACCAGCCCGCAGGTCGTCGACTTCCGCCTGCAGGGCTGCGTTGCGCAGCTGCAGGCGCGCGTTGTCGGCGATCCGCGATTCCACCGCCACGCGCTGGCGGCCGGTTTCGTAGACACCGCCGTCACCCATCCAGAACCGGTACTGCAGGCCGGCGAGCATCACGCTCAGGATGAGGACAGCGGCGCGACGATTCATGGCATGGCCCTGTTTTACTTGCCGACCGCGACCGGGAAGCCGCCGGCGCCCGGGTACTTGGCGCGGCTGCCGAGCATGCGCTCGATGCGCAGCAGCTGGTTGTACTTGGCCATGCGATCCGAGCGGCACAGCGAGCCGGTCTTGATCTGGGTGGCGGCGGTACCAACGGCGATGTCGGCGATCGTCGCATCCTCGGTTTCGCCCGAGCGGTGCGAGACCACGGCCGAGTAGCCGGCGTCGGTAGCCATGCGGATCGCGGCCAGGGTTTCGGTCAAGGTGCCGATCTGGTTCGGCTTGATCAGGATCGAGTTGGCGATGCCGCGGATGATGCCTTCGGCGAGGATCTTGGTGTTGGTGACGAACAGATCGTCGCCGACCAGCTGCACCTTCGAACCGAGCTTCTCGGTCAGCAGGCCCCAGCCCTTCCAGTCGCCTTCGGCGCAGCCGTCCTCGATCGAGATGATCGGGTAGCGGTCGACGAGGCCGGCGAGGTAGTCGGTGAACTGGTCGGCCGAGAACTGCTTGCCTTCGCCTTCGAGGTGGTACTTGCCCTTCTTGAAGAACTCGCTGGAGGCGACGTCCAGGCCGAGGAAGACATCGACACCCGGCTTGTAGCCGGCGGCCGAGATCGCTTCCATCAGCACCGCGAGCGCGGCTTCGTTGGATTCCAGGTTCGGCGCGAAGCCGCCTTCGTCACCGACTGCCGTGTTCAGCTTGCGGCCGTGCAGCACCTTCTTCAGCGTGTGGAAGATCTCGGCGCCGGTACGCATCGCTTCCGAGAAGCTGCTGGCACCGACCGGCAGGATCATGAATTCCTGGATGTCGATGTTGTTGTCGGCATGCGCACCGCCGTTGATGACGTTCATCATCGGCACCGGCAAGGTGTCGGCCTGCAGGCCGCCGAGATGGCGGAACAGCGGCTGGTCGTTTTCGGCAGCAGCGGCGTGCGCCGTGGCCAGCGACACGGCGAGGATGGCGTTGGCGCCGAGACGCGACTTGTTCTCGGTGCCGTCGAGCTTGATCAGCGCCTCGTCGAGGCCGACCTGGTCCTGCGCATCGCGACCGATCGCCGCCTTGGCGATCTCGGTTTCCGCATGCTTGACCGCCTTCAGCACGCCCTTGCCGAAGTAGCGCTTCTTGTCACCGTCGCGCAGCTCGACGGCTTCGCGGGTGCCGGTGGAGGCGCCGCTCGGCGACGCGGCACGTCCGGAAAATCCGCTTTCGAGGAAGACTTCGGCTTCCACCGTCGGATTGCCGCGCGAATCGATGATTTCACGGGCCAGGACGCGGACGATCTCGGACATCAGCAAACCTCTTGTTGGTTTTGTTTCAGGGGAAAGTTTTCGAAATTCTACGTCGCGCCCGGCGGGCCCGCCATGACAGCGGAGCCGCGCAGCGTGATCGGGATTGCATCAGGCCTTGAGCCGCGTTTCCAGCAGCGGCTTGCCCTTCACCAGCCGGTCGATCGCGACCAGGGTTTCCAGCAGGTCGCCGATTTCCGACAGCGGCAGCGAATTCGGGCCGTCGCACAGCGCCTCGTCCGGCTTCGGATGGGTTTCCATGAACACGCCGGTGACCCCGGCAGCCACGGCGGCGCGAGCCAGCACCGGAATCATCGGACGCATGCCGCCGGACGCCGTGCCCTGCCCGCCCGGCAGCTGCACGGTGTGGGTGGCGTCGAACACCACCGGTGCGAACTTGCGCATGATCGCCAGCCCGCGCATGTCGGCGACCAGGTTGTTGTAGCCGAAGCTGAAGCCGCGCTCGCAGAGCATGAACGGCGTCTGCTCGACATGGCCGGCCGGCACCACGTCGGTCATCTTGTCGATGACATTGCCCATTTCCCAGGGCGACATGAACTGGCCTTTCTTGACGTTGATCGGCCGGCCGCTCATCGCCCACTTCTGCATGAAGTTGGTCTGCCGGCACAGGAAGGCCGGCGTCTGGATCACGTCGATCACCGCCGCCACTTCGGCCACCGGCGTGTCCTCGTGGACATCGGTCAACACCGGCACGCCGACCTTGGCCTTGACCGTCTCCATGATCTTCAGGCCCTCGTCCAGGCCCGGGCCGCGATAGCTGCGGCCGGAGGAACGATTGGCCTTGTCGAACGAGCCCTTGAACACGTACAGGATGCCGAGGCGATCGGCGATCGCCTTGATGTGGGACGCGACTTCCAGCGCCAGATCGAGCGATTCCAGCGTGTCCGGGCCGGCGATCAGGAACAGCGGTTGGTCGATGCCGATGTCGCGTCCGCAGAGTTTCATCCGTTCACCTTGTTCGGTTCGGGGGCCTGGTGGGCCAGATGCTGCTCGCGTGCCGCGCGGACGAAGCCCTCGAACAGCGGGTGGCCATCACGCGGCGTGGAGGTGAACTCGGGGTGGAACTGGCAGCCGATGAACCACGGGTGGTCCGGCAGTTCGAGGATCTCGACCAGTTCCCCGTCTTCCGAGGTGCCGGCGATCTTCATGCCGCTGCCCTGCAGCAGGTCGCGATAGTTGTTGTTGAACTCGTAGCGGTGGCGGTGGCGCTCGCCGATCAGTTCGGAGTTGTACAGCGCCCGCGACTTCGATCCGGCGATCAGCCGGCAGGTCTGGATGCCGAGGCGCATGGTGCCGCCGAGGTTGGAGTTCTCGCTGCGCGTCTCGATGCGGCCGGTGGCGTCCTTCCACTCGGTGACCAGCGCGATCACCGGATGCGGCGAGGTCGGCGCGAATTCGGTCGAATGGGCGCCGTCGAGGCCGCAGACATTACGGGCGTATTCGATGGCCGCCACCTGCATGCCGAGGCAGATGCCGAGATACGGAATGCGGTTCTCGCGGGCATGGCGCGCCGCTTCGATCTTGCCTTCGATGCCACGTTCGCCGAAGCCGCCGGGCACCAGGATCGCATCGGCCCCCTGCAGCACCGACAGCCCCTGGCTTTCGACGGTTTCCGATTCGATGAAGCGGATCTTCACCCGGGTGCCGGTATGCAGGCCGGCGTGATACAGCGCCTCGTTCAGCGACTTGTAGGCATCGGCCAGGTCGACGTACTTGCCGACCATCGCCACCTGCACTTCGACATCCTGCTCGGCACGCGCCTCGACCACGCGCTCCCAAGCGCTGAGATCGGCCGGGCGGCACTGCAGGCCGAAATGCTCGACGACCAGATCGTCAAAGCCCTGCTGGTGCAGCCAGCCGGGGATCTTGTAGATGTCGTCAAGGTCGACCGCCGAGATCACGTTGCGGTACGGCACGTTGGTGAACAGCGCGATCTTGCGCTTCTCGCCATCCGGAATCGGCTTCTCCGAGCGGCACAGCAGCACGTCGGCCTGGATGCCGATCGAGCGTAGTTCCTTGACCGAGTGCTGGGTCGGCTTGGTCTTCAGTTCGCCCGAGGACTTCACGTACGGCAGCAGGGTCAGGTGCACGAACATCGCCAGCTTGTGGCCGAGTTCGGCGCCCATCTGGCGGATCGCCTCCAGGAACGGCAGCGACTCGATGTCGCCGACCGTGCCGCCGATCTCCACGAGGCAGATGTCGGCACCGCGGGCACCGTCGCGGATGCGGTTCTGGATCTCGTCGGTGATGTGCGGAATCACCTGCACGGTGCGGCCGAGGTAGTCGCCGCGGCGCTCCTTCTCCAGCACGTGGCGGTAGATCTGGCCGGTGGTGACGTTCGACAGGCGGCTGGTCTTGCCGCGCAGGAAACGCTCGTAGTGGCCGAGGTCGAGGTCGGTTTCGGCGCCGTCCTGGGTGACGAACACTTCACCGTGCTGGAACGGGCTCATGGTGCCGGCGTCGACGTTGATGTACGGGTCGAGCTTGATCATCGACACCGTCAGGCCGCGCGATTCGAGAATCGCGCCGAGGCTGGCCGCCGCGATGCCCTTGCCGAGCGACGACACCACGCCGCCAGTGACGAAAATGAAACGGGTCTGGCCAGCCGCGAGGGCTGGGGCCTGGGAAACGTCGGGCATGGGCGAAAGCGGGGCGCGAAAGAAGCGCGGATTTTACGGGCAATCGGGGGCGAGCGGAGCGGCCGTCAGCGCAATGCACGGCGGCAAGCCCGCCAGATCGGGACACCACTGCCCACGCCAGCCGCTCGCGGCCAGGAATGCCTGCCAGCCTTCGGTCGCACCGAGGCCGGCAATGCAGCGGGCCTCGTCGCCCACTTCCAGCACCGGCAGCCGGGTCCGCACCCAGCGCGGCAGGCCTTGAGCCTGAAACAGGTTCCGGCAGGTCTTGCGGTGGTGCTGGCCGGCTAGCCGGATCGCTTCACCCGGCTCCAGGCTGCGGATGCGGATCGGCTGCGGCGGTATTGCGCCGAGCAGGCGGCCGCAGCCGGGCGGCAGCGCCGGCGGCGCGCCCGCCTGCCAGATCCCCCAGATACCGCGCGGCGGTGGCGGCGCCAGCGGCGCCATCGCGAACAGCCGGTCGCGATGGCGCCGCAGTTCGCAGCCGGGCCAGTGGATCAGCGGCTCGGCGTCGGCCGCAACCGCCAGCAGTTCGCGGTCGATGCGATCGAGCGTGACCGCGAACGGCGCGCGGAACTGCTGGCGCGTCAGCCACCAGCGGATCAGGTTGTGGCGGCGAGCCGCCGACAGCGCCAATAGCGCACTGACCGACAAGGCCGCGCCGACGGCGGCGCCGGCATGGTCGCCGGCCGCCAGTTCGTCCAGCAGGCCAGCTGTTTCGCCGGCGAGCCGTGCCGTCCGCGCCAGGCTGTCATCGGTCTGCGGAAAGCGCGCCCGCAGGCCCGGCAGCAGCGCCTGGCGCAGCCAGCTGCGCGCGTAGCGCGGGTTTTCGTTATGCGGGTCGTCGATCCACTGCAGCGCGTGTTGCCGTGCGTACGCCTGCAGCGCAGCACGCGGCTGGTCGAGCAGCGGCCGCCACAGCTGGCCTGGCGCAAACTCGCTCAGCGGTCGCATCGCTGCCAGCCCGTGCACGCCGACGCCGCGGACCAGCCGCAGCAGCACGGTTTCCACCTGGTCGTCCCGATGATGGGCGGTGACCAGCAGGTCGCCTGGCCGCATCTCGCCGCGCAGCAGCGCGTAACGCGCTTCGCGGGCGGCCGCTTCCGGGCCGGCGGCGTCGCGCTCGGCGATCGCGGCACGGCGGACGATCAGCGGCACTGACAGCGCGGCGCAGCAGGCGGCGGCAGCAGCAGCCCAGCCATCGGCGGCGGCCTGCAGGCCATGGTGGACATGCACCGCGATCAGGCCTCGTGTCCGCCGCGCCGCCAGCGCGTGCAACAGCACCGTCGAATCGAGCCCGCCGCTATAGGCCAGCAGCACCCGCGCGCCGGCCGGCAGCGCCGGCAGCGGCGGAATCAGGGCGGGCGACGGGACGGGCGGTGGAGCTGACATGACGCCAGTGTAGGCAGCGCGGCGCGGCCACGAAAAAGCCCGCCGAAGCGGGCTTTTCGATAGCAACCGTGACGCCGCGAAATGCTCAGGCGGCGGCGGAGTTCGACACCGGCAACTCGCCCGGTTCCTCGAAGGTACCGTAGGTCATCAGGCGGCCGTAGCGGTCCGACAGCAGCTTGGTCATCGGCACCCGGCACAGGCGCTCGACGTGGTGGACGATGCGCTCCTTGAGCGTCGCCATCATCAGCGCCGGATCGCGATGGGCGCCGCCGTGCGGCTCCGGCACGATCTCGTCGATCAGCTTGAACTCCAGCAGATCCTTGGAGGTGACGCGCATCGCCTCGGCCGCTTCCTTGGCGCGCTCGGCCTTCTTGAACAGGATCGAGGCGCAGCCTTCCGGCGAAATCACCGAGTAGATGCCGTACTGCAGCATCATCACGTGATCGGCCACGCCAATGGCCAGCGCACCACCGGAGCCGCCTTCGCCGGTCACCGTCGAGACGATCGGCGCGCGCAACTTGGACAGCTCGAACAAGTTGCGGGCGATCGCTTCCGACTGGTTGCGCTCCTCGGCGCCGATGCCCGGATAGGCACCCGGCGTGTCGATGAAAGTGACGATCGGCAGGTTGAACTTCTCGGCCAGCTTCATCACCCGCAGCGCCTTGCGGTAGCCCTCCGGACGCGGCATGCCAAAGTTGCGGTAGACGCGCTCCTTGGCATCACGGCCTTTCTGCTCGCCGATAACCACCACCGCGCGGCCTTCCAGCCGTGCCACGCCGCAGACCATCGCCGGATCGTCGGCGTAGTGGCGGTCGCCGTGCAGTTCTTCCCATTCGGTGAAGACGCCGTGCACGTAATCGAGCGCATACGGCCGCTGCGGATGACGGGCCAGCTGGGCGATCTGCCAGGGGGTGAGATTGGCGAAGATCGACTTGGTCGCCTCGCCGATCTTGGACTCGAGACGGGAGATCTCGTCGGTCAGGTTGAGTTCCGAGCCGCCGGTCATGAAGCGCAGCTCTTCGATCTTCTTCTGGAGGTCGGCAATCGGCTGCTCGAAATCCAGGTACGTCAAGTTATTCGCCATCGTCGTATTCTGCCCTAGACCTCTGATTGGATGAAACCGGTGCCACCCAGCGCCGATATTCGACCCTGACGCTGTCCGGACCCAGCAGGCGCTTGAATTCGGCTTCAGCCGCCGTGTCGTACTTCAGACGCCAGCTGCTGCCCCAGTCGAGCACCGCCCGCGCCGCGCCGTTCCAGTATTCCACTGCAACGGTCGCGCCATTCGGACTGCGGAAAGGCGTCAGCCGCTGCGCCAGCGCCGGAACCGCCACCGACGGCTTGCGCCAGTTGAGGGTAACGCGCTCGGTGCGCTCGCGCATCAGGCTGTCCAGATCGTAGAAGCTGCGCGCCTGCAGGCGGTACTCCAGCTCCCGGCCCTCGCGCTGCGAGGCACTGATCGAGCCGGTCGCGAATACCAGCGTGTCCGGCTTGAGCAGGGTCTGGAAGCGCTGCCAGTCCTGGAAATCCAGCCAGCAGACCAGCTGCGCGGTACGGTCGTCGAGGATCAGGATCTTGCCTGGCCGGTCGCCCATGATGGTGCGGATGTCGGTCAGCCAGCCGGCCAGCATCACCTGCTTGCGTCCGCCGCGGCGGCGCGGCGGGGCTGGCGCGCCATCCTCGTCGTCGCCACCACCACCCGCGCTGCCAGCGTATTCCGGCGGTACCGCGTTCTCGTCGATCAGCGTCTTGATGGTGCCGCTGCAGACCTGCTCGATGATCGACTTGAAGGCGGTCACCGGATGGCCGGACAGGTACAGGCCCAGCACCTTCTTCTCGATCGCCAGCCGCTCGTTGGCTTCCCAGTCCGGCTCGATCTCGGCGGCGACGCTCGGCGCGCTGGCCACTTCGCCGGCGCCGCCCAGGCCGAACAGGTCGGCGATGCCGGCACCGGCGCTGGCGGCGGTCTGCTCGGCCAGCTGCAGCGCCTTCGGAAGCGTCTTCATCAGGCTTGGGCGATTGAGCTGGAAAGCGTCCATCGCCCCGGCGCCGATCAGCGCTTCGAGCACCCGCCGGTTGGCCTTCTTGGTGTCGATGCGGCGGCAGAAATCGAAAAGGTCGGCGTAGCGGCCGTTGCTGCGGCGCTCCTGGATGATCCCTTCGATGGCGCCCTCGCCGGCGCCTTTCACGGCGCCGAGGCCGTAGAGGATTTCGCCCTTGAGGTTCACCGTGAAGCGGTATTCCGACGAATTCACGTCCGGCGGCAGCACGGTCAGCTTCATGCGCCGGCATTCCTCGAGCATCACCACCACGGTGTCGGTGTGGCTCATTTCCGCCGACATCACCGCCGCCATGAACTGGGCCGGGTAATGGGCTTTCAGCCAGGCCGTCTGGTACGACACAAGCGCGTAAGCGGCGGCATGCGACTTGTTGAAGCCGTAGCCGGCGAACTTCTCCATCAGGTCGAACACCGAAGACGCGGTGGCCTGGTCGATGCCGCGCGCCTGGGCGCCGCTCTCGAACTTGCCGCGCTCCTTGGCCATCTCCTCGGGCTTCTTCTTGCCCATCGCGCGACGCAGCAGGTCGGCGCCGCCCAGCGTGTAGCCGGCCAGCACCTGCGCCATCTGCATCACCTGTTCCTGGTAGACGAAGTTGCCGTAGGTGGGCTTCAGCACGCCTTCCATGTCCGGGTGCAGGTAACTGACCGGCTCGAGCCCGTGCTTGCGCCGGCAGTACTGCGGAATCAGGTCCATCGGCCCCGGCCGGTACAGCGAGATCAGCGCGATGATGTCCTCGAAGCAGTCGGGCTTCAGGTCCACCGAGGCGCGCTGCATGCCCTGCGATTCCATCTGGAACACCGCCGTGGTCTGCCCTTCCGCGTACAGCCGGTAGGCCTCCTTGTCGTCCAGCGGCAGCTTCAGCACGTCGAGATTCATCGACGGATAGCGGGCGTTGATCTGCTGCACCGCTGATTCGATGATGGTCAGGGTGCGCAGGCCCAGGAAGTCGAACTTGACCAGCCCGATGGTCTCGCAGTCCTTCATGTCGAACTGCGTGCGCAGACCGGCGCCACCGGCTTCGCAGAATAGCGGCGAGTACTCGGTCAGCGGCTTCGGCGCGATCACCACGCCACCGGCGTGGATGCCGACGCCGCGGGTCAGATCTTCCAGCGCCATGCCGAGGTCGATGATCTCGCGCAGTTCCTCCTCGGCGTCATACGCGGCCTTCAGTTCCGGCACCTCGACCAACGCGTGCTCCAGCGATGAGCGCCCGGCCTTCTCGGCATCGGCCTTGAACGCCGGCGCGCCGGGAATGAGCTTGGCGATCCGGTCGCCCATGCCGTACGGGTGCCCGAGCACACGGGTGACATCGCGCACCACGGCGCGCGCCGCCATCGACCCGTAGGTGATGATCTGGCTGACCCGCTCGCGGCCGTATTTCTCGGCGACGTAGGCGATCACCCGGTCGCGGCCTTCGATGCAGAAATCGACGTCGAAGTCCGGCAGCGACACGCGCTCCGGATTCAGGAAGCGCTCGAACAGCAGGTTGTACGGCAGCGGATCGAGATCGGTGATGCCGATCGCGTAGGCCACCAGACTGCCGGCGCCGGAACCGCGCCCGGGGCCGACCGGCACGCCGTTGCCCTTGCCCCAGCGGATGAAGTCGGCCACCACCAGAAAGTAGCCGCCGAAGCCCATGCGCTCGATGATCGCCAGCTCGTAATCGAGGCGCTTCTGGTAGTCCTCGACCGGCTGGCTGGCGCCCTGCGTCTCGAAGCGGCGCTTGAGCCCGGCCTCGGCCTCGTGGCGCAGATGCTCGGTGACGGTGACGCCTTCCGGCACCGGGTAATCGGGCAGATGGTTCTCGCCGAACTTCAGGCTCAAAGTGCAACGGCGGGCGATCTGCAGGCTGTTCTCGATCGCTTCCGGCAGATCGGCAAACAGCGCGGCCATTTCCTCGGCCGACTTCAGGTACTGCTCCGGCGTGTAGTCGCGCGGCCGGCGCTCGTCGTTGATCACCCGGCCCTGGTTGATGCAGACACGCGCCTCATGGGCGTCGTAGTCGCCGCGCTCCAGAAAGCGCACATCGTTGCTGGCGACCACCGGCAGGTTCGCGCTGCGTGCGAAATCGACCGCCGCGATCAGGTGATCCTCGTCATTGCGGCGACCGCAACGGGTGATTTCCAGGTACAGGCGATCCGGGAAATGCGTGGCCCACCAGCTGGTGACGGCGCGGGCATGATCGAGCCGGCCCGCAAGCAGCGCCTTGCCGATCTCGCTGTCGCGGCCGCCGAGCGCGATCAGTCCGTCGCTGGCCTCGGCCAGCCAGCTGCGCTGGATGCGCGGTCGGCCACGAGACTGCCCTTCGCTGTAGGCGCGCGATACCAGCCGGGTCAGGTTGCGGTAGCCGGTCTGGTTCTGCACCAGCAGGGTCACGCTTTCGGCGGCCTCGGAATCGCCGAATTCCTGCAGCGAGACATCGGCACCGATGATCGGCTTGACGCCGGCGCCCTCGGCCAGCTTGTAGAACTTCACCATCGCGAACAGGTTGTCCTGATCGGTCACGGCCACCGCAGGCAGGCCGAGCTTCGCAGCGAAGCCGGTCAGGGTCTGCACATTGGCGCCCGCGCTTTTGCGCGCTGGCGGCTCGACGCGAATCAGGCTGTCGACCAGCGAGAATTCGGTGTGCAGATGAAGGTGGACGAACATCAGGACGTTAAGCGCAGGAAACGGAAAGGCCGGCAAGCCGCCGCGACCGGATTCTAGTGCAGCGCGTACAACAAACCGTCAGCGCTGTGCCGTGTCTCGCGGCGCGACGCTACGTTGCGAATCGTCGCCATAGAACAACGATGGCTCCTCGTCGCGCCTTGATTCGCACCACGATCCATCGCCACATCGCTGACGCTTCGTTGCGTGCGCTGCACTAGCGAGCGCGCCCCGCCGCTTCGGCGCAGGGCGCGAAGCTCATCCGGTGGATGCTGCTAGCCCCTTGTTCGCGCAAGGCTTTCAGATGCACCGGCGTGCCGTAGCCCTTGTGTCCGGCCAGCCCGTAGCCGGGGAACTGCGCGTCCAGCCGCTCCATCTCGGCATCGCGGGCGACCTTGGCGATGATCGCCGCCGCCATGATCGCGGCTTCCAGCCGATCGCCACCGACCACCATCCGTACCGGCACCGGCAGCGCCGGCCGCTGGCTGCCGTCGACCAGGCACAGCGACGGCGCCTGCTTCAATGCCTCAACGGCACGCCGCATCGCGAGGAACGTCGCCTGCAGGATGTTGATCGCGTCGATTTCCTCAGGCGTGGCGCTGCCGATCGCCCAGTCCAGCGCCACCGCCTTGATCGCCGGCACCAGCCGCTCGCGCTGGCGCGCGCTCAGCGCCTTGGAATCCTTCAGGCCCATCAGGCCATGCCCGTCCGGCAGCACCACGGCCGCCGCATAGACCGGCCCGGCCAGGCAGCCGCGGCCGACTTCGTCGATGCCGGCGATGCTCATCGGGCCGCGATCAGCTCGGCGATCGCGGCGGCGGACGCCTGCGCGGCATTGCGGCGCAGTTCGCTGCGCACCGCCGCGAACTGCGCGCGCTGCCGCGCGGCGGTGGCCGGATCGGCCAGCAGCTGCGCCAGCGCCTCGGCCATCGCCGCCGGCTGCAGGTGCTGTTGCAGGAACTCGGGCACCACCGCGTCCGCGCTCAGCAGATTCGGCAGGCTGACATGACGCACCTTGAGCATGCCGAGCGTGTCGAGCAGGAAGGCGGTGAACGCCGACATCCGGTAGCCGACCACCATCGGCCGATCGAGCAGCAGGCATTCCAGCGTGGCGGTGCCCGACGCCAGCAGCACCGCGTCGGCAGCCCGCATCGCTTCGCGGGAATGACCGTCGACCAGGGTCCAGTCCAGGCCCGGCGCGTGCTCGGCGATCGCCTGTTCCATCACCGGCCGCAGGCTCGGCTTGGCGATCGGCGTCACCATGTGGAGCCCGGGCGTGCGCGCGGCGAGCAGCGCGGCGGTCTGCGCGAACGGCACCGCCAGCTGCTTCAGCTCGCCACCGCGACTGCCGGGCAGCACGGCCAGGCAGGGGCCGTCGACCGGCAGGCCGAGCGCGCGACGGGCATCGGCCTGCGCCGGCGGATCGGCCAGCTCCTCGGCCAGCGGATGGCCGATGTACTCGGCGCGCACGCCGTGGCCGGCATAGAACTTCGGCTCGAACGGGAACAGGCACAGCACCAGATCGGCGGAACGCGCGATGGTCTTCACCCGCCCCTGCCGCCAGGCCCAGACGGTCGGGCTGACCAGGTGCACGGTTTTGAGGCCGCAGTTGCGCAGCCGCCGTTCGAGGCCGAGATTGAAGTCCGGCGCGTCGATGCCGATGACCACGTCCGGCCGCTCGGCCGACAGCCGCGCGACCAGCTCGGCGCGCAGCCGGAACAGATCCGGGAGCTTCGGCAGCACTTCGGCGATGCCCATCACCGACAGGCGATCGATGCTGGCGATGGTGTCGCAGCCGGCCTCGCGCATCCGGGGCCCGGTCACGCCGCTGAAGCGGGCATCGGGGAAGCGCGCACGCAGCGCCGGAATCAGCGCACCGCCGAGCAGGTCGCCGGAGGCTTCGCCCGCGATCAGCGCGATGTGCATGGACGGCTCGCTGCCGGCCCGTGGTTCAGCGGACGATCGACCGCGTCGAGCTTTCGATGAACGCCAGCAGACGCGCGCAATGCGGCGATTCGACCGCCATCTCGGCCAGCTTCAGCTTGACGTCGGCCATCAGCAGCTCCGACATGTAGATCAGCTTGTAAGCGTCCTTCACCGCGCCGATCTCATCGTTCGAGAAGCCACGCCGCTTGAGGCCCTCGCTGTTGATGCCGCGCGCCTTGGCCGGCTGCCCTTCGATCATCATGAACGGCGGCACATCCTTGAGGATCACGCTGCCGCCGCCGGTGAAGGCGTGGCCACCGATGCGGCAGTACTGATGGATCAGCGTGTAGCCGCCGAGGCCGGTCCAGTCCTCGATGGTGACGTGGCCCGCCAGGGTCGTACCGTTGGCCAGGATGTTGTCGCTGCCGACGATGCAGTCGTGGGCGATGTGGACGTTGGCCATGATCCAGTTGCGGTCGCCGACCTTGGTCAGGCCGTCTGCCGTCTTCAGCGTGCCGCGCTGGATGGTCACGTACTCGCGAATGGTGTTGCCGTCGCCGATCTCCACGCGCGTGGCGTCGTCGACCTTCGCGGTCTTGTCCTGGCTGATCTCGCCGAGACTGGCGAACTGGAAGATGGTGTTGTCGCGGCCGATCCGCATCGGCCCCTTCAGCACCACGTGCGGGCCGACGGTCGTGCCCTCGCCGATCTCCACACCCGGCCCGATGATCGAGTACGGACCGACCGAAACCGTCGGGTGCAGCCGGGCGGCCGCGTCGACGATCGCCGTTGGATGAATCAGGGCAGTGCTCATCGCAGCGCTCAGGCGGCGGCGCCCGCGTCCGCCGGCGCGCCGCGCGAGGCGTCCTTCAGCACGCACATCAGCGTCGCTTCGCAGGCCAGTTCGCCGTCGACCAGCGCCCGTGCCTTGAACCGCCGCAGGTTGCGCTTGACCTTGTCGAGGCTGACCTCGAAACGCAGCTGGTCGCCCGGTTCGACGATGCGCTTGAAGCGGGCGTCCTCGATGCCGGCGAAGTAGAAGATCATCCCCGAATCCGGCTTGATGCCGGTCTCGATCGCCGTCAGCAGGCCGCAGGCCTGGGCCAGCGCCTCGATGATCAGCACGCCCGGCATGGTCGGCACGGTCGGGAAATGGCCGAGGAAGAATGGCTCGTTGTAGGTGACGTTCTTGATCGCCACCAGCGACTTGCCCGGATCGTGCTCGATGATCTTGTCGACCAGCAGAAAGGGCTGGCGGTGCGGAAGCATCGCCATGATGTCGCGAATATCAAAAATCGCCTTGCTCACCGTTCTCATCTCCTTTTGACGGAGTCATTTTCAGCAATTGTTCAATGGCGGCCAGCCGTTCGTCGACCTTCGGAAGACGCCGGATGCGGGCCACCTCGCGTCGCCAGTCGCGGGCCGGTTGGGCCGGAATGCCGGACCCGTACTGGCCGGACACGGTGATCGACTTGGTGACCATCGCGTAGCCGAAGACCAGCACGTTGTCGGTGATCTTGATGTGGCCGCCGATCACCGAGGCACCACCAATCATGCAGTTGCGACCAATGGTGGTCGACCCGGCAATGCCAACGCAGGCAGCAATCGCCGTGCCGGCGCCGATGCGACAGTTGTGGGCGATCTGGATCTGGTTATCGAGCTTGACGCCGTCCTCGATCACCGTGTCGTCGAGCGCGCCGCGATCGATCGTCGTGTTGGCGCCGACCTCGACGTCATCGCCGATCACCACCCGACCCAGCTGCGGCACCTCGATCCAGCCGGTCCGGGTGCGCGCCAGCCCGAAGCCGCGGCCACCGATCACCGCGCCGGGCAGCAGCCGCGCGCGGGCGCCGAGCCGACAATCCGGGCCGATGTAGACCTGCGCTTCCAGCCGTGCGTCATTGCCGATGACAGCCCCCCGGCGAACGATGCAGTTCGGTCCGATGTAGCTGCCGGCGCCAATCTCGACATCGGCTTCGATCACCGCGCCAGGCCCTACGCCGCAGCCTTCGCCGAGACGCGCCGAGGCGTCGATCGTCGCGCTGGGGTGGAGGACCGCGGGAAATTCCTCGGCGCGATCGAAATCGCGCGCCACGACGGCGAACGCCACTGCCGGGTCGGCCGCGATCAGGCGATTGCCGCCGAAACTGTCGGCATCCCGCGCGGTGACGATCACTGCGCTGGCCTGCGTCGCCGCCAGCTGGTGGCGAAGCTTGGGATCGGCGCAGAAACCGAGGCGTCCAGGCCGGCCAGGGGCCAGCGCGCAGACGCCGTCGATCAGCGTTGCCGGATCGCCACGGAGTTCAAGCCCGTGGCGTTCGGCCAGCACGCCCAGCGCAATGGCCGCAGTGGCTGCGGGCATCGGTCTGGCGGCGCGTGGCCTTACTTGCCGGCGGTGCCGCCGAGCTTCTTGACCACGTCGTCGGTGATGTCGAGCACGGTGGTCGAATACACCGGATCGGCGACGACCATGTCGACGCCCTTTTCCTTGGCCACGGCAACCACGGCGTCACGGACCTTGCCGACGACGTCGTTGGTCAGTTCCCGCTGACGGGTCTGGGCATCTTCCTGGAACTTGCGGCCGGCCTGCGTCAGATCGACCTGGCGGGCGGCCAGATCCTTTTCGGTCTTGGCCTGGGCGTCCGGGCTGATGGTGACGCGGTCGCGCTTGAACTTCTCGACGTCGGATTCGAACTGCTTCGACTGCGCTTCCAGATCCGACTTCCGCTTCGAGAACTCGGCGGTCATCTTGGAATCGGCCTGCTTGTACTGCGGCGAAGCGCGCACGGCGTCATCGAAGCGGATGGCAGCAACCTTCGATTGCGCCTGGGCCACCGTCGGAGCGGCAAACAGCGCCAGCGTGGCGCAGGTGGCGATGGCGGCAAGGATGCGGGACTGAATCATGTTGATCTCTCGTTGGGTTTCACAGGGTGCTGCAAGAAAAGGTCGGCGGCGCGCTGGCGCACTCAGAAGCCGGTGCCGAAGTTGATCTGGAAGGCGTCGGTGAAATCGCCGACCTGATCGTTGAGCGGGAAAGCGTAGCTCAGGCTCAGCAGGCCAAGGATCGGCGTGAAGAAGCTGAAGCTCAGGCCATAGGCCTGACGCAGGCTCGACACCCGGAAGTCACCCGGCTTGGCGTAGACGTTGCCCACGTCGAAGAACACGCTGGCGCGGGTGGTCTTGTTGTCGCTGACCACCGGGATCGGCAGCACCAGATCGTTCTGCGCAGTGGCGCGCAGGCGACCGCCGAACGGGTTGTTGTTCGGGAAGTCGCGCGGCCCGAGCGAGCCGTCGCGATAGCCGCGCACGGTGTTGGCGCCGCCGGCGAAGTACAGCTCGTACGGCGGCACGTCGTTCTTCTTTCCGTAGCCGTCGACGTAGCCGATGGTGGCGCTGTGCCGGGTGAAGAACTTGAACGGCAGCTGGATGTACTGCTCGTGCGAGACGCTGGCGTTGTAGAACGTCAGGTCGCTGAGCGGAATGTTGACGTCGAGGTTGAAGCGCGTCAGCGCGCCGGCCGTGGCGAAGAAGGTGCGGTTGCGGGTATCACGGGCGATACCGGTGCGCAGCTCGAACTCGGTGAACGAGGTGCCGTTGCGGATCACGAAATCGAGGATTTCGTTGCTCGATGCGCCGGGGAAAGTCTTCACCGCCGTCTGGCTGACACCACCGCCCAGACGCAGCGAGGTGAATTCCGACAGCGGGATGCCGTAGGTGAGATCGCCACCGACGACATTGGTGTCGAAACCCGAGGAGAAGCGGATCACCGACTGCGACTTGCGGAAGAACGCCGACACCGTCTGGCTGATGCCGTCCTGCGTGAAGTACGGATCGGTCAGGCTCACCGACACCGAGCGGTTGAAGCTGCTGGTGTCGGCCGACAGCTGCACGCGGTTGCCGGTGCCGAGGAAGTTGGTGTTGGTGATGCTGGCGTTGATCAGGAAGCCCTGGGCGCCGGAGAAGCCGACGCCGAACTGGATCGAACCCGGCGCGCGCTCCTTGACCTTGAACTCGATGTCGACGAGATCGTCGGAACCGGGGACCGGCTTGGTCTCGACCTCTGCTTCCTCGATGAACGGCAGACGGGCCAGACGCACGCGGGAACGCTCGACGGCGGTCTTCGAGAACGGCGCCGCTTCCAGCTGGCGCATCTCGCGGCGCAGCGTCTCGTCGTTGGTGCCGGTATGGCCCTGGAAGTTGATGCGCCGGATGTAGGCGCGCTTGCCGGGCTCGATGAAGTAGTTCAGCGCCACTTCGCGCTTGGGCTCGTCGACTTCCGGCAGCGGCGTGACCTTGGCGAACGCGTAGCCGATGTCCGACAGCGCGCCTTCGATGCGGGTGCCGGATTCGGTGGCTTCCTTGCGCGAGAACGTCGAGCCGTCCTTGGTGGAGGTCAGCGCATCGAGAAACTTTTCGTTCAGCACGATCTCGCCGGAAAACCGGTGGTTCGACACCTTGTAGACGGCCCCTTCATCGACCGTCATCGTGATGTAGATGTCCTGCTTGTCCGGCGACAGCGCCACCTGCACCGACGACACGTTGAACTGCAGGTAGCCGCGATCCTGGTAGAACGAGCTGAGCCCTTCGAGGTCGCCGCCCAGCTGCTGCTTGGAGTAGCGGTCGGTCTTCTGGAACGGCATCCAGTTGGTCTTTTCCAGCTTCAGCTGGCTGAGCAGCACATCCTTCGGGAAGGCCTTGTTCCCGATGATGTTGATCTCCTTGATCTTGGTGACCTTGCCTTCGGTGACCTTGATGTTGATGTCGACGCGGTTGTTCGGCAGCTCGGTGACCTTGGCCTCGATGGCCACGTCGTAGTAGCCGTTGGCGTAGTACTGGCGGCGCAGTTCCTGTTCGACCGAATCGAGCAGCGCCCGCTTGAACAGCTCGCCTTCGGCCAGTCCGGCTTCCTTCAGCGACTTGTTGAGATCATCGCCGCCGACCTTGTCGTTGCCTTCCAGCTTGAAGGTGGCGATCGCCGGACGTTCCTGCACCTTGATGACCAGGTCATCGCCATCGCGTGCCAGCTGCACGTCGAGGAACAGGCCGGAACTGTAGAGGCTGCGAATGGCAGTGCGCGATGCCGATTCGGTCATCTCGTCGCCAACCGACAGCGGGAAGTAGGTCAGCACCGTGCCCAGTTCCAGGCGTTGCAGCCCTTCGGCGCGCACCTGCTTGATGACGAACGGCTCGAAAGCCCACGCAGCCGGCGAGGCGACGAGGATCGCGATCAGACTCAGCAGCGCTCCGCGTGCCGTGTAGCGTAGACGTTTCAGAACTCTTCCCCTCGTGAACCCAATGTCGTTGTCAGCCGATCACGCTGGCCACATCGTTGTAAAACGCCAGCCCCATCAGCAGCAGCAACAAGGTCATGCCGACCTGCTGTCCCGCCATCTGCACGCGATCCGACAGCGGCGAACCTTTCACCGCCTCGATCAGGCCGAACAGGATCTGCCCACCGTCAAGCATCGGAATCGGCAACAGGTTGAAGATGCCGATGCTGACACTGACCAGCGCCACGAACGTCACGAACGCGGCTAGCCCGGCGCTGGCCGAGAAGCCCGCCGCTTGCGCGATCTGGATCGGTCCGCTGACGTTCTTGACCGACACTTCCCCGACCACCATCCGGTACAGCAAGCGGAGGGTCAGGGCGGAAACCTGCCAGGTCTGGTTCAGTGCTGCCGAGGCCGCAGCAAGTGGATCCAGCCGCACTTCGGCGCGCAAATCCTGCCACAAATCACCCTGCCCCGCCACGCGCTGCACGGTGAATCCCATGCGTCCGACGACCTTGCTGCCGCTGCCTTCGGAGCCGACGATGGCGGTCAGTTCCTGGTGCTGGCCGGCCCGCTCGATGCCGAACCGGATTGCCTGCCCCGGCCGCGCCGTCACCGCCCAGCGCAGCGCCTGGAACGACGGCACCGGCTCGTCGTCGAGGCTCAGTACCTTGTCGCCGGGCTGGAAGCCGGCCTGGGCCGCAGCACTGCCGGGCATCACCTCGCCGACCACGGCCGGCAGCGGCGGATCGAACGGCGCCAGGCCCAGATCCTCGAACAGCAGCGCCGGATCGATGCGCACCGCGCTCAGGTCGACATCGAGGCTGCGCGTCTGGCCGTCGGTCGCACGCACGGTGAAACGGGTCTTGCCGTGGTTCAGCGCCTGCTCGAGCAATTCGCCGCGCAGCACCGACCAGGTCGCGATCGGATGGTCGTCGATTGCGACGATCTGCTCGCCTGCATGCAGGCCGGCACGCGCCGCCACGGTGTTGGCCGGCGGCTCATCGATCGCCGGCTTCATGCCGGGCACGCCGACCATGTACAGCAGCCAGTAGAAGCTGATCGCCAGCAGGAAATTGAACGCCGGCCCGGCGGCAAACACACCGATCCGCTTCCAGACCGATTGCCGGTTGAAGGCGCGCGGCAGGTCCTGCGGCGGAATCACGACTTCGCTGTCGCGCTCGTCGAGCAGTTTCACGTAGCCGCCCAGCGGGATCATCGCGACGATGTACTCGACGCCGTCCTTGCCGCGCCGCGACCACAGCGGCCGACCGAAGCCAATCGAGAATTTCAGCACCTTGATGCCGAACCGTCGGGCGACCCAGAAATGGCCGAACTCGTGAAATGCCACCAGAACGCCGATGGCAACGATGAAGGAACCGGCGGAATGCAGGGTGTCGAGCATGGATCAGGGCCGCGAAAGGAACGAACGCGCCGCTTCGACCACGGCAGCCTCGATTGGGTTCATGCCCCGCCGATCGATCACGTTCAAATGCCGGCCAGCAGCAGGCCCAGCGCCAGCACCGGCGCAGCCGCCAGCACGCTGTCGACCCGGTCGAGCACGCCGCCGTGACCCGGCAGCAGGGTGCCGCTGTCCTTCACACCGCGATGGCGCTTGAACAGGCTTTCGGTGAGGTCGCCGATGATCGACACGCCGATCACCAGCGCGCACAGCAGCAGCAGCGGCAGCCAGTCGAACCGGCCGGCGCCGAACACCCACGGCGCCGACAGCGCCGCCACCAGCATCGCGGCGACGAAGCCGCCGATCGCGCCTTCGACCGACTTGCCGGGGCTGACCTCGACGGCCAGCTTGCGGCGGCCGAAGCGGCGGCCGGCGAAGTACGCGCCGATGTCGGCCATCCAGACCAGTTCGAACAGGAAGAAGATGCGCCGGGGGCCGTTCGCCGCACCGTGCAGCAGCGCCAGCCCGAGTAGCGCCGGCACCAGCATCAAAAGGCCGTAGACCGCCATCGTGGCAACCGCCGGCGGCCGGCTACGGAAGTTGTCCGGATAGCCGCTGATCAGCCTCAGCGCATGGATCCACCAGGCTGCGCCGAGCACCAGCACGCCGACGGCCCGATCGAGCGTGGCCGCGTACCAGGCCAGCGCCAGGAAGGCCGCTACCAGCGCGAGATAGCCGAAACGGGCGGTCGAGGTGCTCAGGCCCATCAGCGCAGTCCACTCCCAGGCGGCGATCAGGCCGGGGCCGGCGAGGAACACGTACAGCCACGGCGTCGGGAACCAGATGATCGGCCCGAGGATCAGGGGCAGCAGGATCAAGGCGGTGATGACCCGCTGCTTCAGCATGGCATGTCCCTCAGCTGGCTTCCGGCACGCGGCCGTAGCGACGGTCGCGCGAGGCGTACCAGGAAAGTGCGGCGGCGAATGCGGCCTCGTCGAAATCGGGCCACAGCGTGTCGACCAGATGCAGCTCGGTGTACGCGAGCTGCCACAGCAGGAAGTTCGACAGCCGCTTCTCGCCGCCGGTGCGGATCAGCAGGTCGGGATGCGGCAGGTCGGCCACCGCCAGCCGCGATTCGATCGCCTGCGGGGTGATCGGCAGGCCGTCCCGGCACAGGCTGCTGGCCGCCTGGGCGACATCCCAGTGACCGCCGTAACCGACCGCGATGACCAGCTGCAGGCCGCTGTTGTCGCGGGTCAGCGTCTCGGCGTCGTGCATCAATGTCTTGAGCTCGGCCGGGAACTCGGCGTGATCGCCGATGAAGCGCATGCGCACGCCGCTGCGATGCAGGCTGCTGACCTCGCGCCGCAGCGTGCGCACGAACAGGCTCATCAGCAGCGACACTTCGGTGAGCGGGCGCTGCCAGTTCTCCTGGCTGAACGCGAACAGGGTCAGCGCCTTGACACCCGCCTGATGCGAGGCCCGCACGATGCGGCGCGCCGAGCGCACGCCCACCTGGTGGCCGTAGGCGCGCGGCCGCAGGCGTTGTTTCGCCCAGCGGCCGTTGCCGTCCATGATGACGGCGACGTGCGCCGGAATCCGCGCATCCGGCAGATTCGGCAACTCGCAGGTCATCCGACCGCCATCAGCTCTTTTTCTTTCGAGTTCATGGTTTCATCGGCCTTGGCGATGAACTGGTCGGTGAGCTTCTGGATCGCCGCTTCGGCGCCCTTTTCCTCGTCCGCCGTGATGATCTTTTCCTTGGCCAGTTCCTTGATCGACTGGTTGGCGTCGCGCCGCACGTTGCGGATCGCCACGCGCGCGTTCTCGGTTTCCGACTTCACCACCTTGACCAGGTCCTTGCGGCGTTCCTCGGTCAGCGGCGGCATGTTGATGCGGATCGTGGTGCCCGCCGTGTTCGGCGTGATGCCGAGGTCGGAACCCAGGATCGCCTTTTCGATGGCGCCGATCATGTTGCGGTCCCAGGGCGCGATCGAGATCGTGCGGGCGTCCTCGACGACCACGCTGGCAACCTGCGACAGCGGCGACTCCGAGCCGTAGTAGTCGACTCGCACATGGTCGAGGATGGCCGTCGAGGCACGGCCGGTGCGGAGCTTGGAAAACGAGGCCTTCAGGCCATCGACGGTCTTCTGCATGCGAGCCGTCGCGTCTTTCTTGATGTCTTCGATCATCGGTTCGGTTCCGGGGACAACGGTTCAGGTACGGGATACAGGGTGACAGGTCGCAGCGCCGGCAGGCACCCGTGACGGGCCGGCGCAGACAGGGCGACCGGGTGCGAAACGGTTCAGACCTTGACCAGCGTGCCCAGCGAATTGTCGCCGGTGACGATGCGCAGCAGGGCTTTCGGCCGGTCCATGTCGTAGACCTTCAGGCGGATCTTGTGGTCGCGGCACAGCACCAGCGCGGTCTGGTCCATGACGCCGAGCCGGCGGTCGAGTGCCTCGTCGTAGGTCAGTTCGGCGTAACGGGTGGCGGTGGGGTCCTTCTTCGGATCAGCGGTGTAGACGCCATCGACCTTGGTCGCCTTCAGCATCAGGTCGGCGGAGATCTCGATCGCGCGCAGCGCCGCTGCCGAATCGGTGGTGAAGAACGGATTGCCGGTGCCTGCTGCGAACACCAGCACGCGACCCTTTTCGAGGTGGCGGATGGCCTTGCGGCGGATGAAGTCCTCGCAGACCTCGTTGATCCGGATCGCCGACTGCACGCGGGCTTCGAGGCCGACCCGCTCGATGGCGTCCTGGATCGCCAGCGCGTTGATCACGGTCGCCAGCATGCCCATCTGGTCGCCGGTGACGCGGTCCATGCCGGCGCGGGCCAGGCCCTCGCCACGGAAGATGTTGCCGGCGCCGACGACCAGCGCGACCTGGACGCCGAGATCAACGATCTCCTTCAGTTCATCGGCCAGGAAGCTCATCACCGACGGCGAGATGCCGAAGCCGAGATCGCCCATCAGCGCTTCGCCGGAAAGCTTCAGCAGGATGCGCTTGTAGGCCGGCCGGGCCGGTTCAGCGGCGGTCTGTTGATTCAATGACGGGGCTCCGGGTCAGTCAGCTGTGGGGATCGCCGGCCGTCAGACCGAATGCCACTTTGAAATTCAGGCACTTGCTTCAAACAGACGACCCGCGGCAGCAGGTGGATTCAGCTACCAAAAGGCCCCGTTTCCGGGGCCTCGAACACCAATACTTTACCTGAATTTCAGGTCCCCACGCGGTCTCAGACCTGGGTCGCAGCGGCCACTTCGGCCGCGAAATCGGTGGTCTTCTTCTCGATGCCCTCGCCGACCGCAAGGCGGACGAAACGCGCGACGCTGGCGTTCTTGGCCTTGAGCAGCTTCTCGATGGTCTGGTCCGGGTCCTTGACGAACGGCTGGCCGACCAGGGTGATGTCGTTGACGAACTTGGCGATCTTGCCGGTCGCCATCTTGGCGAGGATCTCGGCCGGCTTCGGCTTGTAGCCGCCGCCGAACTTCTTCTTCACGCCGGCGTATTCGTCGTCCCAGTTCTTCTTGCCTTCGGCGTCGAGCGAGTCGTAGTGGCCGTTGCTGCGCTCGGCGTCCATTTCCTTCAGGAAGCCGCCGAAACGGTCGGACTCGGCCTGCGCTTCAGCCTGCTCGCGGGCCATGGTCTCTTCGATGACGCGCTTTTCGGCTTCGACGACGTCAGCCGGAATCTGCGTGGTGTCGAGGAAGCGCGGCGCGCTGGCGGCCACGTGCATGGCCAGATCGCGGGCCAGTTCCTCGTCGCCGGTGTTCAGCGCCACGACGGCGCCGATCTTCGAGCCGTGCAGGTAGTAGCTGATCGGGCCGGCGGCCTTCTCGATGATCTCGAAGCGGCGAACGGTGATGTTCTCGCCGATCTTGGCCACCAGGCTGCGGCGGATTTCCTCGATCGTCTGGCCGTCGGCGGCCTTCAGCGCCAGCAGGTCGGCCAGCGTCGCCGGACGGGCGGCCAGCGCGGCCTTGGCGGCGGCATCGCCGAGCGCCTTGAAGTCGTCGCCCTTCGACACGAAGTCGGTTTCGCTGTTGGTCTCGACCAGCACGATGGCATCGGCGCCGACGGCGATCGAGATCACGCCTTCGGCGGCCGTGCGGCTGCCCTTCTTGTCGGCCTTGGCCATGCCATCGACGCGCAGCTTTTCGGCCGCCGCGTCGACATTGCCACCGGTCGCCTCAAGCGCCTTCTTGCAGTCGCTCATGCCGGCGCCGGTACGGTCGCGCAGTTCCTTGACGAGGGCAGCAGTGACGGGAGTGCTCATGTCGGTTCAACCTTGATTCGAATGTGGGGGAAGTAGCGTCGCGGGCCGACGATACGGTGTTCGTGTGTCAGCCCCGGAACAGGTCAGGCGGGCTGGTCCCGGAACGCGAAACGGCGCTGTCGCGCCGCCTCGCCTGCTCCGGAATATGGCGCGGCGGAGGTCATCCGCCGCGCCGTGCAGCATCAGGCGTCGGCGCGCTCGCCGCGGCCACCCGGCTTGCCCGAACGCGGGCGGCGCGGACGGGCCGGCGCAGCGTCGTCGTCACCGGCGGTGGCGAATTCCTCGGCACGGACGTTGACGGTGTTGGTGCCACGGCCCTCGATGATCGCGTCGGCGATGCACTGGGTGTAGACCTTGATCGCGCGGATCGCGTCGTCGTTGCCCGGGATCACGCAGTCGATGCCGTCCGGGTTGTTGTTGGTGTCGACCACGGCAATGATCGGAATGCCGAGCTTCTTGGCTTCCGACACGGCGATCTTTTCGTAGCCGGTGTCGATGATGAACAGCGCATCTGGCAGCGCCGGCATGTCCTTGATGCCGCCCAGCGAGCGCTGCAGCTTTTCCAGCTCGCGGGTGAACAGCAGCTGTTCCTTCTTCGACAGGCGGTTGACGGTGCCGTCGGCGACCTGCTTTTCCATATCGTGCAGGCGCTTGATCGAGCCCTTCACGGTCTTGAAGTTGGTCAGCGTGCCGCCGAGCCAGCGCTGGCTGACATGCGGCATGCCGGCGCGCACGGCTTCGTCGCGGATCGCGTCGCGGGCGGCGCGCTTGGTGCCGACGAACAGGATGCGGCCACCGTTGGCGGCCAGCTTGCCGGCGAAGTTGCAGGCGTCCTTGAGCAGCGGCAGCGTGTTCTCAAGGTTGATGATGTGAATCTTGTTGCGGTCGCCGAAGATGTAGGCCTCCATCTTCGGGTTCCAGTAACGGATACCATAGGCGGCTGTCGGCTTACCACTCGCACCGCGGCCCCATCTGCATCGGGCGCAGCCTTCCCTCACGCCCTCCCTCACGCAGCAGGCACGCACGAACATCATGTCGGTCACCATCAAGAACCCGGAAGAGCGCGACGGAATGCGCGCCGCCGGCAAGGCTGCCGCATCGGTCCTGACCATGATCGCGCCGCACGTCAAGGCCGGCGTGACCACCGAGGAACTCGACCGCATCTGCCACGACTACATCGTCGACACGCTGAAGGGCGTGCCAGCGCCGCTGGGCTACGGCGGCGGCGGCGGCCGGATGCCGTTCCCGAAGTCGATCTGCACGTCGATCAACCACGTCGTCTGCCACGGCATTCCGGCCAACAAGGCGCTGAAGCGCGGCGACGTCATCAACATCGACATCACCGTGATCAAGGACGGCTGGCACGGCGACACCAGCCAGATGTTCTACATCGGCGAGCCGTCGATCCTGGCGCGCCGGCTGACCGAGACGACCCGCGAAGCGATGCTGGCCGGCATCCGCAAGGTGCGTCCCGGCGCCCGCCTGGGCGACATCGGCGCCGCGGTGCAGACGATCGCCGAAGCGCGTGGCTACTCGGTGGTGCGCGACTACTGCGGCCACGGCATCGGCCGGGTGTTCCACGAAGACCCGCAGGTCGTCCATTACGGCCGGCCGGGCACCGGCATGGAACTGGTGCCGGGCATGACCTTCACGATCGAGCCGATGCTCAATGCCGGCCGCTGCGAGGTGAAGCTGCTGCCGGACGGCTGGACCGTCGTCACCAAGGATCACTCGCTGTCGGCGCAATGGGAGCACACGGTGCTGGTAACCGAAACGGGCTACGAAATCCTGACGCTGCGCGAAGGCGAGACCGTCTGACGTGGGTGCCGAGATCGATATCAGCGAAGACGACAGCGTCGCCGTCTTCTCAGCGCGCCGCGTGCGCAGCCGGCTGCGCGCCGACGGCGGCAAGCCGGTCGCCGCGTTCCGCGAAACGCTGGCCTGGGGCCGCGAGCGGCTGGTCGGCCTGTTCCACGAAGGTACGCCGGCCGATTCGCTGGTCCACGCCCGCGCCCATCTGGTCGACGAAGTGCTGCGCGAAGCCTGGACCCTCTTCCTGCCGCAGACCGACGGCGGTCTGGCGCTGATCGCGGTCGGCGGCTACGGCCGCGGCGAGCTGCTGCCGTATTCCGACATCGATCTGCTGGTGCTCTACGACGAGGCGGCGCTCGAAGGCGCGAAGTCGCGGCTGGAGAACTTCTTCGCCTTCCTCTGGGATATCGGCCTCGATGTCGGCTCGGCGGTCCGCAGCGTCACCCAGTGCGCGGAACTGGCGGCCAGCGATGTCAGCGTCATCACCAACCTCACCGAGGCGCGCCCGCTGATCGGCGACCTGTCGCTGTTCACCGCGCTGAACGTGGCGATGCGCCCGGAAGCGATGTGGCCGGTCGATGCCTTCTTCCGCGCCAAGGTCGCCGAGCAGCAGGCCCGCCACGCCAAGTACGACGACAGCGCCTACAAGCTGGAGCCGAACGTCAAGGAAAGCCCCGGCGGCCTGCGCGACATCCACACCGTGGCCTGGGTCGCCAAGCGCCATTTCGGCGCCTCGTCGCTGACCGAGCTGCGCGAGCGCGGTTTCCTGACAAAGACCGAATGCGACGAGCTGTTCGCCGGCCAGGATTTCCTGTGGCGCGTGCGCTTCGCGCTGCACATGATCACCGGCCGCCACGAAGACCGGCTGCTGTTCGATCACCAGAACAAGATCGCTACCCTGTTCGGCTACGAAGACCAGGACCGCAACCGCGCGGTCGAGCAGTTCATGCAGCTCTATTACCGGACCATCAAGTCCCTGAGCTGCCTGAACGACATGCTGCTGCAGCTGTTCGACGAGGCCATCCTCGGCCGCGGCCAGAACCTCGAACCGAAGCCGCTGAACGCCCGCTTCCAGCTGCGTGGCAACTACATCGAAGCGCGCGCCGACGACGTCTTCCAGAAAGCGCCGTGGGCGCTGCTGGAAGTGTTCGCGCTGATGCAGCAGCACCCGAAGATCGAAGGCATTTCCACCGCCACCCTGCGCCTGATCCGCCGCGACCGCCGGCTGATCGAGACCACGCGCGGTGACGTGCATACCCGGGAAATGTTCATCGGCATGTTCCAGCATGGCGACGGCCTGACCCGCGCGCTGCGGCGAATGAACCGCTATGGCGTGCTCGGCCGCTACCTGCCGGTGTTCGGCCAGATCATCGGCCACATGCAGTACGACCTGTTCCACACGCTGACCGTCGACGAACACACCTTGCGGCTGGTGCGCAACCTGCGCCGCCTGCGCATGGAACGCTTCCGCCACGAGCTGCCGTTCTTCAGCGACGTCATGCACCGCGTCGCCCGACCGGACCTACTGTTCGTCGCCGGCCTGTTCCACGATCTCGGCAAGGGCTCGGGTGGCGACCATTCGGAAGTCGGCGCCAAGGAAGCTGAGAAGTTCTGCCTCGACCACGGCCTGAGCCACGCCGATGCCGATCTGGTGTCCTGGCTGGTGCGCAACCATCTGCTGATGTCGCTGACCGCGCAGCGGCAGGACATCTCCAACCCGGACATCGTCACCGCCTTCGCGCAAAAGGTCGGTGACCGCGCGCGGCTCGACTACCTGCTGGCGCTGACCGTCTCCGACATCCGCGCCACCAACCCGGCGCTGTGGAATTCCTGGCGCGAAAGCCTGCTGCGCGAGCTGTACCACTCCACCAAGCGCGCCTTCGACCGCGGTCTCGACAACCCCTACACCCTGGCCGAGCGGGTCGCCGAACAGCGCCGCGCCGCCTATGCGCTGCCGGCCGCGCGCCACATCGACGGCGCGCTGACCGACCGCATCTGGGGCCGCTTCGACGCCGACTACTTCCTGCGCCACACGCCGGTGGAACTGGTCTGGCATCTCGACGCCATCGCCCAGAGCAGCGAGGCCGATCTGCCGCTGGTGCTGGTCAAGACGCTCGACGGCCGCGGCACCACGGTGTTCGTCTACATGCGCGACCGCGACCACCTGTTCGGTCTGTCGACCGGCGTGCTGGCCAAGCTGGGCCTGAGCATTCTCGACGCCCGCATCAACACCTCGGCCGACGGCTACGCGCTCGACTCCTTCGTGGTCGTCGAAAGCGATGGCTCGCCGATCGAAAATGCGCACCGCTTCGAGGAGATCGGCGCAGCGCTGCGCAAGGTGCTGGCCGATCCGTCGATCTCGGTGGTCGACGTCAACCGTCGGCGGCCGACGCGGCTGCGCCACTTCAACACGCCGACCACGGTCAGCATCTCGCAGGACACGCTGCGCAACCGCACGATGCTGGAACTGGTCTGCGCCGATCAGCCGGGCCTGCTCAGCCTGGTCGGCCGGGTGTTCCACAAGCGCGGCATCCTGCTCGATGCCGCCAAGATCGCGACCATCGGCGAACGCGCCGAAGACGTCTTCTACATCACCGATCGCAGCCACCAGCCGATCACCAGCGACAAGGCCGTCGACGAACTGCGCGAAGTGCTGACCCGCACGCTGTCGAACGGCGAAAGCACCCCGAAATAACCGCACGCAACACCAGCCAGGACTCTCCGCTTGAACAACACCGAACTGCAGGCCGTCATCGAACGCGCCTGGGAAGACCGCGCCACGCTCGATGCCTCGAACACGGCCGTGGCCGCCGCCGTCGAGGCGGCGATCGAACTGCTGGACTCCGGCGCCGCCCGCGTCGCCGAACCCGTCGCGTCGGGCTGGCAGGTCAACGACTGGCTGAAGAAAGCCGTGCTGCTGTACTTCCGCCTACACGACAACCTGCCGCTCGCCTCCGGCCCGCTGGTCGGCTACGACAAGGTGCCGCTGAAGTACGACGGCTGGAGCGCCGAGCGCTTCAAGGCGCAGGGCGCGCGCGTGGTGCCGCCGGCCTCGGTGCGCCGCGGCGCCTACATCGCGCCGGGCGCGATCCTGATGCCGAGCTTCGTCAACATCGGCGGCTATGTCGGCAAGGGCACCATGGTCGACACCTGGGCCACGGTCGGCTCCTGCGCGCAGATCGGCGCCAACGTGCACCTGTCCGGCGGCGTCGGCATCGGCGGCGTGCTGGAACCGCTGCAGGCCAGCCCGACCATCATCGAGGACGACTGCTTCATCGGCGCCCGCTCGGAAGTGGTCGAAGGTGTGATCGTCGAAAAGGGTTCGGTGCTGTCGATGGGCGTCTTCATCGGCCAGTCGACGCCGATCTACAACCGCGACACCGGCGCCATCAGCTATGGCCGGGTGCCGGCCGGCTCGGTGGTGGTGGCCGGCTCGCTGCCGCGCGACAACGGCCGCTACAGCATCAACTGCGCGGTGATCGTCAAGACCGTCGATGCCCAGACCCGCTCCAAGGTCGGCATCAACGCGCTGCTGCGCGACCTCTGACGCGCGGGCAGCACTGACAAGACTGTTGCCACTGCGGCGAGCCGGGGCCCTGCCCCGGCTCGCCGCAGTCGTTTCTGTTTCCGCCGTCCGCGCCGCCGGCCCGGCACCGCGCGCGTTTCAGGCGCTGTCGCTGCCCGGCTTCGGCGGCGTCGACGACTCCGGCGCATAGACCTCGGACGCGTCGATGCGCAGGAAGCGCGTGGCCAGGTAGACCTCGCGCAGGAACAGCAGCAGCGCCGCGATCAGCGCCAGCATCGCCAGCACGAACACCACGGCGACGATCGAGCCGAAGCGCTCGCCGGCCAAGGTGCCGACGAACAGCACGACGATGTCGGCACAGATCAGCACCGCGCAGCAGACGCACAGGCTCAGCGCCCGGTTGGCCAGCCGCGCCCGCTTGGCGAGATTGCGCAGTGTCGTGCGCAGCGCCTCGGTGCGCGCCGGCGATGCGCTGAGCAGCAGCTTCTCGATGTCCCGCGCCCGGTCGACGATGCGGCCGAGGCGGTTGGAAATCACGCCGATGAAGGCGGCAACGCCGGTCAGCAGGAATACCGGCGCCACCGCCAGCTGGATGACGTGGGCAATCGACGGGTTCTGCAGGTCGGCGTCCATCAGGAGGCAGTTGGGTAACGGGGCGGGAATCCGGCGACTGCGGTCATCGGCTGCCGCCTAGGGAATCTCTGCGCAGGTTCGATTTCGTCATTCCGGCGAAAGCCGGAATCCAGTGCTTTCAAGGCCCTGGACCCCGGCTTTCGCCGGGGTGACGACCTATGCAGAGTTTCCCTAGATCCCGGACCGGTCAGCGGCGACCGGCCGGATCCAGCAGCGGCGGCAGCCCGAACTTACTGCAAACGGATGCTGATGGCATTGACCACGCCGCTGCTGCCGATCGGCCCGATCGCGGTGGCGGCACCGGTGCCCAGGTTGATGCGGTACAGCGTCGACAGCAGGCTGCCGGTGCCGCGCAGCGACGCGTAGACGAACTGGTCCGAGCCGCCGGCGATGTCGAGGCTCTGCTCGGCGGCGCCGGCCTCGCTGGCCGGCAGGCTGACGCCGAGCGGACCGACCGCCACCAGCGCGCCGTCGTTCGGCACCGCCACCCGCACCAGCGCGCTGTTCGAGGCGTCGATCGCGAACTGGAAACTGCCGCCGATCGGCGCCGCCCGGTAGGCGGTGGCGACGATCTGCGGAGCCGGCGCGACGGTACGCGTGGTGCCGTCGACGAAGGCGAAGGCGGCCGCCCTCGGCGCGTCGGCGATCACCCGGCCTTCCTGCAGGTTGACGCGCAGGTTCTGGCCGCTGTCGCTGACGATCCGCAGCAGGTCGGCGCGCGGATTGAAGTCGACGCCGAACCGGCTGCCCGCCAGCGGCGTACTCAGCGTGCCGATCGGCCGCGCGGTGATGAACGCGGTGGCGAAGCCGCCTTCGAGGTTCTCGATCGGCAGGCCCACCACCCGGTTGCGGTCGGTCACGCCGTAGCCGCCGTTGCTGGCACCGCCCATTGGCGTCGTGCGCTCGGAGATGCCGACCAGGTGCTCGCCATCGTCCAGCCCGTTGACCGGCAGGCTGATCGGCTCATCGGTCAGCGCGCCGTTCAGCGCGCTGAGCCGGAAGCCGACCACCACGTCGCCGGACGGCGTGCGGGTCAGCAGCCCGAAGGCGCGGCCGTCGTCGCGATGCAGGCGATCGTCGTTGACCACGACCATGCCGCGGTAATCGGCATCCGGCAGCGTCACCGAGAACGGCGTCGCGGCGCCGGTCAGCGGGTTGATCCGGTAGATCGCCGGGCCGGCGGCCGTGGTCAGCAGCGCGTAGTGCTCGTTGATCAGACCGGACTGGAAGATGTCGTAGCCGTTGATCGCCGTCGCGTCGACACCGAGGCCGCCGACCCGCGTCAGGCGCCCGACATTGGCTTCCTGGGTGAACACCGTGTCGGTATCGGCGTCGATCACGAACAGCGTGGTGCCCGCGCCGCTTTCCGGGTTGGTGTAGGCCGCTGCAGTGACGCCGCGCAGATAGCCCATCCGGCCGTCGACCACCGCGTTGACCGACGTCGCCGGCGGCGGCGACACCAGCGCGGCCGACGGCACCCGCAGGTTCAGGCCGTCGTCGCCGATGATCCGCAGCGCGTCGGCCACCGGGTTGAAGTCCAGACCGTAGCGCAGCGCCGTCAGCGCCGTGCCGTCACCGGTGATCGGCTGGATCGGCGCGGCGATGGCGGTCGCCGGATCGACGATCAGCACCCGGCTGCTGCTGGTGACGGCGTAGAGCAGGCGGTCCGACGGCCGGAAATCGATGCCGAGCACCGTTTCGCCGGCGCCGAGGCCGCTGATGGCGCCAATCCGGGCAACGGTGGCGGGATCTTCGGGCAGGAAGCGGATCAGTTCCGAGCCGCCGCGAATGCCGTACACCACCGGCACGCCGGGTTCATCGGGCGGCACTAGGTTGTCGGAATCGTCCGCGCAACCGGCCATGGCCAGCACCGCGAACGCCAGCAAGACACCGGCAGCGCCACGGCCCTTGCGGGCAGCGAAGCTCCCGGCACCCTTCATCAATCCATTCATTCATCACGTCCTGAGCTGTACCGCATTTGTTGTCGTGCGGGCTTGAACGCCCGCCGGCTTTGACCGCGCAAGCGGTCTTGTTGTTCATGAACTGGGCGACAGGTTGCAACGGTAGCAACAAATGCGCCCACTGCCCTGATCAGCAACGGCTTTCAGGTTGCTTCACAGGGCGAAAGGATGCCGGAAGTGGCGCCGCGCTGTCCGCCGGCCGCGCGCAGCGGCGGCGTTTGAAGCCGCCGGATACCTGCTGCAGGCCCGGAAAACCGGGGTTTCGCACGGCGCGCCGGCGCAGCCGGCACGGAAGCTGCTCAGCATCCTCAGCGCACCCGCGCGTGCGCCATCTTCGATCAGCGCCCGGCTGCCGCAGCCCACGACAGGAGTGCCGTTGCGATGCTCGCACCAACTGGAACCGATCAGGCGCGCCATATCCGGCTGACCTCGCACCCGTCGGCCGGCGATGCCGAGCGGCTGGCGATCCGCTGGGGCGAAGCCGATCCGCAGCAGCGCGGGCCGCTGGTCGGCAGCACCCGGAACCCGTTGCAGCGCAACGTCATCGGCGCGCATTCCGGCTCCTACGGCGTCTATCGCGCGCTGGCGGTGGCGGCAAAGGCGCTGCCCCGGGGACATCGCGCCGATCTCACCGACACGCTGCCGACCGCGCCGATCGGCCCGTATCCGGCGTGGTCGGGCAGCGGGCACATCGTCTCGCTCGACCCGTTCGGCGCGCTGGTGGCCGAACTGTTCCGGCCGCAGATCGAGCAGGGCTACGACCTGCGGCCGACCATCGCGGTGACTCGCGCCCATGTCCATCTGCCGGAGGTTCGCGAGGCCATCGACGCCGGCCGGCTGAAGCCCGATGGCCGGCTGCTGCTCGACGACGGCTCGGCCGTGGTCACCAAGGTGGCGCTGGAGCCGGTCTGGTGGCTGCCCGGCGTGGCCCGCCGCTTCGGCGTCACCGAGACCGCGCTGCGCCGCGCGCTGTTCGAGGAAACCGGCGGCATGTATCCGGAGCTGGTGACCCGCAGCGATCTCGAAGTATTCCTGCCGCCGATCGGCGGCCAGACCGCCTACATCTTCGGCGAGCCGCGCGATCTGGCGAACCCGGACGTCGACCTGACCTGCCGGGTCCACGACGAGTGCAACGGCTCCGATGTCTTCGGCTCCGACATCTGCACCTGCCGGCCGTACCTGACCCATGCGATCGAGGAATGCATCCGCGGCGCGCAGCCGGCTTCCCACGGCGGCCGCAACGGCGTCGGCCTGATCGTCTACGCGCGCAAGGAAGGCCGGGCGCTCGGCGAAGTCACCAAGTTCCTCGTCTACAACGCCCGCAAGCGGCAAGCCGGCGGCGACCGCGCCGACCAGTACTTCGTGCGCACCGAATGCGTGGCCGGCGTCCAGGACATGCGCTTCCAGGAGCTGATGCCGGACGTGCTGCACTGGTTCGGCATCCAGCGCATCCACCGCCTGGTGTCGATGAGCAACATGAAGTACGACGCGATCACCGGCGCCGGCATCACCGTCGACCGCCGCATCAAGCTGCCGGATGCGCTGGTGCCGGCGGATGCGCGGGTCGAGATCGAGGCCAAGGTGGCCGCCGGTTACTTCACCGATGGCGAGGTGCCCGACGCCGCCCGGCTCGGCAGCATCTGCGGGCGCAGCCTGTGAACGCGGCCATCGACGGCCTGCGCGATCCGGCGACCATCCGGGCCCGGGCGCGCACCATCTCGGCCGCCGTCGCCGATGCCCAGTCGCCGTACTGGCAGTTCGACGAATCGCGCCTCGAATCGGCGGCCCAGACCGTTGCCGAGATCACCCGGACGCGCTACCCGACGCTGGCGATTCCGTATCACAGCCGCTGGCGGCATTTCGAGGCCGGCGGCGTCGACCGCGCCGCCGAACTGGATGCCGCGCTGGCCGGTCGCGATCCCGACGAGCAGGCCCGCAGCCGCATCGATCTGGCGATCGTCGCCGTGCTGCTCGATGCCGGCGCCGGGCCGCAGTGGCACTACCGCGATGGCGCGCACCGCTGCAGCCGCTCGGAAGGCCTGGCAGTAGCCAGCTTCCGCGCCTTCATGGCCGGCGCGTTCTCGTCCGACCCGGCGCAGCCGCTGCGGGTGGATGGCGCAGCGTTGCAGCAGTTCGATGCCGGCCGGCTGGCCGCGCTGTTCCAGGTGCACGCCGACAATCCGCTGGTCGGCCTCGATGGCCGCGTCGAACTGCTGCGCCGTCTTGGCCAGGTGCTGCAGGCGCAGCCGCAGGCCTTCGGTGCCGATGCCCGGCCGGGCGGCCTGTTCGATCTGCTCACCGATCACGGCCGGCACCGCGAGATCGACGCCAGCGCGCTGCTGCGCGCCGTGCTCGACCACAGCAGCGACATCTGGCTGGCCGGCAACCGGCTGGCCGGCGTCGCGCTCGGCGATGTCTGGCCGCATCCGCTGGCCGGCGGTTGCGGCTACGGCAGCGGCTGGATGCCGTTCCACAAACTCAGCCAGTGGCTGACCTATTCGCTGTTCGAGCCGTTCGAATGGGCCGGCATCACCGTCAACGGCCGCGAGGCGCTGACCGGCCTCGCCGAATACCGCAACGGCGGCCTGCTGATCGACAGCGGCGTGCTGAACCTGCGCGATCCGCCGCTGGCCGAGCAACCGTGGCGGGCCAGCGACACGCTGATCGTCGAATGGCGGGCGCTGACCGTGCACCTGCTCGACGTCATCGCCGACCGGGTGCGCGCCCTGCTCGGCCGCAGCCGCGAGGAACTGCCGCTGGCCTGCGTGCTGGAAGGCGGCACCTGGGCCGCCGGCCGCGCGCTGGCCGCCGAACGGCGCGGCGGCCTGCCGCCGCTGAACATCGTCAGCGACGGCACCGTGTTCTGAACCACCCCTGTTCCGAGGACCGCCGCCGATGACTACCGGCACCGTGCACCTGATCGACCATCCGCTGGTCCAGCACAAGCTGACCCTGCTGCGGAAGAAGACCGCCAGCGTCAACAGCTTCACGCGCCTGCTCGACGAGGTGTCGGCGCTGATGGCCTACGAGCTGACCCGCGACATGCCGATGCACGAGGTCGAGATCGAGACCCCGATCTGCGCGATGCGCTCGAAGCTGATCGACGGCAAGAAGATCGTGCTGGTGCCGATCCTGCGCGCCGGCCTGGGCTTTCTGACCGGCATGCGCAGCGTGGTGCCCGGCGCCCGCGTCGGCCACATCGGCCTGTATCGCGATCCGAAGACGCTCGGCGCCATCGAGTACTACTTCAAGATGCCGTCCGGCATGCGCGAGCGCGACGCCATCGTGCTCGACCCGATGCTGGCCACCGGCAATTCGGCGATCGCGGCCGTCGACCGGCTGAAGGAATGCCGGCCGCGCTCGATCCGCTACGTCTGCCTGCTGACCTGCCCGGAAGGCCTCGGCAACTTCCACCGCCAGCACCCCGACGTGCCGGTCTACACCGCCGCGATCGACGACGGCCTGAACGAGCACGGCTACATCGTGCCGGGCCTCGGCGACGCCGGCGACCGGCTGTTCGGCACCCGCTGAGGCGCGTCGCCGCCGGCAGCGACGACGCTCAGGCGGCGGGCGGCGACACCGGGTCCGGCTCGCCGCCGGCCATGCAGACCCGGTTCCGGCCGCTGCGCTTGGCCGTGTACAGCGCAGCGTCGGCCCGCTTCAGCAGGTCAGCACCCTGAAGCGCATCCTGCGGATAGCGCGCGAGCCCGATCGACACGGTGATCGGCGGCAGCAGGCGGCCTTGGCGCAGGATGCGCATCGCCTCGGCCGCCTTGCGCACGCGCTCGGCGCAGCTGGCGACCTGCTCGCCGCTGCCCGCGACATCGTTGACGATCATCACGAACTCCTCGCCACCGAGGCGGAACACGGACTCGTCGTTGCGGACCGTGCGCAGCAGCAGCCCGCCGGTCTCGCGCAGCACCTCGTCGCCGATGTCGTGCCCGTGCTCGTCGTTGATGCGCTTGAAATGGTCGATGTCGATCATCAGCAGCGCGAAACTGCGGCCGTTGCGCGCCTGGTCGGCGATCCGGCTGCGCAGCAGTTCGTCGAAGTGGCGACGGTTGTGGAGGCCGGTCAACGGATCGCGGATCGCCTGCCGGCGCAGCTCCTCGCGCAGCTGCACGTTGCCAATCGCCAGTCCGACCTGTTCGGCGACATTGCGCACCAGTACCGGGTCCGGCGGCATGTCCACGGCATCGAGCTGCTCGCTCCATTCCAGATGGATCAGGCCGATCGTCTCGCCCAGCGCAAGCACCGGTGCGCAGGTGTGAGGACGCTGTTCCAGCGGCCGGTGCTGGCCGTGCAGGTGCGGACACATCAGCGGATCGGCCGGATCCTCGACGCGCAGGATCTGCCCCCGACGCATACCCCAGCAGTCGTCCTGGGACAGACTCGGCGGCGCTGCCGATACCCGCCCCCAGTTGCTGAGCAAGCGCATCCGTCCGGTGCTGGCGCTGCCCTCGGCCTCGGTCAGCCAGACCGCGCCGCCGCAGCGGGTAAAGACCTGCGGCAGGTAGCGCTCGATGATCCGGCTCGACTCCGGCAGATCGCGTGCGGCGGTCAGCAGCGCCATCATCTCGCCGACCAGGCGCAATTCCTGGTTGCGCAGCGCCCAGTTGCGCACGGAGGCGTTGAGCTGGCCGGTGCGCAAGGCCACGCGGCGTTCCAGATCGGTGTTGAGCTTGCGGATTTCTGCCTCGGCGCGGCGCCGCTCGGTGATGTCGACCACCACCAGGGTCAGGCGCACCGGGTCGGGCGCGCCCACGCCGCCCTCCAGCCGACGGGCGTAGATCTCCACCCAGACCGGCTTTCCGTCGCCCCGCCGGTAGCGCTTCTCCAGGGTGTACTCGGGGATCTCGCCGGCGATCAGCTGCGCACGCAGCGCCGCTTCGGCAGCGCGGTCGCGGGCATCGGTGATCTCCTCGCAACTGTGCTGATGCAGGCTTTCGGCGTCGTGGCCGACGATCTCGCGGAAGCGCCGGTTGACCATCAGCCAATTGCCGTCCGCATCGATGATCACGTTACCGACCGCCGACTGATCGAAGATGCTTCGGAAACGCGCCTGGCTGTCGCGCAGCGCCGCCAGCGTGAATTGCGCGTCGCTGACATCCTTGACCATCGAAAGGATGGACACCACCTCGCCATCGGCATCGCGCAGCACCGAGTTGTGCCACTGGCACCACAAGATGCGCCCGTCCTTGTGCAGGTTCCGGTTGGCAACTTCGGCATAGGTGCTCCGTTCATCGAGCATCCGCGTCAGATCAGCCACCACTCTCGGCAGGTCGTCGCCGTGGACAAACGGCCAGTCGTTGCCCCTCAGCCCCAGCACCTCGTGAGCCATCCAGCCGTACAGCTCGGTGGCCCGCTTCGACCAGCGCCGGACACGGAAATCCGGCGACCATTCAATGGTCGCAAGCGGCGTGTTCTCCAGGTGGAATTCGCGAATCCGCCGATGCTCGGCTGCTTCGGCTTCCGCTGCCCTGGCCGCACTGATGTCCTCGACCACCGACACAAAACGCATGGGCGTGCTAGCCGTGGCGTCGATTCGGCCGACGTGCAGGCGCGCCCAGATCACTCGGCCGTCGGGTGCCAGAAAGCGCTTCTCCATCGTGTAGCGGTCGATCTCGCCAGCCGCCACCTGACGCGCCTGGAGCAGATCGATTTCAAGATCGTCCGGGTGGGTCAGGCTCTGGAAATCGCTGCTCAGCAGTTCGGCCTCGTTGCGGCCGACGATCTCGCACAGCCGCTGGTTGACCGTCAGCCAGCGGCCGTTGCCGTCAAGCATGGCGATGCCGACGCCGGCCTGCTCGAAGATCGCGCGCAACTCCTTGCGGCTGGTATCGAGCCGCAGATTGTTGTGCATCAGTTCGGACACATCGAGGCCGGCGGTGAAGAAGAATTCCGGCCGGCCTTCGCTATCTAGCAGGCAGCGGCTGTACCAGCGGAACCAGGCCAGCTGCCCGTCACGGCGACAGGTCTGGCGCAGGCTTTCCACCGTGGTGCGCCGGCCGGACAGGAACTCGGCCATCACCCGTTCGTGATCGTCGGCTTCCTCGCCCACCAGCACGCCGGCCTCGCGAAGGCTGCGCCCGACAACTTCGCTGGCCGTCCAGCCGAGCAACGCTTCCGCCTGCTGCGACCAGCTGCGCACCCGGAGGTCGCGGTCCCATTCGATCAAGGCCAGCGGCAGGTTCTGGAAATGGAATTCCTGATGGCGCTTGCGCTCGTCGGCCCGGGCTTCGGCGCGCACGCGGTCGCTGATGTCGATGGCAATCACCACGGCCCGCGCCGGCTGGCCGGGCCCGTCATCGACGCGGCGGATGTGCCGCGACAGCCACACCGGATGACCGTCGCGATGCAGCCAGACGGCTTCGTCGCGCAGTTCGGAAACGGCTGCGCCGGGGTTGCCGATGAAAGCCAGCATCGACGCCTGGCGATGGCTGCGCTCGGCTTCCGGCAGCAGCCGGCACAGCGGCGTGCCGACCAGTTCGGCGCGGGAATAGCCCAGCATCCGGGCCAGCTGCTCGTTGACTTCCAGCCAGCAGGCCTCGGCGTCGACCAGACCGATGCCGGTGGTGCCCTGCTCGAAGATCAGCCGCAGGCGCGCCTCCGAGCGCGAAAGATCCTGTTGCGCCGCTTCCGCCGCCGTGACCGTCTGCGGGGCGCTCAGGTCGCGCTGCTCGGACATCCAGACCATCAGCAGCGCCAGGAAGATCGCCATCATCAGCCAGACGAACAGCAAGGTGCCGACCAGGTAGGGACGCGGCGACGGCTCGGCGAGGAACGGCGCCAGCGTGGCGGTGACGATCAGCGCCTGGACCAGCCAGATGCCCGTTGCAACACGGATCGCGCGCGGATGCGGCAGCAGCACCACGCACAGCAGTGACAGCACCGGCAGCGTGGCATGCGCCGGCAGGAACACCTGGGTGCGCGGGTCGTCGTAAGCGCTGCCGAACTTCAGCATCAGCAGGCGTTCGCAGACCAGCAGCGTCATCAGGCCGACAGTCAGGTTGGCCGCAGTTTGCTGGCGTACCGCGCCGCTGAGGATCGCCGGCATCAGCACCAGCAGCGTGCCGCCGGTCACCGCGAACAGCGCCGGCTCCCAGACGGCCACTCCCGGCTGCGCGGCCAGTCCGAACGACCAGCTCACTGCAGCCAGCGCCGCCAGCACCATGACCAGCGCCACCCGCAGCCGCTGGGCGCCGAAAGACGCAGCGGTATGGCCGTATGACAGCGGCTTCATCGTGGGCATCGGAATTCGGTGACCTCCGGCTGCTGACAATGACAACGGTTCATCGCTCGCAAAAGCCCGGTGCAGTAATCATTCCCCAACACGGCCTGCGCCGCCGCATCGGCAGGCGAGCCACCGGGCGGCCCCGCCGTGGCGTACCGCGGCGCCAGGCCGACGGCGGATTGCCCTCATCCGCAATCGGGTCGGCCAGGAAACGGATCCACGGCGCGGGGCGCACCTAGCGCTCCGGCAGCGGGTCCGGCTCGCCGCCGGGCACCTCGCCGACCGCAGGCTTCTGCGGCCGCTCGCCGCCGCGCCAGGCGCGCAGCTGGAACACATAGGTCAGCACCTGGGCGACGGCCGCGTAGAGCTGGGCCGGGATTTCCTCGTCCAGATCGCAGCCGCGATACAGCGCGCGGGCCAGCGGCGGCGCTTCGACCAGCGGAATACGATGCTCGGCGGCGTGCTCACGGATCGCCGCCGCCACCGTGTCGACGCCCTTGGCCACCACCACCGGCGCCCGGTTCCGGCCAGCCGTGTACTTCAGCGCCACGGCGTAGTGCGTGGGATTGGTGACGATGACATCGGCGCTCGGCACCTTCTCCATCATCCGCCGCTGCGACAGCTCCGCCTGCAGGCGGCGGATGCGCCCCTTGACCTCCGGGCTGCCTTCGCTCTGCTTGTATTCCTGCTTGATCTCCTGCCGCGACATCTTCAGCTGCTTGGCGTAGCTCCACAGCTGCCAGGGAACGTCGATGAAAGCGATCAGGCCGAGTGCGGCACACATCCAGACGAACGTCGACGCCACCAGCCCGATGCCGTGGCCGATCGCCTGGGTCGAAGGCTCCACACCCAGCCCCAGCAGTTCGCCGCGCGAACCCCACCAGCTGATGCCGGCGATCAGGCCGACGATCAGGAACTTGGCGATGCTCTTGGCCAACTCGACGAGACTGTTGGTCGAGAACATCCGGCCCAGGCCGGTGATCGGATTGAGCCGGCTGAAATCCGGCTGCAGCGCCTTCGAACTCAGGTTCCAGCCGCCGATCAGCATCGGCGCCACCAGTGCCGCGAAGAAGGTGGCGAACATGATCGGCGCAACAATCAGCAGGCCGACCCGCATCGCTTCGCCGATCGCCGCCGGCAGCCGCGACGGATCGTCGAGCCTGACGGCATCGAAGCGCAGCGCGTTCTGCATGAAGCCCAGCGCCCGGCTGCCCAGCGTGTTGCCGAAGCTGATCATCAGCGCCGCACCGGCCCCCATCACCACTGCCGTCGACAGCTCGCGCGAGCGCGGCAGCTGGCCGCGCTCGCGCGCTTCGCGCTTGCGTTTTTCGGTAGCGGGTAAGGTTTTTTCTTCGGCGCTGTCAGACACTGCCCGGGCTCCGCAGCAGTTCCACGATCAGCGCGAAGGCCAGATCGAGCAGATGGTCGAGCACCGCCGCCAGCGTCGGCAGGCTGTAGCTCAGCAACACCAGACCGGCCGCCAGCGCGATCGGGAAGCCGACCGACAGCGCGCTCAGCGCCGGCGCCGACCGGCTCATCACGCCGAACGCCAGATTGACCAGCAGCAGCGCGATCATCACCGGCAACGCGATCTGCACGCCGCCGACGAACAGGTTCGCGCCCCAGCGGGCCAGCATCGAGAAGGCGTCGGCGTCCAGCCCATGACCGCCCACCGGCAGGCTCTGGAAACTGGCTGCCAGCACCTCGATCAGCCGCAGATGGCCGCCGACCGACAGGAACAGCAGGGTCGCCATCACCATCAGCAGCTGACCCACGACCGGCGTGCCGGCACCTCGGAGCGGATCGACCAGCTGGGCGAACGACAGGCCCATGCCGTAGGAAATCAGCTCGCCAGCCAGCACCACGGCTTCGAAGACCACCATCAGCACGAAGCCCATCGCCACGCCGATCAGCAGCTGCTCGCCCACCTGCAGCCACCACTCGGCCTTGAAGGTTTCAAGCAGTGGCGGCGCCGGCAGCAGGGGCGCCAGCACCAAGGTCAGCAGCACCATCAGCACCACGCGAATTCGCAACGGCACCACCCGCCCGCCGAGCACCGGCGCCGTGGCCAGCACACCGCCGATCCGCACCATCGGCCAGAACCAGGTCTGGAGCCAGGCGATCAGCTGAGTGTCGGTGAAGGTCATCTGCGGCTCGCCGCGTCAGTGCAGCAGCGACGGAATGCTTTCGAACAGCCGCTTGGTGTACTCCACCAGCAGGCCCAGCATCCACGGGCCGGCAATGACGATCACCGCCGCACAGGCGGCGAGCTTCGGGATGAAGCTGAGCGTCTGCTCGTTGACCTGGGTCGCCGCCTGGAACACGCCGATGACCACGCCGACGGCCAGCGCCGTCAACAGCAGCGGCGCGGCCAGCATCAGCACCAGCTGCAAGGCCTGGCTGCCAATGGTGAGGACGGTTTCGGGGGTCATGGGAGCGAGCCGCAGTTCGGATGCTTGCTCGCTTGCAATCGCCGTGCTCGACGGCAGCAGCGCAAAGCGTGACGGAAATGTGACGCTGCGGAATAGAGGCGTCAGCCACGCTGATTAATGGTGTTGGCTACGCGTGTTCACGAAAGCCAACTGTGTGAACGTTCGTATTTTTTCCTACCTTCGCCAGCACTTTCGCGAAAATGATGATCCGAATCACGTTTACCAGTACGCAGTGTGTTGATACTGTCTACAAAGACGGACAAAACTTGGTCACGCCAGCAAAAGGATCTTGCACATGCCATTCCCGATTTCGAGTGTCGCTGTCCTGCCGAGTTTTGCTCGGTGCATCGCGGGATACGGTACTGCAGCACTGCTGCTCGTGATGAGTGCCAATGCGGTCGCCCAGACGGCGTCGAAGGAGCCGTGGGAAGAACTCGGGAATCGCGTCAAGGAAAGCGAGAACATCTCGGCGCTGGGCAATGAGCTGTTTGGCGAGCAGGTAGGGCTTGCACAAGGAGATCTATCGTTCTCGAACACCGATGTCAGCGTGCCTGGAAACAATGCGCTTCCCGTCGCGATCACGCGAACGTTCAAGCTCGATGATCATCGCGGCTATCGAAACGATCATCCGTTCGCCGATTGGGATATTGATCTACCGAGCGTCAGCGGTGTCTATGCGACGCAATGGGTTGCGGGTACCAACGGAAGCACGAACCGTTGCACCGCAACGCATCAGAGCAGCGCAAGCCCACCGGCGTCGGGGTTCTTCCAGCCTTGGGAATTCTGGCAGGGCTTGACGCTGAATATTCCTGGTAAAGGCAGCAGCGAACTCTTGCTTGCCAATTCAACTGTGCCCTTGCCCGCTACCGGCGGCCCCTATCGCTGGATCACCTCGGACCTCACGATCGTGGCCTGCCTGCCGACGATCAACAACGGCACTGGCGAAGGATTCATCGCGACAACACCAGACGGCACGCGCTACTGGTTCACCTGGATGGCTCAGACCTACGAACCCCAGCTCAAGAAGAAGCCAGAGGGGTCGAGCACGACATATACGTTAGAACGGCGGCGCAACGCGCTGTATGCGACACGGGTCGAAGACCGTTTTGGTAACTATGTCCTGTATACCTACACCAATGCATCAACCGCGCCGATCCGCGTCACCCGAATTGCGGCAAGTGATGGACGTCAACTCGATCTGACTTACAACGCGAACGGGCACATAAGCACGGTTACGGATGACCTCAGAACCTGGACCTACGAGTATGAGAACGTCACGATCACGGGCGGCACTTACCGCACCTTGACGTCCGTCATTCAGCCAGACTCACGTCGCTGGAACCTCGACCTCGCGCAGTTCTCGCAGACGTTCATTCCGAGACCTCTCGTCGAAGAAGGAAGCTGGAACTGCTATACGCCTCCCGAATTGCCTGTCATTGCGGACAAGATCGGTACGATCACACATCCGTCCGGCGCGCAGGGTCGCTTTCAGGTCGGTGTCGTCCGGCACGGCAGCAGCAATGTGCCAACGACTTGCAGAAACGACATACTCGACGCTGCCGATCGGGCACGGATCACGTATGTCAACGCCCGCCCGATTGCCTGGGATGCCCTGGCTCTAAAACAGAAACGCATCAGCGGCCCCGGAATCGCGACCGCAGAGTGGAACTACGGTTACTCGTCGGCTTCCAGCTACGTGAAGCAGACAAATCGTCCCGACAACGTGGCGGTCTGCGACCCGTCCAGCTGTCCGCCGCCATCCTGCACGAACGATACCTGCGCTGGATGGAGCACCACGACGATCACCGGCCCAACCCAGAAGATCATCTATCGCCACGGCAATAGCTACGCTTACAACGAGGGCAAGCTGCTATCGATCACAAATACGGCCGCGAATGCCAGCACGGTCCTGCGCAGCGAAGCAAGAGGCTACGACCTGAGTCTCATCAATCAGGCCTATCCCGCCCGGTTCGGAACCAGCCCGCGCTACTACGCAGCCGGATTCTCGTCCGAGTACTTGCGCCCCCAGTTCAGCGCAAGCATCACGCAGGAAACGACTGTCTACAATCGCACCGTCAACAGCTTTGATGCCCTTGCGCGCGAGATCAGCGTTACCCGGAGCAACACGGCAGGTATCGAGCGTACCGACGTCACTGCATACCAGGACAGCGTCGACCGCTGGGTGCTCGGGCAACTTGTCAGCAGCACCAATATCGACACCGGCATTGTCGAATCCCGAACCGATTACGATCCAGTCAGTCTACTACCGGGCAGCCTATACAGGAACGGGCTACTGAGTCGGTCAATCGGATACAACGCGAACGGAACAATCAGCACGGTTTCTGACCCTCTGCAGCGAGTGACGACGCTGAGCAACTGGAAGCGCGGTGCACCTCAACGCATCGAATTCGCCGATCAGTCGGTCGAAACTGGTGTGGTCGACGATCGTGGCTGGGTCAGTAGCACAACCAATGCACGCGGTCATTTAACAAGCTATGGCTATGATCCTGTCGGCCGATTGGCATCGGTTACGCATCCGACCGGGGATACCGTCAACTGGGCCAATCCTGGTTACACCTATGTGCTCCTGGCGGCAGCCGAGAACGGACTTACGCCTGGTCATTGGCGTGCGCGCCGGACCTTGAGCAACTCGCAACGCAGTATCTACTACGATTCACTGTGGCGCCCGGTCCTCACGGAGGAAAAGGACACCATAACCGGCCAGGCGCGTTACGTCCGCAAGACCTACGACACCGAAGGTCGAACGATCTTCGAGTCCTATCCGAGCACCACGAATCTCGCAAGCGACGGCATCACCAGCGAATACGACGCGCTGGGACGTCTGATCAAGCGGCGGACTACCAACGGCACCCTGCTTGAAACGATCAATTACCTCAGCCAGAGCCGTCGCAAGGTGACGGACGCTGATGGCCGGGAGACGACTATCCGGTATCAAGCGTTCGATGCGCCGAGTTATGAACGACCGATCCGCATCGACGCACCCGAGAATCAAACAACGTCAATGCAGCGTGACGTCTTCGGAAAACTGTTGAAGGCGACGCAGTCTGGTCCTTTCGGCGGCACCACCTTGAGCTACAACCGGATTTACGCTTACGACAGCTATCAACGTTTGTGTGGCCGCAATGATCCCGAGAGTGGCTCAACAGGCTGGGGCTACAACGAAGCCAGCGAGCTGATTTGGGAATTGAAAGGTCAGAGCGCTACCAGTTGCGTGACGACGATACCTTCGACTGCGACGCGGTTCACCTACGACCTGCGTGGTAGAAAGGAATTGGACGACTACCCAGGCACGGCGAGCGACGTCTTTTATTCCTATGACGCTACTGGAAACCTGACCTCGGTCGGCAATCCAGTAGCGACCTGGACCTACACCTGGAACAAGCGCAATTTGCTTGAACGCGAGCAGGCCGTCGTCGATGGCCGGTCCTATGCCATCGACCCGACCTATAACTCGCTCGCACAGGTAGCATCGGTCAGCTACCCCAGCCTTGGCTCGGTAGCCTACGATCCCAATGTGTTTGGCGAGCCGACCCGGGTCGGCACCTATGCGACCGGTATCGAATACCACCCAAACATGCAACTCGCAAGCTACACGCTCGGTAACGGGCTGCAATACACGCAGAGCCTCGATTCGCGCCAACGGCCTGCTCTGGAGGAGGTCCGCCCCCTTAATGGTCCTTCGGTCCAGAAGCTGTCGTATTCCTACAGCGACGGCGACGACCTGCTAACCATTGGCGATCTCGTGGACGGCAGCGACAGCGCCACGATGAGCTACGACGGCCTGCATCGCCTGAAGACCGCCAACGGCCTATGGGGCGACTATGGCTACGACTACGATCCGATCAACAACATCACACGCCGGACCGGCGGCGCCGGCACGCTTACCTATGCTTACGATGCCAGCAAGAACCGGGTAACAAGCATTAGCCGGGGCGCGACAACACTGCGCAGCTACAGCTATCACGCCACCGGCCGGACCCTGTCAGACGGGGCACGAAGCTATACCTGGAACGCACTCGACCAGATCACCGCCGTCACCGGCACCGCGAGCTACGCCTATGACGGCAATGGACGTCGGATCAAAACCGTGAAAGCTACCGGCGACACCGAATACGCGCTGTACACGCAATCCGGTTCGCTGGTCTATGTCGACCGGCCCGACGCCGAGAAGGCCACCGTGCACTTCCAACTCGGTGGGCGGCCACTTGTCGACATCACGCTCGACAACGGCTCGCCAAGCAGCACATTGTACCTGCACGCTGATTTGCTTGGCTCGCCACGCACAGCCACCGGCAGCGGCGGGCAGAATGTCTACCGCGAGCACTACGCTCCCTACGGCGAAAAGCTCAACAACGTCGACTTCCGCATCGGCTATACCGGCCACGCCAATGACTACGACACTGGGCTGGTATATGCTCAGGCACGTTATTACGATCCGATGGCTGGACGCTTTCTGAGCATCGATCCGGTCGGGTTTACCGATGAGCTGTTCACATTCAATCGATACATTTACTCTAATGACAATCCTTACCGATACATAGACCCAACTGGCGGCGAATCCGTTCCGTTTCAGGCTTATGCTATATACGCCAAGGCACAGCAATCAGCCGCAGGTGCGGGTTATAACGAGGCAATGGCAAATGCGGAAGTTGGGGTATTTATAGACTCGTACACCCCAAGCTATCAGACACGTCAAGCATGCCTAGCTTGGGCCGGATTAGGAGCTTCTTTTCTTCCACTCTTATATCCTCCAGCTGGCTTTCCCGCTTGGGCACTCGGTAATGCATTTTCTGCTATTGCCACATTCGATACCATTATGAGTGGAGGAGAAATGAGCAATCTAGGCTATGTCTCAATAGCGGCAACAGCATTATCAATGCCATCATCGGGATTCGCCAAGTTAGGCATGAATGGTGGGCAAGCTGAGATCACTTCTGCAATTGCATCCCGCGTTTCTTTGGGGACAGCATCGGCAGGAGTAGTCACTGCAAGCACACCCAATAGTCAGGCTCCTGATCCGAAAAAATTATCCCAATCGCCCAACAGTAAAACCTCAAATAACAATTCTAATGAAAATTCCAACGAAACTTTTTCCATTAAAAATGGATCAATTACAGGAACGCGTGGAGAATTAACGAGAATAAAAAAACCAGAATCACCAAAAAAGTGATCCCGAGCTAAGTAATAGTTTTTGGATAAAGTCACTGACGCCCAGCCACCACGCAAGACATGAATGTTAACAGTAGATTTACCGGCACGCTCAAGTCTGAGCGCGGAAACAAAACTTTGCGAAAATATAGTTCATTATTTCAAAATTTTTAATAAATTCGAAATGTATGAAAAACGACGATTCACAACTGTGGCTTGTGCAAAGACACTGATCCATTTTTCGGAGAAGACATAGGGTTACTTCTAGCCATTTACGCACTGATCAGTGCCTTTTAAGAGCACTGCTGCGGTAGGCCGTTGGCGTTCTCGTTGGCTCGAGTTGGCAAAGCTATGCAGACCATAGAAATAGACGGTGACACAAACTCTCTTGGTCAGTCGCTCATGCAGCGCCATCTCCTTACCTTGATTGTTTGTCAGCGTCTGGCGAATCACTAGGTCGGCGATGCCGTACGGCTTGGTGATAAACGCCGACGGTTTCAAGCTTCTACAGCGGCCAGCACCTTGGCTAGCAGGAGCAGCCGCGTGGTTTGTTTGACCAGTACGGCGATGGCAGACTCGATCTCGCGCACCCGGACCAGGTTCCCTCCCCAGCATCCGGCAACTGGCACTCCTCGACTCTGAGGGTAGCCTTGCCGTTTTGATCTCCGTACGCCGAGCGCCGCCTGCGACGCTAGCGCAGTCAATCGATCAACTCTTTTCTCAACTCGCCCTTGGGTAGCGCGTAGATCGTCACGTAGATTGTCTCGTGACTCATTCACAACTACAGTCAGAGGCATGTGCCGACTTCAGCTTGGTCGCGATCTACTGCGGCAGCACTGCCCCCCGAAGCGTTTCAAACACTTACGGCCTCGACTGGCCCGAAGTATCCAGCGCCGGCAGCAGCCGCGACGCCAGTCGACGCAGCTTCCGTCAGCCGTTTCGTGGCTCCACACCGATAGCCCATGCTACCAATCGTGTTACGTAACGGTTCTCGCTTGATCGTCGTCCAGCCTCGACGCAAACTTCGGGCTTCGTGGGAATCGTCCATCTTTTCAATTAGTACCTCGCAATCATCACCCGTTCTTGAGACTGCAGATGTCGCATCAATTCTCTTCCAGCATACAGTACTTTATCTTTAGTAAATTGTTGTATTTTGGAATTAATCGTGCCGAATTAAGATTTCCGCCCGGATGTGGAAAATGAATAATAAAATATTATGAAAACCGACAAAGAAACCTCAAAAGAAGTATTCTCAGCCTCTGATTTTCAGTATCTCTGGCTGTACCCTGTTATTATGCAAATGAATTTTACATTGCTGTTTAACGGAGTTGTTGCTCTCATTATCATGGTAGCAATTCATGCGCGCATGGCATATTTCATCCGACAAAAGAAGCTTGCGCCAATGTCGAATTTTTTGAAGTACTCAATCGTTGCAATAACTGTATTCGGATACATACTTTGTGTAGCCGGGATCATTGTTCACCCCATGAGTGGAGGAGTTTGGTATTTTGAAGCGTACCTTCCGTTACTGATTTTTTCTTCCGCTGCCAATTACTCATACAGAAGAATCGTCGGTTGGTCGCGATCCATTGACGGCTAACGCGCAGGGCGAGTTGAAACGAAGCGAAACTCCGCGACGCACTACACCTTCAACCTGCGCAGCAGGAATGCACTGCACGACTATCTCAGCACGGCTGGCATCGCGTCGTGCTCCTACGATGCTGCGGGGAACCTGACCACCGTTGGCAATCCGGTGGGGATCTGTACCTACGCTTGGAGAAGACGCAACCTGCTCAACAGTAGCAGGCTGTCCTTGATGCCGAGCCCACGCGCTCGATCAGACCAACAATCCGCTGACCCAGGTCGCGTCGGTCTGCTATCCCGTCCTCGGCCCCGGTGGTCCACGACTCCAACGTGTTAGGAATACCGACCCGGGTCGCATCTTCGCCACCAGTATCAAATATCACCCGAGCAGGCAACACCCGAACTGCAGACTAGGCAACAGGACCGGTGCACTCAAAGCGTCGAGTCGCGCCAGCGGCCTGTCCTGGAGCAGGTCCGTCCGTTCGGCGGGATTGTGTCCAAAAAGCTGTCGTATTCCGACGGCGACCGAGCGATCTGCCAACGATCGGCGATCTCGTCGACGGCACCGATAGCGCCGCGATGAGCTTACGAAGGCCTGCATCGGCTAAAAGCCATCAGCGGCCTCTGGGGCAACTACGACCCGATCAGAAGCATTAGCCGTCGGACCGCACCCGGGCATTCTCACGTACGCCCACGACGCCAGCGTAAGCCGGGGACGAGCATCACCTGCAGCCCGGCGGAGCTACGCAGCCGCGGCAATCGTACCCTCAGCCGGACCTTCTTAGATGTCCACTGGCCGCCCCATTAGGGCGTCGCGAAGCTCGACGCCAGCGTGCCCATCACCAGCGCCCAGCCATCGACCAGCACGAACAGCATCAGCTTGAACGGCAGCGAGATGATCACCGGGCTCAGCATCATCATGCCGAGGCTCATCAGCACGCTGGCCACCACCAGGTCGATGACCACGAACGGGATGAACAGCAGGAAGCCGATCTGGAATGCGGTGGTCAGTTCGCTGGTCAGGAACGAGGCCGCCAGCACCGCGAACGGCACTGCATCGGCATCGGCGTACGGGCCGTCGTTGCCGGCGATCTTCGCGAAGGTCATCAGGTCGGCCTCGCGGGTCTGGGCCATCATGAAGCCGCGAATCGGCTTGGCCGCCGCCGCCAGCGCCGGCTCGAACTGCATCTGGCCATCCAGATAAGGCTTGGCGGCATCGGTGTAGACCCGCTCGAACACCGGCTGCATCACGAACAGGGTCAGAAACAGCGCCAAGCCCACGAGGATCTGGTTCGATGGCGTACCGCCGGTGCCGAGTGCCTGCCGCAGCAGACCAAGCACGACGACGATGCGGGTGAACGCCGTCATCGCCAGCAGCGCTGCCGGCAGCAAGGTGAGCGCCGTCATCATCAACAGCACTTGCAGACTCAAGGAGTAGCTCTGCCCGCCGCCCGGCGCCGGACTGACATTCAGGGCCGGCAGGCCACTACCCTGCGCGAAGGCATCGGCGACCGGCAAAACCGTGAGCAGGATCGCCGCCAGCCCACCGGTCATGCCGGCGACGGCTGGCATCCAGCGCTGACGGGAGCGCTGCGGCACTGGATTCCGGCTTTCGCCGGAATGACGGTTGTTGGGTGTCATCGCCGATTCGAAGCCACCGTGAAAGTCAGCAATTGCAGCGGAAGCAGTGGCGGTAGCAGAAGCAGTGCTGCAACCCGCCAGCTCGTCATTCCGGCGAAAGCCGGAATCCAGCCCCTCACGGCTGCGCGACAGCATGACCACTGGATTCCGGCCTGCGCCAGGATGACGGTTGTCGGGGGTCATCGGCGATTCGAGGCCACCGTGAAAGTCAGCAGTTGCAGCGGAAGCAGTGGCGGTAGCAGAAGCAGTGCTGCAACCCTCCAGCTCGTCATTCCGGCGAAAGCCGGAATCCAGCCCCTGACGGCTGTGCAACGGCATGACCACTGGATTCCGGCCTGCGCCAGGATGACGGTTGTCGAGGGTCATCGAGGGATCCAGCCCAGCGCTCATGACTTCTGCCCCAGCGATTTCTTCAGCGCATCGCGGAAGGCCACTGCGAACGGCGGCAGTTCCGGCGCGCCGTCACCGCTGGCCGGCATCACCGGCGGCTCGGCGTAGACGTGCAGCGTGCTGACGCCGCCGGCCGATACGCCGATCAGCAGATGCTGGCCGCCCGCTTCGATCAGCAGCACTTTTTCCTTGGCACCCACCTGCAGGCCGCCGTGGATGCGCAGGGACACGCCGCCGCCGACTCTCAATCCCTGCAGGCGCCGCAGGCCCCAGGCCAGCAGGAAGATCAGGCCCAGCACCACCAGCAGCGACAACGCCATCTGGCCGAAGCCGGGCAAGGTTGAAGCGGCGCTGGCGGCAGCGGCAGCAGGTGTGTTCATCGTCAGGCAGGCCGTCGATCGCGCAGGTTCGGGGCTTACTTGAGCTTGCGGATGCGTTCGGCCGGGCTGATCACATCGGTCAGGCGCACGCCGAATTTTTCGTTGACCACCACCACCTCGCCGTGGGCGATCAGGGTGCCGTTGACGTAGATGTCGAGCGGCTCGCCGGCAGCACGTTCAAGCTCGACGACCGAACCCTGGTTGAGCTGCAGCAGGTTGCGGATCGGAATCCGGGCGCGGCCGACTTCCATCGACAGGGTCACGGCGACATCGAGAATCACGTCGAGATTGAAGTCGCCGGTCGCCACGGCGGCCGCGCCTTCCAGGTTGTCGAAGCTGGCGCGGGCATAGTCCTTGGTGGCACTGGACGGGTTACCGGGGGTGTTGGTGGCGGCGGTCATCGGCGGGTCCTGGGCGGTGGAGTCTGGAAGTGGAGAACGGGGCAATCAGTGGACAGCGGCGCTGCGCGGGCCGCGACGGATCACTTCGCTGATCTTCACGGCGTTGCGGCCATTGGAGACGCCGAAGCTGCCGCGGAATACCGGCATCTCCTCGACGCACAGGTCGATGGTCTTCGGCAGGTTCATCGGCAGCACATCGCCGGGTTTCAGCTGCAGCAGCTGGCGCAGGCTCAAGGACATGCTGCCGAGCTGGCTGCCGATCTCGACTTCGGCTTCCTGCAGCTGCTCGCGCAGCGCCAAGCTCCAGCGCTCGTCCTTCTCGACGCGATCGGACTGCAGGCCGGTGTCGAGCTGATCGCGGATCGGCTCGATCATCGAATACGGAAACGTGATGTGCAGGTCGCCGCCGCCACCTTCAAGCTCGATCTTGAAGCGCGACACGACGACGATTTCCGATGGGCTGACGATGTTCGCGAAGTGCGGATTGACTTCGGAGTTCATGTACTCGAACTCCATGTCCATCACCGGCGACCAGGCTTCGCTGAGGTCGGCGAAGGCCTGCTTGAGCAGCAGCTGGACGACGCGCATTTCGGTCGGCGTGAACTCGCGGCCTTCGATGCGGGTGTGGATCTTGCCGTCGCCGCCGAAGAAGTTCTCGACCACCGAATAGACCAGACGCGGCTCGAAGATGAACAGCGCCGTGCCCCGGAGCGGCTTGACCCGCACCAGGTTCAGGCTGGTCGGCACGAACAGCGAATGAGTGTATTCGCTGAATTTGGCCATCTCGATGCCGACCACCGACAGCTCCGGCGAACGGCGCAGCATGTTGAACAGGCCGATCCGGAACAGGCGCGCGAAGCGCTCGTTGATCATTTCCAAGGTCGGCAGGCGGCCGCGGACGATGCGGTCCTGGGTCGCGAAGTTGTAGTTGCGCGCTTCGCCGGGCACCGGCGGCGGCGCTTCGGTAGCCACCGAGCCGCTGTCGACCCCGTTGAGCAGCGCGTCGATCTCGTCCTGGGAAAGCAGATCCTGCATGGCGGGCTCCGGGCGCGGTGGCGGGCTTACTGCATGACGAAGCTGGTGAAGTACACGGCGTCGACGCCGCTCTTGCCGGTTTCCGCCTTCAGGATTCGCTGGATCTCGGCGAGCACCTTCTTCTGCAGCGCTTCCTTGCCTTCGCGGGAATTGACCTCGGCCACGGTCTGCGTGCCCAGCAGCATCAGCAGCGCATTGCGGATCTGCGGGTCGTGCAGCTTCAGCGCGTCGGTGACGGCGGCATTCTTGGCCCGCACCTGCATTTCGATCTGCAGGAAGTGGGAGGCGTCGCTGTCGCCGATGTTGACGACGAACGACGGCGTCATCGGGTAGTAGATCGCCGAGGCGGCCTTCTTGCCGTCATGACCGCCCTCGCCTTCGGCTGCCGCCTCCTCGCCGCTGCCGTCGTCCCCGGCTGCCGCAGCGGCTTCATCGGCCGCGCCGTGCTCGGCAGCGGCGACATCGCCATCGGCCTTGGCGTGGCGGGCCGGCTTCGCCGACGGCATCAGGAAGTACATCGCGCCGCCGGTGATCGCCGCCGTCGCCACCACCGCGCCGATGATCGGGATCAGCAGGGCTTTCTTGCTGCTGGGCGCTTTCGGGGCTTCGGCTGCTGCGGACATGGACGGCTCCTGGGGAATCGGGTCTTGCGGTTGCAAGCCCGGGAGCAAGCCATGTGCCACGCCGTCAGCGCGGCGGAATGTCGTTCGTCGTCAGCGGCTTGCAGCGAATATCCCAGCCGCGCCGGGAATCTGTCGCCACCCGGTCGCGAAAGCGCCCGGACGGGGCGACGGAAATGCGGCGCGGTGCAGGCGCAGCCGCCGGCCGCGCTACGGGGTGCTGGCGGTCGGTTCGCGGACGAAGCCGAACTCGCCGGCGATGTCGGCCTCGTCGATGCGCTCGAGCGGCACGCTGCGGTCTTCCAGCTGCAATTGCAGACGGGTCGCGGTGCCGGAGCGCTGCGCCAAAGCCGCCGCCAGCGCCGCCTCGACGGATTTGCCGTCGATCGTCGACAGCCGGTCCAGTGCCCAGTCGAGGTCGCGATCGGCCAGCCAGCCGGGGCCGCGCGCGGTGACCAGCCACAGCCCGCCGCCTTCGTCGAGCGCCGCACGCGACACCGCGCCGGCCGGCTTGCCGAGATGGGTGTCGAGCGCATCCCCGGCTGCCGGTGCGCTCAGGATCAGCGGCGCCGCGTCCAACGCCAGATAGCCACGCTGCGGCCCGTTCTGGAAGTACCAGCAGCCGCGCGCATCGACCGCGTAGTTGGCCGCGATGGTGTCGATGATCTGCGGCCGGGTGATCAGCTCGCCGCGAATCAGCCAGCGGCCACGGCGATCCAGCCGCAGCCAGCCGTACAGGTGCGGCACGTTCGGCCAGCGCTGCATCGCCCGCCGCGCCCAGTCCTCGATATCCGGATTCATCCTCGTTCCCTGCCCGTTGCGTGGACCGCCTTCACCGCCGCCGACAGCGACCGCGCATCGGCGAACGGCAGCGGCAGGTACAGCGCCCGCAGCTCGGCGGCCAGCTTCGCCGCCGCCGGCTGCGCACGCGGCGACGTATCGACGAACAGCGTCGCATGTCCGGCGGCCGCCAGCCGCCGGGCGGCGGCGCTGGCGTCGGCCTCAGCCTGAGCCCGGCCCGGCTTGCCGTCGCGGCCGATGTTGGCGCGGCCATCGGTCAGCAGCACGATGCCCGGCGTCTCGCCACGCCGGCGGATCGCATCGGCCAGCTCGGTCGCCGCATCCAGCGCCGTTGCCAGCGGCGTGCCACCGCCGCCGGGCAAGCCGGCCAGGCTGCGCTTGGCGCGCACCAGGGAGCGGGTCGGCGGCAGCAGCAGTTCGGCGCTGGCGCCACGAAAGCCGATCACCGCCACGCGGTCGCGGCGCACGTAGCAATCGGCCAGCAGCAGTTCCACTGCACCCTTGGCTTCGGCGAGCCGGTTCAGCGCCGACGAGCCGGAAGCATCGACGACGAAGAGGGTCGTCGTCTCGCGCCGCTGTTCGAGCCGGGTGATGTGGAAATCCTCGCGGCGAACCAGCACGCGCGGCACGCTTGCCGACGGCAAGCTCCTCTCCCCCTGTGAAAGCGTTTGGGGTGAGGGCGCACCGCCACGGGCATCAAGCTCCGCCTGCCGCAGGCGCTGCCATGGTGCGGCCGCCCGCAGGGTGTCGATCAGCGCCAGCCGCTGGCCGGCGCGCGGCTCGCCGCGCCGCGAACCGGCCGGCCGGCCGCGTGCGGCCGCCTTCTGCAGTGCGCCGGACTTGCCCGCCGCCCTCGCCTTGCCGGCCTGCGCACCGGCCTTGAGCTGGGCCAGCAACCCCGGCGGGATGGCAGCGGTGGCCGCCGCCAGCAGCAGGTCCTGCAGCGGCTGGTCGGGATCGAGCGGCGGGGCGTCGTCCTCGTTGCTGGCGTCGCGCTCCGGCGGTGGCGGTGGTGGCGCATCCGCCGACGCCGTCTCGTCCGGTGGTGGCGCTTGATCCGAATCGGGCGGCGGCTCGGCGGCCGGCAGCCGCGTCGCGCGCGGGGCCAGCACCAGCCGGGCGGCGATCGCGCCGTCGGCGTCGGTGACGACCTCGCGGCCGTCGAGCGCTGCAGCAGCCCGGGCGGCGCGGGTGGCCAGCCAGATCGCCCGCAATGACGCGATGCCGAGCTGTTCGGCAGTGGCGGCAAGTGCGGCGATCACCGCTTGCGGCAGCTCGACTTGCGCAAGCCTTGCTCGCGCCGTGGCCAGGCTTTCAACCTCGATGCCGAGCGCCGCCAGATCGAGCCGGCGCAGGCCGTCGAGATCAAGCCGGAACGCGAGGCGATCAAGCAGCGGCGCGGCCAGCCCCTCGTCTGCCTCGATGCCTTCGTCGAGCGCGATCACCGCGACCCGCGCCGGCACCGTGGCGGCAATGCCGTCGCGGGCCAGCCGCAGCTCGCCGTCGTCGAGCACCGCCGCCAGCCGGGCGATGGTGCCGGCGCTCAGGCGCTCGGCCATCGCCAGCAGCAGCACGCCGCCATGGCTTTCCGCAAGCAGGCCGCGCTCGGCGATCGGCCGACCGGCCGACAAGGTCGCGGACAGGTCCAGCCCGCCGAGCAGGCGACCGTCGGCGATGTTCAGCGGCACCCGCCGCCACGGCTGCCCGGGCGGCAGCCAGCCGCGCAGCAGCGCCAGCCACTGATCGCGGACCGGTCCGGCCAGCGCCCGGATTGCGACGCCGCCAAGCGCCTGCGGATCGACCGCGAACAGCGCCGCCGCCGACAGCGCGTCGCGCCCGCGCGCCGGGTCCGCGTCGGCGGTCATCGAGGCTTGCGGATCACGCGCCGAACAGCTGGCCGACCGCGCGTTCGACGCGGCTGGTCGAGCCGGCGTCGTCGAGCGGATTGCGGCGCAGGCGGTGGCGCAGGCTGGGCGCGGCGATGCGCTTCAGATGGGCATCGCCGACCACCGCGTCGCCATCCAGCGCGGCCAGCGCGCGGGCGGCGCGCATCAGGGTCAGCTCGCCGCGCAAGCCATCGGTGCCGAGCGCCAGACACAGCTCCGCCGCGCGTTCAAGCACGGCATCCGGCACCTGCACGTCCGGCAGCCGCTTGCGGGCAGCGACGATGCGGCGCCGCACCTTGTCGTCCTCCGCCTTCCATTCGGCGATGAACGCGGCGCGGTCGCGCTCGAAGGCATCGCGACGGCGCACGACGCTGATCCGCGCCTGCAGGTCGGCCGGCGTCGACACTTCCACCGACAGGCCGAAGCGGTCGAGCAGCTGCGGGCGCAGCTCGCCTTCTTCCGGGTTGCCGCTGCCGACCAGCACGAAGCGCGCCGGATGACGGATGCTCAGGCCTTCCCGCTCGACCACGTTCTCGCCGCTGGCGGCGACGTCGATCAGCAGGTCGACCAGATGGTCTTCGAGCAGGTTGAGCTCGTCGACGTACAGGAAGCCGCGATTGGCGCGCGCCAGCAGGCCCGGCTCGAAGGCCTTGATGCCCTGGGCCAGCGCCTTTTCCAGATCGAGCGCGCCGACCACGCGATCCTCGGTCGCGCCGAGCGGCAGGTCGACCACCGGCACCGGCACCTTGTGGGTCTTCTTCTTCGCGCTGCCGAGCCGGTCGAGGCTGGCCTTGCAGGCGTCGGAGCCATCGTCCGGCGCGCAGTGGTAAGGGCAGCCGATCACCGCTTCCATCGGCGGCAGCAGCGCCGCCAGCGCGCGCACCGCGGTCGACTTTCCGGTGCCGCGATCGCCGAACACCATGACGCCGCCGATCGCCGGTTCGACCGCCGCGATCAGCAGCGCCAGCTTCATTTCTTCCTGGCCGACGATGGCCGAAAACGGGAACGGCAGGGGCATGCGCGGCGATCCTGGAAGCGAAGTGTCAGAAAAATCGGACGTCATTCGGACTTTACCAAACGCGGCTCGCTGCGCTGGCTTTTGTTGCGACCGCCGTCGGCGCTCGGCGACACTGCCGGATGATTTCCATGTCCCGTTTCGATCGGCGTGGCGGGCGCGCCGTCGTCGCCATGCTGGCGCTGCTGATGATCGCGTTTGCAGTGCACCGGCTGGCGGATGCCACGCGCGGCCTGCGCATCAGCCATCTGCAGGTCGGCGACATGCCGGTCACGGTCTATGCGCCGGACCGCGACGAACCGGCGCCAACCGTGGTCATCGCCCACGGCTTCGCCGGCTCGCAGCAGCTGATGCAGCCGCTGGCGACCACACTGGCACGCGCCGGCTTCCTGGCGATCACCTTCGATTTCCCCGGCCACGGCCGCCACCCGCAACCGCTGGCCAGCGGCCTCGCCGACCAGCAGGCGATGTCGACGGCGCTGGTCGAGGCCTTGCGAGCGGTGGTGGCGATGGCGCGCAAGCGTCCCGAAAGTGACGGCCGGCTGGCGCTGCTCGGACATTCGATGGCCTCCGATGTCGTGGTGCGGCTCGGCATCGAGGACCCGTCGATCGCCGCGACCATCGCCGTGTCGATGTTCTTCCCGCGCGCCACCGACCGGCTGCCGCACAACCTGCTGATCATCGACGGCGCCTTCGAAGCCGGCGAGCTGATCCGCCAGGGGCTGGCCAGCATCCGCACGGCAGCCGGCGGCCAGCCGGAGGCCGGGCCGATCTACGGCCAGTTCGACAACGGCAGCGCCCGCCGGCTGGTTTTGGCGCGCGGTGCCGAGCACATCGGCGTGCTGTACGCGCGCGACACGCTGGACGCCGCGGTCGACTGGCTGTCCGGCGGCTTCCTGCAACCGGTCACCGGTCACTGGCGCGATCTTCGCGGCGGGCCGCTGGCGCTGCTGTTCGGCGGGCTGATGCTGCTGGCCTGGTCGCTGGCCGCACGGCTGCCGGTGCTGCGCGTTCCGCCGGACGGCCTGGCGCTGCCGCACCGGGCGCTGCTGCTCGATGCCGGCCTGCCGGCGATCGTCACGCCGCTGCTGCTGTGGCCGCTGCCGCACGACTGGCTGCCGCTGCTGCTCGGCGGCTATCTGGCGATGCACTTCGCGCTGTACGGCCTGCTGGTGGCGCTGATGCTGCGCCGTCGCGGCCTGCCGCTGCCCCGCCTCCGGCACTTCGACCGGCGCACGCTGGCGGTGCTGCTGACGGTGACCATCGCCTGCGCCGCCGCCTTCGGCTACGCGCTCGACCACTGGGTGGCCTCGGTGGCGCCGCATGCGCTGCGCTGGCCGCTGATCGCGGTGATGACCGCCGGCCTGCTGCCGTACTTCGTGATCGACGAATGGATCACCCGCGGGCCGCAGCCGGCGCGGGGCGGCTACCTGCTGACCAAGCTGCTGCTGCTCGTCTCGCTGCTGCTGGCGGTGGCGCTGAACCCGTACGAGCTGTTTTTCCTGGTGATCATCGTGCCGGTGGTGCTGCTGCTGTTCCTGGTGTTCGGCAGCTTCAGCCGCTGGATCGGCCGCCGCACCGGCCAGCCGCTGATCGCGGCGGTCGCCAACGCCGTGCTGTTCGGCTGGCTGATCGCCGTCAGCTTTCCGGTGGTCGGCCGCTGATGCTGGCGCTGCGCCTGCGGCAGGCCACTGCCGCACGGCACCGCGAGGTCGAGGACAGCGCGCTGATCCGCCGGCTGCTGCGCGGCCAGCTCGACCGCCACGACTACTGCCGGCTGCTGCGCAACCTGCATCCGATCTACGCGACGCTGGAAGCGCGCCTGCCGGAAACGGCCTTGCCGCAGGCGATCCGCGATCCCCGGCTGGCCCGGTGCGCGGCGCTCGAAGCCGATCTCGAAAGCCTGCATGGCCGCGACTGGCAGCGCCTGCCGCTGACCGTGGCCGCCCACGCCTACCAGGCCCATCTGCAGACGCTGGATGCCGTGCGGCTGGGCGCGCACGCCTATGTGCGTTATCTCGGCGACCTGGCCGGCGGCCAGCCGCTGGGCCGGATCGTCGGCGACTGCTACGGCGTCGGGGTTGCCTTCCACCGCTTCCCGGAACCGGGCGCCGGGCCGCTGGCGGCCGCGTTCCGGGCGGCGCTCGACACGCTGCCGCTCGCCGAGGCCGAGGCGCAGGCGATGGTCGATGAAGCGGTGTCCGCTTTCGCTCGTCATGCCGCGCTGTTCGCGGCGCTTCAGCCCTTGCGATCGAGCCTGCGCAGCCGCCGGTAGAGCGCGGCGGCCCGCTGCGTGGAAGCTTCCAGCTCTTCCAGCAGCGGCGCGATCTGGTCGCCGCCGGCGGCATCGGCGATCTCCATCGCCGCGACATTGGCGTTGGCGAGGATCGCGCCCACCACGTCGTCGGACTGCCGCAGCGGCGTGCCGCCCGCCCCCCGGGCGAGATCGCGTTCGGCCTGCAGCAGCGTGGTCTCGAAATGCCGGCGTGCCGACTCGGTCTGCTTGCGGGTGGTGAGGTCGCTGAGAATGACGATGAAGCCGAGGATCGAATCGCCGGCGCCCGGCACCACGTCGGCACGGACGCCGAGCGGCAGGGCCTCGCGGCCGGCAGTGACCAGTGCAGCTTCGCCGCGCCACGGCAGGCGCTCGCGCAGCAGGCGCCGCAGGTGGTCGCGCACGTCCTCGGGTTCGATGAACAGTCCGCCGAGATCGTCCAGCGTTTCCAGCTGCGCGCCGGGACTGCCGGGCAGGCGCTGGAAGGTTTCGTTCGAGTAGAGGATGCGGCCTTCGGGATCGGCGATCACCACCGGGTCCTTGGAGTTGCCGACCTGCGAGCGCACCAGGTTCAGCTGGTGCTGGGCGATCAGCAGCCGTACCGCCTGGATCTGCAGGATGATGTCGATCAAGGTCTGGCCGACCGCCTTGGCCAGCACCGTTTCGGCCCGGGTCCACGGCGCCGCCGTGCCGCGCACGATTTCCGACCAGGCGGCGAACGAGCGGCGCGGCGACAGCGTCAGCGGATCGTCGTTGATCACCGGCTTGGCCGGATCGCCGGCCCAGGTGTATTCGCAGGGCTGTTCCTTGCGGAACCACATCAGCCAGTCCGGCCGCGACGGCGACAACGGCACCGCCATCACGCCGCTGGCAGTGGCCGCCAGTGCGGCAAAGCCCGGATTGCGCCGCACCACCGACGAGCAGGTGTAGACGCCGCCCTCCATCGGCTGCACCGATACCCAGGCCAGCAGCGCGCGCAGGTCCGGCGTCGACGGCACGTCGCCAGCGGTCATCACTTCGCCGTCGTGAAACAGCGCGGCGCCGGTGGCATCGACCGGCGACAGCAGGGTGCGGGAATTGCGGAACAGCGCCATCCGCCAGTCGCCGTCGGTGGAGGTGGCCTCGATCATCCGCAGCTCGAGCCGCTTGACCAGCACCTCGACCTGGGACTGCACGTAGTTCTCGATCGCGGCGATGCGCGTCGAGATCACCTCGGCCAACAGCTCCAGCAGCGCGCGCACCGGATACGGCACGTAGCGCGGCGCGTAGTGATGGCAGGCGATCAGCCCCCACAGCCGGCCCTCGCGGACCAGCGACACCACCAGCGTGCCGGTGACGCCCATGTTCTTCAGGTACTGCAGATGCAGCGGCGACATGCTGCGCAAATGGCACAGCGACATGTCCAGCTCGCTGCCGTCCGGCAGCCGGCGCGGCTCGATCGGCACCGGCTGGTAATGGACATCGACCAGCACCCGCACGCGGTTGCGGATGTACAGCTCGCGGGCGCGCTGCGGGATGTCGGTGGCCGGATAGTGGTGGCCGAGCAGCGAGTCGAGATCGCTGCGTCGCGCCTCGGCAATGATTTCGCCGTGCCCGTCGGGATCGAATTTGTAGACCATCACCCGGTCGTAGCCGGTGCGCTCGCGCACGCAGGCCACCACCGCTTCGGACAGGCTGGCGATGGTCGGGGCGCTGCTGAAGCGCTTGACCGCCATCGCCACGCCGGCGTGATCGACGGTGCCGGTCGATTCGTAGCCGGCGGCGCCATCGCGGCGCTCCAGTTCGACGATCAGCACGCCGCCGGCATGGCGGTGCACGGTGCCGTCGAGCGCCACGTCGGCGCCGCCCCGGCTCACCGTGCAGTTCAGCGGCTGTGGTTCGGCCAGATCGCCGGCCGGATCGAGCGCCTTCAGCTGCGCGCCGAGCGTGCCGCCGATGCTGGCGATGTCGCGGCCGATCAGTGCGGCGGCCGCGATGCCGACGAAATCGCCGGCATTGGCGCTGGCCTGGACGATCGCGAAGCTGCGCTCGTCGACGCACAGCAGCACGCCGTGCGGCTGGATCGACCCGGCCAGGTGGATCAGCTCGCGTTCGCAGTTGCTGAGAGTCGCCTCGCCAAACGGCGGACTGGCGAGCACTTCGTTCATCGCTTCCCGGTCTCCGTCACGCAAGGGCTTGCCGATCGGACCACACGCGCCGCGTTCAGTGGATCGACGGGTCCGTCCGATCGTCGCCGGCCAGCGAACCGGCGTTGCCGGCGTACACCGGCCGGACGATGAAGCCGAACGCCTCGTCCTCGTTTTCCGCCAGGCAGACGGCGGCCACCTCGACGCGGGTCAGCCGGCCCGCCGCGCCGCGGATCGTGCTGCTGACGCGCTGGCTGTACAAGGCTTCGCGCATGCTGTTCATCAGCCGGTCGAGTTCGCCGGCCGTCGCTCCCAGCCAGTTCGACAGCGGGCTGCCGACGACGACCGTGCGGATGTCGATCTGCGCCAGCTCGATGAACGCCGGATTGACCATCTGCACGCGTCCCTCGCCGTCGGTGACGACGATGGCATCCGGGCTCAGCGCCATCAGCGCCACCAGCCGCTGGTTCGCTTCCGGCACCTGCCATTGCGGATCGACCGTCTTCAGGCGCATCAGCAGCGCGGTGCTGGACTCGGTCCGCAGCGGCGTCACCGAAATCCGGACCCGGCGCTGCGGGCCGTCGATCAGCGCCTCGCAGTCGACCGCCCGGCCGCTGGCCTTGGCGGTGGCGAACAGTTCCAGCAGCGCCGGGCGCGAACTGTCGTGCAGCGGCAGGGTCGCGCGCTTGCCGATCAGCTGGTCGAGCGGCTGGCCGAACAGGCGGGCGGCTGCGCGGTTGGCGTCGATCACGTTCAGCGAACTGGCGTCGACGACCAGCACCGGATCGGTGGCGATCTGGAACAGCAGCTGGTAACGGGTTTCGCTCTGCCGACGCTGCCAGTACTCGCGCTCCATCTCGGCCTGGGCATGCACCAGGCGCTGCTGCATCGCCGACACCACGGTCATGTCGCGGCCGACCACCAGCAGCGGCCCGCCCGGCCCGAGGCGGACGGCCGAATAGGCGACCGGCACATCGAGTCCCAGCGGCGACGGATGGTTGACCTGCCGCGACCGCGACAGCCCGGTCGCCGACACGTCGGCGAGCAGCTGCTCGACCTTCTTGCGGGTTTCGATGGTGACGATGTCGGCGAAGCGGCGGCCGAGCCAGTCGTCGGCCATGGTCTTCACCGGTTCGCCGCCACCGAGCGCGATGCGCTGGATCACGCCCTGGTCATCGACCACCAGCGCGATGTCGCTGGCGATCGACACCAGCATGTCGGCCAGCTCCGGCGCGAGGTTCGACAACGCACCGAGCTTGCCGGCCTCGCTGGCGGCGGGCTCGTTCACGACGCCGCCCTCCCGCGAAGGCAGACCGGCTCAGCTGCAAAAGGAAAAACCACGCAAGGCCTCAATGTCGTTGGTGCAGAGCACACGGTTAAGCCGGAAGCGCGATATTCAATCCTCGAAGACGAATCGAACAGCCCGGTCTGTCGTACGGCCGGGTCCCGCTGCCGAAAGGCGGCGGCGTGCAGCGCGGCAGGGTACAGCAAGTGCTTGTCCACGCATAGCATTTGCCGCCCCGGGCAGCCGCTTCCCGGGGCTCCGGAAAGCCTCAGTTCCAGCGTCGCCGGAGGTCGATCAGGTGGGCCGCCAGCGACCCGGTCAGGGCCAGCGCCAGCCATGGCCAGGCGGCTCCGGCGATGACCGCGCGCAGGCCCAGCAGCAGGCAGAAACCGGAGCCGAGATTGGCCAGCCAGCGGTCCGGCGCCGGCGCCCGGCCGGCATACCGGTGCAGGCCGGCCAGCAGCAGGGCTTCGGCCAGCATCAGCGCCAGCACCAGATCGACGGCCCGGCCGCTGGCGAAGAAGGCATTCACGGTGCGCGGCGCCTGACGTACCGTCCTCAGGCCCGTGCCAGGCCGAACAGGTGTGCCAGGTCCTTGAAGAAGATGCGCACGTGGGCCATCGGTTTCTTCCGTTCCAGTTTCTTGTTCATGTAGGCGTCGAAGGTCAGCTTCTGCACGTCGCGGTCCTCGCAGATCTTCACGAAGCTCTCCCGACGCTTCTCGGTGCCGTACCAGAACCGCTGCAGGATGCCGAGCACCCAGAACACCTTGCCGTGCTCGCCCATGAAGCGCTTGCGGGCCAGCTTCAGCGAACTGGCGTCGCCGGTGACCAGCAGCGCCTCGACCGCCTGCGCCGCCAGATCGCCGCCCAGCATCGCGTAGTAGATGCCCTCGCCCGAGGCCGGGGCGACCACGCCGGCGGCATCGCCGGCCAGCACCACGTCGCGGCCGTTGTCCCAGCGCTTCAGCGGCTTCATCGGGATCGGCGCGCCTTCGCGACGCAGGGTTTCGCAGGCTGCGAGGCCGGTGCTGGCACGCAGGCTGCTGACCGAACCGCGCATCGAGAAGCCCTTGTGGGCGCTGCCGGTGCCGACGCTGACGGTATCGCCGTGCGGGAAGATCCAGGAGTAGAAATCCGGCGACAGCGCGCCCCGGTAGATCACGTCGCAGCGACGGGCGTCGTAGTCGATCCCGGTGGCGGCGGCAGCGGCTTGCGGCGCGCGGATGATCTCGTGGTAGGCGAACACGAACTTCATCCGCTCCGCCCCCTTGACCTGCTGGCGGGCCAGCTGCGAGCGGGCGCCGTCGGCGCCGATCACGGCGGTGGCGCGCACCGATTCGAGCGTGCCGTCCGGCCGCCGGTAATGGATGCGGGCGACGCCGTCGGCATCGCGGCTCATCGATTCGAAGTGACCGGTCCGGCGCACCGCGCCATGCGTTTCGGCGCGCGCCCGCAGCCATTCGTCGAAGGCCGCGCGATCGACCATGCCGACGTAGCCGTTGTCGATCGGGATGTCGACGTGCCGGTCGGACGGCGCCACCATCCGCGCCGAGCCGATCCGCGCCACCAGCAGGTGGTCGGGAATCTGGTAGTCGCGGATGGCGCGCGGCGGAATCGCGCCGCCGCAGGGCTTGATACGCCCCGCCCGGTCGAGCAGCAGCACGCGGCGGCCGGTGCGTGCCAGCCGGTCGGCGGCCGTGGCGCCTGAAGGTCCGCCGCCGACCACCACCACTTCAAAGCGTTCGATATCGGTCATGGTTCATGCCTGGCTGGCCAGCGGTGCGCCGGCGGTCGATGCCGTGCTGGGATGACGCACGGCCGGCGCGGCCGTCAGCCGTGTCGCGAGCCGGGCTGCGGCAAGGAACATCAGGGCCTCGGCCGCGAACACCAGCGCATAGGCCGGTCCGTCGGTCCCGATGGCGGCTCGCGCAAGATCGCTGGCCGCAGCGCCGGCAAAGCCGCCGGCGCCGAAGGCGATGGCCTGGGCCGCACCCCAGAGACCCATCCGCACGCCTTCGCGGCCGCTGCGGCCCTCGCTGGCGTGGCTCATCATCGAACCGATCGCGGATACGGCGAACGCGCCGTTGGCGACGCCGAGCGCGAATACGTTGTCACGCAATGGCCAGGACGCGCCGACGAGGCCACCACAGGCAAGCGCCGCCAGCGCCAGGCAGGAGGCGACGCAACCGCCGACCGTCCACTGCTGCAGCGAGCCGATGCGCCGCCCGCGCCAGCCGGTGCCGGCCAGCGCCACGAGGATCATGCCGACCAGCACGCCGCCATGCTGCACGCCAGCCAGCTGCGTCGAGGCCCCCGGCGTGTAGCCGAACACGCTGCCGGCGAACGGTTCGAGAATCAGGTCCTGCGCGCTGTAGGCCAGCATCGACACGAACACGAAGATCGTGAAACGCCGCGCCCGCGATTCGGCCCAGACCTCGCGCAGCGCCGTCGCGAACGGCGTGCGGCCAGCAGGCGGCTCGGCGCCGGTCAGCTGCGTTGGTTCGAGCTTGGCGGGTTCAAGGCCCAGCGTGGCGATCAGGCTGATCGCCAGCGCCGCCGCCGCGACGGCGGCGGTGATCGCCAGCAGCCGCTGCGGCGTGTAAGGGTCCAGTAGCTTGCCGACCACCACCGTGGTGGCGACGAAGCCGACGATCATCATCATCCAGACGATGGTGGCGGCCGCCGCGCGGCGGCCGGGGTCGACCTGCTTGGCGAGCAGCACCAGCAAGGAGGTGCCAGCCGCGCCGACTCCGATGCCGATCAGCACGAAGGCCAGTACCGCCAGCGCGATTCCGGCCGCCGGCTGGCCGGCCATCAGGCCGATGCCGGCGGCGGCCAGCACGCCGCCCAGCCCCAGCACGGCGATGCCGCCGACGATCCACGGCGTGCGCCGTCCTCCTTCGTCGGAGCCGAAACCGAGACGCGGCCGCAGGATCTGCACCGCGTAGTGCAGCGCCACCAGCGCGCCCGGCAGCATTGCCGGCAACGCCAGCTCGACGACCATCACCCGGTTCATCGTCGAGGTCGCGATCACCACGATTGCGCCCAGCGCGGCCTGCACGAAACCGAGCCGGACGATGCCGAACCAGCCAAGCATTGCCGGCGGGGTCACGACAGGGCTCCGGTGCCGGATACCCGCAGCGCGAACGCGCTGACCATCATCCCGGCGACGTAGAGCGGAATGCCGAAGCCGGAGTACCAGACCGCCAGCCGCGCCGGCGTGGCCAGGAAGCGCCGCATCATCAGCAGCTGCAGGGCCAGCAGCGTCGCCACGCCGAAGGCATGGGCCGGCATCTGCCAGTACCCGAGCAGCGCCACGACGCCGACCTGCGGCACGGCCATCGCGGCGCAGGCGGTCAGCGCCGCGCCGTTGACGCCGAGCAGCACCGGCAGCGAATCAATGCCGCTACGCCGATCACCTTCGATCGACTTGAAGTCGTTGAGGGTCATGATCCCGTGCGCTCCGGCGCTGTACAGCGCGGCCAGCAGCAGCGAGCGCGCATCCGGCGTGGCGCCGCCGCTCATCACGGCGGCGCCGGTCACCCAGGCCAGACCCTCGTATGAAACCGCGCAAGCGGTGTTGCCCCACCAGCCGTTGCGCTTCAGGCGGATCGGCGGCGCGCTGTAGGCCCAGGCCAGCGCCAGCCCCAGCAGCGTCGCGGCGAAACCCCAGGGGCCCAGCAGGGTGGCGACGACGATCGACAGGGCCGTCCAGCCGATGGCGATGTAAAGACCCCAGTGGCCGGGCATGCGGCCGGAAGGAATAGGCCGCTGCGGTTCGTTGATGGCATCGACCTCGCGGTCGTACCAGTCGTTGACCGCCTGGCTGGTCGCGCAGACCAGCGGCCCGGCGATCAAGATGCCAACCACGATCAGCGGCCAGTTGCCGGCCAGCGCCACGCCCGACGCGACGACGCCACAGCCGAATGCCCACATCGGCGGAAACCAGGTGATCGGCTTCAGCAGTTCGGCGACGGCGGCGAGCGCGGGACGATCCATGGCAATCCGGGGGCAGGCCTGCAGCTGAAATGTCAGCTGAGGCTTACACGGATGCCCGAAATCGTCAATTTAATCTGACAGTCGGCGACTGTCCGTTCCGGTGGACTCTTCAGCGCTCGGCGTCGTCGGACGATTTGTCGGATGCCGACGGCTTGCGGATCGTCAGCCAGGCCTCGACGCCGAGTCCGAGCGCCAGCGCCAGGCCGGCCCACTCGAACAGCGGCACGCCGAGGAAGCTCATCACGGCAAGGTCACGCCGCCGGCTCCGGTTCGTCCGGACCGAGATCGCCAAGACCGTAGCGGCGCAGCTTGACGTACAGGCTCTGGCGACTCAGCCCCAGCATCTCGGCCGCCGACGCCCGGTTGTCGCGCGTCAGTTCAAGCGCCGCCTCGATGCACAGCTTCTCGATCAGGTCGGTCGACTCCCGGACCAGTTCTTTCAGCGACACGCGCCCCACCAGTTCGGTCAGCTGGTTCGCCGAGCGCGGCAGTTCCTGGCTCACCCGCGCCGTCACTGACGAGGAGGTGCGGCGGCCGACATCGCGAATGGTGAAGCCGAGGCACGGCAGATCGCCGTGCGGCACCGACACCGCCGACACCTCGACGTCGCTGCTCGCGCCGTGCTCGCCGCGCAGCACGGTCGAGAACAGGCGTACCGAGCCGTGCTGGCGGATGCTGCCGATCAGCACGCTGAAATCGACGCCCGAGCGGCCCAGCCAGCGTTCCAGCGATTCACCGCGCAGCTGCGCTTCGGTGACCGCCTGGGTCATGTCGATGAACGCGCGGTTGGCGCTGATCACCTGGCCTTCGGGATCGGTGACGACGAAGCCGTCCGGCATGCTTTCCATGACCTTGACGATCGACCTCGGCACGGCGGAATCCGGGGCATCGCCACGGGTCGGCGACAGCCGGACAAGGAAGAACGAGCCGTTGTCCTGGCTGAACATCGACGCGGCGATCAGGAATTCGCGGGCGTCGGTCAGCAGCCGCACGCGGATGTCGTCACCGCGCCCGACCGCGCGCGCGCGCGCCAGCAGCAGGCCGATCGCCGCCATGCTGTCGCTGTCGAAACCTTCCGGGAACGCGCGGCCGACGACCTTGCGGGCGTTCTCGCCAAGCAGGTCGCCAGCGGCCGGATTGGCTTCGACGATCTTCTGGGTGGCGGCGTCGACGATCAGCACCGCTTCCAGCGACGACAGGAACAGCAGCCGGTAGCGGGTTTCGACGTGGCGCAGACGCCAGTAGTCCCGCTCCATCGACTGCTGGGCATCGACCAGCCGCTGCTGCAGTTGGGCATTGGGCCGCAGGTCGCGCCCGAATGCCACCACCTGCCCTTCGGCGCCGACCTGCACGGCGGAATACAGCACCGGCACGTCCGTGCCGCGCGCCGAGTGATGGTTGACCTGGCGCCAGCGGCGCTCGGTCTTCGATGCGGCGTCACGCAGCAGGCTTTCGACCTTGGCACGGCTTTCGACCGTCACCGTTTCCGCCCAGGTCTGGCCAATCCACTTGCGGCAGCCTTCGAGCAGCATGTCCTCGCTGCCGAGGGCGACATCGCGGATCACGCCGTTGCCGTCGAGCACCAGGGCGACATCGGCCGCCGCCGCGATCAGGTTGCTGGCCGCATCGGCGTCGAGGGCGCCGAGCACGCCGCCACCGGTGATCTCGCGATTCATGGCTCGGCCTCCCGGGCCACCGTCGTGCGCGCCTGCCTTGCGGATATCGTCCAAGCCTGCCTCGTGATGATTGCGGAACAACCCGCCACCGAATTCATTGGGGATTCGCCCGACGGGGCGCCAGTATCTCAGCCTCGAGCACCGCCGTGCGCGCATCGCTGGCGGTGGCGTCGGCGCCGAGCAATCCGGCCAGCTGCGGATTGGCCGTCAGCTCCGGACCACCGAGCATGATCCGTACCGACGGGTTGTGGGACACGCGGCGCAGCGCCGCCAGCCACGAGGCCAGGCCGTTGAGCCGGCATTCCGAGCCGACCGAGATGCCGATCACGTCGAACCACTGGCTCGCCACCTGCACGGCCACTTCCTCGGTCGACGTGCTGGGCCCGCCGACCACTTCCCAACCCGACCGCAGGAAGAACTCGCGGAGCATCATCAAGCCCATCGCGTGCTGCTCGCCCGGGGCCGGCGCCAGCAGGATCCGCCGCGCCTCGACCGGCGCGCTGTCGCGGGTTTCGCGGAATGCCGGGCTGAACTCGCGGATCACGTGCTGGATGCGGCCCAGCGCCATCGTCACTTCGACGAAATCGCAGAGGTCCTGGCTCCACAGTTCGCCGATGTGACGCGCCGCCGGCGCCAGCAGGTGCAGATACAGGGTTTCAAGCAGAAAGCCCTGATCGACCATCGCCTCGATGTAACGCGACGCCGCCGTGGCGTCCTGCACCAGAACCAGGCCGGCGAACTCGGCGATGTGCTCGCGGGTCGGCAGTTCAACGAGCACGCCGGCCTCTGCCACCAGGCTGGCTGCACCTTTATGGGCCAGCAGCAGGCGCGGAATGATTTCCGACTCGATCGTGCGGATCAGCGGTGCGATTTCCGCTTCGCCGACCGCCACCAGCACGCCGGGCGCACCGGCGCCGGGTTCCGCCACGGATTCGCCACTGCGATCTCGTGCTGACGGCACCGACCTATCACCCTGATTGAAGCCAAGCATTTGATTTCCCTCTCAATCAACGCTTTTTGTAATGACCCGCAGCATCGGCGTGAACCGGGCACCCGGCGCATGCCGGTGCGACCAGGTCCTTGCCGCGAATGTCGAGCGTCGACGCGGAGGGGATTTGGCTCTGACGAACCATAGGTCGAGCGCAAGGATTGTTGCACTCGACCTGTGGGGGGTCAAAACGCCCGGCAGGGCTTGCTACCGCTATCGTCTATGTCACGAATCAATTACGTCAATCTAAATTGACAGTCGGTGTCATGCGGTCTAGATTCGGTCGCAGGCGTCATCACCGGCGGAGAACGGGCATGCGACAGGCGGAGGGCGGTTTCAGTGCACGCAGGCCGCTCTACTCGCCAGCCGAGCGGGCCCGCCGCGATGGCAGTCGCTGGACCTTGGTCCAGGGCCTGCTGGCGCCGATCCAGTTCGTGGTTTTTCTGGTCAGCCTGGTGCTGGTGCTCCGCTACCTGGCCACTGGCCAGGGCGAGCAGGCCGCCACGCTGTCGATCGTCGCCAAGACCCTGACCCTGTACACGATCATGGTCACCGGGGCGTTCTGGGAGAAGGTGGTGTTCGGCCAGTACCTGTTCGCACCGGCCTTCTTTTGGGAAGACGTCGTCAGCATGGTGGTGATCGCCCTGCACACGTTGTACCTGTGGGGGCTGCTGAGCGGCGGCCTGAGCCTCCGCCAGCAGATGCTGGTGGCCCTGGTCGCCTACGCCGCTTACGTCGTCAACGCCGCGCAATTCGTCTGGAAGCTGCGGCTGGCGCGCCTCGACGCCGCCACGCCTGCCTCCGCAGCCGGCGCCTCCTTCCCGCTGGCTTCCGGAGTTCCTGCCCGATGAGCAGCGCCCTCGCCGCTGTCCCCGTCGTGGTCCAGCCGAAGAACGCCGGGGGCTGCAGCGATGCCCCGGTGCTGAAGGAACGCGGCCAGCGCGAAGTGTTCTGCGGGCTGACCGGCATCATCTGGCTGCATCGCAAGATCCAGGATGCGTTCTTTCTGGTGGTCGGTTCGCGCACCTGCGCCCACCTGATCCAGTCAGCTGCCGGCGTGATGATCTTCGCCGAGCCGCGCTTCGGCACCGCGATCATCGACGAGCGCGATCTGGCCGGCATGTCCGACGCCAACGACGAGCTGGACCGCGTCGTCGCCCAGCTGCTGGCTCGCCGGCCGGACATCAAGCTGCTGTTCCTGGTCGGCTCCTGCCCTTCGGAAGTGATCAAGCTCGATCTGTCGCGCGCCGCCCAGCGGCTGGGAGCCGTGCACGCGCCGAAGGTCCGGGTGCTGAACTATTCCGGGTCGGGCATCGAAACCACCTTCACGCAGGGCGAGGACGCCTGCCTGGCGGCGCTGGTGCCGGGTCTGCCGGACACCGCCGAGGAATCGCTGCTGGTGGTCGGCAGCCTCGCCGACGTCGTCGAGGACCAGTTCCGCCGGTTGTTCGCCGCGATGGGCCTGACACAGGTGCAGTTCCTGCCGCCGCGACGTTCCGACCTGCTGCCGGCGATCGGCCCGAACACCCGCTACCTGCTTGCCCAGCCGTTCCTCGCCGATACCGCACGGGCGCTGGAGAATCGCGGCGCCACGCGTATCGCCGCGCCGTTCCCGCTGGGCGACGAAGGCAGCCACGCCTGGTTCCAGGCCGCCGCCCGCGCCTTCCAGCTGGACCCGCAGACCGTCGACGCGGCGCTGGCGCCGGCCCGCAGCCGTGCCCGGCAGGCGCTGGCCCGGCTGCGCCCGCAGCTCGAAGGCAAGCGCCTGTTCTTCTTCCCGGATTCGCAGCTGGAAATCCCGATCGCCCGCTTCCTGCATCGCGAGCTGGGCGTGGCGCTGGTCGAAGTCGGTACGCCGTTCCTGCACCGCAGCCACCTGGCGCAGGAACTGGCCTGGCTGCCGGCCGGCACCGTGCTCAGTGAAGGCCAGGATGTCGACAGGCAGCTCGATCGCTGCCGCGCCGCGGCGCCGGACCTGGTGGTCTGCGGCCTCGGCCTGGCCAATCCGCTGGAAGCCGAGGGCATGACCACCAAGTGGGCGATCGAACTGGTGTTCACGCCGATCCAGGGCTTCGACCAGGCGGCCGACCTGGCTGGCCTGTTCGCGCGGCCGCTGCAGCGCCGCGCCCTGCTGGCCGCCTGAGCAACTGCCATGCAACTGACGGTCTGGACTTACGAAGGCCCGCCGCACGTCGGCGCGATGCGCATCGCCACGGCGATGACCGACGTCCACTACGTGCTGCACGCGCCTCAGGGCGACACCTACGCCGATCTGCTGTTCACGATGATCGAGCGGCGCGGCAAGCGCCCGCCGGTCACCTACACCACCTTCCAGGCGCGCGACCTCGGCGGCGATACCGCCCAGCTGTTCCAGGACGCCGTGCGGGAATCGTTCGAACGCTTCAAGCCGGCGGCGATGCTGGTCGGCGCTTCCTGCACCGCCGAGCTGATCCAGGACGACCCCGGCGGCCTCGCGGCGGCGCTGGAACTGCCGATACCGGTCGTGGCGCTGGAACTGCCGTCGTACCAGAAGAAGGAAAACTGGGGCGCGGCGGAAACCTTCTACCAGCTGGTCCGTGCGATCTGCAGCCCGCTGATGCCGCCGCCGGGCAGCCGTCGCGACGACCGCGCGCCGAACCGCCCGGCGCGCTGCAACCTGCTCGGCCCGACCGCGCTGGGCTTCCGTCATCGCGACGACGTCCGCGAGATTCGCGGGCTGCTCGAAAAGCTCGGCGTGATCGTCAACGTGGTCGCGCCGCTCGATGCCTCGGTAGCCGATCTGCGGCGGATTCCGGAAGCCGATTTCAATGTCGTGCTGTATCCGGAAATCGCCAACCCGGCCGCCAGCTGGCTGCTGCGCAGCTTTGCCCAGCCGATGGTCAGGACGGTGCCGATCGGCATCGGTGCAACCTGCGAATTCATCCGCGAAGTCGCCGCGCTGGCCGGCGTCGATCCGACCGCCGCGCTGGACGAAGCCACGTCGCGCGCGCCGTGGTACGCGAAATCGGTGGACTCCACCTATCTGACGGCCAAGCGCGTGTTCGTGTTCGGCGACGGCAGTCATGCGCTGGCCGCCGCCCGCATCGCCAGCCGCGAGCTCGGCTTCCAGGTCGTTGGTCTGGGCACCTACAGCCGGGAGATGGCGCGCGAGATCCGCGAAGCCGCCAAGGGCTACGGTGTCGAGGCGGTGATCAGCGACGACTACCTGGAAGTCGAAGCGAAGATCGCCGAGTTGCAGCCGGAACTGGTGCTCGGCACCCAGATGGAACGCCACATCGCCAAGCGGCTCGGCCTGCCCTGTGCGGTGATCTCGGCGCCGGTGCACGTGCAGGACTATCCGGCGCGCTACAGCCCGCAGATGGGCTTCGAAGGCGCCAACGTGATCTTCGACACCTGGGTCCATCCGCTGATGATGGGCCTCGAGGAACACCTGCTCGGCATGTTCCGGGACGATTTCGAATTCCATGCCGAAGCCACGCCCTCGCATCTGGGCGGACCGGCCACGGAACGGCGCAACGACGCGCCAGCCGACGCCAACGCCGCCGTCAGCGCTGCACGCGACAACGACGTCGCCCTGATCGACACCCGACCTGCGGCCGACGCGGCCTGGGACGGCATTCCGGTGTGGTCGACCGACGGCGAGAAGGAACTCGGAAAGATTCCGTTCTTCGTGCGCGGCAAGGCACGGCGCAATACCGAGAGCTGGGCCCGCGAGCGCGGCGTCCGGGTGATCACCGTCGAGGCGCTCTACGATGCCAAAGCCCATTTCAGCCGCTGATCCGGCGATGCAGCCGACGCCGATGCGCGTCGTCATCGTCACCATGGACAACCACCTGGCCAGCGCCACGCAGCGGGCCGCCGCACGGCTGGCCCGCGAAGTGCCGGGTCTGGTGCTGAGCATGCATACCGCCGCCGAATGGGCGAACGATGCCGCCGCGCTGCAGCGCTGCCACGACGACATCGCGCGCGGCGATCTGATCATCAACACCATGCTGTTCGTCGAGGAGCACTTCAACGCGGTGCTGCCGGCGCTACAAGCAAGGCGCGAGCACTGCGACGCGATGATCGGCTGCATGTCGGCCACCGAGATCGCCAGGCTGACCCGCATCGGCCGCTTCAACATGGACGGCAAGCAGGAAGCCAGCGGCGCGATGGCGCTGTTGAAGCGCCTGAAGCCGAAGGCCAAGGAAGGCAACGCCGCCATGACCACGGCCGGCGCCGAGCAGATGAAGATGCTGCGCCGGCTCCCCAAACTGCTGCGCTTCATTCCCGGCACCGCGCAGGACGTGCGCGCCTACTTCCTGACCCTGCAGTACTGGCTGGCCGGTTCGGAAGACAACATCGTCAACATGGTCCGCTTCCTGGTCGACCGTTATGCCGATGGCCCGCGCCGTCACTTGCGCGGCCGGCTTTCGTCCGAGCTGCCGGCGGAGTATCCGGACGTCGGCGTCTACCACCCGCGCATGAAGGGCCGTATCGCCGAGACCCCCGACGCGCTGCCGCGGAAGGGCAAGCGCGGCACCGTCGGCGTGCTGCTGCTGCGCTCGTATCCGCTGGCCGGCAATGCCGCGCACTACGACGGCGTCATCAATGCCCTCGAAGCGCGCGGTCTGAACGTGGTGCCGGCGTTTGCGTCGGGACTGGATTCGCGGCCGGCGATCGAACAGTTCTTCATCAAGGACGGCCGCACGACGGTTGATGCCGTGGTGTCGCTGACCGGCTTCAGCCTGGTCGGCGGCCCGGCCTACAACGACGCCCGCGCCGCCGAGGACATCCTCGCCAGGCTCGACGTGCCCTACATCGCCGCTCACCCGCTGGAGTTCCAGACGCTCGAACAATGGGGCGCCGGCGAACGCGGCCTGATGCCGGTGGAGTCGACGATCATGGTCGCGATTCCGGAGCTTGATGGCGCCACCGGCATGACCACCTTCGGCGGCCGTTCGGATTCCGCCGGCGCGAAGTGCACGGGCTGCCAGCGCGGCTGCGTGTTCCCGCCGTCGACCACCGCCCGCGACATGCAGACCTGCGTCGAACGCGCGGAGTCGCTGGCCGCGCGGGTCGACAAGCTGGTCGCGATGAAGCGTGCCGAACGTGCCGAACGCAAGGTCGCCGTGGTGCTGTTCAACTTCCCGCCGAACGCCGGCAACATCGGCACCGCCGCGCACCTGTCGGTGTTCGAATCGCTGCATCACCTGCTGAAGGCGATGAAGGCCCAGGGCTACCGGGTCGACGTGCCGGTCACCGTCGATGACCTGCGCGAGCGGATCATCCACGGCAATGCGGCGCGCTTCGGCGCCGACGCCAATGTCATGGCGCGCATTCCGGCCGATGACCACGTGCGCCGCGAGCCCTGGCTGAAGGCGATCGAAGCGCAGTGGGGTCCCGCCCCGGGCCGCCAGAACAGCGACGGCGCCAGCATCCAGATTCTCGGCGAGTGCTTCGGCAACGTCGCCATCGCGGTGCAGCCCGGCCCCGGCTACGAAGGCGACCCGATGCGCCTGCTGTTCGAAAAGGGCTTTGCGCCGACCCACGCGTTCTCCGCGTTCTATCGCTGGATCCGGGAAGATTTCGGCGCCCATGCGGTGCTCCACTTCGGCACCCACGGCGCGCTGGAGTTCATGCCCGGCAAGCAGAGCGGCCTGTCCGGCGACTGCTGGCCGGATCGCCTGATCGGCGCGTTGCCGAACCTGTACCTGTACGCCGCGAACAACCCGAGCGAAGGCGCGATCGCCAAGCGCCGCTCGCAGGCAACGCTGATCTCCTACCTGACGCCGCCGGTGGCCCATGCCGGCCTCTACCGCGGCCTCGTGGAGCTGAAATCGTCGATCGACCGCTGGCGCGGACTGGCGCCGGACGAGGCTCACGCCCGGGAATCGCTTGCCGCGCTGCTGCAGTCGCAGGCGGCGCTGCTGGATCTGGCCGCCGCCGAGCCGCAATGGACCGATGCCGACGCCGATGCGCGGATCGCGCAGCTCGGCAGCCAGATGCTGGAGTTGGAATACACGCTGATTCCGCATGGCCTGCATGTGGTCGGCGCGCTGCCTTCCGATGCCGAGCGCACCGACCTGCTGCTGTCGGTCGCCGACGCCTCGCACGGGCTGCGGCCGGCACGCGCCGGCATCGAGGCCCTGGTCGCCGGGCTGCCGCTCGAACGGGCGCTGGCCGACAGCCAGCTGACCGATACGCCGAGCCATCGCGATGCGCTGCAACAGCTGTCGACGATCAATCGCCAGCTCGGCGAAGAGCACGAGATCGAGGGCATCCTGAGGGCGCTCGACGGCGGCTTCATCAGACCGGCGCCGGGCGGCGATCTGCTGCGTACGCCGGACATCCTGCCGACCGGCCGCAACCTGCACGGCTTCGATCCGTTCCGGATTCCGAGCGCTTTTGCCGTCGCTGACGGCGCCCGGCAGGCGCAGCGGCTGCTGCTGCGCCATCTCGACGACGGCCACGCGCTGCCGGAAACCGTGGCGCTGGTGCTCTGGGGCACCGACAACCTGAAATCCGAAGGCGCGCCGATCGCCCAGGCGCTGGCGCTGATGGGGGTCAAGCCGCGCTTCGACGCCTACGGCCGGCTGGCCGGTGCAACGCTGATTCCGCAGGCCGAACTCGGCCGGCCGCGGATCGACGTGGTCATCAGCCTGTCCGGCATTTTCCGTGACCTGCTGCCGCTGCAGATCAAGCTGCTGGCCGAAGCCGCCTTCCTGGCCGCCAGCGCCGACGAGCCGCTGGAACTGAACTACGTCCGCAAGCACGCGCTGGCCTACCAGGCCGTGCATGGCTGCGATCTGGAAACGGCCAGCTTGCGCGTCTACGGCAATGCCGATGGGGCTTACGGCGCCAACGTCAACAACCTGATCGAATCGAGCCGCTGGGACCAGGAAGACGAGCTGGCCGAAACCTACAGCCGCCGCAAGAGCTTCGCCTTCAGCCGCCAGGGCACGCCCAGCGCCCAGCCGGCACTGATGCAGAGCATCCTCAGGAACGTCGACCTGGCCTACCAGAACCTCGATTCGGTGGAGCTCGGCGTCACCACCATCGACACCTACTTCGACACGCTGGGCGGCATCAGCCGCGCCGTGCAGCGCGCCAAGGGCGGCGCGGCGGCACCGGTCTACATCGGCGACCAGACCACCGGCGCCGGCACGGTGCGCACGCTTTCCGAACAGGTATCGCTGGAAACCCGCACGCGGATGCTGAACCCCAAGTGGTACGAGGGGATGCTCAAGCACGGCTATGAAGGCGTGCGCCAGATCGAGAGCCACATCACCAACACCTTCGCGTGGTCGGCGACCACCGGACAGGTCCAGCCCTGGGTCTACCAGCAGCTGGCCGAAACCTTCGTGCTGGACCCGGCGATGCGCGAACGCCTCGCCAGCCTCAATCCGACGGCCTCCGCGAAAGTCGCGAGCCGCCTGCTGGAAGCCACCGAGCGCAGCTACTGGTGCCCGGACGACAAGACACTCGAAGCGCTCAGATCCGCCGGCCTCGAACTCGAGGACCGGCTCGAAGGCGTTCACCTCGCGGAGGCTGCATGAGCACCATTGGCAATATCCCCGTTTCCACCGTCCGCCGCGTCATGCCACCGCCGGACGGCCAGGGCAGCGTGCAGGTGCATCTGGACGAATCGCAGAAGATCGGCAACGCCAAGGTGTTTGCCGTCTACGGCAAGGGCGGCATCGGCAAGAGCACCACGTCCTCCAACCTGTCGGCGGCGTTCTCCAAGCTCGGCAAGAGAGTTCTGCAAATCGGCTGCGATCCCAAGCACGACTCCACTTTCACCTTGACCAAGCGGCTGGTGCCGACGGTCATCGACATCCTGGAGTCGGTCGATTTCCACGGCGAGGAGCTGCGCCCGGAAGACTTCGTCTACGAGGGCTACAACGGCGTGATGTGTGTCGAGGCCGGCGGCCCGCCAGCCGGCACCGGCTGCGGTGGCTATGTGGTCGGCCAGACCGTGAAGCTGCTGAAGGAACACCACCTGCTGGAAGACACCGACGTGGTGATCTTCGACGTGCTCGGCGATGTCGTCTGCGGTGGCTTCGCAGCGCCGCTGCAGCACGCCGACCGCGCGCTGATCGTCGCCGCCAACGATTTCGACTCAATCTTCGCGATGAACCGCATCGTCGCCGCGATCGGCTCGAAGTCGAAGAACTACAACGTGCGCCTCGGGGGTGTGATCGCCAATCGCTCGCGGGAAACCGACCAGATCGACAAGTACAACGCGGCGATCGGGCTGACCACCCTGGCCCGCTTTCCCGACCTCGACGCGATCCGCCGCTCGCGGCTCAAGAAGGCGACCATGTTCGAGATGGAAGACGTGCCGGAGATCCGCGCCGTGCAGGACGAGTATCTGCGCCTTGCCGCCAGCCTCTGGCTCGGCACCAAGCCGCAGCTGACCTCGCCGCTGAAGGATCGCGAGATCTTCGACCTGCTCGGGTTCGAGTGATGAGCGCCGCCCCCAAGCCGAGCTACGACAACCGGCGCGGCCAGCTGGAAACCTATTTCGACCGCACGGCGGCCGATACCTGGGCGCGGCTGACCTCGACCGCCAAGGTCAGCCGCATCCGCGAAACCGTGCGCGCCGGCCGCGACGAGATGCGCGGCACGCTGCTCGGCTGGCTGCCGGACGACCTCAGCGGCCGGCGCATCCTCGATGCCGGCTGCGGCACCGGCGCGCTGGCGGTGGAAGCCGCGCGGCGCGGGGCCGACGTGGTCGCCATCGACATCGCCGGCAACCTGGTCAATGTCGCCCGCGAGCGCGCACCGACCGATCTGAAAGGCACCATCGAATTTCACGTCGGCGACATGCTGAACCCGGCGCTCGGCGCGTTCGACCATGTGGTGGCGATGGACTCGCTGATCCACTACCAGCCGGCCGACATCGCCGACACCGTGGCCGCGCTGATGCAGCGCACGCGTCACAGCATGGCCATCACCTTCGCGCCGAAGACCGCACTGCTGACGGTCATGCACAGCATCGGCCTGCTGTTTCCGCGCGGCGATCGGGCGCCGGCGATCGTGCCGGTCACCGCGCAGACGCTGTGCGGCCTCTTGAAGGACCGGCCCGAAGCCAGCGGCTGGACGTTCGCGCAGACCCGGCTGGTGACCAGCGGCTTCTACAAGAGTCAGGCTTTCGAACTGCAACGCGCATGAGCGAGCCCCTGCCAGCGCGGCCGACCTTCGCATCGACCTGGAGCCGGGTGTCGACCCGCTTCCTGCCGTTCGCCGATGCCGCGACCATCGAGCTGCCGCTGTCGCGGCTGCTGCGGCTGTCGCTGTTCCAGGTGTCGGTCGGCATGGCGCTGGCGCTGCTGATCGGCACGCTGAACCGGGTGATGATCGTCGAGCTGCACGTGCCGGCCTGGCTGGTCGGCTTCATGGTGGCGCTGCCGCTGGTGTTCGCGCCGTTCCGGGCGCTGATCGGCTTCAAGTCCGACACCCACAAGTCCTTTCTCGGCTGGCGGCGGGTGCCGTACATCTGGTTCGGCTCGATGCTGCAGTTCGGCGGGCTGGCGATCATGCCGTTCGCGCTGATCCTGCTGTCCGGCGATTCACTGCAGCACCCGATCGTCGGCCAGATCGGCGCCGCGCTCGCCTTTCTGCTGGTCGGCGCCGGCCTGCACACCACGCAGACCGTCGGGCTGGCCTTGGCCACCGATCTGGCGCCGGTCGAATCGCAGCCCAGAGTCGTGGCGCTGATGTGCTCGATGCTGCTGATCGGCATGGCGCTCAGCGCGGTGATCTTCGGCCTGCTGCTGCGCGATTTCAGCCAGCTGCGGCTGATCCAGGTGATCCAGGGATCGGCGGCGGTGACCATGCTGCTGAACATCGTGGCGCTGTGGAAGCAGGAGGCGCGCGATCCGGCGCGCACCGCGCACGCGCTGCCGACGCCGTCATTCCGCGAATCCTGGCAAAGCTTCAGCCATCGCAGCCATGCGCGGCGCCGGCTGATCGCACTCGGCCTCGGCACCGTGGCGTTCTCGATGCAGGACATCCTGCTCGAACCCTTCGGCGGCGAGGTGCTGCATCTGGCCGTGGCCTCGACCACGGCGCTGACCGCCGCGCTGGCGCTGGGCGGACTGGCCGGCTTCGTGATCGCCGCACGCGCCCTGGTGCGCGGGGTTGATCCCTACCGGATGGCGGCCTACGGCGCGGTGGTCGGCATCGCCGCGTTCTCGGCGCTGATCCTGTCGGCGCCGATGGCCTCGACCCTGCTGTTCGCGGTCGGCGTCGCCGGCATCGGCGTCGGCAGCGGCCTGTTCGGCCACTGCACGCTGACCGCCGCGATGAGCCTGGCCCCGCAGCGGCAGATCGGGCTGGCGCTCGGCGTCTGGGGCGCGGTGCAGGCGACGGCTGCCGGCGGCGCGATCGCCATCAGCGGATTGCTGCGCGACGCCATCGCCCATCTGGCGCTGAGTGGCGCGCTCGGCGAAGGACTCGCAGGACCGGCGACCGGCTACACGGTCGTCTATCACCTGGAACTCGGCCTGCTGTTCGCGACGCTGGTGGCGATCGGCCCGCTGGTTCGCCATTCGGCCGAACGCGATGAACTTGTCGGCACCGGCGGCGACGACGCCGTCTGGCCCAACCTGCAGTCGATGAATCTACGGGAGGAGGTAACACAATGAATCACGGTGCCATCACGGCGAGCCTCGATATCGCCCAAGTCGCGCTCTATCTGTTCTGGGGCTTCTTCGCCGCCCTGGTCATCTACCTGCATCGCGAGGGCCAGCGCGAAGGCTATCCGCTGGAAACCGCCGACCGCTCGCCGAACCAGTTGCAGGAAGGCCTGGGCGGCCGCCCGGACCCGAAGACCTACCTGCTGCCGCACGGCGGCACCAAGACCGTGCCGGAAGCCTGGAAGGCCGGCCCGCCGGAGCAGCTCAAGGCGCGCCGCCTCGACCGCAACCCGGATTCGCCGCTGGTGCCGACCGGCAACCCGCTGCTGGCCGGCGTCGGCCCCGGCGCCTGGACCGAACGCGACGATCATCCGGATCTGGAACTGACCGGCACGCCGAAGATCGTGCCGCTGCGCAGCGACCCGGACTACGGCGTCGCCAAGGGTGATCCGGACCCGCGCGGCAAGCGCGTGCTCGGCGCCGACGGCAAGTCCGGCGGCATCTGCGTCGACCTGTGGGTCGATCGCTCCGAGCGGCTGTTCCGCTACTTCGAAGTGCAGGTCGGCGACGGCAGCACAGTGCTGCTGCCGTGGAACTTCGCGACCGTGGCCGGCGACGGCACGGTGAAGGTCGGCGCGATCCTCGGCAGCCAGTTCGCCGATGTGCCGAAGATCCGCACGCCGCAACAGGTGACCTTGCGCGAGGAAGACATGATCGCCGGCTACTACGGCGCCGGCACGCTGTACGCCACGCCGGATCGCCTCGGGCCGCTGCTGTGAGCGACCGCGCGCCGCACCACGACGACTACAACTTCGCCGGCGTGCGCGAACTGCCGGAGCCGCTGCCCGACGGCGAACGCGTGCTCTGGCAGGGCGCGCCGCGCTGGACCTCGCTGTACCGGCGCGCCTTCCACGGCCGCAGCATCGCCATCTACTTCGCGCTGCTGATCGGCTCGCGCGGCGTGGCGGTGCTGGCCGGTGGCGGCCATCCGGCGGATGCCCTGCAGGCGATGAGCTACCTGCTGCCGCTGGCGGTTGCCGGCCTGGCGATGCTGGCGCTGGTTGCCTGGCTCACGGCGCGCGCGACCTGGTACACGATCACCAGCCGGCGGGTGCTGATGCGCGTCGGCGTGGTGCTGGAGATCACCTTCAACTTCCCGCATGCGGTCGTCGCCTCGGCCGGGCTGCGCGAACACGCCGAAGGCACCGGCGACATCCCGCTGCGCTTCAGCGACGGCAACAGCATCGCCTACGCCCACCTGTGGCCGCACGCCAAGCCCTGGCAGTTCCGCCAGACCGAGCCGATGCTGCGGTCGATCGAGCAGCCGCGTCAGGTCGCGGCACTGCTGGCGCAGGCGATCGCCCAGGCCAGCGGCGGCACGGCGCTACCGGTGGGTCAGTCGACGTCGATCCGCACGAGGCCGCTGGCCGGCCTGTCGGCAACCGTCGGCGGCTGATCGCCCTTCCCTTGTTGCCCGCCCGGACCCGCCCGATGAACGCCACGCCTGCCGATCGCCGCGAAACCAACCTGCGCCTGCCGCTCTATGCGGTGCTGACCGTGATCGGGCTGGCCTTCGCGCTGGCCATCGACAGCCGCCTCGATGCCCGCCACGGCGGCGCCCCGGCCGGCAGCGCGGTGACCGATGCCGCGATCGTCGCCGGGCGCGCCCTGCGTTTCGAGGATCTGCAGGGTGGCGACATCGGCATCTTCGACGACGCCAGCGGCGAGCGCATCGACACCCTCGCGCCCGGTCAGGACAACTTCATGCGCGGCATGGTGCGGGCGCTGGTCCGCGAACGGCGCAAGGCCGGCATCGGCCGCGAACTGCCGTTCCACTTGAGCCTGCATGGCGACGGCCACCTGCTGCTGGCCGATCCGGCGACCGGCGAGCGCCTGGACCTGGGCTCGTTCGGCTCGGAGAACATCAGCGATTTCGCCCGCCTGCTGCCGTCCGGTGCGGCCGTCAACGCGGCAGGTGGCCATTCGCTGCACGCACCGGCCGGCTGAGCCCCGCCGATTCCCCTGAATCCTGTCCTGCCGAGCATCCCATGAGCACAGCCACCGCCAGCGCCCCCGCCGCAGCCCGCCTGCCGAACGAAACCACGCGCCGCGCGCAGGAAGACACGCTGCTGACGCCGCGCTTCTACACCACCGACATGAAAGCGATGGACGCCATCGACGTGTCGCCGATCCGCGCCCAGTGGCAGTCGTTGATGGACGAGTACAAGGCCGACAACAATAAAATCCACTTCACCCGGCCGGCCAACCTGATGGCGGATTACTCCAATCTGCCGGAAGGTCTGCACAAGGAATTCGTCGACTTCATGGTGTCGTCGATCACCTCCGAATACTCCGGCTGCGTGCTCTACAACGAGATCAAGAAGAACGTCGACAACCCGGACATGAAGGAACTGTTCGGCTACATGGCGCGCGATGAAGCCCGCCATGCCGGCTTCATCAACCAGTGGCTGAAGGATTTCGGCATCGCGGTGGATCTCGGCTTCCTGACCCGGGCCAAGAAGTACACCTACTTCAAGCCCAAGTTCATCTTCTATGCGACCTACCTCAGCGAGAAGATCGGCTACGCCCGCTACATCACCATCTTCCGGCAGATCGAGAAGCATCCGGAACTCAAGTTCCACCCGATCTTTGGCTGGTTCGACCAGTGGTGCAACGACGAATTCCGCCACGGCGAAAGCTTCGCACTGCTGATGCGCGCCAATCCGAAGCTGCTGGAAGGCCGCAACCGGCTGTGGATCCGCTTCTTCGTACTGGCCGTCTACGCCACCATGTTCGTCCGCGACCAGTCGCGGCCGGAGATGCACGAGGCGCTGGCGATCGACCCGCGCCAGTACGACTACGAGGTGTTCCGCATCACCTCGGAGATCTCCAGACAGGTGTTCCCGTTCACCGTCGACATCGATCACCCGCGCTTCCGCGCCTGCCTGGAAAAGCTGCTGGCGATCTCCGCCGCCAATGACCGGGCCCGCGCCGGCGGCGGCCTGCTGAACGCGATCCGGCGCATCGGCTACGGCGCTTCGGCAGCACTGACCTTCCTGCGCCTGTACACGATCCCGGTCATCGAACACCGGCTGCCGGCCGATGTCCGGCTGTCGCCGAGCTGGTAGCGCCGCGCGTCACGCGTCCGCCTGTGGACCGCGACCGCCGAACCGCCCGCTCCTGACCGTTCTCCGGCCGCGATGACCGACCTCGCCCTGACCGTCGCCTACACGCTGTTCGTCTGGTGGTTCGCCACCGGCGCGATCCTGTGGCTGGACGGCCTGCCGCCGCGCACCTATCGCTACAGCCTCGGCGCGGCTTCGGTGCTGCTGCTGGGAGCCGTGCAACTGCTGTCGAGCAGCGCCGGCGACCCGAGCCCGGTCGGCGCGGCGCTGGCGTTCACCGCCAGCCTCGCGGTCTGGGGCTGGCTGGAAATGAGCTTCCTGATGGGCTTCATTACCGGCCCCCGGCGTTCACCCTGCCCGGCCGGTGCGCGTGGCCTGCAACGCGCGCGCTACGCGCTGGAAGCGGTGCTGCACCACGAGATCGCCCTGGCGGCCGGCGCGCTGCTGGTGGCGGTGGTGACCTGGGAGGCGCCGAACAGCACCGGCCTGTGGACCTTCCTGATCCTGTGGGCGATGCGCACCAGCGCCAAGCTCAACGTGTTCCTCGGCGTCCGCAACCTGTCGGAAAGTTTCCTGCCCGATCACCTGCGCTACCTGCAGACCTACTTCGCGCGGCGGCCGATGAACCTGCTGTTCCCGTGGCCGGTGATCGCCGCCACCACCATCGCTACGCTGCTCTGGCGACTGGCCATCAATGCCGACGACGGCAGCCATGACGCCGTGTCGCTCGGCTTCCTCGCCACATTGCTGTCGCTGGCGGTGCTGGAGCACTGGTTCCTGGTGCTGCCGATCCCGGCCGACGCGCTGTGGCGCTGGGGACTCAGTTCGCGCCGGCCGCTGGACCGCTCCCCGCCGCCTGCCTCGTCGTCCTGAGCAGGCGCCGGCGCACCCAGCCACAGCAGAGATAGCCGACGCCGGCGACCGATCAGCCGCGCGGATCGCCGGGCAGGTACTGGCCAGTCACCGCCTTGTAGGCGTTCGAAGTGTTCGGGCCCGGCACGCCATCCACCTTCAGGAAGATCTGCGGGAAGCCGCTCAGCCAGCGCTGCAGCGCTTCGACCTGGTTCGCCACCGCCGCCTCCTTGGGCCGCGTCGTCGCGTAGCGCGGCAGCGTCTGCGCAGCGGCCACGAAGCGGACCTGGCCCAGCTCGGCGAGCCGGCGCAGCAGCACCGCTGCGCCGCACTGGTCGCTGACCGCTGTCGGCGACCAGACGCCGTCCTTCACGTACTTGCCGCTGACATAGTGGTTCGAGCCGCCCCACAGGTACGGCGACAGGGTTTCCGGGTGATAGGTGCGATAGCCCCAGCCGTTGTACAGCTCCAGCCGGTACAGCGTGCCGGCCAGGCTCCAGTCGATGTCGGGACCGAGCTTCTTCATCGCCAGCGCGTCGACGGCGCTGGCTTCCCAGGTGAAGGGCGGCGAACCGCTGGCGGGCCGACCGGCCGGCACCTGCACGGTGCGCGCGGTCAGCGGATCGCCGTTGTGGAGATGGCGCGCGAAGTTCTGGCTCGACTCCATGTTGTGAGTGACGGCGATGAAATGCCACGGCACGCCGCTCAGCTTCGACACCGCTTCGTAGCGGCCGCGATTCGTCAGCAGCTTGTCGACCAGGCCGGCGACCAGCTTGGCCTTGCCCGGATTGATCACGCAGCGATTGAACAGGGTTTCGTACTCGTTGCGCAGGGCGGCGGTGAGGCTGGGCATGGGCGTGATCCTCCGTCGGGAACCGGGCTGCCGGCCGTCGCGCTGCGGGCGCCGCCAGCGCTGCGAATCTAGCGAAGCGCATCGGTCGCCGACAGGGCCGCACGGCGGCCACGATGAACCCGGTCACACAGCGGCCGGTCGAGCATCCGCCCTCAGTCGGCCGATGCCGGACGCTGCAGGTGGACGACGCCATAAGCCGCCGCCAGCGCCAGACAGATCAGCACCGGCCCCCACAGCGCCGCGAACCCCCATTCCAGCCAGGCCCGGGCGCCGGCCACGGCACCGGCCGTGAAACCGGCCAGCACCAGCAGATGCAGGCGCACGCGACGGCCGTCGACCGGCAGCCGGCGCAGCCAGTGGCCGAGCGCGATGCCCAGGTCGGTGACGATGCCGGTGACGTGGGTGGTGCGGATCACCGTACCGCTGTAGGTCGACACCATCGCGTTCTGGATGCCGCAGGCCGCCGAGGCCCACAGCGCGGCGGTCGGGGCGTCGTGATGGAAGCCGCGCAGCGCCGCCGCCAGCAGCGCCGCTTCGATCAGCAGGCAGATGCCGTAGCGCCGACCGAGCCGCAAGGTGCTGTCTTCCAGCAGCGCGCCGCTGAGTGCTGCGCCGGCGAAGAAGGCCAGCACCACCAGCGCCAGATGCAGGCTGGCCGCCAGATGCCCGCGCGCCAGTTCCAGCCCCAGCCACGACACCGAGCCGGTGACGTGCGAGATCGCCTGATGCTCGAAGCTCAGCAGGCCGACGGCGTTGATGCCGCCGGCGTTCAGCGCCAGCAGCCAAGCACCCCATTCCACCCAGGTTGGCAGCCGTTTGGTCATAGCGGCGGCAGTATCGGGGCGACGGCGCGTCGCGTCGACATCAAAAAGGCGGGTGCGGCGCTCCCGCCCGCACCCGCCCTTGGGTCCTGCCCTTGAGGGTCAGAACAGCTCGACAGCACCGGCCTGCATCGACAGCTGTGCCACCGGCTTGTGCACCGGCGCGCGCCAGTCGGACTTGCCGGCCTCGGCTGCGGCCGGCGCCGCAGGGGGTGGCGGCGTCGCCATCGTCGGTGCCGGCTTTGGTGCGACGTAGGCCGGCGCGGCCTGCGGGTAGCCGGGCATCGGGCTCGGCGCCGCAGGGTGCGGCAGCGCCTCGTTGACCAGCACCGCCTGCAGGCTCTGGGTTTCATCGCCGATCTGGCGCAGCCGGTTCAGATGCAGCAGGGCCGAGCCCAGCGCCTGGGTGGCGATGTCCTCGAACTGCAGGCAGCGCACCGCCTGGCCGACCGCCACGTTGATCTGCTCGCCGGCGGCATGGGCTTCGCGCGCCGACACCGCCACCGCGCCGTTGATCTCCTCGACCTGCTGCATCAGCCGGCCGACCTCGTTGCGTGCCTGGTGGCTGGCGCTCATGTCGCGGGTCGCCATCTCGCCGACCGCTTCGCGGACCTTGGCGATCGAATCCTTGGAGCTGAACACCAGCTTGCGGATCTGCTCGTTGAAGCTGGTCGAGCGCTCCGACAGGTTGCGCACTTCCTCGGCCACCACCGCGAAGCCGCGTCCGGCTTCGCCGGCACGGGCCGCTTCGATCGCCGCGTTCAGCGCCAGCAGATTGGTCTGGTCGGCGATGGTCTTGACGTCGCCCAGCAGTTCGAAGATGGCGTCGAGATGCTTGACCATCGCATCGATGTGCTGGACCGAGGTCGCGCTCTGGCGGCTGACGCCGGCCAGGATGTCGACCAGGCCTTCCATCAGCTGGCTGGCGGTGCGGGCGAAGTGCTGCACGTCGACGCCGCCGCCGTGGGAGCCTTCGGCGCGGCTCAGGATGCGGCCGACAGCCGCTTCCTGCGCCTGGCTCTGGCGGTTCATCGTCTCGAAGGCGCCGGTCAGGCTGCGCACCGCTTCGAGGATCAGGCTGCGCACCCGCTCCACTTCGTGCTGGACGCCGGTCGATTCGTTGATCAGCCCGCCGCGCAGTTCATCGAGCATCTGCCGGTGATGGTGCAGCTGGCCCTCGTGGACGCTGGCCAGCTGGCGCTCGCGACGATCGCCGCGCCGGGCCACCCAGCCGAACGCCGCCCAGCCACCCAGCGCCAGCAAGGCACCGGCCCAGACGGCCGCAGTCGAGGCACCGAGGGCGAACAGCAGGAAGAAGGCGGCGGTGCCGGCCAGCGGCAACAGCCAGGGTTTGTGTTGGATCGCGTTCATGTCGGTGGTTCCGGGTTCGCGGTTGATCGGGAAGGCGTGTCGGTGGTCGTGGGCAGCGGCTGCGGCAGGGCGGGAAGCGAGAGGCTGGAGAGTGATCGGCGGGCCGGGCGAATACTTGACGGCGGCGGTCCCGCTAGGCCGCCCGCCGGTCGGCGGCGCACAGGTTCAGCAGTTCGGCGGCGATGTTGTCGAGCTTGATCGCCCGGTCGGCCGCGCCCATCTTGAAAGCCGCGCCGGGCATGCCCCAGACCACGCTGGACGCCTCGTCCTGGACGATCGTGTGAGCGCCGACCTTGAGCATCTCCAGCAGGCCGCGGGCGCCGTCGTCGCCCATGCCGGTCAGGATGCAGCCGACCGCGTTGGCGCCAGCGAAGCGCGCGACCGACTTGAACAGCACGTCGACGCTCGGCCGGTGGCGGTTTTCCGGCGGCGCGTCGGTCAGCCGGGTGACATAGCGGGCGCCGCTGCGGGTGATTTCCAGATGACGGTCGCCCGGCGCGATGTAGACGTGGCCGGGCACGATCTGCTGGCCATCGCGCGCTTCGCAGACCGCCATCGCCGACGAGCGATCCATGCGCAGCGCGAACGGCCCGGAGAACATCGCCGGAATGTGCTGGGTGATGACGATCGCCGGCGCATCGGCCGGCATCCGCTCCAGCACTTCCTTGATCGCCTCGGTGCCGCCGGTCGAGGCGCCGATCGCGATCAGGCGCTCGGTGGTGCGGTAGCGGTTGCCGACCGAGGCCAGCGGCCCTTTCGGTGCCGGCTTCGGGAACGGCGGCGGCCGGACATGGCTGCGGGCTGCCGACTTCACCTTGGCGATCAGGTCGGCGGTGTAGCTGCGCATGCCGGCGGCGAGATCGATCTTCGGCTTGGTGACGAAATCCACGGCGCCGAGTTCCATCGCCTGCAGCGTCACTTCGGCGCCCTTCTCGGTCAGCGACGACACCATCACCACCGGCATCGGCCGCAGCCGCATCAGGTTCTCGAGAAAAGTCAGGCCATCCATCTTCGGCATCTCGACGTCGAGCGTCAGCACGTCGGGGTTCAGGGCCTTGATCAGGTCGCGGGCGACGAAGGGATCGGGCGCCGCGCCGACCACTTCGAGTTCGCGGTCGCTCGACATGATTTCGGTCAGCAGCTGCCGCATCAGTGCGGAGTCGTCGACGATCAGGACCTTGATGATCTTGTTGGGCATCAGAAAAGCTCCACGGAGCCAGCGGTGGGAGATTCGGCGAGCTTGTGCCGGTACAGGCTTTCGCTGGCCAGAACCTCGGTGTCATTGGCCGACGGCAGGCGCTTGACCTGCGCGCGGCCTGTCAGCGGGAAGTAGTGCACGCGTCTCGGGCAGGTGTCGTACAAGTCCTGTGCCGCGACGGAAAGTCCTTCGGTGGCCAGATAGCGCAGCACGAACTGGCCGTTGCGCTTGCCGACATTCGAATGCGTGAAGCCGGCCAGCACCGCGCCGCCGCCGAACACCTTGCATTCCAGCCGGCTGCGCGCCGCGCCGCGCTTGAGCAGTTCGTTGATCAGCATTTCCATCGCGTAGGAGCCGTAGCGCGCGCTTTCGTTGGCGGCGCCGCCGTTCTCCAGGTCCGGCAGCATGAAGTGGTTCATGCCGCCGACGCCGGCCAGCGGATCGCGGATGCAGGCGCTGACGCAGGAGCCGAGCACGGTCACCAGCATCACGTCGCGATCGGTGACGATGTACTCGCCCGGCAGCACCTTCATTGCATGGGCGTTGAATTTCGGATCGAAGTAGGTGGTCGGCGCCGCGATCTTCTGCACCTTGTCGCGCACCTGGCGCATCTCGTACATGGCGTTCAGCCCCGGGGCGGCGTGCGGCGATACACGGTGCGGCCGATCGAGGTGACGATGTCGGTCGCATGGAAAAAGCTTTCCGAATGGCCGGCGAAGAACAGGCCGTCGGGGCTGAGCAGCGGCGCCATCTTCAGCAGGATGTCGCGCTGCGTGGGCTTGTCGAAATAGATCATCACGTTGCGGCAGAACAGCGCATCGAACGGCCCCTTCATCGGGTAGCGCGCATCGAGCAGGTTCAGCGGCCGGAAGGTGATCAGCTCGCGCAGCTCGTCGATCACCCGGACCTTGCCGGCGTTGATGCCGCTGCCGCGCCGGAAGTAGCGGCGCTTGCGGGCCTCGTCGAGCTTCTCGACCCGCTCCTCGGGATAGATCCCGGCGGCGGCGGTTTCCAGCACGTTGGTGTCGATGTCGGTGGCCAGGATCTTCACCGGCGGCGTCAGGGAGTCGTAGACCTCGCAGGCGGTGATCGCCAGCGAATACGGCTCCTCGCCGGTACTGGCCGCCGAGCACCAGATCTTCGCCGGCGTGTGGCGCCCCTTGCCGGCCAGGAATTCCCGCAGGATCTCGAAGTGGTGCGCCTCGCGGAAGAACGAGGTCAGGTTGGTGGTCAACGCATTGGTGAACGCCTGCCATTCCTCGTCGCTGCCGCGCGCTTCGAGCTGGTCGAGATAGTCCTTGAACGACACCAGGTTCAGCGCCCGCAGGCGCCGCCCGAGCCGGCTGTAGACCATGTCGCGCTTGGTTTCCGACAGCGCGATGCCGGCGCGGCCGTGGATCAGCTGGCGCACGCGATCGAAATCGCGCGCGGTGAAGGTGAAATCGCGATCGTCGGCCACGATCTGCTCGTCTGTCACGGCGGCGGCTCGGCTCATGGGCGTCAGAACTCGGTCCACTGCTCGCCGCTGCCGCTGGCCCGCTTGACCGCCGGCGCCGACGCGCTGGCAGCGGCGCGCCGTACCGGCAGCTTGGTGCGGCCCAGCGGACGGATGCCCGGCGCGGCAGCCGGCGACAGCGCCGGAGTTCTGGCGTCGGCCGGCGGCCCGCTGTCATTGGCGCTGACCCGGAAGCTGGCGACTGAGGCACTGAGTCCCTCAGCCTGCGATTCCAGCGAACGGGCCGCCGCCGAGGCTTCCTCGACCAAGGCCGCGTTCTGCTGGGTCACCTCATCCATCTGGGTGATGGTCAGGTTGACCTGCTCGATGCCCTGGCTCTGCTCCTGCGAGGCCGCCGAGATCTCGGCCATGATGTCGGTGACCCGCTTCACGCTGGTGAACAGCGAATCGAGAAGCTTCATGGCAAGTTCCGGATGAACGTGGATCGACGGTCGGGAGCGGCGGGCGCGCGCCAACGCCCGTTGCAAGTCCGGTTCCCGGCAGCCGATGCCGGATTTCCGGCGCCGGCAGCCGGTCTTTGCATCGCGCAAGGAAAGAGGCCCCGCGACCCGACGCCGGAAGGCGCGGATCGCGAGGCCCGGATGGCCCTGCGGCGCTGGATCAGAACTCGGTCCAGGTGTCGGTCGCAGCGGCCGCGCGGCCACCGGTCGCCGATGCCGGCCGGCGCAGCGGCGCTGCCGGTGCCGCACGGCCGCGTGCCACGGCCGGCTTGGCAGTGACGGCCGGCGCACGGCGGCTGGCAGCCGCCGCGCCACTGCTGGCGCTGGCACTGGCCGCCGATTCGGCGACCGTGAACGAGGACACCGCAGCCGCCAGGCTGCGCGCCTGGTCTTCCATCGAACGGGCCGCCGCTGAGGCTTCCTCGACCAGCGCCGCGTTCTGCTGAGTGACCTGATCCATCTGGGTGATCGCCTGGTTGACCTGGTCGATGCCGGTCGACTGCTCCTGCGAGGCCGCCGAGATCTCGGCCATGATGTCGGTGACCCGCTTCACGCTGGTCACCACTTCGTCCATGGTCTTGCCGGCCTGCTCGACCAGCCGCGCGCCGACATCGACCTTCTCGACCGAATCGCCGATTAGGGTCTTGATCTCCTTGGCCGCCGAGGCCGAGCGTTGCGCCAAGCTGCGCACTTCCGCCGCCACCACCGCGAAACCCCGGCCCTGCTCGCCGGCGCGGGCCGCTTCCACGGCGGCATTCAGCGCCAGGATATTGGTCTGGAAAGCGATGCCATCGATGACGCTGATGATGTCGACGATCTTGCGCGAGGAGTCGTTGATCGCCGACATCGTCGACACCACCTGGCCAACCACCTGCCCGCCCTTGATCGCGACGTCCGAGGCGCCCAGTGCCAGCTGGTTTGCCTGGCGGGCGTTCTCGGCGTTCTGCTTGACGGTGGAGGTCAGCTCTTCCATCGAGCTGGCGGTTTCTTCGAGCGAAGCGGCCTGCTGCTCGGTACGCGCCGAAAGGTCGCTGTTGCCGGTGGCGATCTCGCGCGCCGCCGTATTGATGGTTTCGGTGGACACCTGGATCTGGCCGACCACGGCGGCCATGGTGTCGACCAGCACATTGACGCCACTGCACAGGTCGCGGATCGCGCCGCTCATGCCGTCGAGCGTGATGCGCTGCATCAGGTTGCCGTCGCGGGCCGCCCCCACCACCTGCTGGGTCTGCGCCACGGCACGCTCCAGCGCCTGCTGCTGCAGCACCTGGGCGGTGATGTCGCTGGCGTACTTGACGACCTTGAACGGCTTGCCGTTCATGTCGAGGATCGGGTTGTAGCTGGCCTGGATCCAGACTTCGCGGCCGCCCTTGCCGATGCGCTTGTACTGGCGCATGTCGTACTCGCCGCGACCGAGCTTTTCCCAGAACGCCTTGTACTCCTGCGAATCGCGGTAGCCGGGCTCGACGAACATCGAGTGATGGCGGCCACGCACCTCGTCCAGCGTGTAGCCGAGGGTGTTGAGGAAGTTGTCGTTGGCGGTCAGCACGGTGCCGTCGAGCTTGAATTCGATGACCGCCTGCGATTTCAGGATCGCGGCCAGCTGGCCGTCGCTGTCGGCGGTCTTCAGCCGCAGCGCGGTGATGTCGGTGGCGTAGATCGCGACCTTGGCGACCTGGCCGTCGACCACCACCGGGTTGTAGTTGGCCTGCAGCCACAGTTCGCCGCCGCTGCCGCTGCGGAAGCGGAACTGGCCGGCCAGCGGCTCGCCGTGCAGCAGCTTGTCCCAGCCGTCGCGCAGCTCGCGGGATGCCGGGTCGTCGGCGCCGATCAGCACGTGGTGCGGCTGGCCGCGCAGCGCCTCCAGCGGCCGGCCGATCAGGTTGGTGAAGTTGTCGTTGGCGGTGACGATCACGCCCCGCGCATCGAGTTCCAGATAGGCGCGCAGCCGGCCAATCGCGTACAGCTGGGCGCGCGCCAGCTTCAGCTCCTTGGCATCGGCCGAGGCAGCGCCGCCGAGCAGCTTCGACAACAGCGTGCCGGCGCTCACGCCGACACCTGCACAGCACAGCGGAAGACGGAAGAGAGGGAGGACGGCGCCGCGCCGCAGCAGGCGGCCGGCAGCAGGAAGGATCGAGAGGTCATGGCATGAGGTTCCGGACAGCGGGTGATGGCAATTCGGGACGCGTGGCGGGGCGCGGACTAGTGGACGGCCTGGGTCTGGACATCGACCAGGGCCATGTCGGTTGACGACATCAGGCTTTCGATGTCGACCAGGATCAGCATCCGCTCGTCGAGCGCACCCAGGCCGGTGATGTAGGAGGTGTCGAGCGCGCTGCCGAATTCCGGCGTCGGCTTGATCTGCTCGGGGCTCAGCTGGGTCACGTCGGAGACGCTGTCGACGACGATGCCGACGATGCGCCGGGCGATGTTCAGGATGATCATCACCGTGAACTCGTTGTAGGCCACCGTGTCGAGGTTGAACTTGATGCGCAGGTCGATCACCGGAACGATGGCGCCGCGCAGGTTGATCACGCCTTTGATGAAGTCCGGCGCGCCGGGAATTCGGGTCACGGTGTCGTAGCCGCGGATTTCCTGCACTTTCAGGATGTCGACGCCGTAGTACTCGTTGCCGAGCGTGAAGGTCAGCAGTTCGCGGCCGATCGCGGAATGCGCGGGATCGGTGCCGGGTAGCGGGGAAGCGGATGTCGGGTTCATGGCGGCAGGCAACCTGTCGTGCGGGCTTGGCCAGACCGGGTGCAAGTTCAGGGCCCGTCCGGGCCGGCCTTCAAGCCGCCGCAGCCGGTCGGAATGACAGAGCCGCGTCCGGCGGTCGCCGCCACGCAAAAGGCCCCTCGCGGGGCCTCATGGCGACAGCAGCCGGAATGGCCACCGGAACCTCCGGCGCACGCGCCGGAATTCCGACAGCCGTGCGCGCCGCCTCAGTGCATCGCGCGGCCCGCCTCCGGCGCCAGCCGGGCCAGATCCTCGGCCTGCAGCAGGCGTTCGATGTCGACCAGGATCAGCATCCGGTCTTCCAGCGCACCAAGGCCAGCGATGTAGCGGGTATCAAGGCCGGCACCGAATTCCGGTGCCGGCTTGACCTGCTCCGGCGTCAGCCGGGTCACGTCGGAAACGCCGTCGACGACGATGCCGACGATCCGGCTGGCAAGGTTCAGGATGATCATCACCGTGAACTCGTTGTAGGCGATCGTTGCCAGCCGGAACTTGATGCGCAGGTCGATCACCGGAACGATCGCGCCGCGCAAATTGATCACACCCTTGATCCACGGCGGCGCATCCGGGATGCGGGTGACGGTGTCGTAGCCGCGAATCTCCTGCACTTTCAGGATGTCGACCCCGTAGTACTCGCTGCCGAGCGAGAAGGTCAGCAATTCGCAGCCGGCCACCGGGGCGGCCGCGATGCCCGGGGTCGCAGCGGTGGCGGGTTCAGTGTTCATTGCGAGTCTCCGGATTCGGGCGCGGCATCAGAATTCGGTCCAAGCATCGCCGCCGACCGCCTTGCGCAGTGCTGGCGCGGCGCTGGCGGCGGGGCTGCGTCGGGTGGCCGGACGGGCTCGGGCCGGCACGGCCCTGGCGGGCGCGGCGGCGGCATGCACGACGGCCGCATCGGCCACCGTAACGGCGCGACTGCCATCGAGCACGAACACCGACACCGTGTGCGCCAGCGCTTCGGCCTGCTGCTCCAGCGCGTGGGCGGAAGCTGAGGCCTGCTCGACCAGCGCGGCGTTCTGCTGCGTCACCTCGTCCATCTGGGTGATCGCCTGATTGACCTGCTCGATGCCCGAGCTCTGCTCTTCCGAGGCTGCCGAAATCGCCGAGATGATCTCGGTCACCCGCTTCACGCTGCCGACCACTTCCTCCATCGTCCGGCCGGCCTGCTCGACCAGCTTGGTGCCGTTGCCGACCTTCTCGACAGAATCGCCGATCAGCACCTTGATCTCCTTGGCCGCCGTCGCCGAGCGCTGCGCGAGGCTGCGCACTTCCGAGGCCACCACCGCGAAGCCGCGACCCTGCTCGCCGGCGCGGGCCGCTTCCACCGCCGCGTTCAGCGCCAGGATGTTGGTCTGGAAGGCAATGCCGTCGATGACGCTGATGATGTCGACGATCTTCTTCGACGAATCGTTGATCGCGCTCATCGTGGTCACCACATCCGACACCACCTGACCACCCTTGACGGCGATCTCGGAGGCACCCCGCGCCAGCTGGTTGGCTTGACGGGCGCTGTCGGCGTTCTGCTTGACGGTGGAGGTCAGCTCTTCCATCGAGCTGGCGGTTTCCTCCAGCGATGCCGCCTGCTGCTCGGTGCGCGACGACAGATCCTGATTGCCGGCGGCGATCTCGCGCGAGGCGGTGTGGATGGTCTCGGTGGCCTGCTTGATCGTGGCGATGATCCGCGACAGCTGCTCGACGGTCTGGTTGGAGTCGAGCTTCAGCTGGCCGAAGGTGCCCTGATATTCAGCGCTGATGGTTTCGGTCAGATCGCCCTTGGCCAGCGCACTCAGCACCCGCACCACTTCGCCGAGGCCCACCGAGCTGGTGTCCATCAGCTGGTTGATGCCCTGCGCCAGCGCCAGGAAGAAACCGCTCTTGCCTTCGATGGCGATGCGCTGCGTGAAGTCGCCATTGGCGGCGGCGCTAACGATGCGCGCCACCTCGGCTTCGGTCGCCACTTCACCGCTGATGTCGCGGGCGTACTTGATGACCTTCACCGGCTTGCCAGCAGCATCGAACAGCGCGTTGTACGACGCTTCCAGCCAGACCTCGTGGCCGTCGCGGGCAATGCGCCGGAAGCGGCCGGCGATGAACTCGCCACGGCGCAGGCGGTTCCAGTGCGTGGCGTAGTCCGGATGGGCAACCTCGACCGGATCGCAGAGCATGCTGTGCGGTTTGCCGACGATGTCGGCCAGCGCGTAGCCGAAGGTCTTCAGGAAAATCTCGTTGGCCTGCTGGATGCTGCCGTCGAGACCGAACTCGATGACCGCCTGCGAGCGGTTGATCGCCGCCAGCTGGCCGCTGTTCTCGGCCGCCATCGCCGCACGGCTGCGCAGCTCGGCCTGCATGCGATTGAGCGCGGCCATGACGCTACCCGGATGCGTGGTGGCGCCTTCGACCTCGCGGTCGAGCACGCCGCCGGCAATACGTTCGGCGACCAGGCCGGCGTCGCTGGGATCGGCGCCGAGCTGGGCCATGATCCTGCGCGTCGTTGCCAAGCTCAGCCAGGCCAGCAAGCCGGCCAGTACGGCCAGGCTGCCGAACTGGGTCAAGCTCACCTCACGGCCGACCGCCTCGCCCTGCGCGCCCTGCCGCCCGATCAGCGCTTCGATGCCATCGCCGACGCCGGACAGCGTGCCTTCCAGCATGCTGAACGCGGCGTGGAACTCCGGCATCCGCGCCTGCGCCGCCCGGATATCGTGGGAGGCGAGATCGACGATCGTGGTCGCCGCCCCGGCGTAGGCTTCGATCTGCGGGTCGGCTGCATCCAGCTGCTGATGCACGCCGGCATCCAGAGTCGCGCCGCGCAGCGAGGCCAGCGCCGCGTTGATGTTGGCGATGTGCTCGTCGAGGCCCTTGCGGATCTCTGCGAAACGCGCAGCATCGGCCTTGCCGTCGGCGGCCAGCATCGCCGCCAGCACGTCAGAATTGACGGCGTCATGCATCATGTCGACTTGCATCTGCGCGCGCACGGCCTTGGCCGCCAGCGACTGCCGCGCCGTGCTTTCCAGCAGCAGCTTCTGGCCGAACCAGCCGACCAGGCCGATCGTGCAGGCCGCCACCAGGCCGGCTGCGCCGAGCATCAACAGACGTTGCTTGAGTTTCATCTTGGGGAGTCCTGTGAAAGTGACGGGCGCGCTTACCAGCGCGCCGACAGGCCGATGGCGACCGTGATGTCCGGCGTGCTGTGGTTCAGCCCGGCATAGGCGGCGGTGTCGAGCTGCAGGTTGTCGGTGACCAGCCAGACCAGGCCGGTATCGAAGGAAAACTGGGTGTTGCCATGGCCGGCGGAACCGAGTTCCTCGCTGGCCAGTTCAACGAAGCTGCGCAGCGCCGGCGTCCAGGCATGACCCAGCGTCAGGCCGGCGATGCCGCTGAGGTAGTCATGGCCGGCCTCGTCTTCGTTCAGCGCGATGCCCGGCATCAGGCCCAGCGAGCAGTCCTGCGGCAGCTCCCACTCGGCGACGCCGCGCAGCGACGGCCGGTCGCCATGGCCGCGAAAGGCCTGGCTGCCGGTCGGGATGTCGACATGCAGCAGCAGCGCCATCGAGGCCTCAGCCGGACCGGGCGCCGGCAGGTGGTACTTCAGGCCCAGCGACAGATCGCCGACGCCATCGACATGCGGCGACTGGCCATCCGAGCGCTCGTGCAGCGAGCCGTCGGTTTCCAGCCGCGCTTCCCAGTTGTCGGCGAAGCCTAGGCGCAACAGCGTCGGCGTGGCGATCTGCTGCGGACGATGGCCGAAGCCGTCGCGGCGCTCCATCGCGACACTGGTCTCGATCTGGAAAGTGCCGGCGCCGACCGTCTGGCTGGATTCGACGACATCCGGGCGATCGGTGCTCAGCGGCTCGGCCAGCGCCGGGCCACCGAGGCTGGCGACGGCCAGCGCGAAGACGGCTGCCAGAGGCGTCTTCATCAGAATTCCGTCCACTGATCGGCAGCCTTGGCGGTGGCTTCAGCGCTCGCGCGACGCGGTGCGGCGGCGGCGCGGCCACCGCGAGGCGCAGCTGCACGCACCGGCATCGGCAGCACCCGGCCACCTGCCGCCGCACCTTCCGCTTCACCCTGGCTGCGCTGCGTCGCCGACAGCACGAAGAAGGCGACCGTGCCGGCCAGACCGCTGGCCTGCTGCTCCATCGACCGGGCAGCGGCCGAGGCTTCCTCGACCAGCGCGGCGTTCTGCTGCGTCACCTCGTCCATCTGGGTGATCGCCTGATTGATCTGCTCGATGCCCGAGCTCTGCTCCTCGGACGCCGCCGTGATCTCCGACATGATGTCGGTGACCCGCTTCACGCTGGTGACGATCTCGTTCATGGTCCGGCCCGCCTGTTCGACCAGCTTGGTGCCGTTGCCGACCTTTTCGACCGAGTCGCCGATCAGCACCTTGATTTCCTTGGCCGCCGTCGCCGAGCGCTGTGCCAGGCTGCGCACTTCCGCCGCCACCACCGCAAAGCCCCTGCCCTGCTCGCCGGCACGCGCCGCTTCAACGGCTGCGTTCAGCGCCAGGATGTTGGTCTGGAAAGCGATGCCATCGATGACGCTGATGATGTCGACGATCTTCTTCGAGGAATCGTTGATCGCGTCCATGGTGTTGACCACGTCGGACACCACCGTACCGCCCTTGACCGCCACTTCCGAGGCGCCGATCGCCAGCTGGTTGGCCTGGCGGGCGTTCTCGGCGTTCTGCTTGACCGTCGAGGTCAGCTCTTCCATCGAGCTGGCGGTCTCTTCCAGCGAGGCCGCCTGCTGCTCGGTGCGCGACGACAGATCCTGGTTGCCGGCGGCGATCTCGCTGGCCGCGACATTGATGGTGTCGGTCGCCGACTTGATCGACGACACGATGTCGGCCAGCTGCTGCACGGTGGCATTGGAATCGGCCTTCAGCTGGCCGAAGGTGCCCTGGTAGTCGTTGCTGATGGTTTCGGTCAGATCGCCCTTGGCCAGCGCGCCCAGCACCCGCACCACTTCGCCCAGACCCACCGAGCTGGTTTCCAGCAGCTGGTTGATGCTCTTGGCCAGTGTGCCGAAATAGCCGACCTTGCCTTCCAGCGAGATTCGCTGCGTGAAGTCGCCATGTCCCGCTGCTTCAACGATCCGCGATACCTCGGCTTCGGTCGCCACTTCGATGGTGCGATCCAGCCATTCGACGACGGCACCGAGGCGGGCGCCGTTGTCGCCGACAATCGGGTTGACGGTCAGCGCGAAGCTGCGGCCGCCAACCTTGATGCCGGCGCGCATCGTCGAGCTCATCCGCTCCAGCATCTGGGACTGGTGCGCCGGATTCTTGTGCAGCGAATCGATCGAAGTACCGACCAGCTTGCGGGCATCGAAGTTCGGCAGGTCGCGACGGATGTCCGACTCGGCCGCGATCAGCATCTCCTGCACCGAGCGGTTGACGTAGACGATGGTGCGATCGGCGTCGGCGATCATCACGTTGGTGGTGACGTTGTCGAGCGCATTGAGAATGCGGCGGTTGCTGTCGGCCTCGTGCTTGATCGCTTCGGCACGCTCGGTTTCACGGTTGGCGCGTTCGCGCTCGGCAGCGTGTTCGGCATTGACGCCGCGGACAATCCACACCGCCAGCGCCGCGAAGCCGATCAGGCCGAAGCCGACCAGCAGCAGCATCTGCAGGCGGCTGGCCAACAGCGCGCTGCCGCGCGCTTCGAGGGCATGGCCGATCAGTGCGACCGACGCCTTGGCCAATTCGAGCTGCGCCCGCTCGGCCTGCAGCAGGATCCGCTCGCGGCCGGCACTGGCGGCCGGCAGCGCCAGTTCGGCAATTGCGGCACGGGTCGCGGTATCGGCCGTAGTCAGGGCTTCGCCCAGCGTGTCGCGAAAGCCCGGCTCGGCGGCAATCGCCTTGCGCAGCGATTCCTCGAAACCGCGCATGGTCGTGACGAGGCGGTCGGCCAGCACGGCCGGCGCAACCCCGCTGGCCGCGCCCTGGCGAGCGTCGCCAAGCACTGCGATCAGCGTCGGCGCTTCGAGCATCGAGGCCGACATCAGGTGGTAGGTGCCGGCTTCCGGATCGAGCGACAGCGTCGACTCGTCAGCGATGCGGGTCAGCGAATCACGCCATTCGATGCGCGCCTCCGCCGTGCCCTGCGCACCGCCGGCATCGAGCGCGGCCAGCGCCGGCGCGATGCCCGTCTGTTCGGCGCGCACGGCGCCCAGCGCCAGATTGACCTGGCCGACGTACTGCGCGGTGGCGAGGCCGATCAGCACGGTCGCCAGGGAAATCATCACGACCAGCTTGCTGGTCAGACGCATCGATTTCAGGAACTCAGACATCGGAATGCTCCGTGATGCAAAAAGATTCAAGCAGGCCGGAATGCCGGACTGCGCCGTGAAGACGCCGCGCTGCACGCGCGCCGCCGCCTTCCGTGGTGGTGTTGCCATCGGCAAAAGAGAGGTGAAGACGCCCGGTAGCAGGCGATGGGCCGGGGGTGCGCATCGCGTTCAGGCCGCTGCGGCCTGGCTGGTGCTGCGCACCAGTTCGCCGACATCGAGGATCAGCGCGACATGGCCGTCGCCCATGATCGTGGCGCCGGAAATGCACGGCACCCGTCGGTAGTTGGCTTCCAGGTTCTTGATCACCACCTGCTGCTGGCCGACCAGTTCGTCGACCAGCAGGGCGACCTTCCGGCCCTCGGACTCGAGCAGCACCAGGATGCCCTTGTGGGCTTCGCGGACCTCCGAGTTCAGCCCGAACAGCCGCCACAGCGCGACCATCGGCAGGTACTCGTTGCGCACCCGCACCACCTGCCCTTCGCCGGCCACGGTCTTGACCTGCTCCGGCGCCGGCTGCAGCGATTCGACCACCGCATTGAGCGGCAGCACGAAGGTTTCGCCGGCCACGGCGACGGTCATGCCATCGAGGATCGCCAGGGTCAGCGGCAGGCGGATCAGCGTGCGCGAGCCGCGCCCGGCTTCGGAGAACAGTTCGACCTGGCCACCGAGCGCCTGGATGTTCTTCTTCACCACATCCATGCCGACACCGCGGCCGGAGACATCGGTGACCTTTTCGGCGGTCGAGAAGCCCGGCGAGAAGATCAGCTGCCAGACCTCGGCATCGGGCATCGCGTCGGCCTGCGCGGCCGTGATCAGACCGTTGGCCTGCGCCTTGGTGAGGATGCGGGCGCGATCGAGGCCACGGCCGTCGTCGGCCACTTCGATGACGATGTGGCCACCGGCATGCGAGGCCGACAGCCGGATGGTGCCGGTCACGTCCTTGCCGCTGGCAGCACGCGCCTCCGGCAGTTCCAGCCCGTGATCGAGTGAATTGCGGACCAGATGGTTGAGCGGATCGGTGATCTTCTCGATCACGGATTTGTCCAGTTCGGTCTGCTCGCCGACGGTGACCAGCCGCACCAGCTTGCCGAGCTTGGCAGCCAGATCGCGGACCACGCGCGGGAAGCGGCTGAACACCGCTTCCATCGGCAGCATGCGGGTGGCCATCACCGCTTCCTGCAGCATCCGGGTGTTGCGGTCGAGCTGCGACAGGCCGTTGAGCAGCTTTTCGAACTGCACCGGGTCGAGCGTCGACGCCTGCTGGGTCAGCATCGCCTGGGTGATCACCAGTTCGCCGACCAGGTTGATCAGCGCATCGATCTTTTCGGTGCCGACGCGGATCGAGCTGCCCTCGCCGCTGGCGCGCGTCGTTGTGGCCGGGCCCGGCGCGGCGGCCGGCGCTGGCGTGGCGGCGGCCAGCGCCTCCGACGGGTTGCTGCGCACCAGCGCCAGCGCCGGACGCGCGGCAGGCGCCGCCTCGGGCGCGACAGCGGCCACGGCGGCTGGCAACGCGCTGATCTCGATCAGCGCCTCGTCCTCCACCCAGGAGAACTGCTCCTCGACCTCGGCGCGCGTCACGTCGCCATGCAGGCACAGGTTCCAGGCCAGGTGACAGGATTCGGCATCGGCGTCGGCAAACGACGGCAGCTGCGTGGTGTCGGCCTCGACCTCCAGCCGGCCGAGCTGCTCCAGGCCGCGAATGATGCGCAGCGGATCATTGCCGCTGCGGAACAGGTCCGGCCGGGGCGCGAAGCGGATCTTCCAGCCCGCCGCCGGTGCTGCGACTGCGGCTTCCGCAGCGGTGGCAACCCCGGCGACCGCCGGCTCGCCATGCAGCGCGCGATGGATTTCCGCCTGCGTGGCGGCCACCGCTGCGGCGTCGAACGGCGTGCCGTCGCGGGCCGCGCCCAGCAGGCCGCGCAGCACGTCGACCACCCGCAGCAGCAGATCGACATCGCCCTGGGTGATCACCCGCTTGCCGGCGCGCATCTGGTCGAGCAGCGTTTCGACGCCGTGCGTGTAGTCGGCAACACCGGCGAAGCCGAAGGTGGCGGCGCCACCCTTGATCGAATGGGCGGCGCGGAAAATGGTGTTGATGGTTTCCGAATCGACCGCCGCGATGTCCAGCGCCAGCAGCGCGGTTTCCATCGAATCCAGCCCTTCGAAGCTTTCTTCGAAGAAGCTCTTGTGGAATCGCTCCAGATCGATGCTCACGAGCGCACCAGCGGCGCGGTACGGGCACGGGGCGGACGGCTCGGCTTCATGTCGGGTCTCGGTTGCAACGACGCGCGCTGGCGTCAGGGCCGGCCGGCGCCATGAAACGGTCGGCGCCAGCCTGATGCAGGCCCCGAGGCAAGCCGTATTCCAGCGCGCCGAAGACGAGGAATTGACGTCCGCCGCCGGCCGTTGCGGCCGGCGCGCGCTCAGGCGGCGGCAGCGTCCGGGTGGTCGACGCCAGCCAGCCAGCGCGGCAGCGCATCGGCTTCGCCGCAGCGGGCAAACCAGTCGGTGTCGATGCGGGCCAGCACCGCTTCCGGCCGCAGGTCGCCGGGGCTGGCCAGGCGCGCGTGCTCGATGGCATCGGCAACATGGATGGCGCCGGCGATGCCGAACTGCGGCTCGCCGAGCGCGGCTGGCGAATGGTGGAAGGCCACCGCTTCGACCAGCGCCTGCGGCAGCCCCCAGAGCACCAGCAGGTGCGCGCCGATCTCGGCATGGGTGCAGGCAAACACCTGCTGTTCGGCAACGTGCAGCGGCAGTTCGCGGATGCGCGCCAGTTCGCTGGCGCGCGAGAACGCTTCCGGCATCGACACCGCCAGCACCACCCGGCCGATGTCGTGCAGCATGCCGGCGCAGTACGCGGTACGGCTCAGCTCGCGGTCGCTCAGCAGGCCGGCGGCGATGCTGCCGACCCGCTGCGAGTGCTGCTGCACGGCGTCCAGCGAAAAGCCGGCCGGCGCCGCCAGCCGCGACATGGCCCGGAACATCTCGCTGGACACCACCAGGTTGCGGATCGGCTCGAAGCCGAGATAGGTGACCGCTTCGCGGATGTGAGTGATGCGCCGCGACAGGCCGAAGAACGCGGAGTTCACCAGCTGCAGCAGGCGGGCGGTCATCGACATGTCCTGCTCGATGATGGTCGCCACCGATTTCGGCGTCGCCCGGCCGCTGTCGAGTTCCTGACTGAGCAGCTGGTACAGGCGCGGCACCGCCGGCAGGCTGCGCAGCCCGCCGAGCGAGGCACGCACGCCGTTGCTGTAGAGCCGCGCGCTGAGCGCGCAGGTGCGGAACACGATGCGCTGCAGCTGCGCCGGATCGAACGGCCGGCAGAGGATCTGATGGGCCACCGGCAGCGCCTTCATCAGCAGCTGGGTGCTGGTGTTGGCCGACAGCACGAAGCGCGCCGTGGCCGGCCAGCGCTCGCGTACCTGGCGCAGCAGCGCAACGCCGTCGAAGCCGGGGCCGGTCAGCTCGGTGATCACCACGTCGGCCGGCGCCCGGTCAAGTGCCGCCAGCGCGGCGGCCTCGCCGACCACGCAGCGCATCGACCATTCATCGGCCAGCACCGACAGCCGCTTGAGCAGCTGCTCACCGGCAGCGGCGGACACTTCGACCAGCAGGACCTGGATCATGGCGATTCGGCGGTTTGCAACGTGTCTGGATGGAGCTCGGCCGGCACGGACTGGGCAGCCGGCACCATCACCAGCACCGGTTCACGGACCCGGCCGCGCGAAAAATTGGTCAGCCGGGCCAGGAAGCTTTCGCTGATCACGAAGCCGCGCGTCACCAGCAGCTGGCCGGCGGTGGTGCACAGGTCACCGGCGATCACCATGCCCGGCTGCAGCATGGCGATCGGCAGCTGGCGCACTGCCACCCGGCCCTGGTCGCGGGCGCGCAGGCTTTCCAGCGCGTCGATCACTGGGGCATCGCCGGCCACCTTGCCGGCGCGCAGCACGCCCAGCGCCTCGGCGCTGCCGTAGCCGTGGGTGAGCAGCGTGTCGAAGCCTTCGGCCACCCGCAGGATCGCGGCGCAGCGGCCGAGAGTGGCCAGCGTGCCGCCGCCGAAATCGGTGGCCCAGCCTTCCGGCAGCGGCTGTTCGTGGCTCAGCAGCAGGATCGCCCGGGCCGGCTCCAGGCGCGGGATCGCCGCCAGCAGGCGGTCGGTGAGCTTCGGCAGCCGGGCCAGCATCGCCGCTTCGTCGGGCAGCGGGATCTCGCCGGCGTGCAGACGCTGCAGCACTTCGGCCGGCAGGCTGACCCTGCCGATCGACGACAGCAGCGCCGCCACCTCCAGCGACCAGCCGGGCGCGAAGGCCAGTTCCTTGGCCAGCTCCAGGCTCAGCTGCTGCACGCGCAGCGCCTGGCCGTGGCCGGCCGGGTCGACCACCGCCAGCACTTCGGCCAGCGCCTTGATCGCGCCGCGCAGGGTCTGCTCCAGCAGCGCCCGCTCGGCCGCCTGTACCCGGTAATGCTGGGCGGCGGCGTCGAACGCGGCGAGCAGCTGCGCCGGCGGACAGGGCTTGGTCAGGAAGCGGAACACGCCGCCGTCGTTGACCGCCGCGATCGCCGAGCCGACATCGGCATGACCGCTGAGCAGCATGCGCACGCCGTGCGGCTGGCGGTTGCGGATCTCGCGCAGCAGCGCCGCGCCATCCATGCCCGGCATGCGCATGTCGGACAGCACGATGGCGAACGGCGCCATCGTGTCGACCATCTTCAGCGCCTGCGCCGGCTGGGTGGTGCCGTGCACCTCGTAGCGGCGCCCGAGCTGCAGTTCCAGCCCTTCCAGCACCGCCGGCTCGTCGTCGACCAGCAACACGCGCAGCCGCGCGCCGTCATCGGGCATGGCCGTCTCCGCTGCCGCGATGGCGTTCCAGCCACTGCGGCAGGCAGTGCAGGCGGTCGATGCGGCTCAGATAGACGCTGTCCAGGGCCTCGTCGCCGCCCTGCCCGACATGGCTGCCGGCCAGTTCGTGCGCCAGCCAGTCGGCGATGTGGACGGCACCGGCCGCCGACAGGTGCAGGTCGTCGAGCAGGCTCGGCCGATGGTGGAAGGCCACCGCTTCGACCAGCGGCTGCGGCAGCCCCCACAGCGCCAGCAGGTGCCCGCCGACCAATGCATGACTGGTTCCGAACACCGGCTGCTGCTCGGCACAGTGCAGCGGCAATGACGGCGGCGCGGCCACATCCGGGCGCTGCGGCGGCAGGCTCAGCACCATCAGGCCGATGTCGTGCAGCATGCCGGCGGCCATCGCGATGGTTCGCGTCTGCAGGTCTTCGGGCAGGGTCTCGGCGATGGTCGCCACCCGCAGCGCATGGCCGTGCAGCCGTTCCAGATCAAGGCCGCCGCCGAGGCACAGCGGCGCCATGCCGCGAAACAGCTCGCTGGTCAGCACCAGCGCCCGCACCGGCTCCAGGCCGAGCAGGGTCACCGCATCGCGCACCGAGCAGATCGGCCGCGCGAATGCGAAGAACGCCGAATTGACCACCTGCAGCAGCCGCGCGGTCATCGCCACGTCCTGCTCGATGATCGCGGCGACGCGCTTCAGCGTCGCCGCCGGCCGGTCCAGTTCCTCGGCCAGCTCCCAGTACAGGCGCGGCAGCGCCGGCAGGGTCGAGACCGAGGCGATCGCCTGCTTGACGGCGTCGGAAAACAGTTCGTCCTGCAGCAGCCGGCAGCGGCTGATGATGGCGTGCAGCCGGCGCGCCTCGCAGGGCTTGGACAGGAACTGGTGGGCGACCGGCAGCGAGCGCATCACGCCTTCGCGGTCGGCCTGGCCGGACAGGATGATGCGCACCGTCTCCGGCTGCCGCTCGCGCACCGCGCGCAGCAGGGTCGCGCCATCCATGCCCGGCATCCGCATGTCGCTGACCACCACGTCGACATGGCGCTGGCGCATCGCCGCCAGCGCCTCGTCGCCGCTGCCGGCGAACATCAGCTGCCATTCGCTGCGCCACGGCCGCAGGCGGTTCTCCAGCCCTTCGAGGACATCGGCCTCGTCGTCGACGAACAGCACGTTGATCATGGCGAACTGGCCTCGGTCGCTGCGCCCGGTTCACCTGGCCCAGCGATCGGCAGGCGGATCGTGAAGGTGGTGCCGGTACCGACTTCGGTCGTGAAATCGAGACCGCCGTGGTGGCGTTCGACGATCACGCTGCGGGCAATCGCCAGCCCCTGGCCGGTGCCCTTGCCGACCGCCTTGGTGGTGAAGAACGGATCGAACACGCGCTGGCGGATCGCCTCCGGAATGCCGGTGCCGGTGTCGCCGATGTCGATCAGCACCTGGCCGTTCGCGGCGGCGGTGCGCACGGTGATGGTGCCGCGCTGGCCGTCGCCGCGCGCCTCGATGGCGTGCGCGGCGTTGACCAGCAGGTTCAGGAACACCTGGTTCAGATCGCCGCCGTGGGCGATCACCCGGGGAAGCTCGCCGTAGTCGGTGACCACGTCGGCCAGGTACTTGTACTGGTTGTGGGCCACGGTCAGCGCATCGGCAAGGCTTGCGTTGATGTCGACCTCGGCCAGTTCGCTGCGCGGGTGCGAGAAGCGCTTCATCGCATCGACGATCGCGGCCACCCGGTGCACGCCTTCGATCGAGCGGCCGATGGCGCGCGGCACCCGCTGGCGCAGGTAGTCGACATCGGCGTCGGCCAGCGTCGCGTCGAAGCGGTCGGCGGCCAGCCGGCCGTCACGGAACGCGATGCCGGCGTCGACCACCTTGCCGAGCGCCTCGAAGGATTCGTGGATGAAATGCAGGTTGTCGCCGACGAACTGCAGCGGCGTGTTGATCTCGTGGGCGATGCCGGCGGCCAGCTGACCGAGCGATTCCAGCTTCTGCGCCTGGCGCAGCTCCATTTCCAGCTTGCGCTGCTCGCGCAGGTCGATCGCCACCACCAGGATCGCCAGCGGCTCGCCGGCCTCGTCGCGCTGGCAGGACGCCGACAGCAGCACCGGGATGCTGGCGCCGTCGCGGCTCTGCCAGCGGTCCTCGGCTCGGTGCAGCGCATCGCGGGCGGCCAGGCAGCGTTCGATGAACGCCGGCGCGGTCGGCCAGACGCGGGCCAGCGAGCGATGGATGCTGCTGCCGGCGCGGATGCCGAGCAGGCTGTGGAACTCGCGGTTGGTGCGGGTGATCTCGCCGCGCGGCGACAGGGTCAGCAGCGCACCGGGAATCACTTCGTAGAGACCCAGCAGGTAGCCGTAGACGGCGCTCATCTGCTGCTGGTTCATCAGCAGCTCGGCGTCGCGCTCGCGCACCTGCAGCTCGAGCGCAGCGATCCGCGCCTCGGCTGAGCCGGCGCCGACCGCGACCGCCGCCGCGCCCACGTTCACCCCAGCACGCGCTGGATGGTGGCGATCAGCTGCTCCGGATTGAACGGCTTGACCAGCCAGCCGGTGGCGCCGGCCGCCTTGCCTTCGGCCTTCTTCTCCGGCGTCGACTCGGTGGTCAGCATCAGCAGCGGCGTGAACTTGTAGTCCGACATCGTGCGCAGGTTCTTGACCAGGGTCAGGCCGTCCATGTTCGGCATGTTGACGTCGGCCAGCACCAGCTTGAATTTCTCCTTCTGCGCCAGTTGCAGCGCCACCGCGCCGTCTTCCGCCTCGGCGACATCAAAGCCGGCGGACTTCAGCGTGAAGGCGACCATCTGGCGCATCGAGGCGGAATCATCAACAGCAAGGACACGGTGGCTCATGACAGTTCCCGGGCGAGTTCAAGTGAGGGGACAAGACCCAGCAGGCGCGCCGCGCCGAGCAGGGTGGCGGAAGGGGCGTGCCAGCCGGTGCTGTGCCCGGCGGCGGCGCGGTCGCGGCGGAACATCAGCAGCAGCTGCAGCGCACTGGTGTGGACGCGCTGCACCTGGCTGCCGTCGAGCGTCAGGTCGGCATCGTCCAGCCGCGCAGCCAGCAGCGCGCGCAGATGGCCGGTTTCCTCGATGCCGACATCGGCCGGCAGCAGCAGCGGCGCCGGCGCGGCGGCCTTGCGGCGGCTGCGCCGGGCGGGCCGCGCGGCTGCGGGCGAGGCGCTGGAATCAGTAGCGGGATCGTTCATCGGATGGGCCTTGGGACGGCGCGGATGGAAGCGGACATTGCAGCCTCGCCTTCAAGTCCTGTTCCCGGCGCGGCTGGCGGAAATCCGGCGGCGGCAAGCCGGTTCAGGCGGCGCGCGACAGGCTGGGCGCCGGTGCCAGCACCGACACCAGGCGGTCGGCGTCGAGCAGGGTCAGCAGCTCGCCGGGCCGGGTGACGACGCCGATCACGCCCGAACTGGCCGCTTCGCCGCCGGTGGCCGGCGCGCGCTTGATCGCACCATCGGCAATGCGCCGGACATCGACCACCCGATCGACCCGCAGGCCCACCGATTCGCCATGGCCGTCGACCACCACGCAGCAGACCGGTGCGCTCAGCGGCCGCGCCGCCAGACCGAGGCGCAGCCGCAGATCGAGGATGGTGACGATGGCGCCGCGCAGGTTGGCGACGCCCAGGATCTGCGCGGCGGCGCCGGGCACCGATTCGATCTCGGTGTCGGCCAGCACTTCCTGCACTTTCAGGATTTCCAGCCCGTACAGCTGGCCGGCGAGTTCAAAGGTGACCCAGCGCGTGGAGTCATCCTGGGCGCGGCGGACATTCATCGACATGGCTTTCGACCTTCGGGGTGACGGTGACGGGGAACGACGGCCTCACGGCGCTGCCGGCGGCCCGTGCGGCAGCAGCTCGCTTTCCAGCACGCGGTCGACCATCACGTCGGACGCGGCATCGGCGGCGCTGTACACCGGCAGCGGCGGCGGGGCCGGCGCATCGGTTGCCGGCAGATCGGCCGGCGACGCAAGGGCTGCAGCCGCTTCCGGCGGAGCGGGCGCTGGCAGCGGTCCAGCGGCGGCGTCCTGGGCGGCCTCGGCGGCATCCGGCGTGCCGAGCACCACGATCAGCACGCGGCGATTGGCGTTGCGGCCCTCGGGCGTGTCGTTGGCGGCCTTCGGCTGGAATTCGCCGAAGCCGGCGACGCTGAGCCGCTTCGGGTCCAGACCGTCGGCCATGAACAACGCGACGACGCTGGCCGCGCGCGCCGACGACAGCTGCCAGTTCGACGGAAACGCGCGGGTGGCGATCGGCAGGTTGTCGGTATGGCCTTCGACGCGCACCGCGTTCGGAAACGGCGCCAGCACGGCGGCGATCCGCGCCAGCACCGGCCGGGCCGGCTCGGACAGCTCGGCCACGCCGCTGGGAAACAGGATGTCGGCGCGGATCTCGATCTCCAGCCGCAGGCCGTTGGCGCGCACGCTGACCAGCTGGCGATCGACCAGCGAGCCCATTGCCTTCTCCACTTCGGCGGCCATCCGGCCGAGATCGCGGGCGCCGCCGAGCGGCTGGCCGTACGACGGCAACGGCATCCGCAGCGGCGAGATCCGGGTGCCGCCGGCGCCGCTGCCGGCGCCTGGACGCGGCAGCAGGCTGACCAGCGCCGGCACCGCGCCGTGTTGCGGGTTGTCGCCGATCTGGATCGGCGAAGGGCTGCGCGGCCGGCCGCCGAAGGCCTCGTTCAGCGAATCGGACAGCACCCGGTACTTGCCCTCGTTGACCGAGGACATCGAGTACAGCACCACGAACAGCGCCAGCAGCAGGGTCACCAGATCGCCATAGGGAATCGCCCAGGCTTCGTGGTTGCTGTGTTCCTCGTGGCTGCGGCGGCGGGCCATGGCCGGGCGCCTCAGTGCAGGAAGCCGGACAGCTTGACCTCGATGTTCCTCGGGTTTTCGCCGTTGGAAATCGCGATCAGGCCCTCGATGATCATTTCCTGCGTGCGCACCTGGGCGGCCACGGCGGCCTTGAGCTTGGAGGCGATCGGCAGGAAGAACAGGTTGGCGCTGGCGATGCCGTAGATGGTGGCGACGAAGGCCGCCGAAATGCCGTGGCCGAGCTTCGAGGGATCGGCCAGGTTCTGCATCACCGCCATCAGGCCCATCACCGCGCCGATGATGCCGAGCGTCGGCGCATACACGCCCATGCTTTCCCAGACCTTGGCGCCGGCCAGGTCGAAGTGTTCGCGGGTCGACACCTGCACTTCCAGCGTCGTGCGGATGACGTCGGGCTCGGCACCGTCGACCAGCATCTGCAGGCCCTTGCGGATGAACGGATCGGTCTCGGCATCGACCGCGCCTTCCAGCGCCAGCAGGCCCTGCTTGCGGGCGCTGTTGCTCCATTCGACGATCCGGGCGATCAGCGCCCGGCCGTCCTCGTGCGGCGGCCGGAACACCCAGCGGGCCATCTGCATGCCGCGCTTGAAGGTCGCCATCGGCGTGTGCAGGGTAATCGCCGCCAGCGTGCCGACGATGACGATCACGAACGCCGCCGGCCCCCACAGCGCGGCGACGCCGGAGCCTTTCAGGATCGAGCCGCCGACGATCGCGACCGCCGCCAGCACGAAGCCGATGATGCTCAGCAGATCCATGGGTCAGCGCCGGGCGCGGGTCAGTACAGCGCGATGCCGTGTAGGCCGGACGACCAGGCCCGCACCAGGCCCGGGAAGTCGACGATCAGCGCCACCCGGCCCTCGCCGGTCACCGTGGCGCCGGCCAGCCCGGCGAGGCCGCGCAGACCGAGGCCCAGCGGCTTGATCACCACTTCCTCGCGCGCCTTCACCGAATGGACGATGAAGCCGTAGCGTTCGCCGTACGCCTGCGCCACCACCACATGGCGCGGCGCATCGCCGTGTTCGCCGGCCGGCGGCTGGCCGGCGCCGCTCCAGGCCTGCAGGTCGACCAGCCGCAGGGTCGAATTGCGGTACAGCAGCGCCTGCCAGTGGTCGAGCCGGCGCAGCCGGGTTTCGTCGAGCGCGAAGACGTCGAAGACATCGGCCAGCGGCAGCGCCAGCAGGCGGTTGCCGACCGACACCATCAGCGCCGGCAGGATCGCCAGGGTCAGCGGCACGCGCAGCTTCACGCAGGAGCCCTGGCCGATCTTCGACTCGATCACCACGCTGCCGTTGAGGCCGGTGATCTTGGATTTCACGACATCCATGCCGACGCCGCGCCCGGACAGGTCGGACACCTGTTCCTTGGTCGAGAAGCCGGCCATGAACACCAGCTGCAGGCATTCGTCGCTGGTCAGCTTGGCGGCCTGCGAAGGGTCCATCAGCCCCTTCTCGACGACCTTGCGGCGCAGCTTCTCGGGATCGATGCCGGCGCCGTCGTCGCGCACCGAAATCAGGATGTGGTCGCCCTGCTGCTCGGCGGCCAGCAGCAGCTTGCCGGTCGCCGGCTTGCCTGCGGCGGCGCGCACCTGCGGCAGCTCGATGCCGTGGTCGACCGAGTTGCGCACCATGTGCACCAGCGGATCGGCCAGCGCCTCGACCAGGTTCTTGTCGAGATCGGTGTCTTCGCCGATCAGCTCGACATCGACCTGCTTGCCCAGGCCACGGGCGACATCGCGAGCCAGCTTCGGGAACTTGGAAAACACCTTCCTGATCGGCTGCATGCGGATCTTCATCACCGCCGCCTGCAGGCTGCGGGTGATGTGGTCCAGCTCGCCGACGCTCTTGGCATAGGCCTCGGGCGTGGCGTTGCGGGCGCGCAAGGTCTTCAGGCGGTTGCGCACCAGCACCAGCTCGCCGACCAGATTCATCATCTGGTCGAGGCGCACGGTATCGACCCGCACCGTGGTTTCCGCTGCCGGCGCAGCGGCGGCAGGCACGGCCGGCAGCACTGGTTCGCGCACCGGATTCGCCTGCGCGGCAGGTGGCGGCGCGGGCGTCGTCACGCCCGGCGCGGCACCGCCATGCAGCTGGTCGAGCAGCTTCTCGAACTCGTCCTCCAGACTCATTTCGGCGGCCGGCTTGGCAGGCGTGGCGAGCGTATCGACGCCAGGCGGCTTGCCGCCGTGCAGCTGGTCGAGCAAGGCCTCGAATTCGTCCTCGCCGATCAGATCGCCACCGCTTGCCGCAGCTGCTTTCGGCTTGCGGACCCGCTTCGCTTTCGGCTTGGCAGCGGGCGCGACCTCGGCCGGCGACGGCGCGACGGCGGCGGCTGAGGCCGGCGGCGCCGAGGTCTGGGCCTTCAGCGCCGCCAGCAGCGCGGCCGGGGCCGGCGATGGATCGTGACCGGCGGCCACCTCGGCCATCATCGAGACCAGCTGGTCGAGCGACTGCATGGTCGCGTCCATCAGCTCCGGCGTCATCGGCCGGCCACCGGCGCGCACCACGCCGAACACTTCCTCGGCGATGTGGCACAGCTCGACCATGTGGGTCAGCGCCAGGAAGCCGGCGCCGCCCTTGACGGTGTGAAAGGCGCGGAACACGGCGTTGAGCAGCTCGCGGTCCTGAGGATTGCGTTCCAGCTCGACCAGCTGCTCGCCGAGTCGGTCCAGCAGCTCGCCGGCCTCGGTCAGGAAATCGGCCCGGATATCGTCATCGATCCCGTTGTTACTGGCGCTCATGGCGTGCTCGGATGGAAGTTCGGGAAGCGGCGTGGCTCAGAAGCCCAGTTCGGCGAGCAGGCTGTCGGCGTCCTGCTGGCTCTGGCCGCCGCTGCCGAGCCCCGGCACCGTTGGCCCGGCCAGTTCGCCGGCGGTCACCGCGCTGGCCGCCGACGGGCCGCGCACGCCTTCGTTGGTCGCCATCAGCAGCTTGATCAGCGCGCCTTCGATGTTGTGCACCAGCGCGATCACCCGGCGGATCACCTGGCCCGACAGGTCCTGGTATTCCTGGGCCTGGGCGATGGTCGAGAAGTTGCTGCGCAGCTGGCCGCCGATCTCGCGCATCGTCTGTTCGACGCGCTCGATGTCGTTGGCCAGGGTCAGCCCCTTGATCGGCAGCGGCGCGACCGTCGGCAGCCGCTCGCGCAGCGTGTCCAGCGTGCCGATGCAGCCGTTCAGGCGATCGACCAGCGCGCGGCTGTCGTCGCAGACATCCAGCGTCTTGTGGGCCGCGTCCTCGCCCATCTTGACCACGTAGTCGAGCCGCACGCAGGCATCGGGAATCTCGCTGCCGGCCAGCTCCTGCAGGCGTTCGTCGAAATTCAGATCCTTGACCGCCTGGTGCAGTTCGCGGGTCAGCTTCGCCAGATTGACGAACAGGCCGTCCTCGCGCAGCCGCATCAGCTGGTTCAGCCGCGATTCGAACAGCGCCTGGTCGTCGGCCTCCAGCGCCGACAGGATCTCGCGCAGGCGATTGACGTACTCGGCGCGATCGGGAATCGACGGCGCGGCTTCGCGCTCGGCCGAGCGCGCGTTGATGTTGACCACCACGGCGGCCATTACGCCGCCGCCTCGAAGCGCTGGAAGATCTTGTCGAGCTTTTCCTTCAGCGTGACTGCGGTGAACGGCTTGATGATGTAGCCGTTCACGCCGGCCTTGGCGGCTTCGATGATCTGGTCGCGCTGCGCTTCGGCGGTGACCATCAGCACCGGCAGGCCCTTCAGCTTGTCGTCGCCTCGGATCGCCTTCAGCAGGTCGATGCCGGTCATGCCCGGCATGTTCCAGTCGGTGACCACGAAGTCGAAGCCGCCGGCCTGCAGCATCGGCCAGGCGGTCTTGCCGTCGTCGGCTTCGGCAGTGTTGGTGAAGCCAAGGTCGCCGAGCAGGTTCTTGACGATGCGGCGCATGGTCGAGAAGTCATCGACGATCAAAATGCGGAGGTTCTTGTCCATCGTTCGGGGCTCGCGGAGTCAGGCGGCGGTTGAAAGGGCGGTTGCAGCGGTGGCGCGCGGCTTGCGCGCGCGGGTTTCGTTGCGCGGGGTCGGAGCTTTGCCATCGCGGGCATCGCGCCATTCGGCGAGGCGGGCACGCAGGCGCAGCAGCGCCTGGCCGTGCAGCTGGCAGACCCGCGATTCGGTGACGTCCAGCACCTCGCCGATCTCGCGCAGGTTCAGCTCGTCGTCGTAGTACAGGCTCATGACCAGCTTTTCGCGCTCCGGCAGTTCGCCGATGGCGACGGTCAGCGCGGTCATGAAGGCGGCGCGCTCGATCTCGTCGTACGGCGTGGCGCCGGGATCGGCGACCTCGAAATCGCGGTCCTCGTCGTCGTCGCGGCCGGCGGCGTGCATCGACAGCACCTGGCACTGGGTCGCGTCGCGGACGATCTCGTGGTACTCGCTCAAGGAAGCGCCGATCTTCTCGGCGATCTCGGCATCGCGGGCCTCGCGGCCGGAATCCTGTTCGATGGCGCGGATCGCGCTCGAGACATCGCGCATCCGCCGGTGCACCGAACGCGGCGCCCAGTCGCCCCGGCGCAGCTCGTCGACCATCGCGCCGCGAATGCGGATGCCGGCGTAGGTCTCGAAGCTGGCGCCGCGATCGCCGCAGTAGTGGCGCGCCGCCTCGATCAGGCCGATGACGCCGGCCTGCACCAGGTCGTCGACATCCACCGATGCCGGCAGCCGCGCCGCCAGATGCCAGGCGATGCGCTTGACCAGCTCCAGGTGCTCGCGCACCAGCCGCGCCTCGTCGGCGGCGGCCACGGTGCGGGCATAGGCCTTCACCGGCGGCATCGCGGTCATGACAGCACCGCCCCGGCCATCGATGGGCCGTTGAGCAGCGCGGCCGGCAGCGGCGATACCGGCGCATTGACCAGCCGCTCGACGAAGAATTCGAGATTGCCGCGAGCGCCCGTCGGCATGCCCCAGCTGTCGGCCTTGCGGGCCAGCTGGCGGAAGGCTTCCGAGGCCGGGCAGTTCGGGTAGGCCTCGACCACCGCGCGCTGGCGGCGCACGGCCCGCTTCAGCCATTCGTCATGCGGGATGCCGCCGACGAAGCTCAAGGTGATGTCGAGGAAACGCTCGGCGACGCGGCGCAGGCTTTCGTAGACGCTCTGCGCCTCGCCGGCGTCGCGGACCATGTTGGCCAGCACCTGCACGCGGCTGATGCCGTGATCGCGGTTCAGCACCTTGATCAGCGCATAGGCGTCGGTCAGCGAGGTCGGATCGCCGGTGACCACGACGATGATTTCCTGCGAAGCCTGGCTGAAGGTGATCACCGAATCGGCGATGCCGGCGGCGGTGTCGATGATCAGCACGTCGAGCGGCCGGCTCAGTTCCGAGAACGCCTGCACCAGCCCGGCGTGCTCGACCTGCGACAGCTCGGCCATGTGCCGCTTGCCGCTGGACGCCGGCACGATCATCACGCCGTTCGGGCCGAACATCAGCGTGTCTTCGAGGCGGCACTTGCCTTCCAGCACGTGCGCCAGGTTGTAGCTCGGCTGCAGGCCCAGCATCACGTCGATGTTGGCCAGGCCCAGATCGCCGTCGAGCAGCATCACCTGCTTGCCGTTGCCGGCCATCGCCACGGCGAGGTTCACCGAGACATTGGTCTTGCCGACGCCGCCCTTGCCGCTGGTCACCGCGATCACGCGGACCGGCGATGGCGGCTTCAGGCGGCGCAGGCCGTCGGCCTGGTCGAGCACCGGGTTCTGGACCTTAGCCATGGACCTGGACTCCGGTGGCGGTTGCCGCATCGAGACGGGGTGCAAAGCGCAGGGCCATGGTGTCGTCGTCCAGTTCCATCGGGGCGTTGCGGGCCAGCTGCTGGGCGCGGATCACGAGGCCATCGGCGCGGGCAATCTGGAGGTCTTCGGGTACCCGCTGGCCATCGGTGACATAGGCCAGCGGCAGGCGGTGGCGGATCGCGGCACTCAGCGCGCCGCCGATCCGCGTGGTTTCGTCGAGCTTGGAGATCACGCAGGCGGCCAGCCGGCTGTCGCCGCCGTCGCCGGTGGCGCCGCTGAAGCGGCGGATCACCTCGTCCTGGTCGTGCGACTGGCTGGTCGCCGACATCGTCAGCCAGAACTTCAGCCGCGAATTGGCCGCCGCCAGCATCTCGATCTGCTGCTGAAGGTTGTGGTCGCGCGGGCTCATGCCGACGGTGTCGATCAGCACCAGCCGGCGGTCGCCGAGGCGGGTCAGCACGTCGCGCAGGCTCTGCTGCGGCGTGGCCGTGTAGACCGGCACGCCGAGCAGGCGGCCGTAGGTGTAGAGCTGTTCGGCGGCGCCGATCCGGTAGTGGTCCATCGCCACCAGCGCGATGTCGCGCAGGCCGTGGCGTTCGGCGTAGCGGGCGGCAAGCTTGGCGATCGTGGTGGTCTTGCCGACGCCGGTCGGACCGACCAGGGCGATCACGCCGCCTTCCAGGATCAGGTCTTCGCGCGCCACCGGGATGCGCCGGGCCAGCAGGCCCAGCGGCAGGAAACGGGCGCGCTCGTCGCTGGTGGCGTCGGGCAGCGCATCGGCGATCTCGCGCGCCAGCGGCGCATCGAGGCCGAGATCGGTCAGGGTCTTCAGCACCGCATAGCGCTGCGGGCGGTTGCGGCGCAGCTCGTTCCAGGCCAGCCCGGCGAGCTGTTCCTCGATCATCCGGCGCATGCCGCCCAGTTCCTGGCTCATGGTCCGCTGCAGTTCGAGGAATTCGCCCGATGGCGCGGCCGCCATCGCATGGGCACCGGACACCGCGTGGACCAGGCTGGCCGCCTGGTTGCCGGCGGCGGCCGATGGCCGCGACGGGCTCTGCGGTACCGCGTCCGGCTCGCCGAACTCGGCCAGCAGACGATCGACCGGTGGATGGGCCAGCGGATGCGGCGCCACCGGCGGCCTCGGCGGCAGCCGCTCAGCTTCCGGTTCCGGCTGCGGCGCGGCTGCCGCTGCCGGCTCAGCCGGGCGGCGCAGGCTGGCCTGCATCAGCGCCTCGTCGTAGTCGACGGCCGCCACCACCTCGATGCCGCCGGGCACGCGGCGATTCGACAGGATCACCGAATCCGGCCCCTGTTCCTCGCGCACCATGCGGATCGCTTCCCGCATGTTCCTGCCGATGAACCGCTTGATCTTCATGTTGCGTCGACTCCGTCGAAAGCGTCGGGGCGGGTGTTCAGGACACCGCACCGATCAGGCGAATCTGCTTGCTGTCCGGCACTTCGTTGTAAGCCAGCACGTGGAGGTCCGGCAGCGACTGGCGGGTGAACTTGGCGAGCCAGGGCCGCAGGTTGGCGGCCACCAGCAGCACCGCCGGCTGCCCGGACTGGGCCTGCCGCCGGACCTGTTCGGTCAGCGACTGATGCATCCGTTCCGCGAGTCCCGGTTCCAGCACGGCACCACCTCCCTGCACGCTGTCCTGCAGGACGCGTTCCAGCTGAGGCGCCAGGGTCAGCACCGGCAACTCCGGCTCCATGCCATTGATTTCCTGAACAATCTGCCGAGATAGCGCGACCCGCACCGCCGCCGCCAGCACGACGGGTTCCTGACTGCGCGGAGCCGCTTCCGCCAGCGCCTCGGCGATGCCGCGCAGGTTCTTGAGCCCGACGCGCTCGGCCAGCAGCGTCTGCAGCACGCGCACGAACACGGCCAGGCTCAGGCTCTTCGGCACCAGGTCTTCGACGAGCTTCGGCGCGCTCTTGCCGAGCGCGTTGAGCAGCGCCTGCGCCTCATCGAAGCCGAGCAGCTCGTGGGCGTGGTCCTTGACGATCTGCGACAGGTGGGTGGCGATCACGGTGGCCGGATCGACCACCGTGTAGCCCAGCGTCTGGGCGTGGTCGCGGGCGCCGCGCTCGATCCAGACGGCATCCAGGCCGAAGGTCGGGTCCTTGGCATGGATGCCTTCGACGGTGCCGAACACCCGGCCCGGATTGAGCGCCATGTCGCGGTCCGGATAGACCTGCCCGGAGCCGATCGGCACGCCGTGCAGGGTGATGCGGTAGCTCGACGGCTGCAGTTCGAGGTTGTCGCGGATGTGCACCGGCTGGATCAGGAAGCCCAGCTCCTGGGTCAGCTTCTTGCGCACGCCCTTGATCCGCGCCATCAGCTCGCCGCCCTGCTTGGCGTCGACCAGCGGCACCAGCCGGTAGCCCACTTCCAGGCCCAGCGGATCGTCCTGGGTGACGTCGTCCCAGCCCAATTCGGCCGGGGCGCTGGCAGCAGCCGGTGGTGGATTGGCAGCGCTCGCGGCCTTTTTCTTGGCCCGCTGCGCAGCCATCCAGGCCACCCCGCCGCAGATGCAGGCGAGGCTCAGGAACACCAGGTTCGGCATGCCCGGGATGATGCCGATCAGGCCCATGACGCCGGCGGTGACGCCGAGCACCTTCGGCTCGGCGAACACCTGGGTCATTACCTGGGTGCCCATCTGCCCGGACTTCGACATGCGGGTGACCAGGATCGCCACCGAGGTCGACATCAGCAGCGACGGAATCTGCGCGACCAGGCCGTCGCCAATGGTCAGCAGGGTGTAGTTCTTCAGCGCCGCCGCGAACGGCAGGCCGTGGCTCAGCATGCCGATGAACAGGCCGCCGACGATGTTGATGAACAGGATCAGGATGCCGGCGATGGCGTCGCCGCGAATGAACTTCGAGGCGCCGTCCATCGAGCCGTAGAAGTCGGCTTCCTCGCGCACTTCCTCGCGGCGGTGCTTGGCTTCCTCGCGCGTCAACAATCCGGCATTGAGATCGGCGTCGATCGCCATCTGCTTGCCGGGCAGCGCGTCGAGCACGAAGCGGGCGGACACTTCCGAAACGCGCTCGGCACCCTTGGTGACGACCATGAAATTGATCAGGGTCAGGATCACGAAGACGATGAAGCCGATCGCGTAGTTGCCGCCGATCACGAAGTTGCCGAAGGCCTCGATCACGTGGCCGGCCGCCGCGCCGCCTTGATGGCCGTGCAGCAGCACCACGCGGGTGGACGCCACGTTCAGCGCCAGCCGCAGCAAGGTGACCAGCAGCAGCACGGTCGGAAAGGCGCTGAATTCCAGCGGCCGCATCACGTAGACCACGGCCATCAGGATGACGATGGCCAGCGCGATGTTGAAGGTGAACAGCAGGTCCAGCACCACCGGCGCCAGCGGCACCACGATCATCGCCAGGATGATCATCAGCATCAGCGGCGCGCCCATGCCGGCGGCCATGCCACGGCCGCCCGCGAGGCCGCGCAGCTGGCTCAGGAACTGGGAAATCGACTTCGGCATCGGCCCTCCGGATCGGCGGGATGGACCGTGGTCCGCCCCTGTCACCAGGCGGGGTGCAAGACCTGTTCTCGCTGCGCCGGGGCGGGCCGCGCGTCAAATCTGCGGCGCGCCACCGCGACGGACGCCGTGGTCAGCGCTCAGGCGTAGCGGTCGATCAGGCCGCGCCCGAGGCGCTGGGCAAGGCCCGGCACTGCCGGCTGCGATCCTGCCGATGACCGAGCGGCGGCCGCGTCGTCGCCACCGTTGCCGAAGCCGGCCCACGGCGCCGACCGGCCGCGCTCGCCCTGCGGCTGCCCGGCGCCGGGATCGGGCGTCTGGCTGCCGACCGAGGCCTGGGCCAGTTGCAGGCCTTCGCCGGCCAGCCGGTCGCGCAGCTGCGGCAGGCTGGCTTCCAGCGCCGCGCGGGCGCCGGGGTGATCGGCACCGAACCACACCGACGCGCCCTGCCCTTCGATGCGGATGCGGATGTCGACGCTGCCCAGCTCGCGCGGATGCAGCTGCAGCCGGGCTTCCTGCACGCCGGAATCGCGCAGCCAGCGCAGCCGCTCGCCCAGCCGCAGCGCCGCATCCTGACCCTGCAGCGACAGCGGCTCGCCGAAGGCATCGACGGCATTGGCGAGACCGCCGCCCAGCGGGTTGTTCGGGGTGCCCGCCGCCGGATCGGTGGTGGCCGGCGCACTGACCAGCGCCGGCGACGCCGCGCGGTCACCCGCCGCTGCCGCCGGCAGACTGGTGGCGGCGCTGCCGGCATCGACCCGGGCCAGCGCAGCGTCCAGCGCCGCGCTCTGCTGGGCGTCGAGGCTCAGGTCTGCCGTCGCCCCGGTCGCCACCGTCGATGGCAGGGCGAACGCGCCGTCGCCGATCGGCGTATCGGCGGCCGCTGCCGCACCGGCTTCGGCGACCGTCGGCAGCGGCGGAGTCTGGGTCGGCGGCGTCGTGCCCGGCGCGCCTTTCAGCGCCCGCAGCTCGTCGAGGCTCATACCCGCACCCAGACCCGAACCGAAGCCCGAACCGGCCACAGCGCCGGACAGCAGGCCGCCATCCTTGGTCGTGCCGTCGGCCGTGAGCGGATCGCCGGCGGTGGCAGGCGGCGGTGGCTCGCGCAGCGCCAGCAGCCAGGCCGGCAGCGCCGCAGCGCCGTCGGTCCGGTCGGTGGCATCGCGGGCCTCGGGGTCTTCGGGCTCGTCCTTGGCGGCGGACTTCTCCGGTGACTTGGCGGGCGCAGCGCCGGCCGGCTCGCTGCCGAGCAGACTGGCGAACGGGGCGCTGTCGGTATCGGCCGCGTCGCCGGCCTTGCAGCGGCGGAGGTCGCGGGCGCTGCCCGGGGCGATGGCGGCAACGGCGGCGGCGGTCATGGCTGCGGGGCTCCGTGGGCCAGGTGGCGGTTCAGCGCGAATTCGTCGGTTTCCTTCTGGCTGCGGCGATCGGCCAGCCGCCGATCCTCGGCCGCGCCCTGCTCCTGCAGCAGCAGGCTGATGCGCAGCTCGCGGCGCGTCGCCAGCCAGGCTTCGCGCGCCACCACCACCCGCTGGCTGGCGGTGTCGACCGCCGTCGCCTGCGCGCGCAGCGCGGTATCGAGCTTGACCAGGAACTGCCGCTGGTTGTCCAGCAGCAGCGGGTTCGGCACGCCGACCGGCCGCGCCTGGTAATCGTCGAGATAGCGGCGCAGTTCGTCCTGCAGCGATGCGGCTTCGGCCTGCCGGGCTTCGGCGGCCCGCAGCGCGGCCAGCGCCTGCTGCTCGTTGCGTTCGGCCACGCGGTGCAGCAGTTCGAGACGGCTCTTGGACAGGCTCATCGGCAGGTTCGGGGTTTACGGGAACAGGGCGGCCAGCGCATCGCGGCTGGCCGGGAACAGCGCCGGCTCGCGCACGTCCTGGCGCAGGAAGGCTTCGAGCGTCGGCCACATCGCCAGCGCCTGGTCGACCTTGGGATCGGAACCGGCCTTGTAGGCGCCGATGTTGATCAGGTCGCGGTTGCGCTGGTAGCTGGACACCGTCTGCTTGAAGGCGCGCGCGCGCCGCTGGTGCTCCGGCGCCGTGATCTCGTGGGCGACGCGCGAGATCGACTGCTCGATGTCGATCGCCGGGTAGATGCCGGCATCGGCGATCGCCCGCGACAGCACGAAATGGCCGTCGAGGATGCCGCGCGCGGCATCGGCGATCGGATCGTTCTGGTCATCGCCTTCCGCCAGCACGGTGTAGAACGCGGTGATCGAGCCGCCGCCCGGCAGGCCGTTGCCGGCCCGTTCGACCAGCTTCGGCAACTGCGCGAACACGCTCGGCGGATAGCCGCGGGTGGCTGGCGGTTCGCCGACCGCCAGCCCGATCTCGCGCAGCGCCTGCGCGTAGCGGGACAGCGAATCCATCAGCAGCAGCACGTTCTTGCCCTGGTCGCGGAAGGCTTCGGCGATCTGCGTCGCCAGCCAGGCGCCGCGCACCCGGGCCAGCGGCGAGCGATCCGCCGGGGTGGCGACCACCACGGCGCGCTTCAGCGCTTCGGGGCCGAGCGCGTTGTCGATGAAATCGCGCACTTCCCGGCCGCGTTCGCCGACCAGGCCGACGACGATCACATCGGCGGCCGTGAAGCGGGTCATCATGCCGAGCAGGGTCGACTTGCCCACACCGGTGCCGGCGAACAGGCCGAGCCGCTGGCCGCGGCCAACGGTCAGCAGCGCGTTGATCGCGCGCACGCCGACATCCAGCGGCTCCTTGATCGGCGCCCGCGCCAGCGGGTTGATCGGCGTGTGGCTTGCCGGCCGGCGCTCGCAGAGCAGATGGCCGAGACCATCGAGCGGTTCGCCTTCGGAATCGAGCACCCGGCCGAGCAGGCCGTCGCCGACCGGCACCCGTGGCATCCGCTGCATCGGAATCACCCGGGCATTGGGCTTGAGGCCAGCCATTTCGCCGGTCGGCATCAGATAGGTGCGATCGCCGCTGAAGCCGACCACTTCGGCTTCCAGCATGCCGCCATCGGCGTTGACCACGCGGCAGCGGCTGCCGATCTGCGATTGCAGGCCAACCGCTTCCAGGGTCAGGCCGACGACGCGCTTGAGCACGCCTTCGACGATCACGCTACGGGTGTTGGCGACGCGGTCGGCGGCGGCGCCGAGCGTGCGCACCAGGCGGGCGTCGCGGGCGGCGGCAAGGCTCACCGGCGATCTCCAAGCAGCGCCTGGGCGATGGCGGCTTCGCGGCTGTCGAGCCGGGCGTCGACGCGCGCCGAATCGGTGGCGATCAGGCAGTCGCCGCGCATCAGGTCCTTGTCCGCCACCAGCCGCCAGCCGGCGTAGTCGTCCGGCAGTTCCAGCGTTTCGCGCACCAGCTCGACATCGGCCGGATGCAGGTGGATGCGGGCATCGCGGGCCGGCTGCGCCAGCGCGCCGAGCGATTCGCGGATCACGCCGGCGACCGCCTCCGGCGATTGCAGCAACGTGGCCTGGGCCAGCCGGCGGCCGACTTCCAGCGCCAGCGCCACCAGCGCCCGTTCGACCTCGGCGTCGAGCGCCTTCAGCGGCGCGCCGGCGTGATCGAACAGCGTCCGCAGCGCGGCGGCCTGCTCGCGCACCCGGGCGGCGCCATCGCCGTAACCCTGGGCGTGGCCTTCGGCATGGCCACGGGCATAGCCGTCTTCGTAGGCGGTGCGTTCGAGTTCGTCGAAGTGTTCGGCGGTGTGCGGCGGCAGCACCGGCTCGACCACCGGCGGCGGCGAGAAATCCGGCAGATCCCAGCGCTGCACGGTGCCGAGGCTTTCGGCGGACCAGTAGGCGGCTTCGGCCATCAGCGGACTCCCGTCGACGCCGTCATTCCGGCGAAAGCCGGAATCCAGTGCACGGAACCGGCAACGGAAACGCCGAACGCGCCCACTGCCGGCTCGGAATGATCCATCCGCCGCAGCTTAGACAAAGGACTCTCCCTTGCCGCCGAGCATGATTTCGCCGGATTCGCCGAGCCGGCGGGCGGTGGCCAGGATCTCCTTCTGCGCGGCCTCGACATCGGCCAGCCGCACCGGGCCCTTGGCTTCCATGTCCTCGACCATCATGTCGGCGGCGCGTTTGGACATGTTCTTCAGGAACTTGTCGCGGATCTTCGGATCGGCGCCCTTCAGCGCCAGGCCCAGCTGGTCGGTCTGGATCTCGCGCAGCAGCGTCTGGATGCCGCGATCGTCGACATCGGCCAGGTTGTCGAACACGAACATCAGGTCCTGGATGCGCTGGCCCAAGTCTTCGTCGGCCGCCGCGATGCTGGAAGTGATCGCCGACTCGATCGCCGAATCCATCAGGTTGAGGATGCTGGCCGCCACCTTGACGCCGCCGACGCTCGACGACTTCAGGTTGGAGCCGCCGGAGAACTGGCGCTCCATGATCTCGTCGAGTTCCTTCAGCGCCGCCGGCTGGATGCCGTCGAGCTTGGCGATGCGCATCAGCACGTCGGTGCGCATCCGCTCCGGCAGCAGCTGGACGACTTCCGCCGCCTGGTCGGGATCGAGATAGGCCAGCACGATGGCGACGATCTGCGGGTGCTCGTTGCGGACCAGGTCGGCGACGGCGCGGGTTTCCATCCACTTCAGCGCTTCCAGGCCCTTGGAATTGCGGCCCAGCAGAATGCGATCGATCAGGCCGTTGGCCTTGTCCTCGCCGAGTGCGCCGACCAGCACGCGGCGCACGTAGTCATCGGCGCCGACGCCGAGGCTGGTCTGGGTGTCGAGTTCGGTGACGAAGCTTTCCAGCACTTCGGTGGCGCGCTCGCGCGACACGTTGGTCAAGGTGGCCATCGCCTGGCCGACCTTCTGCACGTCCTTCGCGCCCATGTGCTTGAGCACTTCGGCGGCCTCGGCCTCGCCGAGCGACATCAGCAGGATCGCCGCGCGCTCGGGTCCCGCAATGTCCTGCTTGGCGACGGCACTCATCCTTCACTCCCGATCCAGTTCTTGACCAGCTGGGCGACGCGCTTGGGGTCCTGGGCGACGGCGGCGCGGGCCACTTCCAGCTTCTGCTCGTAGACCTTCGGCACCTCCGGTGCAGGACTTATGCCCAGGCTCAGGCGGTCTTCGGCAACCTCGCCGGTCAGGGCGTTGTTGCCGCCGGCAGCGGCGACCGCGCGCCGCTCGGCTATGGTTTCCAGCACCGCGTCGACGGTCTGCGGCGCGGCGGGCGGCGACATCAGGCTCTTCAGCATCGGCCGCACCACCAGCAGCGCGATCAGCAGCACCACCAGCGCGCCAAGTCCCTGACGCGCGTAGTCGCGCATTTCCGGCTGCTGCCAGATCGGCAGCGGCGCGATCTCCGCCAGCGCATCGGCCGGCATGAACGGCGCGTTCTGCACGGTCACGGTGTCGCCACGCTTCTCGTCGAAGCCGACCGCCTCGCGCACCAGCGCCTGCACCTTGGCCAGCTCATCGGCGTTCAGCGCGGTCGGCACCATCACGCCCTTGTCGTTGGCCTTCGGCAGGTTGTCGACCAGCACCGCGATCGACAGCCGCCGGACGCTGCCCGGCGCGCGCCGGGTATGGCTGACGGTCTTGTCCAGCTCGAAGTTGCGGGTGGCGCTGCGCGATTCGCTGGTCGGCGGCGTCGTGGCATTGGCGCTCGCGCTGCTGCCGGCCACCGGCTGGCCATTGACGGTATTCAGCGGCACGGCCTGGGCCGGGCTCGGCGGCTGGTTGGAGGTGGCGCCCGGCACGCCCTGCGGCGGGGTGCCGCTGCCGTTGCGGTTGGCTTCCTCGCTGGTCTGCTCGCTGCGGATCGCCTGCGGATTGGGGTTGTAGGCCTCGCGGGCTTCCTCGGTGACGCTGAAGTCGAGATCGGCCGAGACCTGGGCGCTGACCCGGCCGGCGCCCATCATCGGCGCCAGCAGCTGTTCGATGCGGCGCACGTAGTCGGCCTCCACGCGACGCGTGAAGGCGAACTGCTCGGCGGAAGCATCGGCATCGCTGTCGGCGCCGTCCTTGGTCAGCAGGTGACCGTACTGGTCGATCACGGTGACCGCCGACGGCAGCAGGTTCGGCACGCTGGAAGCCACCATGTGGACGATCGACGCCACCTGCCCGGCTTCCAGCTGCCGGCCCGGATGCAGTTCCAGCAGCACCGAGGCACTGGCCTGATCGCGGTTGCGGGCGAACGCCGACGGCTTCGGCAGCGCCAGATGAACGCGCGCGCCCTTGACCGCCATCAGGCTGCCGATGGTGCGCGACAGCTCGGTTTCCAGCGCCAATTGATAGCGCGCGGTCTCGATGAACTGGCTGGTGCCGAAGCCCTGCTCCTCGCGGATCATCTCCATGCCCAGCGACGAGCCCTTCGGCAGGCCCTGCGAAGCCAGCCGCAGGCGCGCTTCGTGGATCTTGTCGGCCGGCACGTTGACGCTGCCGGTGGCGCCGTCGAGCTTGAATTCGATGCCGGCGGCGCGCAGCGCATCGGCGACTTCGGCGGAATCCTTCTCGCCGAGGTTCGGATAGAGCGGCGCCAGGTTCGGCTTCTGGGCCCAGAAGAACAGCGTGATGCCGGCGGCGATCGCCAGCGCCACACCGGCGATCGCGACCAGCTGGCGAACGCCCGGAAGGTCCTGGAGCTTGCGGGACGCCAATCCCGCCGGAACTGCGATTTCAGCCATGGTCGTAAGGGATCTTCAGATCACAGCGGCATGTTCATGATGTCCTGGTACGCGGACACCATCCGGTTGCGGACTTCGACCATCGCCTTGAACGACACCTGCGACTTCGAGGTCGCCAGCATCACGCTGGCCAGGTCGGTGTTCGGGTCGCCCAGCTCGAACTTCTTCTGCAGGTCGCCAGCCGTGTTCTGGGCCTTGGCGACCGAATCGACCGCGTTCTTCAGCAGGCCGCCGAAGCCGTTCTCGGCAGCGCCTTCGGCCGCTGGAGCACCGGCTACTGCCGCGCTCGCCGGACGGTTGCCGGCCTGGGCCTGCAACGTGCGGATCTGCGACAGCACGCGGTTGACGTCGATGGAGTTCATGACCGGGTCCGGCTGGGTTTGCATGCCGGGGAGCAAGACCTGTTCCATGCGAAAACACGCGAAATCCAGCCCGAAACCCCCATTCGGACGCCACTTCGGCGACGGATTTACGTCACGCCAAAGCCACGCCTGCCGTGCTTCAGCGGATCGCTGCCGGCCGTCGTGAAAGACGGCTTGCCGCTAACGGGGGACGAAGTCGATCGCGCAGACTGCGGCCAATTCCGTTGCAGACCTGGTTCCCGCGATGCCGACGACCCGACCTTCCCCAGACCCGACTGCCGACGCCAACCACCCGCAGGCCGTCACCGCTGACCCGGCGCGCCTGGCCGCGCTGGAAGCCGACAACGCACGTCTGCAGCTTGAGCTGTCGGCCGCGGAGATCCGCATCGCCGAGTCCGATCTGATTCGCCGCGACAGCCTGCTGCTGCGCGCCTTCATGGATCGCAGCGACACCATCGCCTGGCTCAAGGACGAGCGCGGCCGGCTGGTGTGGGCCAATCGCAACTGGTTCGAGCGGTTCGGCCTGCACGAGGTCGACACGCTGGACAAGACCGACTTCGAACTGTTCGGTCACGACGATGCGGCCCGCGCACGGGTACAGGATCTCGACATCCTGGGCGGTCACGAGCCACGGCGCAGCGTCGAGATCGTGCAGGACGCCGACGGCACGGCCCGCTGCTGGCAGATCACCCGCTTTCCGTTTCACGACAGCCTCGGCCATCGCTACATCGGCAGCATCGCCAGCGACGACACCGACCGCGCGCGCCAGTACGAGGACATCCGCCGGCAGTCGATCAGCGATCCGCTGACCGGCCTGCTGAACCGGCGCGGCTTCGATCTGCAGGCGGCGCCGGAACTGAGCCGCGCCCGCCGGCGCGGCGCCTCCTGCGTGCTGGCCTTTGTCGATCTCGACGGCCTGAAGAGCGTCAACGACCGGCTGGGACATGCCGCCGGCGACGCCATCATCGTGCTGGCGGCAATGCTGTTGCGGAAGGTGTTTCGCTCCACCGACATCGTGGCGCGAATGGGCGGCGACGAGTTCGCCGTGTTCGCGCCCGACACCGGCGCCGAGGTCGACGCGATTCGTCGCCGACTGGCGCGGGCCGTCGAGGAACTGTCGGCCAACCCGATCCTGGAAGCGCAGCTGGGCTTCAGCGTCGGCCTGCGGCCCTGCCCGCCGGACAGCCGGGAAAGCCTTGAACAGCTGATCGCCGAAGCCGACCAGCTGATGTATCGCGACAAGCAGGGCAAGCGCGGCTGAAGCCCGCCCCTGCGATCGCGAATCGGCGTATCACGAACCGGTGGTGTCTCAGTTTGAAAAATCCCAATCAAAAAGCCCGGAGCACAAAGGCACGAAGGTGAAAGGCAAGGACACAGAGAATGCTTTTCTTCGTGTCCTTGCGGCGGCTGTCCTTTGTGCCTTTGTGCCCCGGAGCTTTTGATGGTCGCTCGGGGCATGGGGTCAGACCGGCTGAGCGTTCAGAATTTCAAACTGAGGCACTACCTACGAACCGGTTCGCGGACGTCACCGGAGACTAACGGCTGACGGCGGCTGCGACGCTGGTCGACGACCCGGCGGGCGAGTTCCAGCGGCCCATGCCGCGCTCCTGATCAACAAGCCCACCACGCCCTCGCCACCGCCTGACGGCGGCGACAAGGGCGCGGCGCGTGATGGCCTTCGTGATGGCCTTACAGCGTCGCCGCTTCCGGATCGCTGCCGTCGTCGCGCTGCAGGCCGTACTTGCGCAGCTTTTCGACCAGGGTCGTGCGCCGAGTGTTGAGCAGCTTGGCGGCATGGGCGACGACGCCGGACGACTGCACCAGCGCCTGCTTGATCAGCGCCAGTTCGATGGTTTCGATGTGGTCCTTGAGGTTCACGCCATCCGGCGGCAGCTGGGCTGCGCCGGCCGGGAAATACGCGGTCGACGCTGCAGCCAGCGGCGGCAGGCTGGAGACCGCCGTGAAGCCACCGGCCGATGCCGGCGAGGCCGACGACGAGGCGATGCTGCCGTTGCTGCTGGCGCGGCCGTTGACGACGATCGGCTGCAGGTCTTCCTCGGCCACGGCCGGTACCGACAGCGGTTGCGGCAGCGGCGCCGGAATCGGGATGTTCTGGCGGTAGCGCGCCGGCAGTTCGGCGACGCCGACCACGGCGTGCGGATGCAGCACGGCCAGCCGCTCGATCAGGTTCGACAGTTCGCGGACATTGCCCGGCCAGTGGTAGGCGCGCAGCGCGTGGACCGCATCCGGTGACAGCCGCACCGAGCCATGGCCGTTGCGGCGCATCGCATCGATCAGGTCATCGATCAGCAGCGGCAGGTCTTCGAGCCGTTCGCGCAGCGCCGGCATCTCGATCGGGAACACGTTGAGCCGGTAGAACAGGTCCTCGCGGAAGCTGCCCTTGACGATGTTGTCCTCGAGGTTGCGGTGGGTGGCGGCAATGATCCGCACTTCGCAGCGCATGCTGCGATTGGAGCCGACCCGCTCGTAGGTACGCTCCTGCAGCACGCGCAGGATCTTCACCTGCATCGGCAAGGTCATGTCGCCGATCTCGTCGAGGAACAGCGTGCCGCCATCGGCCATCTCGAAGCGGCCCTTGCGCGAGGTGATCGCGCCGGTGAACGCGCCCTTCTCGTGGCCGAACAGCTCGGATTCCAGCAGTTCGCTGGGAATGGCGCCGCAGTTCACCGCCACGAACGGCTTGTCGCGGCGATTGGATTGCTCGTGCACGGCGCGGGCCACCACTTCCTTGCCGGTGCCCGATTCGCCGGTGACCAGCACGGTGGTGTCATGGCCGGCGACCTGCTCGATCATCCGCCGCACCTTGCGGATCGGCGCGGAATTGCCGGTCGGGCCGATCAGCCGGGTCGCCGCCGCTTCCTGATCCATGCGCACCAGGCCGGCGCGGCGCAGCAGGTCGTTCAGCTGCGCGTAGCGCACCGGCTGGTCGAGCGCGAAGCAGGCGCTGCGATCGAGGCCGAACTGCTCGCACAGCGCTTCCTGGCGATTCGGCGACACCAGCAGCGGCGGATGGTGGCGATCGCGCTTGAGCCATTCGACGAAGCGGCTCAGCGCGGCGCCATCCGCTTCCTGGCCGATGATCACGGCCAGCCATTCCTGCGGCCGGCGCTCGGCCAGCTTCAGCGCGGCGGCCGACGGCACGCAGACCGGAATGAAATCGATGAACTGCAGGATCGACGCCAGCGAGGCGGCGTTCTGGTCGTCGCCGTCGATCACCAGCACACGCGACTCAGCCATGCGCGCTGCCCTCCGCGTCGGCGTCGCCATGCGACATGTTGGCGCGCACGTATTCGGCGATCCGGTGCTCGTAGTCGTGCTTGGAAATGAAGCCGTCGGCGCCGGCCTGCGCGGTGTGCTCGCGGTGCTCGGCGTCGTCGTAATGGCTGGCGATCAGAATCCGCGGCGGCGCGTCCTGGGCCTTGATCAGCCGGGTCGCCTGCAGGCCGCCCATGCCGGGCATCGACAGGTCCATCAGGATCAGGTCGGGCCGCAGTTCCTCGGCCAGCCGGACGGCGTCATAGCCGTCGTGCCCGAGGCCGACGACGCTGATTTCCGGCACCGAGGCCAGCAGGTGGCGAGCCAGCACCAGAAAGGCCTCGTTGTCATCAACCAGGAGCGTTCGAACCGTATTCATCTTCCTCGTATCCCCGGCCCGCGCTGGCGGGCTGCATGCGCCTTGCGGCGACGATGGCTTCAGCCTGCCATTCTGACGGCAACCCGCGCCGCGTTGAGCTTGCGTTCCTTGGCCGGTGCAATTTTCATGGCTTCACGGTACTTGGCGATCGTCCGGCGGGCGATCCGCACCCCGTTGCGGGCCAGGATCGCGGCGATCGCGCCGTCGCAGAGCGGCGCACTGGCCTTCTCGCCGTCGACGATGCGGCGAATCATCGCCCGCACCGCGATGCCCGAGGTGTCGGCCTCGGTGCCCTGGATCTGGCTCGGGAAGAACGCCTTCATCGGGTACACGCCCCAGGGCGTGGCGACGAACTTGCTGGAGGTGACGCGGCAGACCGTGGATTCGTGCATGGCGATCGCATCGGCGACTTCGCGCAGGGTCAGCGGCAGCATGCCTTCCTCGCCGCGCTTCAGGAATTCGCGCTGCCGCTCGAACACCACGCGGGCGGTCTTGAGCAGGGTCTCGTGGCGCATTTCCAGGCCGCGCACCAGCCAGCGCGCCTGCTGCAGCTGGTCCTTCATGCCTTTGTGGCTGGCGGCGTTGGCGCTCATCATCCGTTCGTACTGGCCGTTGATGCGCAGCTTCGGCAGGTTCACCGGGTTCAGCTCGACCTTCCAGGCGCCGGCGACGCCGCTGACGAGCAGGTCCGGCACCACGGCCTGGGCCGGCTCGATGCGCGAGGCGCCCGGCTTCGGATCGAGCGTGCGGATCAGCTCCATCGCCGCGATCAGCTTCGCCTCGGTGGCGCCCAGTTCGCTGCGCAGGTTGACGAAATCGCGAGCGGCAACGCGCTCCAGATGCTCGGCGACCAGCGTTTCCGCGAGGTTCTTGCCCGGCGTGCCGGCCTTCACGGCTTCCAGCTGCAGCAGCAGGCATTCGCGTAGATCGCGGGCCGCGAAGCCGGTCGGCTCCACACTCTGCACGGTGCGCAGGGCCGCTTCGAGTTCGGCCATCGACACCTGCCACTCCGCCGGCAGCTGGCCGAGGAGGGCATCCAGCGAGATTTCCAGGTAGCCGTTGTCGTCGACCACTTCGATGATCGCCACCGCCAGCTGCCATTCGCGCTGCGAGGTGATCACCAGTTCCAGCTGTTCGAGCGCGGCGACCCGGGCGTCCTCGATCGGAGCGGCGGAGCGGCGCGCTTCCAGCGGCTCGCCATCCTCGCCCGGCTCGCCGCCGGACCAGGCTTCGGCGCTCGACCAGTCGTAGTCAGCATCGACCCGCTCGATGGCCGCTTCGTCGCAGCCGGACACCGGGGCTTCGGTGGAGTCCGCAGCCTGCGGCGTGGGGTCGGCCAGCTGCGGCGACGGCGCTTCGGCGCCGGCCGAAGTCGGGAGCGCCGATTCGTCGCGCTCCAGCAGCACATTGCCTTCCAGGGCGGACTCGACTTCCTGCTCCAGCTCGATCGCCGACAGCTGGAGAAGTCGAATGGATTGAAGCAGTTGCGGCGTCAGTGCGACGTTCTGCGACACACCCATCCGCGTCGTTGCTTTCATGTCTGCTCCCCTGTGCGCTGGCTTGCGCCTGATCTGGTGGAAGCATCTTTGTTGAACGGGGAGGTCTGCCCAATCCGTTTTTTCCTGACTGCTTGTCAGCAGAATCCCGACAAACGTCAAAAGCTGATCAGGGCGTCTGCCACTGGTCCGGAAATTGCCCTCGCTGGTCGATGTTCAGGATTCGGACAGACTCGGAGTCCGCGCCGGCAGTGACCTCGCCGCGCCGGTCCAAGGCGGTTCAGGGCGATTCGGGGCGATTCGGGCGACGCCGGCAGCGTCAGCCTTCAGCGCCTTCCAGGCCGGTGCGGATCGCGTAGCGCATCAGCGCGTTGGTGCCGTACAGGCCCAGCGCGTCCATCATCCGCGCCCGGTGGGTTTCGACGGTCTTGGCGCTGATGCCCATCAGGTTGGCGATTTCCTTGGTCGACTTGCCGCGCGCGATCAGGCTCAGCACCTGCTGCTGGCGGCGCGGCAGGGTCACGCTGTCTTCGGCGCGGGCCGACTTGCGCGGACCGACCACGCTGTGGGCGATGCCGGGGCTCAGGTAGATCTGCCGACGCTCGGCGGCCTTCAGCGCCAGCTCCAGTTCCATCGCCTCGCCCTGCTTGGACAGGTAGCCGACCGCGCCGGCCTTCAGAGCCGCCCGCACCTGCGAGCTTTCCGCACGCGCCGACAGCACCATCGCCGAGGTTGCCGGGTAGTGACGGCGGATCTGCTGGATCGCGTCGATGCCGTTCAGGCTCGGCAGCTGCAGCTCCAGCAACACCAGGTCCGGCGACTGCCGCGCGACCAGTTCCAGCAGCTGCTGGCCGTCGCCGGTCTCGCCGACCACCTCGGTGCCGGCCAGCGTCTCGCAGAGACGGCGGATGCCGGCACGGACCAGCGGCTGGGGATCGGCAAGGACTAGGCGCATGGCGCGGCGGCAGGCAGACGGGCGAACGGTGCGCCGCAGTCTATCGCCAGCGCCGCCGGCTCAGCTGGCGCCGCGCCGGTGGCCGGCGATGGCGCGGCGGTGGCGCAGGAAGACATGGCGTTCCAGCGCCGTCTGCAGCGCGTCGCCGAACGGCGCGAAGCGGGCGTGGCGTTCCTCGCCGTCGACATGGCTGATCCTTGCCGGCCAGATGAACGGCTGCGGCACGCTGCGGTGCAGCTGCAGGCTCAGCAGGCCGGCCTCGCCCGCCGTCTGCGGGCCGACGAACACCGCGCCCTGCCAGGACAGTCGCACCCGGCCGGCCGGCGGCGCGGCCGCCTGCTGGGCGATCAGGAAGCCGAGCAGGTCGATCACCAGGTTGAGCTTCTGGTTCAGCCGGCCGATCTCGGCATCGAGCGCGGCGGCTTCGTCCGGCACCGGGCTGCTGCGGCTTTCGTCGAGCACCGCCACGGCAGCCAGCACCCGCAGGTTGTCGTCGTTGTACTGCTCGCGGCGCAGGCCGCCGATCGCCTCCGCCAGCGGCGTCCAGTGCAGCGGCAGCGCCGCCTCGTAGCTCGGCGCGCCGATCAGCGCAGTGGCGTGGATGTCAGATGCAGTCATGGCGGCGGCGACCGGTAGCGGGACGACGCGGGGTGCCGTGCAAGCGGCAGGCCCGTTGCCGGTGCCGGAAGGTCGGCGCCCGCAATCGGTGGACGTCAGTGGCGCCGCGCGGTCGCCGGCATCGCGTCCCAGCCGCCCTTGATCTCGCGCAGCAGGGCAATCACTTCGTCGAGGCCCGCCGGGTCGTCGGCCAGGTTGGCAGCCGGCAGCCGGCCGAGCATGTAGTCGTAGAGCCGGGCCAGGTTGGCCGCCAGTTCGCCGCCGGCCTTCAGGTCGAGGACCAGCCGCAGGTGCTCGATGATCGACATCGCCGCGCGCAGGTCGTGGTGCTTGGCTTCGCGCTCCTTGCGCAGCATCGCGCCGCGGGCGAAGGCCAGACGGTCGATGGCGCCGCCGAGCAGCATGGCGATCAGCTTGACCGGATCGGTCTCGACGGTTGCCGCGGCAACGCCGGTCTGCCGGTACTGGTTCATCGCCGAATTCATGTAATGGGCCATGTCGCGCTCCGTGTCTCGATTGCCTTCCTTAACGGCAGCAGCGCCGGAATCTTGAGATGGAAACGCGGAAAAACCTGAGACCTTTCAGCGCTGTCGCAACGGCTTCAGCCAAGCCTGGCGAGCTGCTGGCTGAGGTAGGTGCTGGTGCTGTTGAGCTTCGACATCAGCGTGTCCAGCGCGGTGAACTGGGCGCGGGTCCGCGCCTCGTAAGCGGTCATCCGGGTATCCACCGCCTGCTGCTGGCGCGCCAGGTCCTTGAGCCGGGCGTTGAGGCCGTCGGTCTTGGCCTTGATCTGGCCATCGTCGGCGAGCAGCGTCTTGGCCAGCGCATCGAGTCTGGTGGCGATGCCGTCGTCGGCGGCGAACAGCCGCTGCACCGCCGAGAAATCGGTGTTGACCGCCTTGCTGAACTTGGCGGGATCGGAAATCAGGGTGCCGTCGCTGGAGGTCTTGATGCCGAGCGCCGACAGCGTCTTGTAGTCGCCGGCCGAAGCCGTGGTGCCGCCGATCACGTTGCGCAGCGCCTGGGTCGCCGACAGCACGGTGGCATCGCCCAGCAGCACGCCGGCGGTCTGCGCGGTGGCGTCGTACTTGGTCTGGGTGCCGATGAACTTGACCAGGTTGTTGTAGGCGTTGACGAAGGTCGCCACCGCCGTCTCCGACGCCTTCTGATCCAGCGACACGGTCAGCGCCGTGCTGGTGCCCGGCTCGGCCTTGACCAGGTTCAGGGTCAGGCCGTCGACCGCCGTGGTCACCGTGTTGGAGCTGCTGGTGGTCTGGAAGCCGTCGACCTTGACCACCGCGTCGGCGGCCGGCTGCGACACCGTGGTGCTGAACAGCGAGGTGGTCACGCTGACCGCGTTGGCGGCGCCGGTGGAACGGCTAGTCAGCAGCAGGCGAGCGCCGCCGGAGTCGGAGACGATCGCAGCACCGACGCCCTTGTTGTCGCTGGCCGCGTTGATCTTGTCGCGCAGGTCGGCCAGCGTGTTGGCGCCATCGGCCAGATTGACGGTGAAGGAATTGGCGCCGACCGAGATGGTCACGTCGCCATTGCCAACCGTCGAACCGCTGGATGCGTACAGATCGCTGGCGCGCTTGGACGCCGCCGCCAGCGAAACCACTTCGATCGAATAGTTGCCGGCCACCGCCTTGTTCTCGGCAGTCGCCGTGTAATAGGTGGTGTTGGCCGGGTTCGCGCTCAGCTTGCCGAGGCCGCTCGGCGTGCCGCTGGTGCCCGGCAGCAGCGCCTTGGCAGCGCCCTGCAGGCTGGCCAGCAGCGAACGGAAATTGCCAAGCGCCGAAATCGTCGTGTTGGCCTTGGTGGTGGCGATCGACAGGCGCTGGTCGGCCGGGCCGCGTTCGGCGGCAACCAGCTGGGACACGATGCTGGCGACGTTGAGCCCGGACCCGACGCCGGCGGAAGTGATGGCGGCCATGGAAATTCTCTTGCGATACGGAAAATCAGGCGACGCGTTCGATCAGCGTGCCCAGCGCCTTGTCGAGCGCCTTGGCCACGCGCAGCGCTTCCTCGGTCGGCATCTGGCGCAGCACCTTGCCGTCGGCAGCGTCGACGATCGACACCACCACACGGCCGCTGTCGTCGTCGACGCTGAAGCGCAGGTCGGTGCGTGCGTCGCGGAAGCGCTGGTTGAGATCATCGACCGCCTGGGCCAGCTGCACCGGTTCGGCGGCGACCTCGGTGGCGGCCAGCACGGCCGGCTGTTCGACGGCCGGCGCGCTGACCGGCACGCCGCTTCCCGGCACGGCGGCGGAAACGCCAAAGCGATCCACGGCCACGGTGGCCTGGATCGCGCTGACGGCGGAACTGGATGGCACGGACATGGACAAGTCCTCGGTGATAAAGCCCGGTGCCCGTGCCGCAGTCCCCGATCAGGCCTGCGACACGGACACCTGGCCCCGCCCTACTCGTTGCGACTCAGCGCAGCAGGCTCAGCACGTTCTGCGGTGCCGAGTTGGCCTGCGACAGGATCGCGGTGCCGGCCTGCTGCAGGATCTGGCCGCGCGTCATCGCGGCGGTTTCCTTGGCAAAGTCGGCGTCCTGGATGCGGCTGCGCGATGCCGACATGTTCTCGGAGGTCGACGCGATGTTCGACACCACCGAGCTGAAGCGATTCTGGATGGCACCCAGCGTGGCGCGCGCCGAGTTGACCTGGCCGAGGGCCGAGTCGATCTGCTTGATCGCCAGCGACGCGCCGGCATAGCTCGATAGATCGAGCGAAGTCAGGCCGGTGGTCGTGGCCGCGGTGCCGGTGACGCCGGTGGCGCCATCGAAGCCGGTGGCGGTGCCGTCATCGGTGCCGCCGACGGTGATGTTCGACTCCGAGCTCAGCACGATCTTGCCGGTGGAAGCGTCGAACGCCGCGTTGACGCCGGTGGTGGTCGAGCTGTTGTTGATCGCATCGACGACCTGGCCGACGCGCTGCTGCGAGGTGCCCGCCGCGCCGATCTGGGTGGAGATGTCGGTGCCGTTGATGGTCAGCGTGCCGGCCACCGGGGCGGTCAGGACACTGATGCCGGACACGGCGCTGGACTGCGCGCTGGCCGAAGTCACCGAACCGAGCGCAGCGACATTGGCGTCGACCAGCGAGCTGACGGTGATCGTTTCGCCGGCGTTGGCGCCGACCTGGAACACCGCCGACGTGAAGCTGCCGTCGATCAGCGAGACGCCGTTGAACTTGGTCTGGTTCGAGACCCGGTCGACTTCCGACAGCAGCTGCGAGGCTTCGGTCTGCAGCGCGGCGCGGTCGGTGGCGCTGTTCGAGGCATTGGCCGACTGCACCGCGAGTTCGCGGATACGCTGCAGATTGTTGGTGACTTCGCCGAGCGCGCCTTCCGCCGTCTGGGCCAGCGAGATGCCGTCATTGGCATTGCGCGAGGCGACATCGAGGCCGCGGATCTGCGCGGTGAAGCGCTCCGAGATCGCGAGGCCGGCGGCGTCGTCCTTGGCGCTGTTGATGCGCAGGCCCGAGGACAGGCGCTGCAGCGAGGTGTTCATGCTGCTCTGCGACGACGACAGATTGCGCTGCGCGTTCAGAGACGCCACGTTGGTGTTGATGATTGCAGCCATGGTCAATTCTCCTAAGTAGGTGGCTCTCGGCAGGCTTCGTGACCGTGTCGAGGGGACGGCGGTGCGGCCAGTGACGTGCTTCGACTTGCTTCGTTCCGGCGGTGTCTGCCGTTGAGGGGCTTAGCGGTCCGGCCCGGCAAAACTTGATGGCCGGGGTCGGTATCGGGACGAGCGGTCGTCAGCGACCGAAGAACGGTGCATTTGCGGCTTTCTTGCGCCCTGGCCGCGGTTTCGGCGCGATTCGTGCTTGCATGGCCTTGTCGGTGCGACGTATCTTTCGCGCCGCTTGAGGCGACCTCCCGCGTCGCCTCGTCACTGCCGAAGCACTGCACTTCCCGACGCCATGTCCGCACGTTCACGCCATTCGATGCCCCACACGCACCAGGCCACCGGCCCGGCTTGCGCGTGGACGAATGCCGTCGTCAATCCAGGTGCCGTCGTTGTCGTGCTGCCGCTGCTGTCCATCGTCAAAACCCGCGTCATCGACTGATCGTCCAGAACATCGGAGATCGGTCACCCGGTCTCCCCAAGGCTTGCGAATGCCCCCGGGAGTGCAGCTCCCGGGGGCTTTTTCGTGATGGGCATTCGCGCTGCCAACACCTTGCGGACTTTGCGTCATGACCCTCGAAGCCCTGTTGCTCCGCTGCACCCGCCTGCTGGGCCTGAAGACCATCGCCATCGGCGATGGCCAGCGCGGCCTGCTGTATCGCGATCGCCGCGCGGTCCGGGTGCTGATGCCGGGCGTCACCCGGCTGATCGGCCATCACGCGCCGCTGGATCTGCGGCTGTGCCGTGTCGACGCCAGCCCGCTGTACACCGGGGCCGACGCCGAACAGCTGATCGAAGCGGCCGAGCCGGCCGTCGTCGAGGCCTTCACGCTGATCGAAGCCGGCGCCGACGAGGTGCTGCTGCTGTCCGTCGACGGCCGGCTCGTCGAGGCCTTGCCGCCGCGCGCCCGCCGCCTGTGCTGGAAGCGCGCCACGGCGCCCGTCGTGCAGCGGCTGGCGCTGCGCGATTCATTGCAGGTGCCGGCCAACCTGCTGGCCGACCTGCAGGCGATCGGCCGTCTCGACACACGGGTCAGCTGCTTCGAGGTTCCCGACGGCGCCACCGGGCGGGTGTTCGCCGACGGCCGGCTGATCGGCGAACTCGGCCCGGGCCGGCACGGCTACTGGCGCAGCGCCCGCAAGCTCGGCTTTCGCGTCGTCGGCGCCCGCCGTCCGCAGGCCGAGCGGCCGGCGACGGCGGCCCGGCGCCAGGCGGCCTGAGGGGCATCTTCTCGCAACAGAAATGCCATCTTGTACCTAGTATTTAGATTCTTATTCCATAAACAGCTAGCGTTCCTTATTCCCCCGCCTTATTTGGTCATTCGTTCTGCAGCCTCGGGCTTTCATAATCGCGTCGACCCCGAAAGCCAGGAACGCCTGTGTCCCGACGCCAACCGTGCCCCGTCATTGCCATCGTCGGCGCCGGCTTCAGCGGCACGATGGCGGCGACCCATCTGCTCCGCGAAGCCCGTTCGCCGCTGCGGGTGGTGCTGATCGAGCGCGCCGAAGCCACCGCTGCCGGCATCGCCTACCGGGAGCAGTCGGACCGGCATCTGCTGAATGTGCGCGCCGAAGGCATGAGCGCGTTCCCGGACCAGCCGGGCCACTTCCTGCGCTGGCTCACCGACTATCGCGGCGACGAAGCGCTGGTCAATCCGGCGGCGTTTCTGCCGCGCCGGCTGTATGGCCATTACCTGCGTGACGTGCTGGCCACCGCCGCCGACCAGGCGCCGCGCGACGTGCGGCTCGACATCGTCCAGGACGAGGTCTGCGGCCTCGCCGCCGGCCCGTCGAAGCTGACGCTGCGGCTGGCGTCCGGCGGCGTCATCGAGGCCGATCGCCTGGTGCTGGCGATTGGCAACCCTGGCCCTGCCGATCCGCCGGTCGACGACCGGCGCTTCTATGCCTCGCCGATGTACCAGAGCCACGCCTGGTCGATGCAGGGACTGATCTCGCTGCGCCGGGACGATGCCGTGCTGCTGGTCGGCTCCGGCCTGACCACGCTGGACTGGATCGCCTCGCTGGCCGAACGCGGCCATCGCGGCGCCATCCACGTGGTGTCGCGGCGCGGCCTGCTGCCCCGGGCGCACCAGAGCGCCGCGCGCCACCTGCTCGGCTTCGATCCGGCGGTCGCGCCGCCGTCGGTACGGGCGTTGATGCGGCTGATCCGCCACGAGGTCGCCGCCGTCACCGCCGCTGGCGGCGACTGGCGTTCGGTGATGGATGCGCTGCGCCCGCACGGCCAGACGCTCTGGCAGCGGCTGCCGCGCGTGGAGCAGCAGCGCTTCCTGCGCCATGCCCGCACCTGGTGGGACATCCACCGGCATCGCGCCGCGCCGCGCAATCTCGACACCGTGCAACGGCTGATCGACCAGGGCCAGCTGGAGCTGATGGCGGCCCGGCCGGTGGCCTTCGTCGAGCATGGCAACCATGTCGACGTGCACCTGCGGCCGCGCGGCCGCACCGGCACGGTGATCCGCAGCGTGCAGCGGGTGGTCAACTGCACCGGGCCGGACAGCAACTACCGCCGGCTGAACCATCCGCTGCTGAACACGCTGCGCGAACAGGGCCTGGCGCGGGTCGACGATCTCGGGCTCGGGCTAGACACCGATGCCGGCGGCCGCCTGCTGCAGCAGGACGGCCAGCCGTCGACGCAGCTCTACACCCTCGGCCCGCCACGCAAGGGCGCGCTCTGGGAAACCACCGCCGTGCCGGAAATCCGCCAGCAGGCGCAGGCACTTGCGCGTGATCTGCTGGATTCGCTCGAGCCGCTCCGCAGTGATGCCGGCGAGCTGCGCGGCGTGCTCTCCGGGCGGCCGGCGACGGCGCTCTGAGCAGCGGATCGAGCGCTGCACCACCACCACGGACGGCTTGCCGCCCTTATTCCGTTACGCATATAAAAAGCATTTTATATTTCTTTAAATACTAAATAGCGCCCCGTAACCTCTCGCTCCGTTAAGCCTTTGGCATTCAAGGAGTGAGTGATGGTGATCCACGCGATCAACAGCAGAAACCAGATTCCCGGCCGCATCGTCGAGATCGTGCTCGGCCCGGTGGTGTCGGAAGTCGATGTCGAAACCGAGTCCGGCATCGTCACCTCGATCGTCACCACGCGATCGATCAAGAGCCTGAACCTGCAGGTCGGCTCGGAAGTGCTGGCCGTGTTCAAGGCCACCGAAGTGATGCTGGCGAAGATCTGAAGCCGGCCAGCCGCGCGCCGCGTCCCCGCTCCGACTCCCGATCCCCATGTGCCTGATCATCCACCAGCCGATCGGTGCGACCACGCCGGTCGCGCTGCTGGAATCCGCTGCCGAATACAACCCGGACGGCTTCGGGTTCATGGGTTTCGATGCCCACGGCAAGACGCGCATCGAACGCAGCGGCATCGCCGACGTGGCACTGGCCAGCCGGCTGGCCGAGCAGTTCGCGGGCCGCAACTGCGCGTTCCACTTCCGGCGCCGCACGCGCGGTTCCTCGCATGCCGAGAACCTGCATCCGTTCAAGCTCGCCCACGGCCTGTACCTGATGCACAACGGCACCGCGCGGGTCGAGCTCCGGCAGGCCGGGCGTTCCGACACCTGGCATCTGGTCCACGACTACCTGGGGCCATTCCTGGCCAACCGCCGGCGGCTGATCTACGACCGCGACTTCCGCCACATCCTCGATGCCTGGCTGGGGCCGCAGAACCGGATCGTGTTTCTCGACGAGGCCGAGGGCCGCATCGAGCTGCTGCACCGTGCCGACGGCCTGGAGTGGAACGGCCTGTGGCTCAGCAATGCCCGCTGGGTCGATCGCCGGCTGCTGTCGCTGGAAGGTCATGACGGCGTCTACCGCGCCACCGAAGCCTCGTTCTGCTGACGCGCGCCGCCGGCGCGCGATCCGACGGACCACAACATCAAAAAGGGACATGCAGTCATGAAACTGCGTCAGCTTCACTACGTGATGGAAATCTCCAAGCGCGGCCTCAGCGTCACCGCCGCAGCGGAGGCGCTGTTCACCTCGCAGCCGGGCGTTTCCAAGCAGGTGCGCCTGCTCGAGGAAGAACTCGGCGTCGACATCTTCGTGCGCAACGGCAAGCACATCTCCGAGATCACGCCGGCCGGCAAGCGCATCCTCGAATACACGCGCCGGCTGCTGCTGGAAGCCGACAACATCCGCAACATCGCGTCCGAATTCCGCACCGCCGACCGCGGCGACCTCAGCGTCGCCACCACCCACACGCAGGCGAGCTACGCGCTGCCGCCGGTGATCGGCGGCTTCCGCAAGGCCTGGCCGTCGGTGGCACTGCACCTGCACCAGGGCAGCCCGCCGCAGATCGCCAAGCAGGCGGTCGAGGGCGCCGCCGATTTCGCCATCGCCACCGAGGCGCTCGAACACTTCGACGACCTGGTGATGCTGCCCTGCTACCACTGGAACCGCAGCATCCTGGTGCCGCCGGACCACCCGCTGGCGCACCAGTTCGGCGACCGCCCGCAGGCGCTGACCCTGGCCGAGATCGCTGCCTATCCGGTGATCACCTACACCTTCGGCTTCACCGGCCGCTCGAAGCTCGACCAGGCGTTCGCCGCGCAGGGCCTGCGGCCCGACGTGGTGCTGACCGCCGTCGATGCCGACGTCATCAAGACCTATGTGCGGCTGGGCTTGGGGATCGGCATCGTCGCCTCGATGTCGCATGACGAAACGCTGGACAGCGACCTGGTCAGCCTGCCGGTCGATCACCTGTTCGAACAGAGCACCACCCACATCGGCTTCCGCCAGGGAATGTTCCTGCGCGGCTTCATGTTCGATTTCATCCAGCGCTTCGCGCCGCACCTGACGCGCGAGGTCGTCGAGACCGTCGCCGCGATCCAGGACCCCGAACAACGCCGCCGCCTGGTGGCAGAACGCTTCCCGACCCTGCAGAAACGCTGATCTCCGCCTGCCGATGAAAACCCTCCGTACGCTTGTTTCCGCCGCCGCGCTCGGCGGCCTCACCTCGCCCTGGGGCAGCGCCGCGCTGGCCCAGGACAGCGTCACCGCTGCCGACGACACCGCCACCACCGCTGCCGCCAGCGCCGAAGCGGCACCGGCGGCTGAATTGCCGGCAGTTCCGGCCGTGACCCGGATCGAGGAGATCGTCGTCACCGCCACGCGCCGCGATGGCTACATCGACGACATCCCGACCTCGATCAGCGCCTATGGCGGCGAGGATCTGAAAGCGGTCGGCGTCCGCGACACCCGCGAGCTGTCGAAACTGGTGGCCGGCTTCACCGCGGCCGACTCCGGCTTCAACACGCCGATCTACACCTTGCGCGGCGTCGGCTTCGCCGATTCCAGCTTCGCCAACCAGTCGACGGTCGGCGTCTATCTCGACGAAGTGGCGCTGCCCTATCCGGTGATGACCAAGGGCCCGAACCTCGACCTGCGCCGGGTCGAAGTGCTCAAGGGACCGCAGGGCACGCTGTACGGCCGCAACTCCACCGGCGGCACCATCAACTACATCGCCAACAAGCCGACCCGGAAGTTCACCGCCGGGCTTGAAGCCACCGGCGGCAGCTACGGCCGCTTCGACACCGAAGGCTTCGTCAGCGGCCCGCTCGGCGATTCGGTGCGGGTGCGGCTGGCCGGCAGCTTGAGCGAATCGCAGATCGGCTGGCAGCGCAGCAACACGCGGCCCGACGATCGCCTCGGCAAGGTGTCCAAGCGCGCGGCGCGCGGCATCGTCGACTGGGACGTGATCGAGGACGTCACCGTACGGCTGGCGGTGTCCGGCTGGCTCGACAAGAGCGAGCCGCAGGCGCCGTATGCCGTCGACATCCGGCCGCAGAACCCGCTGCTGCCCGGCAACGCGGCGATCTCGCCACGGCTGCGCGACTACCCGTTCATCGCCAATAACAACAACAACAAGATCGGCGACTGGAACCCGGACGGCGGCTTCGGCCTGAACGACAACTTCTGGAACGCCACGCTGAAGCCGCAGTGGCAGATCAACGAGGACTACCGGCTGATCGGCCTGTTCGCGTTCTCGCAGGTGCGCAGCGACGGCTCGGCGCTGCCGCAGGGCGGCACATATCTGGAGAACATCGACCAGTTCCTGACCGGCAACATCCGCAGCACCTCCGGCGAGATCCGCCTCGAAGGCACGCTCAGCGACAGCGCGAACTTCATCGTCGGCGTCAACGCCAACTACGACGAGTACGGCATCGTCAGCGAGGGCCGCGCCTCCGACAACAGCCTGAACTTCCCGCTGTTCGGCTCCACGCCGCCACTGTTCACGCCGCTGGTGCTGAACCGCGGCTCGGCGCGCGGCGATGGCCAGACCCGCTCCAACGGCGTGTTCGCCGACGCCAACTGGACGTTCATCGAACACCTGACGCTGACCGCCGGCATCCGCTACTCGCGCGAAACCCAGAGCTACCAGGGCTGCACCTACGAGAACGCCGACAACGACTCGATCCTGCCGCTGTCGGCGCTGTTCACCTTCGCCAGCATCGCCCGCGGCGGCAACTCGGTGGTGACGCCGGGCGAGTGCGGCAGCGTCGACGCCGACGGCAACGCCGGCCTGGTGGCCGGCCAGCTGAAGCAGGACAACCTCGCCTACCGCAGCGTGCTGAGCTGGACGCCGGCCGACGACCTGCTGTTCTACGGCTCGTACACGCGCGGCTACAAATCTGGCGGCTTCCCGACGGTGTTCTCGGTCGACCAGGCCAGCCTGGCGCCGGTGGTCCAGGAACGGCTCGATGCCTACGAGGTCGGCGCCAAGATCGGCCTGTTCGGCAACCGCGTGCAGATCAACAGCGCCGCCTTCCAGTACGAGTACAAGGACAAGCAGCTGCTGACCTACTTCTCCGACCCGATCTTCGGCAACCTGCAGTACCTGCAGAACGTGCCGAAGTCCCGCGTGCAGGGCGGCGAGATCACCGCCACCTGGCTGCCGGTGCGCAATCTCTACATCACCGCGCTCGGCTCCTATGTGCGCACCAAGGTCATCGAGTTCGTCGGTCTGACCGCGACCGGCGACGACTTCAACTTCGCCGGCCGGCCGTTCAACTACGCGCCGCGCCTGCAGGCCAGCCTGCTGGCGAACTACACGTTCACCATCGACAACGCGCTGAACGTCTCGCCGGGCGTCACCTGGAGTCACACCGGCGCGACCAACTCGACGCTCGAAGGCGACCCCTTCTTCACGCTCAACGAGCACCAGATCCTCGACGTGCGGCTGGCCTTCTCGGCACCCGGCCAGCGCTGGCAGGTGACGGCCTTCGCCCGCAACCTGACCAACGAGTTCTACCGGGCCTCGGTGGTCAATCTCGGCGACACCGCCTTCGCCTACGCCGGCCAGCCGCGCATCGTCGGCGTGACCCTGAGCTACGACATCCGCTGAAGCCGAGGCGCCGCTGCGGCGCCGAGACCTGACATCGGTGGCCGGCCCGGATGCGCCGGGCGGGCCACCGACGCCTTTCATGCCGGCTGCCGGACGATCGGCCGCCGAAGCAGGTCCAATAGGCATCGGACGCAAGCCGCGTCCGCTGATCCTTCTCCGATGTATGCCCCCGAAGCTGAACCGCGTGCAGGCGCTGGTCCTGGCGCTGGCACTGGTTGCAACCACCGCCACCGCTGCTGCCCGCAAGCCCTCGAAGCCGGCCCGGCCGGCCAAGCCGCCGGTGCTGCGCTGTGACGTCAAGATCAACCAGCCGGCCGCCTCGGTGGTCCTCAACCGCACCATCGCGCCGCCCTCGGTCTGCGTGAAGGGCTGCGACGCCCGGCTGGTCGGCGTACGCAAGGAACAAGGCCAGATCGCCGCGCTGGCGATCTACAGCGGACGGCATTGCCGGCCCGCCGACGGCAGCGCCAACGCGCCGCCGGCCGAGGACGCAGGCAGCAAACCGAAAGCCGCACCGAAGCGCGCGCCGAAACCGAAAGCCCCGGCGACGCCCAAGGCCAGCCCGGACGTCGAAGCGCAGCGCAAGTCGCCGACGCTGCCGCCCGCCCAGCCACAAGCCCGGCCGCAAACCCAGGCCCAAGCTCAGCCTGGCAAGCCGGCGGTGGCGGGCAGCCCCGTGGCCGCTGCTGCGGCCGGGACTGCCGGCGGCGTTTCCGGTGGTCAGGGAATCGCTCGGCGCGCGCCGGCCACCACGCCGGGTGCAGCGGCTGCCAGTGCCGGCAAGGCCGCCACCGCTGCGCCCGTCGCACCGGCCCGGGCACCTGCTGATCCGGCGCCGCCGGCAACCCGGCCGAAGCTGGCGGTGGCACCGAAGACCGGCACGGTGGCACCTGCCGAAAAACCGTCACTGACCGCCGCTGCGCCCGCGCCGTCCTCCGCGCCAGCGCCAGCCAGCCGACCGAAAGCCGCTGGCGCGGTGGACAAGCCAACGCCGGCCGGCACGGCCGCAAAGCCCCTGGCGTCCTCGATTGAAAAGCCGGCCGCGCCGGTCAAGCGGCCGCCAGCACCAGCCCCGGCGACAGTGCCGCCGGCCGGGCCGGCTCAGCGATAGCGGCTGAGCAGGGCCGCGCCTTCGGTGACCAGACGGTCGCCGTCGACCAGCGCCAGCATCGCCGGCTGCAGGTCCGCCGGGCGGCAGGACGGCAGGCGGCGCCGTTCGAAACGCTCGTCGCCGCGCTGCAGCCAGACCTCCGCCGCGCCGTTGCGGCCGACACAGACGCCGGTGGGCAGCGCCAGCGCCTGGCCCGGCGGGCGGATCGCCAGCGCCACGTCGACCACCTGACCGGCCAGCAATCGGGACTGGCCGGCGGGCACGTCGAAACGCAGCCTCCAGCCGCTGCCATCGGCCAGCGGCTCTTCGCCGCGCGGCAGCAGCAGGCTGCCGTCGCCGAGCCGCGCCGCCGCGATGCGCGCGCCGAGCCCGGCCTGCTGGTGAACGGCACTCAGCTGCAGCGCATCGCTGTCGGACAGGCGCAGCACCGCAGCGCCGGCTTCCACCACGGTGCCGGGCGCGGCCACCACGCCCAGCACCCGGCCGGCGTGCGGCGCCTTCAGCGCGATGCGGTCGTCCAGGCTCTGCGCCAGCAGCTCGCGGTTGCGGCGCATCGCATCGCGTTCGGCAAGGTACTTCTCGACCCAGATGTTGCCGCTGGCGACGCCGCCGGCCTCGGTGTTGACGGCGCTCTGCAACTGCTGGCGCTCGACGTTGACATCGGCGATCGCCAGTTCGGCGTCCAGCTTGGCCAGCCGCGCCCGCCGCTCGGCCCGCTGCGGCTGGCTGAGCTGCGGCTGCAGCCAGGCCAGCAGCTGGCCGGCGCGGACCTGCTGGCCCGGCAGCGGCCAGCCGCCGCCTTCCGGAGCATCGAGCCGGCCGCGTTCGATCGCCACCACCGCCAGCGCGGCGTCCGGCTGCGGCTGCACCTCGGCGGCCAGATGCTGCACCGGCAACACCTGGGCAGCCGGCGACCACGGCTGGCTGCGCAGCTTCAGGCGCTGCTGCAGCTCGCGGCCGACGTACAGACTGCCGTCGGCCAGCCAGACCGGCCGCTGCAGCGCGGCAGCGGCGTCGGCCGCCGACGCACCGGCATCGGGATCGCGATGGATCTCGCCGTCGTGGGCGGCGGCGGTGGCGATGACGGCAGCGGTCAGCGTTGCCGACCAGGCTGCAGCCAGCGCCCGCCGCCGCGCGTGGCCGTGCCGGCTCATCGGCCCGGCTCCGGCGCCGCCGGCCACTGCACGCGCAGCCGCTGGTTGACCACCCAGTCCGGCGGTACCTGCTGCGGCGCGTAGAGGCTCAGGTGGACGCGCTGGGCCTGGTCGAAACCGCTGCCGATGCGGGCCAGCGGCAGCTCCCGGCCATCGCCGAGCACGGCGACGGCGGTCTGCGGCGCGACGAAGCGGTCGTCGGCCACCTTCAGCTCGACGGCCAGCGCCTCGCCATCGGACTGGATCGCGAACAGCGACTCGCCGGCGGCCAGCTGACGGCTGGCATCGGCGTCGCTGCGCAGCACCCGGCCGCTGCGCGGCGCGCGGATCTCGACGGTGCCGTCCAGGCCGTTCTCGAACTGCGCCCGCCGCTCCTTGGCGGCGGTGTAGTCGGTGAGAATCTGCAAGGTCTGGGTCGGCAGGCTGATGTCGAAACGCTGGGCTTCGGTGATGCCGTAGCGGTCGATCTGCAGCGCACCGAGCGCTGTGTCGCGGCGCGCCTCGACCAGCTGCGCCTCGAGATCGCGGCGCAGCGCCTGCGGCGTCGCCGGCCGCAGGCGGCCGAGCAGTTCGCCGGCCCGCACCGTCTGGCCAGCCCGCTTGAAGCCGCCGGCCGGCGCTTCGAGCACCCCGGCTTCCGGCGCGGCGACCAGCACCGAGCGGCGGACATCGGCGATCACCCGCGCCGGCCGGCTGATGCGCGGCGTCGCGGCGGCGGCCACCGGCAAGGCTGCCGATGGCGCGACCGGCGCAGCGGAAGCCGGCTCGGCATGCCCGTGGCCTTCATGGGCCGGTACGGCTGCCGCCAGAGCCAGCAGCAGCGCACCGAGCCCGACGCGCGATCGCAGCTTCATCTGCGGCCGATCAGGAACCGCCGGGGGCGGCCGGCGCGCCGCTGGCCGAGACCGGCGTCGGTTCCGGGCTGCCATCGCCCTTGCCGTCCGGATCGAGCAGCTTGACGATCGGTTCGATGCCCTTGACCTTGGTGATGCGCAGCGGCGTCCAGCCCGCCTTCGAGGCGATGCGCCGGTCGGCGCCGCGTTCGAGCAGCAGCTTGACCTGCTTCTCGTGACCGGTGGCAGCGGCGAAGTACAGCGCCGTGATGCCGCGATCGTTCTGCGCGTTGACGTTGGCGCCGGCGTCGAGCAGCACCTTCAGGATGTCGGTCTGATCGGAGAAGAAGGTCGCGAAATGCAGCGGCGACCAGCCGGCCTTGTCGACCAGATCAAGCTTGGCACCGCGCGCCAGCACGGCGCTGACAGCCGGCAGCGAGTTCTGGCTGACGGCGGCGATCAGCGGCGTCTGGTCCAGCGAATCGCGGCTGTTGACGTCGACGCCGGCATCCAGCATCCGCTTCAGCGCAGCCAGGTCGCCAATCCGCGCGAAGTGAGTGGTCAGGTCGACGCGGTCTTCCGGCGACAGCGTCGCCGGGTCGAGCGAATCGAGGGTCGGCGGCACCTCTTTCGACGGATCGGCGACGGCGGCAGCGGCCGCCACTTCCGGCTTGGCGGCCGGCTGCGCGCAGCCGGCCAGCAGCAGCGCCGCCGCGATCGCGGCGGCCGTCGTGTTCAGGGAATTGCGGGTCATCGGCAGGTTCTCGAATGGGGGGAAACGGCAGCGCCTCAGGGCGCGCTCTTGGTCTTGCCGCCGGCCGCCGAGGTGGTGGCGGCGTTCAGGCCGGGGCCGGCCAGCTTGGCCTTGGCGGTCAGGCCTTCGGTCAGCGCCTCGAGTCGGGCCTGGGCCGAACGCTGGCGCAGCGCCTGCTTGACCGGCTCGTCGAGCTGGTCCCACTTGGCGGCATTGGCGACCGGACGCGGACCGTCCTCGAGCTTGATCAGATGCCAGCCGAAGCGGCTGCGCACCGGCACCTTGGTGACTTCGCCTTTCTTCAGCGCCTGCACGGCACGCGCGAAGTTGGCGTCGACGAAGATGTCCGGCCGGAACCAGCCGAGATCACCGCCATTGCCCTGACCGCCCGGGTCCAGCGTCTCGACCTTGGCGATGGCGATGAAGTCCTCGCCCTTGGCCAGCCGTGCAGCGATTTCCTCGGCCTTCGGCAGGTCGTTGACCAGGATGTGGCGCACCTTGACCTCGGTGAGCTTGCCGCTGGCGACGGTGAAGTCGTACGAGGCTTTCAGCGATTCGTCGGTGACCGGGTTCTTGATGAAGTAATCCTCCAGGTAGGCGCGCGACAGGATCGCCCGCTCCTGGAAGGCGATCTGGTCGGCGACCACCGGCTTCTTGTCCAGCCCTTCCTTGAGCGCAGCCTGGGCCAGCACTTCCTGGGTGATCAGCTCGGCGCGGGCGGCGGCCTGCGCTTCGGGCCCCGGCGCCCTGTGGTCTTCCGTGAAGTTGGCGCCCATCAGCGTGATGTGGTTGCGGGTGATCGGCTTGCCGTTGACGGACACGTCGACCGCCAGCCCGGCTTCGGCCGGATTGGCCGGTCGAGCCTGGGCATAGGCGCTGCCGGCGACAGCGAAAAGGCCGGCCACGACCAGCGCCTGCTTGATGCGGGAAAACGGGAACTGCGACATCGGGTAGGTACTCCGCTAACGATCAATAAAAAAAGCCCTCCCCGCGAACGGGGAGGGGTCGGGAAGGTTCGCGCCGGGCCGCTTGCGGCGCGCCCGGCACGGACCTTCCCGGTGGATGCACCGTCCCCGCCCGTACAGGCGGGGACGGCTCGCCTGCCCCGGCTTCAGGCCGGGACCGGCGTCACTGCCAACTTCGGTTACCGCGTGCCGTCCAGATCCAGCGGTGCGGCCGGGTAGTAGCCCGGGCCGAACAGCGCGGCGCCGTCACGCTCGAACACCGCCGCATGCGGCTTGGCGGCGCCCTTCTTGCCACGGGCACCCGGCCACAGCCAGGCGTCACGGGCAGCGGAGTCGAAGTCGATGCACGGCGTGCCCAGCAGTTCGTCGGTGAAGCTGGTGTCGAGCACGGTGGCGCCGGTGCGGCGGTCGTACTTGGCAAGGCAGATCGTGCGATCGCCATCCGAACCGGTGCCCGGACCCGGGATGTGGTTCAGTTCGACGAAGTACTGGATGAACGCGTAGCGCTGCACACCGGTGGCCGGCGCGGCGCCGACCACGGCATCACGCGGCACACCGATGCCCGAGCCGTTGTTCTTCGGCCGCAGGTCGAGGTAGCCACCTTCGTTGCTCGGCGTCTTCTGGAAACCGACGCGGTCGATCACCGTGAAGTGCGGACCACCGTGGGTGTACAGGTTCTGCAGGCTGTTGAGGTTGCCGCTGCCCGGACCACCACCGGTGACGCCCGAAGGCTCGCCGCCGGTCTTGGTCTTGTCGAGCAGGATGCCGCCCGGGTTCACCGAGGTGACTTCCTCGATGATCTGCGCGGCGCGCAGGTAGCCGGTACCCAGCTGCGAGACGTTCGACGACAGCGTGGTCGCCAGGCCGACGCCGGTCGGACCGGTTTCGAACTGACCCACGGCACCACGAACGCGCGGGCAATCAACCGCTTCGTTGTTGTGCTTCAGCACGTTGAACGCGCCGGAGATGCCACCCGACAGGTCCGGACGCTGGGCCAGCTTGCCGAGCGAGCTCTTCGACGCGCGGCTGCGATCCGGCGGCGGGAAGTCGCAGGCGATGGCCGTCGCCGCCGTTTCTGCACGGCCCTTGGCCAGCAGCGGACGGATGTCGATGGTCAGCACGCGGCGGCTGTGCTCGCGCGGATAGTCGCGGTCGAACTCGACGGCGCCGACCGGATCGATCGAGGCCGGGCTTTCGATGCCGGAAATCGGCTGGATCAGGAAGCGGTCGTCGTCGGAGATGCTGAAGTACGACACGCCCGGGCACGGACCGACGTCATAGACCGCGCGCCAGTACGGACCCTTGCCGCCGAACGCGTTGGTGTCCTTGCCGGAGATGCGGATGTTCGGGCTGTAGTACAGGACACCACCGCACATCGCGCCGGTGAACGCGCCGTCGTGCGGCACGTAGTCCGGATCGCCCGGCTTGCAGCTGTCGACATTGACGGCCGACGCAGCGTTCGCGGCCAGACCGGCCGGGGTGATCGCCGAGTCGTAGGTCGGATCGTTCAGATCCACCCAGCCTTTCTGGTTCTTGCAGTGGTGCGACTGGTGCGGCAGGCCGAACGGCATCAGGCCTTCGTTCTCTTCGTGGAAGAGCACCAGTTCCTCGCGCGGGCCGTCCGGTACGGCCGAAACCGAGCGGATGTACGGGTTGGACGCGTAGACGTTCGCTTCCTTCAGCGAGTCACGGGTCTTGCCGCGGTTGTACTGGTAGCTGGTCTCGAAGACGCGCACCGACGAACCGAAGGTCGAACCGCAGACGCCGAGCGGGCTGCCGTTGCCGGTGCCGCCGTTGAACGCGCCCTGGTTGCAGACGCCGCGCAGCGCGCCGTTGATGGCGGCCGCGCCGATCGACGCCGCGACGGCGTAGTCGGACGACACCAGGTACTTGCCGTCATAGGTCAGGCCCATGCCGTGCGGCAGCGCTTCGAGCCCGGCATCGTCGTTGCCCAGGTAGAACGCGCCCTGGTTGTAGCGACGCGACGGACGCAGGTCCGGGTAGCTGGTGTAGTTGGTCGGGTTGCGCGGCTGGTTGGCCCGCACGGCGGCACCGTATTCGGTGATGCCGGTGTGGCCGAGCAGGTTGGCGTCGTCGGTGATCAGGCCCGGGATGTTGCCGATCAGCCCGCCGACCTGCACCGATTCCAGCAGCGGCAGCACGGCCGGCGCGGTGGCGAGGCAGATGTTGAGCAGCGTCGGCGCTACGCGATCCGGTTCGATTTCGGTGACCGAGCCGCCCGGCCCGTACACGTAGTTCGACATGTAGGTGTAGAGGATCTTGTGGTTGCCGGTCTTCGACGGCATGACCACGAAGTCATCGGTCAGCGACGAACGGCGCACCTGGGTGCCGCAGACCGCCAGTTCGGCCTTGCCGATGTTGCGGACCGAGGTCACGTCGAAACGGAACACGTTCTTGGAAATCACGCCGCCGGCGAACTGGTACTTGCGGCCGGCCTTCAGGCCGTCGCCACCACCGGAGATGTACGAGGTGTAGCTGAGCATGTGGTGCGGATCGTTGTGCGAATCCGTCGCCGCGCCTGCGGTGGCCACCGGCAGGATGTTCGACACCAGCACCTTCGGCAGCTCGGCCGTCCAGATCACGTTGCCGTAGGTCGTCGAGTTCGGCTCGGCGTCGACCACGGCCATGAAGTCCTGCGCGGTCTGGGGGTTGCAGACCGGCGTCGAGCAGCCGTCGCCGGTCCAGACCAGCAGGACCGATCCGTTCGGGATGATCTTGTTGGTGTACTTGTTGACCGCCGCCGGGGCACCCGCCGCCGGCGTCTGATCGCGGGGCAGCAGCGTTTGCACCAGCCCGTTGCCGGCGGCAGGTGCGGTGCTGCTGGAGTTGCCTCCCAGCAGGTTCTGCACCAGCTGCGCTTCAGCCTGAACAGGCGCGCCGGCCGCCACGATGGTTGCCGCCATCGCGATAGCCGAAGCGACGCCGCCCAGCTTGCGCTGTCGATTGTCTTGCTTCACGTGAACATCTCCCATGACTGTGTTGGTCTCTGGAAAAGTGGACTTTTCCGAGGTTTTCCCAGGTTGAATCGAACACGCTGCACTTTGCCGTCGTGCATCACGAATGACTCCCCCAAGCCTGCGTATCCTATTGTTTTACGGGATTCTGACGACTGATTCTGGATATATCATTTCGCCACGGAAACGCGATTTAAGGTTTTAAAAATGATGTTCACATAAGATAAATACGATATTTATTTGAAATAACCAATTAACCTCAGGTTATTTCAAGACTCCAACGGAACGACATCTTCTAAGCGCAGAACCGAAGGCGATAAGAATCAGGTTTCCCCCTCGCTCGATGGCCGCTCCACAGTGCTGCCGCCAAGGCGCAGGAACAGTAGCGGCGTCACGAAACTGTCGAGCAGCGTCGACGACAGCAGGCCGCCGAAGATCACCAGCGCCACCGGATGCAGGATTTCCTTGCCGGGCGCGCCGCCATCGAGCATCAACGGCAGCAGCGACAGCGCCGCGATCAGCGCCGTCATCAGCACCGGCGTCAACCGTTCGGCCGAACCGCGCAGCACCAGCGGCACGCCGAACGGCTCGCCTTCGTCGCGGGCCAGCGTCAGGTAGTGGCTGATCTTCAGGATGCCGTTGCGGGCGGCGATGCCGGCCAGGGTCACGAAGCCGATCAGGCTGGCCACCGACAGCGGCGTTCCGGTCACCGCCAGCGCCACCACGCCGCCGATCAGCGCCAGCGGCACGTTGCCGAGGATGATCGCGGTCAGCCGCAGCGAGCCGTAGCGGCCGTACAGCACCGCTGCCATCAGCAGCAGCGACAGCACGCCCAGCCCGGCGATCCGCTGCGCCGCCGCCGCCCGCGAAGCCGCCTGCCCTTCCACCACCACCCGGTAGCCGGGCGGCCAGGCGCGCGCCGTCAGCTGCGCCCGCGCGGCGGCCGCCGACGCATCGAAGCCGTGCGCGGCCGGGAACGCGGTGACGGCGATGCGCCGCTGCAGGTGCTCGCGCAGGATCTGGTTCGGCGCCGTACCGTTGTGGAACTCGGCGATCCAGTTCAGCGGCACCGGTCCGGCGGCGCCGTCGATCTGCAGGTCTTCCAGCGCCGATTCCTGGCGCGCCGCGTCCGGCAGCCGCAGCACCAGCTCGGTGCGGGTGTCGCCGTCGACGATCTGCGCCAGCCGGCTGCCGACAGTCAGCGCATTGATCGCCGACTGCGCGCGCGCCGGCGAGACGCCGGCATCGGCGGCGGCGCGGGCATCGAGGCTGATCTCGAACTGTGGCGTGTCGATCTGCGGCTCGATCAGCACATCGGCCAGGCCGTCGAGCGCCGACAGCGTCGCCTGCACCTCGGCCGCCAGCCGCCGCAGCGTCGGCAGATCCGGGCCGAACACCTTGACCACCAGCGGCGCGCGCACGCCGGACAGCAGATGGTCGAGCCGGTGCGAGATCGGCTGGCCGATCGACACCGAGGCCGGCAGTGCCGCCAGCCGGGCACGAAGATCGGCGGCGACGACGCGCTGCGGCCGGCCGTGGCCGTCGTCGCGCAGGCTCACGTCGAGCTCGGAGTAATGCACGCCCTCGGCATGCTCGTCGGCCTCGGCGCGGCCGGTCCGCCGGCCGACCGCCGCGACTTCCGGCACTTCCAGGATCAGGTTCTCGGCGATCCGGCCGAGCCGGTCCGATTCGCCGAGCGCGATGCCGGGCTCGGCGATCAGGTTGATGGTCAGCGTGCCCTCGTTGAACGGCGGCAGGAAACTGCGCGGCAGCTGGGCCGCCAGCAGCAGGCTGCCGGCCAGCAGCAGGCCGGTGCCGGCCAGCACCGCGCGCGGCCAGCCCAGCAGCCGTTCGAGCAGGCCCAGGTAGCGCCGCTTCAGCGCCGCAAGCCAGCGCGGTTCGACCGGCAGGTGCGCGGCCTGCCCGAACAGCCCGGCGCACAGCACCGGCGTCACCGTGATGGCGACCACCAGGCTGCCGAGGATCGCGGCGATGTAGGCGATGCCGAGCGGCGCGAACAGCCGGCCTTCGACGCCGCCGAGCGCGAACAGCGGCACGAACACCAGCACGATCAGCAGGGTTGCGTAGAGGATGCCGGAGCGCACCTCCAGCGTGGCGCGGCCGACCGCCTCGATCAGCGCGCCGGGGCTGGCCGGCGCGCCGGCCCGCTGGCGCAGCCGGCGCACCACGTTCTCGACGCCGACCACCGCATCGTCGACCAGCTCGCCGACCGCGATTGCCAGCCCGCCGAGGGTCATGGTGTTGATCGACAGCCCGAGCGCGGTCAGCGCCAGGATCGCCGCCAGCACCGACAGCGGGATCGCGGTCAGCGCGATCGCCGTGGCCCGACCGCTGAGCAGGAACACGAACAGGATGACGGCGACGATCAGCGCGCCGTCGCGCAGCGCATCCAGCACGTTGTCGACCGCGTGCTCGATGAAATCGGCCTGCCGGAACACCGTCAGCCGCCGCGCGCCCTTCGGCAGGCTGGCATCGAGTGCCACCAGCTTCGCTTCCAGCGCGGCGGTCAGCGCCAGCGTGTCGATGCCGGGCTGCTTCTGGATCGCGAGGATCACCGCCGGGTGGCCGTTGGCGCCGGCAGCGCCGCGCGGAAAACGATGGCCGACCGCCAGAGTCGCCAGCTGCCCGACCCGGATCACCGCCACGCCCTTGCGCGCCACCGCGACCTGCGCCAGTTCATCGAACGAGAACGGCTTGCCGCCGGCCCGCACCGCCACTTCCTGGCCAGCGGATTCGATCAGCCCGCCGCCGAGGTTCTGGCCGTGGCCGCGCAGCGCCGCCTGCAGCTCGTCGAGGGTGACGCCGAACAGCCGCATCCGCGCCGGGTCCGGCTGCACTTCGTACTGGCGAATCTCGCCGCCGATCGCCAGCACCTGGGCCACGCCGGGCACCGCCAGCAGCGCCGGCCGCAGGGTCCAGTCGGCGTGGCTGCGCAGGGTCTGCGGATCGGCCTCGTGGCTGTCGGCCTGCAGCGCCACCAGCAGGATCTCGCCCATCAGCGAAGTCGGCGGGCCGATCCTCGGCACCAGTCCTTCCGGCCACTGGCCGCGCGCCGCTTCCAGCCGTTCGGCGACCAGCTGCCGGCTGCGGTACAGATCGGCATCCCAGTCGAACTCGGCGTAGACGATGGCCAGCCCGGCGGTCGACAGCGAGCGCAGCCGGCTGATGCCCGGCAGGCCGCTGAGCGCGGTTTCCAGTGGATAGGCGACCTGGGTCTCGACGTCCTCGACGGCGAAGCCGGGCGCTTCGATCTGCACGGCGACGGTCGGCCGGGTCAGATCCGGCAGCACGTCGACCGGCAGCCGTGCCGCCTGGTACAGGCCGACACCGACCAGCGCCACCGCCAGCGCGATCACCAGCGCCCGGTGGCGCAGGCTGGCTTCGAGCAGTGCGCGGAACATCAGCGGCGATGGGCCGGGTCGGCGAAGCGCACGTCGTGCGTGAACGCCGGATCGTCGAGCGCCGGCAGGAAGGCCAGCAGCGCGTCGCGTTCGGCGTCGCTGATCGGCAGTCCGCCACGCAGCGCCGGATCGACCTGATCGCCGGCCGCGATGCCGCTGCGGTAGTGCTCGATCACCTGGGCCAGCGTGTCGAAGCGGCCGTCGTGCATGTACGGCGGCGTCAGGCCGATGTTGCGCAGGCTCGGCACCCGGAAGCGGCCGCGGTCGGCGGCCACGGCGGTGACGGTGGCCCGGCCGGCGTCGCGGGGCGCGGCATCGAGCCCGTTGTCGCGATAGCGGAAATCGCTGAACAGCGGCTCGGCGTGGCACTGCGTGCAGTGCCGGCGGAACGCCGCCAGCCCGGCCTGCTCGCGGGCATCGAGCGCGCCGGCATCACCGGCGACGTAGCGGTCATAGCGGCTGCCGGCGGAAATCATCGTGCCGGTGAACTGCGCCAGCGCCTTGAGCAGCCGCTGGCTGTCGATGGCCGGCGTGCCGAAGGCCGCTTCGAAGCGGCGGGGATAGTCGGCGTCGGCGCGCAGCCGCTCGATCAGCGCCGGCAGCCGGGCATCCATTTCCACCGGATTGGCGATCGGCCCGAGCGGCTGCACTTCGAGGTTGTGCGCCGAGCCGTCCCACATCAGCTGCGGCAGCCAGGCCAGGTTGTACAGCCCCGGCGCGTTGCGGGTGCCGTTGCGGTTGCCGATGCCGTGGCTGACCGCGTGGTCGTAATGGGCGAACGCCGCGAACTGCTGGTGGCAGCTGGCGCAGGACACCGTCCCGTCGCGCGACAGGCGCGGGTCGTAGAACAGTTGCCGGCCCAGCGCGAAGCCGGCGGCGGTGACCGGATTGGCGTGGAAGTCGTAGACCGGCTGCGGCCAGCCGGCCGGCACTTCGAACTGTGGCGTGCGCAGCAGCGCCAGCTGTTCGGCCAGCATGCCGATGCCGCCGCGGGCATCGAGCGCCAGCGCGCCGACCGCCAGCAGGATCAGCGCCGCCAGCCACGTCACCTGCCCGTTGCTGCGGCCCTTGCCGGGTTGCCGATGGCGCATCAGTGCGCTGCGCGGTCGCGCGGCTCGTGATGCAGATGGTCGAGCTTGAGAAAGCCCGGCAGCCCCACCGCCAGCGCCCGGCCTTCCGCCGCCTGCATGACCAGCGCGGTGCGGGCGAACGAGACCGGCGGCGTGCCGCCGAGCAGCGCGTCGAGATCGGCGTGCAGGTGCACGGTCGACGTCAGGTCCGGCGACAGCCGCAGCGGCTTCGGCGCGAACGGCAGGAACACGCTGCGCTGCACGCCGTCGCCACCGAGATGCAGGGTCACCGCCTGCCCGGCCTCGGGCGAAGCCGGCGAATGGCCTTCGAGCTTGAAGTGGATGTAGCCGGTCGCCCAGGTCCAGAACATGCCGAGCGCCGGATCGAGCGCACCGATCTGCGCACCGGCACTGTTGCGCGCCGGGTCGACGCCGATCAGCAGTTCAAGGCCGGTGTATTCGCCGGCCGGCGCACTGTCGATCCGCAGGTGCTGGCTTTCCGGCCGCGCCAGATCGACCAGCCAGTAGCCGTCGGCGGTCTCGGGATCGTGGCTCGGCGTCCACCAGCTGCCGTCCGGCCGCAGCAGCCGCAGGTTCGACAGGTAGTACTGCAGCTTGCCGACCGTCAGCGCCTCGCCGGCCGGCGTGATCACCGTGCCGCCCTTCTCCAGCGCCGCCGTGCCGGCGACGTGGCTGATCTCGATGTCCAGCGCCGTGGCCGGTGCCGTCGCCTGCCGGCAAGCGGTCAGCGCCATCAGGATGGCCAGCGGCGCAGCCAGCGAACGGAGCGAGGGACGAGGGATCACGGGGACGGTGCGAGCGGAATCGGCCGTCACTGTAATGAATAAGAACAGCGTTCAATATATTGTTTTGATCGAGCCTAATAATCGAAACAGGCCCGCCGATCACCGGTCGCGGCCGGTCATTGCCAGCAGTTGTCGACGCCCGGCGCGGATCGGGGACAATCGGCGCCGGCAGCGCCCCTGCTGCCTTGTCCTGCCGCCCGGTCCGCCGCGTGAATCCGCCCGAAGTCCGTCCCGACCCCGCGTTCAACCGCCACGGCGCCGTCGCCGAACTGCTGGCCCAGACGCCGTCCGGCGCCGTCGACCGGCTGCAGGCGATGGCCGACGACCTGAAGATCGCCTACGCGCCGAACACGCTGAAAAGCTGGCGTGCCGACTGGCGCGTGTGGACCGAGTTCTGCACCCGCGAAGGCCATGCGCCGCTGCCGGCGACGGTGCCGGCGCTGCGCGCCTTCGTGCTGGAGCGCATCGCCGCCGGCCGCAAGCGGGCCACCATCGACCATTACCTGGCGACGCTGACGGTCGTTCACCGGCTGGCCGAACTGCCGTCGCCGATGGATTCGATGGAAGCGCGGCTGATGTGGCGCGGCCTGCGCCGCGAACACCTGAGCGCCCGCCAGCGCCAGGCCCGGGGCCTGACGATGGATGACATCGACCGGATCATCGCCGTGCTTGATCGCGCCAACCCGCGCGATGTCCGCGACGCGGCGCTGGTGTCGACCGCGTTCGAGACCATGTTCCGGCGCTCGGAACTGATCGTGCTGCGGATCGAGGATCTGTCCGAGGAGGCCGACGGCTCCGGCCGGATCTTCCTGCCGAACAGCAAGACCGACCAGGAAGGCAGCGGCTTCCTGCAGTACCTGTCGCCGGAAACGCTGGCGCTGATCCGCGACTGGCTGGCGATCGCCGGGCTCGCCGAAGGCCCGATCTTCCGCTCGGTGCCGAAGTCGAACAAGGCCGATCGCTACGCCAATCCGCTGTCGGATCGCGACGTCGCCCGGATCTTCAAGGAACGCGCGCTGCAGGCCGGCATCGACCCGACCCTGGTGTCCGGCCACAGCACCCGCGTCGGTGCCGCGCAGGACCTGATCGCGGCCAATTTCAGTGGTGCCGAAATCATGCGCCAGGGCCGCTGGAAGACCGAGCGGATGGTGATCCGCTACAGCGAAAGCCTGCAGGCCGGGCGCGGCGCGATGGCCCGCCTGAAGAAGAGCCGCCGCAACCCGCCGGAGTGAACGAGGCCGGTCGGGGCCGGCCGATCGCTCAGACCTCGGCCTTGTCGCCCTTTTCTTCGAGCCAGGCCTTGCGGTCGCCGGCGCGCTTCTTGGCCAGCATCATGTCCATGATCGCGTCGACGGTGACCGGCACTTCCGCACCTTCCTCATCGGGAATGCCGGTGTCGGCCGCGCCATCGAGCGTCAGCTGCACCAGCCGGCGGGTGTCGCGGCTCATGGTGGTTTCGCGCAGCTGCAGCGGGTTCATCTCGCCCAGGCCCTTGAAGCGGGTGACGTTGAGCTTCGACTTGTTTCCTTCCGCCTGCAGGCGATCGAGGATGCCCTGCTTCTCGGCCTCGTCGAGCGCGTAGAACACCTGCTTGCCGGCATCGACGCGGAACAGCGGCGGCATCGCGATGTAGACATGGCCGGCAGCAACCAGCGGCCGGTAGTGCTTCAGGAACAGCGCGCACAAGAGGGTGGCGATGTGCAGGCCGTCGGAGTCGGCATCGGCGAGCACGCAGATCTTGCCGTAGCGCAGGCCGGTCAGATCCTTGGAGCCCGGATCGACGCCGATCGCAACACTGATGTCATGGATCTCGTTGGACGCCAGCGCTTCGTTGGCATCGACTTCCCAGCTGTTCAGGATCTTGCCGCGCAGCGGCATGATCGCCTGGGTGTCGCGGTCGCGGGCCTGCTTGGCCGAGCCGCCGGCGGAATCGCCTTCGACCAGGAACAGCTCGGTCTGGTTGAGATCGGTCAGCACGCAGTCGGCCAGCTTGCCGGGCAGCGCCGGGCCGCTGGTGATCTTCTTGCGCACCACCTGCTTGGCCAGCTTCATGCGCGCATTGGCGTTGGCGATCACCAGTGCCGCCACCTGCTCGCCTTCGGCCGGATGCTGGTTCAGCCAGACGGAGAATGAGTCGTGCACCACGCCCTGCACGAAGGCCGCAGTCTCGCGCGACGACAGCCGCTCCTTGGTCTGGCCGGCGAACTGCGGGTCCAGCATCTTGATGCTGAGCACGTAGCTGCAGCCGGCCCAGACATCTTCCGGCGACAGCTTCAGCCCGCGCGGCAAGAGGTTGCGGAACTCGCAGAACTCGCGGATCGCTTCGGTCAGGCCGGTTCTGAGGCCGTTGACGTGGGTGCCGCCCTGGGCGGTCGGAATCAGGTTCACATAGCTTTCGGCCACCGCTTCCGGGCCCGAGGCGACCCAGCACAGCGCCCATTCGGCTTCTTCGCGCTTGGCGGCGAACTTGCCGACGAAGGGCTCGGCCGGCAGCACCTCGGCGCCGTTGAGCGCGTCCTTCAGGTAGTCGACCAGGCCGTTCTCGTACTGCCAGACGGTCTGCTCGTTGTTGATCTGGTCATCGAAGCTGATCCGCAGGTTCGGGCACAGCACGGCCTTGGCGCGCAGCACCTGCTTCAGGCGCGGAATCGAGAACTTCGGCGAGTCGAAGTACTGCTCGTCCGGCCAGAAGTGCACCGTGGTGCCGCTCTTGCGGGCCGGGGCATCGCCGACCCGCGCCAGCTCGCTGGCCTTGTGGCCATCAGCGAAGCCGATCAGCCACTCGCCGCCGCCGCGCACCACGCGCACTTCCAGCTTCTTCGACAGCGCGTTGACCACCGACACGCCGACACCATGCAGGCCGCCGGAAAAGCCGTAGGCCTTGTTGGAGAACTTGGCGCCCGAATGCAGCTTGGTCAGGATCAGCTCGACACCGGAAACGCCGTGTTCCGGGTGGATGTCGACCGGCATGCCGCGGCCGTCGTCGGACACCTTCAGCGAACCGTCGGCGAGCAGGGTGATGTCGATACGCTTGGCGTGGCCGGCCAGCGCCTCGTCGACCGAGTTGTCGATGACTTCCTGCGCCAGATGGTTCGGGCGCGCGGTGTCGGTGTACATGCCGGGGCGCTTGCGGACCGGATCGAGGCCGGAAAGGACTTCGATCTGCTCGGCGCCGTAGGCGGATGAATTCGGGGTGGCCATCGCTGCGGAGTCGTCGGGGCGGCAAAAAGTCGCGGGACGGTACTCAATGCCCCGCTGTGCCGCAAGCCGAGGCCGCAGCGACGGGTGGCCGTGTCAGCGTTCGCGCAGCGCCGAGAACGAGCAGCCGTAGAACACCGCCAGCGGCACCAGCACCGGCAGCTGTTCGGCCGACAGGTTGCGGATATCCAGCAGTTGCAGCAGGCCGCCGGCAAACCAGGCGCCGGCCGGGGTGAACAGCGCGGCGATCGCGCAGCCGGCCAGCGTGGCGGCCGGCACGATCCAGCGCGGGGCCGGCTTGCGCGGCGCCGGCATGTTCATCAGCACGCGGACCACGAAGCCGTCGTCGGCGATATGCGGCTGGCGGGCGGCGTCCTCGCGCAGCAGCGCGTCGAGCCAGGCGTCGTCGCCGGGCGCGCCCGGCTGCAGCGGGCCGCCTCGGCCGCTGGGAAACATCGATCCGTCCATCGCAGGCTCCTCGGGCTCGCCGCGCCGGGGCGGCGGATTGCGCGGCTGGTTCATGACGTCCGTGGCTCCCAGACCTGAAGGTGGGCCTTCAGCTTCTGCTTGGCGCGGGAAATATGCGATTTCACCGTGCCCAGCGGGCAGTCGAGGGCATAGGCGGCTTCCTCGTGACTGCGGTCGAGATAGTAGCACTGGGCAATCACGGCTCTTTCCGCCGGCGACAGGATCGCCATCGCCCGCGCCAGATCCATCTGCAGGTCGGCGACGGTTTCCTCCGGATGCCGGTCGGTCGGGCCCTCGTGGGTCTCGGCCTCGTCGTCGCCGCGATTCTCGTCGAGCGGCTCCTCGGGGTGCCGGGAGCGGATCGCCATCAGGAAACTGTTGTAGGCGATGCGGTAGATCCAGGTGCTGAACTTGGCGTCGCCGCGAAACTGGTCGAGCTTGCGGTGCGCCAGCAGGAAGGTTTCCTGGGCCAGGTCGTCGGCGAAGGCGTCGTCGCCCTTGCACAGCCGGCGCAGCAGCGCGCGCACCGCGCCCTGGTGACGGCGCACCAGCGCGGCGAAGGCGTGGCGATCGTCGCCGGCCAGCACCCGGGCGACCAGCGCCGTGTCCGGCGGACCGTCCGCCGGCAGCGGCTCCACCGCCTGCACCCTGACTGCTTCGCTGGCCACGTCGTGGTCCGGTTCCGGGCGCGGCGGCCTCAGCCGTCCTTGCGGGCCTGCTCGATCTTCCAGGCGATCAGCTGGCCGACGCCGATCATCAGCGGAATGAAGCCGATGCCGATCGCCGACTCGGCGCCGGCGAACCAGAAGAAGCCCATCAGGCCGAGCCCGGCACCGACCAGGCTCAGGCCGGAGCTGACATCGGACTTGCGCTTGCGCCCCGGCTCCAGGAACAGCTCCGGCGGGATCGGCTGGCCCTTGTCGGCCAGCTTCAGCACCATGTCGTTGATCGATTTCTGGCGCTGCGCGCGATAGCGCAGCACCGCCAGCACGATGACGATCGGCATGCCGAACACCATCAGCACCGCCAGCAGCGGCAGCAGGGCGTCGAGCAGCGGCGTGGCGGCATCGCCGAGGCCGGCGTGCTGGCCGAGGTCGATGCCGAATTCGGCGGCGGAAGTCAGCAACATGGGCAACTCCTGGGTCATGGTCATGCGTCGGCGAGTCTGATGCGGCCGGCCCCCGATTCGGATGCACCGGCCGCTGCGGGCGCTGCGCCTACAATAGTCGGCCCTCAAGGACTTGCCCGATGACCCGGAAAACCGCCGCCCCCGCCAGCGACAGCGCCGCACCTGCCGACGATCCGGTGGCCCGCTTCGAAGGCTCGCTGGCCGAACTGGAAGCGATCGTCGCGCGGATGGAACGCGGCGACCTGCCGCTGGAAGAAAGCCTGCAGCTGTTCGAGCGCGGCATGGGGCTGACCAAGGTCTGCCGCAGCTCGCTGGAAAGCGCCGAGCTGCGCGTGCGCAACCTGCTCGATGCCGGCGACGACGCCGCCGACCGCTGACCCTCCCGCCGCTGATGAACGACACCCCGGGCTACGCGCTGCTCGGCACCATCGACGACCCGGCCGCGCTGCGCGCCCTGCCGGCCGAGCGGCTGCCGCAGCTGGCCCACGAAGTTCGCCGCTGCCTGATCGAGACAGTGGCCCGCGTCGGCGGCCATTTCGCGGCCAGCCTCGGCGTCATCGAGCTGACCCTGGCCCTGCACCGGGTGTTCGACACGCCGCGCGATGCGCTGGTCTGGGACATCGGCCACCAGGCCTACGCCCACAAGATCCTGACCGGCCGCCGCGCGCGGCTGGAAACGATCCGCCGGCACGGCGGCCTGGCGCCGTTCCTGGATCGCAGCGAAAGCCGGCACGACGCTTTCGGCGGCGGCCACGCCGGCACCGCGATCTCGGCAGCAGCCGGCTTCGCGGTCGCCGAGCGGCTGCAGCCGGCCGGCCGGCGCAGCATCGCGGTGATCGGCGACGGCGGCTTCACTGCCGGCATGGCCTTCGAGGCGATGAACCACGCCGGCCAGCTCGGGCTCGACCTGCTGGTGGTGTTCAACGACAACGACCTGTCGATCTCGGAGAACGTCGGCGCACTGCGCGACACCGTGGCGCGGCAGCTGGGCCGGCCGCTGCCGGCCGCTGGCGAGGGCTCGCTGGCAGCGCTGGTCGCCGCGCTCGGCTTCACTTATTCGGGGCCGGTCGACGGCCATGACCTGGACGCGCTGCTGCCGGCGCTCGACCGGCTCCGGTCGGCGCCGGGGCCGCAGTTCCTGCACGTGGTCACGGTCAAGGGCAAGGGTTACCCGCCGGCGGAAGCCGACCCGATCGCCTTCCACGGCGTCACCCGCTTCGACCCGGTGACCGGCGCGCTGCCGGCCCCGGCCGGCCCGGCCAGCTACTCAGAGCTGTTCGGCGACTGGCTGACCCAGGCCGCAGCGGCCGATGCCCGGGTGGTCGCGATCACGCCGGCGATGCGCGAGGGCTCCGGCCTGGTCGGCTTCGCCCGGGCCTTTCCGCAGCGCCATTTCGACGCCGGCATCGCCGAGCAGCACGCGGTGACGCTGGCCGCCGGCATGGCCTGCGCCGGCCTGCGGCCGGTGGTGGCGATCTACTCGACCTTCCTGCAGCGGGCGCTCGACCAGCTGATCCACGACGTCGCGATCCAGAACCTGCCGGTGCTGTTCGCGGTCGACCGCGGCGGGCTGGTCGGCGCCGACGGCGCGACCCACCACGGCGCCTTCGATCTCGGCCTGCTGCGGATGATCCCGAACCTGGTCGTGATGGCGCCGAGCGACGAGCAGGAATGCCGCCGGATGCTCGCCACCGGCCTCGCCCACGACGGCCCGAGCGCGGTCCGCTACCCGCGCGGCCACGGCCCCGGCGCGGCGCTGGCGGCGGCCGAGCCGCTGCCGATCGGCCGTGGCCGCATCCTGCGCCGCAGCGCCAAACGGCGGCCGCACAGCGTGGCGCTGATCGGCGTCGGTGCACTGCTGGCGACGGCGCTGGAAGTCGCCCCGCTGCTCGATGCCACGGTGGCCGACCTGCGTTTCGTCAAGCCGCTCGACGAGGCGCTGCTCGCCGAGCTGGCGCGCGATCACGCGCTGCTGGTGACCCTGGAAGACAACGCGCTGGCCGGCGGCGCCGGCAGCGCGATCAGCGAATGGCTGATCACCCAGCGGGCCGGCTGCGCGCTGCTGAATCTCGGCCTGCCGGACCGCTTCGTCGGCCACGGCAGCCGCGAACAGCTGCTGGCCGACTGCGGGCTCGATGCCGCCGGCGTGCTGCGCGCGATCCAGGGCCGGCTGCGCGGTCTCGGCGGCAGCAGCACCAGCGCCGGTCACGGCGCGCCATGAACGGCGCAGCCGAGCCGGCGCTGCGGCTGTCCGGCAGCCGGCGGCGGGCGCTGATCGCCACCGCCGCCATCGGCGTGCTGGTCTATCTGGCCGCCGCGCTGGTCACCGATGCCTCCCGCCTGCAAGCGGCGCTGCGGGCGCTCGGCATCGGCGGCTGCCTGCTGGTGCTCGGCGCCTCGCTGCTGAACTACCTGCTGCGCTTCGAACGCTGGTCGCGCTATCTGCGCCGGCTCGGCCACCCGCTGCCGCGCGGCCGCCACCTGCTGGTCTATCTGTGCGGCTTCGCGTTCACCGTCAGCCCGGCGAAGGCCGGTGAAGCGGTACGCGCGCTGTACCTGCGCGAACACGGCGTGGCCTATGCCGATTCGATCGCCGCGCTGTTCGTCGAGCGCCTGCTCGACCTGCTCGCGATCGCGCTGCTGGCCGGCCTGTTCGTGCTCGGCGCGCGCGCCTACTGGCCGGCGCTGGCTGGCGCGCTGCTGCTGACGGCGGCGCTGCTCGCGGTGATCGGCCGGCCGGCCACCAGCCGCCTGCTCGACCGCTTCGCCGCCGCCCGCAGCGGCCGCAGCCGCCGGGCGCTGGCCGGCCTCGCCGACCTGCTGCGCGCCTCCCGGCGGCTGCTGTCGCCCGGCCTGCTGGCCGGCGGGCTCGGGCTCGGCCTGATCGCCTGGGGCGTCGAAGGCGTCGGCCTGTACTGGATCTGCGCCGGGCTGGACCTGCCGGTCACGCTGCTGACCGCGATCGGCATCTACGGCATCGCGGTGCTGGCCGGCGGCGTCGCCTTCTTCATGCCGGGCGGCATCGGCGGCCTCGAAGTGGTGATGCCGGCGCTGCTGGTGGCCCAGGGCGTGCCGCTGGCCACCGCCGTGCTGGCGATGCTGCTGTGCCGGCTGGCCACCCTGTGGTTCGCGGTGCTGCTGGGCCTGCTGGCCGCCGCCGTGCTGGAAGCGCGGCCGGAACGCCTGCCGCCGGTGGCCACGCGATGAACGCCCAGGTGAACGCCCCGACGCCGCCCGAGGCCGAAACGCAGCTGCCGCTGTGCGTCGATCTCGACGGCACGCTGACGCCGGTCGACACGCTGCACGAAACCGCGCTGGCGCTGGCGCGGCTCCAGCCGCTGGCGCTGCTGGCACTGCCGCGCTGGCTGGCCGGCGGCCGGGCGCGGCTCAAGCACGAGCTGTCGCAGCGGGTGCAGATCGATGTCAGCCACCTGCCCTATCGGCGCGACCTGCTCGAATGGCTGCGCAGCGAACGCAGCCGGGGCCGCCGACTGGTGCTGGCGACCGCCGCCGACCGGCGCATCGCCGAAGCCGTGGCCGCGCATCTCGGCCTGTTCGACGAGGTGATCGCCACCGATGCCGGCGACAACCTGGCCGGTGCCGGCAAGCGCGCCGCCCTGGTCCGCCGCTTCGGCGAGCAGGGTTTCGACTACGTCGGCGACGATCCGGTCGACCTGAAGGTCTGGCCGGCGGCGCGGCAGGCGATCGTGGTCGGCGATGCCGGGCTGGCCGCCCGCGCCGCCCGGCTGGCCGCACCCGGCCCGGTGTTCGCGACCGCGCCGGCCTCGCCGGAGCTGTGGCTGAAGGCGGCGCGCCTGTACCAGTGGGTCAAGAACCTGCTGATCCTGGTGCCGGCGCTGCTGTCGCACCGGATCGCCGAAGCGGCGGTGCTGCGCGAGGCGCTGCTGGCCTTCCTGGCCTTCGGGCTGTGCGCGTCGAGCGTCTACCTGATCAACGACCTGCTCGATCTCGACGCCGACCGCCGCCATCCGCGCAAGCGCAGGCGGCCGTTCGCCAGCGGCGCGCTGCCGGCCCGCCAGGGCGCGCTGGCGGCGCTGCTGCTGGCGCTGGCAGCAGCGGCCGTGGCGCTGGAGGTCGGCCTCGCCTTCAGTGCGGTGCTGGCCGCCTACTACGCCTGCACCGGCGCCTATTCGCTGCGCCTGAAACGCGCGCCGATCGTCGACGTGATGATGCTGGCCGGCCTGTACACGATCCGCATCGTCGCCGGCGGCGTCGCCACCGGCGTCGAGGTCACCTTCTGGCTGCTGGCCTTCTCGATGTTCATGTTCCTGAGCCTGGCGGTGGTCAAGCGCTACGCCGAGCTGCACGACGCCGCCCGCGCCGGCCTGACCCAGGCCGCCGGGCGCGGCTACGGCGCAGCCGACCTGCCACTGCTGCTTGCCCTCGGGACGGCGTCGGGCTTCGCGGCGATCGTGGTGCTGGCGCTGTACATCAACAGCCCGCAGTCGCAGGCGCTGTACGGCGATCCCCGGCCGCTGTGGCTGATCTGCCCGCTGCTGCTGTACTGGGTCTGCCGGGTCTGGCTGCTGACCACGCGCGGCCGGATGCACGACGACCCGATCCTGTTCGCGATGCGCGACCGCACCAGCCTGCTGATCATCGGCCTGATGGCGCTGACCGTGCTGGCGGCCGTGTGATGCGCGGCAGCCCGTCATGGGGGCGGCTGCCCGGTGCCGAGCCGCAATGGCTGGCCATCGGCAGCCGCCACCAGGCGCTGCCGGAGCGCGCGTCGATGCTGCCCTGGGGTAACGGCCGCAGCTACGGCGATTCCTGCCGCAACGACGGCGGCGTGCTGCTCGCGGCCGGCGCGCTCGACCGCTACATCGCCTTCGATCCGGCGACCGGCATCATCGAGGTCGAGGCCGGCGTGCAGCTGGCCGCCATCATCGCGCTGGCGCTGCCGCACGGCTGGTTTCCGGCGGTGACGCCGGGCACCCGCTGGGTCACCGTCGGCGGCTGCATCGCCAACGACGTGCACGGCAAGAACCACCACCGGGCCGGCAGCTTCGGCCACCACCTGCTCGATTTCGAGCTGCTGCGGTCCGATGGCACGGTGCTGCATTGCTCGCCGACCGAACACCGCGACTGGTTCGACGCCACCATCGGCGGCCTGGGCCTGACCGGGCTGATCCGCCGCGCCCGGATGCAGCTGCAGCGCGTCGGCGGCCCCTGGCTCCGGGGCGACAGCCTGCGCTTCGGCAGCCTCGCCGAGTTCTTCGCGCTCTCGGCCTGCTCCGAGCCCGACTACGCCTACACCGTGGCCTGGCTGGACTGCTCGGCCAGCGGCCGGCACCGCGGGCGCGGCATCTTCCTGCGCGCCAACCACGCGCCGGCTACCGTCGCCGGCCCGCAGCAGGAAGCCGCCGGGCGGGCGCTGCGGCTGCCGTTCACGCCGCCGCTGTCGGCGGTCAATCGCCTGAGCCTGCGCGCCTTCAACACGCTCTACTTCCACCGCCCGGCAGCGCAGGCCCGCGAGCGGCTGTGGCACTACCGGCCATTCTTCTATCCGCTCGATGCCATTGCCGACTGGAACCGGCTGTACGGCCCGCGCGGTTTCTACCAGTACCAGTGCGTGCTGCCGGCGGCCGACGCCGAGACCGTGCTGGACGAGATGCTGGCGCGCATCGCCGCCTCCGGCCTTGGCTCGTTCCTGGTGGTGCTGAAGACCTTCGGCGCGCAGCGCTCGCGCGGCCTGCTGTCGTTTGCAAGGCCGGGCGTGACCCTGGCGCTGGACTTCCCGAACCGCGGCGCGGCAACCCTGGCGCTGCTTGATGCGCTCGACCGGCTGACCCTCGACGCCGGCGGCGCGGTGTACCCGGCCAAGGACGCCCGGATGTCGGCCGCCGCCTTCCAGCAGTACTTTCCGCAGTGGCAGGCCTTCGCCCGCTACATCGATCCGAAATTCTCGTCGTCGTTCTGGCGGCGAGTCACCGGCAGCACGACGGCATGAGACGAATCCTGATCATGGGCGCGACCTCGGCGATCGCCGAAGCCACCGCCCGCGAGTTCGCCGCCCTGGGCGCGGCGCTGTTCCTGGTCGGCCGCGACAGCGCCCGCCTGTCGGCGATCGCCGATGACCTGCGACTGCGCGGCGCCTCCCAGGTCGACACCCAGGTGATGGACGCCCGGGCACTGGACGACTATCCGCAGCTGGTCGACGCAGCCAGCGCCCGTCTCGGCGGGCTGGACACTGCGCTGATCGCCCACGGCACGCTGACCGACCAGGCCGCCGCGCAGGCCAGCATCGCGCTGCTGGACGACGAATTCCGGGTCAACGCGCTGAGCCAGATGGCGCTGTGCACCGTGCTCGGCAACCGCTTCGAGGCCCAGGGCCACGGCTGCATCGCGGTGATTTCCTCGGTGGCCGGCGATCGCGGCCGGCAGTCGAACTACGTCTACGGCGCGGCCAAGGCCGCCGTCACGGCCTTCACCAGCGGCCTGCGCCAGCGCCTGCATCCGAAGGGCGTGGTGGTGCTGACGATCAAGCCCGGCTTCGTCGACACGCCGATGACCGCCACCTTCCGCAAGGGACCGCTGTGGGCGACGCCGGCGCAGGTCGCGCGGACCATCGTCCGCGCCATCCAGCAGCGCCGGGCCGTGCTCTACACGCCGTGGTTCTGGTGGCCGATCATGCTGATCATCCGCCACCTGCCGGAAGCGCTGTTCCGCCGGCTCCGGCTCTAGGTTCGGCCGCAACCGGGGCTGCCGCCTCGGCCGGCACGGCCGGGGGCGCGTCTGCCGGTGTTGCCGCCGGCGCCGCCGGCTTCGGTGCCGGCCCCATCACCGGCCCTTCGGCCTGATGGAAACGATGGCAGTCGATGCAGGTCGACGGAATGCGGCGGTCGTCGCCGGCACCGCCGTGGCAGCTCTGGCAGCCGGTCATCGGCGGCAGCAGCAGGTCCTCGGCATGGCTCGACTGCGCGGCGCCGTGGCAATCCTTGCAGGCCACCCACTGGTGCGGCGCGTGGCTGAATTGCGCATGCACCAGCCAGCTGCTGCGCAGCCGCGGCTTGATCAGCTCGGCCAGCCCGTCCGGGCGCGGACTGAACTGGTGGCAGCTGCCGCACAGGCCGCGCTCGATGAGGTCATCGACAGTGCCGGTGGCCGCGCGCGTGTCGAGGTCGCGCTCGGCCTGCTCGCCGGGTCGCCGGCGCGCCGCCGGCTCCGGCAGCTCGGGCCGGGCCAGCAGGCCCTTGTCGAACGCCGGCTGCAGCAGTGCGCGGGCGGTGGCGAGATCGCCGTGCGGCACGGTCAGCGGACCGGCTGCGGTTTCCAGCTTCAGCGCATGGCAGGACTGGCAATGCGTCTCGTAGCGGATTGCCGGGAAGCCGGGCTCGCCGCGCGCCGCCGCGTGGCAGGACGCGCACTGCAGCACTTCGCGCCCCTTCGCGCCGCGGATGCCGGCGGGATCGAGGTGCAGGTCATGCGGGAACTTGAGCCCCGGGTCGTCACGGGGCGGCGCGTCCGGCGCCAGCCGCTGCTCGGACCAGGCCCCGGTCGCCGGATCGCGATGGTTGACGGTCGGCCGGAACGCTGGATGGCGGTCGGCGAAATCGACGGCGGCGCCGCCGAGTTGCCACTGACGACTGCGCGTCTCGCTGCCGTGGCAGTCGGTGCAGGTCGCCGGATGTGCCGGCAGCACCGCGTGCGGCCCGCCGTGCTCCAGGTGGCAGCTGGCACAGCGGCTGCTGTCGAGGCCGGTGTCTTTCAGCAGGCCGGCGTCGGCCATGTGGTGGCGGATGCCGCCGTGACAGCTCAGGCAGCTGCTGTCGCGCACCGCCACGAACAGCGTGTCGTGACAGCTGTCGCAGCGGTCCTGCAGGTGGCGATGGGCATGGCTGAGCGGCCCGGACGACCACAGCCGCTCGGTCGGCAGCAGGCGGGCCACCGAGGCCGGCAGCGGCAGCGCGCGGAACAGCAGCGGCAGCAGCAGGGCCAGCAGCAGCACGGCGACGGCACCGATCAGCGCCGGCCGGCGCATCCTGAGGCCGGTGTCGCCCAGGCTCAGGCGGCTCCGCTGCAGGCGATCGGCATTGCCGGTGTCGGTCGCCAGCACCCGCAGCGCGTCGCCGCTTTCGGCGGCCTGCACGGCCAGCCGCCAGCTGCCGACCTCGAGGTGATCGCCGACCCGCGCCTCGAACGCGCCGGTGACCACCGGGCCGTCGTTGAGGCGCACGCCGATCGACGACAGGCATTCGACGCCGAGCCGATCGGCCGCCAACGCGGTGAGGCGCAGGTGCTGGGCCGCGACCCGCAGGCCGGTGAGGACGACGGCATTGGCCGGCGCGCGGCCGACGGTCGCGGCGCCGTCATGCTGCGACTCGCGAACGCTGCCATCCCGGCGCGGGATCCTGACGATCAGTTGCATCCGGACTACCAGAGCAGGAAGACGGACAGGATGTGCGCCAGCAGCGCGACCAGCAGCAGCACGGTCAGTGGCACATGCAGGTACAGCCAGACCGACAGCCGGGCGCGCAGCGTGATGTCGGCATTGACCCGCTCGACCAGTTCCTTGCGATCGGCGATCGCCTGCAGCAGCTTGTTCAGCGAGGCTGCGGCCTTGTCGTTGCCGCGGTCGAACAGGTGGTCGATGACGAACATCGTGGTGCCGGAACGCAGGCCGCCCGACGCCGCCTGCGGCGCTGGCGAAGGCGCTGGCGTCTGCGGCCGGGCACGGGCGGCACCGACCGCTTCGCCGAACTGCTGCTTCTTCAGCGCGAAGAAACGCTCCAGGCTGCCGCCGTCATCGTCGACATTCCGGTAGCGCCCGCTCAGCTGTTCCCAGGCCGAACCGCCGAGGCGGACCTTGGCGATCGAACGCACCACCACGGCATGGGCTTCGGGATCGATGCGATCGGCCAGCGACAGCGCGGCATCGTTGAGCTTGTCGATCTCCATCAGCATGGTCCGCAGTTCGCCGCCCTTGCGGTTCAGCGTGATCCGCGCCGGCAGCACGCCGTAGGCCACCGCGCCGTAGATGCCGCTGACGATCACCAGCACCATAAGCAGGTAGGCCAGCGTGTGGATGTTGAAGCCGAGCTGGAAGCCGGTATGCAGCGTGCCGACCAGCAGCAGCAGCAGGCCGAGATAGACATGCGCCGACAGCCAGCCCTGGATCGGCCCGCGCGCGGTGGTGAACGAGCGCTTGCGCACGCCGAGCCAGGACAGCCAGACGATCAGCCCGGCCCCGGCCGTGCCCAGGCCATAGCCGAGCCAGGTGCTGCCGCTCGGCCCTTCGGCCGGGTCGTGCAGCGCGTAGACCAGGCTGATCGCCGCCGCCAGCACCAGCGCCAGCTTCAGGTAATAGCTGCGCCGCCAGGTGAAGAACGATTCGTGGGCCTGCAGCCGTTCGGTCGGCCGGCCGCTGCGGCTGGTCCGCAGCCAGCCGCGCAGGCGCTCAGCGATCGCCACGGGACAGCACGTCGAAGAACTGCTGCGGGCTGACGCGGATCGCGGCGCCGGTCGGACAGGCCTGCACGCAGGCCGGGCCTTCGTCCTTGCGGCCGCCGCACATGTCGCACTTGACGGCCTTCTTGATCGCGTCTTTCGGATAGTGGTGGTTGTCGGTGCCGGGCGCATCGCCGAGGCCGAACATCATCCATTGCCAGAGGCTGCGCTGCGGACGCGGATCGGCCGGCGTCTCGACGCCCATCTGGATCACGCCGTACGGGCAGTTGCGCTCGCAGTTGCCGCAGCCGATGCAGGTGCTTTCGATCACCACTTCGCCGCTGGGCTGGCGGCGGATGGCATTCGGCGGGCAATCCTTCATGCAGTGCGGATGCTCGCAGTGCCGGCAGGAGGTCGGCACGTGCAGGTTGTCGAAGGTGGCGCCGGCCTCGCGGTTCAGGCGCGAGACATTGCCGTGGGTCGCGGCGCAGGCCTTTTCGCACTGGTCGCAGCGGACGCACAGCGCCTCGTCGATCAGCAGGGCATCGGTCGCCTCGCCCAGGCCTTCGCGCAGCAGGAAGCCGACCCGTTCGCCGCGCTCCGGCGAGCGTTCCATCTCCAGCCGCTGCTGCAGCTGGGTGCGGAAACGGTTGCGCACGGTTTCGCGCAGCGCCGGCTCGCGATTCAGCAGATCGAGGAAGGCGGCGGCATCGACGCTGAGGATCTCGGTCTTGATCGCCGCCCGCGCGCCGGCGGCACGCGGGCTGCCGGCGATCACGTCGATCTCGCCGAAATACTCGCCGGCCGCGCAGTACTGCAGGATCACCTCGCGCCCGCCGATGGTGTTGAACAGCATCACCGAGCCGGAGCGGATCAGGTGGATGCGGTCGGCGGTGTCGCCGGCGGCGTAGATCGGCTCGCGGGCCTTGAACGAGCGCACCAGCGAGGAATCGACGATCGCCCGCAGCTGGGCATCGTCCAGGCCCGGCAGCAGATAGCGTTCGAGCGCGCGGGCGCAGAAGCTGCGGTCGATGTAGCGCTGCACGGTCGGGCTGCTGGCGATCAGCTTGAGCATCGTGCGGCGCGGCACCTCGACCAGCACGCAGCCCTCGCCGGCCACCGCCGGACGCAGCCGCGGCCGGCCGGACAGCAGCGCCACTTCGCCGAACACCTTGCCGGCCTTGATCCGCCGGGGCGGGTCCTTGCTGCCATCGGCCGACTGCAGCTGCACCTCGCCGGCCACCACGATGTACATCGAATCAGCGAACGAGCCCTTGGCGTAGATCCGGGTGCCGGCCGCCACCCGGTAGACCTTGCTCTCGATCAGGAACTCGCGCAGCTGCAGGCGGTTCAGCGCCGCCAGAATCGGCGCCCGCGCCGGCAGGATGTCGAGGAAGGTGTCGACATCGGGGTTCTTCGCGAACGCCGAGAAACGCTCCTTCAGCACCGGCACGTCGGCCGGTTCGACATGGCGGCCGCAGATCGTCTCGACGACCTCGTAACCCTGGTTCATCGCCTGCCGGATCAGCGGATAGCCGGCCAGCGCGCCGAGGATGTAGAGCCCCGGCACGTTCGATTCGTAGGTCGCCGACACCTGCGGCAGCGACGCCGGGTCCTGGCTCGGGAACTCGATGCCGCAGGCTTCGACGAAGCCGCGCTGGGGCGCAGCACCCAGGCGGGCGATGACGCGGTCGCACGGCAGGTCGACCGGGCCGTCGGCCGAATTGAGCCGCAGCAGCATGCGCCGGCCGCTGGCGTCGCCGGCCGGCAGATCGTCGATCCGCTCGGGCACGGTCTTGACGTGATATTGCACGCGGCCCTGATCGATCGCCGCCGTGATCAGCGCGACATTGCCTTCCTTGGCGCGCGAGATCTCGGCGCCGCGATTGACGATGTGCACGGTGTTCTGGCCAGCCAGCGCCAGCGCGTTCTCGATCGCCGCGTCGCCGACGCCGATGACGACGATCACCTCATCGCTGTATTCCTTCGGGTCGGTCAGCTGGTACTGGACGTCGGCGCGATCCTCGCCGGGAACCTTCATGCGGTTCGGATTGCCTTGCACGCCGACGCACAGCACCACGTGATCGGCCAGCACCTGCTCGCCGGACTTCAGCGTCAGCTGGAAGCCGTCGGCGTCGCGGACGATGGCGCCGACCTCGGCGCGATAGCGCACGTTGACGCCCTTCTGCACGGCGTCCTCGGCCCAGACGGCAAGAATCTTCTCGCGCGAACCGGCCTCGAAGCGCGACGACGCGCGCAGCGGCAGCCATGACGGCTCGGCCATCACGTGCTTGCCCTTCTGGAACTGGAAGACCGTGTCGGACAGGTGCGGCTTGGCTTCCAGCAGCACGTGCGAGGTGCCGGTCTCGGCCGCCCGGCAGGCGGCCGACAGGCCGCTGGGGCCGGAACCGACGACGGCAATCCGGTAACGCGTGGCCGCTGTTTCGCTCAAGACGGACTCATCCGGCTACTGCGGCGCGTTGCTGACGAACCACGGCTGGCTGTCGGCGTTCAGGAAGAACTTCCGCTGTTCGTCGAGCGTGAACGGCCGCGAGCCGATGCGGCCGAACACCGCGATCTGGCCACCGGTCTCGTCGACCGCGCGATCGCGATGCAGGCCTTCGGACAGCGCCCGGGCCGGCGCCCGCGTGCGGTGGGTGGCGATCAGCTGCGGCCTCGGCTCCGGCGAGAAGCCGTAGAAGCCCGGCTGGGTGTCGGGGGCCATCAGCTGGATCACCTTCAGCCCCGCCGCGCCATCGGCGACATAGGCGAACAGCGAGGCATTGGTGGCGCCGACCTTGACGTCGCTGGCATCGCCAATCCGGCCGTCGGCGGTGAACTTGGTCAGCAGCATCGGGGCTTCGGGACGGGTGATGTCGACGATCGCCAGGCCCTCGGCGCCGGCGGCGACATAGGCGTAGGTGCGCACCAGGTAGACGCGTCGCGCATCGGCCAGCGGCACCCGTGCGGCAGGCAGCACCACGGCCTGGTCCGGGTGGGTGATGTCGACCACCTGCAGGCCGGCGTCGGTGGTCGCGAACAGGTAGCGGAACTGCACCGCCGTGGCGCGAACGCCGGCCAGCGGGATGATCCCGGCCTGCCGCGGCTTCAGCGGCTCGCTGAGATCCAGCGTGACGATGCCGGCATCGGTCGCCACATAGACCCAGTTGCCGGCCACCGTGAGGTGACGCGCGCCGTTCAGCACGCCGCCCGGATTCCAGGTCAGCGCCCGGCGCAGCGCGTTGTTGCGCGGCTCGCCGTCGGCCAGGGTGTCGATGTCGACCAGGATCAGGCCTTCTTCGCTGTCGGTGATCAGCGCGTAGTGGTAGATCGGCTGGAACGGCTGCTCCTGGTTGACCACCCGCATCAGCTCGCCCTGGTTGCGCTGCGGGTCGATCGGCTGGTTGGTCGGCAGCGCGACGCAGGTGGCGTTCTTCGAAGCGATCTTCATGTTCTGCGCCAGCGGCGAGAACGGCGCAGTGACGATGCGCTGGCTGAAGCCCTTGTTGGCGACCGAGGCGGCATCGTAGACGCGGAAGCCGCCCTGCCCTTCGGCAACGTAGACGTACTCGCCGCGCATCTGCAGGCAGCCGACCTTGCCGCCGGTGGCATGCGATTGCTCGTCCGGCAGCTCGCGGCCGCGCAGTTCGTGCGCCTGGTAGCGCTGCGGATAGGCATAGCGGTGCAGGTAGCTGCCGATCACCGACTGCGGCTCGTCCCATTCGGTGACCGTGACCGCCGACAGCGCGCCGTCACCGCCGACCCAGGCGTTGTAGCCGACGAAGTTCATGAAGTTGGTGCCGTGCAGCAGCAGCTGCGCCATGATCGCGTTGTTGTCGCCGTTGGCCGACAGGTGGCAGTCCTCGCACTGCTTGGTCTCGGTCTTGCGCTCGGTGTGCGGGTAGTGGGTCGCGAAGGCCTGCGACGAGAAGCCGCTGGCCGACACCGGCGGCTGCTGGATGTAGATCTTTTCGCGGTTGGCATTGGTCGACGACAGCACCAGCGCGCTGCTCGAGCGCACCGGCGCGATGCGCCCGCCCTTGCCCGGCCCCTGCTTGCCGAGCTGGAACACGTCGTCGCGCACCACCTGCGGGTTGTAGGACGCGAAGTTGCGCGTTTCCCCGCCTTCGTAGTGCTGCTTGTCCGACTTGGTGTTGGCCTCGATCGGCAGGTGGCAGCCGCCGCAGCTGGTAGTCCACGAGGTGTGGCAGGTGGTGCACATCATCTCGTCGGGGTTGTGGGCGATGTCGCTGGCTGCGACTTGTGGACCCCAGGCCAGCAGCTTGGTGTCCTTCGACATCAGCTTGGCGCGCGCCGCCTTGGCGTTGTACTGGGCATCACCCGGCGTCACCGACTTCTTGACCAGGCTCATCTCCCATTGCAGCCCTTCGGTGACGCTGGAGCGCTGGATCAGCTTGTCGCCGATCCATTCGAAACGCAGCTGGCCGAACGGCGTGCGGGCGGTGGCCATGTTGGTGCCGCCGTCCGGCGAGGCCGGGCCGCTGGTGCGCAGCGACGGCAGCGCCTTGGCGGTGCCGTGGCAATCCTGGCATTCGATCTCCACCGCCTGCGCCACTTCGCCATACAGGTGGCCGTCGCCATGGCTGTCCTGCGAGAAATGGCAGTCGACGCAGTGCATGCCGACATCGACATGGATCGATGACATGTGCACCGCCCGCCCCGGCTTCGGCGTGCCGTCCGGATTCTTCTCGAACTTGTTCGGCAGATCGTCCGGCACCACCTTGCCGTCGCTGTCGAGCAGCTGGCCGCGACGGTCGCGCTTGAACACGCCTCGGAAGTTCCAGCCGTGGCCGTGGTAGTCGGCGAACTGGGTGTCCTTCAGGGTCGGGTTCAGCTCGCTGACGCCCTTCAGGAACTCCGGGTCGCTCCAGTTGCCGCGGGTGGCGGCTTCTTCGGGATTGCGCTTGTTGATCGCCCGGCGCTCGGCGTGGCTCGGCTTTTTTTCCTGCTTCGGCCACATCGCCGGCGCATCGGACTCGTAGTCCCACATCGTGTAGCCGAGGAAGCTGTTCACGAACACGTTCGGCTGGTGCATGTGGCAGACCATGCACTGGCTGGTCGGGATCGCCGAGCTGAAGGCATGGCTCAGCGGATGCCCTGGCGCGTTCTTCGGAATCGTCGGATCGACGCTCTGGCTGGTGCCGGTATGGCCGAACTTCGCGTAGCCGCCGCTGTGGCGCGGATCGCGGTCGTTGGCGTAGACCACGTGGCAGGACGAGCAGCCCGAGGAGCGATAGTCGCCCGGCTGCTCGTTGGTGCCGAGGAACCACATCAGCGGATCGTTCAGGCGGGTCTTGTGGATGTTCAGCACCGGCACTGAAATGCGGTTGCCGGTGCCCGGCCCGCGATTCGACTGCTTGAGATCGGGCCGGCCCGGCTCCTCGAGCCGCTGGATGTTGATGCCGAGGTTCGGCAGGCCCTGTTCCGGGAACAGGTTCTGGATGTTGCGGCCGCCGCGTTCGAAGACCCGGAACACGTCGGCCGGCGGCACCGTTTCCCAGGCCGGCAGCGGCAGCAGGGTCGCGAGGATGCCTTTCTCGGTCATCGCCGCGTCCGGCTTCACCGGGCCGAGGATCTGCGCCGGCTTGCCGTCGCGGCTGTAAGCCTCGCCAAGCGCGTAGCGCTTGAACGGCAGGATGCCGTTGTTGTACGAGGCGCCGCCGAACAGCATCGCGCCGCTGGCCATGATGCTGCGCTCGGCGGCCTCGATGATCGGCAGATGGCAGGCCCCGCAGGCTTCGCGGACCACGCGGTAGTCGCTGGGATTGACGAAGCGGATGAACTCCGGACTTTCCTTGTTCAGCAGCGTGTAGCTCTGCTGCGGATTGGCCGACGAGGGCCACTTCCAGGTCTCCGGGTAGCGCGGCAGCACATGCGCGGCTTCGAGCTTCAGCCGGTAGGCCGGCGACGTCGGCGCTTCCGAGGCCAGCCGCATCGTCGCGGCATCGCCGCCGTGGCAGTCGGTGCAGCCGAGCACCACGGCCTCGGTGCCGGCGCGCTGCCGGTGCATGCTGGCGGCATCGGTGTCGGTGTGGCAGCTGACGCAGCCGGCCGACTTGGCCGCTGCCGCCTCCGCCGTCTGGCTGCGCGGCGCGAATGGCGCGAGCACGTAGTGGATGTCGCGGGCGTGTTCGCCGTCGGAAGCCATCACGACCGGCGGCAGGCCCAGCGCCCCGATCACGACGGCGGCAACGGCCCACCCCAGACGCAGCGAAAGATGTCGCATATCAGTACGCCAGAATCAGGTTGAGAAGCACCGAATAGCCCAGCTGGTCGCCGTACAGCGCCTTGTAGCCGCTCCCCGGCACCAGCATCGCCGCCGATCCCCGGAACACGATGTTCTGGGTGAAGAACGGCCGCCAGATGGTCGCCACCGACGCATCGAGACCGATGGAACGCGGGATATGGCCCTGGTTGCGCGCCACTTCCAAGGTGCGGGTGTCGTTGAACCAGAGGTAGTTCAGATTGGTCGACATGCGGAATTGCGGGGTCAGATCGTGATCGCTGCCGACGCCGGCCAGCGCGGTGCCCGGATTGGTGAAGTTCGACTGGCCCTGGGCGATCGAACTGCGCAGCGAGTTCAGCACGCCGTTGCGGCCGGATACGGTGACGCCGCCGCCGCCGATCAGCGGCAGGTTCTGGCGAATCCAGAAGCTGGTGTCGGCGCCGGCGAAGATCGGCACCTCGGCCACGGCGTCGAAGCCGGTCTCCACGCCATCGAACGGATCGCGGTCGGCGCTGGCGTAGAGACCGGACAGGCGCAGGCGCGTCCAGTCGAAATCCAGCGAGGCTTCGGCGGCCGCCATGCCGGCGCGGATGTCGGTGCGGCGGTCGACGAAGATGCTGCGGTTCTCGCTGCCGAAGGCGCCATACAACGCCACCGAGAGGTTGACCGGCCCGAGATGGCCGTCGCCGTTGTAGCCGATGTAGCCGACGTCGTAATTGCGCGGCTTTTCCAGGCCGATCGGCGCCGGCCGTTCAAGCTGGCCGTTGTTGTTGAACTTGAAGGCCTGGTCGCCTTCCCGGTTACGGTTGTACAGCGCCACGGCCTGGCTGGTGAAGCCGGGCACCGGGAAGTCCTGCCGGTAGAGGTTGGCGACGAACACGTCGTCGCGCCGCAGCCGCGTCCAGGTGTCGTTCAGACCGCTGTTGGTGTCCTTCTCCAGCCGCCGGAACGCCGCCAGGTTGTACTGCCACAGGTTGTTGTCGCGGATGCCGAACAGGCGCACGCCAAGCTGCTGCTCCTGAAACAGGAAGCCGCGGAAATCCGCCGTGAACGGCTGTATGCCGACCCGGAAGCTGTCGAAGTCGTAGCGGTCGGACACATTGCGCAGGTGCTTGTCGACGAACAGCTCCTGGATGCCGATGTGACCGTCGGTCCTGACCTTGGAGTCGTCGAGCGGATCGATGCGCAGCACACGCGCCTGGTTGACCTCGACGCGGTTGACGTTCAGCACCGGCACGAAGCGGAATTCCCAGTCCGGCGGCCGGAACGTGGTTTCGCCCTTGAACCAGATCACCGACAGCGTCAGGTTCTCGTTGAAGACGTTCTGCTGGCCATTGCCGATCACGCCGAGCTGGCCGCCGCGCAGCTCGCCGGACGGGCCGGTCGGCGTCGGGATGCGGCGCGGCTCGAACACGGTGTCGGAAATCGCCGCGAGATTCAGGAACCAGTCGTGCCAGACCGGGCGGTCCGACTTCAGCGTGTTCTGGTCGTAGGGATTCAGCAGCGAATGGCCAGTGATCGTCTGCCCCGAGCGGCTGCCCTGCCAGCTGTAGACCGGGAAGTGCGCCTCGCGCGCGCCAGGCGGCAGCGGCACCTGGTTGGTGAGCTGCCAGCGATCGTCGACGACCACCATCCGGAACTCGGCATCGGGCCCCGGCTTCGGCGCGCCGGGCAGGCCGGCGGCGCGCGCCGTTTTCGCCTCGTCCGGGCCGCTGCCGGCACCGGCGGTCACCGCGCCGGGCGGATTGGCGTTGCCGCGATCGGCGGCCGCGCCGGGGCGGCGCGGCAGGCCGGGTTCGCTGGCCTCGGCCGGCGGCACTTCGATTGCCGATGCCGGTGCCGGATCACCCGGACGGCGCCGGTTCGACGCCGGTTCCAGCGCGCCTGCGGACGGTGCCGGCTCGGCAGGCGGCCGCAGCACCGGCTTCGCGGGACGTGCCGACGGCGGCACCACGACCTTGGAATCGCGATCGGCACCCTGCCCCGGCCGCCGCCGTTCCGCCTGCGCATCAACCGTCGCCGGCACCATCAGGCTGGTGCCGAACAGGAACAGGCAGGCCCAGTTGATCATCGGCTTACGGGCGCGCACAGACGTTCTGCTCCGTGCTGTCGATGAAGGGCGCCTGCGGGCACTGGATGTAGCGTGGCTGCAGGCCGCCGATGTCGAGCTGGTCGATGCGTATCGCCGGCGGCGCATTGCCGAAGCCGCTGCCAGCGGCGGTCGCTGCGTTTTCAAGCCCGAGGTAGGCAACCATGTCGTCCTGTTCGATGCCGTCGCCAGACACACCGATCGCGCCGATCAGCGTGCTGCCGCGATAGATCGGCACGCTGCCCGGAAAGATCTGGATGCCGTTGGCGGCTTCCGAAGCGGCCGCCGGCGCCGCGAACGGCACCGCGCCGCTGACCGGGCCGACGCCGACGCAGCTGCGGCCGACGTCGGCGACGCCGAAGGCATCGAGCAGGAACACCACGTGCTGGGCGATGGCGTTGTAGCCGAGGTCCAGCTGCAGGCCGACCGAGAACGGGCTCCAGCGCCGCGGCGCGTCGAAGCTCAGGCTCAGCGGCCCCGGCGGATTGCCGCGGATGCCGTCCGGGTAGAACGGCCGCGCCAGATTGCCGACCGAGCGATTGGCGATCGCGACCGCTCCGTCGTCAAGCATCGTCGGCCGGCCGCTCAGACTGCGCAGGCTCTGCACATAGCGGAACGGGGCGCTCTGTTCGAGCTCCAGGCTCGGAAAGCTGGTGACCACCGGCAGGGTGTCGGTGTCGCCGGCAATCAGATCCGGCTTGATGTAGCCGGCCGGCGGCAGCGCGCCGATCGCAGCGCCGGTGCCTGCCTTCGAGAACAGCAGCGCGGTGCGCGCCTTCTGCAGCGACACATCGATGCCGAACACCGGCGCGTCGCGTCCGCGCGCCAGCGCCAGCACCGAGCCATCGAGATCGATGATCGACACGCTGACTCTCGCCACAGTGCCCAGCGGCCGGCGGATCTGCGCGCGCGCCCGGCCGGCGACCCGCAGCGCTTCGACCATCAGCCCCTGCACTTCGGCCTGGCTCAGACCGGACGGCGCCGATGACGCCCGCACCGGAAAGCGATTGACGCCGGCGGCGTCGACCAGCACGAAGGCATCTTCGGCCGCCAGCGCGGGTTCGGTGGCCCGCCGGATGCCCGACGCCGGCTGGCCGAACACGGTGCCGGCCAGCACGGTGGCCGCCGAATAGCCGGGTACGGCGAGCAGTTCGCCTTCGGCCGCCAGCGACAGGCTGCCGGCGTTGTTCGGATTGCTGGCCAGATCGGCGAAATCGACATCGGCGAAGCGCAGCGTCTTGCCGTCAACGGTGATCCGGTCGGCGCGACGGTCGCGCGGCGCGCCGAGGCCGAAGCTGGCGGCGACGGCGATCAGTTCGTCGATGTCGCGGTCGGCGTCGCTGATCGTGGCGTCGTACGAATACAGGCCGTCGGCGATCACGCCGACGCCGCCGACCGGCGTGCCGTTCAGGTACAGCGGCAGCCCGCCGGGATCGGCCGCGAGGCCGAGCGGCGAGCGATGCGGCCCGACCTCGCCGGCGCCGAAGCGCGCCATCAGGTCCGAGCAGGGCAACTGCGAAAACTGCACGCCGAACAGCGGCCCGCCGGTCTGGTTGGCTTCACCCGGATTGAAGGCTTCCTGGACGATCTGGCTGGCGGTCCGGGTGCTGAAGGCATTGCCTTCCGACGACAGGTAGGCGGCGGTGACCGCCTTGGCGATCGCGGCTGCGGCCGATGGCACCAGATCCACGCCTTCCAGGCCGCCGCTGACGGCAATTCCGGCTGGCGAGCGCACGGTGGTGAAGCGGCGCGCACCGGTCATCCGGTAGACCGCCAGCACGTTGCCGACGCGATCGACCACGGCGATGGTCGCTGGCGCACTGCGTGCCCTGGCCTCCGCGATCGCGCGCCGGATGACGTCTTCGACCGCCGGGACCGACAGCGCCGCGGCGGCGGTGTCCTGGCAGAACCCGGCACAGGCCTGCGGGCCGGCACCGATGCCGTCCGCCCCTGGCGATGTTCCGCTCGTGCAGCCCAGCAAACATGACAACGCGATTCCGGCGATCCACGCAGGAATCCCCCGCCCCCGTGCTAACCCTGACATGCAAGTCCCCCGACTCGCTGAACTGCAAACCCGAATACCGCTTCGATGAGACGGCGCTCCCCAGCGCAGTCCCGTTGTTTGACGTCAGTTAACCGTTTGTCGGGGGAGGAAGTAAAGCGACCCCGGAGCGCAATCGCGGTCCGCTTCGCCGCAGGCCGCCTGAGAAGTGATGCAGTTCACAGTTGCGGCGGCGCGATGGCCGCCGCTGGCGGACTGCGGCCCGGTCGTTGCCCTTAGGGCGTCGGTCAGCTGCCGGTCAGCTGGCGGATCACCAGCGGCCGCAGCTGATCCCAGAGATCGAGTCCGACGTCGGTCGTGCTTTCGATCAGCAGCACGCCGCCATAGCCGAGCCCGAGATCGATCCACGGGGTGGCGCCGAACAGCCCGGGGTCGCTGTATTCCGGCCCGCTGCTGCCGGGATGCAGGCGCGGCGCGGAAATGAACACGCCAAGCCCGTAGCCGGGATAGTCGGTCGCGCGGTCAGCCGGAAACGGCTGATACAGCACCGGCAGTCCGGTGGTCTGGTCGCGCAGCAGTTCGGCGACCATCGCGGTCGATAGCACGCGCCGGCCTTCGTACAGCCCGTCGTTCAGCAGCACGCGCAGCAGCCGCGCGTACGCCGGGGCGCTGGCGACAGCGCCGCCAGCCACCCTCGGATTGCTGACCACGGCCGGATCGCCGTAGCTCAGCAGGCCGCCCAGCTCCAGCGGGCTGCCGATGCGGCCGGCGAACAGGTCCTGCCAGTCCTCATCGCTAACCAAAGTCGCGATATACGCGGCCACCTGCATGTCCGCGCCGCCGTAGTTGAAGGCGCTGCCGGGTGTAGCGACCAGCGCGGTCTTGGCGATCGCCTGCGCGCAGTCGCGCAGCGTGCTGAGCCGCTCCAGCAGCAGGCAATCCGGCTGGGTGTCCCCGAGGCCGACGATGCCTGCGGTGTGGGCCAGCAGCATCCGCAACGTGATCGCGGCCTTGTCGGCCGGCCAGTCGAAACCGGCGTCGCGCGCCAGGTAGTCACCGACCGGGCGGTCGAGCGCCAGCTGGCCGGTGTCGACCAGCGTCAGGATCGCCATCACCGTCGGCAGCTTGCTGGCCGACGCCAGCGGCACCATCTGGTTCAGCGAAATATCGCCGCGCTCGGCCGTGTACAGCGGACCGTCGCGATCGATCAGCGCAAAGCTGGCGCCATCGATGGTGCGGGCTCTTACCGCGCTGTCCAGCGCATCGCCGATGGCGCGCCAGTCATAGAGCACGACCGTCGCCGGCTGCGTGCGGCTGCCGCGTTCGTTGCTCGCTTGCAGCGCGAACGCGCCGTTGTCGGTGACCGGCAGGCTGATCTCGGCGGTGCCGGTCACGTCGATGTTGCCGGGCAGGAGCAGCAGGCGATCGGCATCGCGGACGCGCCAGCTCAACGTGACCTCGCGGCCGGCATTGACGCGCGCCGGGCTGGCGCTGAACGACTCGATGACCGGCGCACCGGCGTTGCTGGAGCGGCCGCTGCCGCAGGCGGACAGCAGCAGAAGGGGCAGCAGGAAGCTGAGACGCCGCAGCGTCGGCAATCGGATCATGACGGGAGGGGCCTGTTTCGGGCGGCATCGACCGGTGCGCGATGCCATTGCAGCTTCCGACCCGATCGATCGGCATCGGTTCCCGAGCGCTGCGCTGTCACCGGATGGGGCCGGCCATGTGGCCCAAATGCTACAATCCGGGCCGCGTGATGCATCGTCCGTGCCGTCCCCGCGAACCGAAGTCGGGAGAGCCCGCGCGCTGCGCCGCCCTCGTCCACCGCCTTCCCACACGGACCTTCGCCGCCATGTTGCAAGCCTATCGCCAACACACTGCCGAGCGCGCTGCCCTCGGTATCCCGCCGCTGCCGCTGTCCGCCCAGCAGACCGCCGAGCTGATCGAACTGATCAAGAACCCGCCGGCTGGCGAAGAAGCTTTCCTCGTGGATCTGTTGACCCATCGCGTGCCGCCCGGCGTCGATGACGCCGCCAAGGTCAAGGCCTCGTTCCTGACCGTGGTCGCCGATGGCGAACTCGCCTGCAAGCTGATCTCGCGCACCAAGGCCACCGAACTGCTCGGCACCATGGTCGGCGGCTACAACGTCAAGCCGCTGATCGACCTGCTCGGCGATGCCGAAGTCGGCGCGACCGCCGCTGCGGCGCTGAAGAAGACGCTGCTGATGTTCGATTTCTTCCATGACGTCGCCGAGCTGGCCAAGGCCGGCAACGCCAACGCCAAGTCGGTGATGCAGTCCTGGGCCGATGCCGAGTGGTTCACCAGCCGCCAGGAAGTGGCCAAGAAGATCACCGTCACCGTGTTCAAGGTGCCCGGCGAGACCAACACCGACGACCTGTCGCCGGCGCCGGACGCCTGGAGCCGCCCGGACATCCCGCTGCATTACCTGGCGATGCTGAAGAACGTGCGCTCCGACGCAGCGTTCACGCCGGAAGAAGACGGCAAGCGCGGTCCGATGAAGTTCATCGACGACCTGAAGCAGAAGGGCCATCTGGTCGCCTACGTCGGCGACGTGGTCGGCACCGGCTCGTCGCGCAAGTCGGCGACCAACTCGGTGATCTGGGCCACCGGCGAAGACATCCCGTTCGTGCCGAACAAGCGCTTCGGCGGCGTGACGCTCGGCGGCAAGATCGCGCCGATCTTCTTCAACACCCAGGAAGATTCCGGCTCGCTGCCGATCGAAGTCGATGTCTCGAAGTTCGAGATGGGCGACGTCATCGACATCTACCCCTACGACGGCAAGATCGAGAAGAACGGCGCCGTGGCCGCGAACTTCGAACTCAAGAGCCAGGTGCTGCTTGATGAAGTGCGCGCCGGTGGCCGCATCAACCTGATCATCGGCCGCAGCCTGACCGCCAAGGCCCGCGAATTCCTCGGCCTGCCGGCCTCGACGTTGTTCCGCCTGCCGGCCGCTCCGACCGCGACCAAGGCCGGCTTCACGCTGGCGCAGAAGATGGTCGGCCGCGCCGTCGGCCTGGCTGAAGGCCAGGGCGTGCGTCCGGGCACCTACTGCGAACCGAAGATGACCACGGTGGGCAGCCAGGACACCACCGGTCCGATGACCCGCGACGAGCTGAAGGACCTCGCCTGCCTCGGCTTCTCCGCCGATCTGGTGATGCAGTCGTTCTGCCACACCGCCGCCTATCCGAAGCCGGTCGACGTCAAGACCCATCGCGACCTGCCGGCGTTCATCTCCAACCGCGGCGGCGTGTCGCTGCGCCCCGGCGACGGCGTCATCCACTCCTGGCTGAACCGCCTGCTGCTGCCGGATACCGTCGGCACCGGCGGCGACTCGCACACCCGCTTCCCGATCGGCATCTCGTTCCCGGCCGGTTCGGGTCTGGTGGCCTTCGGTGCGGCCACCGGCGTGATGCCGCTGGACATGCCGGAATCGGTGCTGGTGCGCTTCAAGGGCAGCATGCAGCCGGGTGTCACCTTGCGTGACCTGGTCCACGCGATCCCGCTGTACGCGATCAAGGCCGGTCTGTTGACCGTCGCCAAGGCCGGCAAGAAGAACATCTTCTCGGGCCGGATCCTGGAAATCGAAGGTCTGCCGGATCTGAAGGTCGAGCAGGCGTTCGAGCTGTCCGACGCCTCGGCCGAGCGCTCCGCCGCCGGCTGCACGATCAAACTGAATCAGGCCCCGGTGATCGAGTACATGAACTCGAACATCTTCCTGATGAAGAACATGATCGCCAATGGCTACCAGGATGCCCGCACGCTGGAGCGGCGCATCAAGAAGATGGAAGAGTGGCTGGCCAAGCCGAGCCTGCTCGAAGCCGACAAGGACGCTGAGTACGCCGCTGTCATCGAGATCGACCTCGCCGACATCAAGGAGCCGATCGTCTGCTGCCCGAACGACCCGGATGACGCGAAGTTCCTATCCGAAGTCGCGGGCGCCAAGATCGACGAAGTGTTCATCGGCTCGTGCATGACCAACATCGGTCACTTCCGCGCCGCCGGCAAGCTGCTGGAAGGCAAGAAGGACATTCCGGTTCGCCTGTGGGTCGCCCCGCCGACCAAGATGGACGCCGCCAAGCTGACCCAGGAAGGCGTCTACAACACCTTCGGCACCGCCGGTGCGCGCACCGAAATGCCGGGCTGCTCGCTGTGCATGGGCAACCAGGCGCAGATCAAGGAAGGTTCGACGGCGATCTCCACCTCGACGCGCAACTTCCCGAACCGCCTCGGCAAGAACACCAACGTGTATCTGGGCTCGGCGGAACTGGCGGCGATCGCATCGAAGATGGGCAAGCTGCCGACCCCGGCCGAGTATCTGGCCGAGATGGGCATCGTCACCAAGCACTCGGATCAGATCTACCAGTACCTGAACTTCAACACGATCGACGAGTACATCGAGACGGCCACCACCGCCTGAACTGAACGCGCGGCGTAAGCCGCGCAGAAGTCACGAAGCCCGCCGGCGCAAGTCGGCGGGCTTCGTCGTTTCCGGCGTCCGCGTGGCGCGCTTCTAGCCGCGCAGCATCTGCATCGCGCCGAGCAGCAGCCGCGTGTTGGCGGCCACCAGATGCTGGCGATCGGCGCGGTAGCCGCTGAGCAGCCACTGCAGCGCCGACTGGCTCACCGCGCCGACCAGTCCGAAACCGGTGAACTGCATGTCGTCCGGGTGCAGCTTCATCTCCGGCACCAGCGTCCGCGCCAGCGTGATCAGCAGGTCCGCGAAACGCTGGATCCGCTCGATGTACAGCGCATCGATGCGGGTGCTGACGCCCAGCACCTCCAGCCAGCAGATGCGGGCCACCTCCGGGTTCTCGAACGAGGTGAAGAAGGCGCCGACGCCGGCCGTGACGATGCGCTCGGCGTTGCCGCCGGGCAGTTCCTGCATCAGCGCCCGCATGACCGTGGCCTGGATGTCGTCGATCGCCTCGACATAGACCGCCGCCAGCAGGTCCTCGGTGTCGACGAAGTTCTTGTAGAAGTAGCGGTCGATCAATCCCGCCTGCTTGCACAGCGTCCGCACCGTCGTCGCCCGATAGCCGACGCTGCCGAACAGCTGGCGTCCCGCCGCCATGAACTGCTGGCGCTGGCGGGCCTGCCGCTCGGCTGCACTCTCGCCGCCATAGGTTCTTCCCGCTGCTTCCGGACGTCGCTTGCTGGTCATGCCGTCATTTGACGACGCATAACCTCAGATGTAAAGTGAAGTCACTCGTCATCACATAAACGCGAGGCCGCAAGGCCCGGAGGCAGGCGGACCATGAACAGCTACAAGGTCGTGATCATCGGCAGCGGCTTCGGCGGGCAATGCGCCGCGCTGCGCCTGCTGGAACAGGGCATCGACGATTTCCGCATCCTCGAACGGCGACCGTTCATGGGCGGCACCTGGTGCCAGAACAGGTATCCGGGCGCGGCGGTCGACGTGCAGTCGCCGCTCTACTCGATTTCCTCGGAGCCCTACGCCTGGTCGCAGATGTTTGCCGAACAGGAAGAACTGCAGCGCTACACCAATGAAGTGATCGACAAGCACGGCCTGCGCGAGCGGACCACGGTCAACGCCAACGTCCGTGAAGTGCGCTGGAACGAAACAGCCAAGCGCTGGATCGTGACCACCGATGCTGCCGGCACCTTCGAAGCGCAGATCCTGATCAACGCCTCCGGCCCCTTGAGCACACCGGTGATCCCGAACTTCCCGGGCCGCGACACGTTCAAGGGCAAGAGCTTCCACACCAACGCCTGGGACCACAGCTACGACTACCGCGGCAAGCGTGTGGCGATCATCGGCAGCGGCGCCAGCGCCGCGCAGGTGATTCCGGCGATCGCCGACAAGGTCGGCGCGCTGCACGTGTTCCAGCGTTCACCGCACTGGGTGCTGCCGCGTCCGGATCGCAAGTTCTCGCCGTTCCAGCGCAAGCTGCTCGGCGTCAAATCGCTGCACAAGGCGCTCAGGCTGGCGATCTACTGGGGCCTCGAAACCCGCGTCATCGGCTTCAAGTATTCGAAGACGATGCTGAACCTCGTGGCCCAGCGCGCGGCGCTGAATCACCTGAAGAAGCAGGTGCCGGACCCGGTGCTGCGCCAGAAGCTGACGCCGGATTTCACCATCGGCTGCAAGCGCATCATCCTGTCGAGCACCCTGTATCCGGCGCTGTCGCGGACGAATGTCAGCCTGCATGACCGCCACGACGGCATCCGCGAGATCAACGAACGCGGCATCGTCACCGCCAGCGGCGAACAGCTCGATCTCGATCTGATCGTCTACTCCACCGGCTACGACGCCACCGACGGCGTCATCTCCTACCCGGTGATCGGCCGCAACGGCATCAGCCTCGCCAAGGTCTGGGAGGAGTATCCGCGCGCCTATCTCGGCACTGCGATTCCGGGCTTCCCGAATCTGTTCGTGGTCACCGGTCCGAACACCGGCATCGGCCATACCTCGGCGATCTTCGTCATCGAATCGCAGATGAACTACATCGTCGACAGCCTGAAGCAACTGGAGTCATCCGGCCGGCAGTCAATCGAAGTCAGCCGCGAAGCGGAAGACGCCTACACGCGAATGGTCCACTCGGAAATGGAGAAGACGGTCTGGAAGGCCGGCGGCTGCAAGAGCTGGTACCAGTCGAAGTCCGGCCACGTGATCGCGATGTTCCCCGGCTTCAGCTTCACCTATCGGCGGCTGGCCAGCCGCTTCCGTCCGCAGCACCACGTGTTCGCCTGAGCCCGCCGCCATGAAGGATTTTCGCAACAAGGTCGTGGTGGTCACCGGCGCCGGCTCGGGCATGGGCCGCGCCTATGCCGTGGCGTTCGCGAAACTCGGCGCCAAGCTGGCACTGAACGATTACGACGCTGCCGGGCTTGGCGAGACGGTCGAAATGATCGCCAGCACGCCGGGCATCGCGATCCATAGTGCTGCCTTCGATGTCTCCGATCGCCGTGCGATGGAAAGCTTCGCCGCCGACGTGCAGACGACGCTCGGCAACGCCCACGTGATCATCAACAACGCCGGTATCGCCGGGGCCGGCAAGCCGGCCTGGGCGACTCCCGTCGAGACCATCGAGCGGGTCATGCGCATCAATTTCTACGGTGTCGTCCACGGCACCCAGGTGTTCCTGCCACAGCTCGTCGCCAACGGCGAAGGCGCAGTGGTCAACGTCTCCAGCATCTTCGGGCTGATCGGTCCGCCGAATCACTGCGACTACAGCGCCTCGAAATTCGCCGTGCGCGGCTTCACCGAAGCGCTGATGACCGAGCTGCAGGAATCGCCGATCTCGGTGCATCTGGTCCATCCGGGCGGCATCGCCACCAACATCGCCAACGCGCCACAGCATCAGGCGTTCTCCGGCAAGTACCTGTCGACGCCGCCGGAAGCGATCGTCCGCCACGTGATTCGCGGCATCCGGCGCGGTACGCCGAAGCTGGTCTATGGCAAGGACTCGCTGAAGACCTGGCTCGGCGCCAACCTGCTGCCGCTGCGACTGCTGAACCCGATCGTCTGGCGCGACCTGCGTGGCGTCATTGACCGCAGCGACTACCCGCCCCCGGCCGCCAAGGCCACCACCCCGCGTCGGAAGCAGGCCTCGTGAAGCGTCCCTTCCTGCTCGCGGCGGCCATCGCCGCACTCGGCTTCACCGGCTGGGCAGCCCTCACCTACCCGGCGGTCGGCAAGCTGGCGCTGGATGCCGATACCCGCATCGAGACCGCGATCGCGGGATTGAAGCGCGCCACCGTCGACGTCGGCGACAGCCGGATGATGACCTGGCAGGGCGGCCCGGCCGATGCTGCAGAGGCCGTGGTGATGATCCACGGCTACAGCGCCGACAAGACCGTGTGGATGCGCTTCGCGCCGCACTTCACCGATCGCTACCGGGTGCTGGTGCTCGACCTGCCCGGCCACGGCGAAACGCCGTTCGATCCGGCGCTGCGCTACGACACCCTGAGCCAGGCGCAGCGCGTGCTGAAGGCGATGGACGCGCTCGGCATCCAGAAGGCGCATCTGGTCGGCAATTCGATGGGCGGCTTCATCGCTGCCCAGCTGGCGCTGCACCATCCGGAGCGCGTGCAGAGCGCCACCCTGATGGACGCCGCCGGTGTCACCGCGCCGACCCCGAGCGACATGGAGCAGATGCTGAGCCGCGGCGAAGGCAATCCGTTCGAGGTCACCAGCCGCGCCGCTTTCGACCGCTTCTACGCGATGACCATGGCGCAGCCGCCGTGGGTGCCGGGCATGACCCTGGACTGGATCGCCGCCGACTACGCCGCGCGCCGCGCATCGCTGGCGCGCATCTTCACGGACTTCCGCGGCGTCGATCTGCTCGATGCGCGGCTCGCCGAGATCACCGTGCCGGTGCTGGTGATGTGGGGCGATCAGGATCGTCTCGTGCACCGCAGCGCCGCCGAGGTCTGGGCGCGCGGCATTCCCGGCGCCCAGCTGGTCCGCTATCCCGACCTCGGCCACATGCCGATGGTCGAAGACCCGGCCCGCAGCGCGGCCGACGTCCGCAAGTTCATCGGCCATCACGGCTGAACCGATTTCGCGACAGCACCCCATCGAGATCCGAAACGTGGAATTCACCTGCGAACACCATTTCAACGCCACCGTCGACCAGGTGCTGGCGATGTACAGCGACCCCGACTACCTGCCGAGCAAGTACCGCGAACTGGGCCTGCGCGATATCGAGATCGTCTCGCGCACGGCCGATGACCAGCATTTTCAGGTGGTCTGCCGCTTCAAGCGCAAATCCAGCATCGAGGTGCCGAAGATGGCCCAGAAGTTCATCGGCAGCAGCGACTGGGTGTCGGCGCAGCAGACCGATCGCTGGGACATCGCCAGCCGCAGCGGCCGCCTCGACGTGGTGATCGAGCCGCTGAAGGCGATCACCTCGATCCGCTGCGAAATGAAGCTGGAAGCCACAGCGGCCGGCGCCGTGAACCGGATGCGCTGGCTCGTCGACTGCTCGGTGCCGCTGGTGGGCGGAACAATGGCCAGGTTCATTGCCCAGGACATCCAGCGCAAGTCCGAGCAGGACGGTCTGGTCGCTCAGAGGCTGCTCGCTGCCCGAGGCTGAGGCGCGGCGCATGCCGGTCTGAAGCGGGTCTTCTGAAGCGGGTGGGCCGGCGCGCGGGGCTTGCCTGAACGCCTGCTTGCCGCCAAGGTCTCTACAGGCAGGCGGTGTTCGCCGGCCTCAGGAGACCTGACATGCTCGACAGCTTCAAAACCCGCGCCACGCTCGCCATCGGATCGACCCGGTACGCCTACCACGACCTGACCCGGCTGGAGCCGGCGTTCCGGGTCTCGCGCCTGCCGTACAGCTACAAGATCCTGCTGGAGAACCTGCTGCGCCACGAGGACGGCGTCGCCACCACCGCCGACGACATCCGGGCCCTGGCCTCGGCTGATCTGCGCGCGCTCACCGCCAAGGACATCAACTTCACGCCGGCCCGGGTGATCCTGCAGGACTTCACCGGCGTGCCCTGCGTGGTCGATCTCGCGGCGATGCGCGATGCCATGAAGGCGCTCGGCGGCGACGCCACCAAGATCAACCCGCTGTGCCCGGTCGAACTGGTCATCGACCACTCGGTGATGATCGACCACTACGGTTCGCGCGCTGCGCTCGATCTCAATGCCAAGGTCGAATTCCAGCGCAACGAGGAGCGCTACACCTTCCTGCGCTGGGGCCAGGAGGCGCTGAAGAACTTCAAGGCGGTGCCGCCGGATACCGGCATCGTCCACCAGGTCAACATCGAGTATCTCGCCCGCGTGGTGTTCGAGAACGACGACGGCGTCCTCTACCCGGATTCCTGCTTCGGCACCGACAGTCATACGACGATGGTCAACGGCATCGGCGTGCTCGGCTGGGGCGTCGGCGGCATCGAGGCGGAAGCGGCGATGCTCGGCCAGCCGTCGTCGATGCTGATGCCGGAAGTGATCGGCGTGCGGGTCACCGGCAAGCTCGCCGAGGGCGCCACCGCGACCGATCTGGTGCTGACCGTCACCGAGATGCTGCGCAAGCGCGGCGTGGTCGAGAAGTTCGTCGAGTTCTTCGGCCCGGGGCTGGCCCACCTGTCGGCCAGCGATCGCAACACCATCGGCAACATGGCGCCGGAATACGGGGCGACCTGCGGCATCTTCCCGATCGACAGCGAAACCCTCGCCTACCTGCGGCTGACCGGCCGCAGCGAAGCGCATCTGGCGGTGGTCGAGGCCTACGCCAAGGCGCAGGGCCTGTGGTGGACACCGGACGCGCCGGAGGCCGAGTACACCGATGTGCTGCACCTGGACCTGGCGACCATCCAGCCATCGCTGGCCGGCCCGAAGCGGCCGCAGGACCGCGTGCTGCTGGGTAAGGTCAAGGCCAATTTCCGCGCCGCCTTGGCCGCCGAGCAGAAGACCCGTCCGTCGCAGGGGCCGGCCACCGTCAGCGATGCCGGCCAGCGCTACGCCCTGCATGACGGCGCGGTGGTGATCGCGGCGATCACCAGCTGCACCAATACCTCCAACCCCAGTGTCCTGATCGGCGCCGGCCTGCTGGCGAAGAAAGCGCGCGCGCTGGGCCTGAAGACCAAGCCCTGGGTCAAGACCTCGCTGGCGCCGGGCTCCAAGGCGGTCACCGAATATCTGGCCAAGGCCGGTCTGAACGAGGACCTGGAACACCTCGGCTTCCATGTCGTCGCCTATGGCTGCACCACCTGCATCGGCAATTCCGGCCCGCTGAACCCGGCGATCGGCGACGCGATCCAGAAGCATCGCCTGAGCGTCTCGGCGGTGCTGTCCGGCAATCGCAACTTCGAGGGCCGCATCCACCAGGACGTGCGGATGAACTACCTGGCCAGCCCGCCGCTGGTAGTGGCCTACGCAATCGCCGGCACCACCGACATCGATCTCGGCGCCGAGCCGATCGGCCAGGGCAGCAACGGACAGGACGTCTACCTGAAGGACATCTGGCCGAGCAATGCCGAAATCCAGTCGGCAGTCGCGGCGGCGGTGACGCCGGAACTGTTCCGCAAGAGCTATGACGGCGTGCTGACCGGCGACGCCCGCTGGCAGGGCATCCGGGTGACGAAGTCGGAAACCTATCCCTGGGATGCCCGCTCGACCTACGTGCAGAATCCGCCGTACTTCACCGGCATGACCCTGACGCCGCCGGGCATCCCGACCATCCGCGGCGCGCGGGTGCTGGCGCTGCTCGGCGATTCGATCACCACCGATCACATCAGCCCGGCCGGCGACATCCCGGTCGATGGCCCGGCCGGCCGCTACCTGCAGGCGCACGGCGTGCAGCGGGCCGACTTCAACAGCCTCGGCTCGCGGCGCGGCAATCACGAAATCATGATGCGCGGCACCTTCGCCAACACCCGCATCAGGAACGCGATGACGCCGGGTGTCGAAGGCGGCGTATCGCGCCATTTCGATGGCGATACCGCCGGCCCGGTGGAAGCGATCTACGACGTGGCGATGCGCTATGCCACCAGCGGCACGCCGCTGGTGGTGCTGGCCGGCAAGGAGTACGGCACTGGCTCGTCACGCGACTGGGCGGCCAAGGGCACGTTGCTGCTCGGCGTCAAGGCGGTGATCTCGGAAAGCTTCGAACGCATCCACCGCGCCAACCTGGTCGGCATGGGCGTGCTGCCGCTGAACTTCGTCGATGGCGAGAACGCCGCCGCGCTCGGCCTCGACGGCAGCGAGGTCTACGACATCGACGGCCTGCTCGACGGTGCCGAAACCGTGACCGTCACCGCCCGCCGGGCCGACGGCACGCAGCGCCGCTTCAGCGCCCGGGTGCGCATCAACACGCCGGTCGAATGGGCCTACTACCGGCATGGCGGCGTGCTGCCGTACATGCTGCGGCAGATGGCCGTCTGAGCCGGCGCCGCGTCCGGCTTCGGCCACGGGATGCGGGCCCGCCCGCATCCCGCCAGCCGGCGGCCGGCGTGCGGCAAACTGCCGCCTCCCGTTTCCGACGCGCCCGCCGATGACCGACGATCCCTATGCCGCGATGAAGGCCGCCCAGCGCGAAGGCTGGGGCCTGTTCGCACCGATTGCGCCGTTCACCACGCCGGCCGCCGCCGCGCTGGTCCGCTACGCCGGGATCGGCCGCGGCCAGCAGGTGCTCGACGTGGCCTGCGGCACCGGCGTTGTCGCCATCACCGCTGCGCTGCAGGGCGCGACGGTCAGCGGCCTGGACCTGGCGCCGGCACTGCTCGTCGAGGCCCGCCGCAACGCCACGCTGATCGAGGCGCCGATCGCCTTTCTGGAAGGCGATGTCGAGGCGCTGCCGTACCCGGATGATCACTTCGATGTCGTGGTCAGCCAGTTCGGCCACATGTTCGCGCCGCGCCCGGAGCGGGCGATCGCCGAGATGCTGCGGGTGCTGAAGCCCGGCGGCCGGATCGCCTTCTCGACCTGGCCGCCGGAGCTGTGCATCGGCCGTCTGTTCGATCTGGTCAGCCGCTATCTGCCCGGCCCGCCCGGCGCCGCAGCGCCGAGCAGCTGGGGCGAGACCGCCAACATCCGCCGCTGGCTCGGCGCGGCCACCGGCGAACCCGAGTTCCATCGCGACGAGATGAGCATTCCGGCACTGAGCCCGCGTCACTACGGGGCCAGCATGGAACTGACCGCCGCGCCGTTCATCAAGGTGGTGCAGGGCCTCGCCGCCGAGCCCGAACGGCTGGCCGCGTTCCGCGCCGAAGTGATCGCCATCGTGCAGACCTATTTCGCCGACAACCGCGTGCGCCAGTCCTACCTGATGAGCCGCGCCACCAGGCGCTGACCCGATCGCCGCCCGGATCGTCGACCCGATCGCCGACTGAACCGCGCGGGCGGCATGCCGAAACCGGTCCGTTGCGGCATGCTGCCGGACGCCGCCTGCCCGGCGCGTCCCGCCGCCTCCGAATCCTGACCGTCCTGCCCCCACTGCCATGCTCCGTGCCCGCCGTACCCTCCTTGCGCTGCTGTCAGCCGCTGCCCTCGCCGTTCCGCTGTGCAGCGTCGCCGACGCCAATCGCGACCAGCTGACGCTGTCCAACTGGCTCAAGTTCGTACCCGCCGCCGGCGCTGCCGCCTACTCCGGCTACCGGGGCGACAGCACCGGCCTCTGGCAGCTGGGTGGCGAACTGGCGGCCACCGTCGCGGCCACCCAGGCGCTGAAGTACGCGTTCAAGGACGGCGACTGGGGCACCCGGCCGGACGGCGGCAGCAAGTCGTTCCCGTCCGGCCACACCTCCACCGCCTGCGCCGGCGCCGCCTATCTCGGCGAACGCTATGGCTGGCAGCAGGCCGCGCCGGCCTATGCGGTCTCCGCCTGGGTCGCCTACATCCGGGTCAACGAGGACAAGCATTACGTGCGCGACGTGGTCGCCGGCTGCGCGCTGGCCTACGGCCTGTCGAAGCTCATCGTCAAGCCCTGGCTGCCGGCGCAGGTGTCGCTGCTGCCGGTGCTCGGCCCCGGCGAGGTCGGCCTGACGCTGAGCGCGAACTGGTAGGCAGCCGCCTTTTGCTAAGGTGCGCCGGTGACGACCCTCAAGCCGCTGCCGATGCTGCTCGCCTGCCTCGCCTTCCTGGTGATGCGGCTGGGTGGCGCGCACCTGCATCACTGCTTCGACGGCAGCGAGCCCGGAAACGCCGTCCACTTCGCTGACGCCGGCCTGCACCACAGCGCAGCCGGCGACCGCGTGGCCGACGCCGCCGGCCATGGCGCCGACGGCGCGCCGCATCACGATGACCTCGACACCGGCGTGGCCAGTGATCTGCTCGGCAAGCTGTCGCCACCGGAGCCGACGGCGCTGATCAGCCTGCTGCTGGTGGTCCTGTTGCTGCCGCGCCTGTCGACGCCCCGGCCGCCGACGGCAGCCGTGCAGCGGCGGCCGACGCGCCCGCCCCACCTTCGGCCGCCGTTGCGCGGCCCGCCCCTGTTCTCCTTCGCCTGATCCGGACGTGCCCGGCGGTTGATCCGCCCGGGGCCTGATCGCCGCGCCGCGCCCAGCGCCGCCGGCATTTTCGAAGGAGATTCCCGATGTTGCTGTCTTCCGTGCGCCGGCACCTGCCCGGCGTGCTGCTGTTGTTGCTGTCCGCCCAGCCCGCCGGGCTCAGGGCCGAACCCGAGCTGCCGCCCGACGGCCCGCCGATCCGCCTGGCGACGGCGATCCGCCAGGTGCTGGCGAGCAATCCCGAGCTGGCGGTGTACGCCGAAGCCTTCCGCATCCAGGACGGCCGCGTGCTGCAAGCCGGTCTGGCGCCGAACCCGACGCTCAACCTGAGCGTCGAGGACGCGCTCGGCAGCGGCAGCCGCAGCGGCTTCCGCGCCGCCGAGCAGACCTTGAGCCTGAGTCAGCTGCTGGAACGCGGCGCGCGCCAGCGGCGGCTCGACGCCGCCCGCGCCGGCACCGGCCTGCTGGCCGCCGAGCAGCTCGAACGACAGGTCGACACCGCTGCCGAAACCGCGCGCCGCTACGGCCATGTGCTGTCCGACCAGGCGCAGCTGGCGGTCACCCACGAGGCCTCGGAACTGGCGCAGCGCACGGTCGCGGCGACGCGCAAGCGGGTTCGGGCCGGCGCGGTGCCGTCCGCCGAACTGGCGCGCGCCGAAGCCTCGCTGGCGCTGGCCGAGCTGGATCACGAGCACGCCGAGCACGAACTGCTGACCAGCCGCCGCCAGCTCGCCGCGCTGTGGGGCGCGCGCGAAGCGACGTTCGGTATCGCCGAAGGCGATCTGCTGGCGCTGCCGCCACTGGCGCCGTTCGAGGCCCTTACCGAGCGGCTCAAGGCCAATCCGGCGCAGCTGCGGCTGATCGCCGAGCAGCGTGTCCGCGATGCCGAGCTGCGGCTGGCCGAGCAGCGCCGCCGGCCGGCCTGGCAGGTCAGCGCCGGCCTGCGGCGTTTCGGCGAAGGCCAGGACGTGGCCGGCGTGTTCTCGCTGCAGATCCCGCTGCCGTTCAACGACCGTGGCCAGGGCGAGATCGCCGAAGCCCAGGCGCGCGCCGATCAGGTCGGCCTGCGCCGCAACGCGGCCGACATCGCCAGCCTGACGCAGCTGTACGAGTGGTTCCAGGAGCTGAAGCACGCCCACACGGCGGCCAGCACCCTGGCGACCGCCGTGCTGCCGCGCATCGAAAAGGCGCTGCAGCAGACCGAGTACGCCTACGCCCGCGGCCGCTACGGCTACCAGGAGCTGGTCGCCGCCCGCAAGGAACTGTTCGAGGCCCGCCGGGCCCGCATCCAGGCCGCCGCCGACGCCTGGCAGTTCGCCACCGAAATCGATCGTCTGACCGGCGTGCTGCCGGCCGGCGACACCCCGTGAGAATGCCGATGAAAACCCTGCTGATCCTGTTGCTGGCGCTGCTGGTTGGCGCCTGCGATCGCGCTGCCGCCCCGGTCGACACCCAGGTCGTCGCACCGCTTGCAGCCACTGAAGCCGATCCCGCCGATGCCGCGCCGCCATCGGTGCGCATCGATGCCGACATGGCCGGCCGCCTGGGGCTCGACCAGGCCATCGCCGGGCCCGGCACCTTGGCCGAAAGCCTGGTGCTGTACGGCCGGATCAGCGCCAATCCGGAAACGGTGCGCGAGGTCCATGCCCGCTTCCCCGGCGTCGTCCGCAGCGTCCGCAAGGCGCTCGGCGACGAGGTGCGCAGCGGCGAGCCGCTGGCGATCGTCGAAAGCGACCTGAGCCTGGAGAACTACACAGTCAGCGCGCCGCTGTCGGGCGTGATCACCGCACGCACCGCCAACAGCGGCCAGAAGACCGGCGACGCGCCGCTGTTCGTGATCACCAATGTCGACACCGTCTGGGCCGCGCTGTCGGTGTTCCCGCGCGACCGCGCGGCGATCCGCAGCGGCCAGCCGGTGCGCCTGCGGGCGGCCGATGGCGGCGCGACGACACAACAGGCCAGCATCGCCCGCATCGATCTGCTGGGTACCGCCAACCAGGCGCTCAAGGCCCATGTGCCGCTCGACAATCGCGCGCGGGCGTTTCCGCCCGGCCTGTTCGTGACCGCCGAGGTCACGGTCGGCGCAACGCCGGTAGCCGTCCGGGTGCCGCGCACGGCGATCCAGGATCTCGACGGCGCCAGCGTCGTCTTCGTCGTCGACGGCGACCGCTACACGCCGCGCCCGGTGCGCCTCGGCCGCCAGGACCGCGAACAGGTGGAAGTGCTCGACGGCCTCGCTGCCGGCACGCCGGTGGTCGCCGCCGGCAGCTACGTGATCAAGGCCGAACTGGAAAAGTCGGGGGCCGAACATGGGCATTGAATCGCCTGCTGCGACGACACAGGAGCCGCGCCATGCTCGATAGAAGCCTGCGGCTGGCCGTCGATCACCGGGTGCTGGTGATGGTGCTGGTGCTGCTCAGCGCCGCACTTGGCCTCTGGAACTTCCAGCGCCTGCCGATCGACGCGGTGCCGGACATCACCAATGTCCAGGTGCAGATCAATACCGAGGCGCCGGGCTACACGCCGCTGGAAACCGAGCGCCGCATCACCTGGGCGATCGAGACCGCAATGGCCGGCATGCCGCAGCTCGACCACACGCGGTCGCTGTCGCGCTACGGCCTGTCGCAGGTCACCGCGGTGTTCGCCGACGGCACAGACCTGTACTTCGCGCGCGCCCAGGTGGCGGAGCGATTGAACGCGGCGCGGGTGCAGCTGCCGGCCGGCATCGAGCCGGCGCTCGGGCCGATCGCCACCGGCCTCGGCGAGATCTTCCTGTACACCGTCGAGGCCGATCCCGGCCGCCTGCCGGCGGGTGCCGCGCCGCCGACGCCGATGCAGCTGCGCAGCCTGCAGGACTGGGTGATCCGGCCGCAGCTGCTGCGGGTGCCGGGTGTCGCCGAGATCAATGCGGTCGGCGGCGATGACAAGGAAATCTTGGTCGCGCCGGACCCGGCCCGGCTGCAGGCGCACGGCCTGAGCTTCGCCGACCTCGCAGCCCGGCTGAACGCCAACAACGGCAACCAGGGCGCCGGCTCGATCGAGAAGAACGGCAGCCAGCTGCTGGTGCGGGTGCCGGGCCAGGCGGAAACGCTCGACGACCTGCGCCGGATCGTGGTCAGCCAGAGCGACGGCGTGCCGCTGCGGATCGGCGACGTCGCCACCGTCAGCGAAAGCGCTGCGCCCCGCAGCGGTGCGGCGACGCTGAACGGCGACGAGGTGGTGCTCGGCACCGCGATCATGCGGGTCGGCGAAAACAGCCGGACCGTGGCCCGGGCAGTCGCCGCCCGCCTGCCGGCGATCGCCGCCGGCCTGCCGCCCGGAGTGCGCCTGACGCCGGTCTACGACCGCACGACGCTCGTCGACCGCACCCTGGCCACCGTCGAGAAGAACCTCGCCGAGGGCGCGCTGCTGGTGGTGGCGATCCTGTTCGCGCTGCTCGGCAACGTACGCGCTGCGCTGTTGACGGCGGCGGTGATTCCGTTCGTGATGCTGATCACCATCAGCGGCATGGTCGGCAACCGGGTCAGCGCCAACCTGATGAGCCTCGGCGCGCTCGACTTCGGGCTGATCGTCGACGGTGCGGTGATCATCGTCGAGAACGCGCTGCGCCGGCTGGCCGAGGCCAGCCACGGTGATCGCCGCCTGCCGCTGGCGGAACGCCTCGACGTGGTGTTCCGCGCCACCCGCGAAGTGATCCGTCCGGCGCTGTTCGGCGTGGTGATCATCACCGCCGTCTACCTGCCGCTGTTCGCGCTGGAAGGCGTCGAGGGCCGGATGTTCCATCCGATGGCGGCAACCGTGGTGATCGCCTTGCTGGCCGGCATGCTGCTGGCGCTGAGCTTCATCCCGGCCGGCATCGCGCTGCTGTTCCGGGCGCCGGTCCGGGACGCCGAGAACCCGCTGCTGCGGCTGGCGCTGCGCGCCTATCGGCCGCTGCTCGACGCGGCTCTGCGCCAGCGCCGGAAAGTGGCGCCGCTGGCCCTGCTGCTGGTGCTGGGCTGCGCCGTGCTGGCGACGCGGCTCGGCAGCGAGTTCGTGCCCAACCTCGACGAGGGCGACGCCGCGATCCAGGCGCTGCGCATTCCCGGCACCTCGCTCGGCCAGTCGCTGCAGCTGCAGCGCGAGCTGGAGCGCGAAATCGCCGCGCTGCCCGAGGTCGAACGGGTGTTCGCGCGGCTCGGCACCGCGGAAGTCGCGACCGATCCGATGCCGCCGAACATCGCCGACGGCTACGTGATGCTGAAGCCGCGCGCGCAGTGGCCGGACCCCGGCAAGCCGAAGGCCGCCGTGATGGCCGACATCGAAGCCCGCGCCGGCCGGGTGCCGGGCAGCAGCTACGAGCTGTCGCAGCCGATCCAGCTGCGCTTCAACGAGCTGATTTCCGGCGTCCGCTCGGATCTCGGCGTCAAGGTCTACGGCGACGATCTCGACACCCTGGCGCGGCTCGCCGCCGACATCGCCCGCGTGCTGCAAGGCCTGCCGGGTGCGGCCGATGTCCGTGCCGAACCGCTCGATGGCCTGCCGCTGCTGACCGTCACGCCGGATCGCGAACAGCTGTCGCGCTTCGGCCTCAACGTCGCCGACGTGCAGGCGGTGGTGGCCGGCGCGATCGGCGGCCAGGCCGCCGGCCGGCTGTTCGAGGGCGATGCCCGCTACGACATCGTGCTGCGCCTGCCGGAAGCCCTGCGCAGCGATGTCGACGCGCTGACCGCGCTGCCGGTGCCGCTGCCCGGCGGCGGCAGCCTGCCGCTGGCCGAGGTCGCGACCGTGGCGCTGCGCGCCGGACCGAACCAGATCAACCGCGAAAACGGCAAGCGCCGGGCGGTGGTCACCGCCAATGTCCGGGGCCGCGATCTCGGCAGCTTCGTCGCCGACGCGCAGCGCCGGCTGGCGGCGAACGTGCTGCTGCCGACCGGCTACTGGCTCGACTACGGCGGCAGCTTCGAGCAGTTGCAGTCGGCCGCGACGCGGCTGGCCGTGGTGGTGCCGGCGACGCTGGCGCTGATCCTCGCCATGCTGTGGCTGGCCTTCGGTTCGCTGCGCGATGCGCTGGTGATCTTCAGCGGCGTCCCGCTGGCGCTCACCGGCGGCGTGCTGGCCCTGTGGCTGCGCGGCATCCCGCTGTCGATCTCCGCTGGCGTCGGCTTCATCGCGCTGTCCGGCATCGCCGTGCTCAACGGCCTGGTGATGGTCAGCTTCATCCGCGACCTGCTGGCACGCGGCCGGCCGCTCGACGAAGCCATCGCCGAAGGCGCGCTGAGCCGCCTGCGCCCGGTGCTGATGACCGCGCTGGTCGCCAGCCTCGGCTTCGTGCCGATGGCCTTCAACACCGGCATCGGCAGCGAAGTGCAGCGCCCGCTGGCCACGGTGGTGATCGGCGGCATCGGCTCGTCGACCCTGCTGACCTTGCTGGTGCTGCCGGCGCTGTACCGGCTGGCCCGGCGCTCCCGGATGCCCCGGCCGGCGACTGGCGATGCCGTCACCGGTACCGCTCCGGGCTGAAGCCGCACGGGCGCCCAGTGGGCTGTCCGCAGCCCGGCCGTCGCCGGCCGGTGCTGCGGGCGACAAAGACGCCGCCCAGCAAAAAGCCTGCGCGAGGCAGGCTTTCAGGATGCTTTGAAAATGGTGCCGAAAAGAGGAATCGAACCTCCGACCTACTGATTACGAATCAGTTGCTCTACCGACTGAGCTATTTCGGCGCGGGCCGCGATTATAGACAAAGTTTTCCGCGCCGGAGGCCTTTCAGGCGAGGTCGTAACGGAATTCCTTCTTGAACCGGGCGCGGAAATCTTCCGGGCCGACGTAGTGGTTCTGCGGGCCCGGGCGCTCGATCTTGATCGCGCCGATCAGCGAGGCGACGCGGCCGGTGGTTTCCCAGTCCATGCCGTTCAGCAGGCCGTGCAGCAGGCCGGCGCGGTAGGCGTCGCCGCAGCCGGTCGGGTCGGCTAGGGCCTGGGCGGTCGCGGTCGGGATCTCGTGGGTCTTGCTGCGCGTGTAGATGTGCGAGCCCTTGGCGCCACGGGTGACGATCAGCGCCTCGACGCGATCGGCAATCTCCTTCAGCGACCAGCCGGTGCGGTCCATGATCATTTCCGACTCGTAGTCGTTGACCGCCACGTAGGTGGCCTTCTCGATGAACGCCTTGAGATCGTCGCCGCCGAACATCGGCAGGCCCTGGCCCGGATCGAAGATGAACGGCAGGCCGGCGTCGGCGAACTGCTCGGCGTGCAGGATCATCGCGTCGCGGCCGTCCGGCGACACCGAGCCGATCTTCGCGCCAGCCTTGATCGCCGCGTGCACGTCCTGCGTGTGGGCGAAGCTCATCGCGCCGGGGTGGAAGGCGGTGATCTGGTTGTCGTCGAGATCGGTGGTGATGTAGGCCTGCGCGGTGTAGGCCTCGGGAATGGTCTTGACGTATTCCCGGCTGATGCCGTGCTGGTCCAGCCAGGCCTCGTACTGCGCGAAGTCCTTGCCGACGGTGGCCATCGGCAGCGGTTCGCCGCCGAGCATCTTCAGGTTGTAGGCGATGTTGCCGGCGGTGCCGCCGAATTCCTTGCGCAGTTCCGGCACCAGGAAGGCGACGTTCAGGATGTGCACCTTGTCCGGCAGGATCTCGTTCTGGAAGCGGCCCGAGAACACCATGATGGTGTCGTAGGCGAGTGAACCGCAGATCAGTGCAGACATTGGGTTTCCGAAGCGTGAAAGGTGATCAGGACAGCAGGACGAGGCCCCAGACCAGCGGCACCTGCAGCAGTGAAAGATGGACCGCCGCAGACCCCAGGTCCTTGGCGCGCCCGGACAATACATGACGTTCCAGGCCGATGCGATCGACCACCACCTCGACCGCCGTGTTCAGCAGTTCGACGATCAGCACCAGCAGCAGGCTCCAGAACAGGATCACCCGCTCGATCGCGGTGTCGCCGAGCCAGAACGCCAGCGGCAGCATCGCGAAGAAGATCACCAGCTCGATGCGGAAGGCTTCCTCCTCGCGCAGCGCCCAGCCCATGCCGTCGTAGCTGACCCTGGTGGCGCGCAGTATCCGCCGCCAGCCCTTGATGCCATCGGCCATCAGCGGGCGCTCCCGGCCGGTGCGACGTAGCGGATGTCGAGCTGGCGCGCGGCGCGCACGTCGTCGAGCCGGCGCACCGGCATCCGGTACGGCGCGCCTTTCAGCGTGGCGATGTCGGTGCGCGCTTCCTCGCGGATCGCGCACAGCGCCTCGACGAAGGCGTCGAGGGTGTCCTTGTCCTCGGTCTCGGTCGGCTCGATCAGCAGGCACTCCGGCACCAGCAGCGGGAAGTAGACAGTCGGCGCGTGGTAGCCGTAGTCGAGCAGGCGCTTGGCGATGTCGGTGGCGGTCAGCTCGTGCTGCTGCTTGTCGCGCTTCAGCGTGACGATGAACTCGTGGGTCGCGCGCCGCGTCGGGAAGGCCAGCTCGAAGCCGCGCTCGCGCAGCCGCGCCTGCAGGTAGTTGGCGTTCAGCGCGGCGAACTCGGCGACCCGCTGCATGCCCTCGCGGCCGAGCAGCCGCGCGTAGACATAGGCGCGCAGCAGCACGCCGGCATTGCCCATGAAGGCGCTGAGGCGGCCGATGGTCTGCGGCAGGTCCTTTTCATCGAGCCAGCGATAGGCGTCGCCGGTCTTGCCGACCACCGGAATCGGCATGAACGGCAGCAGCCGCTCGGACACGCCGACCGCCCCTGCCCCCGGCCCGCCGCCGCCGTGCGGCGTGGAGAAGGTCTTGTGCAGGTTCATGTGGATGACGTCGAAGCCCATGTCGCCGGGCCGCACTTCGCCGAGGATGGCGTTGAGGTTGGCGCCGTCGTAGTACAGCAGACCGCCGGCGTCGTGGACGAGCTTGGCGATCGTCGCGATCGAGCGCTCGAAGACACCGAGCGTCGACGGATTGGTCAGCATGATGCCGGCGGTCTGCGGGCCGATCACCGCCGCCAGCCGCTCGAGGTCGACATCGCCTTCGGCATTGGTCGGGATCTCGCGCACGGTCATGCCGAGCATCGTCGCGGTGGCCGGATTGGTGCCGTGGGCAGCGTCCGGCACCAGGATTTCGGTCCGCGCCAGATCGTTCCGGGCGCGGTGATAGGCGCGGATCATCGCCACCCCAGCGAACTCGCCCTGGGCGCCGGCCATCGGCGTCAGGCTGACGCCGGCCATGCCGGTGACGTCCTTGAGGATTTCCTGCAGCTCGAACATGCAGGCCAGGAAGCCCTGCGACTGCGCGGCCGGCGCCAGCGGGTGGCGGCCGAGGAAGCCGGGTAGCATCGCCAGCCGGTTACAGGCGCGCGGGTTGTACTTCATCGTGCAGCTGCCGAGTGGATAGAAGTGCGTGTCGATCGAGAAGTTCAGCTTCGACAGCCGCGTGTAGTGGCGCACCGCCTGCAGTTCCGACACCTGCGGCAGCGCCGGCGGCACGCGCCGACGCAGCGCGGCCGGCAGCTCCACCGCCACGGTCGCCACCGGCCGCTGCGCCACCGCGCTGCGGCCGGCGCGGCCGAGTTCGAAGATCAGCGGTTCGAGCGGATTCAGCGGCGACACCATCGGCCCGGCAGCGGTCCGGACATCGGCGGAAGGATTCAGCGGTTCAGCGGCGTGCGCCATGGCAGCTCTCGATCGGGTCACGGGTACAGCGTCGGGGTTCGGGGTCGGGGTTCAGGCTTCGGGCGGCGCCGGGCCTTCGGCCGGCCGCACCAGTTCGATGCCATCGATCTTCATCCGCCAGACCACCCCGTCCTGGTACGGCGGCACATCGATGTGGAAGGTCGTCGACAGCAACCCCCAGCCGGCGGAAAAGCGCTCGCGCTCGAAGCTGCGCAGCGGGCCGGTGACGGATACCGTCGAGCCGGCATCGCGGAAGCGGCTGTAGTGGATTTCGCCGAATTCGGTCAGCACCAGCGTGATGCCCGGCGCAGTCCACTCGCCGACGAAATCCGCCGGCACCGACACCGGCGCCTTGCTGCCACCGCAGGCCGCGAGCAGCAGCGCGGCCAGCAGCACGAACAGCCGGTGTCGGTACAGGCGGCGCATGGCGATCAGCCCAGCGCCTTCAGTGCCGCGTCGTAGTTCGGCTCGTCGGCGATCTCGGTGACCAGTTCGCTGTGCAGCACCTTGTTGTCGGCGCCGACGACGACCACGGCGCGCGCCGTCAGGCCGGCCAGCGGGCCGTTCTCGATGGTCAGGCCGTATTCGTCGGAAAAGCTGCGGCCGCGCATCAACGACAGCGTCTCGACGTTCTTGATGCCTTCGGCGCCACAGAAGCGCTTCTGCGCGAACGGCAGGTCGGCTGAGATGCACAGCACCACGGTGTCGGTCAGATCGGCGGCCTTCTCGTTGAACTTGCGCACCGACGTCGCGCAGGTCGGCGTGTCGATCGACGGGAAGATGTTCAGCACCTTCTTCTTGCCCGCGTAGTCGTGCAGCGACACGTCCTTCAGATCGCCGTTGACCAGCCGGAAGCCCGGCGCATCGCTGCCCGGCTTCGGCAGTTCGCCATTGGTGGAAAGCGCATTGCCGCGCAGGGTGATCAGGGCCATCGGGGTCTCCTCGTTATGGTGGGTTCAGCGGTTCAGCAGGTGGCGAGCACGGCGCGCAGCGTCGCGGCATAGCGGTCGAGATCGGCTTCGGTGCGGGTTTCGGTGGCGCAGACCAGCAGCGCATGGCCGAGTTCCGGGTAATGGGCGCTGAGGTCGAAGCCGCCGAAGATGCCGGCCTCGGCCAGCCGCTCCAGCACGATCGCAGGGGCCTGCGGCAGGCGGATGACGGCTTCGTGGAAGCGCGCGCCGCTGAACACTGCTTCGACGCCGGGGATCGCGGTCAGCCTGGCGACCAGCGCCGCCGTGTTGGCCAGCGAATGCGCGGCCGCGCTTTCCAGGCCTTCCGGCCCGAGCAGGCTCATGTGGATGGTCGCGGCGGTGACCAGCAGGCCCTGGTTGGTGCAGATGTTCGAGGTCGCCTTGGAGCGGCGGATGTGCTGCTCGCGCGCCTGCAGGGTCAGCGTGAAGCCGGGCTTGCCGTCGAGATCGACGGTGCGGCCGACGATGCGGCCCGGCATCTGGCGCACGAACTGCTGGCGCGCGGTCAGGAAGCCGAAGTACGGCCCGCCGGACGACAGCGGCGCACCGAGCGGCTGGCCGTCGCCGCAGACGATGTCCGCACCCTTCGTGCCCCATTCACCGGGTGGCTTCAGCAGCGCCAGCGACACCGGATTGACCAGCGCCACCACCAGCGCGCCGTTGGCATGCGCCCAGTCGGTGATCGCATCGACATCCTCGAGCACGCCGAAGAAATTCGGCTGGGCGATCACCACCGCGGTGATGCCCTGCCCTTCATGCGCCTTCAAGCTGTCGAGCGCGGTCTGGCCGCTGGCCGGATCGAAAGCCAGCGGCAGCGGCTGGATGCCCTGCGCTTCGGTGATCGCCGCCACCACCTCGCGGTAGTACGGATGCACGGCCGCCGGCATCAACACCCGGCCGTTGCCAACGCCGGGGTTGGCGCGCACCGCCATCAGCAGCGCTTCGGCAAGTGCCGAGGCGCCGTCGTACAGCGAGGCGTTCGACACCTCCATGCCGGTGAGCGCGCACATCATCGACTGGTATTCGTAGAGCAGCTGCAAGGTGCCCTGGCTGGCCTCGGCCTGGTACGGCGTGTAGGCCGAGTAGAACTCGCCGCGCGTGGCGATTTCCCAGACCGCCGCCGGAATGTGGTGCTCGTAGGCGCCGGCGCCGCAGAAGTTCAGCAGCGTGCCGTCCTGTGCGGCGCGTGCCTGCATCAGCCGGGCAATGTCCATCTCGGCGATCCGGGGCGGCACCTGGGACAGGCCCTGGCAGCGCAGCTCGGCGGGAATCTCGCCGAACAGCGCATCGATCGACGGGGCGCCGATGGTCGCCAGCATCTCGGCGACATCGGTCTCGGTATGGGGAATGAAAGGCATGGCGGTCAGGACCCGGGCAGCGGTGCGGCAGCGGCGATCAGCTCAGCGAAGCGAGGTAGCCGGCGGCGTCCAGCAAGCCGTCGACATCGGCCGGATTCGCCGGCTTGAGCTTCCACAGCCAGCCGGCCTCGTACGGCGCATCGTTGACCAGTTCGGGGTTCTCGCCGAGCTTGGCGTTGGCGTCGACGACGGTGCCGGCCACCGGGGCATAGACATCGCTGGCGGCCTTGACAGATTCCACGACGCAGCAGGCTTCATCGGCGGCCAGCACCCGGCCGACCTTCGGGGTTTCGACGAACACCAGATCGCCGAGCGCGGCCTGCGCGTGGTCGGTGATGCCGATCAGCAAGGTGCCGTCGGGCAAGGTCTTCACCCACTCGTGGGACTTGGCGTACTTGAGGTCTGCAGGCGTGTTGCTCATGGGTTAGGTCTCGGGGCCAACGGGCCGGTGGGCGAACGAACAGGGACGATCCATCTCAATCAGCTGCGTGGCACCGGGGCCACGCTTGCAACCAGAACCTTGCCGTGGCGCACGAACGGCGGCTTCACTTCGCGAACGGCATGCCACTGGCCGCGGATCTCGACCTCGAACGGCGGCTCGGCATCGGCGGCGACGCGGGCCAGCGCGATCGAGCCCTTCAGGGTCGGCGCATAGCCGCCGCTGGTCAGCTCGCCGACCTGCTGGCCGGCGGCGCGCACCGGCATGTGGCCGCGCAGCACGCCACGGCCTTCGAGCACCAGGCCGATCGCCTTGCGGCCGAGCGCGGCCTGCCGGGCTTCAAGCGCCTCGCGGCCGACGAAGGCGCGGCGGCTGTCGGCCAGCGACACTGTCCAGGCCAGGCCGCATTCGAGCGGGCTGACCGTCTCGTCCATGTCCTGGCCGTAGAGATTCATGCCGGCTTCGAGGCGCAGCGTGTCGCGCGCGCCAAGGCCGCAGGGCGTGACACCGGCAGCCAGCAACGCCTGCCAGAGCGGCAGCAGTTCGTCATGCGGCAGGATCAGCTCGTAGCCATCCTCGCCGGTGTAGCCGGTACGGCCGACGAACAGTTCGCCGTGCCAGGCGGCGCTGAACGGGGTCAGCGCCGACGCGCGTTCCGCCAGTTCCGGCGGCAGCAGCGCCTGCACCCGCTGGCGCGCCGCCGGGCCCTGCACGGCGAGGATGCCGAGATCGCGGCGATGGCGGATCTCGACCTCGAAGCCAGCGGCCTCGGCCTGCAGCCAGGCCAGATCCTTGTCGGTAGTGCCGGCGTTGACCACCAGCCGGAACCAGGATTCGTCGAGGTGGTAGACGATCAGGTCGTCGATCACGCCGCCGTCGCGGTTCAGCATGCAGCTGTACAGCGCCTTGCCGGGGCTTTGCAGCCGCGCCACGTCATTGGCGAGCAGGTGGCGGAGGAAGTCGCGCGCCTGGCTGCCCAGCACGTCGACGGCGCTCATATGGGCCACGTCGAACATGCCGGCGACCGTGCGCACGGCGTGGTGTTCGTCGAGCTGCGACGCGTACTGGATCGGCATGTCCCAGCCGGCGAAATCCACCATCCGGGCGCCGAGGCGCAGGTGTTCGGCGTGCAGCGCGGTGTGCTTCAGCATGTGGCGGCAATCTCTGGTTGAAGGTGCGCCGGTCGCTTGCGCGCCGGCATTCGGGTCAGCAGGGCCCCGTTTCGAGGAACCGCTGCTCCGGCCGTCGCTTTCGCGCCGGCGTTCGAAGCCACTGCGAGCAGTGCTCGCAAAGCCGTGGCTTCTCACCCCCATCTGTCCTTTCGTACCTGAGCGTTTGGCGCCTTCGGTGGCTCGCCGACCTCGCGAGCGCTCTCCAGAGTGTCCACAGCAGGCAATCCGTTGACCTGAGCGATTCCGGGGGGATTGCGCCTTCGGTGCCGGGGGTTCCGGGCTCTCTTGCCTGCGGACGGAAGTGTAGTCCGATCGCGGGCCGGCCTGCCATCGGCGTTTCATGTTGCGGGCTCAGCATCGCCTACCTGTCCCGTCCGGAGTGTCCCCGATGAAAGCCCGTCTGCGCCGTTGCCTCGTCACCCTCGCCGTTGCCGGCGGCCTGCCGTTCGGCAGCGCCTCCGCTGCCGTCACCCTGCTCGGCACCGGCGCCATCGCCGGCACCGCCACCGACCAGTCCGGCTTCACCGGTCTGCTCGAGGACGGCGTGACCCTGAAGAACCAGATCGGCGGCTTCGGCTCGGCATTCGCCTACACCGGGCGCGGCCAGCGCTTCGTCGCGGCGCCCGATCGCGGCCCGGCCGACGGCGCGACGAGCTATGTCGACCGCCTGTACCGGATCGACATCGGCGTCCGCCAGATCGCGCCCTACGGCCCGAACGCCTTCCAGTTCTCGCCGGTGGTGACCGGCACGCTGCTGCTCGCCGACGAGGCCGGCCAGCCGTTCACCGGCAGCAGCGCGGCGTTCGACCCGAGCGGTTCGACCGACAGCCTGCGGCTGGATCCGGAAGGCATCCGCGTCGACGCTTGCGGCACCACCGCCTACATCTCCGATGAGTACGGCCCGTACCTGTACGCGTTCGACCTGGCCAGCGGCCGCCGCCGCAGCGCGATCAAGCTGCCGAACAAGCTGCTGATCGACGCGCCGTCATCGCTGCCGGCCAACGAACTGAACAACAACGCCGCCGGCCGCCAGGCGAACCGCGGCATGGAAGGCCTGGCGATCAGCCCGGACGGCAGCAAGCTGTACGGGCTGATGCAGAACGCGCTGATCCAGGACGGCGCGCTCGGCGCCGGCAATGCCCGGATCAGCACCGGCGCGCGACTGGTGGAGATCACCCTTGCGACCGGTGAACTGCGCGAGTTCTATTACCCGCTGGACGCCGCCAGCAACGGCCTGAACGAGATCCTGGCGGTCAGCGATCACAGCTTCCTGGTCATCGAGCGCGACGGCCGCGCCGGTGCCGCCGCGCAGTTCAAGCGCGTGTTCAGGATCGACATCGCTGGCGCCAGCGACATCCGCAACCTCAAGTCGCTGCCGTCGACCGGCCTGCCGGCCGGCGTCGTGCCGGTCGCCAAGACGCCGTTCCTCGACCTGCTCGACCCGGCCTACGGCCTGGCCGGCGCCGGCTTCCCGGAAAAGATCGAAGGCCTGGCCTTCGGTCCGGATCTGCCGAGCGGCCAGCACAGCCTGCTGGTGACCTCGGACAACGACTTCGTGGCCAGCCAGCCGTCGAAGATCTTCGTCTTCGGTGTCGACACGGCCGACCTGCCGGACTACCAGCCGCAGCAGTTCCGCAGCTGCCGCTGAGCACGGCTGCCACCACGAAAAAGCCCCGCGCAAGGCGGGGCTTTTTGGGTCATCCGCCCGGCCGCATCGGCCGGTCGGAAGTCCTGCTTCAGGCCGCCTTGTTGGAGGCCAGGAAGTCCATCGCGAAGCGCTGCAGCACGCCGCCCGCTTCGTAGACCAGCACTTCTTCATCGGAATCCAGACGGCAGGTCATCGGCACTTCGAGCTTCTCGCCGTTCTTGCGCGTGATGACCAGGGTCAGCGTCGTGCGCGGTGCCAGCTTGCCTTCGACGTCGTAGGTTTCGGTGCCGTCCAGCCCCAGCGTCAGGCGGGTGGTGCCCGGCTTGAACTCCAGCGGCAGCACGCCCATGCCGATCAGATTGGTGCGGTGGATGCGCTCGAAGCCTTCGGCGGCGATCACTTCGACACCAGCCAGACGCACGCCCTTGGCCGCCCAGTCACGCGAGCTACCCTGGCCGTAGTCGGCACCGGCAACGATGATCAGCGGCTGCTTGCGTTCCATGTAGGTTTCGATCGCTTCCCACATGCGCACGACCTTGCCTTCCGGCTCGACGCGCGCCAGCGAACCCTTCTTGACCTTGCCGTCGACCACCGCCATCTCGTTGACCAGCTGCGGGTTGGCGAAGGTGGCGCGCTGCGCGGTCAGATGGTCGCCGCGATGGGTGGCGTAGCTGTTGAAGTCCTCTTCCGGCACGCCCATCTTGTGCAGGTACTCGCCTGCGGCCGAGTCCATCATGATCGCGTTCGACGGCGACAGATGGTCGGTCGTGATGTTGTCCGGCAGCACCGCCAGCGGGCGCAGGCCCTTCAGGGTGCGGGCACCGGCCAGCGCGCCTTCCCAGTACGGCGGACGGCGGATGTAGGTGCTCATCTCGCGCCAGGCGTACAGCGGGCTGATGGTCTTGCCGTCGTCGGCTTCCTTCTTGAACATCGGGTCGTAGACGGCGCGGAACTGCGTCGGGTTGACCGACTTGGCGACCACGGCGTCGATCTCGGCATCGGTCGGCCAGATGTCCTTCAAGGTCACCGGCTTGCCGTTCTTGTCCAGACCCAGCACGTCCTTCTCGATGTCGAAGCGCACGGTGCCGGCGATCGCGTAGGCGACAACCAGCGGCGGCGATGCGAGGAAAGCCTGCTTGGCGTACGGGTGGATGCGGCCATCGAAGTTGCGGTTGCCGGACAGCACGGCGGTGGCATACAGATCGCGGTCGATGATTTCCTGCTGGATCTTCGGATCGAGCGCGCCCGACATGCCGTTGCAGGTGGTGCAGGCGAAAGCGACGATGCCGAAGCCCAGGCTTTCCAGCTCACCGAGCAGCTGGGCGTCCTTCAGATAGCTTTCGACGACCTTCGAGCCGGGGGCAAGCGAGGACTTCACCCAGGGCTTGCGGGTCAGGCCGGCCTTGTTGGCGTTGCGCGCCAGCAGGCCGGCGGCGATCACGTTGCGTGGGTTCGAGGTGTTGGTGCAGCTGGTGATGGCCGCGATGATCACCGCGCCGTCCGGCATCTTGCCGTCCGCCGGCAGCTCCCACGGTGCGGCGATGCCGCGCTCGGCCAGAGCCGAGGTCGGCAGGCGCTTGTGCGGGTTCGACGGGCCGGCCATGTTGCGGACCACGGTGCCGAGATCGAACGTCAGCACGCGCTCGTATTCGGCGGTCGCAAGGCTCTCGGCCCACAGGCCGCAGTGCTTGGCATAGGTCTCGACCAGCTTGACCTGCTCGTCCGAGCGGCCGGTGAGCTTCAGGTAGTCGATGGTGTTCTTGTCGATGAAGAACATCGCCGCCGTGGCGCCGTATTCCGGCGCCATGTTGGAGATCGTCGCGCGGTCGCCCAGGGTCAGCGCGGCGGCGCCCGGTCCGCGGAATTCGAGGTAGTGGCCAACAACCTTTTCCTTGCGCAGGAATTCGGTCAGCGCCAGCACCACGTCGGTGGCGGTGATGCCCGGTGCCGGCTTGCCGGTCAGCTCCACACCGGTGATATCCGGCAGGCGCATCCACGAGGCGCGGCCCAGCATGACGTTCTCGGCTTCCAGGCCGCCAACGCCGATGGCGATGACGCCCAGCGCATCGACGTGCGGCGTGTGGCTGTCGGTACCGACGCAGGTATCCGGGAAGGCCACACCGTCCTGCGTGTAGATCACCGGCGACATTCTTTCGAGATTGATCTGATGCATGATCCCGTTGCCCGGCGGGATCACTTCCATGTTCTTGAAGGCCTTCTTGGTCCAGTCGATGAAGTGGAAGCGGTCATCGTTGCGGCGATCTTCCACGGCGCGGTTCTTGGCGAACGCATCCTTCTCGAAGCCGCCGTATTCGACCGCCAGCGAGTGGTCGACGATCAGCTGCACCGGCACGACAGGGTTCACTTTCGCCGGATCACCGCCCATGTCGGCAATCGCATCGCGCAGGCCGGCAAGATCGACCAGCGCGGTCTGGCCCAGGATGTCGTGGCAGACCACGCGCACCGGGAACCACGGGAAATCGAGGTCGCGCTTGCGCTCGATCAGCTGGCCCAGGTAGGCATTGACCTTCCCCGGCTCGCCCTTGCGCACCAGGTTTTCGGCATGCACGCGAGCGGTGTACGGCAGCTTCGCCCAGGCACCGGGCTGGATGGCGTCGACCGCCGCGCGGGCGTCGAAGTAGTCGAGAGAAGTGCCGGGAAGGTTCTTGCGGTACTGGGTATTCATGGGCGTTTTGAGATCCGGTGCAGCCGAATTCGGGGAACTGTGCCTGCTCCCGCCGGGAGGAGGCGGGATGAGGGTCTTGCCGTCGGCGCCAGCGCGAACGCCGGAAAGACCCTCACCCGGCCCGCTCCACCACGGAGCGGGCGGGCAGCGGTGTTACTTGCGATCCTTCAGCGGCACGAACTTGAGGTCTTCCGGCCCCACGTAGTTCGCGCTCGGGCGAATGATCTTGCCGTCGATGCGCTGCTCGATGACGTGCGCCGACCAGCCGCTGGTGCGGGCGATCACGAACAGCGGCGTGAACATCGCGGTCGGCACGCCCATCACGTGGTAGCTGACGGCCGAGAACCAGTCGAGGTTCGGGAACATCTTCTTGATGTCCCACATCACCGTTTCCAGCCGCTCGGCGATGTCGAACATCTTGGTGCTGCCCGCCTCGATCGACAGTTCCTTGGCGACCTGCTTGATCACCTTGTTGCGCGGATCGCTGACCGTGTAGACCGGGTGGCCGAAGCCGATCACCACTTCCTTCTTCTCGACGCGCGCCTTGATGTCGGCTTCCGCTTCATCCGGGCTGTCGTAGCGCTTCTGGATCTCGAACGCCACTTCGTTGGCGCCGCCGTGCTTCGGGCCGCGCAGCGCGCCGATGCCGCCGGCGATGGCCGAGTACATGTCCGAACCGGTGCCGGCGACCACGCGGCTGGTGAACGTCGAGGCGTTGAACTCGTGCTCGGCGTACAGGATCAGGCTGGTGTGCATCGCCTTCACCCACGACTCGCGCGGCTTCTCGCCGTGCAGCAGGTGCAGGAAGTGGCCGCCGATCGAATCGTCGTCGGTCTCGACGTCGATGATGTTGCCGTTGTGGCTGTAGTGGTACCAGTACAGCAGCATCGAGCCGAGGCTGGCCATCAGCTTGTCGGCGATGTCGCGGGCACCCGGATGGTTGTGGTCATCCTTCTCCGGCAGCACGCAGCCGAGTGCGGAGACGCCGGTGCGCATCACGTCCATCGGGTGCGAAGCGGCCGGCAGCTGCTCCAGCACGCTCTTGACCGCCGCCGGCAGGCCGCGCAGCGCCTTCAGCTTGGTCTTGTAGGCCTTCAGCTCGGCGGCGTTTGGCAGCTTGCCGTGCACCAGCAGATGGGCGATTTCCTCGAACTCGCAGGCATTGGCGACATCGAGGATGTCGTAGCCGCGGTAATGCAGGTCGTTGCCGGTGCGGCCGACGGTGCACAGCGCCGTGTTGCCGGCAGCGGTGCCGGACAGCGCGACGGACTTCTTCGGCTTGAAGCCGGGGGCGGCGGTGGTTTCGCTCATTCTCAATCTCCGTTTCGGTTGTCGGTCCCGCCGGGGCGGGAGTTCGTTTTCTGATCTAGCGGGGCCACGGGATTCCGGCGGGTGCCGGAATGACGCTGCATCTCACCTGGGTCACGGCTTTCGCCGGGATGACGCTGTATCTCACCTGGATCCCGGCTTTCGCCGGGATGACGCTGCGCGTCACTTCTTCTTGGCGGCGAACAGGGCGTCGAGGCGGTTCTCGAAGGCGTGGTAGCCGATCCGGTCGTACAGCTCGGCGCGGGTCTGCATCAGCTCGATCACGTCCTTCTGATGGCCGTTGCCGCGGATCGAGGTGTAGACCGCTTCGGCCGCCTTGTTGGCCGCACGGAACGCGCTCAGCGGATACAGCTGGATCGCCACGCCGACCGAAGCCAGTTCGTCGCGGGTGAACAGCGGGGTGGCGCCGAACTCGGTGATGTTGGCGAGCACCGGCACCTTCACCGCATCGACGAAGCGCTTGTAGGTCGGCAGGTCATAGGCGGCCTCGGCGAAGATGCCGTCGGCACCGGCTTCGACGCAGGCGATCGAACGCTCGATCGCGGCATCGACACCTTCGGCCTGGATCGCGTCGGTGCGGGCGATGATGAAGAAATCCTTGTCGGTCTTGGCGTCGGCCGCGGCCTTGACGCGGTCGGCCATCTCTTCCTTGGAGACGATTTCCTTGCCCGGCCGGTGGCCGCAGCGCTTGGCGCCGACCTGATCCTCGATGTGGCAGGCGGCAGCGCCGGCCTTGATCAGCGACTTCACGGTGCGCTCGATGTTGAAGGCGCTGGCACCGAAGCCGGTGTCGATGTCGACCAGCAGCGGCAGGTCGCAGACGTCGGTGATGCGGCGGGTGTCGACCAGCACGTCGTCGAGGTTGTTGATGCCGAGGTCCGGCATGCCCAGCGAGCCGGCCGCGACGCCGCCGCCCGACAGGTAGATCGCCTTGAAGCCGGCACGCTGGGCCAGCAGCGCATGGTTGGCGTTGATCGCGCCAATCACCTGCAGCGGCGACTCGGCGGCGAGAGCGGCGCGGAAACGGGCACCGGCGGAAGACGTCATGGGGCAACTCCTCGAATGTCGGGCGGACAGCGGGGCCGGCAACCGGCACCCCGAAGGCCCGTCATGAAATGGCAGGCGTGGCTCATAACCAAGACGCGTGCCATCGCGATCGGCGGCTAGTCAGCACCGATTCGTCGATCACAATTTGATGTTTTTATTGAATATCCTCAAATTTCGCCGTCCGCCACCCGGGTGATCTAGGGCGGCCGCCGGCCGCTTGCAGGGTTTCATGGAACACGCGGAACGTTGCATGAAACATAATGCGCGACATGCTCACACCCGAATCTCATCTGCCTGCCATCTGGACCGTCAGCGTCACCCGCCTGTCGCGGCTGGTGCAGGAAGTGACGCCGGAATTCGACGGCCGCGCAGCGATCGACACCATCAACCTCGGCTTCGAGGAAGCGGTCACCGAAATCCGCGAGCGGCTGCGCGACGAGGACTGCGATGTCGTGCTGTCGGCCGGTTCCAACGGCGAATACCTGCGCAACCGCATCGACAAGCCGATCGTGCTGGTGCGCCCCGATGGCTTCGACCTGATGCAGGCGCTGACCCGCGCCCGCCATCACGGCGACCGGATCGGCATCGTCAGCTACGGCGACGAGCTGCCGGCGTTCAGCGCCTTCAAGCAGGAGTTCGGCCTGGAGATCGAGCAGCGCGCCTACACCCACACCGAGGACGCCCGTGACCGCGTGGCCGAGCTGGTGTCGCTCGGCTGTCAGGCGATCGTCGGCACCGGCTACGTGACCGAACTGGCCGATCGGGCTGGCGTGGTCGGCATCCTGATGTACTCGCCGGATTCGATCCGTCGCGCCTTCGAACAGGCGATCGACCTCGCCCGCATGCTGACCCATGCCCGCAGCGGCCAGCGACGATCGCCGACCCCGCCGGATTCCCGCTACAGCCTGCGCCGGCTGATCGGCAACAGCGAACCGATGGTGGCGCTGCGCGACCAGGTGCGGCTCTATGGCGCCAGTGACCGCACGGTGCTGATCACCGGCGAGACCGGCACCGGCAAGGAACTGGTGGCGCAGGCGCTGCATGGCGCCAGCCCCAGGCGCAGCGCCGCCTTCGTGGCGGTGAACTGCGGCGCGATCGCCGAATCGCTGCTCGAATCGGAGCTGTTCGGCTACGCCGATGGCGCGTTCACCGGCTCGCGGCGTGGCGGCCGCATCGGCCTGATCGAAGCCGCCAATGGCGGCACGCTGTTCCTCGACGAGATCGGCGAGATGCCGCTGGCCTTGCAGACCCGCCTGCTGCGGGTGCTGGAGGAACGCGAAGTGCTGCGAGTCGGCAGCGTGCGGACGACGCCGGTCGATGTCCGGGTGATTGCCGCCACCCATTGCGAGCTCGACGCGCTGGTCCGCGAAGGCCGCTTCCGGCGCGATCTCTACTACCGGCTGAACGTGCTGCGCATCGCGCTGGCACCGCTGCGCGACCATGCCGACGACGTGCCGCTGCTGCTGATGAGCTTCCTGCGCGCCACCGGTGCCGGGCCGATGGTGATCGACGGTCCGGCCGAAGCCGCGCTGCTGCGCCACGACTGGCCCGGCAACATCCGCGAACTGCGCAATCTGGCCGAGCGGATCGCCGTGCTCGGTCCGGCCGAATCGCCGCTGGCGGCGCTGACCCGGCCGCTGCTGGCGCGCTGCGCGCCAGAGCTGTTCGCCGCCGGCAGTGCGGCCGCGCCGATCCGCGTGATTGCCGCCGTCACCGGCAGTGCCGAGGGCGCATCACCGATGGTAGCTGCGTCCGCCCCGCCGGTCCGCAAACGGCCGGAAGCGGCGGCGCTGGCAGCGCTGCTGGCCCAGCACCGCGGCCAGCGCGGCGCGGTGGCGCAAGCGCTGGGCGTGTCGCGCAGCACGTTGTGGCGCTGGCTGCAGGAAGACGGCACGGCCTGAAGCCCGCCGCGCGCCAGCGCATTCACGGCCGGCCGCGCATGCGAACATCGACGCCCGACCGGATCGACTCCTGCGATGGCCAAGCTGTACTTCCGCTATGCCGCGATGAACGCCGGCAAATCGACCGCGCTGCTGCAGGTGGCGCACAACTACGAGGAGCGCGGCCAGCGCGTCGAGCTGTTCACGTCGGCGCTCGACGTGCGCTCCGGCTACGGCCGCATCGCCTCGCGGCTGGGCCTGTCCCGCGAGGCCGAAGCGTATTCGGCGACCACCGATTTCGAAGCGCTGTACCGGCTGCGCAGCGCGCCGTCCTGCGTGCTGATCGACGAGGCGCAGTTCCTGAGCGCCGAACAGGTGACGCAGCTGCACCGGATCGCGCACCTGTGCGGCATTCCGGTGATCTGCTACGGCATCCGCAGCGATTTTCGCGGCGACGCCTTCCCCGGCTCGCGCGCGCTGCTGACCCTGGCCGATGATCTGGAGGAGATGAAGACGGTCTGCCGCTGCGGCCGGAAGGCGACCATGAACCTGCGCTTCGACGCCTCCGGCCAGCAGACGCTGTTCGGCGAACAGGTGGAGATCGGCGGCGAGGAACGCTACGAAGCCGTCTGCGCGCGCCGCTTCTACACCGGCTGCTGCTGACCGGCGACCGCGCGCCGACGTGAAAGCTCAGACCCGGATCGGGCTCAGGCGCCGTGCGCGTCCATCAGCGTCTGGGCGGCGCGCAGCGCGCTGACCACCGGGCCGCCTTTCGGAAAGGTCAGCCGCGCCAGGTAGCCGCCTTCCATCAGCAGCATCAGCGCATCGCCGAGCTGCTCGGGATCACGGGCTTTCATCGCCGTCGCCAGCGCCCGGAAGCGGCGGCGGATCTCGCTCTTGTGGCTGACCACGACGGCGCGGCCGGGGTGCTCGTCCTCGACGATCTCGACCGCCGCATTGGCCAGCCCGCAGCCGCGCGATTCCTTCGAGCAGGTCTTGTTGACGTGCGCCTCGAACAGCGCCTCGACCTGCTGGCGCGGCTGGTTCTGGTACGGCGCGACGACCTCGTCCCACCAGCTCCAGAAGTGCGCGTCCTTGTGGCGAAGGTAGTCCGCCACCAGCTCGTCCTTGGACGGAAAGCTGCGGTAGAAGCTCATCTTGTTGGTGCTGGCGGCACCGACGATGGCGTCGATGCCGACCGCACGGATGCCGTGCCGGTAGAACAGCTCGCAGGCCGTTTCGAAGATGCGGTCGCGCACGCGCGGCCGCGCGGCCGGTTCGCAGGCGGGCAGGTCTTCGGGCTTGGCGACGCTCATCTCACGGCACTCGCGGTCCTGGAGTTCGATGCACTTGACAGGCATGTTACCGATCAGTAACTTCGCCGCCACTGTTACCGATCGGTAACAACGCCGGGCGGACGATGTTGCAATAGTGTGTCGACACGCTGCAACACCGGGTGTCGCGCCGGAGACCCCTCAGGAGAACTGCAGATGAGCAAGATTGCCCTGATCACCGGTGCCGCCAAAGGCATCGGCTTTGAAACCGCCCGCCAGCTGGCGCAGGCCGGCGTCCACGTGATCGTCGCCGCGCGCAGCCAGGACAAGGCCGATGCCGCCGTCGCCGGGCTGAAGGCCGAAGGCCTGACGGTCGAAGCGCTGGCGCTGGAAGTCACCGATGCCGCCAGCATCGCGGCGGCGGCCGCTGCGGTAGCCGCACGCCACGGGCGGCTGGATATCCTGATCAACAACGCCGGCGTGATGCACGACGACCCGGCGAAGAAGGTCAGCGAGCAGTCGCTCGATACCTGGCGTAGCACCTTCGACACCAACTTGTTCGGCGTCATCGCGGTGACCCAGGCGTTCCTGCCGCTGCTGCGCAAGTCGGCCGCCGGACGCATCGTCAACCTGTCGAGCATCCTCGGCTCCAATACGCTGCACGCCACGCCCGGCTCGCCGATCTACGACTTCAAGGTGCCGGCCTACAACGTGTCGAAGACCGCGCTGAACGGCTGGACCGTGCAGCTGGCCTACGAGCTGCGCGACACCGCGATCAAGGTCAACGCCGCGCATCCCGGCCATGTGCAGACCGACATGGGCGGCCCGAACGCGCCGATGGCGATCACCGATGGCGCGAAGACCAGCGTGCAGCTGGCGCTGCTACCGGCCGATGGCCCGAACGGCGGCTACTTCCACATGGGCGACACGCTGCCCTGGTAACGCTCGAAAGCCCACCGCAGAAGCAACCGTTCAACGCAAAGGCGCAAAGGGAAAAGAAAGGACGCAGAGAACAGCTGAAACGGCGCTTGAAAAGCCTTGCATCGCTTTTCCTTTGCGTCCTTGCTTTGGCTTCTCCTTTGCGCCTTTGCGGTTAACTTTTTCTTTTTAATCCAACGTCAATCAACAAACCAAGGAACAGACATGACCCAGAAGCTGCTCACGCCGATCAAGGTCGGCTCGCTGACCCTGCCGAACCGCCTGGTGATGGCGCCGCTGACCCGCGCCCGCGCCGGCATCACCCATGTGCCGAACGCGCTGATGGCGGAGTACTACAGCCAGCGCGCCAGCGCCGGCCTGATCATGACCGAGTGCACGATGGTCGCCGAGGACGCCAGCGCCTTCATCGGCGAAGGCGGCATCTTCAACGACGCCACCGTCGCCGGCTGGAAGCAGGTCACCGACGCCGTTCACGCCAAGGGCGGCCGGATCATCATGCAGATCTGGCATCCGGGCCGCGCGGCGCATTCGGGCATCAACAACGTGCAGCCGATCTCCTCGGCAGCGGTCGCCATTGCCGATGAAACCCACACGCTGAAGGGCAAGCTGCCGTACGAAGTGCCGCGCGTACTCGCCGAATCCGAGCTGCCCGGCATCGTCGAACTGTTCCGCAAGGCCGCCGAGCGCGCCAAGGCCGCCGGCTTCGACGGCGTGCAGATCCACGGTGCCCACGGCTATCTGATCGACCAGTTCCTGCGCGACAGCCACAACAACCGCACCGACGGCTACGGCGGCACCCTGGAAAAGCGCGCCCGCCTGCTGCTGGAAGTCACCGACGCCGCGATCAGCGTGTTCGGCGCCGGCGGCGTGTCGATCCGCATCTCGCCGCTGGTGGCGTTCAACAACATGGCCGACTCCAATCCGAAGGCGCTGGTCGAGTACGTGGCCAAGGAAATGTCGAAGCGCGGCATCGCCTTCTTCGAGCTCCGCCATGACCAGTGGGATCGCCCGGAAGAACTGGAACTGGCGAAGATCGCCCGCGCCCACTTCAAGGGCGTGCTGATGCTCAACGGCGGCTTCGATCAGGCCAGCGGCGAAGCGGCGGTGGCCGAAGGCCGTGCCGATGCCATCGTCTACGGCAAACCGTTCATCGCCAATCCGGATCTGGTACAGCGCTTCAAGACCGGCGCAGCGCTGAACGCGGTCGACTTCGGCACGCTCTACGGCGGCGCCGAACACGGCTACACGGACTACCCGGCGCTGACCACCGCAGCGGCCTGAGCGGCCGCGCCGTCCGACCCCCACCGCCCGCCATGCGCGACCACGACCCCGCCCTGCCGCCGCACCGCAGCGGGCGGGGTTTCCACAATCCGCCGGGCTCGCCGCGGGCACGCGGCAGCACGGCCGACTGGCTGCGTTTCCTGCGCGATGTCAGCTTCGGCCCGCGCGCGCTGCGCCAGCCGGCGCTGCCCGCCGGCCATGTGCTCGACGCGGAACAGGCCTGCGCGCAGCTGGCTGCGCAGCACGGCCGCGACAGCTTGACCTGGCTCGGCCATGCCTGCTTCCTGATCCGCATCGATGGCCGCGCGGTGCTGACCGATCCCTACCTCAGCCCGTATGCCGGGCCGCTGCCGGGCCTCGGACCGAAGCGCTTCGCCGGCACCGGTCTGCCGATCGACCGGCTGCCGAAGCTCGACGCCATCCTGCTGTCGCACAACCACTACGACCATCTCGATGCGGTGGCGCTGCGGCAGCTCGCCGCCGATCACCGCGACACCACATTCGTGGTGCCGCTGGGGCTGGTGCCGATCATCCGCCGGCTCGGCTTCCGCAACGTCCACGAGCTGGACTGGGGCCAGACGCATGCGGGTAACGGCCTGACCGTCACGGCGCTGCCGGCGGTGCATTTCTCGTCGCGCACGCCGTTCGATCGCAACCGCACGCTGTGGTGCGGCTTCGGCCTGCGCAGCGCCCACCATCACCTCTACTTTGCCGGCGATACCGGCTGGGGCCCGGTGTTCGAGCACGTCGGCCAGCGCTTCGGTCCGTTCGATGTCGGTCTGGTGCCGATCGGCGCCTACCAGCCGCGCGCGCTGATGCAGGCCGTGCACGCCGATCCCGAGGAAGCCGTGCGCATCGGCCGCGCGATGCAGGCGCAGCGTCTGGTGGCGATGCACTGGGGCACCATCGCGCTGACCACCGAGCCGGCCTTCGAACCGCCGGGCCGCTTCCTGCAGGCCGCGCAGGCCAGCGGCTATGGCGACGACGATCGCTGGGTGATGCGGATCGGCGAAACCCGGGCGCTGGACCGGCGCTAGCGCAGCGCACACAACAAAGCGCGAGCGATGTGGCGATGGATCGTGGTGCGAATCAAGGCGCGATGAGGAGCCATCGTTGTTCTATGGCGACGATTCGCAACGCCGCGCCGCGCCGCGCCGCGAGACACGGCACAGCACTCACGGTTTGCTGTGTGCGCTGCGCTAGACCAGCACCATCTGCGTGCAGCGGAACGATGCGATCAGCTTGCCGGCATCGTTGAACACTTCCGAATCCCAGACCTGCGTCGTGCGGCCCCGGTGCTTCGAGGTCGTCGTGCAGTGGACGTGGCCCGCCAGCGCCGTACCGAAGAAGTTGGTCTTCAGCTCGATCGTCGTGAAGCCTTTCGCCCCTTTCGGCAGGTGCGCCACCGTCGCGTAGCCGGCGCAGGTATCGGCCAGGGCCACGATGCTGGCAGCGTGCAGGAAGCCGTTCGGCGCGTGGTGCCGGCGCTCGATCTTCATCCGGCCAGTCAGCCGGCCCTCGCCGATCTCGAGGATTTCCAGACCCAGCAGGTCCGGCAAGGTGCCGGCCTGCAGCTTCATGAATGATTCGGGGGTGATCTCGGGGCGCAGTTCGCTCATCTCGGCACTCGGGTCGTGAAGGTGTCCGGCAGGGCACGCTGCCCGCCGCGCCACATCTTGCCCCAGGCCTGCTGCCACTGCGGCGGTGTCCGCCAGCGCCGGATGGCGCGTCGGGAAAAGCACCGGGAACTGTTCCCGCGTTCGCCGACCAGACCGGCAATGCCGCCGGCAAGTATTTGATAAGTCTGGCGAGTGACAGTCCTGATGGGCGCTGTCCTGATTGACGCTGCATCCGGCTGCCGCCTTCACTGCCCCGTCGCCGCAGCGGGGCGACGCGCAGCACCACCGGAACCATCAGGAGCATCACCATGCGTGCACTGGCATTTCTCGGCGCCGGCAAGGTCGGCATCATCGACAAGCCCATCCCCGAACCCGGCTTCGGCGACGCCGTGATCCGCACCACGGCCTCGCTGATCTGCACCTCCGATGTCCACACGGTGGCCGGCACCATCGCCATTCCCGAAGGCCGCGTGCTCGGCCACGAAAGCGTCGGCGTGGTCCACGCCGTCGGCGCCGGCGTCACCGGTTTCCGCCCGGGCGATCGGGTCGCGGTCAACGCGGTGACGCCGTGCGGGCACTGCAATCCCTGCCAGCGCGGTCACGCCTCGCAGTGCGGCGGCATGCTCGGCGGCTACAAGTTCACCGCACAGAAGGACGGCAATCTCGCCGAGTACTTCCACGTCAACGACGCCGATTTCAATCTCGTCTCGATCCCCGACGACCTGAGCGACGAACAGGCGCTGTACGCGACCGACATGCTGTCCACCGGCTTCATCGGCGTCGAACAGGCCGACATCCCGCTCGGCGGCTCGGTGGCGATCTTCGCCCAGGGACCGGTCGGCCTGTCGGCGACCATCGGCGCCAAGCTGCGCGGCGCCGGCCTGATCATCGCCATCGAATCACGGCCGGAACGCGCGGCACTGGCGCGCAGCTACGGCGCCGACGTGGTGCTCGATCCGCGCCGTGACGACCTGGTCGCAGAAATCATCGCCCTGACCGGCGACGGCGTCGACGCCGCCATCGATGCGCTCGGCAGCCAGCAGACCTTCGAAGCCTGCGTGAAGGCAACCCGCCCGGGCGGCGTGATCTCCAACATCGGCTATCACGGCGATGGTTACTCGAGTCTGAGCATCCCGCTGCCGGAGTTCGGCCTCGGCATGGGCAACAAGACCATCCGCACCGCGCTGTGCGCGGGCGGCCGGGAGCGCATGGAGCGGCTGTTCAAGCTGATCGGCGGCGGCCGCTTCGATCCGACTCGGATGACCACCCACCGCTTCCGCTTCGACGATGTCGTCGAAGGCTTCCAGATGATGCGAGACAAGCGCGACAACATCATCAAGCCGCTGGTCACCTACTGAGCACGGCCGGCTGGCGGGATGCGGCAGGCGCAGACCTGCGACGACCGCTCGGGTGCGCCGGCGCGCAGCCGGCCGCTACACTCGGCGCATGCCCGTCAGCGCCGATCACCCGATGGCCGGATTCTCGGGGGTCATCGACCCTCTGGCTTGGATCGACGCCGTCGCCACCCAGTTGTCGGACACCCTGCTGGCGCTGTCGAACCAGAACTCCGGCAGCTTCCATCCGGATGGCGTCGACGCCACGGCCGCGCAGATGCTGGCACTGCTGGCGCCGCTGGAAGCGCAGGTCGAGCGGATCGCGCTGCCGGCCTTCACCAGCACCGACGATCGCGGCGCGCGCGTGCAGCGGCCGATCGGCCAGGCGCTGCGGCTGCGCAAGCGGCCGGAAGCGCCGCTGCAGGTGTTTCTCGGCGGCCATCTCGACACCGTGTTCGGCCCCGCTCATCCGTTCCAGACGGCGCGCTGGCTTGATGCCGATCACCTCAACGGCCCCGGCGTCGCCGATCTGAAAGGCGGCCTGCTGGTGATGGCGCTGGTGCTCGGCGCGCTGGAGCGCAGCCCGCATCGCGAGCGGATCGGCTGGGAAGTGCTGCTCAATCCGGACGAGGAAATCGGCAGCACCGGCTCGGCGCCGCTGCTGGTCGAAGCCGCTGGTCGCAACCATTTCGGTCTGATCTTCGAGCCGGCCTACCCGGACGGCGGCCTCGCTTCGGCGCGCAAGGGCAGCGGCAATTTCGATCTGGTGATCGAAGGCCGCGCCGCCCACGCCGGCCGCAATCCGGAGGACGGCCGCAATGCCATCGCGCTGGCAGCGGAACTGGCGCTGGCGCTGCACGGGCTGAACGGCCAGCGCGACGGGCTGACGGTCAACCTCGGCTACTGCCACGGCGGCGGCGCGCTGAACATCGTCCCGGATCGGGCGGTGCTGAAGTTCAACGTGCGCTGCGCCGATGCCGGCGACGCCTGCTGGCTCGAGGAGCAGCTGGACCTGCTGCTGACCCGCGCCAACGACCGCGACGGCGTCCGGGTGCAGCGCTTCGGCGGCTTCACGCGGCCGCCGAAGCCGCTCAGCGCCGGCATCGCCCAGCTGCAGGCCCTGCTCACCGACTGCGGCCGCGAACAGGGCCTGGCGCTGCAGTTCCGCCCGACCGGCGGCTGCTGCGATGGCAACAATCTTGCGGCGGCCGGCCTGGCCAATCTCGACAATCTCGGCGTGGTCGGCGGCGACATCCACTCCGATCGCGAATGGATGCGCTGGTCCAGCGTCGCCGAACGGGCCCGGCTCAGCGCCCGGCTGCTGCTGTCGCTGGCCAGCGGCAGCCGCAGCTGGAATACCGCGCGGTGACGCCGGCGCGGCCGTTCGGGTCATCATCGCGGCCGCTGCAACCGTGGTCGCAGCTGCAGCCCGGGCCGTTCCCGTTGTTCCACCGTCGCCAGCCGCTGCCATGAAGATCATCCGCCCGATCCGCCACGACGACCTGCCCGCGCTGCTCGACATGGCGCGCAACGCCGGCGCCGGCTTCACCTCGCTGCCGCCGGTGCCGGAATTCCTGGCCGCCAAGATCGCGCTCAGCGAGGCCTCGTTCGCGGCCGATGTCCATACGCCCGGCCACCAGCGCTACCTGTTCGTGATGGAGGAAACCGAGACCGGCGACATCGGCGCCGCCTGCGCGATCGAGGCCGCCTGCGGGCTGGACGAGGCGTTCTACAACTACCGGGTCGGTCTCGCCGTGCACGCCTCGCGCGAGCTGGGCATCTACAACAGCGTGCCGACGCTGTACCTGTCGAACGACCTGACCGGCAGCAGCGTGCTGTGCTCGCTGTACCTGCGGCCGGATTTCCGTGGTCTCGGCGCCGGCAAGCTGCTGTCGAAGTGCCGGTTCCTGTTCATGGCCCACCACCCGCAGCGCTTCGCGAAGAAAGTGATCGCCGAGATGCGCGGCGTGTCCGACGAGCAGGGCCGCTCGCCGTTCTGGGAAGGGCTGGGCCGGCATTTCTTCACTGTCGACTACGCGCATGCCGAGCACATCGTCGGCACCGGCAACAAGGCCTTCATCGCCGAGCTGATGCCGCCGCATCCGATCTACACGGTGCTGCTGCCTGAGGCCGCGCGCGCCGTGATGGGCCAGGTGCATCCGGAAACCGCGCCGGCGCTGCACCTTCTGGAACAGGAAGGTTTCCGCTACCAGGGCTACATCGACATCTTCGATGGCGGCCCGAGTGTCGAGGCGCCGCTGGAAGATATCCGCAGCATCCGCCGCGCTCAGGTGCTGACCGTGTTCGTCGGCAAGCCGGCCGCCGGTGCGCCCTGCCTGATCGCCAACACCGAGCTGGCGAACTTCCGCTGCGCCTACGCCGAGTACGCGATCAAGAACGGCCACATCACGCTGCCGGCCGAGCTGGCGGCGGCGCTGGAAGTGGACGGCGGCGACGAGGTGCGGGTCAGCCTGATCAGCTGAAGGCGCTGCACCGGCGGCGTTCAGTCACTGTCGCCGTCGTCGCCGAGCTGCCGCCAGGCGGCGCTGCGAACCACCGCCGGCCCGGCACCGCGCAGCTGCCAGCGCGCGGCCAGCCCCAGCCGGTCGGCCAACGGCAGGCCCACCACGGGGCCGAGCACGGTCAGCGCCGTTGCCCAGCCATCCGCTTCGCGGCACAGCGGGTGGATCACGGTGACCGCCGCCGGCGCCTCGGCCAGCGGCGCGCCGCTGCGCGGGTCCAGCGTATGGGCGTAGCGGCGGCCCGCGTGCTCGACATGCCGCACGGCATCGCCGGACGTGGCGATGCTCAGGCCATCGAGCGCCACTCGCGCCGGGCACGGCGCCAGGCCCTCCGGCAGCTCGGCGTCGACCCACCACGGCAGGCCGTCAGGCTTCACGCCCTGCCCGCGCAGTTCGCCGCCGATCTCGACCAGGTGATGCGCGAAGCCGGCCCGTTCCAGCCAGACGGCCAGCCGGTCGACCGCGTGGCCCTTGGCGATCGCCGAAAAATCCAGCTGCACGCCGCCCGGCTGCAGCAGGCCATCGCCATCCCGCTGCAACTGCTGCCAGCCGACCCGCCGGCGCGCGGCCGCGAGATCGGCCGCGGGCGGCGGCAGCGGCTGCGGGCCAGGCGGTCCGAAGCCCCAGAGATCGACCAGCGGGCCGGCGGTCGGGTCCAGCGCGCCGTCGCTGAGCCGGGCGATGTCCAGCGCCGCCTCCAGCACGGCGCTGAAATCCGCCGGCAGGCGCAGGCGGCTGCCGGCCGCCGCACGGTTGTAGCGGCACAGTGCCGATTCCGGCGCCCAGTGGCTGAGCTGGGCGACGAGATCGGCCAGCACGGCGTCGATGCCGGCGCGAATCGCTTCGACCGCGACCGGCGCCCGCGCCACGAAGCGCACCGACCAGCCGGTGCCCATGGTCTGGCCGTCAAGCCGCCAGATCCGGCCGGCGAGGTCCGGGCCGGCGTCGGTGGCGGCGCTGAACCGCGTCGGGATGAGGACTTCCGGCGCCATGCCTCAGGGCGACAGCACTTCGACCGTCGCCGTGTAGCTTGCCCGCCGCTCCTTGGCCTGCGGCACGCTGGCCTTGGCGTCCTGCACGCTGGCGCTGATCCAGTGCAGGCCCGGTTCGCTCCAGCGCAGGCTGAGCACGCCGTCGCCATCGGTCTTCAGGTGCTGCTCGCCGATGGCATTGCGGTAGCGGGTGCCGTCGCGGATCACCTCGACCTCCAGCCCCGCCGCCGGCTTGCCGTCGAGCAGGAAACGGAAGCGGGCGTCTTCGCCGACGAACAGGTCGGCGATGCCGGACAGCGGCACCAGTTCGAGACCCCGGCCGGTCGGCTTCAGCGCGCCGTCGTTCGGCTTGCCGGCGGTGGCGAAGGTATCGAGCCGGCCCTGCGATTCGCTGACCTTCAGGCCCTTGGCCTTGGCCGGCACTTCGGTGGCGAACGTGGCCGCGGTGCCGCGCCAGCGCTTCGGCTTGCCGTCTTCTTCCCAGCTCGCCATCAGGCCGTCGTTGAGCACCGAGATGCGGTAGGTGCCGGGCTGCTTGAGCTGCAGGTCGAAAGTCGAGCGCAGCTTGCCGGTCGAGGCGTTTTCCGGCGCCACGGTGCTGCCGTCGGGCGCGACGATCACCAGGTTGTCGAGGCGCATGGCGTTGTGGTCGCGGACGAAAGGCTCGGTGGAAACGCCGGCGTCGACGGTGATCCACTGGTCGACATCGAGCACGGTCTTCGACGGTGCCAGCCAGCCCTTGTGGGCGCTGGCGGCGAGCGGCAGCAGCGCGGCCGCGAGCAGCAGGATGCAGGGGGTACGGTTCATGGCGGGGCCTCAGGGTTTGACGGCGACGCGGATCGCGCCCAGTTCGGTCTTGCCGCTGGCGTCCAGCGTGGTGGCCGACTTGGCCGGCCAGTCGAAAGCCAGGTCGACCAGCTCACGGCCGCCGTCCTCGCGCGCTGCCTCGACCACCAGCTTGTAGCGGCCCGGTGGCAGCGCCGCGAGCGGGCTCTTGTCGCCAAAGCTCTGCTCGTGGGTGCCGACCGGCTTGGTGGCGCTGCTCAGGCCATCGGCCGGCATCGCGATGTCGCGGCCGCCGCGCCGCCACCACTGGCGCAGGTCGGGCAGCCACTTGGTGCCGGACTGCGGCTTGCCATCGGCGCCGACCGCCGGCGGACCGCCGCCCGGGCCGCTGCGCTTGACCTGGTACCAGACGCTGAGCTGCGCGGCGACCGAGCGGTCCTCGCGCTCGACCCAGACGGCGACGTAGGGGCGGTGGTATTCGGCGACGTCGAGCTGCGGAACCTGCACGCTGACATCGAGCTGGGCCGCCTGCGCGGGGAGCGCGCCGAGCGCGGCGAGCAGGGGAAGGAGGTGATGCCTTTTCATCGATGGGGTCCGAAGGAAACCAGCAGGTCAGTGAATGAACAGCAGGGCGACGACGACCGGCACCAGCAGGCCGAAGCCGACCAGCGGCCAGGTCAGCCGACGCCCCTTGGAATGCAGGTGCAGCAGCCACAGGCCGGTCAGCGAGAACAGCAGGCAGGCGACCGCGAAGACATCGAGAAACAGGCTCCAGGCCGTGCCGGCGTGGCGGCCCTTGTGCAGGTCGTTCAGGTAGCTGACGAGGCCGCGATCGGTGGTTTCGCGCTCGACCTTGCCGGTCGCCAGATCGACGTTGATCCAGGCGTCGCCGCCCGGTCGCGGCAGCGACACATAGGCTTCGTCGTCCGACCATTCCACCGGCTGCCCGGCCACGCGGACCTGCACGGCCTCGGCCAGCCAGGCGGCGGCCTGGTCCGGCATCGCCACGCCGGTGCTGCCGTCGGCGGCTCGCCGCGCAGCGGCCTGCAAGGACACAAGCGCTGCCGCCGGCATCTGCGCCCGGCTGCGGACGACGACCGGCGTGGTCGGGATGTCCGCCGCATGGTTCAGCGTGATGCCGGTGACCGAGAACAGCACCATGCCGATCAGGCTCACCGCCGCCGAGATCCAGTGCCAGGTGTGCAGCTGCTTGAGCCACCAGGCGCGGCGTTTCTGCCTGGCGCGCGCCGGGTCTGCAGCCGGTGCCGGGGCCGACACGGTGGCGCTCACGGCGCGGCGATGTTCCCGGCCGGCACCACCGAGGCCAGCGGCGCACCGCCCGGGTCGGTGACAAAGCCGACCTTGGTCAGACCGGCCTTGGCCGCTTCGCTCATCACCGTGGCGATGATCTCGTAGCGCGCGTTGCGGTCGATGCGCAGATGCAGCTCCGGCGTCGGCTGCTGCTGACCGGCAGCGCGCAGCCGTTCGACCGCCTGGGTCTCATCGATGCGCTCGCCGTTCCACCAACGCTGGTTGTCGCCGTCGATCGCGAACTGCACGGCGTCGGCCTTCTGCACGTTGGTCGCCGAATCGGCCTTCGGCAGATCGATCTTCACCGCATGGGTCAGCAGCGGCGCGGTGATGATGAAGATCACCAGCAGCACCAGCATGATGTCGACCAGCGGAATGACGTTGATCTCCGCCATCGGCGCCGAATTGCGGGCGCCGCCGCCAAAGCTGCCGAATGCCATCTCAGCGCGCCCCGCCGGTGCCGACGCCGCCGGTCTTCAGCGGCGTGACATTGGCGCTGGCGGCCGCGTCGATCTTGCAGCCGGTGCCGAGGAAGGCGAACAGGTCATGCGCGAAGGCATCGAGCTGGGCCAGGGTCAGGCGGTTGGCACGGACGATCAGGTTGTAGCCGAGCACTGCCGGAATCGCGACCGCCAGACCGATGGCGGTCATGATCAGCGCCTCGCCGACCGGGCCGGCGACCTTGTCCAGGGTGCCGGCGCCGCTGACGCCGATCGCGACCAGCGCGTGGTAGATGCCCCAGACCGTGCCGAGCAGGCCCACGAACGGCGCAGTGGCACCGACCGAGGCCAGCACGGTCAGGCCCGATTCGAGGCTGGCGGTTTCCTCATCAATCGTCTTGCGCATCGTGCGGGTCACGAAGTCCGACGCCGAGCCGGCCTCGTTGAGACGGTTGATGCCGTGCCGCTCGTGATGTCGGCTGGCGGCGATCGCGTGATAGACCAGATGCGAGAACGGCTCGTCCGGATGCTGCTGCTCGACCTTGGCGGCCACCACGTCCAGCGACGGCGCGTTCCAGAAGAAATCCAGGAATCTGCTGGTACGGCGCCGGGCGCGGGTGTAGGTGACCAGCTTGGTGACGATCAGGTACCAGCTGGCGGCGGAGGCCAGCGCCATCAGCACCAGGATGGTCTTCGCCACGCCATCGGCCTGGGTCAGGAAGTGGCCGAAGCCGATACCGCTTGCCGCTGGGTCCATTGCGCAATCTCTCGAACGAATACGAAAAACGAACATCAGGCCGGACGCGTTCGCCCGGCAGACAGGAGTGGGAGCCGCGCCCTTAGGACTTCATCTCGAACACCACCGGCACGATCACCCAGGCTTCGATGGTCTCGTCGCCGCGCCGGGCCGGCACGAAACGCCATTTGCGGAACACGATGTCGCGCGCCGCCCGGTCGAGGCTGCTGGAGCCGCTGGACTGCTCGATCTTGACGTCGCCAGCCGTACCTTCCCGGGTCACCAGCACGCTCAACAACACCTTGCCGCTTTCGCGGCGCAGCTTGGCGGCGTACGGATAGACCGGCAGCGGGTTGTTCAGATAGGAGGCCACGAAGTTCGGCGGCACCACGGCAGGTTCAGCGGCCGGCGCGGCCGCTGGTGCCGACGGCGCCGGGGGAGCAGGCGCTTCGGCCACCGCTTCGGCCACCGGCTCGGGGTCGGGCGGCGGCGTGGCGATCGCCGACGGCGTCGGCTTGGGCGTCGACATCAGCCGGGGCTGCGGTTGCGGCTTTTCCTGCGGCGGCGGGGGTGGTGGCGGGACCGTCACCAGCGGCGCTTCGGCCAGCATCGCCACCTGCATCAGCACCGGCTCCGGCGGCGGCGGCTCCGGGGTGGCCAGCAGCAGCACGGCAAGGCCGCCCAGATGCAGCCCGCCGACCGCCAGCGCCGCCAGCAGCCGTCCCCGGGGCGACAGCCGCTGGCCGGCGCGGTAGTCGGCCCGGGGGGCGAGATCGTCGGGGGCGGGCATCGCCGCTGCGCTCACAGGTCTGCCCATTTGCGCAGCAGGTTGTGGTAGGTGCCCGACAGCCGCACCAGCGCCGGATGCCCCTGCGGATGCAGTTCGCGGAGCTGCATCAGGGCGCGGTCCATCTCGTAGAGCAGACGCCGGTTGTCGTCGTCGCGCACCATGCTCTGCACCCAGAAGAACGACGCCAGCCGCGCGCCGCGCGTCACCGGCCGCACCTCGTGCAGGCTGGTCGCCGGATACAGCAGCAGGTGGCCGGCCGGCAGCTTCAGCTGGTGAACGCCGTAGGTGTCCTCGATGATCAGTTCGCCGCCGTCGTAGCTCTTCGGATCGGCCAGGAACAGGGTTGCCGACAGATCGGTCCGCACCCGGTACGGCGGCTGCTCGGTCAGCCGCACGGCGGTGTCGATGTGGGCACCGAAGTGACCGCCGCCGGTGTAGCGGTTGAACAGCGGCGGAAACACCTTCAGCGGCAGCGCCGCCGAAGTGAACTGCTGCGACTGGCCGAGCGCCGCCAGCACCCGCGCGCCCAGTTCGGCGGCCACCGGATGCGTCTCGGTCAGCTGCTCGTTCTGCTTGACTCGCGCCGCCTCGCCGCCGGCCGTGCGGCGGCCGTCTTCCCAGTCAGCCGCCGCCAGCCGCTCGCACATCATGGCCACGGTGCCCGGATCCAGCAGGTTGGCGATGCGAACGATCATGGCGGGCGGCGTCGGTGGAGTGGTTTCAGTACTTGATGTTCAGCGCCAGCAGGAACGAGCGCGGGATGCTGGGCTGGTAGCGCCCGCCGCCGTTGTTGACCGCACTGATATAGCGCTCGTCGAGCAGGTTGTAGATGTTGGCCTGCACACCGACATTGGCCGTCACGTCGTAGCTGACCACGGCATCGACGACGATGTAGTCCTCGATCGTGGCGATGCCACTGGTGATGGTGGCGAAATTGTTGTTGATCTGGCGCGCCTGGCTGTCGATGTAGCGCAGGCCGCCACCGATGGTCAGCGGGCCGGTGATCGGACCGAAAGCCAGCGGCAGCTTGTAGCTGGTCCAGGTGGTGATGCTGTTCTTCGGCGAGAACTGGATCGCCGCGCCGGTCTGGGTCGATGGAACGCCGTCGGTCACGATCGTGCCCGAGGTGACTTTCGCGTCCTGGAAGGTATAGCCCACCGACACCTGCCAGGCCTCGGTGATGTTGCCGACCAGCCCGAGTTCCACGCCCTGGATGCGGCGTTCGCCGTACTGGACGATCTCGTTGCCGGACTGCCGGGCGAGATCGTTCTTCGACTCGGTGCGGAACAGCGCGGCGGTCGCGGCCAGCTTGTTGTCGAGCAGATCCCACTTGGTGCCGACTTCGACGCTGTCCGCCTTCGACGGCGAGAGTGCAGCCGAGTTGATGTTGGTGGCCGATGCGCTGAGTGCGAAGTTGTCACCGCTCGGCGGGCGCTTGCTGGTGCCGTACGAGGCGTAGACCGAGCCGTTCGGCAGCGGCTTCCAGAGGCCGCCGGCCTTGTAGGTGACCAGGGTGCCGCTCTTGACAAGCCGTGAGCCGAGCACCGTGCCGACCGGCGTCACGCCCGGGTTCGCAGCGGCGGTCGACAGCGTGCCGGCTTCGGTTTCGGTGCGATAGCGCTCGAAGCGCAGGCTGCCGCTCAACTGGAACTGATCACGATCTCCGAACTTCGCGGTGTCGTTCAGATAGACGGCGCCGGTTCGCGTGCGGCCATCGGTGAACGCGCCGTTCTGCGACAGCGTGACGCCGGGATCGGACGGGTCCGGATTGTAGGCGTTGGCACGCTGCTGGGTCTGCGCGGGCGTGGTGGCCGTGACCACGAGGGACGGCGAATTCTGTGCTTCCTCGATGAATTCGAAGCCGCCGGCGAAGTCGTGCTTGACCGCACCGGTGGTGAGCGAACCGCGCAGATTGGTCTGGTTGGTCAGCAGATCGTTGTGGCGGATGATGCCCTGGCGCGAACGGTTGACCGTCCAGGTGGAGGGATCATTGACGTCGGGGAAATCCTGCGCGGCATTCGCGGTCTGGTGCGGCCCGGGCGCGGTCAGCACGCGCCACTGTGAGGTGCGGCTGTAGCGCGAGATGTTGGTGACCGTGTAGCCCGGCTTGATGTCGTGCTCGATACGGCCGGTGAAGGTGTTGACGTCGATGTTCTCGTAATCGCTGTCGAGACCGTAGAAATTCGTGCTGTCGACCGGCTTGGCAACGACGCCGGCGCTGTTGAGCGTCGGGTTGCGCCAACCGGACACGCCGATGGCCGTGACGCCGCCGTCCGGCGTGTTGTCGTGGAAGATGTGCTGGGTGAACAGCGTGATGCGGGTCGGGCTGCCGAGGCCGAAGGCGATCGACGGCGCCACGCCCCAGCGCTGGTTCTCGACCTGGTCGCGGCCGGCAACGCCGCCGTCCTGGCCGACCACGTTCAGGCGCACGGCGATGTCGTCGCTGATCTTGCGGTTGACATCGACCGTCGCGCGGCGGCGGTCACGGGTGCCGTAGGCCAGCGTGCCGCCGATCGCGTCATCGGCGAACGGCGTCTTCGACACCAGGTTGATGTAGCCGGAAGCCACGCCGCGGCCGTTGTCGGCGCCAGCCGGGCCCTTGACGATCTCGACCTGTTCCAGATTGAACAGGTCGCGGGTGGCCGGGGAGATGTCGCGGATGTTGTCGACGAATACGCTGCCCTGGCTGTCGAAGCCGCGCATGAACACCGCGTCACCACTGGTGGTGTTGCCGTTCTCGCCCTGCTGGAAGGTGATGCCCGGCGTCATGCGCAGCGCGTCGCTCAGGGTCAATGCGCCCTGCTGCTGCATCAGTTCCTTCTTGACCACGTTGATGGTCTGCGGGGTGTCGACCAACGGCTGCGTGAACTTGGGCGACGACACCTTGTCGGCCTTGATATTGCTGGCGGCCTCGCCCTCGACCTTCACCGTCGGCAGCGTTACGGCCGCATCGGACTGCGCGACCTGGACGGGCGCGGCAGTCTGGGCGGAAGCAGGCAGGGCGTAGGCGGCCAGCACGGCGGCGGCGATCGGGCTCAGGCGGAACAGCGGCGGCAACGACATCGACAGGCACTCCGGAAAGGGGACTAGAAACCCGGCGTCGCCTGGGCGACGCAGCATCGGGCGTGAGTCTTTTCGGTATGTGCCGATGCAGCGGAACTGCCCGGCTGTGCCTGACGAGACGCTGTTAGATTAAATGATAGGTATTCGCATTTGCAATAAATTCGATATCGGCACGCCGCTGACCAGCCGCTGGAGAACAAGGCTGACAGCAGGCCGCCTGCGCGCTTTCGCCATAATCCGGCCCTTGCCCTCCTTGCGAGATTCGCGATGAACTGCATCGCCGGCCGCTGGCAGCCCGGACAGGGCGCGCCGTTTGAAAGCCTGGATCCTTCGACCGGCGCTGTTGTCTGGCGCGGGCATTCGGCAAGCGCCGACGACGTGCGCGCCGCCACCGCTGCCGCGCGGGCCGCGTTCCCCGACTGGGCCGGATGGCCGTTCGCCGAGCGTGAAGCGGTCGCGCGCCGCTTCGCTGCGCTGCTCGACGCGCACCAGGAGCGGCTGGCGCAGTTGATCGGCCGCGAAACCGGCAAGCCGCTGTGGGAAACGCGGACCGAGGTCGCGACGATGATCGGCAAGATCGACCTCAGCGTTCGCGCCTACCACGCCCGTACCGGCGTCAGCGAGAAGCCGCTGGGCACCGTCACCCAGGTGCTGCGGCACCGGCCGCACGGCGTGGTCGCGGTATTCGGGCCGTACAACTTTCCCGGGCACCTGCCGAACGGCCACATCGTTCCTGCCCTGCTGGCCGGCAATTGCGTGGTGTTCAAGCCCAGCGAGCTGACGCCGGCGGTGGCCGAGGAAACCGTGAAGCTGTGGCTGGAAGCCGGCCTGCCGCCCGGCGTGATCGGCCTCGTGCAGGGTGCGCGGGCGACCGGCGCCGCGCTGGCGGCCGACGCCGAACTCGACGGCCTGTACTTCACCGGCAGCGCCGCCACCGGCCGCCTGCTGGCCCGCCAGTTCGGCGAGCGGCCGGACAAAATCCTGGCGCTGGAACTGGGCGGCAACAATCCGCTGATCGTCGGCCGGATCGCCGACCCGCGCGCCGCGCTGCACGACGTCATCCAGTCTGCCTATCTGTCTTCCGGCCAGCGCTGTACCTGCGCCCGGCGGCTGTACGTGCCGGCCGGCAGCGCCGGCGACGCCTTCATCAACCACCTGGCCGACATCATCGGCCGGCTGCGGATCGGCGCCTTCGATGCCGACCCACAGCCGTTCATGGGACCGCTGATCTCGGCCCGCGCGGCGCAGGGCCTGCTGGCTGCGCAGGCGAACCTGCTGGCGCTGGGTGCGCGGCCGATCGTCGAGATGCAGCCGCTGCCGCTCGGCCCGGCGTTTGTCAGCCCGGCGCTGCTCGATGTCAGCGCCATCGCCGATCTGCCGGACGAGGAATACTTCGGCCCGCTGTTGCAGGTTGATCGATATGCCTCGATCGACGACGCCATCGACAAGGCCAATCGCACCCGCTTCGGCCTGTCGGCAGCGCTGCTGTCGGCCGACCGGGCCGAGTACGACGCGTTCTACCGGCGCAGCCGGGCCGGCATCATCAACTGGAACCGCCCGACCACCGGTGCGTCGGGCGCCGCACCGTTCGGCGGCAGCGGCGCCAGCGGCAATCATCGGCCGAGCGCTTTCTACGCCGCAGACTACTGCGCCTACCCGGTGGCCTCGATGGAGGCGCCGGCCAGCGAGTTGCCGGCGACACTGGCGCCCGGTCTTGCGCTCTGACGCCATGACCGCCACCCGCTGGATCGACCTGCGCAGCGACACCGTCACCCGCCCGACGGCGGCGATGCGCGCCGCGATGCACGCTGCCGAAGTCGGCGACGACGTCTACGGCGATGATCCCTCGGTCAATCGTCTGCAAGCCCATGCGGCGGATCGCTTCGGTTTCGAGGCAGCGCTGTGGTTTGCCAGCGGTACGCAATCGAACCTGGCGGCACTGATGAGCCACTGTGGCCGCGGCGACGAGATGATCTGCGGCCAGGACGCCCACACCTACCGCTACGAGCAGGGCGGCGCCGCGGTGCTCGGCTCGATCCAGCCGCAGCCGATCGTCCATCAGCCGGACGGATCGCTGGCGCTGGCCGACATCGCCGCCGCGATCAAGCCGGACGACCTGCACTTCGCGCGGACGCGCTTGCTGGCGCTGGAGAACACCATCGGTGGCAAGGTGCTGCCGCCGGCCTATGTCCGCGAGGCCTGCGCGTTCGCGAAATCGCGCGGCCTGGCCACCCATCTCGATGGCGCGCGGCTGATGAATGCCGTGGTGGCATCGGCTCAGGACGAGCGCGATGCCGTCGCCGGGTTCGATTCGGTGTCGCTGTGCCTGTCCAAGGGGCTCGGCGCGCCGGCCGGCTCGCTGCTGCTCGGCAGCCGGACGCTGATCGCCAACGCCCGGCGCTGGCGCAAGGCGCTGGGCGGCGGACTGCGCCAGGCCGGCTTCTATGCAGCGGCTGGCCTGTATGCGCTGGAACATCACGTAGCAAGGCTGGCCGAGGATCACGCCAACGCCGCGCGTCTGGCCGCCGGGCTGACAGCGCTGGGGCTGGCGGTCGAACCGGTGCAGACCAACATCGTGTTCTTCAGCCTTGCGGAAGAAGACCTGCCGGCGCTGCGGGCGCAGTTGCACGCCGGTGGCGTGCTCGCCAGTCTCGGCCCGCGTACCCGGCTGGTCACCCATCTGGACATTTCCCGTCAGCAGGTCGAGCAGGTACTGGCCGTCTTTGGCGACTACTACGCTCACCGCCGCCAGACAACATCGTCCCACCCATTGCAGGACCACTCGTGAACCCCGATTCGGAGCGCAACACCGCAGCCGCCACCATCGAAGCGAACTTCGATGGCCTGGTCGGGCCAACCCACAACTACGCGGGTCTGGCGCAGGGCAATCAGGCGGCGGCGAAGAATGCCGAGCAACCGTCGAACCCGAAGGCAGCAGCATTGCAGGGCCTGGCCAAGATGCAGGCGCTGGCGCGGCTCGGGCTGGCGCAGGGCGTGCTGCCACCGCAGGAGCGGCCGCACATTCCGACCTTGAAACAGCTTGGCTTCGACGGCCGCGAAGCCGACGTGCTGAAGCGCGTCCATCGCGATGCCCCGCAGCTGCTGGCCGCCATGTCCTCGGCCTCGTCGATGTGGACCGCCAACGCCGCCACCGTCTCGCCAGGCGCCGACACCGCCGACGGCCGGGTGCACTTCACACCGGCCAATCTGGCGACCCACCTGCATCGCTCGATCGAACCGGTGGTGACCGGCCGAGCGCTGGCGACGATCTTTCGCGACGAGCATCACTTCGTTCACCACGCGCCACTGCCGTCCACCCCGCAGATGGGCGACGAAGGCGCGGCCAACCACACGCGCCTGTGCGCCGAGCATGGCCGTCACGGGCTGGAACTGTTCGTCTACGGTGCCGGCGGTGACAAGGAACCGAAACCGGCGGTGCATCCGGCGCGCCAGAGCCGTGCCGCCGGCGAAGCGATTGCCCGGCTGCACCGACTCGATCCGGATCATGTTCACCACGCCCAGCAGCAGCCATCGGCGATCGACGCTGGCGTGTTCCACAACGACGTCATCGCGGTCGGCAACCAGCACGTGCTGCTGCATCACGAGTCGGCATTCGTCGATGCCCAGGCCATCCGGGACTGGGCCAGGCGCCGCCTGCGCGGCCGCGATCCGGTCTTCATCGAGATCAAGGCCCGCGAACTGAGCGTCGATGCAGCCATCGGCAGCTACCTGTTCAACAGCCAGCTGGTGACGATGCCGGACGGCAGCATGCGTCTGTTCTGCGCGCTTGAATGCCAGGAGCAGGAAGCGGTCTGGGCGACGATCCAGCGGATCATCGACGCGCCGGACAATCCGATCACCGGTGCCGAGGTATTCGACCTGCGCCAGAGCATGCGCAACGGCGGCGGCCCGGCCTGTCTGCGCCTGCGCGTGGTACTGGACGCAGCGCAGGCCGCCGCCGTCAACCCGAAGGTGTGGATCGACGAGCCGCTGGCGGCGCGTCTGGAGGACTGGATCGGCAAGCACTACCGCGACCGGCTGGTGCTGGCCGATCTTGCCGATCCGCAGTTGCTGGATGCGTCCCGCTGCGCTCTTGATGAGCTGACGCAGTTGCTCGGTCTCGGCAGCCTCTACGACTTCCAGCGCTAGCGATCCACTCGCGCAGACCGGAGCCGAACAAAGCTCCGGCCTGCGCGGCGGCTCCTATGGCGCCGGCGGGGTCTGAATCGACGGGAGGATGCCAATCCTGTTCAGGAACTCCAGTTCCTGAGCGCGCGACTCCTCCGACTTGCCTGGGGAATTCGGCCAGTCGTGTCCGAGGCCGGCAATGTTCACGAAATCGCAAGTCCGACCCAGCGCGCGAATCGAGGTGCACAGGCGCAGATTCGCATTCTCTGCGAAGACGATGTCTCCATCGGCATGGAAGATCAGGTACGGAGGCAGATTGCGTTCGATGCCGCGCTCCGGACTGATCGAATCGACAAACTCGCCGAACCGGTCCAGCTGCGATTGAGCCAATTGGCTATCCGGTGCAGTTGAACTCACGCCGGAGCGCAACACGACCGCCCCCACTCGCGACAGCGGGTTGTTTCGGTACGAGGTTGTGACGGGCGGCTCCAGGAGCGATGCCCAAACCGCATTGCCGCCTCCGGAACTGGTCCCTGTAACAACGATTCGAGTCGGATCGATACCCAGTTGCGCAGCATTTTCCTGAGCCCAACGCACGACCTTGCGAACGTCATCCGCATGCACGTAGGCATAAGTGCCGAAGCGCTCGTTCACACGTTGATCAGGAGAAATGACAACCATGCCCTGGTCAGTTGCCCAATACCGCGACCGTGACTGAGGCAAGCCACCGCGCGCCCAACCGCCTCCACTCCAGTCGATGTACGCAGCCCTGCGATCGCCCGCTTGCAGGCCCGGCGGATTGAACACGAACGCCCGTACCGGCACCACCGCGTCTGTCCGGATGACATAGCTGGTGGAAGCGCCTGAAACCACAGTCGGCGTGTTCGCCACCGGATCAATGACGGTCGACAAGGTCAGCGTCGAACTGGCGTTGCCGAGACGAAGCGTCACAGCCGCGCTGGCCGAGTAAGTGGTCGGCATGACGAATCGGACAACGATGCTGTCGCCTTCGTTGACGGTGCCGGCAGCCGCAGTGAACGCCCCCCCGTTGATGTTGTAGAAGCCGTTGGTCACCGACACTGCCGTCGGACCCGTCGAATTGCTGACCACGACCGGCTGGGTGAACTGCACCGTTCCCGGCAACACCAACGCCCCCGAGTAGGTCGATGCGGGCGCCAGCGTGAATCTGTTCGGCCGCGTCGGCGACGACGCGGTACGAACAGGCCAGTTGATCGTGCCACCGCCAATGGTGATGTCGACCGAGTAGGTGCGTCCGTAATCAGGCCCCGTCAGCACGCGGACTCGCAGGATGTCGCCCGGCGTAGCAACCCCCTGATCACCGGTGTATGGCCCGCCATTCAGACTGTAGCTGTAGGGCGCGTTGATCGAGATCGGCACGACGACGTTGACGCCACTGACAGGTATCGGCGGCGACACGACTTCGCTGTTGATCGGTGCGGAGCGCACATCCGGGAACCGAAGCTGATCGACAAGGGTGTCGACCGGCGCCTGTGTGGTCACCGACCACGACGTGCTGTAGCTCCCGACCGTCACCGTCGCAGTACGGATATCACCGATCAGCGGTCCCGCCGTCACCAGCAGGCGCAGCGTGTCGCCATTGCGAACCACGCCCGTCGTACCGGTGAAGGGAACACCGTTGACGCTGAACATTCCACCGCTGATCTGGACACGGCCCGGGCTGACGAGACCGGAAATCGTCACCGGTTCGCTGATGGTGCCAAGCAAGGTGAATGCCGTGGCCGGGGCGAAACTGAATGCGGCAGGTGCCGCCAGGCCGTTCGCCTCGAACGTCAGGAAGGTGGCGGATACGTCGCCAATGGTGAGCACCGCTCCCGTCGCGTCCTGCTCGGCGAATCCCGACGAGATAGCCACGACATCTCCAGCGACGACCGTCCCGGCCAGCATCGTCCACGGACCACCATTGACCCGGTAGGCGCCGCGGGAAATCGAGATTGGAGTGGCTGTGTTGATGCCGGCGACCGTAATCGCGTTGCTGGTACTCGCAGTGAACGGCAACACGTTGAACGCCGGCTGGAACTCGAACGCATCCGGATGCTGGTCGGCTGCAAGCGTTTCGACGGCGTAAGTCGAGCTGACATCCCCGACCGTCAGCGTGACGCTGGTGGTCACGCCGAAGTCGGCCGCGGACTGCAGTTGCACATCGACGATGTCGCCGCTGACGACCGACCCCACCGCCATCGTCCGAGGCTGACCATTGATGCTGTAGGTGCCACCACCGGTGATTGAGATCGGGACTGGCACGTTGATGCCGCGTACTTGCACCGGCAGGCTCGTATAGGTCGTCGAACGGGTCGCGCCAAAAATGTTCGTAAACACCGCCAGTGGGTCCGGCTGGTTGTCCGCCACGAAGGCGCGTGTCGTCACCACGAACGCAGCCTGTACTCCGCCAATGTCGAGAGTGGCCTGCGCTGAAGTCGTGAAGCCGGGCGACGCCGTCACGCGAACCGCCACGAGGTCGCCGTTGCGGACCACCGACGCGACCGCCGAGAACGGCCCGTTGTTGATGCTGTAGCTACCGCCCACGACGCTGATCGGCGACTCCACGTTGATGCCGCTGACCGTGATGTTGTCGCTGGTCTGCTCGGAGCTTGGCTCGACTTCGGTACGAGGCGCGAAGCTGAATGCGTCCGGCGTGCTGTCGGCCACCAACGATGCCGTGGTCACCCGGAACTCCGCGCTGATGCCGCCGACGGTCAAAGTCGCCGTACTCGTGGTGCTGCCGGTGAATGGCGCCAGCAGTTGCACCGTCACCACATCACCTGCGCGAACCGTGCCGGAATTGCCGGAATACGGGCCGCCATTGACGTTGTAAAGCCCGCCGGTCACCGATATCAGCGATGCGGTATCGATTCCCGTGATCGTGACTGCGTTGCTGGTCTGCGTGGTTCCCGGAGTGACATCGGTCAGCGGTGCAAAACTGAAGGCGTCCGGCACGCTGTCTCCGGCTGCCGCCGTCGTCACCGAGAACGTCGCAGAAACGTCGCCGATCGTCAGCGTCGCGACGCTGGTCGTGTTCGGCGCGCTGGCTGCCGTCAGTTGCACACGCACCGACTGGCCGGCCGTCACCGTGCCGGGCGCAGCGGTGAAGGGGCCGCTGTTGATGCTGTAGCTGCCGCCGGTCACCGAGATCGGCGTTGCAGTATTGATTCCGGTCACCACGATCGCGGCGCTGGTCTCGACACTACCCTGCGCGGCGTTGGTGGCAGGCGGGAACGAGAACGGATCCGGAGACCGATCGCCGTCGTCGTCGATGATGGTGCCAGTGGCCATGCTGCGGCCCAGCGTCGTTCCGCTGGAAGGTGCGCTGAGCGTCACGAAGAAGGTTTCGTCTTCTTCGATCACGGTGTCACCACGAACGCTCAGTGCAACGCTCTTGCTGGTTTCGCCAGGCGCAAAGCTGGCGGAAGCAGACCCGCCGTTGTAGTCGCTACCGGAGGTGGCGGTGCCATTGGTGGTGGTCGCGCGGACGCTGGTTGTCGTCGTCGCAGGCGGATTGAGCGTGATCACGAAGACGATGTTGCGGGTGCCGGAATTCCCTTCGACGACCGAGGCATCGGCGATGCTGAAGGTCGGCGTTGCAGCATCGTCATTGACGATCGTGATCGCGCCCTGGCTCTTCGCCAGCGTCGCGCCACTTGCGCTGCTCAGGTTCACCAGCACCGTCTCGTCCGACTCGAATACCGTGTCGCCGACGATCCCGATGCTCACCGGCTGGCTCGTCACCCCCGGTGCAAACGTCAGCGTCCCGCTCGCCGCCACGTAGTCGCTGCCCGAGGTCGCCGTCCCGTCCGCCGTCGCGTACGACACCGTCACCGTGCTCGCACTTGCCGACGACAGGCTCACCGTCAGCACTGCCTGCTGCGTCCCGCTGTTCCCTTCCGTCACGCTGATGTCGTTGATGCTCACCGTCGGCGCTGCGGTCGTCACCACAAAGTCCGCGCTCACGCCGCCGATCGTCAACGTCGCCGTCGTCGTCGCAGCCGCCGTGTTCGACGCCGTCTGCTGCACTCGCACCGTCTGACCCACCGTCACCGTGCCCGACGTCGTCATGAACGCGCCGCCGTTGATGCTGTACTCACCGCCCGACACCGATATCGGGCTCGCTGCGTTGATCCCGCTTACCGTGATCGCGTTGCTCGTCTGCACGCTGCCCAAGGCCGCCCCCGTCACCGGCGCAAAACTGAACCCGTCAGGCGTCGTGTCCGTGCCAACGTCGTCGTTCAGAATCGTGACGATGCCCTGGCCTCGGTCGATCGTCGCGCCGACCGGAGCACTCAGGTTGACGAAGAAGGTTTCGTCTTCTTCAACCAGAGTGTCGCCATTCACATTGAACGACTGAGTCCTGCTGATTTCACCCGGCGCGAATGTCGTCGCGCCGGTACGGGCGACGTAGTCGCTGCCCGCTGTCGCCGTGCCGTTTGCCGTCGCGAAGCGCACCGTCACCGTCTGGCTCGAAGGGGCCGACAACCGGATCGTGAGGCGGGCTGCCACGGTTCCGCTGTTCCCTTCCGTCACGCTGATGTCGTTGATGCTCACCGTCGGCAGGTTGCTGTCGTCGTTGACGATCGTGATCGCACCCTGGCTCTTCGCCAGCGTCGCGCCACTCGCGCTGCTCAGGTTCACCAGCACCGTCTCGTCCGACTCGAACACCGTGTCGCCCACGATCCCGATGCTCACCGGCTGGCTCGTCACACCCGGCGCAAACGTCAGCGTCCCACTCGCCGACACATAGTCGCTGCCCGAGGTCGCCGTCCCGTCCGCCGTCGCATACGACACCGTCACCGTGTTCGCGCTCGACGACGACAGGCTCACCGTCAGTACCGCCTGCTGCGTCCCGCTGTTCCCTTCCGTCACACTGATGTCGTTGATGCTCACCGTCGGCGCTGCGGTCGTCACCACAAAGTCCGCGCTCACGCCGCCGATCGTCAGCGTCGCCGTCGTCGTCGCAGCCGCCGTGTTCGACGCCGTCTGCTGCACTCGCACCGTCTGACCCACCGTCACCGTGCCCGATGTCGTCACGAACGCGCCGCCGTTGATGCTGTACGCGCCGCCCGTCACCGATATCGGGCTCGCTGCGTTGATCCCGCTTACCGTGATCGCGTTGCTCGTCTGCACGCTGCCCAAGGCCGCGCCCGTCACCGGCGCAAAGCTGAATGCGTCTGGTGTCGTGTCCGTGCCAACGTCGTCGTTCAGAATCGTGCCGGTCGCCTGCGTCCGACCCAACACGGCGCCGCCGGTCGGGTTGCTCAGCGTCACAAAGAAGGTTTCGTCAGGCTCGAAATCGGTATCGCCACGAATGCCGACGTTGCCGATCTTGCTCGTCTCGCCAGGCGCAAAAGTCACCGTCAGCGCACCGCCGTTGTAGTCCGAGCCGCTCGTCGCCGTCCCGTTCGACGTCGTCGCGCGCACCGTCACCGTCACCGTCGCCGCACGACTCAACGTCACCGTGAATGGCAGGTTCTTCGTCCCGCTATTCCCTTCCAGCGTCGACGCGTCCGCAATACTTACCGTCAGCGCGGCCTGCGCCTGCGCGGTAGCTGGAACCAGGCCGCTCGCCATCAGCAAGGCGATGAAGGCGAACTGGACGAATGAGCGACCTGCGAGGAACTTGCTGAACTTCATTACGGCACTCGGTGGCGGACGGCGAGTGGCAGATCAGGGCACGAACGACCCTGATCTGAGTCAAGTCTCAATGGTGGACTATTAATGTCAATTAATCGTAAATCTGGCCTGTTTTTTCGACAAGCCGAAAGCGCAAAAGCCGGCAAATCCGGTTGTCAGCGTGATTCAGGTCCGCTATGCGCCGAAACAGGGCATATCAACCCCGCCGCCGCCGGCCGGAGTGGATGCCCTCACGGTGCTGACCCAAAGTTCAGAGGTGGGTAGCGGCCGCCAGCGAAAATCCTTGAGCGGCTGCGTCTGAACGCCGCGCGTGGCGCCGTCAGTCCGCGCCGAGTGCCGGCAGCGCCCGTTCGAGAATCGCCCGCACCTTGGCCATGCTCAGGGCCAGCCAGTGCTCGATCTGGCCATGGATGTCGCCGCTGCCGATGCCCGGCGCCCAGTTGACGCTGACGGCAACGCAGGCATACGGCAGGTCCAGTTCGGCGGCCAGCGCTGCTTCCGGCATGCTGGTCATGCCGACCATGTCGCAGCCGTCCTGCTTGAGCCGGCGAATCTCGCCGGGCGACTCCAGGCGAGGCCCCTGGGTGACGGCCATGACGCCACCGTCGCGGGCCTCGACATTGGCGGCGCGTGCCGCCTCGATCAGCGCCCGGCGGACCGCCGGGGCATACGGCTGATTAAACTCGATGTGCTTCAGACCACTGCCGGGCCGGCCGTCGAAATAGGTGTGCTCACGGCCCCAGGTGTAGTCGATCAGATCGTGGGGGATGGCCAGCGCGCCGGGTGCAAACCAGCCGGCGATGGCGCCGACGGCACCGATGGCGATGACCTGCTCGACACCCGCCTGCTTCAGCGCCCAGAGGTTGGCCCGGTAGTTGATCGCATGCGGCGGCAGCTTGTGGCCCTCGCCGTGGCGGGCCAGGAAGATCGCCTCGACACCGGCCACCGTGCCGTGCACCAGCGGCGCCGACGGCGCGCCATACGGCGTGTCGGCCACCACCGATTCGATGACGTCCAGGCCCGGCCACTGATTCATGCCGGTACCGCCGATGACGGCGACCTTGGCGGGCTTGCGGGCAGCGGTAGTCATGGGATGCGTCCGGGAATGTCGTTGGGAAATCAGGCGCCGCGCAGTGCGTAGATCGCCGGCAGTTGCCGCCAGCACTCGTGGTAATCCATGCCGCAGCCGAAGACGTAGCGGTCGATCACGCTCAAGCCGATGAACTCCGCGTGAGCGCCAGCGGCGCGACGGTCGTGCAGCTTCTCGGCCAGCACGGCGACCTTCAGGCTCAGCGGCGCGAACTCGGCCAGCGCCTTGCGGATCGCCACCAGGGTATGGCCTTCGTCGAGGATGTCGTCGACCACCAGCACATGGCGGCCCTCGAGGATCGCCGGCGGCTGGCGCTTCCAGATCAGGCCGCCACCGGTCGTGGCCCCGCGGTAGCGAGTGGCGTGCAGGTAGTCCATCTGGAACGGAAAGCGCAGCCGGCGGGTGATTTCGGCGGTCGGGATCAGGCCGCCGTTCATCACGCAGAGGATCAGCGGCGCCCGATCCGCGTACTCGGCGGTGATCTCGGCAGCCAGCTTGTCGTAGGCGGCGGCCACTTCGGCCTCGTCGTGCAGGCAGTCGGCCTGGGCGAGCACGTTCAGGGCATCTGCGGTATCGAGGGACATCGGCTCAGGCCGTCCGGTAGAGCGCCTTCAGGCGGGCGCTGGAAAGTCGCCGTTGCTTGACCGGCAGCGCGTCGAGCAGCTTCACCACTTCGCTGCGGTCGTTGCAGACCGGCAGCATGTCGCAGCCGGCGGTGATCGCCACCCGCGCACGTTCGACGATGTCCCCGACCACCACGGCGCCCTTCATGCACAGGTCGTCGCAGAACACCGCACCGTTGTACTTGTACTGGCTGCGCAGCAGGCCGCGAATCCATTTGCGCGAGAACGAGGCCGGAATCTCGTCGTAGGCGCTGTAGCGGACATGCGCCAGCATCAGGCTTTCGATGCCGTCATCGATCAAGGCCTTGAACGGCACCAGGTCCTGGCGCTCGATATCGGCGAACGACCGGCGATCGATCGGCAGTTCCAGATGCGAATCGGCGGCCACCGCCCCATGTCCCGGGAAATGCTTGCCGGTGGCTTTCAGGCCGGCGGCATTGAGACCGGAGCGGAAGGCGCGCGACAGCTTGATGATCAGCTGCGGATCGGCCGCGAACGCGCGATCGCCGATCACCGTCGACACGCCGCAGTCGCGATCGAGCACCGGCGCGAAGCACAGGTCGATGCCGAAGCCGGCCAGCTCGCGGCCGATGGTTTCGCCGTGCTGCCGCGCCTCCTCGACGGCCCGCAGGCCGGATTCCTCGTGCAGCCGGCCGAGCGTGCCCATCGCCGGAATCCGCGTGAAGCCGACCCGGAAACGCTGCACCCGGCCGCCCTCGTGGTCGACCGCGATCAGCAGCCGCGGCGACTTGATCGCCAGCAGCTCGTTGCACAGCGCGCGCAGCTGCTCGGGATCCGAGTAATTGCGGGCGAACAGGATCACGCCACCGACCAGCGGGTGGGCAAGCACTTCGCGGTCTTCGGCAGTCAGAGCCAGGCCGGCAACGTCGGCCATGATCGGTCCCAGGGTCATGCGGGCGCGTGGGGGTGCTGTGAGGGAAGCGGCGTCACGTCGGCTCGTTTTCGGGCCAGTCTCGCCACGGGTGCAGCGCAAGGCTGTGATTGTAATAGCGCCGGTCGTCGGTCACTTCCAGGCCCAGCCAGGCGGGGCTGTCGATCGCCTGGTCGGCGGCCTTCAGTTCGATCTCGGCCACCACCAGGCCGGCGTTGGCGCCGGCGAACTCGTCGATTTCCCAGGTCAGCGGCTGGCCGTCAGGGCCGGTGACATCGATGTAGTGGCGCACCTTGTCGACCAGCCCGACGCACAGCGTGTCGAGAATCTCGTGGGCGTCCTTGACCGGCACTTCGTAGTCGTACTCGGCCCGCGCGCGGCCGACCACCGCCGCCTTGATGTTCAGGCGCGCCTCGACACCCTGCAGGCGCACGCGGATCGAGCTTCGGCCGTTGTCCTCGGTCAGATAGCCCTGCCGCATCGGCACGCGGCGGGTCGCCTGGTCGCGCCAGTCGTCGCCGACGACCAGAAACTTGCGCTCGATTTCAATTGCCATGGATCACGTCTTCGGTTCATAGGGGGAAATCGGGGAGCGGGCGGCGGCGACTCACGCGGCGCGTTCAAAAAGTGCCATCGACTCGACGTGGGTCGTGTGCGGGAACATGTCCAGCACCCCGACCCGCGCCAGGCGGTAGCCGTGGGTATTGACCAGCTCGCCGGCATCGCGCGCCAGCGTGCCCGGATGGCAGGAGACATAGACGATGCGGCGCGCCTTCGTCGCGGCCAGCAGCGGCAGGATTTCCTTGGCGCCACTGCGCGGCGGGTCGATCAGCGCGAGGTCGTAGCGGGTCTTCAGCCAGTCCGCCTTCGGGTCCGGCTTGAACAGATCGGCCTTCAGGAAACGGCCGTCGTAGCCGTTGCGCTGCAGGTTGGCCCGTCCGCGCGCGACCAGCCCGGCCTCGCCTTCCACCGCCGTCACCTGCGCGCCGCGGGCGGCGATCGGCAAGGTGAAGTTGCCGAGGCCGGCGAACAGTTCCAGCACCGCATCGCCAGCCGCCGGCGCCAGCCATTCGAGCGCCTGATGCACCATGCGCTGGCTGACCTCGGCGTTGATCTGGATGAAATCGGCCGGCAGGAAATTCAGCCGCAGCGCGCTGCCGTCCGGCGAGTAGTCCAGCGGCCGCACCTCGGCCAGCGGCACCAGGGAATCCGGGCCGCCGGGCTGCAGGTAGAAGTCGAAATCGTGCTCGGCCGCGAAGGCCAGCAGCTTGGCGCGATCGTCCTCGCTGGGCAGGGTCAGCACGCGGATGGTCACCGCCACGTGCTCGGCCGCCGACACCTCGATCTGCGGGATCTGGTCGGCAATGCTCAAGGATTCGAACAGCGCGGCGATCTTGCGCAGTCGCTCGCCCAGCCGGGCGTCGACCACTTCGCAGCGCTCCAGCACCGCCAGCGCGTTGGCGTCGCGCTCGCGAAAGCCGATCAGCACGCCGCCCTTCTTGTTGACCAGCTTCACGCCCATGCGGGCGCGGCGGCGATAGCCCCAGGCCGGGCCGAGCACCGGTTCGGCCACGGCGGCTGGCGTCACCCCGCCGATGCGCCGCAGCGCTTCGAGCATCGCCTGCTGCTTGAACGCGACCTGCGCGGCCGGCGCCAGATGCTGCAGCGAACAGCCGCCGCAGGTGCCGAAGTGGGCACAGCCCGGCTCGACGCGATCGGGCGACGGCACCTCGATTGCGGTCGCCACCGCTTCGTCGAGCGCGCGGGTCACCCGCAGCAGCTTGTAACGCACGGTTTCGCCGGGCAGCGCACCGAAGATGAAGGTGACCTTGCCGTCGACGCGGGCCACGCCCCGGCCGTCGTGATCGAGGTCGGTGACGGTGGCGCTGAACTCGGTGTCCGGCGGTGGCTTGCGGCGACGGGTCACTCCGGGAAGACGCCGGTCGAGATGTAGCGATCGCCGCGGTCGCAGATGATCGCCGCGATCGTCGCCCCGCTCAGTTCCCGGCACAGCTGCAGCGCGGTCCACACCGAGCCGCCGGACGACGGGCCACAGAACACGCCTTCGATCTTGGCCAGATCACGCATCGTGTCCTCGGCCTGGCGGGTCGACACCTCGACGACGCGATCGACGCGCCTGCGATCGAAGATGGTCGGCAGGTAGGCTTCCGGCCACTTGCGGATGCCGGGAATCGACGACTCGCCATCCGGCTGCACGCCGACCACCTGCACGGCCGGGTTCTGCTCCTTGAGATAGCGGGAGCAGCCCATGATCGTGCCGGTGGTGCCCATCGTCGCGACGAAATGGGTCAGCGAGCCATTCAGCGCGGCCCAGATTTCCGGCGCGGTGCCCTCGTAGTGGGCGCGCGGGTTGTCCGGATTGCCGAACTGGTTCAGCACCTTGCCCTTGCCGTCCTGTTCCATCTGCAGCGCCAGATCGCGCGCGCCTTCCATGCCTTCTTCCTTGCTGACCAGGATCAGCTCGGCGCCAAATGCCTTCATCACCGCGCGCCGCTCCACCGACAGGTGCGCCGGCATGATCAGCACCATGCGGAAACCGCGCATCGCCGCCGCCATCGCCAGCGCAATGCCGGTGTTGCCGGAGGTCGCTTCGATCAGCGTGTCGCCGGGCTTGATCTCGCCGCGCTCCTCGGCACGGCGGATCATCGAATAGGCCGGACGATCCTTGACCGAGCCGGCCGGATTATTGCCTTCCAGCTTCAGGAACAGGCGGTTGCTGCCGATGCCGGGCAGACGGGTGACTTGCACCAGCGGCGTGTTGCCGATGGTGTCGGGGAGCGTGATCGGGTTCATGCCGGCATTTTACGGGGACTGACCGGCCTGCGCGGCGGGGATCGACCCGCATTCCAGGACCACGAAGGCGATGATCATCCCGGCCTCGTCGGTGAACGACAGATGGGCGGCCGTGATGCCGAGCGCCGCCAGCCGGGCCTGCATCGCGGCACTGAAGATCAGCTGCGGCCGGGCCTTCGGCGCGCGCACGGCGCCGACATCCTGGTAGCTGACGCCGTGGAAGCCGGTACCCAGCGCCTTGACGAAGGCCTCCTTGGCCGCGAACGCGCGGGCGATCGCATAGCCGGGGCTCTTGGCCTGGCCGAGCGCGGCGCGCTCTTCCGGCATCAGCAGCTTGCTGAACGCCCGCTCACCTTGCCGCGCGTGCAGCGCCTCGCAGCGATCGATGCGCAGCAGATCAGTGCCGATGCCGTAGATCACCGGCCCGGATCAGCCCAGCGCGGCGCGGCGGGCGAAGGTCATCGCCTGGCGGATCTCGGCGATCGCAGCCGGCAGGCCGATGAACAGGCTGCGGGCGATGATCGCGTGGCCGATGTTCAGCTCGACGATTTCCGGGATCGCTGCGATCGGACCGACATTGCAGGCATTCAGGCCGTGGCCGGCGTGCACCTCGAAACCCAGGGCCTGCGCTTCGCGCGCGAACGCGGTGATCCGCGCCAGCTCGGCGGCCTGTTCGGCGCCGTTGGTGTCGGCGTAGTGGCCGGTGTGGATTTCCAGCTGCGGCGCGCCGCTGGCCTTTGCCGCCGCCAGCTGCGCCGGATCGGCGGCGATGAACAGCGCCACGGTGCAGCCCGCCTCGGCCAGCCGCCGGCAGGCCTCGCGCACCGCCGGCAGGTTGCCGGCCACATCGAGACCGCCCTCGGTGGTCCGCTCCTCGCGCCGCTCCGGCACCAGGCACACGTACTTCGGTCGCGCCGCCACGCCGATGTCGACCATCGCCGGCGTCACCGCCATTTCCAGATTGATCGGCACCGGGCAGACCGGCGTCAGCCGCGCCAGGTCGTGATCCTGAATATGGCGACGGTCTTCACGCAGATGGATGGTGATGCTGTCGGCCCCGCTGGCCGCCGCCAGCAGCGCGGCCTCGACGGGATCGGGATAAGGCGTGCCACGGGCCTGGCGGACCGTGGCGATGTGATCGACGTTGACGCCGAGTCTCAGGACAGACATGGAGGGCGGGCTTCAGGAAGGAAAATGAGGTCGGCCATTGTAGGCCCTGCCCCGCCGTCCCGACGCTCCGGTCACCTGCCCTGACTGGCTGCCACGACAGCTATCCAGGCCGCTGAAAAGCCGAAGGCCACCGGCCTGCTGCAGAGCAGCGGGCCGGTGGCCTTCGAGCCGCCACGATCAGCCGCGCTGTGCGCTGCCGACCGCGCGACGACGACGCAGCAGGCCGCCGAGCATCAGGCCCGCCAGCCCGTACAAGCCAAACGCGCCGCCGCCACCCGAGCTGCTGGCGCCGCCGGTGGTGGCACCGCCGGTCGTTGCGCCGCCGGTGCTGCCGCCGGTCGTGTCCCCCGTGGTGCCGCCGGTTCCGCCACCCGTGCTGCCGCCGGTGGTCGAACCGCCGGTCGTGGTGCCGCCAGTGGTCGAGCCACCGGTGGTGCCGTCTTCGGCAAACACGCTGAAGCCTTCAACCGCCAGCACCGAGATCTCGGTCGAGCTGGACTTGAACACCGAGGCGAAGCTGCCGTCGGCGAACAGCACCGTCGGCGGCGCACGACCGATCGCGAACGGCGTGGTGAAGATGCCGGTGCCCTTGAAGCGGGTATCGGGCACACCTTCCGGCGTCAGCTGCACGCCGGCCACCGAGGTGGTGCCGGTGACATAGGTGCGGCTGGCCAGCTGCAGGATGCCGTTGACGCCGATCAGCTGGGTCACGCCACTCGGCAGGATGCGGCCGAACAGCAACTGGGTGAGGTTCGCCTGCCCTTCGCCGGGCGGCGTCGTCGCGGAGATGTCGACCACGCCGAGCCCCTCGGTGCCGAAGGTGCTGGTCGGCACGCCGTCGATGTTGTCGCTGAACACGGTGCCGACGAAGCGCGACGGCGACACCTTGCCGCTGCCGAAGTTGAGCACCCGGCCGGTGGTGGCGGACGAGGCCGCACCGAAGCCCAGCGACGAGCTGATGGCGGCCGAAGCCGGGGCCGCCGGCTCGCGCAGGCCGGTGCTGTTGTAGCTGATGTCGAGCGCGCCAGCCGGCGTCACCGCATAGGTGAAGGCCTGCAGGTTGCCGAGCACCGTGTCCGGTTCGCTGCTGGTCAGGAAGGCACCAGCCAGCACCAGACGACCGGAGGTCCGGTCGACCGTCGCAGCGAGGCTGAAGCGGTTGTCAATCAGCTTGTCCGGGGTGATCGTCAGATCGGCGCCGCTGTTGAAGTCCGGATCGCGCAGGCCGCCGGCATCGCGAGCGGACACGGTGATGAAGCCGGCGGTCGGGGTCGGCGGCAAGGTGACCAGGTAGAAGCGGCTGCGCGACTCGTCGAAGCCGAGCGCGAGGTTGTCGTCGAACGCGCTGCTCAGGTCGAAGTCCGCGCGGGTGAAGCTGCTGTCCAGCGCTCCGTTGGCGTCGAGCCGGACCAGGTACAGATGGCTGTCGCTGGCCGCCGGCGGCACGGCGCGGTACAGCACATAGAGCTTGCCGGCGCTGTCGGCGACCGCCGCCGCGACGATGCCGCCCGGTTCGCTGTCGCGCAGCGTGAAACCGCTGCCGACGCCGAACACGGCGGTGCCGTTGACACCGTAGGTCGGGATCGGCGACAGGAAATCAGCTTGCGCCGCCGAGGCCAGCAGCCCCGCAGCCACCAGCACCAGCGCTCGTGCGCTCCGGCGTCCGCCGGCATTCGTCAGGTGCGCGATCCTTGCGCGGCTCACAGCGGACACGTCTTGCATAGTCACCTCTGTTGTCGAAGAAAAGTGAATCTAGCGGATCGTGACGCAGAGCGCGCACGTCTGTACACCCGGAAATATGAACGGTAGGAGTCGCGCGATATCAGGCGGGCCGCCGCAGGGCTCGCAGCTCGCGCAGCAGGCCCGGGGTACGCAGCGAGGCCCTCGGCACATGCGGTTCCAGCGCCATCCGCATCAGCCGGCGGGCATCGTCGCGTTCGGCGGCGGTCGACAGCGTTTCGCGATGCAGGGCCAGCAGGCTGGCGCCGGCCAGCGCGGCCGGCGCATCCGGATCGCAGCGACGGAAGCCGAGGTCCGGGCGAAACTGGAAATGCGCCTGCGGATCGATCGACTCGTCGAGCGGCAGGCCGTAGCCCAGCTGCTCGAGCAGGCGCTTCTCGAATACCCGGAGACCGGCCTCGCCGGCTGCCACGCCAAGCCCCAGCCGATCCATCGCGGTGCCGTAGTCGGCCCACAGCGCCGGGTGCGGATCGTGGCGGATCAGCAGCTTCAGCAGCAGCTCGTTGAGATACCAGCCGAGGTAGATCTGCTCGCCGGGCAGCGGCACTTCCGGACCACCGGCCTCGACGGCGGTCAAGGTGCCGAGTTCGCCTTTCTCGGCCCAGGACAGCAGCAGCGGCCGGAACGGACCAACCACGCCGCGCTGCCGGGCGCGGGCGCCGCGCAGCCCCCGCGCCACCAGGCCGACGCGGCCGTGATCGCGGCTCAGCACTTCCAGCAGCTCGCTGGTTTCGCGGTAGGGCTTCTGCGACAGCAGCCAGACCGGCTGCAATTCGATGCGGGCGGTGGCCACGGCTGCGTCGGGCCGCCGGACGTCTAGTGCAACGCGTACAACAAACCGTTAGCGCCGTGCCGTGTCTCGCGGCGCGACTCGGCGTTGCGAATCGTCGCCATAGAACAACGATGGCTCCTCATCGCGCCTTGATTCGCATCACGATCCATCGCCACATCACTCACGCTTCGTTGTATGCGCTGCACTAGCCGCCTTCGTAGCCGAAGCGACTCAACGCCTTCGGATCGTCGGTCCAGCCTTCCTTGACCCGGACCCAGAGCTTCAGGAACACCTTGCGGCCGGTCAGCGTTTCCAGCTCGCGGCGGGCGGCGGTGCCGATGCGCTTGAGCATCTCGCCGTTCTCGCCGATGACGATCTTCTTCTGGCCATCGCGCTCGACCCAGATCACCGCGCTGGCCTTCAGCAGCGCGCCTTCCTGCTCCAGCGCCTCGGTTTCCACGGTCAGCGCGTACGGCAGTTCCTGGGCCAGCGAGCGCATCAGCTTTTCGCGCACCAGCTCGGAAATCGTGAAGCCGAGGTCATGGCCGACCACCTGTCCTTCCGGATACAGCGGCGGGCCGTCCGGCATCCGCGCCAGCAGCTGCTTGGCCAGCACGTTGACATTGGCGCCCTTGAGTGCCGACAGCGGCATCACGAAGGCCCATTCGCGCAGGGGGCTGAGCTTCTCCATCAGCGGCAGCAGCGCGTTCTTGTCGCTGAACTGGTCGACCTTGTTGATCACCAGCGCCACCGGCGCTTTGACCACCTTCAGGCGCTCCAGCACCGCGTCGTCCTCGTCGGTCCAGCGGCCGGCCTCGATGACGAACAGCGCCAGGTCGATGTCGTGCAGGCTGTTGCTGGCGGCGTCGTTCATCGCCTTGTTCAGCGCCTTCTTGGCTGCCCGGTGCATGCCCGGCGTGTCGACGAATACCACCTGGGCCTCGTCGCCGTGCAGCACACCCTGGATACGATGCCGGGTGGTCTGTGGCTTGGGCGCCGTGATCGATACCTTGCGGCCGACCAGGGCATTGAGGAGGCTGGATTTGCCGACATTCGGCCGGCCGACGATGGCCACGATTCCGCTACGCATGCTTCTTTTTCTCGCTTGAGGTGATCGCGTCCAGCATCATGCTGGCCGCCCGTTGCTCGGCAATGCGCCGAGAGTGTGCTTCCGCTTCCGTCGCCAGCGCCATGTCGGCGAGCTGGCAGCGAACCTTAAAATTGCGGCGATGGGCCGGGCCGTCCTCGCTCAGCACGCTGTATTCCGGCAGCGGCCGCGACTGCGCCTGCAGCACTTCCTGCAGGCGGGTCTTGAAATCCTTCAGCGAACCGACTTCCGGCAGGCTGGCCAGTTCCGGCGCCAGCAACCGCAGGCACAGCGCCTGCGCCGGCTCGATGCCGCCATCGAGATAGACGCCGCCGACCAGCGCTTCCAGACCGTCGGCCAGCGATGAAGCCCGCTTGTGGCCACCGGTGCGCAGCTCGCCGGGGCCGAAGCGCATCGCCTCCGACAGCGGCACGCGGCGGGCGGCGATCGCCAGGGTTTCCTCGCGGACCACGCTGGCCCGCAGCCGCGACAGGTCGCCTTCCGGCGCCTTTGGCCGCAGCCGGAAGATCTCGGCCGCCACGGTGAAGTTCAGCAGCGCATCGCCCAGAAATTCGAGCCGCTCGTTGTTGTCGTGGCCGGCCGAACGGTGGGTCAGCGCCCGCAGCAGCAGGCCGGCATCACGGAAGCGATAGCCAACGGCCTGCTGCAGGCGCTCGCGCGCTGCGGCTTCGATCTCGCGCGCGCTCAACCGCCGGGTACCGCGCGCAGGGGAACGTCACTGGCGAAGTGCGCGACCACGATGATGTTGGCGAACAGCGGCACTTCGGCGTCGTAGTCGTAGCTCAGGAACAGACCGGCCTGATTGCGCACCACCTTGATGTCGCGCGGCTCGATCTGGTCGATGTAGTCGATGTCCCAGCGCTTCTGCAGCGCGCTGCGCACGGCGGCGACATCGACCTCGCTGCCGACCACCGAGGCCTGCGCGGCAACATCGCGCACCGCCTTGTTGACGGTGAATTCGTTCAGGTACAGCGGGCCGATCTTGATGCCGCACAGCGCGATGAAGGCGATGCTGCCGAACAGGTACAGGCCGCTCCACAAACCCAGGCCCAGCTGCGACGTGCGTGCTTTCATGAGGTGCTCCGTTGACCCGCGGTTCGAGTGGCCGAACCCGAAGGTCAGCGGATCAAGGTACCGATCCGCGACAGCACCGGCCGCGCCCGTTCATGGTCCCAGCTCATCCAGACCAGCTCGGCGCGCCCTTTCAGGTTCGCTTCCGGGACGGTGCCCCAGCAGCGGCTGTCGTTGGAGCCGTCGCGGTTGTCGCCCATCATGAAATAGTGCCCGGGCGGCACGGTGAACTCGAAGTTGTCGCCGTTGGGCTGCACGAACGGGCAGCTGAACGGATCGGAGACGCGGTCTGGCTTGATCAGGATGTCGTGCTTCACGCCGCCGAAATCCTCGTGCATGCGGACATCGCCGTAGCCGACATCGCTCTGCACCGCCGCCATCGAGATCGGCGCTTCGACGCCGTTCACCGTCAGCCGCTTGCCGGCGTACTGGATGCGGTCGCCGGGCGTGCCGATCACCCGCTTGATGAAATCGTTGCCCCGGTTCGGGTCCGAGGCGTCCGTGTTCGGGTAGATGAACACCACCACATCGCCGCGCTTCGGCTCGCCGAGCTCGACGATCTTGCAGCCGCCGACCGGGCAGCGCAGCCCGTAGGAAAACTTGTTGACCAGGATGAAGTCGCCGACGTGCAGGGTCGGGATCATCGAGCCGGATGGAATCCGGAACGGCTCGTACAGGAACGAGCGGATCACGAATACTGCCGCGATCACCGGGAACAGGCCGCCGAAGAATTCCGAGAACGCGCCCTGCTTCTCCGGGATGCCGGTGGCGGCGACGCGCCGGGCGCGCTTCGGCGCGGCGCTGAAGCGTTCGATCGACCAGATGATGCCGGTGACCACCGTCGCCACGGTGAGGATCAGATTGAACAGGACGGTGAAGCTCATGAATGGAGACCGGACGTTGGACGGGTGAACTGCTTGGGACTGGCCGCGAGCGCCCAGCGTTGGAACGGCATCAGCTGCGGCGGTCGACACCCAGCACGGCCAGGAAGGCCTCCTGAGGAATCTCCACCGAACCCACCTGCTTCATGCGCTTCTTGCCTTCCTTCTGCTTTTCAAGAAGCTTCTTCTTGCGGCTGATGTCGCCGCCGTAGCACTTGGCAAGCACGTTCTTGCGGATCGCCTTGACGGTCGAACGGGCAATGATCTTGGCGCCGATCGCCGCCTGAATGGCGACATCGAACATCTGCCGGTGGATCACGTCCTTCATCCGCTCGCAGAGATCGCGGCCACGGGTTTCGGCGTCATTGCGATGAACGATGGTCGCCAGCGCATCGACCTTGTCGCCGTTGACCAGCACATCGAGCTTGACCAGCGGCGCAGTCTGGAAGCGCTCGAACTCATATTCGAAGCTGGCGAAACCACGGCTGACCGACTTCAGCCGGTCGAAGAAGTCCAGCACCACTTCGGCCAGCGGCATCTCGACCTCCAGCTGCACCTGGTTGCCGTGATAGCGCAGGTTCTTCTGCACGCCACGCTTTTCCATGCACAACTGCATCACCGCGCCGACATAGGTCTGAGGCATCAGCAGGCGGCACAGGATGATCGGCTCGCGGATGTCCTTGTAGGCGCCGGCGTCAGGCAGATCCGACGGGTTGTCGATCTTCTTGGTCTCGCCGGTCGGGGTCTCGATCTCGTAAACCACGCTCGGCGCGGTGGTGATCAGGTTCAGGTTGTACTCACGCTCCAGCCGCTCCTGCACGATTTCCATGTGCAGCATGCCGAGGAAGCCGATGCGGAAGCCGAAGCCCAGTGCCGATGAATTCTCCGGCTCGAACTGCAGCGCCGAGTCGTTCAGGCGCAGCTTCTGCAGCGACTCGCGGAAGTCCTCGAAATCGTCGGCGTCGACCGGGAACATGCCGGCGAATACGCGCGGCTGCACCTGGCGGAAACCGGGCAGCTGCTCGACCGAGGCGCGGCTGGCTTCGGTCAGCGTGTCGCCGACCGGCGCGCCGAAGATGTCCTTGATGCCGGCGACGATGAAGCCGACCTCGCCGGTCTCCAGCGAATCGCGCAGCACGCGCTTCGGCGAATGCACGCCGAGCATCGTCACTTCGTAGTCCTTGCCGGTGGAGATCACGCGGATCTTCTGGCCCTTCTGGATGCGTCCGTTGACGACGCGGACCAGCGACACCACGCCGAGATAGGGATCGAACCAGGAATCGACGATCAGCGCCTGCAGCGGCGCATCGACCGTGCCCTTCGGCGCCGGCAGCCGCTGCACCAGCGCTTCCAGCACGTCGGTCACGCCAAGGCCGGTCTTGGCCGAGATGCGCAGCGCATCGGTCGCCTCGATGCCGATGATGTCCTCGATCTCCTGGCTGACGCGCTCCGGCTCGGCGTTCTGCAGGTCGATCTTGTTGAGGATCGGCATCACTTCCAGCTTCTGCTCCAGCGCCGTATAGCAGTTGGCGACCGACTGCGCTTCGACACCCTGCGAAGCATCGACGACCAGCAGCGCACCTTCGCAGGCGGCGAGGCTGCGGCTCACTTCATAGGAAAAATCGACGTGGCCCGGCGTGTCGATGAAGTTCAGCTGGTAGAGCAGCCCGTCCTTGGCCCGGTAGTTCAGCGACACCGCCTGCGCCTTGATGGTGATGCCGCGCTCGCGCTCGATCGGGTTGTTGTCGAGCACCTGCGCCTGCATCTCGCGCTCCTCGAGCCCGCCGCAGATCTGGATGATCCGGTCGGCCAGGGTCGATTTGCCGTGGTCGATATGGGCAATGATCGAAAAGTTGCGGATCTGGGCCTGGGGAACGCGGGGAGCGGGCTGCGACATGGGACGGGCGGTCAAAATTTGCGCGGAGTATACCGGGACGGCGGGTGCCGAACGGCGGCCGGCCCGCCGCCCGGGCCGGAACGCCGTTGCCGTCCGTCGCTCGCTAGCGCAGCGCCGGCAGCAAGCCGAGGCTGGCCAGGAAGGCCCGCGTCTCCTCGCGGATCGCGTCGATGCCGTTGCCGCCGCTCGACAGGTCATGGCCCATGCCGGCCTGGTTGCGGTATTCGCAGCGGATGCCGAGCCGGATCAGCGACGAGCAGAAGTGCACGCTGGGCGTCGGCGCCACCGTCGTGTCGCGGTCGCCGTGGAACAGCAGCACCGGCGGGAAGCCGGCGTCGAGGTTGATGCTCGGCGAGATCACCGGGCCGAGGTCGGCGAAGCGATCGGCGTTGCGGTAGGCCTGGATATGCGATTCGGTGGTGATGTCCGGCACGCCGGCGCGGGTGACGATGGCCGCCGGACGCAGCAGCGGGTTGTCGGCTGCGGAGCCACTCACCGGCGCGTCGCGCAGCGCGGCGAAGAACGCCACACCACCGCCGGCCGAGGAACCCGACAGCGCGACGCGCGCCGGATCGATGCCGAGTTCGTCGGCATGCGCCTGCACCCACTGTAAGGCGGCACGGCCATCGTCGGCCGCAAGGTAGGAGTAGGTACCGAAGCGGTCGTTGACGCGGTAGTCCGGCGCGATGCCGACCATTCCGTGGTTCTTTGCCCAGTAGCGCGCTTCGCCGACCGAGTTGTCGGTGTTGCCGTACAGGAAACCGCCGCCGAACCAGTGCACCAGGGCTGACCGGCGATCGCTTGCCCGCCATCCTGCCGGCTTGCAGACGAACAGGCGCAGCGGCACCGGCGCCAGCGCGCGGTAGACATGCGCGCTGCAATCGGTGGCCGCTGTCGGCGTGGCGGCCACCGGGTCGATGGTGGTGGAGACCGACAGCGTCGAGCTGAGGCTGCCGATCTTCAGCGTCACCGATTTCGCCGTCTCGTAACTGGCCGCCGCCGTGAACTGGACCACCACCGAATCGCCGCTGGCCACCGTGCCCGCCGCCGACACGAAGGGCCCGCCGTTGATGCTGTAGAGGCCGCCGGTGATGCTGATCGCGGTTGGCGACGGCGGGTTGTAGACGGTGATCGGAACGGTGGTCAGCACGCTGCCCGGCGGCACGTCGCCGCCGGCGAACATCGAGGCGTTGACCAGCGTGAACGACTGCAGGCGGCTCGGGTCGCGGTCCGCGCGCAGTGACCACACCGTGCTGCGGACGCCGATGTTGACGGTGACGCGGGTCTCGGCGTCGTAGCTGCTGCCGGTGCTGGCCTGCAGGGTGACGCGATCGTGGCCGCGCACGGTCGCCGCCGAACTGCGGAACGCGCCGCCGTTGATGCTGAACTCGCCGCCGGTGACCGAGATCGGCGTCGCGACATTGACGCCGCGGACCAGGATGGTCTCGCTGCGGACCACGCTGCCGCGCGGGCCGCTGCGCTCGCGGAATTCAAAGATGTCGGGGTCGTCGTCGATCGGCGCCGAGGCGGTGACCGAGAAGCTGCCGGTCACGCCACCCAGGTTCAGCGTGGCCGTGCTGAGCTCGTCGCGATTGGCCCCCGGAATCACCAGCAGGCGAATCCGGTCGCCCGCCGACACCGGGCCCGGCAGGGTCATTAACGGCCCATTGTTGATGCTGTACTCGCCACCGCTCACGGCGGCCGTGATCGGCGCGGTGATGCCCTGCACCGTCACCGGCTCGCTGACCGTCGCCAGCAGCGGGAAGGCGGCCGGGACGCTGCTGAAGCTGAACGGGTCCGGCGTGGTGTCGGCGCTCAGGGTGCTGACATCGAACACGGCGGAAACGCCGCCGACGGTCAGCGTCGCCGCCGTGGTGCTGGCATAGGCGCTCGACGCCGTGACCCGCAGGCGCAGCGTTTCGCCATTGCCGATGTTGCCCGTGCGGTCGGTGAACGGCGCGTTGTCGATGCTGTACTCGCCGCCGCTGATCGAGATTGCGACCGGAACATCGATGCCGCGGATCGTCACCGGGGCGCTGATCACGACGCTGCCCGGTGCGGCATCGATCACCGGTGCGACGGCGAAAGCATCCGGCGTGGTGTCGACGGCGCGGGTGGTCACCTCGAAGGCGGCGCTGGCGCTGCCGATGGTGAGCAACGCCTCGCTGCGCGACGCGTAATCGGCGCTGGCCACCTGTTCGACGACCACGCTGCTGCCATTGGCGACGCTGCCGACAGTCGACAGGAACGGACCACCATCAATGCTGTAGCGCCCGCCCTGCACGGAAATCGCGGCGCTGCCGCCGAGGCCGCCGACCGCCACGGGCTGGCTGAACTGCGTGCTTGCCGGCTCGACATTGAAGACCGGCGCGAACGCGAACGGATCGGGCTCGATATCGACGTTCGCGGGCTCGGCCGTGGTGGCGGTGAAATCGGCGCTGACGCCGCCGATGCTGATGGTCACGGTGCTGGCCGTGGACGGGGCCTGGCTCAGCTGCAGCTCGGCGGTCACCCGATCGCCGTCGACCACCTGGCCCGGTTCGCTGGTGAAGGCACCGTCGTTGATCCGGTAGCGGCCGCCGCTGGCCGTGATCGGCACGGCGATGTTGATGCCGCTGACGGTGATCGTCTCGCTGCGCTGGATGCTGCCCGGCGCAGCGCCGGCGACCGGCGCGAACCGGAACGGGTCCGGCGTGCCGTCGGCCGTGAAGCTCACCGTGGTGACGCTGTAGGGCGCGGACACGCCGCCGATGTTGAGGGTGGCTGTCCGGGTTTCCGAAAAGCCGTAAGCGGCCAGCACCTGCACGCTAACGCGCGCGCCGTTGACGACGCTGCCGGGGTGGTCGGTGAAGCTGCCGCCGTCGATGCTGTACAGGCCGCCGACGATCGCGACCGGGCTGGGCGCGTCGATGCCGCTCACGGCGATCGCAGGGCTGGTCTGCACGCTGCCCAACGGCGCATCGACGACCGGCGGAAAGGCGAACGGCGCCGGCGTCGTGTCCGGCGGTGGCACATCGTCGTTCAGGATCGTGATGACGCCCTGCCCCTTGGCGATCGTCAATCCGACCGGCGTATTGAGGTTGACGAGCAGGGTTTCGTCATTCTCGACCACGGTGTCGCCGTTGATCGTGAACGGCTGTGTCTTGCTGGTCTCGCCGGGCGCGAAGGTGGTGGTGCCGGTTCTGGCCACGTAGTCGCTGCCGGCCGTCGCCGTGCCGTTGGCGGTCGCGAAACGCACCGTCACCGTCTGGCTCCATGGCGTCGACAGCCGCAGGGTCAGTCGCACCACGCTGGTGCCGCTGTTGCCTTCGCTGGCACTCGCGTCGGTGATGCTGACGCTGGGCTGGGACGACGCCGCCGTGGTCACCGCGTAGCCGCCGCTGACGCCACCGATGCTCAGCGTTGCCGTGGTCGTGGTGCTGGCTGAAGACGCGGCGGTCTGCTGCACGCGCACCGTCTGCCCTGCCGTGACGGTGCCGGCTGCGGTGACGAACGCGCCGTTATTGATGCTGTAGCTGCCGCCGACCACCGAGATCGGGCTGGCCGCATTGATGCCGCTGACCGTGATGCTGTTGCTGGTCTGCACGCTGCCGGGCGCCGCATCGGTCACCGGCGTGAAGCTGAAGGCGTCCGGCGTGGTGTCCGGCGGCGGTGCGGTGCTGTCGTCGTTGACGATGGTGGCGATGCCCTGGGCCTTGGCGATCGTCGCGCCGACGGGGCTGCTCAGGTTGATGAAAAAGGTTTCATCGCCCTCGGCAACCGTATCGCCGTTGACGGTGAACGGCTGCGTCTTGCTGGTCTCCCCCGGCGCGAACGTCGTCGCGCCGGTCCGGCTGACGTAGTCGCTGCCGGCTGTGGCGGTGCCGTTGGCCGTGCCGAAGCGCACCGTCACGGTTTCGCTGGCGGGGGCCGACAAGCGGAACGTGAAGCGCGCCACCACCGTTCCGCTGTTGCCTTCGGTGACGCTGACGTCGTTGATGCTGATGCTCGGCAGCGCCGCCGCCGCTGACAGCATCGGCACGGCCAGCAGAACGGCAAACACCTGCCGCAGCAACACGATCTTTCCCTGAAACATGACGGCAGTCCTGAGCATGCTGCTTTCTGAGTGGCAGCTTTCGCGATTGACACAGGAAACGTGCCGATAATCCTCGCGCAAATCTAATGAAACGATAACGAACTCATCTCGCCGACCAAGCCCCTGATCAGGCTGGGTTTTTTGGTCATCGAGAACACCGGGGCAGCAGCGGCTCCGGTCGGCTGCGGGGTCGTCGGCAGCGCCGCACACGCCAAATGGGGAACTGCGCGCAAGCCGAGGGCGCACGAGGAGCGCCGATGTCGCTCGCAACAGACGCCCGCACCGGCCGCAAGCCGCAGTCAGGCGGCCGGCGGACGCCGGTACCGCCTGCCGTCAGCGGATCGCCGGAAGCAGGCCGAGGCTGGTCAGGAAGACGCGGGTCTCTTCGTGAATCGCGTCCAGTGCCCCCGGGGTGGCGGACAGGTCGTGGCTGGCACCGGCCTGGTTGCGGTAGTCACAGCGGATGCCGCGCCGGATCAGCGCGGTGCAGAACTGCACGCTCGGTGTCGGCGCCACCGTGGTGTCCCGGTCGCCCTGGAACATCAGCACCGGCGGGTAGCCGGGGTCGAGGTTGACGCTGGGCGAGATCACCGGGCCAAGATTGTCGAAAAGCGCGGCCACTTCGAAGCGCTGGATATGCGACACCGTGGTGATGTCCGGCACGCCGGCGCGAGTGATGATGGCCGCAGCGCGCTGCAGCGGGTTGTCATCTGCGGCACCGGTTGCCGGCGCGTCGCGAAGCCCGGCGAAGAAGGCAACGCCGCCACCGGCCGAGGAGCCGGACAACGCGATCCGCGCGGGGTCAATACCGAGTTCGCTGGCGTGAGCCTGCACCCACCGCAGTGCGGCGCGCCCATCATCTGCCGAAACATAGGCGTAGGTGCCGAAACGGTTATTCACCCGGTAGTCCGGCGCGATGCCGACCATGCCGTGGTTGCTGGCCCAGTACCGCGCTTCGCCGACCGAGTTGTCGATGTTGCCGAACACGAAGCCGCCGCCGAACCAGTGCATCAGCGCAGAGCGGCGATCGCTGGCGCGCCAGCCCGTCGGCCGGCAGACGAACAGGCGCAGCGGCACCGACTCCAGCGACCGATAGATGTGCGAAGTGCAGTCGGCGGCCGTGGTGGGAGTGGTCGAGACCGGATCGATCGTCGAGCTCACCGACAGCGTCGAGCTGAGTGCGCCGATTCTCAGCGTCACCGAGGTGCTGGTGTCGTAACTGGCAGCGGCGGTGAACTGCATCACCACCGAATCGCCGCTCACCACGGTCCCGGGGGCGGTCGTGAACGCGCCGCCGTTGATGCTGTAGCTGCCGCCGGCGACGCTGATCGCCGTCGGTGACCGCGCACCGGCCACGACGATCGGCATCGTCGTTAGTGCCCGGCCCACCGGCACCATGCCGGCGGGGAACATCTCGGCGCTGACCAGGGTGAATGCCTGCAGCTGGCTCGGGTCGGCAGCCGTGCGCAGCAGCCACATCGTGCTGCGGCTGCCGATGTTCAGGGTGAGCCGCGTTTCGGTGTCGTAGGTGCTGGCGCTGCTGGCCTTGACGCTGACTAGGTCCCCGCCGGACACCTTCGATGCCGCGCTGCGGAACGCGCCGCCGTTGATGCTGTAGCTGCCGCCGGTCACCGAGATCGGCGTGGCGACATTGATGCCGCGAATCTCGATGGCCTCGCTCTGGACGATCGTGTTGCGCGGCACGACGACATCCCTGAATTCGAAGATGTCAGCGATGTCGTCGGCCGGCGCATCCGAGGTGACGGTGAAGGTGCCGGTGAGGCCGCCGAGATTCAGCGTCGCCGTGACGATGTCGCCGCGATTGGCGCCCGGGATCGCCATGACGCGCACCCGGTCGCCGTTGCTGACCGCCCCCGGCATCGCCAGGAACGGCCCGCCGTTGATGCTGTACTCGCCACCGCTCACCGATACCGCGATCGGCGCGCTGATGCCGCTGACCGTCACCGATGGGCTCACCGTGCCCAGCAGCGGGAAGGCGGCCGGGTTGCTCACCGAGCTGAACCGGGCCGGCGTGACATCCGCACCGGTGGTGGTGACATGGAACACGGCACTGATGCCGCCGATGGTCAGGGTCGCCGACACCGTGGTTGCAGCCGCGCTGGCCGCCATCGCCCGCACGCGGACGACCTCCCCGTCACGAATTTTTCCGGGATTGCTGGTGAAGCTTGCGCCACCGATGCTGTACTGGCCGTCGGCGATCGCGATCTCTGCCGGCGCATCGATGCCGCTGATCGTCACGGCTGCACTGCTGCGGACGCTGCCCGCGGCGGCATCGACGACCGGTGCGAAGGCAAACGCGTCGGGCGTGGTCCGCGCCGCACGGGTGCTGACGCTGAACGTGGCGCTGCTGCCGCCGACGGTCAGCACAGCGTCCTGGCGCGTCGTGAAGCTGTCGCTGGCGACCGCTTCGACCACGACGCTGTCATTGCTCGACACCAGGCCGTCGGCCGCCGTGAACGGGTGGGCGTTGATGCTGTAGCGCCCGCCGACCACGGAAATCGACGCGCCGGCAGTGACGCCGGTGATCATCACGGGCCGGCTCGTCCTGACGCTGCCCGGCTCGGCGTTGAATACCGGGGCGAACGCGAACGCCAGCGGCGCCTGACCGGTCGAGCCGCGTGCGCTGGTGGTCACCACGAAATCGGCCTGCTTGTCGCCGATCACGACAGTCGTGCTGCCCGCCGTCGATGGTTGCTCTGATGCCTGCACCTCGGCCACCACGATGTCGCCGTTGACGACCTCGCCCGGCGCTGCCGTGAACGCGCCGTCGTTGATCTGGTAGCGCCCGGCGCTGACCGAGATCGGCACCGCGATGTCGATGCCGGTCACCACGATCGGGTCGCTGAGGACGGCCATGCCGGCAACGACATCCGTTTGCGGAGCGAAATTGAACGGATCGGGCGAGTCATCCGCCGTGATGCTCCGGGTGGTCACGCGATAGGCGCTGGCAACTCCACCGACGGTCAGCACCGCCTCGCGCGATTCCAAATAGCCGTAGGACGACAGCACCTGCACCGTGACCGACGCACCATCAGTAACGGTGCCCGGCGCATCGGTGAACGCTTGCCCGTCGACGCTGTAAAAGCCGCCGACGATAGAAATCGGGCTCGGCGCGTTGATGCCGGCGATGGTCGCCGGCCGACTGGTCTGCAGGCTGCCGAGTGGCGCGTCGATCTTCGGCGGGAAAGCGACGGGATCGGGTGTGGTGTCGGCTGTCCTGGTGGTGGTGATCCGGAAGCTGCTGCCGACCCCGCCGATGGTGACCGTGATGCTGGACGCGGTGTTGATGCTGCTGCTCGCGGTTCCGCGCGCACGGACCTGGGCGTTGTTGCCAACGGTGCCCGCCGCCGACGTGAACGCGCCGCCATCGATGCTGTAGCTGCCGCCGCTGCTGACGCTGATCGCAGCCGCCGCCTCGAGCCCGGTGATCAGGGCCGGGTCGCTGACCTGGATGCTGCCCGGCGCCGCTTCGGTCCGTGGCGCGAAGCTGAAAGCGTCCGGCGCCGTGTCTGCCTTGCGCGTGGTCACCTTGAATGTCGACGTCGCCGCTGGCGATCCCACCCGGAGCTTGGCGCTGACCGAGGTGCCGAAGGCATCCGACGACACCAGCCCGACACGGACGACATCGCCCCGGACCACCCGGCCCGATTTCCGGGTGAACGCGCCGCCATTGATGCTGTACGCGCCCCCGGTCACGCTGATCGGTGCCGGCATATCGATGCCGCTGATTGTCCGGCTCTCGCTGATGACATTGCGCGACCGTTCCGCGTTGGTCACCGGCGGAAACAGGATCGGGTCCGGCGCCATGTCGGCAGCCCTTGCGTCCGGCAGGATCATCAGTACAGCTGCAAAAAGCAGCGCTCGCAGGCCGCGCTGCGGCATCAAATTAGTCATGCCTCGTCCCGTGGTGGACACCTTCTTGCGAGGTGTTCAGCGTGGTCTTATCACAGACCCGTTCGGAGATCCTTTCCGGACTGCCAACAAAATTAATCTATTGTAGCAAGCTCATGATTTATTTTTTGTTTCTAGCGCTGTCCCTCAGCTTAAACCGAGGCGTACCGACCCGTTGGAGCCAGGACAAACCAGAATTCGCGCAGCTTCCCGCAGATGGCTGCGCAGACCGCGCAATGTGGAAAGAAGTCCTGTCCTGATTGCGGTCAAACGGTCGTTCCGGAAAGAAACCCCGTTGAATTGCCACCCTTTCGCCGCCGCTGGCGACGACACGGCGACACCGCCGGACGCCGCTCAGTGGACCACGAAGTCGGCCGGGATCGGCTTCGGCGGTGGCAGCGACTCACCGAGCATTTCCAGCAGCGAGGCCTCGATGTTGTCGCAAATCGCGCCCAGCGCGAGATCGTTGTCGTCGAAACCGAACGGCGCTTCCAGTTCCTCGGCGATCGCTTCGAGCGCCATGAAGGTGTAGGCGACGAATACAGCAAACACTGGCGCGTACCAGCCGATGGTGCCGACCAGCGCGAACGGCAGCAGCGTGCAGTAGAAGTAGATCGTGCGGTGAACCATGACCGAGAAGGTCAGCGGGATCGGCGTACCGGCAATACGCTCGCAGCCGCCGATCGCATCGCCCAGGGTGTTGAAGCTCTGCTCCATCGACGCCGACAAGATGTCCGGCAGCTCGCCGCTGCGCCGCGCTGCGTGCAACTGGTCGCCCAGCAGCTGCTGGATCACCACCGGCTTCCAGCGTGCCGGCAGCACGCGCAGCAGATCCGCCGGCACCAGCAAACGCTGTAGGTCGTCGGTGGCATCGGTGCCCCGCAACTGGTGCCGGAAGGCATGGGCGTGGGCGATCAGCGCCCGCACGAAGCGCTGGGCCTCGGGCGATTTCGGCGCCCATTCGGTCAGCGTCAGCGCCTGCCGGGCCAGCGCCCGCGAGGCGTTCATGATCGTGCCCCACAGCTTTCGGGCATCCCAGTAGCGCTCGTGACTGACGTTGATCCGGAAGCCGAGGAAGATGGCCAGCGCCAGCCCGAGCAAGGTGAACGGCTGCAGGCTCAGCTCCACGCGGTGCAGCCACGCGGCATCGACCGAGATGTGCAGCACCTGCGCGAACACCGCCAGCCCGCCGATGATCGACAGCCGTGGCACCAGCTTGCGCAGCACCGAGCCGCGCCAGATGAACAGCATCCGGAACCAGTGCGGCCGCGGGCGAACGATCATCGCGGCGCGTCGTCAGCCAGCGCCGCCCGCAGTCGCGCCTCGTCGAAGAAGGTTTCGCAGAGCGGCGTGCCCTCGTCGTCGATCAGCACCGGAATCAGGTGCCCCCAGCGCCCGGCCCAGCCGGCGCGGCTGTCGACATCGGCCATCGCCAGTCGTGGCAGCAGATCCGGGCAGGCGGCGGCGAAGGCTTCGAGAAATTCCTCGCACAGCCCGCAGCCATCCCGACCAAGCAGGGTCAGCGTCATCGCGTCCGCCATCGGGGATCAGGGCTTGGCCGGCACACCCAGCGCGAGGAACAACGGCGCGCCCTGCCGCTGCACCAGCATCGGCACCGTCTGGCCCGGCGTCAGCCGCCCGGCGACCTGGGCATAGCGATCGGCGCTGTCGATCTCCTGGCTGGCGATCGACAGGATCACGTCACCGACGATCAGCCCGGCGTCGCGACCCGGCCCCGGCCCGACCTCGACCACGCGAACGCCGCCGGACACGACCTTCTCGGCGCGCCGCTCGACATCGCTGAGCGTCTGCACGACCACGCCGAGCGGCCGGCCGGCCGGATCGCTCGGCGCCGATTTCGGACCGCTCGACGGTGCGCGCTCGCTGCTGCTGCCGCTGCCATCGGCGAGGTCCTGCTCGGCCAGCTCGCCGACCTCCACCTTCACCGTCACCCGGCGGCCGTCACGCAGCACTTCCAAGGTCACGGTCTCGCCCGGCGTGACGTCGCCGACCAGCGGCTTGAGCGTGCGCGAGGTGGCGATCTCGGTGTCGTTGAACTTGACGATGATGTCGCCGGCCTTGAGCCCGGACTGCTGCGCCGGGCTGTCCGGCAGCACCCGGGCCAGCAGCGCGCCGCCCGGCTTGTCCATGCCGAACGAGGCGGCCAGCTTGCGATCGACTTCCTGCATGACGATGCCGAGCCAGCCACGACGGACGCGGCCGGTTTCCTTCAGCGACTTGGCGACCTTGGCGGCGACGTCGATCGGGATCGCGAAGGCAACGCCCTGGAAGCCGCCGTTCTGGCTGTAAATCTGCGAATTGACGCCGATCACCTCGCCCTTCAGGTTGAACAGCGGGCCGCCGGAATTACCCGGGTTCACTGCCGCGTCGGTCTGGATGAACGGCACGTACTGCTCGGTTTCCAGATTGCGGCCCTTGGCGGAAATGATGCCGGCGGTGACCGTGTAGTCGAAGCCGAATGGCGAGCCGATCGCCAGCACCCAGTCGCCGACGCGGGATTTCTGCACGTTGGCGAGCTTCACCGCCGGCAGGTTCTTGGCGTCGATCTTCAGCAGCGCCAGATCGCTGCGTTCGTCGCTGCCGACCAGCTCGGCCGGGAACTGACGGCGGTCGGACAGGCGGACGACGATTTCCTTGGCGTTCTTCACCACGTGGTGATTGGTAACGATGTAGCCGTCTGACCACAGGATGAAGCCGGAGCCGAGCGACTGTTCGCCGCCGGGGCCGGCGCCGTCATCGGGGAAGCTTTCGCCGTCGCCATCACCGTCCGCCTGGGCGTCATCGCCACCGGTGGCCGGCTCGTCGGCATTGCCGCCGCCGGAGCCGTCCCCCGGCGCGGCGCCGCTGCGGCCGCTGTCGCCATGTTCTTCAAGGAATTTCTTCAGCCAGTCCGGCACAGGTCGGCCATCGCTGCCTGGCGTGGCCGCCGCCGGGCTTTCGGCGTCCACCGGCACGGCGCTGATGTTGACCACCGTCGGGCTGACCTTTTCGACCAGTTCCGCCAACTCCGGCAAGCCGGCAGCGCGCTCGGACGAACAGGCCGCCAGCAGGCCGGCGGCGATCAGCAGGGGCAACGCCAGCACGGCGGTCTTGCGACCGGCGACGATCTGCATCATTCAGCTCCAGGAGTGCCCGGACCGGGGCAGGCGGGTCGATCGCACCAGGGCGAGCGACGGATCACGGCGAACGCGGCAGTTGAACATGGCCCGCTGCGCTGCGGCAAGACAGCACCCGGTCGGCCGGCGAGCCCGTCGGGGTCACCCGAAGGCCACGCATGAAGCGGGTTTCAGCGGGGCGTAGCCGTCGTCGACGGAGCCGCGATGTCCTGCGCGGGCGGCCGTTCAGCGCCAACGGCCGGTGCACTGGCAGCGCCATCCTGGCCGGGGATCGGCACCCGCAGGTTGTCACCGATCATCTTGATCGCCGCCCCCGGCACTTCACCGACGATGGTGACGTGGAACGAGCCGACCACGGTGCCGTAAGCCTGCACCGCACCGATATGCGACGGGCCGTTGACGCCCTTGGCTTCCTGTGAGCGGACCGTCGAGAACACCGAAATCGACGACAGGCCATCGGACAGCAGCAGGTGCTCGACGTTGCCGGAGCCGTCCGCCAGCAGCCGGTCGTCGTGCATCACCACCTTGAAGCCGGGCGGCAGCTTGCCCAGCGTCACCTGCGGTTCGCCGTGCGGATCGGCTGCAGGAACGTCATCGAGCTTCGGCAGGTTGCGGGTGATGAGGTTGAACTTGCGGATGTCGACTTCGGTTTCGAAGGCTTCGTCCGGGATCGACTTCGGATAAGCCACTTCGGTGAACATCACCTGTTCCAGCACTTCGCGGCGCGGGCCGGTCAGGCTGATCTTCAGCGGCAGGCGGGTTTCCTGGTCGGTCCAGACTTCGTAACCGTACCGGTACTTGTCCTTCGGACGGACCGAGACACCGTTGCACGGCCGGCCGGCAATGCGGCCTTCGCCTTCGCTGCGGAATTCGTAATGGGCTTTCAGCTGCTCGACGCGCTCGACCGTCAGCTGCGCCAGAAAGCCCTTGAGGCTGGGCCGCTCGGCCGAGATCGAGCGGCCTTTCGGGGTGATCGAGATCAGCCGGTTGTCGATCCTGAGCAGTTGTCGGGGATCGCCGGTCAGCGACACCATGCGCTCGCGTTCGCTGTCGTCCTTGTAGCGATGCTGCACGCGCAGCACTTCGAAACGCTCGTCGCCGCGGTAGATCACCACGCCCTGGTAATTGCGGGTCCGCGAGGCCTCGGCGGCCTGGACGAGCAGCGTGCCGGCATCGACGGCAGCTTCGGGAGCGGCATCTGCTGCAGTAGCTGGCGCAGCCTGCGAGGTGCAGGCGACGCCTGCACAAAACAGCCAGCGACGCATCAGCGGCTACCGTCAGCCGGCCGATAGCTCGCCTGTTGCGCCACCAGACGCGGGTAACCCAGCGAACTGCCCATGCCGGCGTCGGCACCGCGCGTCGAATGCTGGATCAGGTAATCGGTCAGCTGCCGCTTGGCGTCGGCATCCAGGTCGTCCCAGGCCGGCGATTCCTCGCTTGCCACTTCGACCGGCGCCGCGCCACTGACCTGGCCGTCGGCACTCACCTTGACGAGGTTGCCGGCCACTGCCGCCTGCTGCGCGGCGGGAAGCGTTGCGTCGACCGGCTGGTCGAGCAGGCTGCGTCCGCCGATCGCCACGACGGCGGTGATCGACGCGGCGACTGCGAGGCCGGCCATCCGCTGCCAGCGCAGGCTGCGGGCGCTGACGGCGGCTGCCGGCATCGGCTTTGCCGCCGGGGCAGCAATTCGGGGTTGCAGTGGCACCACCTTGGACGGCGCAGCGGCCGCCGGCTCGTCGTCGAGCGCCGCCATGATGCTCGCGGTCAGGTCCAGCGCCGGTTTGCGAACCGTTCGGCCCGCCATCAGGTCGCGGGTCAGACACATTCGGCTCCAGCGCGCCGCCAGTGCAGGCGATCGTTCAATGGCAGCCAACGCGGCCTCGACTTCAGCCGGGGTGCATTCACCGTCCAACAGCGCCGATAGCAATTCTTCTGACATTTCGCTCATTCCGAACCGGGCTCTGAAGCCGCGACATGGGACATTAACCGCGGCTGAACGGAAAAGTTCCGGCCGCTCACTGGCAAAAACACATCAGCCTTCCGACGGGTCCGACAGATATCGCTGCTCACGCTCAGACCCCTCAACTCATCAACGGGTTCACGACGGCGTCGATCGCCTCGCGGGCGCGGAAGATGCGCGACCGCACGGTGCCGATCGGGCAGTCCATCGCTTCGGCGATCTCCTCGTAGCTCAGGCCTTCAAGCTCGCGCAGCACGATCGCCTGGCGCAGGTCCGGCGGCAGCCTGGCAATCACTTCGCCGACCTTCTGCTTGATCTCGTCAGACAGCAGCAGCGACTCCGGCGTGTCGACGTCGCTCAAGTGTTCGGTATGGCCGAATTGCTCGGCATCGACGATGTCGATGTCCTGGTTCGACGGCCGGCGACCACGCGATACCAGATGGTTCTTGGCCGTGTTGATGCCGATCCGGTACAGCCAGGTGTAGAACGCGCTGTTGCCCTGGAAGCCCTTCAGCGCGCGCCAAGCCTTGATCAGGGTTTCCTGGGCGACGTCCGGCGCATCGCCATCGCCGACCAGACGGCTGACCAGCTGCACGATCTTGTGCTGGTACTTGCGGACCAGCAGCTCGAATGCCCGCCGGTCGCCTTTCTGGGCGAGGACAACCAGTTCTTCGTCGGTGATGTCGGGGTTCATGCGCTCTGGGAAGACGGGGGTGCCGCACCCGCGTCACCGGGGATTCTGGCTAAACTCCGCGACTGTTCGTGGTTGTCGTCGTACCTGAAATATTAGCAAGCCCGACATTCCTGCGTGAACGAATCCGATGTGCTGATCCTCGGCAGTGGCGCCGCCGGACTGTCTGCCGCGCTGCGACTGGCCAAGGCCGGCCACCGCGTCTGCGTGGTATCGAAAGGCACGCTCGCCAGTGGCTCAACGTTGTGGGCGCAGGGCGGCATCTCCGCCGTCCTCGACGAGGACGACTCGGTCGAAGCTCACGTCCAGGACACCTTGATCGCCGGCGCCGGGCTCTGTGATGAAGCGGCCGTCCGCTTCACCGTCGAACGCGGTCCGGAGTGCATCGCCTGGCTGGTCGACCAGGGCGTGGTGTTCACCCATGCCGATGGCGAACTCAGGGGCCAGCGGCTGCACCTGACCCGCGAGGGCGGCCACAGCCATCGTCGCGTGGTGCACGCGGCCGACGCCACCGGCCGGGCCGTGGAAACCACCCTCGCCGCACTGGCCGAGGCGCATCCGTTGATCGAGGTTCGCGAACGCACGGTCGCCGTCGATCTGATCGTCGACAGAGCCGCCCGCCGCGTACAGGGGGCCTACCTGTACGACCGCCGCAGCAAGGGCATCCAGGCGGTGGCGGCCAAGGCGGTGATCCTGGCCACCGGCGGCGCCAACCAGGTCTATCTGTATTCGTCGAACCCGTTCGGGGCCTCCGGTGATGGCATCGCGATGGCCTGGCGCGCCGGCTGCCGGGTCGCGAACATGGAATTCATGCAGTTCCATCCGACCACGCTGTACCACGGCGATTCGCGCTCGTTCCTGATTTCCGAGGCGCTCCGAGGCGAAGGCGCGACCCTGCACGTGCCGAACCCGGACGGCTCGGTCGGCGAGCGCTTCATGCCGCGCTTCGATGCCCGCGGCGAACTGGCGCCGCGCGACATCGTCGCCCGTGCCATCGACCACGAGATGAAGCGGCTCGGCGTCAAGCACGTCTGGCTCGACATCAGCCACAAGCCGGCCGATTTCGTCCGCGAGCATTTCCCGTCGATTCACGCCCACTGCCTGTCGCTGGGGCTGGACATCACCCGGCAGCCGATTCCGGTGGTGCCGTCGGCGCACTTCACCTGCGGCGGCGTGGTCACCGATCTCCACGCCCGCACCGACATCGCCGGCCTGTACGCGGCCGGCGAATGCGCCAACACCGGCCTGCACGGCGCCAACCGGCTGGCCTCCAATTCGCTGCTCGAATGCCTGGTGTTCGCCGATGCCGCCGCCGACGACCTGATCCGCGAACTGCCGGCCATGCCGGCACCACCGCCGCTCAAGCCCTGGGACGAATCGCGGGTGTCGGATTCCGATGAAGACGTCGTGGTCAGCCACAACTGGCTGGAACTGCGCACCTTCATGTGGGACTACGTCGGCATCGTCCGCACCTCCAAGCGGCTGCTGCGCGCGCGTCACCGCGTGGCGCTGCTGAAGCGCGAGATCATCGAGTTCTATCTGCACTACCGGGTCAGCCATCACCTGATCGAACTGCGCAACCTGGTGACCGTTGCCGAGCTGATCGTCGACTCCGCACTGGCCCGCCGCGAAAGTCGCGGCCTGCACTACACGCTGGACTTCCCGCAGGTCGATCCGGTGGCAACGCCGACGGTGCTGACGCCGGCCAGCCCGGCGCGATGAGCCGCTTCGACGCCGTCATCCTCTGCGGCGGCGCCGGGCAGCGGCTGGGCGGCGTTGACAAGCCGCTGCAGCCGCTCGCCGGCCAGCTGCTGTTCGAACGGGTGCTGCTCCGCCTGGCGCCGCAGGTGGCCGGCCTCGTGGTCAGCGTCAATCGCAATGCCGCGCAGTACGCCGCCTATGGACTGGCCGTGGTCGACGATGGCCGCCACGCCGGCCGCGGCCCGCTGGCCGGCGTCGCCGCCGGTCTTGAGGCCGCCGGCAGCGACCGCGTGCTGATCGTCCCCGGCGATGCGCCGCTGCTGCCGGACGATCTCGTCGTCCGCCTCGACGAGGCGCGCCAGCGCGCCGGCGCGGCGATCGCCTGCGTCGACGACGGCCACGGCCCGCAGCCGCTGTGCTGTCTGATCGAACGCAGCTTGCGCGACGATCTGGCGCGTTACCTCGACGACGGCGGCAGCACGCCGCGCGAATGGCAGGCGCGCCATTCGGTGGTCAGCGTCCGCTTCGCCGACTGGCCGCGCTGGGGCTGGAGCGTCAACACGCCGGAGGAATGGCAGGACGCCGAGCTGCGGCTGAGCGATCTGCTGACCATCACCGAGTGACCCGCACATGGCCCTGACCGCGCTCGAAGACGCCCTCGCCCTCTACGCCACCACGGTTCGCCCGCTGCCGGTGATCGAACGGCCGACGCTCGAAGCCGGCGGCGACGTGCTGGCCGAGCCGGCGCTGGCGCAGACCGACCTGCCGCGCTTCGACCAGAGCGCCCTCGACGGCTACTGCTTCGCCAGCGCCGATGTCGCCGCCGCCAGCGACCAGACGCCGGTGCACCTGCCGGTGCGCCAGACCATCGCCGCCAGTGGCCATGCGTCGCGGCCGGTGCTGGCGCCGGGCACGGCGGCGCGGATCTTCACCGGCGCGCTGCTGCCGGATGGTGCGGATGCGATGCAGGCCCAGGAACGGGCACAGCGCGATGGCGACATGCTGGTTTTCACCCGGCCGTTTCCGAGCGGCCGCAACATCCGCCGGCAAGCCGAAGAACTGGCGCGCGGCACCGTGCTGGCCGAGGCCGGCCAGCGCATCGGTCCCGGCCTGCTGGCCTCGCTGGTCAACGCCGACGTCGACCGCGTCCGCGTGCGCCGCCGGCCCTGCGTGCGGGTGTTCGTCACCGGCGACGAGGTCCGCCCCGCCGGCACGCCGCTGAAGCCCGGCGAGATTCACGATTCCAACGGTCCGCTTATCACCGCGCTGCTGCGCCACCACGGCATCGAGGTGCCGCCGCCGGTGCATCTCGGCGATGACCCCGAGCAGGTACGCGCGGCGCTGGCGACGGCGCTGGCCGAGGCCGATCTGGTGCTCACGGCCGGCGGCGCGTCGGTCGGCGACAAGGATTTCCTGCCTGCCACCGCCGAGGCGCTCGGCGTGCGCCGGGTGTTCTGGAAGGTGGCCCAGAAGCCGGCCAAGCCACTGTTCTTCGGCGTCCGCGACGATGCCGATGGCCGTCAGCGGCTGATGCTGGCGCTGCCCGGCAACCCCGGAGCGGTGCTGATCAGCATGGTGCTGCATGTGCGGCTGGTGCTCGACCATCTCGCCGGCCTGAAGCGCCCGGACCTCGGCTGGACCTACGGCGTGCTCGACCATCCGGTGGAGCGCGACGACCTGCGCGCCCGCCTCGTGCGCATGGGCCTGCGCCATGACGCACAGGGCGTCGCGCGGCTGAACCCGCTGCCCCGCCAGGACTCGCACATGCTGTCGAACCTCGGCCGCGCCGACGTGCTGGTGTGGGTCGAGGCCGGCGACACGCCGGTCCCGGCCGGCGCGGTGCTGCGCTGGATCGCGCTGCCCGAATGACCGGACCGGCGCTCGGCGCCGCCGAACTGCACGCCGCCACCGATCGCCTGCTGCTCGAACACGGCGCCTTCGATCCGGTCGAATTCCTGCTGCGCCAGGGCTGGCTCGATTACGCCGACGTGAGCGCCTGGCAGCGCGGCGCACGGCCCTCGCTGCAGGCGGCGCTGCTGGTGCCGGTCGCCACCGTGGTGCCGGTGCTGGAGGTGGCCATCCGCCACGCCCGCGCCCAGGGTCTGGTCCGCGAGCCGCGCCCGGCCGGACCCGCTGCGCTGGGCGACGATCCGCACTGGGTGCTGCTGTGCAGCGGCGTGCTGAAGCGGCCGGCCAACCGCCAGCAGGGCGATCTGTTCCACGACAACGCCGCGCTGTTCGTCATCGAGGCGCTGCGCGCGGCCCTTGCCCGCCACGATCGCGCCGCCTCCCGCACGCTGCTGCAGAAGCTGGAACAGGAAGCTCCGCGCCAAGCGCCGGCCTTCAACATCTTGCTGCAGGCGCTCGACCCGCCGGCGGCGCAAAGCCACGCGGCCCGAAGCCTGCAGCTCGAACAGCAGCTGACACCGGCAGCGCAGCGGCTGCTGGGGCCGGCGGCGCGGGCCTATCTGGCGCCGCTGTGGGTGGCGCTGGCGCAGGCGCTTGAACGCGAAACAGCGGTGGACGATGCCGATGCCGGCGACCTGCGGCAGCACCCGAGCCATGCCTGGATGGCGGCCGGCCACTGGCGCGATGCCGCCGCCAGCATCACCGACCGCGGCCGCGACTGGAGCCGCTCGCCGGCGCTGATCGCGCGGCTTGCCGACATCCAGGCCCGGCAGCACCGGATCGGCGAAGCGCGACGGCTGCGGATGCGGCTGTGCTGGCTGTTCCCGGATGCGGCCGCGCCGCTGCTTGATGCGCTGCCGCCGGATGATCCGGACACCGCCCTGCAGCGCCGCTGGCCGGAGTTCCAGCTGGCTGATGCGCCGCTGCCGATCACCCGCTTCCCGGCCTGGCTGCTGCTGGCCGATGCCCGCCAGCGCGAATGGCTACCGCCCGACCAGCCGCCGGTGACTTTGGCCGCTGCTGACGATCAGGCCTGCTTCCGCGCCCTGCACCAGCTGCTCGGCAATGCCGACGATCTCGATACCCGGCGGACCTTGAAAGCCCTGCAGCCGGAACTGATGCAGGCGTTTCTCAGGCTGCGCGAGCGCGGCAGCCTCTGAAGGCAGCACCAGGCCCGCGCCAGCTGCGCCGCTCAGGCGAACGGCAGGAAGCGGCCGGTGCGGGCGGCGTAGTCACGATACGGCTGGCCCAGTTCCTCGCGCAGGCCGCGTTCCTCGAAGTGCACGCCGATGAACACGTAAAGCGTCATGCCGGCCGCGAACAGCGCGTGGCTGGCCGTCATGTTCGGCGTCGCCCAGAAGGCGATGAAGATGCCGGTCATCATCGGGTGGCGAATCCAGCGATAGAAGTAATGCTCGCGGAACGCTACCGGCGTGTAGCTGCGGCGAACCAGGTTCAGCCACACCTGGCGCAGGCCGAACAGATCGAAATGATTGGTCAGGAAAGTCGAGATCAGCACGATCAGCCAGCCCAGCCCGCCGATCGCGTACAGCGCCGTCGCCAGCTGCGGGTCGTCGACCTTCCACAGCTGGCCTGCCACCGGCTGCCAGTACAGGTAGGTGGCGATCAGCACGAGGTTGGTCGCCATCACGTAGGTGCTGCGCTCCACCGGCATCGGCAGCAGCGCCGTCAGCCAGCGCTTGAAGCCGGGCCGGGCCATCACGCTGTGCTGGATGCCGAACAGTGCGATCAGGCCGAGATCGACGGCCAGCGCCATGCCGAGCGGGCCCGGCTCGCCGCTGCTGACCGATTTCATGCCGGGCAGGTCGTTGATGAAGCCGACCAGATAGAGGAACACGGCGAAGAAGATCGTGTAGCAGACCACGCCGTAGGCGAAGCTCAGGTAGCGGCTCATGCGGGACAGGCTCCAACGCGGTTGCGGAAGCCGCGAGCCTGAACGATCCCCGGGGTTTCGCGCAAAGCGGGTGCGCCCGTATCGCGGCGGCCGGCGGTTCATGACGCACACTCGCCTGCCATCCCCCCTGATCGAGTGCCGCCATGACCTACGACCGCTCCGTTCCGGCCACCGCTGCTGGCCGACCGCAGGCCATCGTCTTCGGCGTCGGCGCCGGACAAGGCATCGGTGCCGCCGTCTGCCGCCGCTTCGCCGCCGGTGGCCATCACGTGCTGGTGGCCGGGCGGACAGCGGCCAAGATCGATCAGGTGGTGGCCGGCATCGTCGCTGCCGGCGGCTCGGCCGAAGCGGTGGTCACCGATGTCACCGACGAGGCCTCGGTGAGCGCCGCCTTCGACCGCGCGATGAGCAGCGCCGAAGGCCGGGCTCCTGCCGACGTCGTGGTGTTCAATGCCGGCAACAACCAGATCATCGACTTCACCCGGCTGACCGCCGCGCAGTTCGAGGATTTCTGGCGGGTCGGCTGTTATGCCGGCTTCCTGGTCGGCCGCGAGGCAGCGCGCCGGCTGCTGCCGCTGGGACGCGGCACGGTGATCTTCACCGGCGCATCCGGCAGCCTGCGCGGCAAGCCGGGATTCGCCCACTTCGCCGCCGCCAAGGCCGGCCTGCGGATGATCAGTCAAAGCATGGCGCGCGAGTACGGGCCGAAAGGGCTGCATATCGCCCACGTGCTGATCGACGGCGGCGTCGATGGCGAGCGCCTGCGCAAGGCGATCCCGGAGATGGTCGCCAAGCTCGGCAGCGAGGGGCTGCTGGACGTCGATTCGATCGCCGAGAACTACTGGCACCTGTACCGCCAGGGCCGCTCGGCCTGGACCCAGGAACTCGACCTGCGGCCCTACCGCGAAGCGTTCTGAGCGCCGCTTCCCAGCGCTGCGGCGGCGGGACCCGAAAACCAGAAGACCGCAGGCGATCGCCTGCGGTCTTCGTGGGTCAACGATGAATCAGGTCCCGCGAGGGGCAAGACCCGACCGCGCGTCAGCGCGCGGTGCTGGTCTTCTGCAGATGCGGGAACTTGGCCCGCTTCCAGGCTTCGATCGAACCGGCCTTTGGCGCATTGGCCGCGGCCGGCGCTTCACCGGCAGCAGTGACGGCCAGCGCCGGGAACTTGGCCTGCTTCCAGGCTTCGATCGAACCAGCGGCCGGCTGGTCGGCACGGGCCGGCGCTTCCTGGCCGGTGGTGCGGTTCAGCGCCGGGTTCTTGGCCTTGAGCCAGGCGGCGTTGTCGGCGTTGGCGCTCAGGCTGAAGGTAGCGGCGGCCATCAGGGCAGCAAGGCGGAAAGTGGTGGACATGGGAATACCTCGTCTCGGACGAAAATCGGGACACAGCAGGGGGCACCGGAGGGAATGGCCGGGTGCAGCCATCAGGCAGGGATATCCGGAAACGCGGCAGCCCGGCGCCGCGTCCGGCCGTGGCTTACAGGCGCAGACGCGCCGTGCTCAGCCAGGTCCGCGTGCCGGCGCCAAGCGCCGGTCCGTTCCGGGGCGGCCGGGGGGAAGCCGCCCGATCGGATACCGGACTCGGGATCGCCAGCGCCGCCGGCAACAGTGCGATGAAATCGCTGCTGGTCGGTGGCGTGAACTCGGCGGCCAGACCGTCGCCGCTGACCCGCCCGGCCCGTACCGCGAGATCGACGCCGACCGCGCAACGGTCGCCGCGATCGCTGGGCTCATCGTCGAGCGCCACCTCGGAGACCACGCCATGCAGCTGGCAGTCGGCCAGCAATCCGGCATTGCCGGCATCGCAGGCGTAGGCCACGCGCAACTGCATCAGCAGCGCGAGGACGACGACAAGAATGGGCGAGAGCTTTTTCATGGTGCAGTACGCACATTTTCAGTGCGGTCCATGCACGTTTCAAGGGCAATCAGTGAATTTTTTCGATTTCCGTCTGATCGATCCTTTTCAGAATATTGAATTGACTGAATTTTCACTCGTCAAACGAAAAGTCGATCCGCATTTATTTGCACTATTTTAGTGCGTATTGTCGCCGGACATCTTGATCTGCATCCGTCGCCGTGCGGACCTCGTAACTGCATCCGGGCGTTGCTGCACTCGAATGGACGCCGCGCTGCAAACGGCTGATCATCCCTGCCCACACCCGACCCGCCCTCGCCCATGCCACCGGCTGTCACGACGGTGCCCAGCACCGGACTCGATGCCGAACCACCGGATCTCGCGTCGCTCGACGCGATGTGGGGCCACCTGTATCCCGATCTCAAGGCGCTCGCCCGCAGCCGCCTGAGGCGCGCCGGCAACTTCACGCTGCTCGACACGACGGCGCTGGTGAACCAGTCCTGCCTGCGGATGATCGAGAGCGGCGGCAGCCCGCTGGAAGGCCGGCAGCGGCTGCAGTTCCTCGGCTATGCCTCGGCGGTGATGCGCTCGGTGGTCGTCGACCTGGCCCGCGAGCGGATGACCGATCGACGCGGCAACGGCGAAGTGCTGAAACTCGACGTGCAGGCAATGGGCGACCTGCTGGCCGTCAACGACGACCCGTTGGTCATCGATTCGGCGCTGACCGCGCTGCGCGCCCGCGAACCGCGGCTGGCGCAGGTCGTGGAAATGCGCTTCTTCGGCGGCTTTCCGGAAGCCGAGATCGCCGAGGCGCTGGGCATCTCCGAGCGCAGCGTCCGTCGCGACTGGGAAAAGGCCCGGGTGCTGATGCGGATGCTGCTGGTCTGACCGGTGACGGTGCCGCTGTCGTCACTGCCGCCGGAGCGCTGGCAGGAGTTTTCCAGCCTGCTGGACGCCCTGCTGGAAATCGACGCATCGGCGCGCGCCGCCTGGCTGGCGGCACTGACGCCGGAACACGCCGATCTCGCCGGATTGCTGCGCCAGGCCGCCGACATCGACCTTGACCAGCAGGCCGCGCCGCCAGCCGTGCAACCCCGGCTGGCGGCCGGCGACGAGGAAGAAACCTGGACCTTCTCCAGCGGCCTGGCGATCGGGCCGTACCGGCTGGTCACGCCGCTGGGCCAGGGCGGCATGGGCGAGGTCTGGAGCGCCCAGCGCACCGACGGCACGCTGAATCGCGAAGTGGCGCTGAAGCTGCCGCACACCTGGCTGCTGACCGCCGGCGCCCGGATGCGGCTCGGCCGCGAACGCGATTTCCTGGCCGGCCTCAGCCATCCGAACATCGCCCAGCTGTACGACGCCGGCATCGCCGACGACGGCCAGCCGTGGATGGCGCTGGAAAAGGTCGACGGCCAGCGCATCGACCACTGGTGCCGGGACCGGCGGCTGTCGATCGCCGACCGCGTGCGGCTGTTCCTGCAGGTGACCGACGCGGTGACGGCGGCGCACGCGCGGCTGATCGTCCATCGCGACATCAAGCCGTCGAACGTGCTGGTCACCGACGAAGGACGGGTCAAGCTGCTCGACTTCGGCATCGCCAAGCTGATCAACGACGGCGGCCGCGGCGATCTCACCGAGATCACCCGGCTGGCCGGCCGCTCGGCGACGCCGGAATACGCCGCGCCGGAGCAGCTCGACGGCGCGACCATCACCGCCGCCACCGATGTCTACGCGCTCGGCGTAGTGCTGCACGAGCTGCTGTGTGGCCGCCGGCCCCGGGCTGCCGCGCGCAGCGGCCGCGGCAGCACGCGGCCGGAGGATGAAGCCCCGCTGCTGGCGTCCAGCTTCGCGCCGGCCGACTTCCCGGCCCAGGCCGGCGGCCTCGACGTGGCCCGCTGGCGGCGCGCGCTGGAAGGCGATCTCGATGCCATCGTCGCCCAGGCGCTGGCGCCGGCGCCGGAGGCGCGCTACCCGTCGGTCGAGCGGCTGGCCAGCGATCTGCGCCGGCATCTCGCCAATGAACCGATCAGCGCCCGCCACATCACCCGCGTCGAACGGGCGCTGAAATTCGCCCGCCGCAACCGGCTGGCGATCGGCTCGGCGCTGGTCGTCAGCCTGTCGCTGCTGGCCGGCGGCGGCATCAGCCTGTGGCAGGCGCAGCGGGCCACGGCGGAAGCGCGGCGCGCCGCCGCCGAAGCGGTGCGCGCCAATGCCACGCGGGATTTCCTGCTCAAGGTGTTCCGCTCATCGAGCCGGACCGTGGCCAGCGACAAGCAGCCCGGCTCGATCACCGCGCGGGAAATGCTCGACGAGATCGTCGACGGGCTCGACAGCAGCCTCGCCGGCCAGCCGGAGGTGCAGCTGGAACTGCTGATGGCGGCGCGCGCGCTGTATCGCCAGTGGTACCTACCGGAGCGCGCCAGCGCTGCCCACGCGCGGTACCGGGCGATCGTCACGGCGACGGCCAGCCCGCTGGATGTCCGGATCATCGACAGCCTGACCCAGGAAGGCGCAACGCTCTTCGAATCGGAGCGCTTCGACCAGAGCCTGGCGACGCTGCGCGAAGCACGCAGGCTGATCGAGCGGGCCGGCTTGCTGGATACCGTCACCGAAGCCAACTGGCTCTGCGAGTGGACGCGGGGCACTCGACCGAAGATCGGCATCAATGCCGATGTCATCAATGCCTTCAGCCGCGCCGACGCCATCTTCCGCCGCTACGGCCAGGACGACACCCGCAGCCGATGGAATGCGCTGTACCTCGCCGAAGCGCTGACCATGGACGGCCAGTCCGAACGCGCGCTGCAGCTGTCCACCGATCTGCTCGACCGGCTCCGCCACGAGACGCAGCCGAACGACTGGGTGCTGGCGAATACGCTGCAGATGGTCGGCGTGGCGCAGCAGCAGCTGGGCCGCGCGGCGGAAGCCGAAGCCGCATTGGAGGAATCGACACGACTCCAGCTCGGCACCTTTGGCCGGGGCTTCATCAGCTACGTGCAGGTCTTCTACGAGCGCGTCAACCTGCGGGTCGCCACCGGTCGCCGGGAAGCGGCGGAAGCGCTGGTCGACGAAGAGCTCCAGTACTTCATCCGCCAGCGGGAAAACCGGCCGGCACCCGGCGAAACCCTGATCGACCCCGGCGCCGTCGGCGAGCTGTACGCCGAGGCGCTGACCCTGAAATCGCGGCTGCTGCTCGAACGCGGCCGCTGCAGCGAAACGATCGACGCGCTGTCGGCGTCGATCGGCGGCCTGCCGGCGACCGGCGACTCATCGGTGCTGGTGCCCGATGCCCGGCTGGCCGTCGCCGAATGCGAGCTACAGCGTGGCCGGCCCGAAGCTGCGCTGCAGCAGCTGGATCTGGCGCGCGACGTCTACCGGGCACTGACCAGCTTCCACGAGCCTGCGCTGCTGACCCGCGAGCGGTGGGCCGAAGTCCAGCTGCAGCATGGCGATGCGGCACGCGCTGCCGAAGCCGAAACCGAACTGCAGGCGGTGCTGGCGCTGGCCGGCGATCGCCGTGTGCCGGTGGTCGCCGCAGCGCAGATGACGCTCGCCGAAATCGCCGCCCGGCGCGGCGATGCCGCAACGGCCCGACGGTGGGCGGCGCAGGCGCTGGACACGCTGTCGAAGGTCAGAGAGCTTTATCCGGCCACCATTCGCAGCGCGCTGGAACAGCGCGGCGCGGCGCTGGAAGCGTCGCTGGCCGCGCCCCGCTGATCAGGCCAAGCCCAGCCGCCGCCAGCCGCAGCGGCGATCTTTCCGGTCAGGCCCGCAGCCGTCCGGCAGCCCGTGCCAGCTCGGTGATGCCATCCCAGTCCCCTGCGGCGATCAGCGCCGGCGGCGCGAGCCAAGAGCCGCCGACGCAGGCGACGTTCGGCAGCGCCAGATAGCCATGGGCGCTGGCGGCGTCGATGCCGCCGGTCGGGCAGAACAGCACGTCGGAAAACACCGAGGCCAACGCCTTCAGCAGCGGAATGCCGCCGGCTGGCTGCGCCGGAAACAGTTTCAGCGCCCGGAAGCCGGCATCGCGGGCGGCCAGCACTTCGCTGGGCGTCATGGTGCCGGGCAGGAACGGCAGGCCGGACTTGTTGACCACATCGAGCAGCGCCGGCGTCGCCCCCGGGCTGACGCCGAACTGGGCGCCGGCCGTGATCGCCGCCAGCACGTCCTCCGGCCCGGTCACGGTGCCGACGCCAACGATGGCGTCCGGCACCGCGGCGCGGATCGCGCGCACGCAGTCCAGCGCAATCGGCGTGCGCATCGTCACTTCCAGCACGCGGATGCCGCCGGCCACCAGCGCCTGCGCCAGTGGCACGGCGTGCCGGAGGTCATGGAGGACGATCACCGGCATCACCGGGCCGTCCTTGAGGATGTCGACGATCTGCATCTCGGGGTTCCTGTTCTTGTTCTCGTGCACGGACATCATCATGGTTTACGCCGGGCTCAGCCCATGGAGCGCGAAGGCCGCGCTGCCAACAATCATCGCGCCTTCTTCGGCGCTGCCGACACACGCACGCGCCGGCGCGAACAGCTCGCGGCCGGTGCCGGACTCATTCGCCGACAGATCGGCGGTGGCCAGCGGCCTCGCAGCCCATTCGGCAGCGTCGACCAGCGCCGTCAGGGTGCCGGCTTCGGCATCGAGACGGATCAGGTCGCCATCGCGCACCCGCGCCAGCTCGCCACCGGCGAGGCATTCCGGCGACACGTGAATCGCCGCCGGCACCTTGCCGGACGCGCCGCTCATGCGGCCATCGGTGACCAGCGCCACGCGGAAACCTTCGTCCTGCAGCACCGCCAGCGGCGGCGTCAGCTTGTGCAGCTCCGGCATGCCGTTGGCGCGCGGCCCCTGGAAGCGGACCACGGCGACGAAATCCCGCTTCAGCTCGCCGCGCTTGAACGCCGCCTGCACCGCTTCCTGGGAATCGAAGACGATCGCCGGCGCTTCGACGATGCGATGTTCCGGCTTCACTGCTGACACCTTGATGACAGCGCGGCCGAGGTTGCCGGTCAGCCGGCGCAGGCCGCCATCGGCGCTGAACGGATCGGCGGCCGGACGCAGCACGGAAAGATCGAGCGAAACGGCCGGCGCAGCGCGCCAGGCCAGCTGGCCGTCGCCGTCGAGGTACGGCTCTTCGGCATAGGCGTCGAGACCACGACCGGCCACCGTGCGGACATCGCGATGCAGCAGCCCGGCGTCGAGCAGTTCACGGATCAGGAAGGCCATGCCGCCGGCCGCGTGGAAGTGGTTCACGTCGGCCTTGCCGTTCGGGTAGATGCGCGCCAGCAGCGGCACCACCGACGACAGCTCGGAGAAGTCGTCCCAGTCGATGACGATGCCGGCGGCGCGCGCCATCGCGATCAGGTGGATCGTGTGGTTGGTCGAGCCGCCGGTGGCGTGCAGGCCGACGATGGCGTTGACGATCGCCCGCTCGTCCACCACCTCCGCCATCGGCGAGTAGGCCTCGCCGAGCGCGGTCAGCGCCGCGATGCGCTTTGCGGCCGCCGCCGTCAGCGCATCACGCAGCGGCGTGTTCGGGTTGACGAAGGCCGCGCCCGGCAGGTGCAGGCCCATCACTTCCATCAGCATCTGGTTGGAATTGGCGGTGCCGTAGAACGTGCAGGTGCCGGGGCCGTGGTAGCTGGCCGCTTCCGATTCCAGCAGCGCATCGCGGCCGACCTTGCCTTGCGCGAACAGCTGCCGGACCTTGGCCTTGTCGTCGTTGGAAACGCCCGTGGTCATCGGCCCAGCCGGCACGAAGATCACCGGCAGATGGCCGAAGCTCAGGCTCCCAATCACCAGACCCGGCACGATCTTGTCGCAGACGCCGAGCATCAGCGCCGCGTCGAAGGTGTTGTGGGAGAGCGCGATCGCCGTCGACATGGCGATCACGTCGCGCGAGAACAGGCTCAGCTCCATGCCCGGCTCGCCCTGGGTCACGCCATCGCACATCGCCGGCACACCGCCCGCGAACTGGGCAACCGCGAAGGCCTCGCGCGCCGCCTGCTTGATGATCGCCGGGTAGCGCTCCAGCGGCTGGTGCGCCGACAGCATGTCGTTGTACGCGGAGACGATGCCGAGGTTCGGCCAGCGCACCGCACGCAGCGCCGGCTTGTCTTCGCCACCAGCGGCGGCAAAGGCGTGCGCGAGATTGGTGCAGCCCAGCCGCCCGCGGGCCGTGCCGGCTTCCCGCGCCTGGTCGATCCGCTGCAGGTAGGCGCTGCGCGTCGCCGCGCTGCGGTTCTTGATTCGCGCGGTGACGGCGGCAACCACAGGATTCAGCGACATGATCTCTCCGGCGCGCCGCCGCTTCCGGTGGCAGGAAAGCGGCTAGCGGATTGAAACGGCATCGGGCAGGCAAGATAGCACTGCAAGAACGATGCAAAGCCGCCACTCAAGACCCCCGCGCCATGGCCCAACCTCCCTGTTTCGACCTGATCTTCTTCGGCGGCACCGGCGATCTGGCGCTGCGCAAGCTGCTGCCGGCGCTGTACTACCGCCATCGCGATACCCAGGACTGCAGCGGCTGGCGGATCATCGCGGTATCGCGTCAGGCGCTCGACACGGCGGCCTACGTCGAGATGGTGCATGCCGCCTGCCAGCAGTTCATCCCGGCCAAGGATTTCGACGAAGGCATCTGGGCGCAGTTCGCGACCCGGCTGGAGTACCTGCCGATCGACGCCACGGTGCTGGGCGACTACGCAAAGCTGGCCGCCGCGCTGGCCGACTCGGCCGAGCGCATCCGGGTGTTTTATCTCTCGACCGCCGCCAGCCTGTTCGCCGGCATCTGCGACAACCTGGCCGCCGCTGGTCTGGTCACCGGCCTGAGTCGCGTGGTGCTGGAAAAGCCGCTCGGCTTCAGTCTGGCCTCGGCCACCGCGATCAACGAAGCAGTGGCGAAGATCTTCACGGAACGGCAGATCTTCCGCATCGACCATTACCTCGGCAAGGAAACGGTGCAGAACCTGATCGCGCTGCGCTTCGGCAATTCGATCTTCGAGCCGCTGTGGCATCGCGCGGCGGTGCGCGACGTGCAGATCACCTTGGCGGAAACAGTCGGCGTCGGCGATCGCGGCGAGTATTACGACCGTTACGGCGCACTGCGCGACATGGTCCAGAACCACGCGCTGCAGCTGCTGTGCATCCTGGCGATGGAACCGCCATCGTCGATCGACCCCGACGAGATCCGCGACGAGAAGCTCAAGGTGCTGCGCGCGCTCAGGCCGTTCACGGCGGACGATGTGCGCAACAAGATCGTCCGCGGCCAGTACCGCGCCGGCGCCATCGAAGGCCGCGCCGTGCCCGGCTATCTCGACGAGCCCGGCATCCCCGAAGGCACGACCACCGAAACCTTCGTGTCGATGCGCGTCGATGTCGACAACTGGCGCTGGGCGCGCGTGCCGTTCTACCTGCGCACCGGCAAGCGCATGCAGGAGCGGATGTCGGAGATCGTCATCAACTTCCGCGCCGTGCCGCACGCGATCCTGCCCGGCAACGACGCCGGCAACGTCAACCGGCTGGTGATCCGCCTGCAGCCGGACGAAGGCATCGAACTGCATGTGCTGGCCAAGGTGCCGGGGGCCGACATGCGGGTGAAGCCGGTCAAGCTCGATCTCGACTTCGCCGAAACCTTCAAGACCCGCCAGTGGGACGCCTACGAACGTCTGCTGATGGACGTGATCAGCGGCAACCTGACGCTGTTCATGCGCCGCGATGAACTGGATGCCGCCTGGACCTGGATCGACCCGATCCACGCCGCCTGGGCCACACAGAGCGATCCGCCCAAAACCTATTCGGCCGGCACCTGGGGGCCGACCGCATCGAGCGCGCTGATCGTCCGCGACGGCCTGTGCTGGAAGGAAGAGTCATGAGCGGCGGACTGACCGAGCACCGCTTCACCTCGGCTGAAGCGGCCACCGAGGCGCTGGCGGCGGCGATCATCGAACGCCTGCGCGCCGCACTGGCCGAACGCGGCGCGGCCTCGCTGGTGGTGTCCGGTGGCAAGAGTCCGGTGCCGCTGTTCGCCTTGCTGCGGGTCGCGGCGCTGAATTGGTCGAAGGTCTGGATCACCTTGGCCGACGAGCGCTGGGTCGAACCGACCTCGCCGGATTCCAACGAGCATTTGCTGCGCGAGCACCTGCTGCGCGACGCGGCAGCTGCGGCGCGCTTCGTGCCGCTGAAGTCGCCGTTTGCGCAGGTCACCGATGGGCTGGTGGCTTCAGCTGCGGCGCTGGCTGCCGTGCCGCGACCGTTCGACGTCGTAGTGCTCGGCATGGGCGAGGACGGCCACACGGCGTCGCTGTTTCCCGGCGCCGAGGCCCTGGCCGCCGCGCTGGCGCTCGACAACCCGGCGCCGCTGGCCGCGATCACACCGCTGACCGCGCCGCATCCACGCATCACCCTGACCCTGGCCGCGCTGCTCGATGCCCGCTGCCTGATGCTGCCGCTGAGTGGTGCGGCCAAGCTCGCGGTCTATCAGCAGGCGCGGGAAACGCCCGACGCGCAGCAATGGCCGATCAGCGCGGTGCTCAGCCAACAGCAGACGCCGGTCGAGGTCTGGCTGACGACTTGAGACCCCGTCATTCCGGCTGACGAATCAAGTCCCGTCATTCCGGCGAAAGCCGGAATCCAGCGCCATCAAACGGCCCTCTCCCCGGCGCTGGATGCCGACTTTCGTCGGCATGACAGGTAGGGAGGTGGGTGTTGTGGGGCGCGGAATCAGGTTGATCGGGACGCCTCAGGTACGCCGCGACAACCGATCAGCGAAGTACGAGCCAATGGCAGGCGCAGGTCGAAGTCCGAAGGACACCCTACGCACCGTCATTCCGGCGAAAGCCGGAATCCAGAGCCATCAAGCGCCACTCTCCGTGGCTCTGGATGCCGACTTTCGTCGGCATGACAGGTAGGGAGGTGGGTGTTGTGGGGCACGGAATCAGGTTGATTGGGATGCCTCAGGTACGCCGCGACAACCGATCAGCGAAGTACGAGCCAATGGCAGGCGCAGGTCGAAGTCCGAAGGACACCCTGCGCACCGTCATTCCGGCAAAGCCGGAATCCAGCGCCATCAAGCGCCACTCTCCGTGGCTCTGGATGCCGACTTTCGTCGGCATGACGGGTAGGGAGGTGGGTGTTGTGGGGTGCGGAATCAGATTGATTGGTACGCCTCAGGTACGCCGCGACAACCGATCAGCGAAGTACAAGCCAATGGCAGGCGCAGGTCGAAGTCCGAAGGACACCCTGCGCACCGTCATTCCGGCGAAAGCCGGAATCCAGAGCCATCAAGCGCCACTCTCCCTGGCACTGGGTGCCGACTTTCGTCGGCATGACAACAACGGAGACAGGCGTCCCCGCTCCACCAATCAGTCGCGGTTCGAGGGCCGCTTCGGGGCCGGCTGGTCCGGCGATTCCTTGAAGCGCGGAATCAGGTCGACGAGGTTGCAGGGCCGCGTCGCCGTCGACAGCTGCAGGCCGATAATCTTGTCCCAGGCCAGTTCGCAGGCGCCGCGCGAACCCGGCAGGCAGAACACCAGGCGGCCGTTGGCCGAACCGGCAAAGGCGCGCGACTGGATCGCCGAGGTACCGATGTCGGCATAGCTCAGCATCCGAAACAGCTCGCCGAAGCCGTCGGTGATGCGATCGAGCAGCGGCCGCACCGCTTCCGGCACCAGATCGCGGCCGGTCAGGCCGGTGCCACCGGTGATGATGATGACGTCGACCGCGTCGTCGACCAGCCAGTTCGAGACCTGCGCGCGGATGCCGTAGCGGTCATCGCTGCGGATCAGCCGCGCCGCCAGCCGGTGGCCGTCTCGGGCAATGCGCTCGACCAGCAGCGCGCCGGACTTGTCGTCGTCCAGCGTGCGGGTGTCGGACACCGTCAGCACGGCGATTCCAAGGCTCATCGTCGAATACTCCTGTTCTTCACTTGGCTGCGTGTTTCCAGCGCAGCGCCAGCAGGCTGGGCAGCAGCACCAGCGCGCACAGCAGGGTCATGCCGAGGCCCAGGGTCAGCAGCAGGCCCATGCTGACCATGCCGGGATGCTTGGCGAAGGCCAGGTTGCCGAAGTTGACCATGGTGATCAGCGCGCCGAACAGCACGGCGCGAGCGGTGCCGGTCTTCAGCAGGGAACCATCGGCGGCATCGCGGCCGCGCTGCACGAGGTAGACGCCGTAGTCCACACCAACACCAAGAATCAACGGCAGCGCGATGACATTGGCGAAGTTGAACGGCACGCCGGCCATGACCGAGGCGGCGACCGTCAGCAGCCCGGCCATCGCCAGCGGTACCAGCACCAGCAGCGTGTCGATCACCGAGCGCAGCAGCACCAGCAGCAGCAGGGTGATGACCACCGCCGAGTAGGTGAACGCATCCTGGAACGATTCGACCACCGAGCGGCCAGCTTCGGCCTGCGTCGATGGGCCGCCGGTCGCGGTCGGCGCCACTGCCTGCACGGCCGCGATGAACGCGGCTTCGTCGGTCGGGTTGTCGAGCACCTTCGCCGGCATCGCCTCGACCCGGTACAAGCCGTCGGCGCTCTTCCAGCGGTCGATCAGCGACGGCGGCAGATCGGCAGCGGTGACGGCGCTGGCTTTCAGCGCGTCCTTCAGACCGGCCAGCCGCGCCGGCAGGCTGCCGAGCAGGTTGGCGCGCAGCCGCGCCAGCAGCGCCGCCTGCCCGGCGGCGTCGCGCTTGCCGTATTCGGTCGCGAAGCCATCGAGCGCGGCCTGCAGGGCCTTTGCGGCCTCGGCCTGCTTGCCGCTCTGGGTCGCGACATAGGCCGGCATCGCGGTGCGCATCTGCTCGATCAGCGCGTAGTCGTCATCGCGCGCGGCTGGCTCGGTCGGCGCCGGTGCGTCGGCCAGCTGCGGGCCAAGCGCGAAGCGCAGGTCTTCGATGATCGCCAGCTTCTCGTCCTGATCGGCCGGCACGAAGCTGTCCAGGGTCATCGCCCGCTTGACCTCCGGCCGCTTGGCCAGCTCGGCAGCGAGCCGGGTCGCGGTGTCCTGGTCGGGAACCAGTGCGGACAAGGTCAAGGTCGGGATTTCCGGGTCCTTGAGCAGGTCGCGGAAGGTCATGATCGCTTCAGTGTCCGGGTCGCGCAGCTTCAGCGGATCGCTGTCGAAACGCGCCCCCGGCACGAAGTACAGCGAGCCGGCGACCAGCACGGCGGACACGATCCAGATCGGCTTGGCATGCGAGAACGGCCAAGCCAGCACCTTGGAAAGCGTGCTGCCGATCACCGGCGTCCAGGCCAGCTGCTTCGGGTCCGGCGCCAGCAGCGCGATCAGCGCCGGCAGCAGGGTGACGGTCACCACGAGGCTGATGATCATGCCAGCGCCGGAAATCAGGCCCAGCTCGGCGATGCCGAGGAAATCGGTGGGCACGAAGGCGAAGAAGCCGAGCGAGCAGGTCAGCGCGCAGACCGTCATGTAGCCGCCGACGTCGGCCGCAGCCACGCCGAGCGCGCCCTGGTTGGGTAGCCCCTGGCCGAGCCGCTCGCGGTACTGCATGCCGAGGTACAGCGCGTAATCGAGCCCGAGGCCGATATAGAGCACGCCGAAAGCCACCGAAATCAGGTTCAGATGGCCGACCGCGACCGCCGCGAACGCCGTGGTCAGCAGCAGGCCGTAGGCCAGCGACAGGATCGCCGCCAGCATCAGCCGCAGCGAGTGCAGCGCGAACCACAGCAGCAGCGCCGACACCGCCAGCGCCAGGAACAGCGCGAGGCCAGCGCCGGAGAACGCGGTCTGGATTTCCTCGTGCTCCATCGCCACGGTGCCGGTCAGCCGCACCTTGAGGCCTTTCTGCTCCAGGCCCAGTTCGCGCACGGCGTCGCGCACCGCCTGCACCGGCAGTTCGGCCGGCAGCAGGCGCTTGAAGTCGAGGATCGCGCCCAGTTCGATGAAGCGACGCGCGCCGGCCAGTTCGCTGGCGCCACCGCCGCCGACCAGCGCCTGCCAGCTCAGCGGCGCGTCGCGGTCTTCGGCACTGCCGGCCACGCTGGCGGCAATGCCGTTGAAGGCCGGCGACAGGTCGAAGTCGGTACCTTCCGGCGCGTTCAGTGCCCGGCCGAGCAGGGTGAACAGGCCGCGCAGGCTCGGGTCCTGGTCAAGCGCGCCGAGGAAGGGCTGGGCGGCGGTGACGTCATCGGCGAGCTTCTGCAGCTTGTCGGCCGGCAGGAACATCAGGCCGTTGCGCCGGAAATAGGTTTCCGTCTCGATCGCGAACACTTCGGAAAACACGTCGCTGCGCGGCCGGAGCTTGGCCACCAGCGCGACCTGCGCGGCGTCCATCACTTCGGGGATGCCGCCCTCGATCACCACGACCAGCGTGTGGCTGAGCTTCGGGAACTGGCGGTCCATCTCGATTTCCGCCTGTCGCCACGGCAGCTCCGGCGACAGCAGATTCTGCAAGTTGGTATCGATGCTCAGATGCCGGGCGGTATACGCCGCCAGCCCGGCCCCGATCACGAGCGCCAGGACTACCACCAGTACCGCGCGACGCTGGGCAGCGTCGACCCACGCCGAAAGCAAACGACTCATCCGCCGGAAACCCCTGGAAACATGGAACTTGAAAGGCTGGCACGGGTCGCTATTGCACCTGACAATAGCGATCCCGCCAGAGCCTTCCATTGTCGCCGATGCCGAAACTCCCCGTGTTCCTGCGTTCTCTGCTCGCCACCGCGCTGCTGCTGCCCGGCGCCCATGCCCTGGCTGCGCCCGCACCCGGCGATGTCGTGACCGGCTTCCATGACGTGCTGATCGGCAACATGAAACAAGGCGCGACGCTGGGCTGTAGCGGCCGCAGCAGCCGGATCGCGACCGCCGTCGACGGCAGTTTCGACCTGCCCTATCTGGCCAGCCGGGTCATGCGTCGGCAGTGGAAGACGCTGACGCCGGAGCAGCAGGCCCGCTTCATCACCACCTTCCGCGAACTGGTGCTGGCCACCTACGCCAGTCAGTTCTCGGCGTTCGGTGGCGAGAAGTTCGAGACGCTGGCCACCCGGGAACTGGCCGATGGCACCCGCCAGGTCAACGCGAAGCTGACACCAGGCAGCGGCAACTCGGTCAACTTCGATTACGTGCTGCGCGAGGTCGACGGCCAGTGGCGCATCGTCAACGTGGTGGCCGATGGCGTCAGCGATCTCGCGATCCGCGCCAGCCAGTACGACAAGGCGTTCAAGTCGGTCGGCTTCGATGGCCTGCTGAAGCAGATCGAAAGCCAGACGGCGGCCAACCGGACGGGTTGCTGACCCGCCTCTCGCCAGGCCGCCGCATGCTGCTCCGCCTGCCTTCAACCCCAGTTGAAATGGAACGCGGCGTCGCCCGGCTTGGGCGCTGGACGATCGGCATCGCGCACGGCGGTGACCGCCGCGAAGCTCAGCAGATCGGCCAGCAGCAGGGTTTTCAGCGCCGGGCCGTACAGCGCGTGGCGGGCCTCGTCGAACTGCCAGACGCCGAACCAGGCAGCGATGCCGGTGACGATCAGCAGCCCCAGCAGCAGCCAGCGCACCGTGGCCGACAGGAACGCCGCGCCGATCGCCAGCCCGCCGATCACCAGCAGCGCCGCACCATGCTGCAGCGCCAGCGCATCGATGGCCGCTGCCGGCAGGTGACCCTGCCCGATCTGGTACGCGAACACATCCGGCGCCGACCAGATCCGCGCGCCGAGCACCATCGATCCCAGGCCCGTCAGCAGCAAGGCCGAAAACGACATCCCATTCACGATTTTCATCGCCTGTTCCTCTCACCTCTACCCCGATGCGGCCGGATCGCCGGCCCCGGTGCTTCCCCCGGCCGGGCGGTCTTGCCGCTTGCCGGTGTAATATGGCGCTTGCCATACTATGGCGACTACCCTACATAATTCGAATCGACGACGCAAGACGCCGTTCGTCGGCTGAGCAAGGAGGAGACATGGCCAGAACCAGCAACGCCCGTCAGGACGCCATCGAGGCAGCCGTGCGGCTGTTCCGCAGCCAGGGCTACTCGGCCACCGGCCTGAGCCAGCTGCTGGAGGAAAGCGGCGCGCCGAAGGGCTCGTTCTATTTCCACTTCCCGGGCGGCAAGGAACAGCTGGCGCTGGAAGCGCTGACCGTGTTCGGCGAGGAAATCCGCGGCCGCATCGCGCGCCGTGCGGCGACGGTCGGCGACGACACGCCCGCCTTCATCCGGGCGATGTTCGAAGCCGCCGCGAACGAGCTGGAATCGAGCAACTACACCGCCGGCTGCGTGGCCTCGAACCTCGGCAGCGAGATGTCATCCGGCAACCGGCCGATCGCCGATGCCGTGACCACGGTGGTCAGGAGCTGGGTCGAGGCCATTGCCGACGGCGTCGCCGCCCGCTTCGACAGCCGCGATGCCGCGCTGGTCTACGCCTCGACGGTGATGGCCGCGCTCAGCGGCGTGCGGACGATGGCGCGCGCCCAGCGCTCCACCGCGATGTTCGGCTCGATCGCCGACGTGCTGATCGCCGCGCTGCCGGCGGCAAAATCTCCGGCCTGACCGGCAGCGCGGCAATCATCTCCTTTAGGACGCTCTGCATAGGTCGTCACCCTGGCGAAAGCCGGGGTCCAGGGCCTTGAAAGCGCTGGCCCGGACAATTGTGCGGGGCCTTCGCCGGAATGACGAACTGAACCTGCGCAGAGATTCCTTAATTGGGGTCAGATCCGCATTTCGGCCAAGCCGGCCGCGCGATCAGTGATCGCTGGGTGCCCACCAGGGCTTCAGCGCTTCGCGGGTCGGCTGGTATTCGTAGCCCAGGGCTTCGGCCACCGCCTGATAGGTGACGCGGCCCAGATGCACGTTAAGGCCTTCGCGGAGGTTCGGATCATCCAGCAGCGCGCGCCGGTAGCCCTTGTCGGCCAGCGCCACGGTGAACTGCATGGTTGCGTTGGTCAGCGCGAACGTCGACGTGCGCGCCACGCCGCCCGGCATGTTGGCCACGCAGTAGTGGACGATGCCTTCCTCGACATAGGTCGGCTCCTGATGCGTGGTGGCGCGCGAAGTCTCGAAGCAGCCGCCCTGGTCGATCGCGACATCGACGATCACCGCGCCCGGCTTCATGGTCTTCAGCATCGCCCGGGTCACCAGCTTCGGCGCGGCGGCGCCCGGCACCAGCACCGCGCCGATCACCAGATCGGCATGGCGGACGGCGGTTTCCAGCGCATCGACTGTGGAGTACAGCGTGGTCAGCCGACCGTCGAACGCGGTGTCGAGCCAGGCCAGGCGCGGCAGCGAGCGATCGAGGATGGTCACGTTGGCACCCATGCCGACCGCGATCCGCGCCGCGTTGTAGCCGACCACGCCGCCGCCGATCACCACCACATCAGCCGGCGCCACGCCGGGCACGCCACCGAGCAGCACACCGTTACCGCCTGGCGCCTTTTCCATCGCATGGGCACCGGCCTGGATCGACATGCGGCCGGCGACCTCGCTCATCGGCGCCAGCAGCGGCAGGCCGCCGCGACCATCGCTGACCGTTTCATAGGCGATCGCCACACAGCCGGAATCGACCAGCGCCTGGGTCTGCGCCGGATCGGGCGCCAGATGCAGATAGGTGAACAGCACCTGCCCTTCGCGCAGGCGCGCACATTCGGCCGGTTGCGGTTCCTTGACCTTGACGATCATGTCGGCCCGGGCGAAGACCTCCTCGGCGCTGTCGGCGATCTCCGCACCCGCCGCTTGATACTGCGCGTCCGGGATGCCGATGCCGGCGCCGGCGCTGGCCTGCACGAGCACCGCGTGGCCGTGCGCCTTCAACTCGCGGACGCCGGCCGGCGTGAGCCCGACCCGGTACTCGTGAACCTTGATTTCTTTCGGTACGCCGATCAGCATGCGCCCACTCCTGTGACGGCCAAGGTGCTTCGAGTCTAGCGCAGGAGGCTTTCGCGCCCCGCGGCGTCAGCTCCCGAAATCCATGCGCCGCAACGTTCGCTATCACCTCGCTGTCCTGTTCGCCGTCATCGGCCTGAGCCTCAGCGGCTACGGCGCCTACAAGCTGTACCGGCTGCCGGTCTACAGCGAGCAGGATCTCGACCTGGCCGCCGAACTGAACCTGAGCATCGACCTCGCCCGCCTGCCGCCGGACCGCCAGCCCAAGGCCGAGGCGCTGCCGCAGATGCGCGCCGACGTGCGGCGCGAGATCAGCAGCAATCTCGACCAGCAGCGCAAGCTGGTGCAGTCATGGATTCAGACCGGCCTGGTGCTGGTCGGCATGGCGATCCTGCAGGCGCTGCTGCAGCGCCGGCTGCCGACGCCGCCGCCACGCTGAATGTCCGGGCCCGCCATGAATCCGAACGCAGCACCGCAATCCCGCTGGAATCTCGACGAGGTCGTGACCGGCCTGCGCCAGCAGCGCGAGCGCTGGCGCGAAGCCCGGCAGCGCAGCCTCGATTCCGGCAGCCGCGAAGTGCCGGCGCGCCAGCAGGTGCAGGCGATCATGGACGCGCTGTGCGGCGCGCTGTTTCCGATGCGGCTCGGCCCGCCCGATCTTCGCCAGGACAGCGAGGACTACTACGTCGGCCACACGCTGGACACCGCGCTCAACGCGCTGCACGGCCAGGTGCAGCTGGAGTTGAGCTACGCGGCGCGGCTGGGCAACGACGCCCACGCCGACGTGGCGGGCCGCGCCCAGGCCATCGTCCGCGCCTTCGCCGGCTATCTGCCGGAAGCGCGGTCGCTGCTCGACAGCGATGTCGAAGCCGCCTACCTGGGCGATCCGGCCGCGCGCAGTGTCGATGAAGTGCTGGTCTGCTACCCCGGCGTGATGGCGGTGATCTACCACCGGCTGGCGCACCAGCTGTATCGCCTGGGCGTGCCGTTGCTGGCGCGGATCATCGCCGAACTGTCGCATTCGGCCACCGGCATCGACATCCACCCCGGTGCCAGCATCGGCCGCCGCTTCTTCATCGACCACGGCACCGGTGTGGTGATCGGCGAGACCGCCGTGATCGGCGAACGCGTGCGCCTGTACCAGGCGGTGACGCTCGGCGCCAAGCGCTTCGAATCGGCCGACGATGGCAGCCTCGTCAAGGGCCAGCCGCGCCACCCGATCGTCGAAGACGACGTGGTGATCTATGCCGGCGCGACCATCCTTGGCCGCGTCACCATCGGCAAGGGATCGAGCATCGGCGGCAATGTCTGGCTCACCCGCAGCGTGCCGCCGGGCAGCAACATCACCCAGGCGCAGTCCGAACATCACGCACCGAACGCGCCGCTGCCGGCAGGCTTCTAGGCAGGCAGGCGGCCACCGCTGTACCCGAAGCAAACGCGTACCGAGGAGTCCGCATGTTTCTGGTCCCGACCTACCTGGCAAACAGCAGCATCCACGGCCTCGGCGTGTTCACGCCGGTGGCGATCCCGGCCGGCACCATCGTCTGGGAACTGAACCCGGTCATCGACTGGGAACTGACCCCAGCGGAACTCGACGCCATGCCGGAACCGTTCCGCAGCAAGGTGCGCGCCTACAGCTATCTGAACGTCGATGGCGTTTACCTGCTGTGCGGCGACAACGGCAAGTTCATGAATCACGCCAGCACACCGAACTGCTACGAGGACGACATCCGTACCATTGCGGCGATCGACATCCCGGCTAATACCGAACTGACTTGTGACTACCGGGCGTTCGAGCATGCACCGTGGGTGCATGAGCTGAGGTAGCGATGCCAGACGATTCAGCGGTAGCGAAATCACGGTGACACCCGTCGGCCTAGTTGACTTGGCGGTTCACACCGCTGGCCGATCGATGCCCGTCCGCCGCTTTGATTGTTTCGGAGATACGCGCAGCGTTATGGTGTACGCGCACGACCTCCGGAATTTCCGATGAGAAACAGCCGACTCACTCCACCGCGAAACGTTATCCAGCGTTTTTCGCCAGATTATCGTGCGTTCTTGCACGATAACGTGGCAGGTTATCGTGCATTTTTGCAGCCTAATTGTAGTTGGGCAATATGAAAACCAATCAGCTCAAACTGATGAAGCGGCACCGTCGCGTATTTCGGCTTATGGGCTTTGTGTGGACCTTGGGCGGCGGCATTCTCTTGGTCAGTTTCGTCGTGCTTGCGCTCGACCCAACCAGCAGCATCACCTACAACGGGGTGCCAACTACGGCCACTGGGCCAAAGGTCTTCGCTGCGGTGTTCTCTGGCTCCTTCGTAGTGGCTGGCATAGGCTTTCTCCTGGCGCCGACTCGCTGGCTAGATCAGCTCTTTATTTGGAGGCAGTCACTATGGTCTGCCATCGCATTTTGGCGGCAGTAGTGCCCAACAATGCACTCCAGCCGACCGCTACGCCTCCGCTTCGCTGCGGCTCCGCGTCGGCTGAGTTTGGGCGTTGGGCCTAATGAAAAAACAGATTGCTCTTTATTTGATGCTCGCCACATCTTCGGCATGCTTAGCTCAGCCAAATTCGTCTGAGCAGCTCATGCTTCAAATCCAGCGCTCGCACATCGAAGGTAACGTGCCTCCGCCCGAGCAATTCGATGCAACGCTGCGTCGAGACCTTTCGTCTTACTTCAGCACTCAAACCGTTAGCTACGAACTCCTGCGAGAGGGTCCAACGCAGTCCGGTGTTTCGTACCCAAAATATTACTTGTGGGTTAAGGCAACTCGGCAAAACGAAACTGTGGTAGGCGCAGTTCGCGTTGCCGCAATAGATAAAGCCCGGTTTGAGGTCACTGACTTCTTGCCGAGCGAGCGCATCCGCTCTGATCCCAACCAAGTTCAACAAATTTTCCCTGCCCTTCTGGTGCCGTCCATTTTGGCAAGAGCAGGTGCCAAGTGAGCATGCCCAACCAAGCATTCAAGCGGACGGGCTTCGCCCGCCGCTTAACTTAGGCGTTAGGGGTCTCCATTGGTTTTCTTCGCCATATCTCGCGCGGCCTTCGAGAGCTACTCTGAGCACGGCATGCGTGCGCAGCTGTGGGTTTGTGCAGGTGTTATTTCGGCCGAAGAACTGGCAACCCTGCGTGCTGGCAATGTCGATGTCACGGACTTCGATTACACACTTGAGCCTGACGACTGGGTGGGGATAAGCGGCGCATTGGAAACAATCCGCGAGCACCATCCTTCGCATACGGTATGGGTCGGGCTATAAATTCTCGGGCGACGCCAAGCCCCCTAACAGGCCGCTGCATCCGAGCGCCTTCGGCGCCGGCTGAGCGGCGGCGTTAGCCCGCTAAGGATCGGCTTGTGCAAACGCCCACGTTTCAATTTCAGCCGCGGTGGAAGGAGGAGTTAGTTTGCTCCTGCGACTTGGGATCGTTCGTTGTAACGATGCCCATGGGAGTAGTCTCAGTGGACTTCCCGACCGAGGACATTTGGCAGCATGAGGCGCCCAGTTGGGCCAAGCCATACTGGGACTCCGTTCGGAGTCAGTTGTCTGCCTGGTGCAAGTCTCAGAATATCCCGCTGTACGTTGGGCCCTATGGTCACGTCTACTAACCTCGGGTCAGCGCAACGCGGGCTAACCATTCGCTGCAGGCGCGACGTCCCTGACGGGCCGCGGCCTGAGCTCAAACGTTGGGCACCAAGAAAAGATGCCGTTCCTGTCTGAACTGAGGCACCGTGAGCCGTACGCGGCATCGGCTGTATTGGCCGCTCGTCTCGCTGACATCCATCTGCTGTTGGCCAGCATCCGGGACTTGCCTATTCATCTACAGCTGAAAAAGAAGATGCTCAACCATGGCATCTGGTTGGTTGCCGAAGCATCTGGCAATTTCCATTCACGCTTTAGGTCTGCTGGTGTACTTGCCAGCATCGGTGTGCCCATACAAAGAGATCACATTCACCCACGTAAGGTTCTTGTCGGTGAGCTTCTGCAAGGGGCGTCGCCGTCCTCAGTTATCGAGCGCGCTCAATGTTGCATCGTCACCAAAGCCGAACACGCGTTGCTGTCTAGAGTCCCAGGTCACGTTCTCGGCTGGGACAGATACAAGGAGGCCAATGTCATCGTCCATGACATGCAACTTGGTGCCCAACCAGGCACTCCAGCCGACCCACTTGCCTTCGCTTCGCTACGGCAAGCGGTCGGCTGAGCTTGGGCGTTATGCCTCATGAATCCATACGACCAGCCCATTTTTACTCTTAATGCTCGCGGCAATGTGATGCTGGAGGTCATGCGCGACTACTTCAATCTCACGAACGACGTCATGCACCGCGAGATTCAGGGGATGCATGTCACAACGTGTGAAACTCTTCAATCAAAGGGGATTGCCTACGAAAAACTAAGAGTAGGGCTTGTGCCAATTGCCGACCGTCTCGAGGCCGCCTTCATCTTCGACTCTCAATGCATAGATTCATCGTGGTACGGCTTCGAGGTCGCCAAGGCAATCCTCCCTCTTCATGACAAACGGTCAACTCAGAGCGTTCTATGCGGCGATCTGATCGGCGACGACCAGCAACTAATCTTCGACATCCTCCAAGAATCGCTAGTCTTGGCCCGCTCATTCACATTCGTGCACGGAACGGCTCTGTATTGCGTGTACATCAACAACCTGTCTGATGCTGCCCTTTCAGCGATGCATGAGGCATTGTGCAAGTACGAACCGTACGTCGGCTTCATCCCCGCGACCTTCGCATCTCGAGCCAAGACGTACTTGTCGACGATATTGGTAAATTCGTATCTCAAGCACGAAAGCACCATCATCATGGGGCACGAAGACGACCGCCCCAATGAAGAAGACGTAAATCTCATCGGCTACCCTTTTGAAGACTTTGGGTATCGCGTCGTGAGCTTGCAGTCGTCGTACGCTGACCTGTTCCTCGGCTACAAAATCGAACGTCCTGTCTTCCCGGGCTTCGAAGTGGACACCGAGATGTCGTTGAACGCGGTCTCTCCCACGGTACTGCCGATCGACGATTTCACCGTCGAGATTGAGGAAGCGAAGCTCAACTATTTGAAGTCAGAAAAGCTCGGAAAACTCCAAAAGGCCGGGATTGATGAGCTTGAGGGCGACGAACTGACTCAGCTAATTCGGAAGAAGGTTGCTGCCAGCTACATCTACAACCTGTGCTACTTGTCCAAGCACGATGTCGTTAAGTTCAATGTAATGCTTGAGGTACCTAGGACTGATGGTGGCTATCCAACCCGAGTTCTGGCTGCCCTTGAGTATCAGCCGGCCAAGAAGAATCTCCGCGTCATCACGCTTCACTGAAGCACATGAGGCATAACCCTGCAGTCGAGCGGACGTGCGCGAAAAGCCGCGCAGGCCGCTCACTTCCACGTTGAGGCTGTAGAGCTGGTGAAGCGTCCTCGTTTTTCGAAGACACCTGCCGGTAGAGTTTCTTTGAACGAAGGAGCTCTGCGTGAAGAAGTCGAAGTTTTCCGAAGAACAGATCGTCCGGATCCTGAAAGAGGTCGAGGCGGGGGCGAAGGTCGCCG
>JAPLSA010000007.1 GCA_026398815.1 Gammaproteobacteria bacterium
ATGGCCGAAGACTGGCGGTATCGCTACAACCACCACCGACCACATCGCGCACTCGGGGGGTTGCCGCCTGTTCCGTACGCCTTGGCAATATCATCCACAACCTCTATCCCAGGCTGTCTCTGAAAAACGAGGACGCTTCACAAAGCCGTCGGCACCCGCCCCGGCAGCGTGTCGATCCTGACCAGTGTCAGCAACACCGCCACCGAGGTGTCGCTGACCGGTACCGGCTACTAAGCCACTCGATCACGGCAGCGCTGCACGGCTGCCGAAACAACGAAGCCCCCGGCGTCTTGTGATACCGGGGGCTTTTTGCCGGGGATGCTCGATCGCTGGCAACGCGAATCGCAATTGCAGGCCGAGGGCTGCCTGCACCTCTTCGAGCTTCAGGTCCTTCAGGACTCTCGCTTCATCCCGCGTGGAGCGATACGTGACTGGAAGTGGCAGTGCGCCGAACAGTTCCAGCGTTCACGCCATTCCAGCGCGGCCTTCACGTCTTGAAGCTTCTGCCCTTGCCCGCCCGCAAACCGCGTTCGGAATCAGGCACGTCAGCACGCTGCGCAGGCAATGGCGTGGACTTCGATGCCGCCGCAGCCTCGGCAACTTCCGCCATCTCGATCCCCGCGCTGTGGCCGCGATCGTCTCAAGCCAGGAAGCTGGCGGGCGGCTTCCAGGTGTTCGGCAGAAAACGGTGACCCCAGCGCGCCGCTTCCTGAATCAGAGGGCGCAGGGATTGGCCTTTGGCGGTGAGCCGGTATTCGTAGCGAGGAGGCTTGGTTTCGTATTGCTGGGCCTCGATGAACTCACAGGTTTGCAGCCATTTCAGCCGCGTTGTGAGGATGCTGCTGGTGATGGCTTCCGGGCTCTGCATGAATTCGCCGAAGCGCTTTTTACCCAGGAGCAGGTCGCGAATGATCAGCAGGCTCCACTTGTCGCCGATCAGGTCGAGGACCGACGAAATCGGGCAGTCCGACCGCCGGATGGCGGGATCGACATCACTGGCCGTCTTGCGCTTGGATTTCGGTGTCGCTTGCATTTTCAAAGTCTATCGTGGGATAGTCAAACTTGCATAATGCAAGTAACTAGCCCCCTGCGACTCGAATCGAAAAAACGGCAGGGCGGCCATCCGAAGTTTCCCCATTCTTTCAAGCCGGATCGACGCGATCATGAATACTACAAACTTGGGCTCCTTCGTGGTGCCGATCATTACCCGCGTGCTGACCAATCTTCGTGCAATCACCGAGAAAGGGGCGGCCCACGCCAAAGCGAAGAAGATCGATCCGGCGTCGCTGATCAATTTCCGCCTATATCCGGACATGCTGCCTTTCTCCAGCCAGATCCAGATTGCCAGCGATGCCTCGAAAGGCTGTCTGGCTCGTCTTGCCGGAATCGATGCGCCGCGGTTCGAGGACACCGAGAAGACGTTCGTCGAGCTGTCCGCGCGTATCGACAAGACCCTGGCGTTCGTGAGCTCGGTGACGCTCGATCAGCTCCAGGGCGCCGAACAACGCGCGATCGTGATCAAGACACCCTCCACCGAACTCAACTTCACGGGCCTGACCTACGTGCAGGGATTCGTCATCCCCAATCTGCTGTTCCACGCGACGACGGCCTACAACACCCTGCGTCACAACGGCGTCGAAATCGGCAAGATGGACTTTCTGGGCCGCTCCTGATCCGGATCAGAATCGGGACAGCTCGGCCAAAGGCACGCAGTGCCGCGCCCGGTATACGAGCTTGACCCAAAGGAGGATTGGGGCATGAGCGTGAAGCAGGCGTCCCTACCCAGCGTCGCGCAGCGGATCAACCACGTCGCGCTGCTGTTCGATGCGGTGCGCCGCAGCAGCGTCCGGCTCGTAGCCGGGCTTTCCGATGCTGATGCCACGGTCCAGTCGATGCCCGATGCCAGTCCGGCGAAATGGCATCTGGCACATACGACCTGGTTTTTCGAGGCGATGGTTCTAGTGCCTTCGCTGCCGGGCTATCGCGTGTTTGATGCACGCTTCCATCATCTGTTCAATTCCTATTACGAGACCTTGGGTGCACGCCATCCACGGCCGCGTCGCGGCATGCTTACCAGGCCTTCTCTGGATGATGTTCTCGCCTACCGCTGCCATGTTGATGACGCGCTCGCGCGCTTGCTGCGCGCGGATCCCGAGGTGTCTGCACTTGCGCTCGTGGAACTGGGTTGCCATCACGAGCAGCAACACCAGGAACTGCTGCTGACCGACCTGTTGCATCTGTTTGCCCAGAACCCGTTGCAACCTGCCTACAAGGCACCAGAGCCCTTGCCGGTGCAAAGCTCACCCATCAGCGACTCGATCGATCTGGCTTTCGCCGGTGGCCTACTGGAGTTTGGTCACGACGGTCAAGGCTTCGCCTTCGACTGCGAAGGGCCTCGACATCGCGTGTGGCTGGAGCCATTCCAGCTTGCGAATCGCCTAGTCACCAATGGAGAGTGGATGCAGTTCATGCACGATGGCGGCTATCGCGATCCGCTGCTCTGGCTGTCGGAAGGATGGGCGCGGATCAATGCCGACGGCTGGGCCACGCCGCTGTACTGGGAGCGCCGTGACGACGCCTGGTGGACGATGAGCCTGCGCGGCGCGCAACTGGTCGATGCGGCGGCGCCGGTCTGCCATGTCAGTTATTACGAGGCCGACGCGTTCGCGCGCTGGAGCGGGCGTCGCCTGCCGACCGAATTCGAGTGGGAACACGCGGCGCGCGGCCTTGCGCCTGACGAAGGGCATTACGCCGATTCCGGCCGGCTGCGGCCGCGCGCAGCGGAAGCCTCTTATTCGTCATCGTCGCCGCTGCAGCAGATGTTCGGCGACGTCTGGGAATGGACCGGCAGCGCGTTCACCGCCTATCCGCGCTTCAAGCCCGCAGAAGGTGCGGTGGGCGAATACAACGGCAAGTTCATGTCCGGACAGTACGTGCTGCGCGGCGGCTCCTGCGTGTCACCACCGAACCACCTGCGCCTGAGCTATCGCAACTTTTTCCCTCCCGAAGCCCGTTGGCAGTTCTCAGGCCTCCGGCTCGCCAAGGATGCCTAACGTGCTCGATACCGTTGATCCCCGCACCGTGCAGCGCGAGGCCTTCCTTCGCGACGTGCTCGCCGGACTGGCCAAGCCACGGAAGACGCTGCCCAGCCGCTGGCTTTATGACGACGCCGGCTGCGAGCTGTTTGAACAGATCACGCAGCTGGCCGAGTACTACCCGACGCGCACCGAAATTTCGATCCTGCGCGAGCACGTCGACGAGATGTCCTCGTTCTGCGGGCCGGGCGCCGTGGTCCTCGAATACGGTGCCGGCGCGGCGATCAAGACCCAGATCCTGCTCGCTGCACTCAGAACGCCGGGCGCCTATGTGCCGATCGACATCGCCGGCGCGTTTCTGCTGACGACGGCGGAGCGGCTGCGCCGGCGCTTCCCGCAACTGCTGGTCTGGCCGGTGACGGCCGACTTCACGGCTGCCTTCGAGATCCCGCGCGGTGTGCCGCAGCAGCGGCGCGTGGTCTTCTTTCCGGGCTCGACCATCGGCAATCTCGATGCGGCGGAAGCGCAGCAGTTCCTGCGACAGGCGCGGCGCCATGCCGGCAAGGGCGGCGCAGCGCTGATCGGGTTCGATCTTCGCAAGAGTCTGGAGGTGCTGCTGCCGGCTTACGACGATGCACTTGGCGTGACGGCTGCTTTCGATCTCAACCTGCTGGCGCGCATCAATCGCGAGCTGGGCGGCAATTTCGATCTCGACGGATTCCGCCACGAGGCGCGCTGGAATGAATCCGAATCAGCAGTCGAGATGCACCTTGTGAGCTTGCGCACGCAGCGGGCACGGATCGACGAGCAGCGTTTCGCGTTTGCCGCCGGCGAAACGATCCATACCGAGAGTTCGCGCAAATACGAACTTGCGGATTTCGGCGTGATCGCGGCGCACGCCGGCTGGCGCATGACCCGGCAGTGGCAGGACGAGCAAGGCCACTTCGCGGTGGTTGGACTCGAAGTGAACTGAGCGGATCGGAGATCGAAGCCGTGTCGCCAAGAATCCAGAAGCAGCCCGGTCCCGACCATCCGATCACGATCGAACCCTGCGCCGCCCGCATCGTCGCGAGGGTTGCAGGCTACACGATCGCTGACACGCGCCGCGCGCTGGTGCTGCGCGAAGCGAGCTATCCGCCGGTCTGGTACATCCCGCGCGAAGATGTCGATCTCGCATTGCTGGAGCGCAGTACGCTGTCGACCTATTGCCCCTACAAAGGGGACTGCAGCTACTACGGAATTATCGCCGGCGGCGTCAGATCCAAAGACGCGATATGGAGTTACGAGACCCCATACGTGGCCGTCGAATCAATCCGAGAGCACGTCGCGTTCTATCCGAATCGAGTCGACTTTCTCGGCGAAGTAGCGTTATAGAATTACGCGATCAGCGACGGGGTCACCGCTGCTTCGGCATCGGGCCGGATTCCGAACCAGATGGCATACAGCGGCGGCAGGAACAGCAGGGTCAGCACGGTGCCGCCGATGGTGCCGCCGATCAGGGTGAAGGCCAGCGAGCCCCAGAACGCCGAGAAGGTCAGCGGGATGAAGGCGAACACGGCGGCGAGCGCAGTGAGCAGCACCGGCCGCGAGCGCTGCACGGTGGCTTCGACGACGGCATCGAACGGCGTCATGCCATCGCGCTGGTTGTCCTCGATCTGGCCGATCAGGATCAGCGTGTTGCGCATGATGATGCCGGCCAGACCGATCAGGCCGATGATGGTGTTGAAGCCGAACGGCTGGTGGAACAGCAGGATCGCAGGCACCACGCCGACGAGCCCGAGGGGTGCGGTCAGCAGCACCATGCCGAGCCCTGGCAGCGAGCGCACCTGGAAGATGATCACCACCATCAGCAGCACGAACATGATCGGGAATACCTTGGCCAGCTCGACATTGGCCTTGGCGTCTTCCTCGAACGAGCCGGCGGTCTCGATGTGATAGCCCTGCGGCAGCTTGGCGACGATGGGTGCGATCTTGTCGATCACCAGCCGCGACACTTCCAGCGGCTGGTACTCCTCGCCGATGTCGCCGCGCACGGTGATCGTCGGCGTACGGTCGCGGCGCCGCATGATCGGATTCTCGGCGCGCACCTCGGTGTGGCCGATCTGCGCCAGCGGCACGCGGCTCCCGCTCGCGGTGACCAGGGTGAAGGCTTCGAGCTTGGCCGGATCGAGCCGATCCGGCCCGGCGCTGCGGGCGATCACGTCCACCGTGCGGATGTCCTCGCGGACCTGGGTCACCGGCACGCCGCCGAGCAGGAACTGCAGCTGCAGGCCGATGTCACGCGAGTTCAGGCCAATGGCCTGCAGGCGATCCTGGTCGAGCACGAAATGCACGGTCGGCACCCGCTCGCTCCAGTCGGTGTTGACGGTCCTCAGCGACGGCATCGCCGCCATCGTCGCCCGCACCTCCTCGGCGATGCGGCGCACGGTCGCCTCGTCGGGCCCTTTGACGCGGAACGCGACCGGGAACGGCGACGGCGGCCCGAAGACGATCTGCGCGACTCGGATGCGCGCCTCTGGCACCAGGCCGTCGGCGGCAGCCTGTCTCATGCGCAGCTTCAGCGCTTCGCGGGCGGCCGGGTTCGCGGTCAGCACCACGACCTTGGCGAATGAAGGATCGGGAAGTTCCGGCGACAACGCCAGATAGAAGCGCGGGGCGCCCTGGCCGATGTAGGCAGTGACGATCTGCGCTTCCGGCTGATCGGCCAGCCAGGCCTCGACCTTCGCAGCGGCGGCACTGGTCGCCTCGATGCTCGTGCCTTCCGGCATCTGCACTTCGATCAGCACCTCGGGACGATCGGAAATCGGGAAGAACTGCTGCTTGGCCAGCCCGATGCCGAGCACCGACAGCACCAGCAGCGCCACCACCACCAGCGCGGTCTTGCCCTTGTAGGTGATCAGGCGGATCAGCAGCGCGCGCAGCTGCCGGTAGCGTGGCGTGCCGTAGATGGCTTCATGGCCGCCTTCGGTACGCGGGATCGCCGGCAGCAGCTTGACGCCGAGATACGGCGTGAACACCACGGCGACGAACCAGGACGCCAGCAGCGCGAAGCTGACCACCCAGAAGATGTTGCCGGCGTACTCGCCGGCGCCGGACTTCGCGAAGCCGACCGGCATTAGGCCGATGGCCGTCAGCAGGGTGCCGGACAGCATCGGCGCGGCGGTGTGGCCCCAGGCGTGATTGGCTGCGGCGATGCGGTCCACGCCTTCTTCCATCTTCACGACCATCGCCTCGATGACGATGATCGCGTCGTCGACCAGCAGACCCAGTGCCAGGATCAGCGCACCGAGCGTGACGCGGTCGAAGTCGCGGCCGGTGGCCAGCATGATCAGGAACACCGCCGACAGGGTCAGCGGCACGGCAGCGGCCACGACGAGGCCGACGCGGTAGCCCATGCTGATCAGGCAGATCGCGATCACCACCATCAGCGCGACCGCGAACTTGATCATGAACTCGTCGTAGGCCTCGCGGATGTTCACCGACTGGTCGGTGACCTTGGTCAAGCTGAGGCCCAGCGGCATCTCGGCCGAGATCGCCGCCACTTCGCGCTCCAGCGCCTTGCCGAGTGCAAGCCCGTCGTAGCGATCCTTCATCACCACGCCGAGGATCAGCGCCGGCTCCCCGCCGTTGCGGATCAGAAAGCTCGCCGGGTCCTCGTAGCCGTGCTTGACCTCGGCGATGTCGGACAGCCGCAGGCTGCGACCGTTGGCGGTGATCGGCGTGTTGCGGATGACATCGAGATCGTCGATCGCGCCATCCAGCCGGATGAAGACCTGCGGTCCCTGGGTATCAATCGAGCCGGACGGCGTCAGCAGATTACGGTTGTTGAGCGCTTCGAACACCGCCGTTGGCGGAATCCCGAGCGTGGCGAGCCGCGGATAGGACAGTTCGACGTAGATACGCTCGGGGCGCTCGCCGGCGATCTGCACCTTCTTCACGCCTTCGACATGCAGCAGGCGCTGGCGCAGGCGCTCGGCCTCGCGCACCAGCAGGCGGTGCGGCTGGCCCTTGGACTTCAGCGCATACAGCGTGAACGTGACATCGCCGTACTCGTCGTTGATCAGCGGGCCGATCACGCCGCGCGGCAGCTTCAGCACTTCGTCGCCGAGCTTCTTGCGCGCCTGGTAGAACTCGCCGGGCACCTCCGGCGGCGGCGTGGAGTCTTTCAGGGTCACAACCATGAAGGCGAGCCCCGGCCGCGTGTAGCTCTCGACGCGGTCGTACCACTTCAGCTCCTGCATGCGCTTTTCGAGCGGATCAAGCACCTGATCCTGCATCTCTTCGGCGGTGGCGCCCGGCCAGGCCAGCGCGACGGTCATGATCTTGATTGTGAAGCCGGGATCCTCGGCACGACCGAGCTTCACGAACGCGAAGCTGCCGGCGACGACGATGGCGATGGCGATGATCATGAACAGCGTCACCGCCCGCTCGCGGACCGCCCAGGCGGAAATGTTGAAGCCGGTCATTTCGCGGTCACCGGCGCTGCCGAAGCCGAAGGTGCAGCGGCAACCGGCGTATCGGCGATCCGCACCCGGTCGCCGGCATGCAGCAGATGCGCGCCGAGTGCGACGAAGCGCTCGCCGCCGGCCAGTCCGGCGACCACGTTTGCGGTTTCGTCATCGAGGCTGGCGATGGTCACTGGCCGCCAGGCGACGACCGCCTGCTGATCGGCTACGCCATCGAGAACCCAGACACCGGGCCCCTGGCCGTGATCGGTGATCGAGCTCAGCGGCACCCGCGCCGCCACGGCGTCATGCGGATCGCGGAACTGCACGGTCACCGTCGCGCCAAGCGGTGCACGCGCGGCCGCGCCATCGAGCACGAAGCGCGCGGCATAGGTGCGCGTCGCGGGGTTGGCCGTTGCCGACAGCTGGCGCAGCCGCGCGGCAACCGGCGTCTGCTCGTCGCCGTAGAGCCGGGCCGTTGCCGCCGCGCCGATCGCCGGCCGCAGGGTTTCCGGCAGATCGACCAGCGCCTCGCGGGCGCCGTCGCGGGCCAGCCGCACCACCGGCTGACCGGCCGCGACCACCTGACCCGGTTCGGCGAGCGTGTCGACGACCACGCCATCGGCATCGGCCCGCAGCACCGAATACTCGGCGGCATTGCCGGCGACTTCGGCCTGCGCTTCGGCGGCTTTCAGCTCTGCAGCGGCGGCGAGTGCTGCGGTCTTCGACTGGGCATGGGTGAGCACCGAGATCGCGCCATGCTCGACCAGGCCGCGGTAGCGCAGCTCGTCGGCCGCGGTCTGCTCGGCGCGAGCCCGCGCGGCTTCGACGGCCGCCAGCCGCGCCGAACGGTCGAGCTGCAGGTCGGCGACATCGATCCGCATCAGCGGCTGGCCGCGCTTGACCATGTCGCCGCTGTCGACCAGGCGTTCGACAAGCTTGCCAGGCACCCGGAAGCCGAGATCGCTCTGCACGCGCGCCGTCACCACGCCGGTGAAGCGGCGTTCCGCGGCGCTCGGTGCGGCAATTTCGGCGATGCGGACTCTAGGGGGGAGTTGCCGGGGATCGGCCGGCTTTTCGTGGCAGCCGCCGAGCAGGATCAAGGTGGCCAGCGAAGCAGCGGCAGCGAGGGTGTCACGAGGCATCGGCACGGGCAGTCCCGGAAACAGGCGAGCCCGCAGTCTGACCAAAGAGTGACCATTTCGTCAAATGGTCACTAACTCGGGCTGACACTCAGGGCGCCAGGCTGCGCAGGATCAGGGCGATGACCTTGTTCGAGCCTTCGGGCACCGAGTCGAGGTTGTACTGCAGCAGCAGCGGCCGCAGGTAGCCGTTCATCGACGACAGGATGCCGTGCACGGTTTCGTCGAGCGGCGTCTTGCGCTCGAACTCGCCGGCCTGTCGCCCTTCCATCACCACCCGCGAAACCAGGGCCACCAACTGCTCGGTATAGGCCAGCGATGGCGACCAGCCTTCGCCGCAGGAATGGGCGGCGATGTCGTACAGCTTGCGGTCGTTGAAGAACAGTTTGACGCTCGTGGAAACCGCTGTTTCAAGCAGTTTCCGCAGCTTTTCGGTCGGCGTGCGCGCCTGCGCGATCGTCGTCTCGATATCGCCGAGGATCGATCCCAAGGTGGTCATGCAGATCGCTTCGGCGATCGCCTGCTTGGAGTTGAAGAACTTGTAGATGTAGGCCTTCGAGAAGCCGATCGCGTCGGCGAGATCGGACACCGTGGTCTTGTCGTAGCCGTAGCGGCTGAAGTGCCGGCCGGCGGCGGCGACGATCTGTTCGCGGATCGCGTGCTCGGCCGGACCGCGCGGGCCGGAATCGGGGAGAGGGCTGGTCATGGCTGGCACCAAGTGTACCCCACGGTGCCGGTTTGACAACGAGTGACCAATTAGTAATATGGTCACATGTCAATGCCAAAACTGCGGAGCGCCGCGATGTCCCGCCTGATGCCCTTCGCGGCCTCCACCCTGCTGGGCATGCTGGCGTCCGGCTGTGCCGTTGGCCCCGACTACCAGCGCCCGGCGCTCGACGCACCGGCGCAGTTCCGCGAGCAGACGGCATTGTCGGCCCGTGCAGCGCAGGCGGCGGCCGCGCCTGCCACCGGGACCGACTGGTGGCGCGGCTTCGACGATCCGGTGCTGACCGCGATCGTGGCGACCGCGCTCGATGCCAACCTCGATCTCGCCCAGGTCGTGGCGCGCGTCAGCCAGTCGCGGGCGATGCTCGGCGCCGCGACCGCCGCACTGCTGCCGGCCGGCGAGCTCAGCGGCCAATCGGTGCGCTTCCATCAGTCGCTGCGCTCGCAGCTCGGCCAGATCCTCGATGCCAGCTCGCCGGACTTCGATCGCAACGGCAGCTACAACGAACTCAACCTCGGCGCGAGCTGGGAGATCGACCTGTTCGGCGGCCGTCGCCGCGCCCGCGAGGCCGCAGTCGCCGAGCTGCAGGCGGCTGAAGCCGGCGCCGATGTCGCACGCCTGAGCGTGGCCGCCCAGGTGGCCGACACCTATCTGCTGGTGCGCGGCCTGCAGCAGCGGCTGACGGTGGCCCAGGCGCAGATCGACGCCACGCGGAAGCTGGTGGCGATCGTCCAGCGCCAGTTCGATGCCGGCGTGGCCGCCGAACTGCAGCTGCGCCAGGCCGAGGGCGCGTTGTCGCAAGTGGCGGCCAGCGTGCCGGTGCTCGAGGCCGGTCTGGAAGTGGCGATGAACGCGCTCGATGTCGCGCTCGGCAGCCAGCCCGGCAGCCATCGCGAGCTGCTGACGCCGATCACACCGGTGCCGGCGGCACCGGCGATCACCGAACTTGGCGGGCCCGCAGATCTGCTGCGCCGGCGACCCGACCTGCGTCTGGCCGAACGGCGGCTGGCGGCGTCCAGCGCCCGGATCGGGGTGGCGATCGCCGAGTACTACCCGAAGTTTTCGCTCGGCGGCCTGATCGGCACTGCCACCACCGGCACGGCTGCGCTGTTCACCAACGACGCGAATCAGGCCAGCGGCGTGCTCGGCCTGCGCTGGCGATTGTTCGACTTCGGACGCATCAACGCCGAGATCGACGCCAGCCGCGGCCGCGAGGCCGAAGCGCTGGCCGCCTACAAGCTGGCCGCGCTGCACGCCTCCGAGGATGTCGAGAACGCGCTGGTCACGCTGACTCGCCGCGAAACCCAGCTGCGCACCCTGAACGACGGTGAACGCGCGCTGGCCCGGGCGCGTTCGGCAGCGCAGGCGGCCTACGAGGGCGGCGTGGTCAGCCTGCTCGAAGTGCTCGATGCCGACACCCGGCTGCTGGCCCAGCGCGATGCCCAGGTGGTCGCCCAGCTGGAGGCCTCGCGTGCGGCGGTGAGCGCGTTCAAGGCGCTCGGCGGCGGCTGGCGCGAAGCCGCGCCGCCGGCTGAAAGCAGCCTGGCCGCCCGATAGTACCAGAAGCGAAGCACAGCGAATTTCCCGGACCTGCCGGCGGCAGGTCGACCCAATGGAGGACATGACATGAGCCAACCCACAGCAATCGTGTTCGGCGTCGGCACCAGCCGCGGCGTCGGCGGTGCGGTCTGCAAGCGTTTCGCCCGCGAGGGCTATCACGTGATCGTCGCCGGCCGCACGCCGGCCAAGATCGACGAAGTAGTGGCCGAAATCGCCGCCAGCGGCGTTGGCAGCGCCGAAGCCTGGCCGACCGATGTGACTGACGAAGCCCAGGTGATCGCCGCCTTCGACCGCGCGATGAATCCTGGCCCGGGCCGGACGCCGGCCGATGTCGTGGTCTCCAATGCCGGCAACAACGCGATCATCGACTTCACGAAACTGACCGCCGCGCAGTTCGAGGACTTCTGGAGAGTCGGCTGCTACTCCGGCTTTCTGGTCGGCCGCGAAGCCGCGCGTCGATTGCTGCCGCTAGGCCGCGGCACGGTGATCTTCACCGGTGCCTCGGGCAGCCTGCGTGGCAAGCCCGGCTTCGCCCATTTCGCTGCCGCCAAGGCCGGCCTGCGAATGATTGCCCAGAGCATGGCGCGCGAGTACGGGCCCAAGGGCCTGCATGTCGCCCACGTGGTGATCGATGGCGGCATCGACGGCGACCGCCTGCGCGAAGCGATCCCGCAGATGGTCGAGAAGCTCGGCACCGACGGCCTGCTGAGCTTTGATGCGATTGCCGACAACTACTGGCTGCTGCACCAGCAGCCGAAATCGGCGTGGACGCAGGAACTCGAGATCCGCCCGTACCGCGAGAACTGGTGAGCCCGGCAGTCCCATCACCCTCTGTCACTGACGAGTACCGACCATGACTTCGAAATCCCCCATCGCGCTGGTCACTGGCGCGTCCTCCGGCATCGGCAAGGCCACGGCTGAACGGCTGACCGAGGCCGGTTACAAGGTCTACGGCACCAGCCGGCGCGGCGTGCAGTCGGCGCAGCTCCCATTCGAGATGCTGGCGCTGAACGTCAATGTCGACGCATCGGTGGCACAAGCGGTCGACACGGTGCTGAAGCGTGAAGGCCGCATCGATGTGCTGGTCAACAACGCCGGCTTCGGCGTGGCGCCGGCAGGCGCCGAAGAAAGCACCATCGAGCAGGCGCGCGAGATCTTCGAGACCAATTTCTTCGGGCTGGTGCGGATGACCCGCGCCGTATTGCCGCAGATGCGCCGGCAAGGCAGTGGACGGATCATCAACATCGGCTCGGTGCTCGGCCTGCTGCCGATGCCGTACGGGGCGCTGTATTCGGCGACCAAGCACGCGGTCGAGGGCTATTCGGAATCGCTGGATCACGAGCTGCGCACGCGCGGCATCCGGGTATCGGTGATCGAGCCGGCCTTCACCCGAACCGCGTTCGATGCCAATGTCGTCGAGCCCGACGCCACGCTCGCCGAGTACGGCGATAACCGCGCGGCCCTCAACAAGCTGCTGCAGGACTCGATCGCCAAGGGCGACGATCCGAAAGTCGTCGCCGAGGTCGTGCTCGAAGCCGCCAACGCGGCCCATCCTCGGCTGCGCTATACCGCCGGCCGGCTGGCTGGCCGCCTGAGCCTGCTGCGCCGTTTCGCGCCAACCGCGCTGGTGGACGCCGGAATCCGCAAGGATTTCAAGCTTGATGCCGTGCCGGCCAGCGCCCGTCCTCCGGTCGCATCGAAATAGCTGCGGCCACTGCTTCGGGCGCGAATTACGCGGTGTTCAGCGCGCTTGAGCCGTTCCCGAACTACATCTACGAACTCAGCGCTGTGACGCTGATCGACGCGCAGGGCGGCATCCTGTTCCAGCCCGGCCTGCAGTGGAAACCGCGCGGCAGCTCCCGAAATCAGCAGCAGAGCCCAGGCCGTGGTGCCGCCTCCTTGGCCATAGCCCGTAAACCGAACCAAAGGCCGGCTCGCCGGCATCGATCCACTCCCACTCAACGGACCATCGTCAATGACACAAACGCCCCATCAGAACGCAAGCGGACTGGAGCAACTGCAGGCCTGGATTGCCAGCGCTCGCCAACCGGCCATCGGCGAGACTCTTCAGTTCACGCTGAAGGAGGTTTCCGAAGGCCGCGCAGTCTTCGAGGCTATCCCGGGACGACACGTCTACAACCCGATCGGCTCCGTGCATGGCGGGTACGCCGCGACGCTGCTCGATTCTGCCTGCGGCTGCGCCGTGCACTCCGCCCTGCGCCCAGACCAGGCTTACACGACGCTGGAACTGAAGGTCGCCTACCACCGGGGCTTGAGCGCCGATACCGGCCCCATCCTGGCGGAAGGCAAGGTCGTGACCATGGGCAAGCGCGTGGCCTTTGCCGAAGCGCGCATCACCGATGCCAAAGGCCAGCTCTACGCGACCGCCAGCTCCACGCTGCTGGTGTTCGAGCGCAAAGCCTGAGATCCGATCACGGCGAGGGCGCGGTGCTTCTCGTGAACCGCCTCGCCCGCGAAATGGCTTGTGTCACCTGCAGACCCTGTCCGGGCCTCCCCGGCGGCGCCATCGGTCTCAGCTCGAACGTTCAAGCTCGGCGTCGCTATCGAGATCACGGACCTGGGCGGCGGTGCGGCAATCCGGTTCTGCCACATGCGGTCGCCGCGGGGCGAGCGCTTGACCGCCCCCAGGCCAAACACGCCGATCTGCAGGCCGTGGATGGCATTGCGCCGGTAATCGTTCCAGCAGCGTTCGCGGCTGTAATCGCGAACGCCGTGGCCGATCAGGGCGGCGTGATCGTGGTCGACCAGCGCCCGCTCGTGGCTGCGTCGCGCACTTGTGGCCATGCTGGTGCCGAGCCAGTACGCGACATCGATGGTGCCCAACCCGTAGCCCAGCCCCTGCCAGTCGAGGATCACCACCGGGCGCTGCCCTGCAGCCGCGTCGAACATCACGTTGTCGGCACGAAGATCGCTGTGCCACAGGCATTGCGGGGTGGCGAATAGCTGCTTCCAGCGTTGGGCATGGTCGATCAGTTGCGCGACAACCCGGAGATCCTGATCCGGCACCAGATCGCCGCACCGTTCCGGGAAGCGCTGGACGACGACGGCTTAACCCGTCCAAGTTTTTTGTCCGCATCCCCCGCTGGTCAACTTTCGGTCGGCAGTAACAAACTTGACCTCGCCCGTGACGACCTGATGGATCTGCTCGCTGGGCCCGCCTTGCCGAGTCAAGAGGCTGCCCTTCGGCAAGTCCCGGTAACGACTTGCCGCGTCAATGGCCGACCGTGCCGGCTCGGGCAGGGCGTCGTAGAAGTCGTGCGGCGCCGATAACGGGATCATCTTGCTGGACTCGAAGCGGCTGAACACCCACCAGGGGTTTCGGAAGCCGCAAGTTTCAGTTGGCGGAGCAGGACTGCTTGGCACCGACAGTCGACGCCCCGGACTCGAGCACTCACATCAGGTAGATGCCGATCACGGTGCCGGCCGCGGCGATCACCCAGACCGCGCCGGCGATCTGCCAGGGGCGCGGTGCATTGCGCAGCTCCATGAAGTGCGACATCACCAGCGCCACCTTGAGCGTGGCGATCAGCATCACCGCGAGCGTGCCGGCCACCGGCGAGAACAGCGGCTGGGCAAACCACCAGGTCGATGCGGCGGTGCTCGCCATCAGCAGCAGCCAGACGGCCAGCACGGAGCGGACAGCGCGGCTCATGGCGTCAGCGCACCAGGTACAGCAACGGGAAGATGCAGACCCAGAGCAGGTCGACCATGTGCCAGTAGGTGGCGCCGCCTTCGTACAGCGCGATGCTGTCGCCGGCCCGCGCACCGCGTGACTTCACGGCCAGCACCGCGATGATCACGGTGCCGACCGCGACATGGCCCAGATGCAGCCCGGTCATGATGAAGTAGTACTGGAAGAAGGCGTTGCTGGTCAGGCCGATGCCGGCGTCGAACTTCTGCCCGTATTCGAGAATCTTCGAGACGATGAAGGCCACGCCGCAGGCCGCCGCACTGCCGAAGAAGCGCGGCGCCAGCGTGGCACGGCCGTGCTTCAGCGCGTCGACGCCGAGCACCACCAGCATCGAGCTGCTCAGCAGGATCAGCGTGTTGATGCCGCCGAAGTCCAGATTCAGCGCCTGACGCGAGGCCTCGAACAGCGCCGGCGCCTGATGCCGATCCCACATGAAGCAGCCGAACATCAGCGCGAATACCGCCATGTCGGCATAGACGAACACCCATACGCCCTCGACGCCGGGCAGGTGCCGGGCGCGCGGCGCGACGGCTGCGGATTGCGGATTCACGGCGATCGAACGGCTCAGCTGATCGACTGCCGGGCGACACCCGCAGCGGGGCGCAGGCCGCCGGTGACCGGCGCTGCGGCCAGCGCCTCGCCTTCGCCGACCTCAACCCGGCGCTTCAGATCGCCGAGCAGGTAGTAGCTGGCGACGAACATCCAGATCAGCCAGGCCGGGTACGGCACCCAGAAGCCGATCAGGCCGTCGTAGGCGAACGGGCCGTTGCGCAGGATCGCGGTCAGGCTGGCCGGGAAGAAGGTGGCGCCGCAGAAGATCGTCAGGTAGCAGGCCCAGTTCGGCATCACCGGCACCTTCGCCTTTTTGTCGTGCAGCACGCACAGCGCCAGCGCCCACATCTGCAGGGTGGTGCACATGTACACGGTGTCGTTCATCAGCCAGCCGGCATCGGTCAGCATCTGGGTCATTTCCGGCGCCCGCTCCGGGCGCTGCGCGGCCACCACCCAGCACCACATGCTGATCGATACCACCATCACCGTCAGGCAGCCGCCGAGCAGTTGCGTGTAGGCCAGTACCGGGTAGGGACCGGTCTCGATGCGCTTCATCCGCGCGGTCACGTAGCCGGTCCACGGCAGGTAGAAGCAGATGGTGATCAGCGCGACAAGGAAGCCGACGCGGATCTCGGTCAGATGGCTGACGTAGCGATCGGTGAACGCCTGCGCCGGCCAGTCCGGATGCGGCGGCGGCAGGTTGTGGCCGAGCCAGGCCCAGAAGATCACGAAGGTCGTGACGAAGATCGGCCCCATGAAGATCGACAGCTTCTGATAGAAAACCTTGGTCTGCTCGTCCATCGCACGTTCTCCCGTGATGCGGCAAAAAGCGTCTGTAGCGCCTGTGGCAGCGGGATCCGGCGTACGTCGCCGATCCCGCCGATGAAGAAAGAATGGGCCGCGGTCAGGCCGCTGCGCGCAGTGCCCGCGGCGGTTTGTCGAGCGACACGATCAGCTTGCGCAGCACCCGTTCCAGCAGCGCGAATTCCTCGGCATCGAGATCGGAAAACGCGTTCTCGATCGGCTCGCGCAGCTGCGGCGCGGCTTCAAGCGCCTTGGCCCGGCCGTCCGGCGTGATCGAGATGACATGGCGTCGCGCGTCGCGCGGATCGATGCTGCGGGCCACGTGGCCGTCCTCCACCAGTTCCTCCAGCAGCCGGGTCATGTTGGCGCGGCTGGTGCCGACCATCTCGCTGAGCTCGCCGGGCGAGGCGGTGCCGGATTCGCTGGCCAGCAGCAGGCACAGCACGTGGAAGGTGTTCTCGGTCAGGCCCAGCGCCCGGAACACCGGCTCGAAGTAATTGCCGAGGCCGAATTCGGTGGCCCGCAGCAGGCGAACCATCACCGTGCCAGGCATCAGCAGCTCCGGCAGCGCCCGCTGCATGCGCGGTGTGCTGTCGGCGATCTGCCTCAATCTTCCGGATCCTTTCATGATTGTTACTCATATAGTTTATATATAAATTAATTGTGCAACGAAGGACGCAACGTGTGCAAGCTTGGCAAGCGGCTGTCCTGATCAACTTTCGGTCGGCGGCAACAGCCATGGCTGAAGCGTGCGTGAAACTGATGCTCACCCCTATGGGTGATCGTCCCGGTATTGGGCCTGCCTGTCCTTACCATCCGCCATCCCCTTCGTTGGGGGACGGTATCCGCGGATGCCGGAACCTGAATTTAGGCGCAAGTTTAGGCGCAAAAACTCGGTTTGAAGCAGTTGATCAAAATTTCAGAAAACACGAAAGTCTGTTGAATCAGTGACTTACGCGCTGGAAAATGGTGGCCGAGGACGGAATCGAACCGCCGACACGGGGATTTTCAATCCCCTGCTCTACCGACTGAGCTACTCGGCCAACGTGCTGCTGAAGCTGCCGCGCCGTAACGCGGAGCGCGATTAGACGCGAGCCGCCTCCGGGCGTCAAGCGTTTGTGTTCAGGCCCGGCGCGGGCCGGCTGGTGCCGGCGGCACGTAGCCGGTCGGGGTCAGGTCGCCGCCGCCGTAGAAGTACTTTTCGAGTTCGGTCATCAGGAACTTGCGCGACTCGGCATCGGCCAGCGACAGGCGCATTTCGTTGATCAGCCGGGTCTGGTGCGCGAGCCAGTCGGCCCAGGCTTTTTTCGAGACCTGCTCGTAGAGGCGCTGGCCGAGGTCGCCGGGGACGGGCGGACGCGGGAGGCCTTCGGCTTCTTGCCCGAGCTTGATGCAGTGGACGGTGCGGGACATGGATCGGTTGCGCTCGTGGGGGCGGAGGTCGGGATGGCGTAGCGGCGGCTCAGGAAACCGAGCACTGGCGCTGGCAGGCCGATGCCGGCCAGGGCGTCGCCGCTGCGGGCGCTGATGGTAAGCCAGCGCTGGTCCGGGCGTTCATGGACTTCGCCGGCAACGGCGTCATCGTCGATCACCGCGCAGACCAGCGGCGTCAGTTCCAGCTCGAAGTGGGTGAAGGCGTGGCGGAACGCCGGCAGCGTGTCGAGCGGCTCGATGCGGACGCCGTGGCGCTGGCGCAGCAGTTGGTCGGCGGACTCTCCTTCGGCGGCCACCGGCAGGCTCCACAGGCCGCCCCAGATACCGGTCGGCGGGCGCCGTTCGAGCAGGATCGCGCCCTGCCCGTTCTCGACCAGCAGCAGGGTCGCGCGCCGGTAGGGCCGGGCCCGCGCCGGTTTCGGCGACGGGAATTCGGCCACCCGGCCAGCACGATAGGCAAGGCAGTCATCGGCCACCGGACAGCGGGCGCAGGCCGGCGCGCGCGCGGTACACAGCGTGGCGCCCAGATCCATGATCGCCTGCGTGTAATCGGCCAGACGGGTCTGCGGCAACAGCCGTTCGGAGATCGCCCAGAGCCGCTCGGCAACCTTGGGCGTGCCGGGCCAGCCGGCAATCGCTGCGTGCCGGGCCAGCACCCGCTTGACGTTGCCATCGAGGATCGCGTGCCGGGCGCCGAACGCCTGGGCGAGGATCGCCGCTGCGGTGGAGCGGCCGACGCCGGGCAGCGCCTGTACCGCTTCCAGATCGTTGGGCATTTCGCCGCGATACAGCGAGGCCACCTGCCGGGCCGCCGCGTGCAGGTTGCGGCCGCGCGCGTAGTAGCCAAGGCCGGCCCACAGCGCCAGCACCTCGTCGATGTCGGCGGCCGCCAGGCTGTTGAAGTCCGGGAAGCGGGCGACGAAGCGCTCGAAGTACGGGATGACGGTGGCGACCTGCGTCTGCTGCAGCATCACTTCCGACAGCCAGACCCGGTAGGCGCTGCGCGGCGACTGCCACGGCAACTGATTGCGGCCGTGGATATCGAACCAGGCCAGCAGGCGGTCGGCGAACGGGCGCTCGCCGGCCGCAGGCTTATCCCCGCTCAAGGCGCCGGAGCAGGGGCTGGCGCCGCTTCCGCAGGGGCCGGCGCAGGCGCCGCTTCGGCCGGCTTTTTCTTCTTGCCGAACAGCGAATTCAGGCCGTCCTGCAGCTTGCCCTTGAGCGCCGGGTTGTTGTCCAGCTCGCCGCCCAGCTTCTTTTCCAGCTGGGTGTCGATCTTGTCGCGCAGCTTGTCGCCCTTGTCGCCGACCAGCTGGTCGCGCAGGCCCTGCGTGGCTTTCTGGGTCAGCGCCGCCTTCAGGTCCAGCGAGTACTTGGGCTTGTCGAAGGTGCCGCTGACCTTGATCGGGATGACGATGCCGGCGAGGTCCGGAAGATCCTTGCCGCCCTGGCCGCTGGCGGTGTTCACGATGGTCGGCTTGGCGGTGTAGTCGATGGTCTCGGTGACCAGGTTGACCTTGCCGGCGCCGTCGACGCGGAACAGCGGGCTCTTGGCGTCCAGCGCATCGGATTGCAGCACGCCGTTGGTGATCGTCGCCTTGGCGCCAAGCTGGGTGAAGTCGGTCTGCACCGGTTCGCTGTCGTTGAACTGCTGGCCCTTCAGGAAGGCATCGCCCTTGCGCAGGATCTGGCCGAGATTGAAGCCCTTGACCGCACCGTTGAGGAAGCTGAACGACAGGTCGCCATTCAAGGCCTGCTTCAGCGCGCCGACGGTCTTGCCGGCCGTGCTGACGTCCATCGCGAAGTTGCCATCGCCGGTCATCGACTCCTTGCCGGTGAAGTCCTTCAGCAGCGGGCCGGCGGCGATCGAACTGAGCTTCAGCGATTCAACGTAGCGCGGCGTCGCCCCCGGGGTGATCCGTGTGGTCGAGGCAATGCTGCCGCCGTAGAGCTGGGCACCGAGGCCGATGGTCTTTTCCTGACCCTTGAGCGCGTTGACGCGCAGCTGCACGGCGTTCATCGCGACGTTCTTCAGCTTCAGCTTGCCGATGTCGACGCTGCCGACCACGTTCAGCGTGTCGAGCACGTCGGACGGCACTTCGGTCGCGTTGACCGCCGCCTTCTCCTCCGGCGTCAGCGGCGCTTCCTTGACCGGCACGGTCGGCGTCGGCAAATAGCGGTCAGCGTCGATGGCGTCGAGCTTCAGCGCGAATTCGGCGGCTTTGGTCTTGAAGTCGCTGATCGTGGCATTGCCGGTGAACGTGCTCTGGTCGAGCTTCAGGTTCAGGTCGGTGATCCGCGCGCTGTTGGTCGAGGCGTCGAACTTGAGCCGCAGCGCCAGCGCCTTCAGGGTTTCCGGATCGTGCGTCTCGAGCTTGATGTCGAGCAGCTTCATCAGGTCACGCGGATTCAGGTTCTTGATCGACAGCGGCCCCATGAAGCGCGGCGCATCGGTGTTCAGACCGCTGCCATCAAGACCAAGCGCGACTTCCAGGCCAAGATCGGCCGCCTTCAGCTCGCCGGTGGCCAGCTTCAGCGTGCCCTTGGCGCCGTCGTAGATCGCGTCACCGGTGAAGGTCGCGGTCTGCTTGCCGCCAGGCAGCCTGTCGCCGGTTGCGTTCAGCGACAGCTTCAGCCCCTCGGCACGGACCAGCGGCGTGCCGTAGTCGGCCGACACGCGCACCGACAGATCGGCATCGGCCTTGAGGTCCTTCAGCGCCGCCTTCAGCTTCACCGCCAGCTTTTCGGCCAGCGCGGTCTTCTTTGCCAGATCGGCGGACACGCTGCCATCGAGCGCGATGTCGGCCGTGCCATCGGCGGTCTTGGCCTTGACCTTCAGGTCCAGCTTGTCGGCCCGGGCGATCTGCTTCTTGAGATCGGCCGACAGATCACCGCTGAGATCGATGTCGGCGGACTGCGTCGGCAGCGTCGCCAGCAGCTTCAGCACCAGCTTCTTCGCGCTGTAGGCCTGCGTCTCAAGGTCGTACTCGACGCGGGTCGACAGCTTCACGTCAGCCTTGGCCTTCTGCGCTTCCAAGGTGGTGACGAAGGCCAGCTGCAGATCGAACGGGTCGCCGGGGCTGATCGAGCCGGTTTCCAGATTCAGTCCGGCTACCTGGTACGACTGGCCGCTCTGCTGGTCGCGATAGCTGACATCGGCATTGCTGATGGCGATGCCGCCGATGTCGATCGACTTCAGCCCCGCGCCCTTGCTGGCCGGCTCGTCCGGCTTGTCTTCTTCGGCGCCGCCCTTGGCCAGATCGTCCCAGTTCGACTTGCCTTCCGCGTCCTTGGCGAGATTCGCCTTCAGGCCGTCGAGCGCCACCTTGCCGACCACCAGCTCGCGACGCAGCACCAGCGGCAGCAGGCGCAGGCCGACATCGGCCTCGGCGACCTGCAGCATCGGCTGATCGCCGAAGCCCGGCGCATTGCTCAGGGACACGCCCTTCACGTGGGCGCCCAGCACCGGATAGATGCCGAGCTTGATCTCGCCGACCGTCAGTTCGCGGCCGGTAGCCTTCTTGGCGGCAGCCGTGATCTGGCTGCGGAAATCGTTCGGGTCGAAGAACAGCGCGAATGCACCGACCGCCAGTACCAGCAGCAGCAGCACGGCACCGACGATGCCGAGAACGATCTTGACGAGCTTGCCCATGAGGGACTCCGAGAGCGGATGACGTGATGGCCGGCGCTAGTCTATCGGCGTGCTGCCGGCCTGCGTGCTTGTCGGATTGGGACCGCCGGATCCGGCCTGGGTTCGCCAGCGCGGCCGGCCACCCCCGAACAGGTAAAATGCCGCCCTCCCCGCTTTTCCCGGTGCATTCATGCCCGCTGCCGCTGCACGCCCCCGCCGCAAGACCGCTGCCGTTCCCCCGAAGTCCGCGCCGAAAGTCGGCTTCGTGTCGCTGGGCTGCCCGAAGGCGCTGGTCGATTCCGAGCGCATCCTGACCCAGCTGCGCGCCGAGGGTTACGAAACGGTCGGCAGCTACGATTCCGCCGACGTGGTGATCGTCAACACCTGCGGCTTCATCGACTCCGCCGTCGCCGAATCGCTGGATGCCATCGGCGATGCGATGGCCGAGAACGGCAGGGTGATCGTCACCGGCTGCCTCGGCGCCAAGCGCGAGGTGATCACCGAGAAGTTCCCGGACCTGCTGTCGATCACCGGCCCGCAGGACTACCAGGGCGTGATGGATGCCGTGCATCTGGCGGTGCCGCCGCAGCACGACCCGTTCCTGGATCTGCTGCCGCCGCAGGGCATCAAGCTGACGCCGCGCCACTACGCCTACGTCAAGATTTCCGAAGGCTGCAATCACAAGTGCAGCTTCTGCATCATCCCGTCGATGCGCGGCAAGCTGCGGTCGCGGCCGGTCGACGAGGTGCTCGTCGAAGCCCAGAAGCTGGCTCGCGCCGGCGTCCAGGAACTGCTGGTGATCTCGCAGGACACCAGCGCCTATGGGGTGGATCTCAAGTACGCGAAGCGCAGCTTCCGCGACCGCGAGTATGAGACCCGGATGCTCGATCTGTGCCGTGGCCTCGCCCATCTCGACGCCCCGCACAAGCCCTGGGTGCGCCTGCATTACGTCTACCCGTATCCGCATGTCGACGGCGTCATCGAGCTGATGGCCGAAGGGCTGGTGCTGCCCTATCTCGACGTGCCGTTCCAGCACGCCGCCACCAGCGTGCTGAAGCGCATGAAGCGCCCGGCCGCCGCCGAGAACACGCTGCGCCGGCTCGAAGCCTGGCGGGCGATCTGCCCGGACATCGCCGTGCGCTCGACCTTCATCGTCGGCTTCCCCGGCGAGACCGAGGCCGAATTCCAGACCCTGCTCGACTGGCTCGATGAAGCGCAGCTGGACCGCGTCGGCGCCTTCACCTACTCGCCGGTCGAGGGCGCCACCGCCAACGATCTGCCGGGTGCGGTGCCGCAGGAGGTGATGGACGAGCGCCTCGAACGCTTCATGAGCCGGCAGGCGGCGATCAGCGAAGCCAAGCTCGCCAGGAAGATCGGCAAGACGCTCGAAGTGCTGGTCGACGAAGTCGGGCCGGACGGCGTCGTCGGCCGCTCGTATGCCGATGCGCCGGAAATCGATGGCCGGGTGATCCTGAAGGGCGGCGCCAAACTCAAGGCCGGCCAGCGGGTGATGGCCACGGTCACCGACGCGGACACCCACGACCTGTACGCCACCGTCGTCAAAGGCTGATCGGCCGATGGACCGCTGGCTCAAGCCGCTGAGCTCCTGGGGCATGCTGCTGCTCGGTCTGGTGCTCTTCGGGCCGCTCAGCGCCATCTACTTCGTGTTCTGCTGGCTGGTGTCCGGCGCCATCGACCGCTTCGTGACTCGCAAGGAACGCGAGGAAACCTGGCAGCGCGCCGGGCTTTCCGAGGAAGAAGTGGACCTGAAGATGCTGCCGCGCGACCGCGCCGCCCGGGTGATCCGCAGCGCGTTCTCGTTCGGCGCGGCGGCCGCGCTGCATTACTTCGGCTAACGCCCGCTTGCGCCTCAACAAGTACATCGCCGAAACCGGCGTCACCTCGCGGCGAGGTGCGGATGGCTGGATCGAGGCCGGCCGGGTCACGGTCAACGGCGCACCGGCCACCCTCGGCACCCAGGTCAACGATGGCGACACCGTGGCGGTCGACGGCAAGCCGATCGGCGCGGCATCGGCCCACGTCTACATCGCACTGAACAAGCCGGTCGGCATCACCTGCACGACCGAGCGCCACGTCGCCGGCAACATCGTCGATTTCATCAAGCATCGCGATCGGATCTTCCCGATCGGCCGGCTCGACAAGGATTCCGACGGCCTGATCCTGCTGACCAACAACGGCGACATCGTCAACGAGATCCTCAGGTCCGAGAACAACCACGAGAAGGAATACCGGGTCACGGTGAACCGCGCGGTGACGCCGAGCTTCATCACCGCGATGAGCCGCGGCGTCTACCTGACCGAACTCGAGGAACGCACCAAGCCGTGCCGGATCGAAACGCTCGGCGAGTTCAGCTTCAGGATCATCCTGACCCAGGGCCTGAACCGGCAGATCCGCCGCATGTGCGCCGCCTTCGACTACAAGGTCGTGCGGCTGCAGCGGGTGCGGATCATCAACGTGCGGCTGGGCAACCTGAAGGTCGGCGCCTGGCGTGACCTGACGCCGGAGGAGTTGAAGGGCCTGCTGCCCGAGCGCACCGTCTGGTGAGCAGCGCGGCACCGAACACCGACGACGTGCTGGTGCTCGGCGCCGGCGCTGCCGGCCTGTTCTGCGCGTTCACGGCCGGCCAGCGCGGCCGCCGCGTGCGGGTCATCGAGCACGCCAACAAGGTCGGCAAGAAGATCCTGATGTCCGGCGGCGGCCGCTGCAATTTCACCAATACCGGCACCACGGCGGCGAACTACCTGTCGGCCAATCCGCATTTCTGCAAGTCCGCTCTCGCCCGCTACAAGCCGGCCGATTTCATCGCGCTGGTCGACCAGCACGGCATCCGCTACCACGAGAAGGAACTCGGCCAGCTGTTCTGCGACGAATCCTCGAAGCTGATCGTGCGGATGCTGGTTGACGAATGCCGCGACGCCCAGGTGGCCATCGAGACCGACTGCACGATCACCGCCGTGAGCCATCGCAACGGCCGTTACGAGGTGGCGACGCCGCGCGGCCTGTACACCGCTGCATCGCTGGTGGTCGCCACCGGCGGGCTGTCGATTCCGTCGATGGGCGCCACCGGCTTCGGCTACCAGCTGGCCCGCCAGTTCGGCCACGCGGTGCTGCCGACCCGCGCCGGGCTGGTGCCGCTGACCTTGTCCGGCAAGCCGCTGGACGATCACGCCGATCTCGCCGGGGTGGCGCTGCCGGTGGAAGCGGCCAGCGGCCACACGCGCTTCCGGGGCGCGCTGCTGATCACCCATCGGGGTTTGAGCGGCCCGGCGATCCTGCAGATTTCCTCGTACTGGCAGCCGGGCGAGCCGCTGAGCCTGAACCTGCTGCCCGATCACGACGCCGCCGACTGGCTGGCTGCCCAGCAGGCGGAGCGCCCGGCCACGATGCTGCAGACGGTGCTGGCCGAGGTGCTGCCGAAACGCTATGCGCAGCGGCTCTGCGAACGCTGGCTGCCGAGCCGGCCACTGCGCCAGTACCGGCCAGCCGAGCTGCAGGCGATCGCCGCCCAGCTCGAACACTGGCCGGTGACTGCCAGCGGCACCGAGGGGTATCGGACCGCCGAGGTGACCCTGGGCGGCATCGATACCGACGGACTGGATTCGAAGACGATGGCGTCCCGACACCAGCCGGGGCTGCATTTCATCGGCGAGGTCGTCGATGTCACCGGCTGGCTCGGCGGCTACAACTTCCAGTGGGCCTGGGCCTCAGGCCACGCCGCCGGCCTTGCCGTCAGCGGTTCTTGATCTTCGGCGACGACGGCGGCAGCTTCGGATTGACGGCGCTGACCGGCTCGCTGCCGATCGGCCCGTAGGTGGTGGTGACGATCTTGCCGTTGCTCAGGCGTGCGAACAGCTTGTACGCCAGGTTCATGTCGGTGTCGGTCAGGAAATCCATCGACAGCGTGCGGTTGGCGTTCGACAGCACCGGCGCCGAGCAGGTGCCGGCCGGCGGCACGCAGTCGGGATGCCACGCAAACGACTGGCCGGTTTCGAAGCTGCCGGTCACCGCGGCATCGAGCGTCCAGACCAGCTGGGTACCGATGGTGGAGTCGGCCGACAGCGGGCTGACGACCAGACTGCCTGACGGCTTGGTGACGGTGATGTTGACGATGGCCACGTGAATTCCCCTGGGTTGATTCGAGCTGTCATCGCCGCTGCCATCGGCAGCGACTGCGAGCGGCAGCCTAATCCAGCGCCGGCAGGTCCACCGTGATCCGGTTCAACAAGGACGCGTCAATGGGATAGATCAACCCTGCGGCGCGCACGAGACCGACGAAATCTGGCTGACCGAAGCCGCCGGCGCGCAGCGCATCGACGATCGGCTGTGCCTCGCCGTGCCGCTCCAGCTGCAGCAGCGCCCGTACCCGCAGCACCAGCAGCGTCGGCGTGCGGCTGCCGGCGCCGTGGCGATCGAGCAGCGCAAGCGCCTGCGCCGCCTGTCGGCGGGCATCGTCGAGCTGCCCTCGATGGCGAGCAAAATCGGCAGCCAGCAGAGTGCTGCCGGCGGCCAGCTTCAGCGAGTCGATATCGAGGTTCGGCCGCGCGCTCATCTCGGCCGCCACCGGAGCCAGCGCCACCAGCTGGCTGGCGGCCTCGTCGCGGCGCCCCACGGCTTCCAGCAGGCGCGCGCGTTCCAGTTCCAGCGCATGCCAGGGCTCGATGCCGAATACTTCGTTGCGCTCGGCTTCCGACATTTTCCCGACCATCTCGCGCGCTTGGTCGAGCCGCGCCAGCGCCTCCGCAGGGCTATCATGCATGCGCAGCGCCACCGCCCAGTCGAACAGCCCGGCCGCCTGCGAAGCGACGTTCGACAGGCTAGACGGATCGTGCTGGCGAACCTGGTCGAACAGCTGCACGGCGCGCTGCAGCCGCGCCAGTGCCGGGGTTGCCGCGCCAGCCTGCATCAGCGTGCGGCCGAGGATCTGCAGGCTGATCGCACGGTTGCTGCGCGCCAGGTAATCGGCGGAATCGGCGGCGGCGGCCTCGCGCTTCAGCGCATCGTTGCGGCCGTAGGCGGCCAGCGCCTCGACCAGATCGCCACGCAGGAAAGCGAGCTTGCCGAGGTTGTCGAGCGCATCGCCGAGTTCGGCCTGCCAGCGGCGGTTGTCCGGCTCGGCCGCGACCAGCTGCTGGCAGATGCCCAGCGCCTGCTCGTAGGCCGTTTCGGCGGCGGCCAGGTCGCCGAGCCGTTCGTGGACGTGGCCGATGTTGCCGATCAGCCACGACAGCCGCAGCCGCACGCCGGTGTCGTCTGGCGCCAGCGCGGTGGCGTGCTCCAGCGCCCGCATGCTGTCCTGGAAGCGGCGCAGCGCGGCCACGTTGTCGTCGGAATTCCAGTGCACGCTGCCGAGCCAGCTCAGCGTTTCGGCATGCTCGGACAAGCGCTCGACGTCATCAGGATGGCGTGCGACCAGCGCCCCGGTCAGCCGCAGCGATGCCTCGAAGGATTCGATCGCCGCTGCCAGGCTGCCCTGGTTCCAGCGCACCCGGCCGATCTTGTTCAGCGTTCGCGAGCGCTGCGCCAGCGCCTCGTCGGTCACGTCATCCGGCGGCAGCGACTGGAAGTACTGCATCGCCTGGTCGTTGACGGTTTCCATGATGTCGAGCCGCGACACCTCGTTGAGCTTGTCGCCGAGGTCGCCGAGCATGAACTCGACCAGCGCCTCAGCCTGCTTCTGGCGCCGCTGCGCGGCATCGCTGGCGATCGTCGCGCGCACCGCGAGCAGGCCCATGATCACCGCCAGCAGTGCCGCCGCGATCGCCGCACCGGTGATCAGCCGCACCCGGCGCTGCTGCTCGCGGCGCTTCAGATCATCGAGGCCGATGCCGAGCAGGCCGGCGATCAGCTTCAGCCGGGCATCGGCCTTGCCGTCCTTGCCGGGGCGCAGATCGGCGGCGATCGGCTCGGCCGACTCGGTGCCGAGCTCGCCATCAGGCCCGAGCTGGCGACGCAGGGCCGGCGCGAAGCATTCCTCGTGCTCGCGGCCGGGCATGTCGCTGGCCCCCGGCTCGCCGGCGATGATCAGGCACAGCAGCCGGTCGCCGCGCCCGAGCCGCTTCCACAGCAGGATTTCCTCGTTGACCCAGCGGGAGCGCGCCGCTTCCGGCGAGCAGATGGCGATCAGGAAATCGGAATCGGCCAGCGCCGCCTGCACGGTGGCGGCCAGATCGCTGCCGCTCGACAGCTCCTCGCGGTCGCGGAACACCTTGCCGATGCGCCGGCCGATGGGGCCATAGGCGCCCGGCTGGCCGACCAGCCGCTTCGGCACCCGGTAACGCTCCAGCGCCCGATGCAGCCACTGGGCTTCGGCATCGTTGCGATGGCTGTAATTGAGGAACGCGGCATAACGCCGTGGTTCCCGCGCTTGCGCGGTCATGCGAGTGGTGGCCGGATCGATCGCGACATGCCGCAGCGCCCCGTGCGCGCATGGCTGTCGCTTGTAATGGCGTGGACCGTAGTGAGTGGCATCGGGGCTGTCAATGCTGGCCGGGCCGGGGCATCGCCCGTAAGCTGCGGCCTTGTGACCGCTGCTACCCCATGCCCATGAACCGCTGCCTGAGTGACCTCTGCACCCTGCTCGACCTGGAGACGCTGGAGGTCAACCTGTTCCGCGGCCAGTCGCGTGATCTGGGCGGCCGCAGCGTCTACGGCGGACAGGTGATCAGCCAGGCGCTGGTGGCCGCCACCCGCACCGTCGACGCGCAGCCGCCGCACTCGCTGCATGCCTATTTCCTGCGCCCGGGCGACATGGAAGCGCCGATCGTCTACGAGGTCGACCGGGTCCGCGACGGCCGCAGCTTCACCACCCGCCGGGTGCAGGCGATCCAGCACGGCCAGCCGATCCTGAGCCTGATCGCCTCGTTCCAGCGGCCGGAAGCCGGCTTCGAGCACCAGCTGCCGATGCCGCCGGTGCCGACCCCCGAACAGCTGGGCGACCAGCGCCAGCAGCGCCTGGCCTGGCTGGCGGCGGAACTGGCGCGCAACCCGGCGCTGCCGGAACGCATCCAGTACCTGTTCACCCGCGAGCAGGCTTTCGAGTTCGCCTGGATCGACCCGCCGAATCCGTTCGATCCTGACGTGAGGGCGCCGCAACAAGGCATCTGGTTCCGCGCCGCCGGCCAGCTGCCGGACGATCCGCTGCTGCACCGCTGCGTGCTGGCCTACGCTTCCGATTTCAACCTGGCCGCCACCGCTCTGCTGCCGCATGCGCGCAGCTGGTTTTCGCCGGACATGATCGTCGCGTCGATCGACCACGCACTGTGGTTCCACCGCGACGTGCGCGTCGACGACTGGCTGTTCTATTCGATGGACACGCCGACCGCGCAGTCGGTGCGGGGCCTGAGCCGCGGGCTGATCTACGACCGCGACGGCCGACTGGTGGCGAGCGCGGCGCAGGAATGTCTGATGCGCCAGATCAAGCCGGCCTGAAGCCGGCCGCGCGGCCGCAGCCGGCAGCCGTGAATTTCCTCGCCCACCTCTGGCTGACCGAACGTGCCGGGCTGCCGCTGGTGGGCGCCGTGCTCGGCGATGTCGTGCGCGGCCGGCTCGAAGGCCGACTGCCACCGGCATTGGAAGCCTCGATCCGCTTTCACCGGCAGGTCGATGTCGCTACCGACCGCCACCCGCTCAGCCTTGCCGCCCGCGCCCGCTTCGACAACGGCGCACGGCGCTGGTCGGGCATCGTGCTTGATGTCGTCCACGATCACGCACTGGCGCTGGACTGGCCGGAGCAGGAGCCGCTGGACATCTTTGCCGTGCGCGCTGCCCGCGCGGTGGCCGATCCTGGGGCCTGGCAGCTGGCGGCCGATCGGCCGCCACCCGACGCCGAGCGCTTCGCCGCCCTGCTGCTGTCCTATCGCGACGACACCGGCATCGACCGGGCGCTGGAGCGGATTGCGGCCCGACTGCGCGATCCCGCACCGCTGATTGGCCACGCGGCCAGCTGGCGCGACCACCTGCCGACTGTGCGTGAGGACAGCCCCCGGCTGCTGGCTGACCTGCAACAGCTGGTGCCGGCGCGCTGAGGCGTCTCGTCTGCCGCAGAGCGGTCGACGATCAGCCGGCTTCAGCCGCGCTGGGCCTCGGCCAGCAGTTCGCCGATGCGCTGGTCCTTGGCCGTCCACATGTCGCCGATCCAGTTCTGGAAGGTCTTGCGGAACTGCTTGTCGTTCTCGTACTCGCCGACGTACATCGCGTGCGGCACGGTGATCTCGCGGACCTCGACGATCACTTCCGGCAGCCGGCCGCACATGAAGTCCCAGAAGCCCATCGAGCCGCCGGGATAGACGATGGTGACGTCGAGCAGCGAGTTGACGTTCTCGCCAAGCGCCCGCAGCGCCAGCGCGAAACCGCCGGATTTCGGCTTCAGCAGATAGGTGTACGGCGAGCGGGTGTCCGCATGCTTGGCCGGCGTGAAACGGGTGCCCTCAAGGAAGTTGAGGATGGTCACCGGGATGTTCTGGTAGCGCGCGCAGACCTTGCGGGTGGTCTCGAAATCCTTGCCCCGCATCTCCGGATGCTTGGCGAGGTATTTCGACGAGTAGCGCTTCATGAACGGGTAATCGAGCGCCCACCAGCACAGGCCGAGTACCGGCACCCAGATCAGTTCCTGCTTGATGAAGAACTTGAAGAACGGCGCGCGCCGGTCGAAGGCCTTCATCAGCACGTAGATGTCGTTCCAGCTCTGGTGGTTGGAGCTGACCAGGTACTGGCCCTTCAGGCTGAGCTGGTCGACGCCGCGGATCGTCCAGCGCGTCGGCAGCAGCACGTCGCCGAGCCAGGTATTGACCGCCGCCCAGTACTGGCCACACCAGGCCGAGGCGCGCGAGAACAGATCGCGCAGGCTGCGCAGCGGCGAGATCAGCTTGAACACCGCGAAGATCAGCAGCGGTGTGGCCCAGAACAGCGTGTTGACGATCAGCAGCAGCATCATCAGCGCGCCGACCACCGGGCCGGGCAGGTATCGCAGCATCAGGGGATTCCTCTTGTCTATCGTGGAGTGGCGGTGGTCGCCGTGACCGCACGCCGCCGCCCGGCGGGATCGGCGATCTCGACGCGCGCATAGGGCCCGGCCGGCAGGCCGACCAGCACGCAGGGGCTGGTGCCGCCCGGCGGCGGCGCTTCGTCGGCATGCGGGAGCAGGAAGCTGGCAGTCAGCCGCAGCACCGTGCCGCGCAATTCCGCCCGGCGGCTGATGGCGATGCCGTAGCCACCGTCCGGACGGCTGCCAAGGTCGACGATGGCGAACGGCCCGTCGGGCAGCGCATCACCGCCGATCAGGTCGATGCCGCGCGCCTGCTGCCAGGCCTGGACAGCTTCGACGTCGGCCAGCCGTTCGATGCGGATGTCGTCGGTCGGAGCGTCGCATTGCGACAGGCCGCGCAGCTCGATGACCTCGACTTCATCCGGCCGGCTCAGCTGTGCCGGCAGCAGGGAGCCGTCAGGCAGGGTCGTGCAGGCCGCAAGCCCTGCGCAGGCCAGCAGCGATACCACCGGATGCGACGTGATCGGGATACCGCGCATGCCACCTCGTCTGCGGGCTCATGGGCCGGCGAACGCTTCCGCCGGCTCGGCCGCCGGCCGGTAGTTTGGCACGCTGCGTTCGAGCGCCGCATCCTGCAGGATCAGGTCGGCGGCGCGCTCGGCGATCATCGTGGTCGGCGCATTGGTGTTGCCGCCGATCAGGGTCGGCATCACCGAAGCATCGACCACCCGCAGCCGCTCCAGGCCGTGCACGCGCAGCCGGGAGTCGACGACGGCCGCCGCGTCGCGGCCCATCTTGCAGGTGCCGATCGGGTGGTAGACGGTTTCCGACTTGGCGCGGATGTAGGCGCGGATCTGCTCGTCGCTCTGCACACTGGCGCCGGGCTCCAGCTCGTCGACGGCATGGCGCGCCAGCGCCGGCTGGTTCAGCACCTCGCGGGCCTTGCGGAAACCCTTGACCAGCGCGTCCATGTCGCGCTCGGTCGCCAGATAATTCGCTTCGATCAGCGGCGGCGTCTTCGGATCGGCATCGCGCAACCGGACCCGGCCGCGACTTTCCGGGCGCAGGAAGCAGGTCATCAGCGTGAATGCATAGTGCTTGAACAGCGGCGCCAGCTTCTGCCCGTGATGGGCATAGACGAACGGCACCAGATGCCACTGCAGGTCTGGGATCGGCTGGCGTTCGTCGCTCTTGATGAAGCCGCCGGCCTGGGCGAAGTTCGAGGTCAGCTCGCCGCGCTTGAACAGCAGGTAACGCACCAGGTTGAACGCCGCCTTGAGCAGGCCGAGCGGCCGCAGGCTGATCGAATGGCGGGTCTTCTCGCGCATCGTGATGTGGATATCGAGATGGTCCTGCAGGTTTTCGCCGACGCCGGGCAGCTCGTGCACTTGCGGAATGCCGTGGCGGGTCAGTTCGGCGCGCGGCCCGACGCCGGACAGCAGCAGCAGTTGCGGCGAGCCGAGCGCACCGGCGCTCAGGATCACCTCGCTGCGCGCCCGCAGATCGTGAATGCGGCCATCCTTGAGGTAGCGCAGGCCAACGGCGCGCTTGCCGTCGAACAGCACGCGCGCCGCGTGGGCGTCGGTGATGATCGTCAGGTTGTCGCGGCCCCGGGCCGCCGTCAGATAGGCGCGCGCGTTGCTGCAGCGCTGGCCGTTCTTCTGCATCGTGTGGTACAGCCCCACGCCTTCCTGCTGCGCGCCGTTGAAATCGTCGGTCAGCGCATGGCCGGCCTGCTGGCCGGCTTCGAGGAAGGCGTGCATCAGCGGATTGACATGGCGCGGCTCGGCCACGTTCAGCGGCCCGTCGGTACCGTGGAAGGAGCGCCCGTCATCGACCTTGTCGATCGCTTCGAAGTGTTCCATGCGGCGGAAGTACGGCAGCACGTCCTTGTATGCCCAGCCGTCGTTGCCGAGGCTCGCCCAATGGTCGTAATCCCAGGCGTGGCCGCGGACGTAGCACATGGCATTGATCGACGAGGAGCCGCCCAGGGTCCGACCTCGGGGCCAGAACATCGGCCGGTTGCCGCAGTTCGCCTCGGTCTCGGTCCAGAAGCCCCAGTTCAGCACCTTGGAACGCACCACCGGGATCAGCCCGGCCGGCATGTGGATGAACGGATTGCGATCGGCCGGCCCGGCCTCGACCAGGCAGACCCGCCAGGCGCCGCTGGCGCTCAGGCGGTTGGCCAGCACGCAGCCTGCAGAGCCACCGCCGGCGATGATGAAATCAAAGCTCGTGGAGGTGGTCACCGGGCGGCCTCCGCCGACCGCCGCCTGTTCCCCGCCCCTGCGCTGGCAATTTCCCTTGCATCGTTCATTCGGACATCCTCTTCAAGGCCGGCGACGACCTGCCGGACGCCGCCGTAATCTGGCGTACCCAATGACGCCAGCACTGGATTGAACGATCAGTCTATTAGCCGGATTTGCTGGCGTCACCCCGTGTAACATCGATTTCCAGTTAACCGGAGTTGCGGAGGATGAACCTGAATTCGCCGCGCGATTCATCAGCCGCCGATCACAGCGCGGCGGACTTGCCGCTGACTCTGGACGCCGTGCTGGCGATGCTGGTGGCCGATGGCCTGGTCCCGGCCGGTGCAGCGGTCGCCGTGCGCGATCGGCCGGCCGGGCGCGGTGAGCATCCGCACCCGCTGGTCCGCATCGCCGCTTGCGACTGGGACCACCCGCAGCAGCCCGGCCGCAAACTCGGCATCGAAGCCTTGACCCAGTGGCTCGCCGCCCGCAGCGGGCTGCCCTATCTGCGCATCGATCCACTGGCAATCGAAGTGGCGCGGATCACCACGGTGATGCCGTACGCCTACGCCGCGCGGCTGAAGATCCTGCCGGTGCGGGTGACCGCCACCGAGGTCACGATTGCCACCAGCGAGCCCAGGGGCGCGGACTGGGTCGCCGATCTGCGGCAGGCGCTGAAGCTGGACGTGAAACGGGTGCTCGCCAATCCGCTCGACATCGAGCGTTACCTGGTGGAGTTCTACGCGCTGGCGCGTTCGGTGAAGGCTAGCGGCGAGGCGCGCGCCAAGCTGGCCGGCTTTGGCAACCAGCGTTCGCTGGAGCAACTCACCGATCTCGGCAAGCGTGGCCAGCTGAGCGCCGACGATTCCCATGTCGTCAACATCGTCGACTGGCTGCTGCAGTACGCGTTCGAATCCCGCGCCAGCGACATCCACCTGGAACCGCGCCGCGACACCGGCAATGTCCGCTTCCGCATCGACGGCGTGCTGCACGAGGTCTACCAGATCCCGGCTTCGGTGATGACAGCGGTCACCAGCCGCATCAAGATTCTCGGCCGCATGGACGTTGCCGAAAAGCGCAAGCCGCAGGACGGGCGCATCAAGACCCGCTCGCCGGATGGCAAGGAAATCGAGCTGCGCTGTGCCAGCCTGCCGACCGCGTTCGGCGAAAAGCTGGTGCTGCGCATCTTCGACCCGGAAGTGCTGGTCAAGGATTTCCGCCAGCTCGGCTTCAGCGCCGAAGAAGCCGCCGCCTGGCGGACGATGATCGAGCAGCCCAACGGCATCGTACTGGTCACCGGCCCGACCGGTTCCGGCAAGACCACCACGCTGTACTCGTCGCTGAAGCAACTGGCGACGCCGCAGGTCAACGTCTGCACCATCGAGGACCCGATCGAACTGGTCGACGCCAGCTTCAACCAGATGCAGGTGCAGCCGAACATCGAGCTGAATTTCGCCGACGGCATCCGCGCGCTGATGCGGCAGGATCCGGACATCATCATGGTGGGCGAGATCCGCGATTTGCCGACCGCGGAAGTGGCGATCCAGGCGGCGTTGACCGGGCATCTGGTGCTGTCGACCTTGCACACCAACGACGCGCCATCGGCCGTCACCCGGCTGCTCGACCTCGGGGTCCCCGGTTACCTGATCCGTTCGACGCTGATCGGCGTCGTCGCGCAACGCCTGCTGCGCCGGTTGTGTCCCCATTGCCGCAAGGAGATCGACCTCGACACCTCGCGCTGGGCCGAGATCACCGGTGCCGAAACGCGGTCGCCGAAGCCGCCGACGGTGTTCGCGCCGACAGGCTGTCTGGAATGCCGGGAAACCGGCTATCTCGGGCGGGTCGGCATCTACGAACTGATGCCGATGTCGAAGACGCTGAGCAGCCTGATCGGCCGCGACGCCGACCTGCTGGCGCTGCGCGAGCAGGCCGTGCGCGACGGCATGACGACCCTTCGCCTGGCCGCCAGCCGCAAGCTGGCAGAAGGCGCGACGAGTATCGAGGAGGTGCTGGCGATCACGACGGCCGGCGGCCACTGATCGTCGGAAGCGGCGCTGCTGTCGAGTCGCAAACGAATCAAACGGTGCGACACCGCAGCGGGCCTCCGCCGCAGAAAAGAAATCAGCGGGCGACATCGGATGGTATGAACGCCCGCCGTGGCCTATCGGGCCAAGGCCGTCAGGGAGGCAGTACTGACGGGGTAACGCAGCCGAATCGGGGAGGGACCGACCCAGCCAAAGCAATCGGCAAGCGAACGACCGAGCACGACATGGCTACGAACGCGTCCATGCGACTTCGGTGCCGCCTGGAGGCAGCGCTACCAGTGCCTGCCGGCTCAGCAGGGCAAGCACAGCACCAGTAGCAGCAGCAGTAAAACGGTGTCACGCGTTACGCGAACAAACGCTGCGGAACGCTGCAGCAGCGAATCACTGCGCCCGCACCGGCAGTCACGGCTGCCGGTGCGGACTCAGTCTTGCGATCAGAACTGGTACGTGAAGCGCACCGCGACTTCATCCGCATAGTCGATGGCGCGAATCAGGTTCTTGTTCGGATTGCTGTACAGATGGCCGTTCGTGTAGTTGTAGAACAACTCCATGATCAGGCCGTTGCCGATGTTCCACTGCACTTCCGGCTGCGCCAGCAGACCACCCTGGATGTCCCACAGGAACGCCCACTCGAACACGAAGGTGCGGTTCGGAACCGGCTGGAAGCCGGCGAACACCAGGTAGTTGGCGCTGCCGATGCCGGAGGCGTTCTTCGACTGCTGATCGCTGCCGTCGTTGCCGTTGTAGCCCTTGAGGTTCAGGCCGATCAGATCGCTGTCGCTGCGATGCTGGTACTCGAACACCAGGTAGGCGGCCGGGAACGCTGCCGACCAGCGAGTCCACTTCTCGGCCACGGCCGTGATGACGTACTCGTCATCCTTCAGGAAGCCGACGCTCAGGCTCGGCGCCGTGTAAACGCGCTTCGGCGTGTACTGCGTCTCGACGTTCAGGATGATTTCGTTCAGCCACTCGTTGTCCGACGAGGTCACGTAGCTGCCACCGAGGCCGAACACTTCTTCACGGAAGTACTCACGCTCGATGGTGCCGCGCAAGCTGCCGCCGGCGCCGAGGAAGAACGTGTTCAGCAGGTTCTTGCCTTCGTTGATGTCGTTGACGCTCGACGCGTAGATGTCCTGCAGCGCCGGGAATTCCTCGATCACGGTGTTCAGCGCATCGAGACCAGCAAGGCGGATGCTGCCTGCCGCGGCGAACCACTCGTCAGCCGAGTAAATACCGGCCGGACCGACGGTGAACGGCGATTCCGCCAGCGCAGCACCGACGCTGTCGTAATTGCGGCACAGCGACGGGTTGTAGGCTTCCGGGCTGCAGCCCGGCACCTTCAGCATGTACGCGGTCTCGACCAGCGCACCGAAACCACCGGTCAGGCCCTTGTTGATGCCCGACTTCGCCCAGCGGAAAGCACCCAGCGGGTTGTAGCGGCTGGACGCGAACGCCGACCAGCCCCAGTTGCCGTAGTCGGCCTTGGCACGCATGCCGTAGTCGATCTTCCAGTCGTAGTTATGCAGGTAGTAGTTGTCGAGCGGCTTGTAGAACTGCGCCGGCGCAACGTTGTAGCTGGTGTTCGGGTTGGTGATGATCGACGGCTGGAACTTGCCGACGTAACCATCGACAACGATCTCGTCGGTCGCCTGCATCGTGGCGCGGATCGAGAGCTTCGGCACGCGCTCGTCTTCGAATTCTTCGATCGCGCGATCAATGACCAGATGACGGCGGAGATCGAGGCCGTTCGGCACGTCGAAGGTCTGCAGGAAGATCGCCTGACCCCAGGCAATCTGCTGGTTGCCGACGCGGACGTTGATGTTGTCGTACTTGTAATCGAGGATCAGTGTCGGCAGGTCGACCATGTAGTTCCGGCTCGACAGTTCGAGCGGATTGATGTTCTTGCCGTTGCGCGCCTTGGCGCCGAAGTAGTTCGGCCGGCCGGTATCGTCACCACGGTAGCCGCCACCATCGGCGATGCCGCCCTGGAACTGCGCCACTTCGGCGGCGTCGAAACCGTCGTACAGGCGCGGATCGAAGAGCGCTCGCACGCGCGCGATGAACTGGAAGTTGTCGCTGAACTTGGTGGTGATTTCCGTCGAAGCCTTGAGCGTGAAGTAGTTCAGCTCCTGGTTGCGATCCGGAATGAAATCGCTACGGCGCACGGTGTCGCTGATGCCCGGGATCGGGACATTCCAGTTGGTGGCCGGCAGCAGGCCGGGGAACGGACCGTCCGGACTGCCCACGCCGAGCAGCAGGGTCGGCGGCACATAGGCCTGGCGTGCAACGGCGACGTTCTGGTACGGCGCGCCATTCTGGTTGTACTGGTTGCGCCGGCCCGTGGTGCGGTAGGCGGCGTCAGTACGCAGCACGGTGTTGATCGACGTGCGCTCCCAGATGCCGTCAAGGAAGCTTTCTTCCTGAGCCTGAATCGCGCCCATCGGCAGATAGGTCGCCAGAACGGCGAACGCCCAGGCGTGGCGATGCGACAAATGCTTTTTCATTGTTCTCCCCTCAGTTCAGTTGCGTACTTGTTGTTCTCAGCGGTTTCCAAGCGCGAGGCTCAGCACCCTGCCGCTGTGTCCTACCGCAAACAGCTCATCCCCTGGCGTGCTGCTGCCGCGAGAAAGACCGGAGTACCAGTTCAGGCTGACATCCAGTGCCTTGAGTGGCTGCCACGTTGCTCCGGCGTCGCTGCTGACAAGGGCAGCGCGCATGCCGATGGCGATGACGCGACCATCTGCCGTCGTGTCGATGTCGAACAAGCTGGCCAGCGAGCCGGAATCGACGCGCTTCCAGGACTTGCCGCCATCGGTGGTCTTGGTGATCAGGCCGTCCTGACCCGAGGCATAACCCACACCGTCATCGCCGACGTTCATGCCGAAGATGGTCGGCGGAATCGTGCCGCTGGCGTCGGTCGCGGCCTGGAACACCGGGGTCCAGGTGGCGCCACCGTCCGTCGAATGATTGATCTGGCCGTACTCGCCACCGATCAGGATCGAGTTGTCGTCGAACACCTTGACGACATAGTTGGTCGGCTCGTCACGCACAGCCGAGAATTCGTCGCTGCCATCGCCGGACTTGTAGAGCTCAGCCCAGTTCGGGGCGATCGATGCCCAGGTTTCGCCGCCATCGGTCGACTTCAGAAGGGTTCCGAATGCACCGACGACGATCGCAACACCATTCTTGTTCAAGCCGACGCGAAGCAGACGCGCCTCGGTACCGCTCTCCACTTTCCGCCAGGCACCACGGCCTTCGCGGATCAGCACGAGTCCCTTCTGGCCGACGGCAATCGAGCGGTTACCAACGACCGCAATACCGTGCATCGCCAGCTTGGTCGGCGGCTGCTCGGCAGCCTTCGACCAGGTCTTGCCACCATCGGTGGTTTCCATGATCAGGCCCGCATGGCCGACCGCAACGCCGACGTCACCGCCGAAGGCGACGGCGTAAAGCCGGTCGTGCGGCGTCATCTGGGTCAACGCCTGGCTGCCGGTCTTCGCCTGAGCAAAAGGAGAAAACGATGCCGTGCACACGCACAGCATCAGGAGTTCGAAAAATTTAACGCGCGCAGAACGCTTCATGGCAGTCGCCACCGATATCCGGATCAAAGAGATGGCGGCGGCCGTAGCCGCCGCCACACGGAGGGTCAAATCAGCCTGGAAAAATCAGGCGCGGCCAAGTGCCTGCAGCGCCTGCGGCGTGCAGTAGGTGTTGAACAGCCATTCCGGATCCGCGTCGAAGCGGGCGATTACGCCTGCGGCGCCCTTGCTGTGGTTGCACAGCGACATGCGGCGGTTCTGGAAGTCGTAGATGTGAACATAGGTCCACGACCAGCCCGGATTCACACCGTCCGCGCTCTTGATGAAGCGCTTGCCGTCCTTGCCGCCGCCCTTGAACTGGCCGTGGGCCATTTCGAAGTTCGACCACAGCTTGCCCTGACGGTCGTAACGGATGTTGCTGGCAGCCGTGCTGTTGCGGGCATCGACATAGGCAACACGCTTGGACACCGGCGAACGCGGATAGCCGGTCGGCTCGCAGCTGGTGACGATGACATCGGGCGCCATTTCGTAGGCGATGTCGAAGAACTTCGGGTTGTCCTTCTGACGCGGCGGCTCCCAGTTGTCGTCGTGACGCTCGAACTCCGACGCCCACGGACCGAGCATTGGCTTGCGCTCTTCGATCTTGTGGTTGCCCCAGGTCAGGAAGGGGTCACCGGCAGCCCACGGATCGCTGAGGAACCAGACGGCACCCGGAACGAGCGGTTCGAAGCGCTGGTTGGCCGGGAACTGGCGAACGCGGCGGAACGACGGCAGGTAGCCGTACAGGCCCGGGATCTTGCGCTGGTCGTAATCCCAGACGCTGAGGAACGACGTGCCGCGGACGTCCGGATCGGCCGCGAAGTACACGCTCTGGCGACGCAGTTCGGTATCGAGCCCCTTGAACACCTTGCGGTCGGTACGACCGGTGCTGTTGAGCTCCACCCACTGGAAGTTGTAGTGGTATTCCTGCTTGCCGTCGGCGCCGTAGTCCTTCTGCTCGATCACGTAGCAGTTCGCATCGGCACGACCGATGCTCATGCCCATGTTGCACCAGACTTCCTTGCCGTCCTTCGCGTTGACGAACGGAAGACCGCCCTGCCAGCGATTGCCGTTCTCGTCCACCGGGTTGCCGTTGGCATCCCACTTGGCGCGATGGCCAGATTTCACGTCGGCAACGGTCGCGTCGTAGTAGGCACCAGCCACCAGGTCACGCGGGTTGGTCGTCGGCGCCTTGATGCGGATCTTGCGGCCTTCCGGACCGGTGATCTGCTCGATCGCACCCGGGTCGAGCAGGTGTTTCACGTACTCGACGTTGTCCTTGGTGATGTAATCGCCAACCTTGACCTTGCCCTTGCTCTGGACTTCGATCGACGTCAGCTCTTCCGGATAGGCCTTGTTGATGTTGTCCATTTCCTTTGCATACAGCTGGTCGAGCGGCATCAACACGCCGCTGCCGAGACCATATGCAACCGATTCCATCAGCTTTCGACGGCCATAATCTACGTCGTACTTTCTGATTCTCATTGAAATCTCCTCGTTTCGCTTGTGAGCGACAAATGCACTCTCACCGTCCGATCAAGTACCGGGGACGACAAACCGGCGTACTGACAAACTTTTTTATTTATTGGCCAGGACAACCGCATCCTTGCCATGCCCCACCCCGGGGTGTGCAGCCTTTTCCTGATCTCCGACTTCGAACTGCGAGAGATCAATGCCTTCACCAACCATCAGGTCCGTTCTGGTTGCAAACCGCGGCTTGACGATCCACACGAGCAGCGGCAGAACGATCAGCGCCAGCACCATGTTGATCAGCATGATCGCGGCGAGCAGCAGACCCATGTCGGCCATGAACTTCAGATCCGACAGGAAATACCATGGAAGAATACCGACCAGCATGATGGTCGCCGTGAACATGATGGCCTTGCCGGTGGTCACCATCGACTGCGTGATCGCCCTGCCCCAGTCCGAACCCTGCGCGTGGTACTCCTCGCAGATGCGCGACAGCAGATAGATACCGTAGTCGATACCGACGCCGACACCGAGCACGGTCACGAGAACCGAGTTGATGTCGAGACCGATGCCCATCGCGTGCATCGTGGCCAGCAGGTAGAAATTCGACAGCAGCGTCGGAATCAGCAGGATGATCGCGGCAACAATCGAGCGATAGGCATAGGTCGCGATGATGAAAATCGCCACGCAGCACAGGCCGACCAGAATCCAGTGGTAACGCTGCACGACGCTGTTCATCGACTCCTGCAGCGCGATCGTGCCGGATGCCAGACGGATGCGAACGTTGTTGTGGTCAAGACCGACATCGTTCACTGCCTTGCGTGCCACCGCGAGCGCGTTGTTGACCGTATCCTGCTTGTTGTCGCGATAGAACAGCGACACCGTCGAATGCCGGTAGCGGAAGTCGGTCATGTCCGCGAAGTTCAGCGGGTTCTGGCCGAAGGCGACCGATGTGCCCGCCGCTTTCACCGCCTCCTCATCCGGATCGATCGACATCCAGGCCGGATGGCCGCCGGAGTAGATGCGGTTGACTTCTTCCATGATGTCGGAGAAAGAACGCGTCGCACGTGCCGGCTGGGCTGCGCTTTCCGCCGCCTTCTGGATCACCTGCGACAGTTCGTACACTTCCGCCGAGCGCGTCGCACGGCTTTCCATGTTCTCCAGGTCCTTTTGCTCGAAGATGATTTCGAGCGAGTTGACGCCAGGGAAGTGGTTGTTGATATCGCGGACCGCCGTGTTGAACTCCGACTTGTCCCACAGCAGGTTGCTGCCTTCAACCGGGTTACCGATGGCAATCCGGAACGCCAGCATGATCGCAGCCGTCGTCAGCGCCGTGACCGCGATCAGCGTGTACTCCGCACGCTTGCCGTAGGTCAGCTTGGCCATCCCGTTGAGCAGGATCTTCTGCACCTTGTGGATGCCCTTCTCGCGCTCGCCACCGACGATGGCGTCGATGTTCTTAGGCGGCGGCAGGTACGACAGCAGGATCGCGATCAGCATCACGCCGGTCGGAATCAGGTAGACGGCCCACATGCCGCAGAACAGCGCGAACCGCTGCATGGCCGGAATTGGCGCCACGCCGATCACGAAGATCGCGATCACGTCGGTCATGATGCCGAGCACGCTCGGCGCCATCATCACTGCCAGCGTGACTTCGGATGCCTTCCGGCGATCACGGATGTGCGCGTAGATCTCGTAGTAGCGCTCGGTGTACTGGATGCAGTGCGAGAACGAGCGGGCCACCAGCAGCAGCGGCACCACCATCAGCAACGGTTCGATCGGCGAACGCAACCAGCCGACCATGCCGAAACCCCAGATCGCAGCAACGAAGCTGCAGACCACCGGCACGACGATGCCGGTAACGTTCCGCATGTAAAACGCCAGCGCCAGCACCAGCAGGGTCAGCGTCACACCGAAGATGGCGTAAGTCTGGCCCTGCAGGCGGTAGACCCATCCGGTCAGGATTGGCTGGCCGACGACGCTGAACTTGTGGTTGGCGTCGGTCGCGTTGGCCACCAGCTCGTTGATCTTTCCGAAGACGACGCCGTAATCCAGCTTGTCCTCGAAGAACGACAGGCGCAGCAGCGTTGCCGTCTGATCGGCCGAAACCAGGTAGGTACGCGCCATCGGCGAACGCTCGACACGACGCTCAAGCTCGGCAAGATCCTTCGGCTCGGTGGGCACTTCGTTGCCCATCAGCGGCATCATCTGGATGCCTTCTGCGGTCGCTTCAGCGAACGTCGCCTTTTCCGTGGTGATCGACAGGATTCGATCGTGGTTCACGCCCTCGATGAGATCGACGTCTCGCGTCAGTTCCCAGACCTTCTTCAGCGTATCGGCGTTGTAGATGTTCTTGCCGTCCGTCCGCTTGAGCATGATCGTGACGGTCAGCGGATCACCGAAGTTCGGGTGATCGCGGTAGGCCTGGACAAACGGGTCATCCGTCGGCAGCAGGTCCTGGAAGATCGTGCGGATGTCCAGCTGGGGGATACCACCCGCAAAAAGCAGGGTGACGAGGATGAAGAAGATGCCGACACTCTTGCGACGGTTGACGATCCAAGCCGCAAGGCGAAAACGGAAGCTATCCATTAGTGCGCCCCGGCCTCTCGCATTGCTGCGGAACCGAGGTCCCGGCCTGAACCAGTCGAAGACAGGTCAACGATCCGCGGCGCAGCCGGACCAGTCATTCTGCCGGGTGGATTCCTCATGTTCTCTCCTCACTGTGGGCTGGGCCGAATTCCGGCTCCTGTTCATTGTCGAAGGGCGTGATGCAACGACCCCGCGCAAGTTGAAGATTATTCAAAGCCCACGTCGTGCTGCATGACAACTTGTGCAATTCATCTGTCCTTCAGTGCACAACGCGAAGATGATGCACTGCACAAACTTTCTCGCTTTGCACCACCTTGAAGAACAGCGGTCGCTCCTGGCCCCGCACGCGTTCAATCGGTGTTCTGTTGGCTGTCCTGACACCCCCCCGGAGGGCATGCTGGCAGCGCTTGTCCGCGTGACTCGTATCCTGCGCGGGTCCCTGGCGGATAGCTATTCGCCGTTTATCTGGTGCGCGTGCGTCCACGTTGTCGAGTGATAACGCGAACGTCTCCCCGAAACGCGGGGCAGCCAGCGTCACTCAGGAACCAGGTGGCGCTCGTTGACTCGCGGCGTCGCAGGCGCATGCTTCACGAACAAGTCGTCGTGCAACCGGCATTTAGCGGCGTTTGCCCTCGCTTGCGGTAACGAAGCTTGCACTGTCTGCCGCGCGCGACATGACGCGGTGTGCAATACGGCTGATGGCGCGTGCAAATCGCCCCCGCGATCATTGCTGCGGGTGTCCCACCACCTGATACTCGAACCTCAACTATCGATCCGGATACGACCCTGCGGGTTGCGGCTGGCCCCAGGCAAGTTTCCGTTGTGCACGGAGGAGTACGCAATGACTGTTTTGAATCGGCTGGACTGGTACGACATCGCCCGGAACACCAACTGGACGCCGAAGTACGTAAGCGACCAGGAACTGTTTCCGGAAGAGCTGACCTGCGCTTTCGGACTTGCCGCAGAGGCATTCGAGGAGTACGACGAGCCGTACAAGACGACGTATCCGGAGTACGTCAAGATCCAGCGCGAGAAGGACGCCGGCGCCTACTCGGTGAAGGCGGCGCTCGAGCGCAGCAAGATCTACGAAACTGCCTCGCCGGGCTGGCTGGCGGTGCTGAAGTCGCACTTCGGCGCCATTGCCCGCGGCGAGTACTCAGCCTCCAGCGCCGAATGCCGCATGGTGCGCTTCGGTCGCGCGCCGGGCATGCGCAATATGGCGACGTTCGGAATGATGGACGAGATCCGGCACAGCCAGATTCAGCTGTTCTTCCCACACCAGTACGTTTCCAAGGATCGTCAGTTCGACTGGGCGTTCAAGGCTTATGACACCAACGAGTGGGCGATGCTCGCCGCACGCCACTTCTTCGACGACATGATGGTCACGCGTGGCGCAGTCGGCGTCGGGCTGATGTTGACCTTCGCGTTCGAGACCGGGTTCACCAACATGCAGTTCCTCGGCCTGGCGGCCGACGCCGCCGAAGCCGGCGACTGGAGCTTCTCGTCGTTGATCTCGAGCATCCAGACCGACGAATCGCGCCACGCCCAGATCGGCGGCCCGCTGGTCCAGATCCTGGTCAAGAATGGCAAGAAGGCCGAAGCGCAGCGCCTGATCGACATCTCGATCTGGCGCGCCTGGAAGCTGTTCTCGATCCTGACCGGCCCGGCGATGGACTACTACACGCCGTTGGAGCATCGCAAGCAGTCGTTCAAGGAATTCATGCAGGAATGGATCGTCGGCCAGTTCGAGCGCTCGCTGCTGGAGTTGGGCCTCGACAAGCCGTGGTATTGGGACAACTTCCTGAAGGAAATCGACGAACAGCACCACGGCATGCACCTCGGCGTATGGTTCTGGCGCCCGACCGTCTGGTGGAACCCGGCGGCAGGCGTATCGCCGGCCGAGCGGCAGTGGCTGGAAGAAAAGTACCCGGGTTGGAACGAAACCTGGGGCCATTGCTGGGACGTCATCACCGAAAACGCGCTCGAAGGCAACATGGCGAAGACCTTGCCGGAAACGCTGCCGGTGGTTTGCAACATGTGCCAGCTGCCGATCAACTACACGCCGGGCCCGAAGTGGACGATGCGGGACTTCCCGCTCACCTACGCTGGTCGCGACTACCACTTCTGCTCTGAAGGCTGCCGCTGGGTGTTCGAGCAGGAACCGGGTCGCTACAAGGATCACCAGTCGCTGGTCGACCGCTTCCTCGATGGCCAGATCCAGCCGCCGGACCTCGGTGGTGCACTGAAGTACATGAGCCTGGCACCGGGCGAGATGGGCGACGACGCGCTGAAGTTCGCGTGGGTCGAAGAAGTCCGTGCCGAACGCCTGAAGAAGGCCAGCTGATCCCGCACGTTGCCACGGTCACCGGCGGGCGCTGCCCGCCGGTGACCGCTCAGGTCAACTACAACAAACACGACCGCACATTTAGGAGGAGAGGGCGCGATGGCTCTGTTTCCGCTGACATCGAATTTTCAGGAGGACTTCGTTCTCCAGCTGGTTGCCGTTGATACCGAAAACAATATGGATGAAGTCGCCGCTGCGGCTGCCGTGCATTCGGTCGGTCGTCGGGTGAAGGCCCGTCCGGGCGTGCTTCGAGTGCGTCGCCAGGGTGCGAGCGAGCCGTTTGCGCGCGACCTCAAGGTCGCTGATGCCGGCCTGCGCCCGATGGAATGCGTCGAAATCTACTGGGAAGGCTCGACCGCGAACCTTCGCGAGCCGCGTCACTGAGCATCCGCCATGACATTTCACAAGGTTTGCAAGCTGGATGATCTCTGGGAAGGCGAAATGGAAGCCTTCGAGGTCGACGGCGAAGAAGTGCTGGTGGTGTGGCCGGAAGGTGGCGAGCCCTGCGCGTTCCAGGGTGCTTGCCCGCATCAGGACATTCCGTTGGTAGAAGGCAAGTTCGACGGCAAGATGGTGCATTGCCGTGCGCATCAGTGGAGCTTCTGCGGAAATACCGGCAAGGGTATCAACCCGGACCACACGCAGTTGGCACGCTACCCGATCAAGATCGAGAACGGCGAGGTGCTCGTGCAGGTCGAGGGCATCAAGCCCCTGTTTTCCGCAACCTGAGGCCGCCCGTGAGCAGCAAGGACATCAGCACCGCACATCTCAACAACCGCGTCGGCCCCGTGCTTCGCCAGGGCGCGCTGGCCAAGGCCGTGGCCGAGGCCGCCGAAGTGGACAACCCGGAACGGGTGATCGCGATCGACGACAAGGTCGCTTACGTTCGGATCTCGACCGACGGCGAAATGATTCTGCGCCGCACCACGATCGAGGAAATGCTCGGACAGCCGTTCCAGATGCGTGATCTCGAAGTCGAGCTCAGCTCCTTCTCGGGACGCATCGACAACGCCGAAGAGTACATCCGCTTCTACTTCGAAAAGACTTTCTAGGAATCTGCCATGAGCGACGTTGAAGTTCTCAAGCCCCTCAAGACCTGGAGCCATCTCGCGGCTCGCCGGCGCAAGCCGAGCGAATACGAGATCGTTTCGGTAAACCTCCAGTACAACGACCGCCCGGGATCGGCTGCTCCGTACGAGCTCGACCCGAACGTGTTCATGAATCGCTGGTATGTTCAGCACCGCAACGGCAGCCCGCTGAAGCACAAGGACTGGAACAGCTTCCGTGACCCGGACGAGCTGATCTACCGCACCTACTGCCTGATGCAGGACGGCCAGGAAACCTACGTCTACAGCCTGTTCGACCAGTTCAACGCCCGTGAGCATGACCAGGCGCTGACCCCGCAGTGGGCCGGTACCCTCGCTCGCCTCTACACGCCGGGCCGCTACCTGCTGCACACCGTGCAGATGGCGTCGGCCTACCTGGCTCAGATGGCGCCGGCGAGCACCATCGAGAACTGCGCCTCGTTCCAGGCGATGGACTCGTTCCGCTGGCTGAGCCACATCGCCTACCGCACGAAGGAACTGGAAGGCACGTTTGCCGACAAGGGTTTCGGCAAGGACGAACGCCAGTACTGGGAGCAGGACCCCGCTTGGCAGGGTTTCCGCGAACTGATGGAGAAGACGCTCGTGGCCTATGACTGGGCCGAGTGCTTCGTCGCGCTGAACCTGGTCGCCAAGCCGGCGATCGAAGAAGGCATGCTGCGCCTGCTGGGCAACATCGGCCGCCGCAATGGCGACCTGGTGATGAGCCTGCTGGCCGATGCCGAACTGATCGACGCTACCCGTCACCGGCGCTGGGCAGCATCGTTGGTCAAGCTGGCGATGGAAACCGAAGGCAATGCCGACGTGATCCGCGGCTGGATCGCCAAGTGGACGCCGCTCGCGGATGCTGCAATCGACGCCTACACCAGCGCGCTGGCCGAGTCACCGGCCGCCGCCGAGGCCGCGAAGCAGGCCACGGTGACGTTCCGCGCGTCGCTCGGTCTCTAACAGACGAAGCTGCACAAGCAAAAGCCCGGCCCCACTGCCAACGTGGGGCCGGGCTTTTCTTTTCGAGGTCAACAAATCGGATTGCAGAGGTCGACGACCGCTACAGAGGGTCATCGGCATTTGCTAGCCATGTCGTCATCAGCGCGCGGGCATGCTTTTGCTTGTGTCGCGAGGCGATCGCAATAGCCATCAGGCACTGATTCCAGGCGATGCGCGTTCGGCGGCGGGCTGCGCCCTGGCCACCACGAACGGTCAATCGAGCGATCACTGGTGCCGGTGGCAACACAGCCGGCGTCTCAGTTCTTGGCATCAAGAGGTGCGAGCGGGCCAGACCGGACCGGACGAGCTAGGCGTCGGTGGCTATGTCTGAGGAGCGTTCAAGAAGCCACAGGGCACGTGACATCGCCAATCGAGGCGTCAAGGCGCATCTGCTGCGTACTCACGCATACGCGATCGACTTGTTCTACGCAACCGGGCGGCTGTTGCAGCCACCCGCCGCCTTCAGTCATCTTCTACCCGGCACGTCCGCGCGTGCCGCTGTTCGATCAGACAAAGCGATCGTAGAAAATCTGGTTCACCGGAACCTTCAATTCCAGCAGCATCCGCTGCACCGCGTCAGTCATCGGCGGTGGGCCGCAGAAGTAGTAATCGTTGCCAGCCGGATCACCACCTGCCTCGATGTGGCGACGCGCGACCTCATGAATGAAGCCACGCTCGCCGTCCCAACCCTCGGAATTCTCGAGATCCGAAATGGCGTAATGCCGCGTCAACCGAGCATCGAGCAGTTCGTCGCGGGCAATCAGGTGATCGGCACACAGATCGGCAGGCCGGCGGCCACCGAAGAACAGCGTCAACTTCCGCTCGGCGTGGCCGCTGCGGACTGCGCCGGCGAGGATCGACAGCACCGGCGACAGGCCCGATCCACCGGCAATGCAAACGATGTTGCGCGGGCTGCTGGCACGCAGGTACGACAGGCCGTACGGACCATCAAGCACGATTTCGTCGCCCACGTTCATGTTGTCGAACAGCACCTTGCCACCGGCACCGTTGACCATCTGCTTGATCGTGAAACGCCACTCGCCGTCCTTGTTGGCGAGGTTGCACATCGAGTAGGCGCGATCGCCGGTGACGCCCGGCAGGCTCAGCAGCGCGAACTGGCCAGGCAGGAACTCAGCTGCGTCGGCGGCGAACGAAAACTGCGCCATGTCCGCCGTCAGCGTCTCGCGCGAAAGCAGTTTTGCCCGCTGCCGGCGCGGACGCACCGAAGGCTCTGTGGCAGCTGGCAGGCGCACGGCAATCGTGCAGTCCGAATGGGGGCGGACCTGGCAAGCCAGCCGGTAACCGCGATCGCGGCTGCGGGTCGGCAATCCTGGCGCCTGCGGCCAGAGATCCTCGACCTCGCCGCTCTTCAGCTGCACGCGGCAGGCCCCGCAACCGCCGGAAGCGCACTCATACGGCAGGCTCACGCCGCTCCGCAGGGCCGCGCGCAGCATGGTGTCACCCGGCATGCAGGCGAATTCCGGTCCGCCTTCGGCGAACTGGATGCGATAGCCGGCCGCCCCGCCTTCAGCGGACATGGTCTGCAACCGGTTGGATGGCCGCGGTCGTGATCTGCAAGGTCAGGCACTCATTTGATAAGACGCGCACCGATTGCGATGATCTGGCGGCCTCGCGCGAGTCGAATAAATCGCGTTACGGTCCATGACAGAATCCTGCGGGTGCCGGGTTCGTTATAGCATCGGCAACTCCAGTTATCCGTTCAATAGGACCATGATGATGAAGGGCATCATCGTGCTGAATGATCAACGCCTGCATATCGGGAGACACTGAAGGCTGCGGTCGCGCGAAGCTGACATCCAAAGCCTTGCTCAAATTGCGACGCAAGGGCGCCCCTGGTCGGGGCGACGACATGTGCATCCTTCGATTGCCAGACCGATGAATCTCAATGACATTGATCTGAACCTCCTGCGGGTCTTTCATCAGTTGATGATCGAGCGCCGGGTGTCCAGCGCGGCCGAATCTCTCGGGGTGTCGCAGCCCGCTGTCAGCAACGCCCTCAAACGCCTGCGCAGCCTGCTGGGCGACGAGCTGTTCCTGCGCACCGCCCAGGGCATGTTGCCGACCCCGCTGGCCGAACAGATCGCCGAGCCGATTGCCTACGCGATGGACTCGATTCGCGCGGCGATGAACCAGCAGGTGCACTTCGATCCGGCCAATGCGCAGCGCGAGTTCGTCCTGGGCCTCATCGATCTCGGCGAGATGTTCTTCTTGCCGTCATTGCTGACCCAGGTCTGCCAGCAGGCGCCCGGCGTGCGCATCAACGTCGCCCGCAGCCTGACCTCGACCTTGAAAGACGACATGGAAGCTGGCCGGATCGACATCGCGATCGGCCTGCTGCCGCAGTTGCAGGGCAGCTTCTTCCGGCAGCGCCTGTTCCGACAGAACTATGTGCTGGCCTTCCGTCGCGAGCATCCGCTGACCAAACAGGCCACGGTCAGCCTCGCCGATTTCACCAACTCCGAGCACGTGGTCGTGTCGCCAGGCACCGGGCATGGCGAAATCGATCGCCTGATGGAGCGCAAGGGCATCGAACGGCGCATCCGGGCGACGGTGCCGCACTTCAACGCGATCGGCAGCATTCTCGAATCGACCGATCTCGTGGCCACCGTTCCGCTGCGTCTCGCGGAGATGCTGCGGCGTCCGTTCGGCATCGGTTTCGTTCATCATCCGGTGGAACTGCCCGAGGTCTCGATCGACATCTTCTGGAACGCGCGCCTGCATCGCGACCCGGCGAACCAATGGCTGCGGCGGCTCATCTTCCGGCTGTTTTCAGACCAGAACGCGGGAGGCGCCTGACCGATGGAAGTGCTCGTCCAACCCGCTGGCCGGGTACTCAGCATCAAGCCCGGCGACAAGTTCCTGCCGGCGCTGCGGGCCGAAGGTCTGGCGATCTCCTACAGCTGCGAAGACGGCCGCTGCGGCCTCTGCCGGTGCAAACTGCTGCGCGGCAATGTCGTCGAATCGTCCCGGCCACCGAGGCCACTATTCGGCTTCCGCACGCGTTACCTGCTGGCCTGCCAGAGCTCGCCTGCCGAAGATTGCGCCATCGAGATTCCGGACGCGCTGGAACCGGTGATCCATCCGCAACGACGCCTGCGCACGCAGGTGCTCGGCGTCGAACCGCTGGGCCACAACGTCCGGCTGCTGCGACTGGCCAATACCGACCGGCTGCAGTTCTCGCCCGGCCAGTTCGTGGAACTGGAACTGGGCCGCGGCTTCTCGAGGGTTTACTCGCTGGCCGGACTGCCGACCGACGACGAACTGCACTTCCACATCCGCATCCATCCGCAAGGCAGCGCCGGGCAGATCATCTCCGAACGGCTGCAGCCGGGCACCGCGATGCGTCTGCGGGCACCCTACGGAGCGGCCTGGCTGCGGCACCGACATGAAGGTCCGATCCTGGTCGCCTCCTCCGGCACCGGCCTGGCGCCGGTGTTGTCGATCCTGCGCGGCATCGGTGCGGCGAAGCTGCAGAACCCGGTCCACGTCTACGTGAGCTTCCTGCTCCGCGAAGAGGTTTATTGCCTCGACGAGCTGTCGGCAGCGCTGGAGCGGATTCCGAACCTGCGTGCCTCGCATGTGCTCGTCGCCTACGGCGCGCTGAAACGCGGCCTGCGGCGCGGCCTGCTGACCGAAGCGCTGGAAGCCGACATTCCGCATCTGGGCAACTGGCAGGCCAATCTGTTCGGCTCGCCATTCGCGATCGAAGCCGCGGTCCATCTGCTGCGTCGCCGTGGCATCAGCGAAGACCATCTGCACGCCGATCCCTTCCATCCGTTCGGAAGCTGAATCCGCAGGCGGTCGATGGCGGCCGCCCGTGCTGCATCGACGCAGCTCGCGCGCCCCCATCTGAAACATCCCGACCCAAACGACATCGCCCGGCCGAAGCCGGGCGATTCTTGCAGCGCACTACGTGCAATAACTCAGCAGGCTACGGCTCGTTCGAGATCCGGCATCGGGCCGCGCCGAGGGCCGATCACCAGCTGACGCGCACCGCGCACCGCGCTCGGCGAGATGCCATAGCGCTGCTTGAACTGCCGCGAGAACGACGCGAAATGCTGGAAGCCGTGATCCATCGCGATATCGGTGATCTTGCGGTGGCCGTGGCGTTCGTCGCGCAGCAGGCGCATGCAGCAATCCAGCCGGATCTCGCGAATCGCGCGGGTCGGCGTCAGGCCGTAACGCTCGAACAGCAGGTACAGCGCACGGCGCGACATGAACAGTTCAGCGGCAATGGCATCGGCATCCAGCGCGGGATCGGCGATGCGGCGCAGGATCACAGTGCGGGCGCGATCCAGACGGCCGGTGCGCGTCGAGTCGCCACGCGGACGATCGACATCGGCCTGGGTCGGCTCGGGGCTGCGCGTGAAGCGTTCGATCAGGCTGGTGTCGACCCGGAACCGGCTCGGCATCAGGGCCGCATAGGCATGGGCTTCGACGACGGCGCGATTGAACAGCACGCGCCCGCGCTCATCGCCGGCCATCGTGTCGATCGCTGCGGCATACTCGTTCTCGCGCCACGGCAGTTCATCACTGCGCAGGCCGACGAACCAGCGGTACAGCGCGTTGTACTGCAGCTGTTCAAGCAGCTGCTCGTGACTGGGAAACGAATACAAGGCTTGCAGCAGGGCCGCACGAATCAGCGGAGCGCAACGCGCCGCACCGACCGCAGCCCCCTTGCAGATGTCGTCGACCAGCGTGCGGATGTGAACCAGCGGGTGAACATCCTCGGCACCGGGAATGACGTCTGCCCTGGTTGCCGAGCCATGCTTGATGAACCCGAGGTCGCGGGAATCGTACATATCGAACTGTCCTCCTGTGCCGGCGAAGATGCCTGCCGCGTCTCCATTGGCGCGTCATGGTCTTCTGTCTCGCGGCCAGTCTCCCCGATCCCATCAGCAGCGTCATTCGACCTTGGTGATATTCGATATTTGCCAAGCATCATTCCTGGTGATGACGCTGTCGGCGGTGCAGCAAAATCAGCATGGACAGTGCCTCGAAAGGCGCCTAGAGATCGATTTCGATCCGCTCGGAACGACCGCGCGACACGCACACCATGATCGCGCGATTGCCGGCCTTCTCGGCTGCCGACAACACGGTATCGCGATGCTCGCAGTCACCGGCCAGCACCTCGGTCCTGCAGGTGCCACAGGTGCCTTCGCGGCAGGCATAAGGTACGCCGCAGCCGTTTTCCTCGAGCACGTCGAGCAGGCTGCGATCGGCCGGCACCTGCAGCTCGATGCCGGTGCGCGCCAGCAGCACGCGGAAAGCCTTGTCGGCGGCCGAATCGACAGCAGCCGCCGAGAACCACTCGAAGTGCAGATCGTCGGCCGCGCGGCCGCTGCGGGAGCCGGCAGCCTCAACGGCCTTCATCAGCGGCTCCGGGCCGCAGGTATAGATGCCGGCATTGGCCGGCGCCTGAGACAAGGCCGCGTCGGCATCGAACAGCCGGCCCTGCTGCTCGTCGTCGAAATGAAAGTGCACGCGTCCCGGGGCCAGCGCCTGCAGGGTTTCGTAGAACGCTGCCCGCACCCGGTTGCGCACGCAGTAATGCAGCTTCCACGGCCGGCCTTCCCGCTGGCTCTGGTGGATCATCGCCATGATCGGCGTGATGCCGATGCCGCCGGCGATGAACAGCCGCTCGCCATCTGCGGCCGACAGCGGAAAGTGGTTGCGCGGTTGGCTGACCCGAACCAGCTGGCCAACGCGGTAGCTGTCGTGTATCCGCCGGGAACCGCCACGGCTGTCTCGGGCCAGGCCGACGCCGAGGCAGTAGCGATCGCGTTCCAACGGGTCGTTGCACAGCGAATAGCTGCGACGCAGCCGAGGCTCGATTTCCAGCTCGACATGGGCGCCTGCGGTGAACGGAGGCAGCGGGTCGCCGGCGGGGTCACGCAATTCGATCAGCAGCGCGTCGCGCGCCTCGCAGCGGATCGCGTCGATGCGCAGGGTCAACAGGGTTTGTGGGTTCATCGCTCGAAGGACAGTCAGCAAAAAGGCGGGACGGCGTTCGCGATGAACGCCGTCCCGCCTGCGGTCATCAGGCGGATTCGACGGTCTGCCGTGACGGGTTCTCTTCGCGGATCATCTTGTCGAGCACCCAGAGCATCTTGCCGGGGCCGGCATCGTGCGCGATGTTGACCATCTTCATGTCCGGCTTCTGCTTGCGCCGGATGTGCTGCGCCTCGAGCATGATCTTGTCTTCGGTGAAGGCCTCGTCGAGGGTGCCGCCGAGCAGGTCGCTGAGCCCCGGGAACTCGGTTTCCTTGCTTGCGCCCCAGGAGTAGTAGTAGTCGACCGAATCCTCGTCGCAGGGCGTCACTGCCTGACAGGTCCAGGTGTCGACCAGCAGCTGGCCGTTCGACTCACCCTCGGTGTTGGTACCGGCGCTGAAGGCACGGAAGCGCATGATCCAGTTGCACGGCACGGTGTGGGTGATGTCGAAGCAGATGTCCAGCTTGGTGCCGGCCGGGAAGATGTGCCGCACGGCGCCGGTCGGGTCGACGCCACGCACCCAGAACAGCGTGTGCAGACCGCGCGGGATGATGGTGTGGACCGGCTTGATCTGGCCGTAGGCCGGATCGCCACCGACGGTCGCCTCGTGCACCCAGGTCAGATGGCTCAGATCGGCGAGATTCTCGATTTCCCAGCGGTAGTTGGTCTTCACGTGCATCTGCGAGCTGACCAGGTTCCAGTTCGGATCCTTGAGGCCGACCGAGTGGCAGATCAGGTTCGGATCGGCCTTGGCCGGATCGCCCATCCACACCCAGACCCAGCTGTCCTTCTCCACCACCGGAAAGCTGCGCACGCAGGCGCGTTCCGGAATCGTCGTCTGGCCGGGGATCTCCTCGCAGACGCCGTCACTGTTGAACTTCATGCCGTGATACATGCAGCGCAGCGAACCACCCTCCTTGCGGCCCAGCGACAGCGCCGCCTGGCGGTGGGCGCAGCGGTCTTCCAGCGCCACCATCTTGCCGTCCGGCTTGCGGTACAGCACCACCATTTCACCCGCCATCTTGCGCGGAATGATCGCCTTGCGGCCCTGGTGGAACTCGTGCTCCCACCCGGCGCAGTACCAGGCGTTTTTCAGAAAGATTTCAGCCATGTCTCGCACTCCTCGCTCTGTCGTTGGTCTTGGCCGGGCGAACCGCACTACCCGATATCGGCGTTTCCCGATGTCGGCACGTTAAGGGCCTCCGTCCGCCGGCACACCCGCCGATAAGGAGGGAAACGACGAACAGACCCGATCCGGCCGGCCGCACGGGCGGCTCGGAGCACACCCACCTTTGCGGTGGGTGACAGCCGTCGCCGCGATCCTCAGTGTCTGCCGCACAAACGGAAGCGCCGGTCCCGAAGGCCGGTCGACATCCGCGACAAGAGCGGTTGACGCGACCGCCAGGCTGCGAACACAGGAGGAAGCCACCCATGCCCGAGGCAAGCCCGGTCACTACACGCGACACCGATCGCGCGGCGATGCGACAGCCGTTGCGCGATCCATCCCCCGCCCGCCATCCGTTCCCGCTGATGGCGGGCGACACCGCCATCGCCGACGACCGCCCGCTACTCGGCCGCGAGCATCCGCTGCATCTGGTCGACCGGGTAGTCCGCGACTGCCTCGGCGAACCGGCGGCGCAGCAATTGCTGGCCGCGTTCGAACTGGCCGACGACCGCGCGCTTGGCGCCGAGCGCCTGCTGCGCGGCCTGCTGCTGCAGCCTCTGTACGCCATCGACTGCGACCGGCGGCTGCTCGAACAGCTGCACTACGACCTGCGCTTTCGCTGGTTCACCGGCTTGTCGCTGGGTGCGCCGGTCTGGTCCAGCGCCGAACACGCGGCATTCCGCGAACGCCTGCTGGCGGCGGTCGAAGGCCGGCAGTTGCTCGACGACCTGCTGCGCAGCCTGCGGCCGATCGCCCGCACCTGGCCGGAACAGTTCCGCTTCGACGAAACCATCCGCGACCGCTGGCAGCAGCTCCGGCCGGCGCCGCGCGTCCAGGACCTGCAGACCGAACAGCGTCACCGGCAGCTGCTGCGGGCCGCCGGCGTGCCCGATGGCGATGGTCCACCCGACGGCCGGCTGCTACGGGTGCTGGAACTGATCCTGACCCGCATCGGCGCGCCCGGCCTGAACGGCGACCGGCTGGCGACGGAGGTCGGCATGTCGCGCCGCGCGCTGTTCTACCTGTTCGACGCTCACGGGCTGACGCCGGCGGCGGTGATCCGCAACCTGCGGCTGGAGCACTGCCGGCAGCTGCTGCGCGACGCCCACCACAGCCAGCGGAAGATCGCCACGATCGCGCTCGACTACGGCTTCGGCAATGCCAGCAGCTTCAGCCGCAGCTTCAAGCAGCGCTACGGCGTCGGCCCGCGCCAGTGCCGGACCCACGCGGCCATCGAGACCCCGGCTGCCTGGCGCTGATCGCCGCGTTCAGGCGATCCAGCCGTTCTGCCGGGCGCGCTTGATGGCATCCGGCCGGCGGCGCACATCGAGCTTGTCGAAGATGCGCTGCCAGTACCACTTCACCGTGCTGTCGGCGAGGAACAGCTGTTCGGCGATGTCGTGGTTCTGGTTGCCCTGCGCTGCCAGCGCCAGGATCTGCATCTCGCGCGGGCTGAGCAGTTCGTTGCCGACCGCATCGGCTTCCCGGTCGGCCGCCGGCAGGCGCCGTTCCGACCCTTCGCCGCCGCGGACGATCGCCGCCAGATAGCCCTCGTCGATCGCCGCCGCCGGCGCGCCATCGGCCGCGCGCAGGTCAGCCAGCAGCGCCAGCAGTTCCGGCCCTTCGTCGACGAAGCTGCGGACAAATCGACCCGACTCGCCGAGCTGCAGGCATTCCAGCAGGCAGCGCTGCGCGGCTCGACGGTCGGCCGTCGCCGCCAGCGCCCGGGCCAGCAGCACGCCGGTGGCAATGGCCAGCCGGTGGCAATGCCGGCTGCGGGCGTGGGCGTACCAGGGCCGCAGCAGCAGCGCGGCGCTACGGGCATCGCCTTCGGCCAGCTGCAGGCGCGCCAGCGCCAAGATCATCAGCAGCTCGCGGGTCAGCGCGTTGTCGCCCGGCGTCACCGGCGATGGCGGCGGCTTCATCGTGCTGCCGTTGAACAGCGCCCGCGCGCCGCGCAGGTCGCCATCGAGCAGCCGCAGGCGCAGGCGTTCGTTGAGCAGCGCGGCATGCAGCCGCAGGAAGCCGCGCTCGGTGGCCAGCCAGTTGCCTTCCTCGAGCAGGGTATCGGCCTCGGCGCGGCGACCGCGCAGGCTCATCAGCCGGGCCGAGGTCAGGAAGCCGGCGATCAGGTTGTCGACAAAGCCCAGCTCGGAATCGACTTCGCGCTGCGCCAGCGCCTCTTCCGCCAGGTGCAGCTCGTTCCGCTCGTAATGCAGTTCGGCCAGCATCAGCGCCGGCATGTTGTAGAGCGCGGAGTGCTCGCCGTGCAGCTCCACCGCAGCCTGCAGCGCCAGTTCGTAGGCGTCCTGGGCGCGATCCAGATCGCCGCGCGCGGCGAAGGTGGTGCCGGCGATGGTCTGGTGGAAGACGACGCCATAGCGTGCGCCGCTTTCGACGAAACGGTCGTGCAGCATCCGCGCCGAAGTGGCCACGCCTTCGCAGCGAAACAGCTCGCGGTGTGCCGCCATCACCGCCGAACCGGTCGACGCGCACATGAACGGATCACGGGTCCGGCCTTCCTGCAGCCAGCGCTGCGACAGCTTCGCCGTGACCGGCATGTCGTCCGACAGCAGCGCCAGCATCAGCTCGCGGTGGGCCAGCTTGGCTTCCAGAAACACCAGATCGGCATCGTCCGGCTGACTGGCGGCCAGACGGCGTTCCTGCAGCACCAGCCGCACGCAGTCGAGCTCGGCCTTGGCATCGTCGAAACGCCACAGCAGCACGTTCTGCCAGGCGCGCTCCAGCTGCAGGCGCGGCAGGCGATCGAGCAGCGGACGCGGCAACCGTGCCGACATCGCCATCAGCGTCATCGTCTGTCCGGCGGCGAACAGCTCGTCGCAGGCGATGTCCAGCAGGTAGCCGCTGCGCTCGATGTTGCCGGCGCTGAAGGCATGCTCGATGGCATCGGTCATGAAGTGATGCTCGGCCAGCCAGTCCGACGCCCGCTGGTGATAGCCGGCGACATCGGCCGGATGCTGGTCGTGCAGGCGCCGGCGCAGGAAATCCGAGAACAGGTGGTGGTAACGGAACCAGCGCCGCTCGGCATCCAGCGAAAACGCCAGCAGGTTGCGGCGTTCGATCTCCTCGATCATCGCCGCGCCGTCGTCGCGCCCGAGCAGCGCATTGGCCAGCGCGGCATTGAAACGGCGCAGCAGCGCGGTGGCCATCAGGAAGGCCTGCAGGTCCGGCGGCTGGCGACGGAACACTTCTTCGCCGAGGAAGTCGCCGATGCTGCGGTGCTCGCCGGAAAACTGGTCGAGAAAACGGTCGACATTGCTGCTGCCGTGCAGCGCGATGCCGGCCATCTGCAGCGATACCGCCCAGCCTTCGGTGCCGCTGCGCAGCCGGGTGATCTGCGCCTGGCTCAGCGGCACGCCGCTGATGCGGCCGACGAACTCGCCGACCTCCCGCTCGGAAAACGCGAGATCGGCCATCTCGAACTCGTGGATCGCGCCGAGCGCCCGCAAGCGGCCGACCGGCAGTTCGTTGTGGGTGCGTGTCGAGATCAGCAGGTGCACGCGATGCAGCGGTGACAGCAGCACGGCATTGATCAGCGCACGGATGCCGGCGTCGCTGATCAGGTGGTAGTCGTCGAGGAACAGGTAGAAATCGCGTTCCAGCGTCGACAGCTCGTTGAGCACCAGCGCGTGCAGCGTATCGGTCGGCAAGGTCGCACCGGTGCTGATCACCGCCGACAGCGTCTGGCCGAAGCGCAGGCCGGCGCGCCGCGCCGCGTCGACCCAGTAGGTGACGAAGGTGCTGAGATCCTTGTCGCCCTCGTCCAGGCTGATCCAGCCGACACTGCGGCCGGCGGCCTGGTATTGGGTCCAGGCCTGCACCAGCACGCTGGTCTTGCCGTAGCCGGCCGGCGCACAGGCCAGCACCAGCTTGTAGTCGGCCAGCTGCCCCACTCGCGACGACAGCTGCGGGCGCTCGATCAGCGCCCCTCGCTTGGCCGGTGGAATCAGCTTGGTCGCCAGCGTCGTGCCGAATGACGCCATGGTCGCGTCCTCCTCTGCCTGCGGTTCGTCAGGGGCAAGCGCCCTGCGTCCGTTCGTTTTCAGTCTGTCGCCGAACGGCGACAGTCGCGGCGCATTCTGCCGCACGAGGCAGTGACAAGTCGCAGGCCGACCCGGCAGGCAAGGCCTGAGCCGGGTCGGCGCGACTGCTCAGCGTTTCAGCGACCGAGATCCTTGACGCTCTTGCCGCCAATGCCGAACTGGGTCTTCGGCATTTCGGTGATGATCACGCGCACCGCTTCACGCGGCGCGGCAACCGCTTCGCACAGCGCATTGGTCACCTTCTCGATGACCGCACGCTTCTGGTCCTCGTCACGCCCTTCGACGAGAAAGATCTGGGCAATCGGCATCTGCAGTGCTCCTCAGGCGGCCAGCAGGCCGCGTTCGCGAGCCATGTTGATGGCGGTGTCTTCGATCATGTCTTCCTGTCCGCCGACCATCTTCTGGCGGCCCAGCTCGATCAGGATTTCCCGCGCCGGCACGCCGTACTTCTTCTCGGCGCGGCGGGCGAACAGCAGGAAGCTCGAATAG
>JAPLSA010000004.1 GCA_026398815.1 Gammaproteobacteria bacterium
ACCTGCGCGAACAGCTGCTTGAAGTAGCTGTACAGCGGCTTGAGCTTGTTTGACATCACCGGCAGCGGCGAGTCGTTGCCCATCGAGCCGGTGGCTTCCTCGGCCTGCACGGCCATCGGCGACATCAGCACGCGGATGTCTTCCTGCGTGTAGCCGAAGGCCTGCTGGCGGTCGAGCAGCGAGGCCGGCGGTTCCGGCAGCGCCACTTCGCGGCCGGCGAGGGCTTTCAGCTCATCAAGCTTGATGCGGATGCGGTTGATCCAGGCCTTGTACGGCTCGGCACTGGCGTAGGTGTCCTTGATTTCCTCGTCGTCGATGATCCGGCCTTCTTCGAGGTCGATCAGGAACATGCGGCCCGGCTGCAGGCGCCACTTCTTGGTGATCCGCGATTCCTCGATCGGCAGCACGCCGGATTCCGAGGCCATCACCACCAGATCGTCATCGGTCTCGATGAAACGGCATGGGCGCAGGCCGTTGCGATCCAGCGTGCCGCCGATGTAGCGGCCATCGGTGAAGCAGATCGCCGCCGGGCCGTCCCAGGGCTCCATCATCGCCGCGTGGTACTCGTAGAACGCGCGCCGGTCGTCGTCCATCAGCGTGTGGTTCTCCCACGCTTCCGGAATCATCATCATCACCGCCTGGGCGATCGGGTAGCCGGCCATCACCAGCAGTTCGAGCGCATTGTCGAAGCAGGCGGTGTCGGACTGACCCTCGTAGATCAGCGGGTACAGCTTCTTCAGGTCGTCGCCGAGTTCGGCCGACTTCATCACGCCTTCGCGGGCGCGCATCCAGTTGAAGTTGCCCTTGACCGTGTTGATCTCGCCGTTGTGCGCGACCAGCCGGTACGGATGGGCCAGCGGCCACTCGGGGAAGGTGTTGGTCGAGAAGCGCTGATGCACCAGCGCCAGCGCGGACACGCAGCGCTCGTCTTGAAGATCGAGGTAATAGACGCCGACCTGGTCGGCCAGCAGCAGGCCCTTGTAGACCACGGTCTTGGCCGACATCGACGGCACGAAGAACTCCTGGCCGTGGATCAGGTTCAGCGCGCGGATCGCATGTCCCGAGGACTTGCGGATCACGTACAGCTTGCGTTCCAGCGCGTCGGTCACGGTGATGTCCGCGCCACGGCCGATGAAGATCTGGCGGATCACCGGCTCCTTGGCGCGCACGGTCGGCGACATCGGCATGGTCAGATCGACCGGCACATCGCGCCAGCCGAGCACCACCTGGCCTTCGTCGACGACGGCACGTTCGATTTCCTGCTCGCAGGCGATGCGCGACGCGGTTTCCTTCGGCAGGAACACCATGCCGACGCCGTACTCGCCGAGCGGCGGCAGCTCGATGCCCTGCTTGGCCATTTCCTCGCGATACAGCTGGTCCGGCATCTGGATCATGATCCCGGCGCCGTCGCCCATCAGCGGGTCGGCACCGACCGCGCCGCGATGCTCGAGGTTCTTCAGGATCAGCAGGCCCTGCTCGACGATCGAGTGCGCCTTTTCGCCCTTGATGTTGGCGATGAAGCCGATGCCGCAGGCGTCATGCTCGTTGGATTTGCGGTACAGGCCGTGGGTTTCGGCGTGCTGGCGTTCGGCGGCGGATGCTGGCTCGTGCGACATGGCTAACCTTTCACAGGTCTTCGGGGAACGGGAGCGTACTGCGCCGCAACATCAATGCCAAGCCACCTCCCACCAAAATAATTGGGGTCAGATACACATTAACGCGCGTCTCACTTTGGTCTGCAAAAAATTGGGGACAGAATAAAATCGGGCATAAGCGCCCGATTGACTTGAGGATTTCCGGCCGATCAGCGCTGCAGATCGGTCGATTTTCGCGAGATGGGTCGCCCGGGACGGGCCCGCGCCGTCCGACGACCGGCCTTTGCTTCCAGTTCGCCGAGAAAGTCACCGTCGCCGAGCGCCCAGCCTTTCAGCGTCGCGTCGGTCAGCGCGCGCTGCTGGTCGACGGCGATGCCCTGCTGCACCAGATCGGCATACGCGGCCTCGCGGGCGAACGGGGTATTGCCCAGCCCCCAGCACAGCGGATGCGGCGTCACCAGGCGGTCCTGGGTCTGTCCGATGTAGTGCCGATGGCTCGACCAGCGGTAGTCGGCCGGCCGCTGCACCATTCCGGCGCGCACCGGATTGAGGTCGATGTAGGCCATGCAGGCGAGCAGATAGCGGTCGGTCTGCACAAGCGTTGCGCGGTAGCGGCCTTCCCAGAGGGTGCCGGTGCGCTGATGGCGGCGATTGAACAGCTGCACGTAGCGGCGCCCGACCGCCTGCATCATCTGCGGCAGGCTGCGGTCGGTGGCCGGCGTGGCCAGCAGGTGGAAATGGTTGTCCATCAGCACCCAGGCGTGGATCGCCACCTTGTGCCGCGCCGCCGACTCGGCCATCAGCCCGAGCAGCGTTTCGCGGTCTTCATCGTCGACGACCACCGGCTGACGGTTGTTGCCCCGCTGGATGATGTGGTGCGGGTAGTCCGGAACGGTGAGGCGCGGCAGGCGGGCCATGGGCGTGGCCGTTCAGCGCAGTTGCTGGAGGTCGTGGAGGCGAGCGTGTTCGTCTGCCGCGTACCGGTGGCGGCGCGAACCCGGGAGCGGGACCCGCGTGCTGTTTGCGGGTGCGACCGAGGCGAGTCGACGACCGACCGCGATTGCCAGGCGAGCACGTGTACTCATCGCAGTTGCCGCAAGTCGTAAAGCCGCGCGTGCTCGTCGGCGGCGTAGCGGTCGGTCATGCCGGCGACGTAGTCGGCGACCACCCGGGCGCGGCTGGCATCGTCGTCGGCCTTCAGGGCAGCGGCCTGGAACTCCGGCGGCAGCAGCCGAAGATCACCGAACAGCGCCTCGAACAGTTCGCGCACGATGCGGCGCGCCTTGTACATCACCCGGTAGACGGCGTGGTGCTTGTACAGGTGCTCGAACAGGAAGCGCTTCAGCTCGCGGTTGTCGCGCTCCATGCCCTCGCTGAACGACACCAGCGTTTCCGGCCAGGCGCGCACGGCGTCGACGTCCGGCAGCTCGGCCGAGGCCAGTCGCCGCGCCGTCTCGCCATGCAGGTCGATGACCAGCGCATTGATCATCCGGCGGATCGTCTCGTGCCGCAGCTGGCGCGGCGTCAGCGCCGTGTAGCGGGCGGTGACTTCGCCGTGGAAACGTGCGAACAGCGGCACGTCGAGCAGCTGCTCGATGCTCAGGATGCCGGCGCGCAGGCCGTCGTCGACGTCGTGGTTGTTGTAGGCGATCTGGTCGGCGATGTTGGTCAGCTGCGCTTCAAGGCTCGGCTGCTGGCGGCGCAGGAAGCGTTCGCCGACATCGCCGAGCGTCGTCGCCCGGGTCAGCGAGCAGTGCTTGAGGATGCCTTCGCGGGTTTCGAAGCTCAGGTTCAGGCCGGTGAACTCGGCGTACTTGTCTTCCAGTTCGTCGACCACGCGCAGGCTCTGCGCGTTGTGCTCGAAGCCGCCGTAGGGCTTCATGCAGTCGTCCAGCGCGTCCTGCCCGGCATGGCCGAACGGCGTGTGGCCGAGGTCATGGGCCAGCGCGATGGCTTCGCTCAGGTCTTCGTTCAGCGCCAGGCCGCGCGCCAGGCTGCGAACGATCTGCGCGACTTCCAGCGAATGGGTCAGCCGGTTGCGGTACAGGTCGCCTTCGTGGCTGACGAAGACCTGGGTCTTGTATTCCAGCCGCCGGAACGCCGAGGAATGGACGATGCGGTCGCGGTCGCGCTGGAACTCGCTGCGTCCCTGCGGCGGCGCTTCCGGATGGCGCCGGCCGCGCGAACGGTCTTCCCGTGCGGCGTACGGCGCGAGCGTCATGCGATCGGCGAGGCGGCGGCGCAGAAATGATCGAGCGTGGCGTCGAGCGCCGCGGCGTCGAAATCGGCGGTCGTCACCGCTTCGCCGAGCGAGCGCATCAGCACCAGCCGCAGCTTGCCGGCGGCCACCTTCTTGTCGCGCGCCATCAGGCTGCGGAAGTCGTCCGGCGTCATGCCGGCCGGCGGCCGGATCGGTAACCGCGCGCGTTCGACCAGACGAACGCAGCGCTCGGCATCTTCGGCCTTCAGCCAGCCGAGGCGCGTCGACATATCCGCAGCCATCGCCAGCCCCAGGCCGACGGCTTCGCCGTGCAGCCAGGTTTCGTACTTCGTGTAGGTCTCCACCGCATGCCCGAAGGTGTGGCCGAGATTCAGCAGGGTGCGCGGGCCGCCGGCCAGCGACTCGCGTTCGTCGAGCGCGACGATCCGCGCTTTCAGCGCGCAGCAGCGTTCGATGGCTTCGGCGAGTGCGACGGCATCGAGCGCCAGCAGCGCATCGATGTCGCGTTCCAGCCGCGCGAACAGGCCGGCATCGCCGAGCATCGCGCACTTGATGACCTCGGCCAGCCCGGCCGACAGCTCGCGCGGCGGCAGGCTGTTCAGCGTGTCGGTGTCGGCGAACACCGCGATCGGCTGGTGGAAGGCGCCGATCAGGTTCTTGCCGCGCGCATGGTTGACGCCGGTCTTGCCGCCGACGCTGGAGTCGACCTGGCTCAGCAGTGTGGTCGGCATCTGCACGAAGGCGATGCCGCGCTGGTAGATCGAGGCGACGAAGCCGGTCAGATCGCCGATCACGCCGCCACCGAGGGCGATCAGCACGCCGTCGCGGGCGATGCGCTGCGCCAGCAGCCAGTCGAGCACTTCCTCGGCATTGGCCCAGGTCTTCTGCAGTTCTCCGGCCGGCAGCACGCAGGCGTGCTCGCGGGTCAGACCGAGGGCGTCGAGCACCGGGTCCAGATAGCAGGCGGCGACATTGACGTCGGTGACCACGCGCAAGGTGCGGCCGCGCAGTTCGGCATAGGAGGCCGGGTCGGCCAGCAGGCCAGCACCGATGTTGAGGTCGTAGCTGCGCTCGCCCAGCTCGACCCGCAGCCGCCGGCGCGCAGCCTCAGGATGCCGGCGTGGCGACCGGACGGACGAAGTGGTCTTCGATCTCGCGGGCAAGAGCTCGGGCATTGCGTCCATCGGTGTGGACGACGAGGTCGGCGATTTCACGATAAAGAGGATCGCGGAGCGTGAAGAGGCGGAGGAGGGTGTCACGGCGATCCCCGACCTGCAACAGCGGCCGGTTGTCGGTGCGCTCGGTGCGCGCCAGCTGGTGATCGACGCTGGCGTGCAGGTAGACGACGAAGCCGTGGGCCGCCAGCAGGGCGCGGGAATCGGGGTTCATCACGGCGCCGCCACCGGTCGACAGCACCACGCCTTCGCGCTGCACCAGCTCGGCGATCGCCGCCTGTTCGCGCCGGCGGAAGCCGGCTTCGCCTTCCTTCTCGAAGATGAAGGCGATGTTGACGCCGGTGCGCGCCTCGACTTCCAGATCGGAGTCGATGAACTCCATGCGCCGCGCCTCGGCCAGCCGCCGGCCGACCGTGGTCTTGCCGGCACCCATCGGGCCGACGAGGTAGATGTTGCGCTTGTTGCTCACCGGCCCGGACACCACGCCATGAGGAATGTCGGGGCTCGGGCGAGCCTCGACGGGGCGCTCAGTTTACCTTCAGGCCTTCGCTGAGGATTTTCGGCGTGATGAAGATCAGCAGCTCGGTCTTGTTCTGCACCTTGCTCTTGGTGCGGAACAGCGCGCCAAGCAGCGGCACGTCGCCGAGCAGCGGCACCTTGGTGACGCTGTCGTTCGAGGTCTGCTCGTAGATGCCGCCGAGCACCACGGTCTGGCCGTTGTCGACCAGCACCTGGGTGGTCACCTTGCGGGTGTCGATCGCCGGCGCCGAGCCACCGCCGCTCTGGGCGACATTGGCGCCCTGCGAATCGTTGGTCACCGCCAGGTCCATGATCACCCGGTTGTCCGGCGTGATCTGCGGCGTCACGTTCAGGCTCAGCACCGCCTTCTTGAACTGCACGGCGGTGGCGCCGGACGACGTCGCGTTCTGGAACGGAATCTCGCGGCCCTGCTCGATCGCCGCCTGCTTGCCGTTGGCGGTGATGACTCTGGGTGAGGAAATCACTTCGCCCTTGCCTTCCGACTGCAGCGCGGAGAGCTCGAGGTCGATCAGCGAGTTGCGGCCGAGGATGGCCAGCGCGATCGACCCGGCCGGGTTCAGCACCGGCAGGTTGACGTTGTAGCGATCGCCGATCGCGCCCGCCGTGACCGGCAGGCCGCCGGCGCCGCCGATGGTCGGCTGTCCGCTGCCCGAGCCGCCGGTGCCCGGCAAGGTGGCATTGGTGCCTTCGCCCGAGCCGCCGACCGACACCAGCCCGCCGTTGCCGCCGTCGCGGCTGCGCACGCCGTTGACGCCGAGCCGGGCGCCGAAGTCGCGTTGGAAATTCGAGCGGGCGACGACGATGCGCGATTCGATCAGCACCTGCCGGACCGGGATGTCGAGGCGCTGCACCAGCGTCCGGATCTCCGCCAGCTTCTCGCGGGTTTCCAGCACCAGCAGCGTGTTGGTGCGTTCGTCGACGGTGACGCTGCCGCGCTCCGACAGCACCGAGTTGTCCTTCGACTTGACCAGCGTCGCCAGCTCGCTGGCCTTGGCGTAATTGACCTGGATGATCTCCGAGCGCAGCGCGGCCAGCTGCACCTTCTGCTTCTCGTTTTCCAGCTCGGCCTTCTCGCGCTGGGCCAGTTCGTCGAGCGGGGCGACCAGGATCACGTTGCCGCTGGTGCGGCTGCCCAGGCCCTTGGTGCGCAGGATGATGTCCAGCGCCTGATCCCAGGGCACGTTCTGCAGCCGCATCGCGATCTGGCCGGTGACCGAATCCGACACCACCATGTTGGTCTGGGCTACGTCGGCGATGATCTGCAGCAGCGAGCGGATGTCGATGCTCTGGAAGCTCAGGGAAATGCGCTCGCCGGTGTACTTCGGCTCCTGCCGGCGCCGTTCCTCGAGCTTTTCCGGCGATACCGGCTGCAGTTCCAGCGTGAACACGTTGGCCGACTGGTAGGCGACCTGCTCGAAGTCGCCGGCGGCGATCGGCGTGACGGTGATCAGGCTGCCGATGCCGTCGCGGGCGGCGTCGATGAACTTCACCGGTGTGGCGAAGTCGAGCACGTCGAGGCGGCGCGCCAGCCGCTCCGGCAGCGAGGTGTCCTTGAAGCGGACCAGGATCTTGCCGCCTTCCTCGCGGACGTCCACGGCATTGCGGGCGTCGGCGAGGGTGATCAGCACCCGGCCTTCGCCCTTCTCGCCACGGCGGAAATCGATATTGGAAATCAGCCCCTGGCGCGGTGGCGCCACCGGTGCCACGGCTGCAGCCGCGACGGCGGCCGCTGCAGGGGCCGGCGTGGCTGCCACCGGGCTGGCGGCCAGCGAGGCGCCCTGGCCGGCCAGTTCGATGAACACCTTGTTGCCGTCGACCCGCACCCGATGCGCGGTCAGCGCCGCCATCTCGACCACCACCCGCGAGCGGCCGCGCGCCTCGGCGGCCGAGATCGAGCGGACCTGGCCGATGTTGACCTTGCGGTAGCGCTCGGCCAGCGACAGCGCGGTGTCCGGCAGGTCGATCGACAGCCGGGCCGGCTTGTCGATGCTGAACACCACCGGCTCCGGCGACGGCGCCGACAAGGTCAGCGTCAGCAGCACGCGGTCGCCGTCGAGCGCGACGAAGTCCATGGTCTGCAGCGCGCGCACCGGCTCGGCCCGCGCCGGCAGCGCGGCGACCGCCAACAGCAGCAGCGCGGCCAACCAGCCGGCCGTGGCCTGCAGCCAGTGCCGGCTCGGCAGCCCGGCGTTCGGCTGCGGTCCCCGGCCCGCGACGGTTCGAGTCGACATCGTAGTGCTCCAGGGCAACGCGCTTCGGAAGAGGAGGGCGGGACGGCAGGTCATGACAGGTTCATTCCGTTGTGGCCAGCGCCGCCGGGCGCTCGAGATAGCCGCCGAACCCATCGGGAATGATCTCGGTGAGCCGGACTTCGGCTTCGCTGACCTTGTTGATCCGGCCGTAGTTCTGGCCCATGTGATCGCCGATGGTGACCCGGTGGATCACCGAATCCGGCGCGCGGACCATCGCGTAGGTGCGGGCATTGAAGGTGACGACGCCGACCAGCCGCAGCGCATCGAGCGGAAATTCCTCGAGCGGCTCGCGGCTGCGGTTCAGGTCAGGGCGCAGCGCCGTCAGCTCGCCGGCAGCGTTCGGCCGGCCTTCGCCGGACGAGGCCGCGAAGGGATCGCGACGGTTCTCGCCGACATAGGCGTAGGCCTCGTACGGCTTCATCTGCGGAATCGGGTCGATCTGCGTGCTCTTGCGCGCCTTGACCTCGGCGACCCAGGTTTCCAGGTCGCGCATGTCGCGGCTGCAGCCGGACAGCAGCAGTGCCAGACCGAGTGCCGCGAGCGGTAGCGGCCGGCGGATCATGGCGTGCCCCGGCTGCGCGAGGCGCTGCGGCGCACCGGCTTGCCGTCCGCGCCGACGGCCGGCCGGGCGGCGATCTCGCTGTCGTCGAGATAGCGATAGGTCTTGGCCAGCGCGCTCATCCGCAGGCTGCCGCGCGGCAGGGCCTGGCTGCCCTGGCCGGTGGCCGGCCGGATCTCCACCTCGTCGATGGTGACGATGCGCGGCAGTGCCGCGACACCGCCGGCGAATGCGCCCATCTCGTGATAGCTGCCGGTGACGACGATCCGGTTCGGCACCTCGGCATAGAACTCGCGCGGAATCTCCGCCAGCGGCTGGAACAGTTCCTCTTCGAGGCTGGAGGCGACGCGGGTCTGGGAGATGTCGTTGAGCAGGTTCTCCACTTCGGTCTTCGACGGCAGCTGGCGCAGCATCGCGCCGAAGTCCCGCTCCATGGTGTCCAGCTGCGCCTTGTAGGCGTCGAGCGCGGCGACCTTCTTCTGCTTGTTCTCGAACTCGCTGCGCAGCGTGGTTTCCCGGCCTTCGGCGGCCTGCAGGGTGTCGTACTCCGGCACGATCAGCGTCCAGATGCCGAGGCCGAGCAGCAGCAGGAAGGCCAGCACCGAGGCCGCCACGTGCACCCAGCGCGGCCAGGCGCCCGGATTCTTGGCGTCCAGCGATTGCAGCTCCGCATAGGCCTGCGCCAGCGTCATGGCGCACCTCCGGCGCTGCCGCCGTCACCGTCGGCCGTGGCTTTGGTCAGGTTGGTGACCTGCAAGGTGAACTCGCTGTTGCGCTGCTTGTTCTTCTCGCCGGTCTTGATCACCACCAGCTTCGGGTTGCGGAACCACGGGCTGGCGTCGAGGTTCTTGATGTATGCGGAAATGCGGCCGGACGATTCCGCCGTGCCCTCGATGGTGACGTTCTGGCCGCTCTGCTTGATCGATTCCAGGTTCACGCCATCGGGCAGCGTGTTGACGATCTCGTCGAAGAAGTGGACGGTCGCCGAGCGGCTTTCCTGCAGCTGCTGGATCACGTTCATCCGCGACACCAGGTTCGCCTTGACCTTCTCCAGCTCTTCGATCTCCTTGATCTGCTTGTCCAGATCGCGGATCTGCGCCGTCAGGTAGGCGTTGCGCTGGTTCTGGTGGTCGACCGCGCCGGTCATCGTCACATAGCCGAGACCGAGCAGCGCCACGCCGGCACCGAGGCCGAGGCCGAGCATGGTCAGGAATTCCTTGCGCCGCCGCGCGCGCCGGGCAGCGCGCCAGTCGAGCAGGTTGATCCGGGTTGCCATTGGCGTGCGGCCCTAGTTGTCGAGATCGAAGGCGCGCAGCGCCAGGCCGGCGGCGATCAGCATCGACGCCTGATCCTGCCCGAGCTGCGTCGGCTTGGCGCGGGCACCGATGCTCATCTTGGCGAACGGCTGGGCGATCACGCAGGGAATCTGCAGGCGCTTCTGCATCGCCACGTCGATGCCCGGAATGTGCGCGCAGCCGCCGCCGAGGATCAGCTGGTCGATCACGTTGTGGCGCGAAGCGGCGGCAAAGAAGAACTGCAACGAGCGATCGATCTGCTGCGCCATGTCGGCGACGAAATGGCTCAGCACCTCGGTTTCGTAGTTCGGCGGCAGGTTGCCGAGCCGCTTGGCCTTGCCGGCTTCCTCGTAGCTCATGCCGTAGAACCGCATGATGTCCTCGGTGAGCTGCCGGCCACCGTAGGCCTGGTCGCGGGTGTAGACGCTCTGCAGGTCGTGCAGCACCAGCAGCGAGGTGGTCGAGGCGCCGACGTCGACCACCGCCACCGTCTTGCCGACGCCGTTGGCCGGCATCTGGTGGGTCAGCAGCTCGCAGGCGTTTTCCAGTGCATAGGCCTCGATGTCGACCACCTTCGGCGTCAGCCCGGCGATCTCCAGCGCCGCGATCCGCGATTCCACCTGCTCCTTGCGGCAGGCGGCCAGCAGCACCTCGACGTTGTCGCGGTCGCGTGCCGACGGACCCAGCACCTGGAAGTCGAGGTTCACTTCGTCGATCGGGTACGGGATGTACTGATCGGCTTCGGCCTTGATCTGTTCCTCCCGGTCGTTGTCGGTCAGCGCCGCCGACATGGCGATCACCTTGGTGATCACCGAGGAGCCGGCGACGGCGACCGCTGCCTGCCGGTTGCGGGTGCCAGCCCGGCTGACGGCCCGGCCGATGACTTCGCCGACCGCGCGCGGATCGGTGATCTGGCGATCGGTCACGGCGCCGTGCGGCAGCGCTTCGACAGCAAATGATTCGACGCTGTAGCGATCGCCGCGCCGGGTGAGCTCCAGCAGCTTGACGGCGCTGGACGAGATGTCGAGGCCGATCAGTTCGCGGCTGGCACCCCCGAACAGCGCCTGTTTGATCGACATGAGCCGCGTCCCCCGGTGATTCCTTGCTGAACAGCCCTTATCGGCGTGGTCTTGTCTTGCTTTAACCGTGTCGCGAGCCGGCTGGATGACGGCATCCGGGGCAGGACTTAATATAGCCCACGTGGTGTACGGCGCAACGAGAGCAACCGTCTCTAAGTGTCTGATCGAAGTCCTAAAGCAGGCGATGAACGGCGGCTGGCAACGCCCGGCGCCGAAGCCTGCAAGGCCTGTCCCGCAGCCTGCGCCGACGCGCGATCGCGTTCGCGCTCCGGCCTCCCAACCGAGACTCCCGATTGAATCCTGAAACCCGCAGTCGCGGCAGCCTGCTTGGCCGGATCGCGCTGATCGGCGCGGCCCTGGTGGTGGTCCTTTCGATCGGCGGCTTCTTCGCCATCAAGGCCTGGGTGACGCCGCAGCTGCCGTCGGTGGAAAGCCTGCACGAGATCCGTCTCGGCGTGCCGCTGCGGGTCTACACCCGGGACGGCAAGCTGATCGGCGAATTCGGCGCCGAACGGCGCGAGCCGCTGCGCTACGACCAGCTGCCGAAGCCGCTGGTGCAGGCCTTCCTGGCGGCCGAGGACGACCGCTTCTTCGAGCACTCCGGCGTCGATGTCGCCGGCCTGGCCCGCGCGGCGGTGGTCCTGGCGTCGACCGGCGAGAAGCGGCAGGGCGGCTCGACCATCACCATGCAGCTGGCCCGGAACGTATTCCTGAGCAACGAACGCAGCTTCTCGCGCAAGTTCAAGGAGATCTTCCTGGCCCAGAAGATCGAGGCCGAGCTGAGCAAGGAAGCCATCCTGGAGCTGTACCTGAACCGCATCTTCCTCGGCAATCGCGCCTATGGCGTCGGTGCGGCGGCATCCGTCTACTACGGCCGCGAGGTCGCCAAGCTCAGCCTCGGCGAGATGGCGCTGATCGCCGGCCTGCCGAAGGCGCCGTCGCGCGACAACCCGCTGAGCAACCCGGTGCGCGCCAAGAACCGCCGCGACTACGTGCTGCGGCGGATGCACGACCTCGGCTACATCGACGACGGCGCCTGGAAGACGGCGGTCGCCGAGCCGATCACCGCGTTCGAGCACGCCACCCAGGTCGATGTCGAAGGCCGCTACGTGGCCGAGATGGTGCGCGCGGAGCTGTTCGCCAAGCATGGTGAGGCGACCTACACCGACGGCTTCGTGGTCACCACCACGCTCGACAGCGTTCGCCAGCAGGCGGCGACGGCGGCGCTCAGAGGCGGCCTGCTGGCCTACGAGGAACGCCACGGCTACAACGGCGCGGAAGCGAAACTGCCCGCTGATGTGCGGACCCGGCTGGCCGGCAATCCGGCAGCGCCGGAAGTGCTGGCTCAGCTGGCGGCGCGGCCGCCGGTGGCCGGGCTGCTGGCGGGTGCGGTGCTCGGCTACACGCCGGAACTGCTGCGGGTGATCACCGAGAACGGCATCGTCGAGCTGCCGAAGAAGGCCTTTGCCTGGGCCGGCTTCAGCGACAAGCGCCAGCCGGCGGTCGGCGACATCGTCCGGGTCGCCAAGATCGGCAGCGACTGGCGGCTCACCCAGGTGCCGGCCGTGCAGGGCGCGCTGGTGGCGCTCGACCCGCGCGATGGCAGCGTGCAGTCGCTGGTCGGCGGCTACGATTTCTTCCTCGGCAACTTCAACCGCGTCACCCAGGCGCGCCGCCAGGTCGGTTCCGGCTTCAAGCCGTTCCTGTACACCGCCGCACTCTCGAAGGGCTACACCCCGGCCTCGGTGTTTCTCGATGCGCCAGTGGTGTTCACTTCCAGCGTCAATCCGGACGACGACTGGCGGCCTGGCAACTACGAAGGCAAGTTCCGCGGCCCGATGCGGCTGCGCGAAGCGCTGGCGCTGTCGCGCAACCTGGTGTCGGTGAGAGTCGCGCAGGCGGTCGGCATCGAATACACCCGGCAGTTCGCGACCCGCTTCGGCTTCGAGAAATCGCGCCTGCCGGCGGACCTGACGGTGGCGCTCGGCAGTGCCTCGATGACGCCGATGGAGCAGGCGCGCGCCTATGCGGTGCTGGCCAACGGCGGCTTCCTGGTCGATCCGTACTTCATCGACTCGATCCGCGACGGCAGCGGCAGGGAAATCTTCCGCGCCCGCCCGAAGCGCGCCTGCCCGGCCTGCGACGCACCGCCGCCGGTCGACCCGGTGACCGGCGAGGTGATCGCCGCCGCGCCGGCGCCTGCCGAGCCGCCAGCCCCGCCGCCGGTGGCCGAGGAGGACCGCGCGCCGCGCGTGCTGTCGGCCGATCTCGACTACCTGATCACCAGCATGCTGCACGACGTCGTCACCCGCGGCACCGCGCCGCAGGTCAAGGCGCTCGGCCGTGACGACCTGGCCGGCAAGACCGGCACTTCCAACGACGAGACCGACGCCTGGTTCAACGGCTATTCGGCCTCGCTGGTCGGCGTCGCCTGGGTCGGCTTCGATCAGCCGAAGCCGCTCGGCAAGGGCGAGGTCGGCGGCCGCGCCGCGGTGCCGATGTGGATCGATTACATGCGGACCGCGCTCAAGGGCGTGCCGCAGGAAAAGCAGCCGAAGCCGCCCGGCCTGACCGAGATCGCGATCAACCCGGCCACCGGCAAGCTGGTGTCCGGCGACACCCCGGGCGCGCTGTACGAAGTGGTGCAGAGCGATCACGTGCCGCCGGCGGATGACGGCGTCAACCCGTACGGCAATGCCGACGACGCCAGCGGCGACATCTTCTGATGAAGGCCCGCGGCGGCGGTAGCAGCGGCGAGGCGGGCCGCGAGCTGATCGCGGAGTGCGCGCGCATCGTCTGCGAGGAAGACGTGCTCGACTACCGCGCCGCCAAGCACAAGGCGATGCAGCGGCTGGGGCTGTCGCCGCGCAGCGCGATGCCGGACAACGCCAGCATCCAGGCGGCCGTGATCGAGTACCAGCGCATCTTCGGCGGCAGCGACTACGCCGAGCGCCTGATCGCGCTGCGCCGCACGGCCGTGCAGGCGATGAAGCTGCTGCAGCCGTTCGATCCGCGCATGGTCGGCGCGGCGGTCAGCGGCGCGATCACCGCCGCCCACCGCGTGCAGATCCACGGCTTCGCCGATCGCCCGGAAACGCTGGACCTGTTTCTCGAAAGCCGCAGCATTCCGTTCGAGCAGGACGAGCGCGACTACCGCTATCCGGATGGCCGCGAGGACGCCGTGCCGCTGGCGCGCTTCGAGGCCGGCGAGATCGGCGTCGACGTCGCCATGTTCGGTCTCGACGACCTGCGCCGCACGCCGCTGTCGCCGAGCGACGGCCTGCCAATGAAGCGCCTGAAGCTGGCCGACGCCGAAGCGCTGGCGGCGATCGGCGTCGCCGAGATTCTCGGCGCGGCGTGAGGCCTGCAGGCCTTCGAAGCGATACGCCGGGCCGGCGCAGCGTCGACGGCGGTCAGGGCTTTTTCATGATCCCGGCATGACCCCGATTCCGCCGCTGCCCGGCCGTCCGCCGGGCGACGCGATCGAACTGGCGGGCGAAGTCCTGATGCCGCTGGCCGACCGCGCGCTGCTGTGGCCGGCCGCGCGCACGCTGATCGTCGCCGATGTCCACCTGGGCAAGGGTGCTGCGTTCCGGCGCGCCGGCGTGCCGGTGCCGAGCGGCGCCACGTCCGATGATCTGGCCCGCCTCGATGCGCTGATCGCCGCGCACCAGCCCGATCGGCTGCTGGTGCTCGGCGATCTGTTCCACACGCGGCTGTCGCAGGACGAGCCGGCGATGGCCGCGATCGACGCCTTCCGCACTCGCCACGGCGGGCTGCAGATCAGCGCCGTGCGCGGCAATCACGATCGCCAGGTCGAGCGGCTGCCGGCGGCCTGGCGGATCGAGTGGATCGCTGGCCGCCGGCACCAGCCGCCGTTCGTGTTCGCCCACGAGCCCGAACCGGACCCGCGCGGGCTGGTGCTGGCCGGGCACCTCCACCCGGTGCTGCTGCTGAAATCGCGGCGCGACGCCGCGCGGCTGCCGGTGTTCTGGTTCCGCCACGCGCAGCGGATCGGTGTGCTGCCGTCGTTCGGCAGCTTCACCGGCGGCTATCCGGTGCGGCCCGAAGCGGCGGATGCGGTGATCGCCGTGACGCCGGACGGACTGGTTCCGATACAGTCCGGCAAATCTTTCGATCCCTCTGCGCCATGCATGTCTTGATCACCGGCGGTACCGGATTCATCGGCCGCGAACTGGCCGCCAGCCTGCTGGCCGATGGCCATGCGGTGACGGTGCTGACGCGCGAGATCACTTCGTCCGGCAACCGGGTGCCGAACGGTGCCAGGGCGATCCGCGACCTGGCCCGCGCCGATGCCGTCGACGCCGTGGTCAATCTGGCCGGCGCCAATCTCGGCGGCACGCGCTGGAATCCGGTGACCAAGATGGGTTTCCGGACCTCACGGATCGACACCACGCGGCGGCTGGTCGACTGGATGAGCCGGCTGGGCACGCGGCCGAAGGTGCTGGTGTCCGGCTCGGCGATCGGCTGGTACGGCCCGCAGGGCGACGAGATGCTGACCGAAAGCGCGCCGGCCGGCGGCGATTTCTCCGCCACGCTGTGCCGCGACTGGGAAGCCGAGGCGCTGAAGGCGGCGGCGCTTGGCGTGCGTGTCTGCACCTTGCGCACCGGCATCGTGCTCGGGCCGAGCGGCCCGGCCGGCGGCGGCGCGCTGGCGCAGATGCTGCCGGCGTTCCGGCTCGGTGGCGGCGGCCCGATGGGCTCCGGCCGGCAGTGGATGAGCTGGGTCCATCGCGCCGATCTGGTGACGCTGATCCGCTTCCTGATCGAGCGCGAGACCGCGTCCGGACCGTTCAACGGCACTGCGCCGGAACCGGTCACCAACGCCGAATTCGCGAGGACGCTGGGCCGGGTGCTGAGGCGGCCGGCGATCCTGCCGATGCCGGGTTTCGCGCTGAAGCTGATCGTCGGCGAAATGGCCGAGATCCTGTTGAGCGGCCAGCGGGTAATTCCGCAGGCGGCGCTCGATCAGGGCTTCCGGTTCCGCTTCCCGACGCTGGACGCTGCGCTGCGCGACGTGCTTGGCGGCTGAAGTCACGCGGCTCCGCCGTCAGCGCTGCCGCAACTGGCGTGCTGCGGCCAGCCCGAGCAGCGCCAGCGCGATGATCGTGAACGGAATGGTGCTGGCGCCGATCAGATAGCCGGCGATGCCGGCCGGATCGGCTTCGCCCAGCCGGGTGCTGCCGGCTGACAGCGCGCGGTTGCTGGACGCGTTGGCCAGATGGAAGAACACCGTGTTGCCCCAGCCGGTCCAGACCAGCCCGCCGACGATCCAGCGCTGCGCCACCGGGCCGGGCGCGGTCGGCACCAGCGCCAGGCCGCCGAGCATCATCAGCATGCCGTTGAGCACGCCGGCCACATGGGCGACGCGCCAGCCATGTTCGCTGCCGGGCACCGACAGCGTGATCGGCAAGGTCACGGGCCAGACATGCCAGGCGTCGAGAATCGCGAACACCAGCCCGAAGCCGGAGACCAGGCCGATCACGCCGATCGCCGCGCCGTGCATCAGCAGGATCAGCCGGCCGCGCTCGGTGCGACTTGGCAGGCTGCTCACGAAGACCGGGGCTCCGGTCGCAGTGAACGCCAGGCGATCAGCGCCAGGATCGCCATCACTACTAGGATGCCGACGTAGAACAGGCCGAAAGCGATGTTGTTGGTCAGCAGCGCGTTGGCGGCGAGGCCGCGGCTGTCCGGGAACAGCGCGTCGCACATCGAACCGGCGACCAGGGTCCAGCCGGTGAAGATGATTCCCCAGGTGATGCGCCGCAGGCCGGTGATGGTGAACGGCAGCTGCGGTAGCAAGGCGGCGATCAGCCAGATGATCGAGCCGTTCAGCAGTGCTTCCAGATGCGACATGCGCCAGGCCTTGTAGCTGCCGGGCATCTGGAATTCGATGACCCCGGGAAACGGCCACAGCTTGATCGCGCCGATCAGGTGGAACAGGAAGCCGAAACCGATCACGCCACCGGTGAAGATCAGCAGCGCGCCGTGGCCGATCAGCAGGCGGCGCAGCGGCCGGAGCGGGTCGGTCGGCGTCATGCGGGCAGGCGGGCCGACGTGGCTGCGGGGGGGGGCGCGAACGGCACGGGAATGTCCGGGTGCAGGGTGTCGAGCAGCGGCGGTTCGTCCTGGGCGGCGGTGGCGTGGCCGGCGATCCAGTCATCGACCCAGACCGGATTGGCTTCCTGGCGGGGATCGTGGCCGGGCAGCATCGCGCGCAGCAGGTAGGGGCTGACGTGGCGGACGAAGCTGCCGAGGCGGCGCGCCAGCCGCAGCCGTGACGACAGCCGGAACCACAGGCCTTCTTTCTTCAGGATCAATCGGTAGCCGCGCATCGAGTACCACATGACGTCGAACGAGCCATGCAGCACGCCGACGGCGCGGACCAGATAGTTGACCAGGCCGCCGCCGTACAGCGCGTGGTAGACATCGTGGGCCACGCACTTGTGCTCGGATTCCTCGACGAAGTGCCAGAGGATGAACGAGGCCACGCGGCTGTCGGCGCCGCCGAACAGCGGCTGCCGGTAGTCGACCAGCCAGCGGGTGACGCCGAGCGTCATCGCTTCGAAGCCGGCGGTATAGGCCATCCGCGTGCGCAGCGAGCGTTTGGCAAGCCGTGCGTACGACGCCGTCATGTCGGCCTCGATCTGCGCCAGCTCCGGATAGCGGCTGCGCTTCAGCAGCTCGTTGAACCGGCGGTGCGCTTGGTAGTGGTGCTGCTCCTGGGTGTTGAAGGCACGGCCGCTTTCGGCGATGGCCGGGTCTGCCACCTGCGGCAGCGCCTCGCGCATCGTGCGGATCAGGAACGGCTCCAGATACGGCATCACCAGCGAGGCGCCGTTGACCATCGCGGTGAATTCCGGATCACCCGGCTTCCACTGCGGATTCAGGTCATCGGGGAACGCGAACGGGATGCGCCGGGGAATCGGGATCATCACCGGCAGCGGCGTGGGTTGCGACATGGCGTATCTCCTCGGAAGCAGTGGCGCGCCGTGATGCCGGCGTCTCGTCGAAATGTTCCAGCCCGGCGCGCAGGCAGCGGATCAGCGTTGGCACCAGCGCCGGCAGGTCCCGGCCCATCACGAACTGGCCGGCCACCTGCAGCGACACCAGCCCGTGGGCGCCGATCCAGAACAGATGGGCGGCGGTCAGCGGGTCGACCCGGTCCGGCAGGTGGCCGCTGGCCTGGCCGGCCGCGATCACGCGCCGGCAGACATCCAGCGCGTCGCGGCGCGCGGCCTTCAGCTCGATCGAGCGACGCGCCACGTCGGTGTCGTCGAGCTTGAAGAACATCAGCGCGTAGCGGTCCGGCCGTTCGATGCCGCTGCGGATGTAGGCCGCCGCCAGCGCTTCCAGCTGCGCCTCTGGATCGTCGAGCCCGGCGATGGCCGTGAGCATCGCCTGCTCGATCCAGCGGAACGCACGCGCCCGAAGCGCGTTGACCAGTTCGTCCTTGCTCGCGAAGTAGCGGTACGGCGCCGAATAGCTCAGCTCCATCTCGGTCGCCAGCCGCCGGAAGCTCAGCGCTTCGAGCCCGCCGTGCTTCTCGAACACCGCCATGGCGGCTTCCAGGATGTCATCGCGCTTCTTCGCGCGAACGTCGTCGGATTGTCGGTTGCGGGCCATGGACGACATGCTGCCGCCATTAACGTAACAGTGTCAACACTAACGGCGGATACGGGTCGGCCGTCGGCGTTCGTCGTTGCTGGTCGCCGTCAGGCTTGCGGTGCAGGGCGGTCGGCGGCCAGGTGCGTGCGCAGCAGCGCGGCCTCGCCGCGGATCGCCTCGAGTGCTGCCGGCTTCATCCGGTCCAGATTGCGCAGCTGCATCACCAGTCGAGGATGGCCAGCGAAGCGCTCGCGGTGGCGATCGAGGAAATCCCAGTACAGGGTCGTGAACGGGCAGGCCTTCGGGCCGGTGCTCTGGCCCGGATCGAAGCGGCAGCCGCGGCAGTAGTTGCTCATCTTGTCGATGTACTTACCGCTGGCGATGTACGGCTTGGAGCCCATCAGGCCGCCGTCGGCGAACTGGCTCATGCCGATGGTGTTTGGCACCTCCACCCATTCCACCGCGTCGACATAGACCGCCAGGTACCAGGCATGCACCTCGCGCGGCCGCACGCCGAGCAGCAGCGCGAACAGACCGGTCACCATCAGCCGCTGGATGTGGTGTGCATAGCCGTGGCGCAGCGTGTCGCCGATGGCGCCGCCGAGACAGCGCATCTCGGTGTTGCCGGTCCAGTAGAACGCCGGCAGCGGCTGATCTGCGCCCAGCGCGTTGTCATCCAGATAGGCCGGCATATGCCAGAAGTACAGGCCGCGGACGTACTCGCGCCAGCCGATGATCTGGCGCACGAAGCCTTCCACGCTGGCAATCGGCGCCTGCTTCGCACGATAGGCGGCGATTGCCGCGTCGATCACCTCGCGCGGGTTCAGCAGCTTCAGGTTCATCGCCGCCGACAGGCGGGAGTGATAGAGCAGCGGCTCGCTGTCCCAGATCGCGTCCTCGAACGGCCCGAAGGCCGCCAGCCGGTGTTCGATGAAATCGTCGAGCGCCAGCAGCGCATCGGTGCGCGTCACCGGCCAGTCGAAGTGCTGCAGTTCGCCCGGATGATCGACGTAGCGCGTCTCGACCAATGCCAGCACCTCGGCGGTGATCGCATCGGGCAGGAAGCGTCGCGGCTTCGGCACGTAGCCCGGGCCGGCCTTGCCGAAGGCCTCGCGGTTGTCGTGGTCGTAGTTCCATTCGCCGCCTTCGGGCTGGCCGTCGGCGTCCATCAGCACGCCGGTGCGGCTGCGCACGGCGCGATAGAAATGCTCCATGCGCGGCTGCTTGCGGGCGCCCATCCAGCTGCGGAACTCGGCGACCGTGGTGATGAAATGACGATCGACGCGGATGTCCAGCGGCACTCCGGCCGCCGCGCAGACCTGTTCGATGTCGCGCGCCAGCCGCCATTCGCCCGGCTCGACGACGATCAGCCGGGCCGGCTTCAGCGAGGCGAGCGAAGCCGCCAGCGCTGCGGCCAAGGTGGCGTGCGGATGGGCATCGGTGGCGAGGTAGGTGACGGGCCAGCCGCGCGCGTCCAGCGTGGCGCGGAAATGCCGCATCGCCGACAGGAAGATCGCGATGCGGGTCTTGTGGCTCCAGACGTAGTTCGCCTCGGCCGTGGCCTCGCACATCCAGATCTGGTCCTGCGCCGGGTCGAAGCCGTCAAGGGCTGCGGAATGTTCGTCCAGTTGATCGCCGAGCACGGCGATGAGATTGCGCATGGGAAAGGTTCATGAGGGAAGGGAATTCAGGGCCGGCGCGGCGTGCCGGACGGTGTCCGCAGCCCTGGCGTCGGCGCGGCCGACGCGGCGCTGGACCCGGCCGCTGCCGCAGCCGACGGCCGCCGGCTACGGCAGGCATCGGAGCAGTAACGCACCTCGTCCCAGACCTTCTCCCACTTCTTCCGCCAGGCGAACGGACGCTGGCAGACGGCACAGGTCTTTTCGGGCAGATGGGGCTTGCGGTGGGGCACGGTGCGGCTGGCGGCGGCGTGATGGCCGGATTGTGCATGAGGTCCGGCGCGCGCTTGGCAAGACCTGGAAGCGCCCGGCGACAAGGCCGGGCGGATGGTTGCCGCGCGCCGGATCGCGCGCCGGCGCCTTCAGGCCGTGGCGGTGGCCGACGACAGGGCCTGCCCGATGCGGCGTGTCCGGATGTCATCCAGCGTGCGGCCGATCGCCGACTGCAGCCGTACCATTTCCAGCTGCTGCCAGGTGGCGCGTTCGCCGCTGCGGATCAGCGCCAGCACTTCGGTTTCGCTGCGCAGGCGCATCAGCTTGCGGGGATCGACCAGGCGGTAGTCGGGGAAGATGTTGATGTCGCCGGTGTAGCGCTGGTTGATCACCGAGCGGGTCATGGTCAGCCAGCGTTCGAGCGCCGGATGGCGTTGCGCCGGGCCTTGCAGCGCGGCGAGGTTGGCGTCGACCACTTCCAGGGTGATCCGCCGCAGCGCCTTGCGGTAGCGGCCGAGCGCGCCGCTGCTGCCGCCGGTGGCGGCGCGCAGGAACGGCAGCACCAGTGGATTGGTCTGGCTGACGATGAAGTGGTTGACCGCGTAGAGCCGGCCGATGCGCTTGGTCGGCAGGTCGTCGCTGACCGAGCCGTCGACCCAGCGGCGGCTTTCCAGATACGGCAGCCGTTCGCCCTGCGGGCCCTTGGCCATCAGCATCACCGGCGGCAGGATGCCGGGCACGGCCATGGTCGCCAGCAGCGCTTCGCGCAGGCAGACCGATGGCGAGGCGATGGCGTTCAGCAGCCGCGAGGTCTGGTGGCGCTCGGCCGGGGCGATGGAGATGTTGATGCGCCGGCCGGTCAGCGCCTGCGCCTGCTGGAAGCTCAGGTCGGGCACCAGGCGTTCGACCATGTCGCGAACGCCGGCGGGGGAAATCGACGACGGCCGCAGCGCCGACATCCGCTGCCACAGGCTGGTTTCGCGGCGCACTTCGGCCAGCAGGAAGCCGGGCTCGAACATCCGCACCAGTTCGTCGTCGGTATGGGTGCCGGCGATCGACGCCACCAGCGCGCCACCACTGGAACCGCACATGACGTTCGGCAGCAGCTGCTGTTCCCACAGCGCCTTGACCACGCCGACGTGGAAGTAGAACAGCGAGCCGGAGCCGCTGAGCATCAGCGCCGAGCGGCCGTAGCAGGCGCTGGCGCGCTCGAAGAAGTCGTGGCGGACCGGCCACGGCAGGTCGTCCGCCGCCGGGCTGGCCAGATGCTCCAGCACCGCGATCACTTCGGCGACGTAGTCGTGGATCAGCTGCTTGGTGCCGTAGCGGGCTCGCCGGTACAGCGCCGAATTGCCCATGCCGTCGAGGTTGCCGTGCACGCCTTCGTTCAGCGTGTACAGCAGGCCGGCGTTGTCGCCGGCTTCGCGCAGCGCGCGCAGCTGGGTCAGGCGCTTGCGCACCGAGCGGAAGTCATAGCGGGCGGAGGCGTCGCGCTGCTGCCAGCCGGCGGCGCCGGAGTGGCGATCGTGGGCTTCGGCTGCTTCGCGCCATTCGGCGTGGCTGCAGGCCTGGGCCATCTGCTGCTCGTAGCGGGCAAGGCGGGTCAGCGGGGGCATGGTCAGGCGTCGAACGAGGGCGGGCGCCGGCACCGGAGCGGTATCGGTCTGAAACCCGGATTCGCGCAGGATAACGGGGGCGACGGGCCGTCGGCACTTCGAACCGGCGGCGGGTCGCCGCCTGCCTGGCAGCGGTGGCGACGGGGCGACGATCCGCCCCGTCGCTGGCCGGGCTCAGGCCAGCTCGAAGCCGGCGTAGCCCTTGCGCTGCACTTCGCTGCAGGCCTCGCGATACGCCGGCAGGCCGCCGATGTAGCTGAGCAGGCGGCTCGGCTTGCCTTCGATGTTGGCCCCCGTGTACCAGGAGCGGGTCTTGGCGACCAGCGTCTGCGCGGCCAGTTCGTCGTGGTGCGCCAGCCAGCTGGCTTCGGTTTCGGCCGCCGGCTCCATGCGTGTGCGGCCTTCCTTCACCAGATGCTCGATGCATTCGGTGATCCACTGCACCTGGTGCTGCAGGCAGGTCGGTGCGTTGCAGAACGCGGCGGCCGGGGCGTACGGCGCGCTGGTGGTGAACAGGTTCGGATAGCCGTGGATCTGCAGGCCCATCGTGGTGCGGACCTCGCCTTTCCACTCGCTGCGCAGGCTGCGGCCGCCGGTGCCGCGGATGTCGATGGCGGTGAGGCCGCCGGTGCCGGCGTCGAAGCCGGTGGCCAGGATGATCACGTCCAGCGCGATCTCGCCGGCCGAGGTGCGGATGCCGGTTTCGGTGATCTCGACGATCGGCGTTTTGTGCAGGTCGACCAGCGACACGTTGTCGCGGTTGTAGACATCGAAATAGCCGTTTTCCAGCGGCACCCGGCGCGTGCCGAAGCCGTGGTCGGTCGGCACCAGCTTGGCGGCGAGCTTCGGATCGCGGATGCGGGCGCGGATCTTCTCGCGCACGAATTCGGAGATTTCCTCGCTGACGGCAGCATCGGTCAGCAGTTCCATGAAGCCGGCCACCCAGATGCGCAGCGAGCCGTCGGCCCACAGCCGTTCCAGCGTGGCGCGGCGCTGTTCGGGCGTCAGGCTGAAGTACGGGCTGCTTTCGGCCGCTTCGTCGAAGCCGACGAAGGTGGTCCAGATCGCTTCGCGGGTCTGCGGGTAGCGGGCGCGCAGCGCGGCACGCTCGGCTTCGCCGTAGGTCGGGTTGATCATCGGCACCGCGTAGTTGGCGGTGCGCTGGAACACGGTGAGCTGCGCCACTTCCGGCGCGATGGTCTGGATCACCTGGATGCCGGTGGCGCCGGTGCCGATCACGCCGACCCGCTTGCCCTTCAGGTCCACGCCTTCGCGCGGCCAGCGGGCGGTGTGCACCAGCCGGCCCTTGAAGCGGTCATGGCCCTTGAACGGCGGCACCACCGGCGCCGACAGCGGCCCGAGGGCGGTGATCAGGAAGCGCGCGGCGATGGTTTCGCCGGTGCTGGTCGTCACCTGCCAGCGGCGTGCCGACTCGTCCCAGCGGGCGCTGTCGACCCGGCTGTTGAAGGTGATGTCGCGACGCAGGTCGAAGCGGTCGGCCACGTGGCGGAAGTACGCCGAGGATTCGGTGTGGTCGACATAGCGCTGCTTCCAGTCCCAGTCCGCCAGCAGTTCGTCGGAGAACCAGTACTGGTAGATGTGCGACGGCGAATCGGTGCGGGCGCCGGGATAGCAGTTCCAGTACCAGGTGCCGCCAACGTCCGATGCGGCGTCGACCACCCGCACGTTGAGCCCCAGCTTGCGCAGGGACCAGAGCTGGTAGAGGCCGGTGAAGCCGGCGCCGATGATCAGGGCATCGACGGTGGCGCTGCGGTTGACTGCGGGGCTGCCGTGGCCAGGGGCCGTGGCTGGAACTGCGCTCATGCTGATCTCCTCCTCGTGGGTGCGGACCGGTGGTCCTTCGCGTCTGCCGGCATCGGCGGTGCGGCCGCAATGCAGGGACAGCCGGATCATGCGCCGCCGGGCCAGCTTCCAGTTGGCAGAACGCGCAACACTGTTGGCATCATGCGCAAGCCCGGTCCCCGTCTGGTTCGCCCTAGGTCATGCCTGGTTACCTGATTCGCAGCGTGATTCTTGAAGGCGCCGATGCGCTCTTGCGCAGCCACGGCCAGCGGCCGGCCGTGCTGGCCCGTCGCGCTGGCCTGCCGCCGGCAGCGCTCGGCGATCCCGACCAGCGGGTGCCGGCGGCGGCGGTGATCCGCTTCTTCGCGTTGGCCTCGGACGCCGCCGGCCTGCCGGATTTCGGCTTGCGGCTGGCCCGCAATGCGCGGCTGGCGGCGCTGATCGGCCCGCTCTGGGTGCTGCTGCGCAACGCCCGCAGCGTGCGCCAGCTATGCGACGAGCTGGTCGACAACTTCGATCTCTACAGCGATGCCGCGCTGATCGGCCTGACGCCGCTGCCCGGCGGCCGCGCCGCGCTGCTGTCCTGGTCCACCACCCAGGGCCAGGAACTGCAGGAGCTGCAGATGGCCGAGTTCTCGCTGGCCGTGCTGGCCGCCGAACTGCGCGCCCGCCTCGGCCGTGACTGGCAACCGCAGGCCGTACTGTTCCGCCACGCCCGGCCTGCCGGCGCGCTGCACCTGCACCGCGCGGTGTTCGGCGACGACCTGCGCTTCAACCAGGACGTCAACGCGCTGCTGCTCGATGGCGACACCCTCGACACCCCGCTGACCCCGCGCAGCGCCGCCGCCCGCGCACTGGCCAGCCGGCTGGTGCGGATCGAGGAACAGCGCGAGAGCCCGCACGCCGTCGCCCACAACGCCGAGGCCGTGATCCGCGCGTTGATGCCGTACGCGCCGTGCACGCTCGCCGCCGTCGCCGAAGCGCTCGGCATCGCTCCGCGCACCTTGCAGCTGCACCTGCAGCGCGAGGGCACCGCCTTCGCCCGCCTGCGCGACGCCGTACGCGCCGACCTGGCCGGCAAGTTCCTGCACGACTCCCGGCTCGGCGCAGCGGAAATCGGCGAAATCCTCGGCTACGCCGACCCCACCTCGTTCAGCCGCGCCTTCCGCCGCTGGAACGGCAATGCCTTGCGGCGGATGCGCCGCCCCGGCACAAAACCCTGACACCGTTCCCCGCTTTCCGGCGCGCACCTGCGTGCTAAACTTCAGCCGTTCGCGCTCGTAGCTCAGCTGGATAGAGTGCTTCCCTCCGAAGGAACGAGTCTGACCTCATCCCTCGGGCCCGCAGCGTAGTATCCTTGCCGTCCTGCGCCCGTAGCTCAGCTGGATAGAGTGCTTCCCTCCGAAGGAAGAAGTCAGAGGTTCGAATCCTCTCGGGCGCACCAAAATCAATAACTTAGAGCCTGCCTCAGCCTCGCTGACGCGGGCTTTTTGCTGTCTGAGGCCAAAGAGGACAGCGACGCCACGACCTCATCTTCGCCAATCAGGGAACAAGTCGTCGGGACAGTTGCGGGCCCGTATCGGGCCACTTCAGGGACAGCGGAATCTGCATCTGCTCCGGAGTGACGACATCCCCACGGGACAGTCACAGTCAGGCCGACGTGCCAGGCGAATACTCAATGAGTTGCTCGATCCGGCACTCGAAGTACGTGCACAGGCGATCGAGATTGTCTGTCCCGGTGTTGTAGCTCGGGTCATTGGCAATCTTGGAAAGCGTCGCCCGGTGGATCCCCGTTGCGGCAGCAACTTCAGCAATCGTGATCACGCGCTTCTCCCGGTATTCCCGGTCGGCAAGAAGCTCCTTGAATCGGAATCGGATCATTTTTGTTGGCGAACGTCGAATAAACGCGACGAAAACAATTGACACGCGACATGCGATGTCTATAATTGGCCCCAGATGTCGAGCAAACGCGACATCGGAAAGCTTTTATCGACAACCGATGAGGAGGCTAACATGACCCCCACCTACCTGACGACCGATGCTCTGGCCGAGCGGATCCACTACGACGCGCGGACCATCCGGGATCGTCTCAAGGATTCCGTCCTGATCGAAGGGACGCACTATTTCCGCCCGTTCGGCGGCCGCAAGATTTTGTACATCTGGGAGGCCATCGAACGCGACATGCGCCTCCCGACTGGCGACAACGGCGCCGTGATCATTCCGATGGCCAACGGCGGGGTGTGCAATGCCTAGCGTCCGTGTTCGACCGGAGAGCAACAAGCTGTACTTCGACTTCCATTGGAAGGGCGTTCGCTGCCGGGAGTATTCGACCCTCGATAATTCGCCGGCCAACAAGCGAAAGATGGAAGCGGTTCTGAAGAAGATCGAAGGCGAGATTGCCCTCAACACCTTCGATTACGGCCGCTACTTCCCGGGTAGTCCGAATGCCCTTCGCTTCGCCGCCGAGGCGCTCGGATCGTCGCCTCCGGCGGAGGCGAATCGCGCGCCGTCGCCTACCCCGGACACGCCGCTGTTTCGCGATTTCGTGACGATCTGGAAGTCGGAAAAGGAGGTCGAGTGGCGGCACAGCTACCGGCTTGCCGTGGCCTCGATGCTGGAGACCCACCTGCTGCCGGCGTTCGCCGATACGCCGATCGGGGCGATCGATCGCGCTGCGCTGCTCGGGTTCCGGTCGAAGCTCGCCGAGAAGCGTCTGCGTGACGCCAAGAATGCCGCGGGGCGGACCCTCAACCCCACGACCATCAACCGGATCATGGGCATCGTGCGGCAGATCCTCGAAGAGGGCGCCCTGCGGTACCACTACGAGAACCCGGCCCTCAAGATCAAGCGCCTGAAGGTCAAGCGCATCGACATCTCGCCGTTCGACATGACCGAGGTGCGCAAGATCGTCGAGACCATCCGGCCCGACTACCGCGACTACATGACGGTCCGCTTCTTCACCGGCATGCGGACGGCGGAGGCGCATGGCCTTAAGTGGAAGCACATCGATTTCGAGCGCCGTGAGATCCTGATCCGCGAGACCTACTCGCATGGCCGGACCGAGTACACCAAGAACGACGGCTCGCAGCGCGAGATCCACATGTCGCAGCCGGTCATGGATGCGCTGATGCGGCTCAAGCCGTCGCCCCCCGACGCCGAGACCTATGTGTTCCGGACTAGGAACGGCCTTCCGATCGACAACGCCAACTTCAACGACCGCGTCTGGAACCCGCTGCTTCGGCACCTGGGCCTGAAGCCGCGTCGTCCGTACCAGATGCGTCATACCTGCGCGACGCTGTGGCTCGCCGCCGGCGAGAACCCGATGTGGATCGCCCGGCAGCTCGGCCACACGACGACCGAGATGCTGTTCCGCACCTACAGCCGCTTCGTTCCCCACCTGGTGCGTCGTGACGGCAGTGCCTTCGACACGCTGGTGTCGGGTGTGGTCAACGGCGGGGTGAAGGCCGCCAACGATCCCGACGCGCAGTCGCCCAAGTTCCTGCGCATCGGCGCCTGACCCGGAGGATTCCCATGTCGAATCATCATTCCAGGGATCTGCGCAAGCTGTCCCGCGAGCAGCTCATCGCCCAGCTCGAGGCCGAACGCGAGTCCATGGCCCGCGCACGGTTTGCCCGCCGGATCGCGCCGGAGTTCATCCGCGCCTACGGGCTCTTTCCCTACGGCGTGAACCTGATCCCGTGGCTGACGCGCTCGCGCTGCCGGACCAATTCCGAGGCCCTGGTCGACTGGATCGAGCGCCAGCTCGTTGATGCCGGCTTTGCCGACGACGCCCGCGAGACGCCGAAGTCGATCGTGCTCGCCTGCCGCCTTCAGAAGCTGCTCGCGACGGTGGAGGCGGCGCACCCGTGGTGATCCCGGCGCTGGGACCGATCGATACGCTCGCCGGTCAGGCAGATAAGACCGGGCGCGGCGTCTATCTCCTCACCGAATGCGCGGAGCGGGAAGGCGACAGCGGCCAGTCGCGGCTGCAGCTAATGCTCGAAGACGCGACGGGGCGCATCACGGCCTTCTCCTGGCCGGAGCGCCGGCCCTACGTGCGGCTGCCGCCGGTCCCGTCGGCCGTTGCCGTGCAGGCACGGGTGCAGATCTTCGATGGCAAGGTGCAGTTCAAGCTGCTCAGCCTCGACGCCGTCGATGCGGACCAGGTCGACCTTGCCGCAGCCCTGCTGCCGCGCCGCCGTTGCCCTGAGATCGCGCATGGCGGCCTCGACCGTCTGATCGCGCTCGAACGGGACCTTCCGGCGCCGTTGAACGGCTTCCTTAAGCAGGTCCTGCTGGATCCGGAGATCGGCATTCCGTTCCTTCGTTGCCGGGCGAGCGTGCGCCATCACCACGCCTATGTCGGCGGCCTGCTGGTCCATTGCACCGAGCAGCTCGACCTCGCCGCCTCGATCGTGCGGACGGCACTTCCCGACGACATCTGGGCACCGCACATCGCGAGGCTTGGGTACCTCCTGCACGACATCGGCAAGGTCCGGTCCGTCGGCGAAACCCGTCGTGCCGAGCATGGCCTCGTCCTTCGTCACGAAACGATCGGCAGTGATCTGCTGGCGCCACACCTCCGTTGGCTCGATCAGCGGGACAGCGAGCTGGCGATCGCCTTGCGCTACGTCTTTGAGCACCTCGCATGCCCCTCGGCCATGCGGCGCATTCCGGACTATCTGGTGGCCGAGGTCGTGGCCACGCTTGATCAATGGAGTGCGGCCGCGCATGGCGGTCGGGATCTGCAGCACCTGCTGCGGCGCGGCGTGCCGGCGGCCGTGGCCGCGATTGCCGGCACGAGCGCTGCCAACGATCACACCCATGCACAGGAGGTGCGTCATGCGGGTTGACGTCATGCCGGTTCGGAACGGTTCCGAACTCTCCGTTCCGAACGGTCCCGAAAGCCGGAAGGCCAGCGCACTCGATCCGAAAGGGCGTCCGCCGGTCATGGACGACATGCAGTTGATGGCGCTGGCAATCGCGCTCGCGGAACGTCTCGGTCGCCCGCCGACGCTTGAAGCGCTGATCGAGGCCGCAGGTGGGTGCCAGCGTCAGCGGGCCAGCCGGACCCTGAAACTGCTGCGCGAGCAGCTGGCCGCCCAGGCGGTCCGGAGCCGGATCGAGCTGCCGGCGGAGTTCGAATCCGAGTTGCGTGGCTGGCTGGATCGTTGCCAGACGCTTTGTGCACAGCAGCTTTCGGCCGAACAGGCGCGCATCGACGAACGCCACGAGCAGGAGCGCGCTGCTGACCGGGACCTCGTGGCCGAGCTACAGGCCACGTTGCGCGATCTGCGCGAGGCGCTCGCGGATCAGACGCGCGTCGCCACTGAGGTGATCGCCGCCAACCGGAAGCTGGAGGACCAGGTGATGCGACTGAAAGCAGAACGGGACATCGCAAATGCGCTGTCCGCAGACCGGATGGCGATCATCCAGGCCTGCCGTATGGGGACCTAGTCGGCGAGGGGCTGCAACAGCGAATAGGCCGGCTCCCCAAACGCTCGGGCCAGCTTTTCGAGGGTATCGACCGTCGCGGCAGCTTTCGCGGTTTCGAGCCTGCTGACGAAAACCTGGGTCAGCCCGGATCGCTCCGCCAGGTACTCCTGAGACCAGTCCCGCTGCTCCCGTGCGTGCCGGATGTTGCGTGCGAGGACGGCGCGAAGCGAGCGCAGGGAAGCAGAAGAGGACATGCCGCAAGCCTTTGCTTACGGCTTCACACAATCTATAAACGATGCTTTATAAAATGAACGAACCTGCTGTTGATCAACCGCCCCGCTGCCATGGAAGGAAGCTGATGACCGGCGTGAAACATCTTGTCCAGGTTGTGGGCCTCGCGGTCCTTGTCTCGGGCTGCACCCCGAACAACGGAAGTGCCGGCAACGGCTCGCCGATCACGATCGCGGAAGCGTCGGTGATCGACAGCGACGGCTTCAGCAGCACCGGCACGTCCGTCTTGGACATCCGTCCCGATGACTGGCCCGATCAGGGCTTCTCCCTGCACTGGACCGTGACCGGTGGCCGCACACCCGTGCACCGGGCCGACTGGTTCATCAGTGCCGACGACACCCTGCAGGCTGACCTTGCCGGCGCCGACGTCGACGTCCGGATCCTCGGCCGCAACTGCGGCATCGACTTCAGCGATGTCTGTCTCGGCAACAGCGGTGACGCGGCCTGCAGCTACCGGACCGATCGCACCGTCTACTGCGGCGACCTCGGCGCGCTGGCCGACCGTCGTCCAACGGCTGTCGGGCCCTACTTCGCCAACACCCGCGGCCTGCCGGGCCGCTACTACCTGCTGTTGCGGATCCAGGACCCCTCGAATGGGGAGACCGTCGTCCGTTCCTTCCCCGTCAACTTCGAATGAGGACGCCTGCGATGCTCCGTCATGCCTTCCTTGCCTCGGTGGCGCCCTGCGCGCTTTCGCGCTCTATCCGCGCTGCCGGTCTCCTGAGTGTGGCCGTGGTGCTCTCCGGCTGCGCCGCCATCGACGGCGCCCAGTCCGCCATTGGTCTATACGACTCTGCGAAGAGCGTCACCAGCGGCTATCACGCCTACACCTCGGTCAAGGACCTGAAGAACGCTTCGCCCACCTTCGTTGGCTACGACGGGGTGGTGGTGCTGGCCGACATCCGGCCGCGCGAGAACGCGGACCATCTGGCGGCGGTCTTCGCCAGCAATCTCGCCGGCTACACGACGGCGGTGGCGAAAGCTGTCCGGGCGCCGCTGCAGGTCTGCTCCTCCCTGACCTCGTGCAGCGGCAAGGTTCTGGTGCTGAACTTCCGTGAGGATGCCTACGACCGCAATCTGGTCCAGCGGCTCACGGTCGGCGACAAGATCCGTGGCCGGCTGGTGTTCACCGACGCCACGTCCGGCAGGATCCTCGACGAAAAGCAGGCCGAGATGGGCGAGAACTACGCCTCGCTGGCGCGTCTGACCTCGGGTTTCGTCATGGGTGCGATGTACAAGAGCTTCCCGCCGGCAACCGATGCGGAGGGCGAGCGTATCGGCAAGGCGCTTCAGCAGATCCCGGTCGTCGCGCCCGAGTACGAGCCGGTGCTCGGGAAGGCGGGCTAAGCGATGGCCATTCAAGCGCGCGCGGTTCTCCTGCTGACGGCTCTGGTCGGCCTGGGCGCATGCAGCACCTCGCCGCCGACGCCACCAGCGCCCTGAGGGGGCGGCTGCTGGCGCTCGGCTTCCTTCTGGATCTCTTCGTCGACCAACGCGAGGATTTCGGTGGCAATCCGAAGCGAGTCGACACTCGACTGCGCAGTACGCGCCTCGAACATCTTCTCGGTGATGGCCTGCGTCAGATCGTCGCCGATCTTTTCGCGGAGCACCCGTTCTGCTTGCACAGCATGGTTCAAGAGCGGTTGCTCAAGGACCTCCGCACGAAGGCGGTAGAGGACGTAGCCCTGAAGTGCCGACAAGGACGAATCCTCGTCGGTGACCGTATGTTGTTCGAAAGCTCGTCGCTTCCCGAGAGCTCGGCCTGCCGGAAGCGAAGATCGCTCAGAAGGATGTTGAAGTCGGGCCCGTTTTCGAGCCCATTCATCAGGAACGTGTACCAGAGGGCGTCACCGAGCTCGTCGACGATCTCGCGGTTCGCTTCCCACAAGTCGACGCCGTCTTCCGACAGCATTCGCTTCTTCACCGCGGAGATCAGCGAGCCCACCTCGCCAACCACTCCATAGACGGCAATGTCACGACGTGTCGCTTCCGACTCTTTCTTGGTTTGATCGGTCGATCTGACGAAGTCCTGAAACGAAGCAACGAGCACGGCTGACCCCTTGATCTATCGCTTGAAGCATGCCGCGCTCACCTTGGAACGATCGACGTGATCGTGACCAGCACCGGACCCAGCGAGCCGCCGCGCCTGATGCACAACATTCCGCTCGAGAACATCCGGACTCGCATCGAGGAAATCATGCTTCCGCCGCTACACCTGATCCACGCTGCGCTCCCGGCCATGCGCAGGCAGCGCAGCGGCAGCATCGTCGTCGTGGCTTCGGATGCCGGGAAGATTCCGACGCCGGGCGAGACGATGGTCGGCGCCGCGATGGGCGCGATCATGATGTATTGCAAGGCAGCCGCCATCGAGGTCAAGCGCGAGAACGTCCGCATCAATCTGCTGACGCCCTCGTTGATCGCGGGCACGCCGGGCGCGCAGTTGATCTTCAACGAGCCTTTCAGCGCCAAGATGTTCGAGAAGGCTTCGGCGATGGCTCACCTCGGCGTGTCCGACGCCGCCGACCAGGCCGCGATGATTCTGTACCTGGCGAGCCCGGCGGCGAAACGGATGACCGGACAGGCGATCAGCATCAACGGGGGAATCTCGGTGGCCTGATCGTTCGTTGGCTATGGCGGTAAATGCACGCGGCGGATTGCGACGTATGTGAGGAGATCGAAATGAACGACTACCTGAAGTACTGGACCGGCGTAGCGGTACTGGCCGTGGCCTATGGCGGCATGATCGCCGGCGGCGACTGGGTGTGGGCGGGCTTCCTGATGTTTCCGTTCCTGACCATCGTCGATTCCCTGCTGCCCCGGGACTACGCGCCGCGGAAGATGACGAATGAAACCCTTGCGGACATTCCGCTCGTCATCTGCGCCGCAGGTCCGATCGTGCTGTATTGGGTTTTTGCATGGCGCTACGCAGCAGGCGCCTACACCGACACGTCCCAGCTCGTCGGCGGCGTGCTGAGCCTGGCCTGGACCTCCATCGTTCCTCTCGCGCCGGCAGCCCACGAGCTGTACCACAAGCGAACGCCATTCGGCCGCACACTGGGGCGCTACGCGCAGATCTGCCAGTTCGACACCATGCGCGATATCGCCCACGTCGTGGGCCATCACATCGACGTCGCTACCACCAAGGACGGCGATACGGCCGCCCGCGGCACCACGCTCTACAAGTTCGTCATCAAGGCGGTGTGGGAACAGACGATGTGGGATCTGAAGACCGAGTCCGAGGCGCTGCACAAGCGAGGCTACAGTCGCTGGAACTGGCGTCACCGCGTCTGGCGGTCGCTGGGCGTGCAGGTGATCTTCCAGGGCATCGTGGTCCTGATCGCGGGCTGGTCCGCAGCGGCCCTGACCACGGGGGCGATGCTGCTCACGCGCGTATGGGCCGAATCCTTCAACTACTTCCAGCACTACGGCCTGGTCCGCGTCGAAGGCACCACGATCGGCCGTCGCCACCTTTGGAACCACCTGAGCTGGCTGTCGCGCGTGCTGTCCTTCGACATCACCAACCACGCCGACCATCACCTCAATTCCTACAGGCGCTACTACCAGTTGGTGCCGCACAAGGAATCCATCCCGATGCCAAGCTTGTTGATGCCAAGCTTGTTCATGTGCTTCTTCGCGTCCCTGATCCCGCCGCTGTGGCACCACATGATCGCCATGCCGGCATTGAAGCGTTGGGACCTGGAGTTCGCCACGCCGGAAGAACGGGAACTGGCCGCTGCGGCGAACAGGGCCGCAGGATGGCCGGATTGGATCAACAAGCCGGAAGGCCGGGCCACGATCGGTCGTTCGGCAACGCAGGGTTGCTGACATCGACCACGGGCCGCCTTCTCCGGCGTCTGCGGGTGGGCGCGGCAAACAAAACATCACTGCGAACGTCGTAGAACGTCCGCATGGCGATCTGGAGGCGGCATGTGGCTCTATTCTGAAATAAAGACCCTCGGCGACATCCCGCGGCACTACGCCAGCCAGACGCCGGAAAAGCCCGCCCTGATCGATCAAACGGGCGCGACGTCCTGGTCCGCGCTGAACGAACGATCGAACCGCATCGCCCACGCACTGCTGGCGCTCGGCGTGACGTCCGGCGCGCGAGTCGCGTTTCTCGGCAAGAACACCGCGCGCTACTTCGAGCTCCTGTTCGGGGTGAACAAGGCCGCCGCCGCACTGCTGCCGCTGAATTGGCGACTCGCGGTTCCGGAGATGGCGGCCATCATCGAGGATGCCGATCCGATCGTGCTGGTCGCGGATCACGAATACGCAGAAACCGCCAGGTCCATTGCCAAGGCCAGCCGCGAGTCCTGCAGGACGATCATCCTGGACAACGCGAGCCCGGAACGCTCCGAACTCGACGCGCTGATGCGCGAGGCCCCCGCAACCGATCCCGTGATCGAGATCAATCCCTGGCAGACCGCCATCCTGATGTACACGTCGGGGACCACCGGCAAGCCCAAGGGCGTCCAGCTCTCGCACCAGGGGACGCTGTTCCTGCGTCTTTGCGAGCACCTTGAAACCTCGTTCCGGTACGACGCCGACGACGTGATGCTCACCGTGATGCCCTTGTTCCACGCGATGGGCACGAGCCTTTCGCTGCAGGCGTTGTACAACGGCGTGCCCGTCGCGATCTATCCAATGCCCGAGCCGGGCGAACTGCTCAGACTGATCGCCCGTGACCGTCCCACGGTGCTGCCTCTGGTTCCGACCGTCATCCAGATGCTGCTGAATCACCCGGAGGCCGCGAACGCGGACTTCTCCTCGGTGCGCGTGGTCATCTACGCCGGCTCAGGCATCGCGCCGCACACGCTCACGCGGGCGCTCAACGAGATCAAGTGCGACTTCATCCAGTTTTACGGCGCCACCGAAACCGCCTGCGGCATCACGTTCCTGCGGCCGGCGGACCACAACGTGCGCAACGAGACACGACTGAAGTCCTGCGGCAGCACCTTGCCGCTGATCGAGATCAAGGTCGCCGACGCCGACGGCAACGAGGTTCCGGTCGGCACCGTCGGCGAGTTTCTGATCCGCTCGCCTTCGCTGACCACCGGCTACTTTCGACAACCGGAAGTCACAGCCGCGGCCTTCAAGGAAGGCTGGTATCGCTCGGGTGACGGCGGATACCGCGACGCCGAGGGGTATCTGTACATCGTCGATCGTGTCAAGGACATGATCGTAAGCGGCGGCGAGAACGTGTACTCGACAGAAGTCGAGCAGGCAATCCACAGGCTGCCGGGTGTCCAGATGTGCGCAGCGGTCGGACTGCCCGATCCGAAGTGGGGAGAGCGCGTGGTCGCGGTAATTGTCAAGGATCCAACCGCCGACATATCACCTGATCAGGTAATCAGCCACTGCAGGAACCTGATCGCAGGTTACAAGATCCCCAAGCAGGTTGAATTCGTCGAGTCGCTGCCCATAACTTCCAGCGGCAAGGTCATGAAGCGTGCGCTACGCGAAAAGCTGTTGCGGGATGAATCCACGTGATCCGAAACGTCTCCCCCGGACGGCGATTTGCGGGTTTGCTTTTGGACGAGAGTGGACCACACTGACGCCCGGATCAGGTCCCTATATCTACCGATGCCCGGCACCATTATTGAGAAGGGTCAGACAGTGGACGCGTTGACCACTGCTAATTCATCTGGCCGACTTGGTAGCCGCTGTCGGCATCCGAACGTGCTCCATCCAATAGTGCATTACAGAACCTTGCACGAGCGGTGGCCGCAAAAGAAGTTCGTCTTGAGTAACGGCCCAAGAGCAGGATATTCCCGCCGAGCTGATGCTGTCGGAGCTGGAGGAATTCTTCCGATTCAGTCGGCGCGAAGTTTTCGACATCGGCGAAGAATTCACACCCAAGCACAGAATCGCTGTTGCCATCCAGCTTGGGTTCACCCGGATGTCAGGCCGGCGACTCGATCGATTCAAAGTTCTGCCGCGAACCCTTCTATCGTTTGTAGGCGAGCAGTTCAAACTCAAGCCGCCGTCGATCGCAACCATGCGATCAATGTACAAGCGCGGCAACACTCTTTACGACCATCAGAAGTGAGTGCTTGATCGGCTCGGGCTGAAGTATCTGAACCGGCGGCAGGAGGCCATGCTGCTTGCGACCGTGCGCACGGCAAGCCATGGAACGACAGGAACTACCCCTTCAGATAGTCCAAGATTTTGTCCGCACCCCCCTTGGTCAACTTTCAACGCGCGGCAACACTAGTTCTTCAAATAATGGTTAAGTACCGTTGCCACACGATGTACGGCGGTTACAGTGGGAATGGACAGGCCCATTTCGGACGCTTTGTCGATGAAGGGAAGGAAGATCTCTTCGGCCTCCATCTTGCGACCGCGCAGCAGGTCGTCGTGCATGGACGTGCGTGATTGCATGCTGTTGGCCTGCATGTAAGCCCCCACGCCAATCGAAGACTGCACCGCGTCCTCGAAAGCCATTGAGTCGATCTCCTTTAGACGTGAGAACGGTGCAAAGAAATTCTGTGGCTCATAGCCCAGACCCTTGTAGACCGAGAGCAGTTCCTTGGTGAGCTGGACGAAATGCTCAGCACCCTCGCGAATCTTGATTCCGTCGACGAAATACAGTGTCCGGATTGCGGGCAAGGTGGAGATCGACCAGGCGGAGGCGCTGGCGACCTGCGTCAACTTCTCCCAGGTCACCTGCATGATGTTGTCGACCGCCGCGGAATTGAGGCCGGCATTCGTGAACGCCGTGGCCAACCTTTTCGCACGAATGGATTCGGTTCCGTCGAGCTCGCCGAAGTAGGCCGTCGTGGTCGAGGTAAGGTGGTTGTCAACGTGCCCGGGACCGATCAGTGTGCCTCCCTCGACGGTCACGGCACCAATCACCTTGCGTGGATCGATCCAGCGGCCGAGCTTGTCGGTGCGTAGCGGGTCATTCTGGAGCGATAGCACCGTGTCTACCCGAGGGCGCAGGCCGACGGCCCCCTCAAGCGCACTTTCGGTGTCCTTGCTCTTGACCAAGAGGATCATATAGTCGAAGTGACCGTCCGCCGCGTCTGCGGTGGTGACAGTGCTAAGGTTCTGGCAGATGCGGAATTCGCCGAGACGGCCGGTGATTCGCAGCCCATTTCGACGGATGGCCTCAACGTGTGTGGGCCTTCCAATTAACGTCACGTCGACGCCTGAGTGGGCCAAGTAGCCACCGATCACGGAGCCGAGACCGCCTGCGCCCAGAATGCAGACTCGCATTCGACCGCTCTGGTCTGTCATCGATTCTGTGCTCATGCGTTGCCCATTGGCTTGATCTTGGCGACGACCCGTTGGCTGTGGGTCCGTCTCGCCTTGCTTCCCTCTTTCCGAGGCGGCTCGCCAAGTAGCCCCGAGACCCTCCGCCACGGTCTGTAAACCTCGGCAAGAGACGCGAATAGTGGCGCGCTAACTAGGATCATCTTGCACTACAGGTTAGACCATTCAATCAGGGCATTTTCGAGATGTGCGATTCGTCGGTGAACTTGTCGTAGAAGATGCGATCAATCGTCATGCCCGCTTCGGTCATGGATGCGATACCCGCGTCGATCATCCCGGGCGGCCCGCACATGTAACCCTCGGCCTGCGACCAGTCGATGCCTGGCATCACATCGGTGATGAATTGCGTGACCAGACCACGCGCTCCTTTCCATTCACTGTCGGCGGGCTCATGCGACAGCACCGGCAAGAACGTGAAGCGATCGGCCCAGCCCTGTTCCAGTTGCTTGATCTGCTCCAGGCCATACAGATCCCGGAGCGTGCGTGCGCCGAACAGGAAGGCGCAAGGTCGCTTGACGCGATTCTTGCGCGCATCTTCGAGCACGCTCATCAGGGGCGCGAGGCCAGAGCCGCCTGCAATGCAGATCATGGGGCCGTTGCCGGCGTGCAGGTGAAAGTTTCCGTGCGGTCCATCGACATCGATGGGAGTCTCGTCCAGCGCGCCCTTGAACAGGTCTTCGGTAAACGCGCCGTTGGGGACTTTGCGGATAAAGAAATTGATCTGCTGGCGACCGTCGCGCGTCGGCGCATCGGCGAAGGAATAATTGCGCGCGCGGCCGATGTTCGGAACCTTGAGGTTGGCATACTGCCCGGCCACGAAGTGGATCGGTCGATCCAGTTCGAGCCTCACCTTGAGGATGTCGTGCGTGAGTTCCTCGCGCGCCACCAACCGGGCCTCGAATTTTTCAGGCGCAGGGACATCCGCCCCACTGGCTTCGACCTCCACCTGGGTCAATCCATCCTTGGGCACCGCCTGACAGGCCAGGATGAATCCGGCGGCAATTTCCTGCTGCGAGAGTGTGTAGCCAAAATCCGTCAGCGCACTGACCCTGCCTGCCTTGAGTCTGCACTTGCAGGAACCACAGGTGCCCACGGTGCAGTTGTGTGGAAACGGCACCTTGTTGGCCAATGCCGCTTCCAGCATGGTCTGTCCTCGGGGGACTTCGAAGCGTGCGCCGAATGGGAGCACTTCTACGATCTTGGCTTCTTTCGGGCCAAACAGGTTTTTCAAAATTCCCATCTGCGTGTCCTGATATTTGGGCGAGAAATCGATCGCGCAACGCGCGCCCGATTACTAGGCCACTGACCCTTGCGGAAAACTTCTGGACGAAATTGCATTTTTCTGTGAACGCCGTATCCGGCGTTGCAGCTGAGTCAGCGGGCGATGTTGTTGTATCCCGACACCTTCATGCCAGGCTCTGTAATTAAGGGAGATACCATCCTTTCTTCCCGCCCAAAATAGTAGAGGTATACCGTGGCGTACTGCTATTCGCTGTTATCGAGTGATCACCTGATTGGCATCTCAGAATGCAGTGAATCTCTACAGAAGGTGCTCGTGTCCTTGAGTCGGCTCACCTTAAGAAACAGGCCACAGTGATAGTCAAAACGGCATCGTCTATTCGATACAAATCGTGTGGCGTTGCTTTCGCAATGGCTTCTGGACGACTCCTGTAACCGCTAATCGCCGATTCAACCCATGACATAGGTGGACTTGTATTGCAGGTAGCTGGACAAGGTTTCCGGACCTAGTTCACGCCCCAGGCCACTGGCCTTGATGCCGCCAAAGGGCGCGCCCACCGAGGGCACGTAGCCGTTGATCCCGATGGTGCCGGTCTGGACCTGATCGGCCACGGCGCGGGCACGCGCGACGTCCTGGCTCCACACCGAGCCGCCCAGCCCGTAGATGGAATCGTTGGCAATCTGCACGGCGTCAGCTTCATCCCGGTAGGGAATCACCGTGAGCACCGGGCCGAAGATTTCTTCGCGTGCGATGTGGGTCTTGTTGCTGACGTCCGCAAAAATGGTGGGCTCTACGAACCAGCCCTTGTCCTGACCCTTGGGCTTGCCGCCGCCGGTCACGATGCGGCCTTCGCTGCGTCCCTTTTTAATCATGCCGAGCACCCGGTCGCGGTGCAGCGCCGAAGCCATGGGTCCGATCTGGGTGCCCGGATCCAGCGAGTCGCCGACCTTGAGGCCCTGGGCCATGGCGGCGAGCGCTTCCACCACTTCGCCGTAGCGACTCTGCGGCGCCAGGATGCGGGTGCAGGAGTAGCAGGTCTGCCCGTTGTTGAACAAGGACGTGGTGGGAAGCCCTGCGACCAACGCATTGAGGTCCACGTCGTCCAGGATGATGGCAGCCGACTTGCCGCCGAGTTCCAAGGTCACTGGGCGCAGCAATTCGCCGCAGGCGCGTGCGATGGCGCGGCCCGCGCCGGTGGAGCCGGTGAAGGCCACCTTGTCCACACCCGGATGCGAAACCAGATAAGCACCGGCTTCGCGATCCGCTGGCACCCAGTTCAGCACGCCGGCCGGCACGCCAGCTTCATGGGCGGCATCGGCAATCAGATAGCTGTCCAGAATCGTGCCGGGCGAAGGCTTGATAACCACAGTGCAGCCGGCGGCCATGGCGGGCGCGATCTTGCTGAAGGCCAGGGTGACGGGGAAATTCCAGGGCACGATGGCCGCCACCACGCCCATGGCCTTGCGCCCGACCCAGGTTTGCTTGCCCATCTGCGACGGGCGCTCTTCTTCTGCCGCCACACTCTCGGCCAGGCTGGCGTAGAACTGCATCAGGCCCACCGGCAACTGCCCTTCAAAAGTTTCACTGATCGCCACCGGCATGCCGTTTTGTGCACTGACGGCGCGTGCGATCTCGCCGCTGCGCGCGGCCAACGCTGCGACGAACCGGTTCATCACCTCGACGCGTTCGGCGGGTGTGCTGCGGCCCCAGGGGCCTTTGTCGAATGCGTCGCGCGCTGCGGCGACGGCGCGATCCACGTCGGCATCCACCGCTTCCGGCGTAGAACCCAATTCTGCTTCAGTGTTGGCGTTGATCAGCGTGAATCGACGATCCGACGAAGGGGCGACCCACTCGCCGTTGATGTAAAAATGATCGCGGTTAGAAAGATGACTAGTCATGACTTATCTGGATGGGTACGTTGAACATAAGGGATGAATCACCTCGAACAACCTGTTGGCGTCGAGGTTTTTTCAAATCGTTTGGTGAGTTACCTTTGGGGCTCTTAGGGCTGCTGAACGCGAGGAATCGGAAAAAAGCGCACAAACAATCGCGAAGCCTTGGCACCGGTCGCCCCTCTGAATAGTAAGTGACGGGCACTGGCCTCAGTGCTTGAGTCGGCCCTCATCTTTGTCTCAAAAGATCAGCACCGGCTTGATTACGGCCCCCGACTCAGCCGCATGCGCCGCCTCGTTGATCGATTCAAAAGGGAACTTGCCGATCAGTTTGTCGAACGGGAATTTTCCGGCGCGATACCAGCCAAGCATGGTGGGAATGAAGGTCTGTGGATTGGAGTCTCCCTCAATAATGTATTTTGCAGTGATCCCCCGGAACAGCATGCTCATCATATTGGCAGGCAGCATCGCCTCTGGCGGCGCAGCGCCAACCATGCCGAGCACCCCTCCAGGCAATAGAGCCTCAACCGCAATGCCGACAACGCTCGGGATCCCTGTGGTGTCGAAAGCGAAATTGACGCCGCCGCCTCCCAGACGCTTGATTTCCTCCAGCACATCCTTTGTCTCGGATGGATTGATCACGTGTGTTGCACCCAATTCTTTTGCGACCGCAGCGCGATTTTCATTAGGTTCAACCACGATCACGGTCCCACCGTCGAGGGCGCGCGCTGCGAGCAAAGCACTCAGGCCGACGCCACCTCCACCAAAAATCGCAAGGCTATCCCCTGCTTTCAGCCCAAGGGAATTGGCGACCGCACCGGCCCCGGTCTGCACACCGCAACCCAGCGGCCCAAGCAATTCCAAAGGCAGATCAGCGTCCACCACCACGGTATTGGCCTCGCGTGCGATGGCGTGCGTTGCGAACGACGACTGACTGAAGAACACGGCATGGACGACATCGCCGTTCTGTTGGATCGGCGTCGTGCCGTCCATGCGCCTTCCTGAGAAATTCCGCGGAACGAATTCAAAGCAAGTGGCGGGGCTGTCGTGCCGGCAATTACGGCATTGACCACAGGAATCAAAGCTCAATACCACGTGATCGCCCTGCTTCACGCGAGTGACCTTGGCCCCCACTCGTTCCACCACGCCGGAACCTTCATGCCCAAGTACGATCGGCATGGGTGCCGGCAGGACACCGCTGCGGCAGGACAGATCGGTATGACAGATACCGGACCCGACCATGCGTACCAGCACTTCGTCGTCATGCGGTTCGGCGAGGTCCACTTCTTCGATTGCCCAAGGGGACCCTACGGCGCGAGTCACCGCCGCACGAATGGTTCTTCTGTTCACTTAATTGGCTCCTCTTCCAAAAACACTATGCTCTGGTATTGCACAGTCATAAGCATGGCAGTATTACGGACGTTTCTGATTAGTATCACAATGGTTCTTTGCGCAGATCGTTCTCCTCCTGCCATTTCCCAATGTCCTGGAGAAGCGATTTAACCTAATGAGGTCGCTTCGCGTGTCCGCCTTCACAATCATGAGACGCGGGTCGTTAGTGTGATCAGTACCACTCATCAGCCTTAAGGTCGAGGCGACTCGTCGGCTATGCGCTTGGGTGACGGGCAACATCTACACCAAGATTTCTGATTGACTGGCGTACGTAGCGGCCGCCCGGACTTATTCCAGAAAGACTTGGCACGGTCGATCCGGCAGACGATTGATCCGATCCTGATCCTGAGCGGCGTGATGTAGGCGTTTGGTCACCGGCGTCACTGATGGACCAACATACATTCGGACTTGGGCTATTAGTACCGCAGTGATGACAGGCGCCGACTCGATCAGGCCAACCGAACGCAAACGAGCATGAGTCGTCGAGCAAGCTAGTTGGACAGCGCGGTCCCCGAATCATTCTTGGAAGGCAGGAAGAAGGAGCGTGTAAAGAAGCGGATTAATTCGAACCTCGCATCCGGGGAGCACGCGAAGGCACGCAAAATAGAAACGACCTCCTTGTCCACTAAGCCACGGAAATTACCGACTGCTAGATTGCCGAGAAGCCTTGGCCGGCAGCCAAACTCGCGGCATCCAGGATTGCGTTGAGCATCATCGACGGGTCTGCGTGTCCGGTTCCGACGATGTCGTAAGCCGTTCCATGGGCCACGCTGGTGTGGACGTAGGGCGGCCCCAGGAACAGAACGCTATTGCCGGAAAATCCCCAGGTCTTGATGGCGATGTGACCCTGGTCGTGGTAGAGCGCGATCACGGCGTCAAACCGTCCTTCTATGCATTGCCGAAAGACCGAATCGGGGCTTATGGGTCCCTCCACGGCGATGCCCTGCGATCGGGCGCGCGCTACGGCCGGCTCGAGGGCCGCCTTCTCTTCATCGCCTGACGCATGTGGATTGAATCCGGCGACCGCAATGCGCCCCGCGCTCACGCCTCTGGCATTGAGGAAGTGCGACAGGCAGGCGATGAGACGATAGACCGATTCGACCGTTATCACCGCGGAAACTTCCCGTAGTGGCATGTGATCGGTCAAATGCGCAATCACCAATCGTCCAGACCGAAGCAGCAGGTAGGCCGGATCCACGGGAGCATAGCTGGGGACCGAGCCGAGTGTGCCCGCGAGTTGCATTGCTTTGCCACTGATCGGACCCATCACACATGCATCGATCTGGCCCTCGCGCGCAAGCCCATCGAGATGTTCGATCCACGCGCCGGTTGCAGCGCCGCCAACGGCGAGGTCGCCTCCGTAGTGCCTAGCGTCTCCCGCATAGGGAGCAGACTCGAGAACGTCGATGACACCTGGGTCTGAATCCGTGTCGCGCGGATCGCTGGCGGACCGAACCGCAAGGCCAAGCGCCGTGGCGCGCACCGCCTGCTCGACCACATCTCGACTCCCGACGATTAAGGGCCGACAGTGTGATTTGATGCTACCAGAGGCCCAAGCTTTGACTGTCACCTCCGGTCCGATTCCATTTGGATCGCCGGTCATGATTCCAACGATGGGTAACGCGGACTTCATACGCTGTAGATGTCCAACACCGTCGGGATCAGATCGTTGAGAACCAAGACCTTTTTGCGTCGAATTTTCCAGCCAGCCGGGTCGGCGACCAGTAGATACTCGGCGTGCCCGAAGAATTGCGTCTGCTCGCCCTTGCGGAACAGATGCACCACCCAGCGTGTGCGCGCAATCACGGTCCCGTCGGCCTGCGGCAGCACGCGGATGTTGCTCATCATGTGGCAGGTGCGCGGCAGCGGCGTGGAAGCAGCTGAGCGTCCCGTGCGCAGGCGAAATACACGGTCCTCGAGACCGGCGCGGCCGTTGTAGTAGATCAGCGACATCTCCGCCTGCGGATCGGATGTCGTTTCGTACTCTGAATCCCATGCCGGAATCCAGTACTCGACAGTCTCCTCGTGCAGGCCCAGCCACGTGTCCCAGTCACGGTCGTCAATGGCCTGCGCCTCGCCCGCGAGAAAGTCAACGATCTCGCTGCGCAGTGCCACGAGGTCCACGGGAGCAGTGCCGTCCATCACTCGATCCCCCCCAACACAGGCCCCATCAATTCCGCCCAGCGTCTGTGCTGGGCAAGGAAGACGCCTTCGTCGTCGATGCGCACGCCCGACGATGAAGGTTTGATGCCGAGCGCCCGCGCCCGATCGTCTGCTCCGACGATCTCGTGCGCCGCTCCGCGGCTCATCTCGCTCCAGCGGATCACGCTGGTGTGCCTGCATCCATTGTGCGATTCCTCGAATTCGGTCAGATCGTCCGGGGTCGCCATGCCGCTCGCGTTGAAGAAGTCCTCATACTGACGAATGCGGTGCGCCCGCGCCGCCCGCTCCTCACCAATTGGGGCGAAGCAGAAAATGGTGACCTCGGTCTTGTCCACCGTCAGGGGCCGCAGAATCCGGATCTGGCTGCTCATCTGGTCCATCAGGAACACGTTGGGATAGAGCAGCACGTTGCGCAGTCGGCCCACCGTCCACGCCATTCGCTCTGCGCCCATCTCGCGCTCGAGTTCCTCGCGCCGCGACCACAGCGGCCGCGCCTCGGGATTTGTCCAGTCCGACCAGATCATGGTGTGGCCATTGCCCAACTCGTAGAACCCACCCGCCGCATTCGGGATGCCGCCGGCGTTCATCGCCCGGGTCTTCTCGCCTGGCGTTTTTGAGCGCGCCCGCTGCTTCATCGTCGACACATAATTCGCGTGCACCGATCCGACGTGATAGCCGTCGACGCCGTTCTCCGCCTGCAGCTTCCAGTTGCCAGCGTAGGTGTACTTGGAGTGCCCCTTGAGGACCTCTACGCCGTTTGGCGCCTGGTCCACCACCATGTCGATAAAAATTTTCGCATCCGCGAGATAATCGATCAGTGGGGGCGCAGCCTCGTTGAGTGTTCCAAAAAGGAACCCTCGGTAGTTCTCAAGCCGGACCTTGCGCAGCCCGAGCTTGGTCTTGTCAAAGCCCGGGGGGTACCCTGCACCAATTTCCGCCATTGGAGCCGCGAGATTTCCGTCCAAATCAAACGACCAGCCATGGAACGGGCAGTTGTAATCGCGCGCCGTGCCTTTGGACATACGGCACAAGGTGGCGCCGCGATGCGTGCAGATGTTGACCAGGCAGTTGAGCTTCCCGTCGCCGTTTCGGTTGACGATGACGGGAACGCGGCCAATCCACGTGGTCAGGTAATCACGAGGTTTGGGAAGCTGGCTTTCATGTGCGACATACACCCACACCTTTTCCCATATGTGTTTGAACTCATGCTCAAACAGCGTGGGACAAGTGAAGATGCGACGGTCTACCGCGCGGACGCCTCCTTCTCCTTCCAGGAGAAGTGCGTCGGGTGAAACGGCTCTGAGATCGTTCATTTTGACGTTACCTATCCCATCAGGTGCGAGCGCCTTGAGACGCATTGGCATTGACTTCCTCATCGAGCCAGAGTGGCCATCCCGCTCGCGCATTTGCCTCCATCGCAAGCTTGCGCTCTGCCGGAGTGGCGAAGCGGCGATCCCAGTCCTTTAACCGCGGTTTCGCGACCCATGCGAACCACAGCGGCGGTACCAGTCCTAGCAGGAAGCAGAGAAAGAGAGAGGGCATCTGCGGCGCTTTCGGCTCTGGCGGCAAATCGTAGAACCGTCGATAGCTATCCAAGTGATGGTGAATATGGTTGGTAATCTCCACGCCGAGTGGGCGGACGATAGAACCCAGATGATTCCAAGCGTGATGCAGCCTTACAGGCGTACCCTCAACTCGCTGCAGGCCATAGTGTTGAAAATAATTGAATGCCTCCACGAGCGCCTTCGCGATGAATATCGCGCAGACACACACAACGGCTGCACGAAACCCAGCGAAAAGGGCACATGCGAAGGGCGGAAGCGCCAGCAGCGCAAGTTGCTGCCACAGGCGATTGCGCCAGCTCCATGGGCTACGGCCACTACGACGAAGGTTTGACGCCTCGCCGCGAATCGCGTCGGCATACGACCCGATCGTTGCCCGCCAGACGAAGGTGTAAAGGATTTCACCTCGAAGCGGCGTGTCGCAATCCCGCGGAGTGTCCAGATGAATGTGATGAGTCATCACGTGACCAATGTCCCGGTTTGGGTCGCCGTAGAATGCACTTGCAAGTTGGGACAGCCTGCGAGGAAGCCAGTGGCGCCGATGCATCAGCTCGTGGGCTACTGGCAGATTGGGGACGGCACTAAGCCAACTAAGGGAAAGCAGGCTCCCGAGTATTTGTGACAAGGATCCGGGACCCGTTAGGGGATTCTGCCCGCCGTGAACAGACCAAGCGAAGGCTGCATAGAGCGCTACGATGAGTACGACATGCAGGTATAGCGCGAAATCGGCGACGATCGGTACAACACCGCTTCGTGGCGACTCGTCGCGCGGAAGCACCACGTCAAAAAACAAAAGGACTGGAAACGTAGCCAGGCCCAACCACACGGCGTCACCGCCCAGAAGGAAGCCGATCACACCACAAAGCGTCGTTGCCGGGGCCAAATAATAGCGTAGGGCGTCCAAAGCGTTCCTCCGAATAAACCGTAGTTCTAGTTGCTGCGATCCTCAACAGAGGCAGCGAAAGGTCTCGTCGTTCGTCGCCCCTTAGCATCTGACACGGTCGTCGCGGCGGCGAAGGCAGCCGCCTCAAGCCACCATCCACGCGCAATGTCATTGCACTGGAAGGATGACGCGGACCGCATGGAGGGTCCATTGCTATTTCTGCGGATCATCCGATACTGATGTAGCATCGCCCCCCTCAAACTAGCGAGGACTGAGGCCCAAACTGACGATGCGCATCAATTCGATTGAACTGCGTCTCTTGCGCCACTTTGTTGCAGTCGCCGAGCAGAAAAGCTTTCGTGCGGCTGCGAAGAAAATGCACGTCTCTCAGCCCCCGCTAACCCGACACATACAGCAGCTCGAAGACGCCCTGGGCACCCCCCTACTCATCCGTAATGTCCGCGGCGTGGCACTCACCGATGCTGGCGCCATTTATTACGACGAGGCAAAGAATATTTTGGCGCTCAACGAGCAGGCCGCTGAACGAGCACACTTGGCGGGGCAAGGACAAGTAGGGCGTATCGATATCGGCGTGTTCGGGTCCGCCATGTTCGACACCATTCCGAGAATCGTTCAACAGTTCCGCGCGCGGCATCCCCGCGTCGAGGTTGCGATGCACGATATGGATCGCGACAGTCAGACCAAGGCACTGCGCGACCGTCGGATTTCGGTGGCTTTCAATCGACTTTTCGCTGATGAGGAAGATCTCCAGCAGGAAATCGTTCAGACCGAGCGATTGCATTTCGCAATGCCGTCTCGCCATCCTTTGATTGATGGCGTGGAGCTGGGTTTGAAGGATGTAGTGGATCAAACGCTGATCCTTTATCCGCACATCTCGCGGCCAAGTTTCGTGGATTACGTACTCCGGCTTTTTCACCAGCGCGGCCTTCAGCCTGGAACAATCCACGAAGTTGATAGTCTGGTGACCGCTCTTTCTGTGGTCGCCAGTGGATTTGGCATCACGTTCGCGACCGATTCAGCACGCTATCTCAAATTGCCTGGGATTCAATACATTCCTATTCGTAAAGTAGATGGTGCCGTGCTGGACTTGACCGCGGTATACCGTTCAGGCGACTCCTCGACGCTGCTCGCAGCGTTTCTCGACGTCGTGCGAGGGTTCTCCGTACGGTCAAAGGGCACAGTCCGAAAAGGCCGTCGGTCGTAGGCTTGCCAGTTTCGGTATGGCCGCTTCTATCTATAAGGGCTGGCCGGCCTCCGGATCATTGGCTCTTAGAATCACGAGGTCTCGGACTCTCGACGACGGTTTTCTTCTGGTCCAATTCGCAGTGGGCACGTGTGCACGACGCACAGGCGGATGTGAACAGCGATACCTTCGCATCGGGAATCGTCTTGCGATGGAGATCAACGATTCAGTCTGCCGAGTATCGACGCCGTACGCGAAGAAGGCCGCCTCTCCAAGAGGCGGAAAAAGCGCGACATGCGTGTTCGACGCACCGTGGGGGTAGTTTGAAGCGCCACCCTCGGCCGCGTTTGGTGACGACGTGGCGCACCAAAAATCCAGTGCAGCCACCACTACAAAAATCGACTACGGCAGTCTCATCGTCCCTCTTTTAGCGATGCGCCTAGTTGCGCGAGCCGTCTATACATCGGTGAAAATCATTCGCTGCAAGATGAGGGTTCCGCACACCACGGCAAGCCAAAGTTGCGCAATAACTCGCATGGCAGTGGGGGCTCGGCGAACTTCCATGAAATCCAGGACGACAAAGCGGACCTTCACGAAAGTCACGAGCAGGATCGCGATGGCGGCGAATCGATGGCCGATCAAACCGAGGTCGTGGCCAAGCCACCAGGACATCAGTGTGGCGCCCACCAGGATCAGCCAGGTCAACGTGAGACGGCGCGTCGTGACCATGACCGGCTTTCAGTGAACCAGGTATCTGTGCATTCCGCCGGAGCAATGACCCGCGGAATTGGTACGGGAATCCCCAAATCGCTGCTCGCAATCACCAACAACATGCAGGGCGTCCAACTAGCTGACACTCTCGGTGCAGCGTCGTTGGCGCTTGTGCGCATCATCCCTGGATATTGATGTTCAACTAGGCGGCTATCCGTACTTGGCACATACCAGCCATATATCAACTCGAAGATGTAGCAGCGTCCTTAGCAGTTACTCCTGGATTATTTTCGTGGGGGATAGCTTCTGTTGTGATTCAGCAAAACCCAAGTAATTGTCGCTTGAGATCTTGATCTCGTCGCCTTGGATTTCTTCTGTCTACGATTTAGCTTCTCCCGATCGTCGGCAATTCGCACGAACCAAGTGCCTTTTGCTCCCTTCAGTTCGGAAACATTGGTGATACGGCAGATTGCTGTCTTGATCGTCGTCCGATCTGCGGCTTTCTCTTGGTGCCAAGCATCAATCGGACACTCTGGCAGCAACTCGCGAAGCTGAGCAACCCATTGCCTGGCGTCATCGGGACGCATCGCTGCCCAATCCGAATCTCCGGTGCGCGCCTTCAGCCAGTCAGCGATCAACTGGTGGAGGATGTTGGGATGCATCCGATACGCATCCTGAAGCTTCGCAAGAAGACGAGCGGCCGAGTCCCGTTCGGACTGAAGCCGCGGATGTCCGCGACTGATCGCTGGATTCGCGGCGATCAGGTCGTTCAAGGACCGCAACAGCGGCGGCGATGTTGCATGGGTGCTTGACGACGGAAGGACCGCGTCAGTGAGGTTGGGCGGCGAAGCCAGAATCGCGATGTTTCCTGGCCGCAAATTGGCGATTCGCAGAAGTAGTTCCGGTGCGTTATTGGTTTCGATTCGCGTCGTCGGTGCATACCCGAGTAGTGCAAGCAGCTGGGCGGTCTCCTGCCGCATCGGGTGCAGGTAGCGAGCCGGCTTTCGCGCCTTCGGATCAAAGCATCCGCCCCAGCAGGCGATGTAAAGCAGCAGATCGAAGCCGTGGCAGTAATGCTCGTAAGTCGTCAGTTCCGATCCATGGCCCAGCATCATCGACAGGGCATTCCCCCGCGCTGCCCTACGATGCAGTTCTCCCGAAATCGCTGCGTCGACGCGCTCGGCTTGTCGGACTGCCGCTTCCATCCATGGTTCGCGGCTCGGGTGAAATCGTAACCGTAGTTCATTGCCCAACACCCCGATCAGATGCAGCGTGGCTGCGCTGTGGCGCAGGTTGTGTGCGTGCAGGTTGGCATCGCCCGTCACCCGCTTCAGCAGCAACTTGGCGTGCCCGATCACGGCTGCCGATTCGAAGTCAGTCCGTGTTGGTGGCTGGTCGAAAAACAGCGCAGCCTCTGGTGCCTTGTCGCGACCGAGTTCCTGAATAGCGTTGAGGACCTCGGCATCCAGCGCGTCTATGGGCAGGACCCGCCGAGCGTTACCGGTCTTCAGCCCTCGATGGACGTTGCGGCGGATCGTGATCCGCCGCTCATCGATATCCGAGACGGCGAGCCCCAGCATTTCGGATCGACGCATGCCGGTTCTGAACGCCAGGCCCCAGTAGGCGATCAACCGATGGCGGGCGACATCGTCCGGCAGCACGATCGACCGGTCCGCGATCATTCGCAGCCCCTGCAGATACTCCGACCCGATGATGATCCGGCTGCTGATGCGGTAATCAGCGCTACTGAATCCCGGTAACTCAACTTTCGGAAGCGAGGGCAGGTGGTGCGTGCGGACGTATCGATCGAATGACAGCAGTGCGGCCATGATCCGCCCGGTCTGCTCGGCCGATCGCCGGCTCTGGATCACTTCGACATAAGCGTCTTCCAGCGCATCCGCATCGACCAGTGACAGGCTCGGCGGCAACTGGACCAGCAGCCGATTGACGATCAGTCCACGGTAGTGGCGCACGGATCCGTCGGCGAGCATTCGCCCTTTGTTGCTCCTCTGGAACGCGAGGTACTGCAGCCACGAGACGATGAGGAACGCACTTTCCGATTCCGTGCCCTCGCTGCGCAGTCGATCGACGATCGCGCCGAGCCCGGCTCCCCAGGTCCCGCGCGGCCCATCCATCACCCGTCTCAGTTCGACGATCAGGCCGCGCTCGTCCAGTTCCCCAGCAGTCAGCTGTTCCTGAAGATCCTGGTCCCCACCCGGATCGATGCCGGATAGGCCGGCGTCCTGCGTGTAGTCGCTTACTGTTTCCGGTGCCGGCGATTCGGTCGCTGCCAACGGCCGGCATCCGATGAGTCGCGCCCAGGTGCCGGGCTCGAGTGAGGAACTGGCGACGTCGCCGCGGGCATAACTGGCCAGCAGCGGCATCGTCACCAGCTGCAGACGCTGGACCGCGCTGGTGCAGAGCTGGTCGAGCGACGCCATCCAGGCCGGATCCTGCTCGAGGATCATCGTCTGCTGAAAGGCCATGAACGACGATCGGGCGAGGCTCCGGTAAAAGGCGTTGCGACGGCCTGCCTTGGCGTTCGGCGCCGGACGTGGCAGTGCGGCGGCGTGATCCTTTGCGATCAGCCAGGCTGCCAAGGTCGCCGGATCAAGCAGCACGCGGCGCAACTGTGCACGGCCTCCGGCACTCAGTGTGATGTCCAGCCATGCCCAATGCCGGGCAATCGCAGGCTTCGCCCCCGCCGAGAGTGCATGGGCCATCTCGCCCAGCAAGGCCGTCGCCCCCTGTCCAAGGCGCACAACCAGCAGGGCCAGCAGCCGCCCCAGCGATTCCCGTGCGAAGTTCGCGTCAGGTTCAGGAGGAGCAGATCGGAGGCTGGATCCCGGCCTGAAGTCCAGGATGTGGCGCTCAAGGGCAAGATCGAAGGCTTCAAGCGCGACGAGATCCGCCCCGACGGTCCGTGCGATCGTCGAACGGTTCTCCGCTGGATTCAGGAAAAGCCGCTTCGGAGTCGCCGGATCGACCTCCCGCATGCGGGTCTGCAGTTGGGTCAGCGCTGCAATGCGCAGGGCGTGGTCGATCTTGGGGTTGGCGAGCGCCGCGATCGCAGCGCGCATGACCCGGTCGCCGCCGGCATTCGCCGGATCGGTCAGCACCTCCGGCGTGCGTTCCGTGATCCGGGTCAGCGTCTGCAGCATCAGCCGATGCGCCTGCCGGACGATCTCCGGCGCATCGGCAGGCGGCGAATCCCAGAGGCCGTGAATCATCTGAGCCCTTGGTCAATCCACAGCGGCATGAACCCGACGGACTTGAGCATCCGGGTGACCGCGCCCCGCGCAACCCCGTGCTGCCGCATCATCGGGTAGGTCGACAGCGGATCATGCGGTGACACCCCATCGAACCAATGCCCCATGAAGACGTCGACGTCCTCAGCGGTCAGCTTCGGGTCGCGCGCCAGTTCGGTCCTGACGAATCGTCGCAGCGCGTAAAGCTCCAGATCGAAGAATTCGCTGCACAGCGTGACAAAGTGCTGGGGCCGGAATGCTTCAAACCTATTGTTTTCAATATCGAAATGCCGGAACGGCACGTTCTGCATCGGATGTTGCCGGTCACATTCATTCAGATACTGCGAGTAGCGAAGCAGGTGTTCGGACAGCGCGTCGGGGAGGACGTTGATGCGCTGGTGGTATTCGGTCCGCGCCTTGTCCAGGAAGGTCACGACCGGCAGCCGTCCGGTGCCGCTTGCGAATTCATGGATGTGTGGCTTAACCACCGGCCGCATGCCCAGCCCCAGCACGCACCCGAGCCAGGTGTAGGCGGTGTAGTGGTCGTGACGCTGCGGGCGATCGAGCCTGAACATCCGATCCCGCAGCGTGGCAATCAGCGTCCGTACCGCATCGACGGTCGGAACCCGTCGCGCGCCATTAGCGCCAGCCTTGCCGGGTCCGTCTTTTTCCGTCGGGTTTCGGCGATTGGCTTTCTGGGTCAAGCCGTCCGCCCGCCATGCGCGCTGGTACGCGGCCTGAAGAACATCGGTGGTGTAGTACGCGTAGTGCGCGACGCTCTCCGAATGGGAATGAGCGCGGCCGCTGATCAATCTCGCGATCCCGATATCCCCGTTGTTCGTCGACAGCAGCCGATGAAAGAGGAAGTTCGCGCATGAGGACATGACCTGATCCGCAGCCCCGAGCTGCTGCTCGGTCCAGCGAATGATCGATGTCTCTCTGGATTGTGTCAGGCGCCCGACTGGCTGCTTCCCTGCCTCGATGTCGAAGTGCTGCAACAGGGCTGCGAATTCGGTCTGATCATCGAGCACGACCGTGTCGGATCGGCATCGCTCGCTGCGAGCCGGTGGCATGTCGATCCACGCCGTCGCCGGTGCAGGCACCAGCCATTGCCGCGTTGCGACCACGTAGCGGATCCGCTCATCCGTCTCATCAAGATCCGGCATCTCGGCGGCGACAAAGAGCCGGCATCCTTCCCTGAACGGGCGGCCCGTGGCGATCGCCGCGTGCAGGCATGTCAGTGCTCGGGCGTCCTCGCTGTCTGAGGGGACGCGCATCATCGCAACCAGAAGCTGGTGAACGGCTCGCTGTTCGAGTCGGGCCGGGGTCAGTCGATGCGCGTAGTGAAACCGTCGACGCTGATCTTGCGCCCATCGCGTGGTGTTGCCCGCTGCCACGCCATGACGTCGACGCGCATGCGATTCGTCGAGCGTCGATTCAGCGAGGTTGACGAACTCGATGCTGCCGTCGGCAATCGACTCGCCCACAGGTAGCCACTCCTGCCCGTCGAGTTCTTCCTCGGCGAGCGCGAGGGCTTCCTTTTCAGAGAGCTCTCCAGGACGTCGTCTTCTTGCGGGCGTCTCCTCATCATTGAAGTGAGTGGCCAGCAACTCGAGCCGCTCATCGATCAACTCTTTGGCGCGCCCCTTGGCATCAATTGGCCTCGGAGAAAATGACTCGACCACGAGGTTGGCATCCGTGGATTCTTCGATGGCAATAGCCGGGCTTTCTGAAACCCGGACGTAACCGTCAGCAAAGGTCCTGCGCGCCTCCCCCCGACGCACGTCGGCTGATGCAGCGGCCGCGGTGCGGGTGTTCCAATCGCCCGGACGTCGCCATCCCGGGACAACGTCCTCAAGCAACAGACAGAGCGCGCTGACGTGTTTGTGGTTGTCCTCGCGGACATCTTTTTTCATCAGGCGCTGCAGGCGCAGGTGATATCGCCGGCCATCAGAAGCGCCTGCCAACGCATCGAAGAGCGGCCGGAACTCCGGCAGCGTCATCCGGCGGATGACCCGTGACGCCGCGGCGATGCGCCCCCCGAGATATTTCTGGGAATATGGCTGTCTTGATGGAACGGTGTCCGATTTCCACCAGTCGTCACAGAACTGCCGGTAGCGTGCTGTCGTCGCGGTCGACTGCGCGGCAATGACATGCATCGTGAAAACGTCCATCAGCCGCTCGTATGCTGCGGCATCCTCGTTCCCGCCCAGTTCGTCCGGCGGGATGCAATAGAACATGAGTGGCCAGAGGTGGCTGGCCGACAGGCAGTAGCCGGCAAGCGGATGCCGTTCCGATAATGACAGCCTCGCCATGGGCAGCATCCGAGGATCACTGACGGCCCAGCTCTGCTCATCGATCCACTCGATCAGCGACGCGATCTCTGCGACAAGCTGGCCGGGATCAAGTCGCGATCCCGGCACGATTCGCAGGCAGTATTCAAGTTCGTCGCCGGCGCGCTCGAGGCAGCCGCGAACGCGACGGAGACCGTCCTGCAGGTAGCGAAGGTCGGGCAACAAGCTGAGCTGGGCAGCGAGAACCCACGGGTCGAAGGACGAGCGCCTTGACCGCCGATAGTCGTCGACCAGCTGGTCGAGCGGCATCGCCGTCAAGGCCCTTGGCATCAGTCCTCCCGAACCAATGGTGTCCCACCCCGGCGGCTTCGTCGTGTGGTCAGACCTTCGATACCCGCGGCGCGGAGTTCCCGCTTCCCGTCGCGCTGCTGTCGATACGTAACGCGGCCGAACAGCAGCGGCACGACGAGTTCCTCGACCTTCTGAAACAGTTCCAGCCAGGGGGTATCGGCATCGACGACAACGACGCGGACTTTCCTGTCGCGGTACCGGCTACCGGGCCGCCTTGACAGTTCGACGAGCCAGTCTAGGACCGCGACATTGCCGATACACTCGTATCGGCCGCCGCTTGTGCACCGAACGATGATCGGGCGCAGCACTTCGATCACGCCGAGTGCGTCGCTGCCGGGATCGATATCCGGTCTTCGCGTGAGCGTCGGCGCTGCCGGAACGCCAGGCGGGCGATCGATGAGGGTCAATGCGACCGTTCGGGTCATGCTCGCGGGACTGCATCGCGCCGCAGCCTGTTTCTTTCTGGGAACCGAGGGCAGGGATGTCGTCATTGGGCAGATTGTGCACAAACGACAACGAGTTTCCTAGATCGTCATTATCCGTAGTGCGCGATGTAAAATATTTAGAAAAATTGCGCGTAAAACCTTGATTTATATTGATTAGCATAGGTTTTCATCGAATGCCGATGGATACCGTTATGCTCTCCGAAGGGTTCGAATCCTCTCGAGCGCACCAAATTCAGGAACTTGAAGGCCTGTCGCCCGAACCGCGACAGGCCTTTTTGCTGTGCGCCGCTGCAAGCCGTGCAAGCGCTGAACCGGCGTCTGCACGATGGCAGACGTTCGTCGCGCGGCCCGGACGCGAGGTGTTCCGCCTGCCGACCACATTGCAAGGTGCATCAGCGCACAGCGGTGCGCATGCAGGGCATCGTCATCGCAGCAACTGCCGTGGTAAAGGTCCGTTCGAGATAACGGCAGCAGTGCGGCGGAGCTGAAAATGGACTTGCCAGCGTCATCCGATCTGAAATCGATCCTGCATTCCAAGCGGGCCAACATCTACTACTTGCAGCACTGTCGGGTGCTCGTCAACGGCGGCCGGGTGGAGTATGTGACCGACGAGGGACGACAGTCCCGCTACTGGAACATTCCGATCGCCAATACGACGACGGTGTTGCTCGGTACGGGAACCTCGGTCACCCAGGCCGCCATGCGGGAGTTGGCTAAAGCCGGGGTGCTGGTGGGCTTCTGCGGTGGCGGAGGAACGCCGCTGTACTCCGCGAACGAGGTGGATATCGACGTCGCCTGGTTTTCGCCGCAGAGCGAATATCGACCGACGGAGTACTTGCAACGCTGGATGCGATTCTGGTTCGACGATGCACGGCGGCTGGCTGCTGCCCGGGCGTTCCAGAAAGCGCGGCTGGAGAGGATTGGACAGGCGTGGTCGAGCCGTCCGTTGGTCGAGGCCGGGTTCGAGGTGGATGTCGATAGTCTCCAGCGCGCGATCCAGGCATCCAAGGCTCATCTGGATGCGGCCCCTGACACCGTCTGCCTGCTGACCGAGGAAGCCCGCCTGAGCAAGCAGTTGTACCTGTTCGCGGCGCGTGCGAGCCGTTACGGCGAATTCACTCGTGCCAAACGGGGCAGTGGCACCGATCCGGCCAATCGCTTCCTCGATCACGGCAACTACCTCGCTTATGGCCTCGCGGCGACCGCCACCTGGGTGCTCGGTCTGCCACACGGCTTGGCGGTCTTGCACGGCAAGACCCGCCGGGGCGGGCTGGTGTTCGATGTCGCCGATCTGGTCAAGGATGCGGCGATCCTGCCGCAGGCGTTCCTGTCTGCGGTTCGTGGCGATGACGAGCAGGAATTCCGTAGCGCCTGCATCGACAGCCTGACGCGCAGCGAATCGCTTGATTTCATGATCGACACGGTCAAGGCCGTGGCGGACGAGATCGGAGCCGAACCAGCGTGAACGTGCTGCTGGTCTGCCAGTGCGACAAGCGTGCGTTGGTGGAGTCGCGCCGGATCCTCGACCAGTTCGCCGAGCGGCGCGGCACTCGAACCTGGCAGACGCCCATCACCCAGGCCGGGCTCGATACCTTGCGACGGCTGCTGCGCAAGACTGCGCGCAAGAACACGGCGGTGGCCTGCCACTGGCTGCGCGGTCGTGACCAGAGCGAGTTGCTGTGGATCGTCGGCGATGCCCGGCGATTCAATGCAGAAGGTGCGGTGCCCACCAACACCACGACGCGGGACGTGTTGCGCAGCCGCGATGAGAACGACTGGCACAGCCTGCGGCTCATCCACCTGCTGGCGGCGCTTGCCGCTCTGCTCCACGACCTCGGCAAGGCCAGCCGGGCGTTCCAGGAACGACTGGCCGGCAAACGCGTGGAGCGCAACGAGTACCGGCACGAATGGACTTCGTTGCGCCTGTTCCAGGCCTTTGTCGGCCCCGATGCGACGGATGAAGGCTGGCTCAAGCGGCTGATCGAACCTTCCGCCGACGATGACCGGACCTGGACCGAACGTCTGCAGTGCGATGGTCTGGACGCGGTTGTCGACAAGCCGCTGGCCAGCCTGCCGCCGCTGGCCCGAGTCGTGGCCTGGCTGGTGGTCACGCACCATCGGTTGCCCGTGAAGCCAGCAAGCGATTCCACCGGCAAGGCGTTGTGGCTCGGTGCGCGTGATGCCAGCTTCCGGGCCGGCCAGCTCGACGACCTGCTACGCAAGATCGCAGCGGACTGGAATGAGCGGCCTGCGGGCGACGACCGCAAGCGGGTCGAGGCCTACTGGCATTTTCCGAAGGGCTTGCCGGTGACCTCGGCACCGTGGCGCAAGCGTGCCGCCCGGGTGGCCCAGCGACTGCTGCCGCTGGCCAGCCGAGCGGACACCGAAAACTGGCTCGACGATCCGTATCTCATGCACCTGTCGCGCCTGAGCTTGATGCTCGCAGATCATCACTACTCCGGGCTGACCGCGCCGGCGGAACGCGAGAAGGGCGAAGAGGGCCACGCGTTGTACGCCAATACCGATCGCAGCACGGGCCAGTACAACCAGCCGCTGGATGAACACCTGATCGGCGTCGAGAAGCATGCCGGCATCGTCGTCCATGCCTTGCCGGGCTTCGAGCGCGAGTTGCCGCGCCTGGCGCGGCACAAGGGCCTGCGCAAGCGGAGCCTGGACGAGCGCTTCCGCTGGCAGGATCGTGCCAGCGACACCGCCGCAGCGATTCGAGAACGCGCCGCCCGGCAGGGCGCATTCATCGTCAACATGGCCTCCACCGGTTGCGGCAAGACCCTGGCCAATGCCCGGATCATGTACGCGCTCGCCGACCCGGACCACGGCCTGCGCTGCGCCTTCGCGCTCGGTCTGCGCACCCTGACCCTGCAGACCGGTCAGGCCTTTCGGGCGCTGCTGCAAGCCTCCGACGACGAGCTGGCGATTCGCGTCGGTGGTGCTGCAGGGCGCGAACTGTTCGAGCATTTCGAGTCCCTGGCCGAACGTTCCGGCTCGGCTTCGTCCCAGGCCCTGCTGCCGGAGGACGGCCGGGTGCTCTATGAGGGCAACCTCGACCAGCCGCTACTGCAGCGGGCGATGAAGGACCCGCAGGTCCGCGCGCTGCTGGCGGCGCCGATGCTGGTTTGTACCGTCGACCATCTGGTGCCGGCCACCGAGAGTACGCGCGGCGGCCGGCAGATCGCGCCGATGCTGCGGTTGATGAGCAGCGATCTGGTGCTCGACGAGCTGGATGATTTCGATCTCGACGACCTGCCGGCGCTGACCCGTCTGGTCTACTGGTCCGGCCTGCTGGGCACGCGGGTGCTGGTGTCCTCGGCAACGTTGCCACCGTCACTGGTCAAGGGCATGTACGAGGCCTATCGCGCCGGGCGCGCGATCTACCAGCGGCATCGCGGCGAACCGTACGGCGCGCCGGTCGACATCTGCTGCGCCTGGTTCGACGAATTTCACCAGCAGGCGCAGGACTGCGCCGATGACGCCGCATTCGAAGCGGCTCACCTCGCGTTCGCGGAGAAGCGTCATGCCCGCCTGGGGCAGGATCTTGTCCGTCGTCGCGCGCGACTGGAAGCGCTCGACCTGGCTGGCCTGAAGAAGGAAGCGATGCGCGAGCAGCTGGCGCTGAAGGCGCGCGACGCCGCGCTGGCGCTGCACGTCGCGCATCACACAGTCGATCCGGGGAGTGGCAAACGGGTCAGCTTCGGACTGATCCGCATGGCCAACATCGGGCCGCTGGTCGACGCGGCGCTGGCGCTGTTCCGGCTCGGCGTGCCGGTCGGCTTTCGTGTTCATCTGTGCGTCTACCACGCGCAGTTCCCGCTGCTGATGCGCTCGGCGATCGAGCGTCGGCTGGACCGGACGCTCGATCGCCGACAGCCCGACGCCGTGTTTTCGCTGCCGGACATCCGGGCCCGGCTCGAAGCCTCGGTGGAAGCCGACCAGCTGTTCGTCGTGCTTGGCTCGCCGGTGACGGAAGTCGGGCGCGATCACGACTACGACTGGGCCGTGGTCGAGCCCTCGTCGATGCGCTCGCTGATCCAGCTGGCCGGCCGCGTGCGACGGCACCGGCCATCCGCGTGCGAGACCCCGAACATCGTGATCTTCGACCACAACCTGAAGTGCTTCGAAAAGCCGGGCCAGGCGGCGTACTGCCAGCCCGGGTTCGAAGGCGACGGACCGTTTCGGCTCGGCACGCACAGTCTGCAAGCCCTGCTGCGTGCGGATGAGCGCGAGGTCATCGATGCCCGGCCCCGGATCGTCGAGCGACCTGCAGCCGAGCGCACCCGTGACAACGCGAAGCTGGTGGATCTCGAACACGAACGTCTGCGCAGCATGATGAAAGCGCAGCAGGCCCCGCTCAACGCCAGCAGCTTCTGGGCGCGGCCGTTGCTGCACCTGACCGGCGTCGCCGCGCAGCAGCAAACGTTCCGTCAGCAGAGTGTTCCGCAGGTTGAAGTGCGCCTGCTGCCGAACGACGATGAGGACGACTGCCTGCTGCATCGGCTGCACGAAGAGAAGGACCGGCGCGATGACCTCTGGGTCGAGGTCGATAGCTCGCTGCTTCACCGGATTGCTGACGAAGCAGTCCGCGGTGTCGGCATCGATGCTTGGGCCGCAACCGACTATCGCGCGGAGCTGGCGCAACTGGCTGAAGCGATGGAAATGCCACTACGCGCCTGTGCCGAACGATATGGCGGCGTGACACTGCCCAAGTCCGATCAAGGCTGGTGGTTTCATCCGGCGCTGGGGTTCTCGCGGAAGAAGTGAGTGGCCGTTGCTATGGCGAACCTGCGGTCGGGGATGTGACGACCGCCGGCCTGCCAAGCCGCGTTGCTGCCTTTTCGGCAGTGGAAAGTCACTTTGGCCACCAGCAACTACTTCTGAGCTGCCTATGCGGCAGTGGTTGTTCTGCGACGGTCCAGCGATCAAGCCGCCCGCCCTCCGGCGCCGTCTATGACGCAGAGGCTAGGCGACGGAGGTTGCCAAAAGATTCTTCGGGGTGTACCGTCTTGGTGCTGAATTCTGTCACTTTGACTAACAGTAACTAGGTTAAAAATCTTAAAACCTCCCGGCAAGACGGACATCTCGCCGGGAGACGCAACGTCGAGCTTGTGAGGCCGACCCCTAACCCCGAGGGACTGTCGCGGGATGGAGGATAGAGATATGGCTGGCCGCCATATGACGAGAAGATAAGGATCGTCACCGGTGCTTTTGTCATATCCCTGGAGCAACGTTGCTCCAGGGATTCTAAGCAGTTTCATGTGTGTCTGAAACGGAGTTCCTATCATGAACAATATGATCGGGGACCGTCGCTCAGCTTTCTACTCGGCTATCCAGCGTTTTCTGCAAGAACGCCGCGACGCCAAGCTCGAGAAGCTGACGCCTGACGATCCCAAGCGCGATGAACTGATCGCGCAATTCATCCCTGAAACCTGGCTCGACGATGCCGCCCGGCGTGTCGGCCAGATCCAGGCGGTGACCCACTCGCTGAAAGCCATCCATCCGGACGCACGCGGCACCAGCTTGTATCGGCCACCCGATCAGTTGCCGGCTTTGGACGAAATCGGCAGCCACTCGCTGGGGTCGGATTTCGCCGGCGATGTGGTCGGCAACGCTGCGGCGCTCGACGTCTACAAGTTCCTGCGCGTGACGGTCGATGGCCGCAGCCTGCTGGACTGGATGCTGGCCGGTGATGCCGATCTGAAAGCAGCGATGAGCCCGAAGCCAGCGCTGGCCGAGGGCTGGATCGAGGCATTCATTGGCCTGGTCCAGCCGCGCGGTGTCGCGGCCTCCCACACGCGGGCCAAGCAACTGTTCTGGCTGACCGGCAGCGATGCGGCCGACGATGCGGATTACCACCTCCTGGCGCCGCTGTATGCCAGCTCATTGGCGCAAGCGGTCTACTTCAGCATCCAGGAAAGCCGGTTCAGCGAAGCCGCCAAGACGGCCCGCCAGGCCAAACGCGAGCAGCGCCAGCACGATAGTGGCTACGCCGACTACCCGAACCTTGCCATCCAGAAGCTCGGCGGCACCAAGCCGCAGAACATCAGCCAGCTGAACAGCGAGCGGCGCGGCGACAACTACCTGTTGGCGTCCTTGCCACCGCACTGGAAGTCGGAGCCGGTCAAGGCTCCGTTCGGGATCGAATCGGTATTTCCTCTTTTTGCCCGGCGCAAACTCGTGCGGCAGTCGGTGCGGGCCTTGAAGCGCTTCCTCGAAAGCGATCCCGATCCGACGATGGAAACCCGCGATCGCGTCGAGGACTTGCTGACCGAGATCATCGACGAACTGGTGGGCTTCGCCGCCGAGCTTCATCAAGCGTTGGAACCGGGCTGGAGCGCCGACCATCGCTGCGAGCTGACGGAGGAAGAACAGCTCTGGCTCGATCCCGATCGCGCCGAAACCGATACTGTTTTCGCTGCTGACTGGCAACGGATGGAGTGGCCTGCTCGGCTGGGCGAGCGCTTCGGCAATTGGCTGAACGGTGCGCTGGAAGGGAAATTGCCGGTCGGCAGCATCGAACAACGGCATTGGGCGAAGGAACTGCTGCTCGATGCGCAATGGGCGGGCAAGCTTTACGAGCAGCGAACCCGGCTGGGGGCGCCGCACTACATCCCGACGCGAGGTGCGTCGTGAGCCGGCTTCCCGACAGCAGCGGCCTGCTGATCCTGCCGCACCTGCGTATCCAGAACGCCAACGCGATCTCCAGCCCGCTTACCCACGGCTTCCCGGCGATGTCCGCGTTCGTCGGCCTGATGTGGGCCTTGCAGCGCAAATTGACACCGGTACTCGGGCCCAGGCTGCGTCTGAGCAGTGTCGGCGTGATCTGCCATGACCATGACGAGCAGGTGACAGAAGACGGTTACACGCGCGCATTTCGCCTGACGCGCAATCCGGTCGACAAGGACGGCAGCACGGCGGCGATCGTCGAGGAAGGCCGTATCCATCTCGATATCACGCTGGTGTTCGGCGTCGACGGCGGCCTCGTCGACCAGGGTGACGCCGAGCGCGCCGGCGTCGCCAGGCAGATCGCTGACATCCTGTCGCAGATGCGGGTGGCCGGCGGCACGGTGCTGCCAGCGGCACGGACGGGGCGTTGGTCACAGCCCGAGCTGTTGCCGATCCCGGAAGACCCGTCCGATCGCGGTCCATGGTTTCGAGCGCTGCGTCGCCGTTGGCTGCCCGGTTTTGCACTGGTCAGTCGCGACGATCTGCTGGCAGACGCGGTGGCCGGCAGCACCACGCCGGACGGCGCAATCGAAGCCTGGCTGAAGTTGTCACGCCTGAACTGGTCGCCACCAGCCGAAGCGGACCCGAAGTCCGGCCGGCACGAATGGCAGCACGACCGCACACGCGGCTGGATCGTGCCGATCCCGGTCGGCTACGGCGTGCTCGCCGAGCATCCGGCGGACGCCGTCGCCAACGCCCGTGACCCGACCGTGCCGTTCCGCTTCGTTGAAAGTCTGTATTCGATCGGCCAGTGGATCGGCCCGCACCGCCTGCAGTCCTGGCACGAGCTGCTCTGGTACCCCGAACACGATCCTGCATCCGGCCTTTACCGCGTACGCAACGGCTACGCCGTCGCCACTTCCTTCAACTGAATTCTGGAGTCATTCCATGTCTGACAACACGCTCAAGACTGCTTCCGTGCTGGCGTTCGAACGCAAGCTGGATCCTTCCGATGCTCTTTTCTTCTCCGGCAACTGGAGCGAACGCGCCGCTGACCACGCATGGCCCGGCGTGACACTGCGCGAAAAGTCCGTGCGCGGCACGATTTCCAATCGTCTCAAGACCAAGGATCAGGATCCGGCGAAGCTGGATGCCGCGATCGAAAATCCCAACCTGCAAAAGGTCCATGTGGCCGCGCTTCCAGCCGAGGCTGATACGCTGAAGGTGCGCTTCACCTTGCGGGTGCTGGCCGGCACCGGCACCCCTTCGGCCTGCAACGACGCGGCGTACCGGCACAAGCTGGTCGCCACTGCAGCGAGCTACGTGAAGACGCACGGCTTCACCGAACTGGCGCGGCGTTATGCCATCAATCTCGCCAATGGCCGCTTCCTGTGGCGCAACCGCATCGGCGCCGAGCAGGTGGAAGTGCAGATTGCGCAACGGGTCGACGGCAAGGCCGCCCGGACCTGGACTTTCGACGCACTGGCCCTGTCGCTGCGCGGGTTCACCGTCGAAACTGCGGCCGCCACCGGGCTGAACGAGCTTGCCGCGCTGATCGCCGGCGCGCTGGCGGGCGAGCATCACCTGTTGCTGGAGATTTCTGCTTTCGTCCGCGTGGGCGCAGGTCAGGAAGTGTTCCCATCGCAGGAATTGATCCTTGATCGCGGTCGCAGCGACAGGAGCAGGACGCTCTACGACATCAATGGCGTGGCGGGTATCCACTCACAGAAGCTCGGCAACGCCATTCGCACCATCGACACCTGGTATCCGGAGGCCGAGGAGCTGGGGCCGATCGCCGTCGAGCCTTACGGTTCGGTGACCACGCTGGGCAAGGCCTACCGGCAGCCGAAGGCCAAGGTGGATTTCTACACGCTGCTCGACAACTGGATGCTCAAGGACAAGGTGCCGGATGAAGGCAACCAGCACTACGTGATGGCAGTACTGGTGCGCGGTGGCGTATTCGGCGATGCAGGCTGAGCCATGGATCACTACCTCGACCTGCGGCTCCGGGCGGATCCGGAGCTTCCCCCTCACCAGCTGATGGATGCCCTGTTTGCGCGGCTGCATCGGGCGCTGGTGCACGGCAGCCATCGTGACATCGGCCTGAGTTTTCCCGATGCCCGGCAAGGCCCGCGCGTCAGCCTGGGCAGCCGGCTGCGGCTTCACGGAACAGCAACGGCACTGGCACGGCTGGATCCGCCGTCCTGGCTGGTCGGCATGAAGGACCACGTCGACGCCGTCGCCGGGGTGCTCGCCGTGCCCGAAGCAGCCAGCGTCATCGCTGTCCGGCGCGTTCAAGCCAAGAGCAATGTCGACCGCCTGCGCCGTCGGCAGATGAAGCGCAAGGGCTGGACGTCCGCCGAAGCCACCGCCGCGATTCCGGACTCGGCCGCCGAAAACCTCGACCTGCCGTTCCTGACCGTCCGCAGCCAAAGCACCGGCCAGACCTTCCGCCTGTTCGTTCGGCAACACTCGATGCCATCGGTCGCCACAGGAGAGTTCAACGGCTATGGCCTGAGCACCGAAGCGACGCTGCCCCTTTTCTGACCCAAATTCCGGAACGGGTAGGCAAGCCAATGAATTCAAAGGCTTGGCGACCCGTTCCGGCAAAGGGTCAGACGAAGGCTTGCGATGACTTCGGTTTGTAGATCAAAGCGTTAGGTATGCAATGCAGTAGTTCACTGCCGCGTAGGCAGCTCAGAAATGCGTGGCAGCAGTGGTGATCTGCCACCAGATCGTTCACTGCCGCGTAGGCAGCTCAGAAAGGAAAGCGCATGGGCCGGCACAAGCCGGTCATGTTCACTGCCGCGTAGGCAGCTCAGAAAATGCCGGTGAACCAGGTGCCGGGCGGCAGATCGTTCACTGCCGCGTAGGCAGCTCAGAAAGGTTTTCGGCGAGCGGGATCATGTTCGTGAGGGTTCACTGCCGCGTAGGCAGCTCAGAAAACGGTGCGGCTGTGGTGGTTCATCAGCACCTAGTTCACTGCCGCGTAGGCAGCTCAGAAAGATCGGCGTCTTGCCGATCTGCAGCGACTCCATGTTCACTGCCGCGTAGGCAGCTCAGAAAATGCTCAGCGCCCCCGCAGGCCGGGCGTGTTGGTTCACTGCCGCGTCGGCAGCTCAGAAACTGATGACCGCCCCGACCCCCAACCTGATCGGGTTCACTGCCGCGTAGGCAGCTCAGAAAAGCATCGCGGCCCGGGCGGCGGCCGGCGTGGAGTTCACTGCCGCGTAGGCAGCTCAGAAATGGCGGCACCGATCAGCACCAGGCCGCCGGTGGTTCACTGCCGCGTAGGCAGCTCAGAAATGCGCGTCAGGATGCCCGTGGAAACCCGCACCGTTCACTGCCGCGTAGGCAGCTCAGAAAGGCAGGTACAGGCCCAGCCACGGCACCGGCACGTTCACTGCCGCGTAGGCAGCTCAGAAACGCCCGGCGTGCCGCCGGTGCTGTACTGCTCCGTTCACTGCCGCGTAGGCAGCTCAGAAATTCAGGTGACCGCCGGCCACCTTGGATAGCTCGTTCACTGCCGCGTAGGCAGCTCAGAAAACCGGGATCGACGAATGACCCACCGAGCTGATGTTCACTGCCGCGTAGGCAGCTCAGAAAGGCATCGGCGCTGTCTCGTTCGAGTCCTTCGCGTTCACTGCCGCGTAGGCAGCTCAGAAAACATCGTGAGACTTGCCGCTCCCGGGAATGCCGTTCACTGCCGCGTAGGCAGCTCAGAAAGAAGATCGTCCCAACTGTCCACCGGGCGCGCGGTTCACTGCCGCGTAGGCAGCTCAGAAAAGAAGGCATACAGCGCCCGCCCCTTGCGGGTGGTTCACTGCCGCGTAGGCAGCTCAGAAATCTAATCCGTTCAGTCTCGCCGCTTTCGTTGAGTTCACTGCCGCGTAGGCAGCTCAGAAATTGCGGGCTTCAGCATCCCCATGCTTTGCAGCGTTCACTGCCGCGTAGGCAGCTCAGAAATTCGGCATCTGGCTCGCAGTGTCCCGGTTCAAGTTCACTGCCGCGTAGGCAGCTCAGAAATTCGGCATCTGGCTCGCAGTGTCCCGGTTCAAGTTCACTGCCGCGTAGGCAGCTCAGAAAGTGGTGAACCGCGTGAAGGCCACCGGCACCGAGTTCACTGCCGCGTAGGCAGCTCAGAAAACGCCGGGGTCGGTACCGGTGGCGAGCAGCCGGGTTCACTGCCGCGTAGGCAGCTCAGAAACAGTCGGTAATGTCCTCGTGCGCAACGATCCCGTTCACTGCCGCGTAGGCAGCTCAGAAACTCGGGCCTGAAAGCGAACCGCGTCGACCCGTGTTCACTGCCGCGTAGGCAGCTCAGAAATCATCACGGCGACGAGGCCGAAAATCGCGATGGTTCACTGCCGCGTAGGCAGCTCAGAAACGGTTGATTCGTGGGAAGACATTCGGCGCGCAGTTCACTGCCGCGTAGGCAGCTCAGAAATGAAGGCGTCCACCTTCAAGGAAACGGTTTACGTTCACTGCCGCGTAGGCAGCTCAGAAAAGCTCGAACCACCTGCGCGATTTCTACGACACGTTCACTGCCGCGTAGGCAGCTCAGAAACGTGAAGTCACCGAGGCGGAAATCCTCGAATCGTTCACTGCCGCGTAGGCAGCTCAGAAAAACTTGGGGTCAGACAGCCCGCGCAGTACCACGTTCACTGCCGCGTAGGCAGCTCAGAAATGCTCGCAGCAATCTCGCAGTTCAAGCTGCCGGTTCACTGCCGCGTAGGCAGCTCAGAAAATCACCATGCTCAGCCAGT
>JAPLSA010000014.1 GCA_026398815.1 Gammaproteobacteria bacterium
GCCGCGAGGCCATCGCCGATGTGGGCGGCCCAGGTCGCATCGCCGCCGTCGGCATCACCAACCAGCGCGAGACCACCACCCTGTGGGAACGCGAGGGCGGGCAGCCGCTTCACCGGTCGATCGTCTGGCAGGACCGGCGCACGGCTGACCGCTGCGCCGCACTTGGCGCCCAGGGGCTGGCTCCCCTCATCCAGGCGAAGACCGGCCTGGTGCTGGACCCCTATTTCTCGGCCACCAAGATCGCCTGGATCCTCGACCACGTGCCCGGCGCCCGGGCACGCGCCGAAGCCGGCGAGCTGGCCTTCGGCACCATCGACAGCTGGCTGCTGTGGCAGCTGACCTGCGGCAAGGTGCACGCCACCGACGCCACCAATGCTTCGCGCACCCTGCTCTACAACCTGCACACGGCCGACTGGGACGACGCGCTGCTGGCCTTCTTCAAGCTGCCGCGCGCCCTGCTGCCGAAGGTGCTCGACTCCGCCGCCGACTACGGCCACACCGATCCGTCGCTGCTGGGCCACGCGGTGCCGATCGGCGCGCTGGTCGGCGACCAGCAGGCGGCGACGGTCGGCCAGGCCTGTTTCCAGCCCGGCATGATCAAGAGCACCTACGGCACCGGCTGCTTCGTGGTGCTGAACACCGGCGCCCAGGCCGTGCAGTCCCAGCACCGGCTGCTCGGCACCGTCGGCTACCGGCTCGCCGGGCAGACCACGCACGCGCTGGAAGGCTCGATCTTCGTCGCCGGCGCCGCCGTGCAATGGCTGCGCGATGCCGTGCACCTGATCGGCTCGGCGGCCGAGACCGAAGCACTGGCGCGCACCATCCCCGACACCGAGGGCGTCTACCTGGTGCCGGCCTTCACCGGCCTCGGCGCGCCGTACTGGGACCCGCGCGCGCGCGGCGCGATCCTCGGCCTGACGCGGGATTCCGGCATTGCCCACATCGTCCGCGCGGCGCTGGAATCGGTCTGCTACCAGACCCGCGACCTGCTTGAAGCAATGGCCAAGGACGCCGTCGCGCCGACCGAGCTGCGCGTCGACGGCGGCATGGCGGTCAACGATTGGCTGATGCAATTCCTGGCCGACATCGTCCGGGTCACCGTGGTGCGGCCGCAGACGGTGGAAACCACGGCACTCGGCGCCGCCCAGCTGGCCGGGCTTTCGGCCGGCGTCTACGCCTCGCTCGACGAGATCGCCACGCTGTGGCGCGCCGAGGCGCGCTTCGCGCCGCAGATGGACGCCGCACGCGCCGATGCGCTGTATGCCGGCTGGCTGGAAGCCGTCGCGCGAACCCGCTGCGCCTAGGCCGAAAAGCCTTTGCAATCAGCGTCGAACCAGAAGTTGCGCAGTGCAACATCCGGGCGTAACGTCGCGGCCTTGAACAGCCTGTCCCACTTTTCCCCGGCATGAAGATCGTGATCCTCGGCGCAGGTCAGGTCGGTTCGACCCTGGCCGAGAACCTGGCCCGCGAGGCCAATGACATCACCGTCGTCGATGCCAGCCGCGCGGCGCTGAACCACCTCCAGGAACGGCTCGACATCCGCACCGTGCTCGGCCATGCCTCGCATCCGGACACGCTGCGCCGCGCCGGCGTCAACGACGCCGACATGATCATCGCGGTCACCGACAGCGACGAAACCAACATGCTGGCCTGCCGGATCAGCCAGACGCTGTTCCACACGCCGACCAAGATCGCCCGCGTCCGCGCCGCCGAGTACCTCAACGAGGAAGACCGGCTGTTCCTGCCCGATGCGCTGAGCGTCGACATGCGGATCAGCCCCGAGCAGCTGGTCACCGAGGCGATCCTTCGGCTGATCGAGTACCCCGGCGCGCTGCAGGTGGTCGACTTCGCCGACGGTCGCGTGCAGCTGGTCGGCGTGCGCGCCTACTACGGCGGCCCGCTGGTCGGCCACGAGCTGAAGGAGCTGCCCAACCACCTGCCGACCGGCGTCGATGCCCGCGTCGCGGCGATCTACCGGCGCGGCAAGCCGATCATTCCCGAAGGCTCGACGGTGATCGAGGCCGATGACGAGGTGTTCTTCCTCGGCGCCCGCGAGCACATCCCGAAGATCATGGCCGAGCTGCGCAAGATCGACCGGCCGGTGAAGCGGGTGATGCTGGCCGGCGGCGGCAACATCGGCATGCGGCTGGCGCGGGCGCTGGAAAAGAAGCTGCAGGTGAAGATCATCGAGCGCAGCAGCGAGCGGGCGCGCTATCTGTCCGAGCAGCTGAACCACGTCGTGGTGCTGGCCGGCGATGCCGCCAACGAGGCGCTGCTCGAAGAGGAGAGCATCGAAGACACCGATGTCTTCTGCGCCGTCACCAACGACGACGAGGCCAACATCCTGTCGGCGATGCTGGCCAAGCGGCTCGGCGCGCGCCGGGTGCTGTCGTTGATCAACCGGCTGGCCTATGTCGATCTGGTCGAAGGCGGTGCGATCGACATCGCCGTGTCGCCGCAGCAGGCCACCGTGTCGGCGCTGCTGGCGCACGTGCGGCGCGGCGATGTCGCCAAGGTGCACAGCCTGCGGCGCGGCGCGGCGGAAGCCATCGAGGCGGTCGCCCACGGCGACCGCCACAACTCGAAGGTGGTCGGCCGCCGGCTCGAAGAAATCAAGTTGCCGCCGGGCACCACGATCGGCGCGATCGTCAGAGGCGACGACGTGATCATTGCCCACCACGACGTGCTGATCGAAGCCGAGGATCACGTGATCCTGTTCATCGTCGACAAGCGCCGCACCAAGGACGTCGAAAAGCTGTTCCAGGTCGGCCTGACTTTCATCTGAGGTCGCGGCGGCGCCATCGGCGCCCCGGCGGCGGGCTGTCGATGCAAGGATGGGTAACGGGAGGGAACCCGATGGCGCGGCATTTCCTGAAAACGGCAACCCTGTTCGCCGGCCTGGCGTTGCTGGTCGGCTGCTCGGGCCCGGCCGCGCTGACAGCGCCTGCCGACGCCGGCCCGACCGCCCGGCAGGAACCGACGATCGATCGCCTGGTCGCCTTCGCTCGGCTTTACGGCTACGTGCGCTATTTCCATCCGGCCGACGAAGCGGCCGCGACAGACTGGGATCGCTTCGCCATCCATGGCGTGGAGCAGGTGCTGGCGGTCCAGGACCCTGCGCAATTCCACGACACGATGGCCGCGCTGTTCATGCCGGTAAGCCCCGGCTTACAGCTCTACGCCCAGGGCCGCGTTCCGCCGCCGGCACCGCTCGTGCAGGCCGCCGCCGATGCGCCGGTCGTCGCCTGGCAGCACCTGGGCGCCGGCCTCGGCGAATTCGGCACTACCTACCAGAGCCTGCGAACCCACCGCGCGCCGCGCAAGCTCGCCGGAGGCGATAACGGCACCCTGAGCCGGTCGATCGATGCCACGCCCTATCGCGGTATGCGTATCCGCCTGACTGCCGCGCTGCGGGCCGAGGTCGGCGACGGCGACAACCGCGCCCAGCTTTACGTCACGGTGGCGCGTGGCGCCGGCCGGCCCGGCGGCTTCTTCGACAACATGAAGGATCGGCCGGTCACGGCGACCGGCTGGGTTCAGGCCCGGATCGAAGGCCCGGTAGCCGACGACGCCACCACGATCCGCTTCGGCGGCCTGCTGCATGGGCAGGGCACGGCCTGGTTCGACGACTTCCGGCTGGAAGTCGGGCCAGTGTCCGGACCGGGTGCCTGGCGCGCGCTGCCGCTGCCGGACCCCGACTTCGAAGCTGACGACAACTCCGGCGGCTGGACCCAGGCCAGCCTCGGCTACGACTACTTCCGCGACGATCAGGCACCGGCCTTCGCCGGCAAGCAGTCGATGCGGTTGCGCTCGATCAGCACCTGGCCGCCGCTGTTCGCGGCCCGGGCGCAGCCGGGCGAGGCCATCGACGAGGCGCTCGGCGCCGGACTGTCGGCACGGATGCCGCTGGCGCTGTACAGCGATGCCGGCGGCACCCTGCCGCGCAGCGATCGCGACGCCGCGCCGCTGATCCAGGCGCTGGCGGCGATCGATCCGAAAAGCCTGAACGCCAGCGACCAACGGCTGCGGCTGGCCAACGTGGTGATCGTCTGGAACCTGTTCCAGCACTTCTATCCGTACTTCGACGTGGTCGACATCGATTGGCAGAACCAACTGCGCATCGCGCTGCGATCCGCACTCGCCGATGCCGATGACGATGCCGGGCAATACCTGAAGACGCTGCGCCGCCTGGTGGCGGCGGCGCAGGACGGCCACGCTGGCATCGGCTCGCCGCTGTCCGGGCCGCGCTACTGGCCGCCGATCCGGACCCAATGGATCGAGGGCGCTTTGGTCGTGACCCGTTCCCTGGACGAAGACCGCGTGAAGGCCGGCGACATCATCACCAGCATCGACGGCGTCGATGCCAAGACCCGACTGCTGGACGCCGAGGCGCTGATCTCCGGCTCGCCGCAGTGGCGGCGCACGATGGCGGCCGGTGGCCTGCTGCTCGGCGACAAGGACAGCTCGGTGGCACTGAGCCTGCTGCGAGACCGCCAGCCGTTCGACCTGACGCTGGCGCGCAGCCATTCCGGTCCAGTGCCCATGCTGTCGCGTGCGCCGATCGAAGAACTGGAGCCGGGCATCTGGTACGTCGATCTGCGCAAGCCGTCGAGCGACGCACTGCGCGGCCAGCTGCCGACCCTGGCGGAAGCGCACGGCGTGATCTTCGATATCCGCGGCTATCCCGGCGATGGCGCGTGGATCCTCAAGCACCTGCTGTCACAGGCCGAGCAGACGGACTGGATGGCAGTACCGCAGATCACCCGGCCCGACCACGTGCCGCCGCTGGCATTCAAGCCGCTCGGCGGGCACCTGGAACCCGCAGCGCCGCGGTTCGCCGGCAAGGTCACTTTCCTGACCAATGCCGACGCGATCAGCTATGCGGAGTCGATCCTCGGCTATGTCGAGGGTCTGCACTTGGGCGAGATCGTCGGCAGCGCGACAGCCGGCGCCAACGGCAACGTCCGCGTCGTCCCGCTGCCCGGAGGCTATTCGGCGAGCTTCACCGGCATGCGCGTCCGCAAGTTCGACGGCTCGCCTCTGCACCGGACCGGTATCCAGCCGACGGTGCCGATGGAGCCGACACGCGCCGGGATCGCTGCGGGCCGCGACGAGGTGCTCGAACGCGCGTTGTCGATCGTCCGCAAGCCCTAGAGCCGCAGGCGGCTAATCCTTCCAGAACGTCGGCGTCAGCAGCACCACCAGCACGAACACTTCGAGGCGCCCGATCAGCATCGCGGCCGTGCAGGTCCAGGTCTGGAAACCGGTCAGCGTCTGGTAGGTGCCGGCCGGGCCGACCACGCCGATGCCGGGCCCGGCATTGTTGATCGAGGCCAGCACGGCGCTGAACGAGGTCGACATGTCCAGGCCGGACAGCACCAGCAGCAAGGTCAGGCTGACGATGCTGATCGTGTACAGATGGATGAAGCCGAACACGGACAGCACCGTGCGATCGGCAATCACCTGGCCACCGACCTTCAGCGTCGACACTGCGCTCGGATGAACCAGGCTGGTCAGTTCACGCGCGCTCTGCTTGAACAGGATCAGCAGGCGGATCATCTTGATGCCGCCGCCGGTGGAGCCTGCAGCACTCAGCACGCAGGACAGCATCAGCATCCACAGGCTGGCGAACACCGGCCACTGGCCGTAGTCGGTGCTAGCCAGGCCGCAGGTCAGGCCGACCGATACGACGTTGAACCAGGCATGCCGCAGCGCCGTCCAGTAACTCGGATAGGAACCGAGCAGCCAGACGTACAGCGCGAGGCCCAGGCTGCTGACGACCACCAGCAGCAGCATGGTGCGGATCTCGGCATCGCGCAGGTAAGGCTGCAGGGAGCGGGCGCGCCAGCAGACGAAATGGGTGGCGAAGTTGATGCCGGCCAGCAGCATGAAAACGGCGGCGATCGCTTCGATTAGCGGTGAATCGAAGAAGCCGATGCTGGCGTCGTGGGTCGAGAAACCGCCGAGCGACAGCACCGAGAACGCATGGCAGACGGCGTCGAACCAGCGCATGCCGCCGAGGTGGAAGGCGACGATGCAGGCCAGCGTCAGGCCGAAGTAGATCAGCCAGATCGAGCGCGCGGTCTGCACGAAGCGCGGCGTCAGCTTGGAATCCTTGATCGGCCCGGTGGCTTCGGCGCGATACACCTGCATGCCGCCGACGCCGAGCAGCGGCAGCACCACCATCGCCAGACCGATGATGCCGAGGCCACCGAGCCAGGTCAGCTCGTGCCGCCACAGGTTGTGGGCGTGGGGAATGTGATCGAGCCCGGTGATCACCGTGGCGCCGGTGGTGGTGACGCCGGACATGGTCTCGAAATAGGCGTCGGTGAACGACATGCCGAGCCCGAGGATCATCGGCACCGTGGCGGTGGCGGCCACCAGCATCCAGATCAGCGCCACCAGCAGGAAGCCGTCTCGCGATTTCAGCTCCCGCCGATGCCAGCGGCCAGCGAGCCACATCAGGAAGCCGACCGCGAAATTGACGCCGGCGCCGGCCACGAAGGCCGGCAGCGCGCCTTCGTCGAAATACAGCGACACCCCGATCGGCGGCAGGAACGCCACCGAAAATGCCATCAGCAGGATGCCGAGCGGCCGGATGACGTGGATCAGATCCTTCAGCAAGGCAGGCGGTCGGCAGCGGGGGTACCGCAGTTTACAACGGCCGCCGGACGGCTCCGCCGGCAATCCCTGCGGCGACGGCATTCCGTAAACTGCGCGGCGATCGTCCGATCGAAAGCCACTGCCGCTCATGTCCGTCTTCACCAAAGTCAGCCACGCCGAACTCGAAGCCTTCCTGCGGCACTACGATCTCGGCACGCTGATCGGCTACACCGGCATCGGCGAAGGCATCGAGAACACCAACTACTTCGTCGACACCAGCCGCGGTCGCTGGGTGCTGACCCTGTTCGAGCGGCTGAACTACGACGACCTGCCGTTCTTCCTCGGCCTGATGGAGCACCTCGCGCGCCACGGCTACGTCAGCGCGCTGCCGGTGGCCGACAACGACGGCCGCACGCTGTCGAGCCTGAACGGCAAGCCGGCGGCGCTGGTTGCCCGGCTGACCGGCCAGAGCGTGCTGTTTCCGTCGCTGGCGCAGTGCGCGGCGGTTGGCCATGCACTCGGCGAGTTGCACAAGCTGACCGCCAGCTACAGCGGCACCTGCGAAAACAGCCGCGGCGTCGAATGGCGGCGCACCACCGGCGAAACGCTGCTGCCGAAGGTGCCGAAGGACGCGCGCGCGCTGATCGCCGACGAGCTGGCCGCGCAGGCGCAACTCGATCTGGCCGGCCTGCCGCAGGGCGTGATCCACGCCGACCTGTTCAAGGACAACGTGCTGTTCGTCGACGAGCGCCTGACCGGCGTCATCGACTTCTACTACGCCTGCAACGATGCGCTGCTCTACGACCTGGCGGTGACGCTGAACGACTGGTGCGCCGAAGCCGACGGCAGCCTGAACAAGGCGCACTCGGCGGCGCTGCTGTCCGCCTATCGCGCCTGCCGGCCGCCGAATGCAGCGGAGCAGGCCGCGTGGCCGCTGGTGCTGCGCGCCGCCGCGTTCCGCTTCTATCTGTCGCGGCTGTACGACTGGACCTTCCCGCGCGAAGGCGATCTGGTGCACATCAAGGACCCGGAGCCGTACCGGCGGATCCTGGTTCATCACCGCACGCAGGTGGCGCCGGGCTTGTGACGACGCTGCTGGCACTGCTCAAAGATGAGAGTGCTAAAGTTGCAAGACGTCAAGACGTTATGGTGAAACCATGGAAAGCCAGCCGATCCGCGCGACGATCTATCTCGATCCGTCGATTCACCAGGCCTTGCGCCTGAAGGCAGCCACGACGCGGCGTCCGATGTCTGAAATCGTTTCTGATGCGCTGCGCCAGGCGCTGCGCGAGGATCACGACGATCTGCGCGCCTTCTCCGAGCGCGGCTCCGAAACCACCCTGAGCTACGACGATTTGCTGAAAACGCTCGTGGCCAATGGCGACCTATGAGCTGAGGTTCAAGGCGTCGGTCGCCAAGGATCTGCGCGGCGTTCCGAAACCCGACACCCAGCGCATCCTCGCCAGGATCGAACTGCTACGCGAAAACCCGCGCCCGCAGGGCTCGGAAAAACTCAGCGGCGAGGAGAAGTATCGAATCCGGCAGGGCGACTACCGGATTCTCTATTCGATCGACGAACAAACCGTCGTCGTCGAAGTCGTCAGGATCGGTCATCGTCGCGAGGTCTACCGCTGAATCCCCGCTGCAAGCCTCAGCAGCAGCGCGGATTGGCCGCCGAGCCGTAGCGCGCGTCCTGGCGCTCGCGGAAGAACTCGGCGTAGCTCATCACCGGCTCGTCCGGATGCGCGGCGCGCCGGTGGCGGACGTAGGTGTCGTAGTCCGGCATGCCGACCGCGAGGTTGGCGGTCTGCGCAGCCTTCTTCCACGCGGCGTGCAGCCGCGCGATCAGGCTGGCATCCGGGGCCTCAGGCAGCGGCCGGCGCATCGTCCACGGCCACGTACGGTGCTTCGCGGGCGGTGATCTCGCGGGACCGCAGGCTGGCCCAGGCGGTGCGCACGGCCAGCAGGAAGACGATCACCACGACGCTGATGAACAGCAATGCCAGCGTCGCGTCGATGCGGTCGTTGAGCACGATTCGGCTCATCTGCGCCAGCGACTTGGCCGGCGCCAGCACTTCACCGTGGGCCAGTGCGGTGCCGAACTTGTCGGCGTGGGCGAGAAAGCCGATGCGCGGATTGGCCGAGAACACTTTCAGCCAGCCGGCGTACAAGGTGCAGGTCAGCAGCCAGGTCATCGGCACGGCGGTGATCCACGCATAGCGCGCCCGCTTCATCTTGATCAGCACCACGGTGGCGAAGATCAGCGCGATGCCGGCCAGCATCTGGTTGGCGATGCCGAACAGCGGCCACAGCGTGTTGATGCCGCCGAGCGGATCGGTGACGCCCTGCATCAGGAACCAGCCCCAGCCGGCCACGCACAGCGTGGTCGCCACCGCGTTTGCTGCCCAGTTGCCGGTGTTCTTCATCGGCGCATAGAGGCTGCCGATGAAGTCCTGGATCATGAACCGGCCGATGCGGGTGCCGGCGTCGATCGTGGTCAGGATGAACAGCGCTTCGAACAGGATCGCGTAGTGGTACCAGAAGGCCATCGAGGCCACGCTCGGCACCACCTGGTGCAGGATCATCGCCATGCCGACCGCCAGGGTCGGCGCACCGCCGGCCCGGCTCAGGATGGTGGTTTCGCCGATGTCCTTCGCGGTTTGGGTCAGCAGTTCCGGCGTCACCACGAAGCCCCACTGGGCGATCGCCGCAGCGGCGGTTTCGGCGCTGGTGCCGATCACCGCGGCCGGCGCGTTCATCGCGAAATAGATGCCGGGTTCGAGGATGCAGGCGGCGGTCAGCGCCATGATCGCCACGCTGGCCTCCATCAGCATTGAGCCGTAGCCGATCGGCCGGGCATGGGCCTCGTTGGCCAGCATCTTCGGCGTGGTGCCGCTCGACACCATTGCGTGGAAGCCGCTGACCGCGCCGCAGGCGATGGTGATGAACAGGAACGGGAACAGCGGCCCGGCCCAGACCGGCCCGCTGCCGTCGATGAACGGCGTCACCGCCGGCATCTTCAGATCTGGCGCGGCGATCAGGATGGCGATCGCCAGCACGGCGATGGTGCCGATCTTCATGAACGTCGACAGATAATCGCGCGGCGCCAGCAGCAGCCACACCGGCAGCACCGAAGCGGCGAAGCCGTAGGCGATCAGCATCCAGGTCAGGGTCGGCGCATCGAAGGTGAATGCCGCCGCCCAGCGCGGATCGGCGGCCACCGCGCCACCGGCGATCACCGAGGCGATCAGCAGCAGTACGCCGATCGCCGACACTTCGCCGACGCGGCCCGGCCGCAGGTAGCGGGCGTAGACGCCCATGAACAGCGCGATCGGGATGGTCGCGGCGACCGTGAACAGCCCCCAGGGGCTTTCCGCCAGCGCCTTGATGACGATCAGCGCCAGCACCGCGATCAGCATGATGGTGATCGCCAGGATGCCACCCATCGCCACCATTCCGGCGACCGGGCCCAGTTCGCTCTTGATCATCTCGCCCATGCCGCGGGCATCGCGCCGGGTCGACAGAAACAGCACCACGTAGTCCTGCACGGCGCCGGCGAACACCACGCCGACCAGGATCCACAAGGTGCCGGGCAGGTAGCCCATCTGCGCGGCCAGCACCGGGCCGACCAGCGGGCCGGCGCCGGCGATGGCGGCGAAGTGGTGGCCGAACAGCACGGTGCGGTCGGTCGGCACGTAGTCGAGGCCGTCGTTGCGCAGCGCCGCCGGCGTGGCGCGGCGCGGGTCCACCTGCAGCGCCACGTCGGCGATGTAGCGGCTGTAGAAGCGGTAGCCGATCAGGAACACCGATGCGCTGGCCGCGATCAGCCACATCGCGCTGATGGTTTCGCCGCGCCGCAGCGCGACGGTAGCGAGGCAGGCGGCGCCGAAGATCGACAGCGCCAGCCACAGGGCGCGGCTCAACAGGGTGTTCATCGGATTCGGACAGACCTTGCGGGATCGAGGCAGCGTCCCGGACGGCGCTGCTGGCCGGCAAGATTCCGTGCTGCGCGCGGCCCGGTCAAGGCGGCGCGCCGGCAGTTCCTTATGCCGGAAGCGCGTAGCTGCCGGTGGCGTGGGCGACCAGCGTGTCGTCGCCTTCGCTGTACATCAGCACCTCGACCATCGCCAGCCGCCGGCCGAGCTTCAGGATGCGACCTTCGGCGATCACCGCCGCCGGCTTCGGGCGGCTCAGGAAGTTGATGTTGATGTTGGCGGTCACCGCCATCACCTGGTCGCCGATATGGGCCAGCACCACCGCGAACATCGCGGTGTCGGTGGCCAGCATCAGCACCGGCCCGGCCACGGTGCCGCCAGGACGAACCATCCAGGCCTCGTACGGCAGCCGCACCCGCGCCAGTCCCGGCGCAATGTCCAGCACGCTGAAGCGGGCGAAGTTCGACATCGGCAGCGCGTCGTAGATGATCTTCTCGACCGCGGCGGCATCGAGCACCGGCAGCAGCGGCCGGGCCGCAGGACGGGTGGCGCTCACGGGCACAGCGCCGTGCCCGGCAGGCAGGTGGAGATCAGCTGCGGCTGGCCGGTCTGCACCGCGTTCATGGTCACCGTGGCCGTGCCGAGCTGAATACCGAGCAGCGACAGCAGCGGGTCGATCAGCGAGGTGGTCAGGCCATTGACCAGGCTCAGCAGCGGATTCAGCAGGTTGACGATGCCGGTCAGCAGGTTCGACACCAGACCGGTCAGCACGCCGACCAGACCGGTACCGGTCTGCTTGTTGGTGACATTGAGGCTGATGTTGACCGTGGTCGGCGCCGAGATGGTCTGCGGATTAGCAGCCACCGGCGACTGCGGCGGCACGCCATCGGCGATGAACACCGGTTGCAGACGTGATTCGGCAAGCGTCACCGGTGTGAAGGACGTGACCGGAGCCAGCGCCGCCGGGGACGTGGCGCCTACGCCGATGCCGGTCAGGCCGAGGCCGACGCTGACGTTCGTGGTGCCGAGGTTGAGACCTAGGCACAGCGAACCGAGCTTGACGCCGACGCAGCTGGCGTCGATGCCGATGGCCGCGATCGGGAAGCTGTTGGTCGCCGTGTTCAGCGTTGGCGCGCTGCTGGCCGCGCCGCTGAAGGTGCCGACCGCCACCGTCGCCGTTGCAGTACGGGCGTTCAGGTGCGCGATCGGATCAGCGCGCCCGGAGGTCGGGCACTGCAGGCGTTCGAGGGTGGCGGCACCGCCGGCCACCTGCACGTCGATGCCCAGGTTCAGCGGTGGCGGCACCACGCTTACCGTGGTCTTCAGGCCCACCAGGCTGCCAAGTACGCTAAGCAGGCCGTTGAGCAGGCTGTTGATCGCCCCGAGCAGACCGTTGAGGATGCCGCCGGCTTCGATGCGGACCAGCAGCCGGATCTGGGCCGTCTTCGCCTCGGCCTGCCCAGGACGGCCGATGCCGAACTGCGGCGGCTCCAGCACGTTGATGAAGGTCGCCACGTTGGCCACCCCCGGCACGTTCAGATTGATCGGCAGGTTGATCGGCGTGACGCCGGTCGGATCGGCCACCGTGGCCTGGCCGGCGGCGATCAGCAGATCGAACAGGTTAATGATCGGGGTATCGCCGCCAAGGCCGTCGACGACGCCGAGCAGCCGGCCCAGCGGCACCTCGCGTGGGTTCGACGCGGCATTGGCCAGCCCCTGCACAAGCCCGACCACCGAACTGCTGGCGGTATCGCCCAGCGCACCGACCAGGCCGCCGAGCAGTTCCGACAGGATCGGCGTCTGCGCCGCCAGGGTCACCGGATCGGACAGGTCCTCGACCGACACGCCGAGCGCCGTCGCCAGCTGGCCGAGCGAGATCTGCGTATTGACCAAACCCTGCGTGCCGCTGACCACATTCAGCGACACGATCTTGTTCTGGCAGGTGACATCGCCCGGCGCGCACAGCAGGCCGCCGAGCAGGCCGTTGACGATGCCGCCATTCAGCGACAGCAAGCCGGAACCGACGTTGAAGGTGCCGATCGCCGCCTGCTGCGCCGTGGCCGAGGCGTACAGGTTGCCGGTGCCGAACACGGAGCCGAGCGGCCGCAGGAACGGCGCCGGCTGCGGCCGGGTCAGATTGATCCGCACCGCGTTGATCGTCGGATTGCCGTCCACCAGCGGCACGAAGCGGCGCAGGCCGCCGACCACGTCGATGCGACCCAGTTCGACGCCGGGGGAATCGTTGATTCCGGATGCCAGCAGCGCCGCCGCGCCGGCAGCGTCCCCGCGGTTGTTGGCGGCGATGATGCGAAGGACTTCAGCGGTGACGGCGGCCAGCCGGCCGGGCACGCCATCATTGGCGCAGCCGCTGGCGACCTGGGTCGCCGACAGCGCCGCCAGCGTGGCCTGCTTCTCGAGGTCGCGCTGGGCGTAGTAGAGCTGGCCGATGTTCAGCGCCAGCGCCAGGATCGGCACCAGCAGGAGCAGCGAGATGATCAGGAAAACGCCGGCTGCGCCGCGCTGCCGCGATCGCGGCGACGCTCGGCGCTGGGCGCGTTCGGACGAGGTCTGCACGGGATCGTGACTCCGGAAGGTCGGGAAGCGGGCCGCTGGAACCGCCGGCCGCAGCAAATTAGAACCTAGTCGCCGCAGCCGTGAAAGGCGCCGCGCGGACGCCTTGAGCCGGTGGCGGATGGACGGCGGATTTGCAGCGCTGAGCGGCGACCGCTGTCGCGGGCCGGCTGCGGCGGCGATACTGCCTGCCCACGACACGCGCCCGCCATGATCGTCCTGCACGGCTACACCGGCTCCGGAAACTGCTACAAGCCCGCGCTGGCGATGCGCCAGCTCGGCGTCGACTATCAATGGCGAGAGGTCGACATCCTGAAAGGCGAATCCCGGACCCCGGCATTCCTGGCCAAGAACGCCAACGGCCGGATTCCGCTGCTGGAAGTCGAGCCGGGCCGCTATCTCGCCGAATCGAACGCCATGCTGGTCTACCTCGCCGAAGACTCGGCCCTGCTGCCAGCCGACCGCTGGGCGCGCGCCAAGGTCTTCGAATGGCTGTTCTTCGAGCAGTACAGCCATGAACCGTTCATCGCCACGATCCGCTTCTGGGTGGCAATCCAGAAATCGGCAGACGCCCAGGCCGCGAAGATCGCCGAGATGCGGCCGAAAGGTTATGCCGCGCTCGGCGTGATGGAAGCCCAGCTGGCAAGGACACCGTTTCTGGCTGGCGACCGCTACACCATTGCCGACATCGCGCTGTATGCCTACAGCCATGTCGCCGATGAAGGCGGCTTCGATCTGGCCGCTTTTCCGGCAGTAAGCGGCTGGCTGGCGCGGGTCGCCGCCCTGCCGGGCCATGTGACGATGGCCGAGGCGGCGGCGCGCTGAACCGGCATCAGCCCCCGGTCGCGACCTTGAGCTTGAGCATCTTCTTCTTGATCCGCTCGCGCTTCAGCGACGACAGGTAGTCGATGTAGAGCTTGCCGTCGAGGTGGTCGATCTCGTGCTGCACGCACTGCGCCATCAGCCCTTCGCAATCCAGCTCGAACGGCACGCCGTGGCGGTCCAGCGCCCGCACCCGCAGCCGGTTGAAGCGCTCGATGGTGTCGCGGATATCCGGTACCGACAGGCAGCCCTCTTCCATTTCCTGCCGCTCATCGGTCGACAGGATTTCCGGGTTGATCAGCACCATAGGCTCGGTCTTCGCTTCCGAGCAGTCCATCACCGACAGCCGCAGCAGCACGCCGCACTGGTTGGCGGCAAGGCCGACGCCGGGGGCGTCGTACATGGTGTCGAACAGGTCGTCGATCAGCTTCTGCAGCTTGTCGTCGAACACGGTGACCGGCTTGGTCTTCTGGCGAAGACGCGGATCGGGATGGGTGAGGATCGGGAGAAGAGCCATGATGGACGACCTGCAGCATTGACGTGAGAGATCGACGACAACCAGGTGTCCCGACAGGTTTGAGCGTCGGCATTCATGCCAGAATCCGGCGTCCGTCGAAGGGGCCGCACGAGAGTACTCGCCGCCATGTGGAAGTATAGCGCCTCGCCATTTCGGCTCTCGCGCCGCCGCCCGGCCCTGCTGACCGCGTTCGCGCTGGCCACTGGCGCCCTCGCCGGCTGCGCGGCGACGCCACCCGCCGTAGACGGCGCGCCGGTGGCACCCAGCGCGGTGCCGGCATCGACCGCCGCCACCCGGCCCGCGCCGGCCGTCGTCGCGCCGCTGGCCGACCTGCAGGCCGCGACTGCGGCGGCCGGCACCGTGGCGCTGCGCGAGGACGCGCCGCTGCGCTACGTCGTCAAGCGCGGCGACACGCTGTGGGACATCGCCGGCCATTTCCTGCGCGATCCCTGGCAGTGGCCGGAGCTGTGGTACGGCAATTCCCAGGTCCGCAATCCGCACCGGATCTACCCCGGCGACGTGCTGACGCTGGTCAGCATCGACGGCCGCACCCGGCTGGTCAGCGACGGGCCGCTGGAACGGCTGTCGCCGCAGGTCCGCGAGCAAGCGCTCGACACGGCGCTACCGGCGATCCCGATCGAGGCGATCCGCAATTTCCTGCGCGGCCCGCGGCTGGTGACGCTGGAGGAAACCGAACGCGCGCCGTATGTCGTCGCCTTCGTCGACGAGCGTCTCGCGGTCGGCGCCAACAGCGACATCTATGTGCGGAACCTGGCCGCACCGGCGGCCGACCGCTACGCCGTGGTGCGGGTCGGCGAGCCGTACCGCGATCCGGACACCCGCAAGCTGATCGGCTACGAGGCGATTCCGGCCGGCGAGGCGGAACTGCGCGCCCCCGACGCGCCGCCCGGCAACCCGGCAGTGATGCGGGTCACCCAGTCGAGCCGCGAAGTGCTGATCGCCGACCGCCTGCTGCCGATCGAGGCGGAAAGTTTCGAGGCCAATTTCTATCCGCACGCGCCGCAGTCTGCGGTCAACGGCCGGATCATCTCGGTGTTCGACGGGCTGTCGCAGATCTCGCAATACCAGATCGTCGCGCTCAACCGGGGCACCGAGCACGGCATCGATCCGGGCACCGTGCTCGACATCCTGCAGGCCGGCCGGCTGGTCGCCGACCCCTACACCAAGGAAGCCGTGCTGCTGCCGGATCAGTACGCCGGCGTGCTGATGGTGTTCAAGGTCACGCCCCGGCTCAGCTACGCGCTGGTGATGAATGCGACCCGGCCGCTGCATGTGCTCGACAAGGTCGCCCGGCCGTCGCCGTCGGCCCGGCGCTGATGCGAACCTGAAACCCCTGCGGCAAGGACGCCGCCCATGACCGACCACCCGCTTCCCACGCTTGCCCGCCTCTGCCTGCTCCGGGTGCAGGGGCTCGGGCCGGCGCGGCAACGTGCCCTGCTGCGCCGTTTCGGCAGCGCCGAAACGATCCTCGCCGCCGGGCCGAAGGCCTGGGCCGACGCCGGCTGCAGCGAGCCGCTGATCGCCGGGCTGTCGGCCCCGGACCGGGCCGCCGCCGAGTGCGACCTGCAGTGGCTCGGCCGTTCGCCGCAGCACCATTTCATCACCGACGACGATGCCCGCTATCCGGCCCGGCTGCGGACCATCGCCGGCGCGCCGGTGGCGCTGTTCGCGGTCGGCGATCCGCGCCTGCTCGACGAGCCGCAGCTGGCCATCGTCGGCGCCCGGGGTGCCTCGAGCCAGGGGCGTGAAAACGCCCGCGCCTTCGCCGATGCCGCCAGCCGCATCGGCCTGCTGGTGACCTCGGGGCTGGCGCTCGGCATCGACGCGGCCGCCCATGCCGGCGCACTCGACAGCGGCGCCGCCACGGTCGCGGTCTGCGGCAACGGGCTCGATCGCATCTATCCACCACGGAATCAGGCGCTGGGCGAGCGCATCGCCGCGTGCGGCGTACTGCTGTCCGAGTATCCGCCCGGGACAGTGCCCCGGCCGCAGCATTTCCCGCAGCGCAACCGGATCATTTCCGGCCTGAGCCTCGGCGTGCTGGTGGTCGAGGCGCAGCTCGGCTCCGGCTCGCTGATCACCGCACGGCTGGCCGCCGAGCAGGGCCGCGAGGTGTTCGCCCTGCCCGGCTCGATCCACAACCCGCTGGCCCGCGGCTGCCACGCGCTGATCCGCGACGGCGCCGCGCTGGTCGAAAGCCTCGACGACATCGTCGCGGCGCTGGCGCCGCAGCTGCGTCCGCTGCTGCCGGCGCCGGCGAGTGCGACGGCAGCGACGGTCGAGTTGCCGGTCGATGACCCGCTGCAGCGACAGCTGCTGGCGCTGCTCGGCGACACCCCGGCCAGCCTCGACCAGCTGGCCGCGCAGCTGTCTTCCGGGGTCGCGGAACTCGGCGCGGCGCTGCTGGGTCTGGAGCTGGAAGGCCGCATCGAGGCCCTGCCCGGCGATCGTTTCGTCCGCCTGCATCGCCGCGTTTGAGGCGCTACACTGAGCCGGAGGCAGTTCGTCAACAACTGCACGCGCCTGGTCCCGGCGCATGTGAGAGCGCATGAAAGAGACCCTGCTCGATGTACTGATGTACCTCTTCGAGAACTACCAGGACGGCGAGTTCTCCGACTCCGACAACCAGGAAAACCTGCGGGTGGAGCTGTCCGCCGCCGGCTTCCCCGATGAAGAAGTGGCGCACGCATTCGCCTGGCTCGATGGCCTTGCGAACCAGCGCAATGCGCCGAGCCTCCGAGGTCGCACCGACACGCTGCGGCTGTACGCGCCGCAGGAACAGGAACGGCTGTCGGCCGAGTGTCGCGGCTTTCTCCTTTATCTGGAGCAGCTCGGCATCCTCAACAGCGAGAGCCGCGAACTGGTCATCGAACGCCTGCTGGCCTTCGAGGACGAGATCGACATCGAGCGCGTCAAATGGGTCTGTCTGCTGGTGCTGATCAACCAGCCGGGCTCCGAGGAAGCGGCCGTCCACCTCGAAGACATGGTCTATTACCACGGCGAATTCCTGCACTGACACGCCGCCGGGCGCACCTGCCCGGCGCCGCTGCACGACAGCCGCCGTACTAGCCACTGGCAAGCTCTTTGCCGTATAAGCTGCCGCTCCACGCGTCACCGGGACGCGGGACAGGTGTGGGACACGCGGCGTCAATGAGCAAGAATCTGGTCATCGTCGAATCGCCCGCGAAGGCGAAGACGATCAAGAAGTACCTGGGCAAGGACTACGAAGTACTGGCTTCGTACGGCCATGTGCGCGACCTCGTGCCCAAGGACGGCGCGGTCGACGTGACGCGCGGCTTCGAGATGAAGTACCAGCTGATCGACAAGAACCAGAAGCACGTCAACGCCATCGTTGCCGAGCTCAAGCGCTCCGACAACCTGTTCCTCGCCACCGACCCTGATCGCGAAGGCGAAGCGATTTCCTGGCACCTGCTCGAATATCTGAAAGAGAAGGGGCTGGTCAAGAACAAGCCTGTCAAGCGTGTGGTGTTCTACGAGATCACGCCGCGCGAAGTGCAGCGCGCGATCGACGAAGGCCGCGACGTCGCCCAGGACCTGGTCAACGCCCAGCAGGCCCGCCGCGCGCTCGACTACCTGGTCGGCTTCAACCTGTCGCCGCTGCTGTGGCGCAAGGTCGGCCCGGGGCTGTCGGCCGGCCGCGTGCAGAGCCCGGCGCTGCGCCTGATCTGCGAGCGCGAGGAAGAGATCCGCGCCTTCAAGCCGCAGGAATACTGGACACTCGACGCCCGCGCCGAAAAGGACGGCACCGCCTTCAACGCCCGCCTGCTGGAGTTCGACGGCATCAAGGTCGAGCAGTTCACGCTCGGCAACGAAGGCTCGGCCGAAGCCGCCAAACAGGCGATCGCCGAAGCGGCCAAGGGCCGGCTTACGGTGGCCAAGGTCGAGAAGAAGCAGCGCAAGCGCACGCCCGGCCCGCCGTTCACGACCTCCACCTTGCAGCAGGACGGCAACCGCAAGCTCGGCTTCACTGCCCAGCGCACGATGCGCACGGCACAGCAGCTCTATGAAGGTGTCGACATCGGCGGCGAGACCGTCGGCCTGATCACCTACATGCGTACCGACGCCGTGAACCTTGCGCAGGACGCGCTGGTGGAACTGCGCGACGCGATCATCAAGCGCTACGGTGCCGCCGCCGCGCTACCCGAGCCGCGCTACTACAAGACCAAGTCGAAGAACGCCCAGGAAGCGCACGAAGCGATTCGGCCGACCTCGTTCCTGCGCGCGCCGGAAGCCGTCGCCAAGTACCTGACGCCCGACCAGGCCAAGCTCTACGACCTGATCTGGAAGCGCACCGTCGCCTGCCAGATGCAGCCGGCGGTGTTCGACACCGTGGCCGCCGAACTGCGCGCCAGCGCCAGCCACGCCTTCAAGGCCAACGGCCAGGTGCTGGTCGAGCCGGGCTTTCTCGCCGCCTACGGCATCGCCGTCGATGACGAGAACGAGGCCAAGGAAGACGACGAGAAGCGCCTGCCGCCGCTGGAAGTCGGCGATGTCGTCAAGCTGCTCGAACTGCTGCCCGAGCAGCACTTCACCCAGCCGCCGCCGCGCTTCACCGAAGCCAGCCTGGTCAAGACGCTCGAGGAATACGACATCGGCCGCCCGTCGACCTATGCCTCGATCATCTCGACCCTGCAGGCCCGCGACTACGTGCGCCTCGACGGCAAGGCGTTCACGCCGACCGACGTCGGCATGATCGTCAACCGCTTCCTGACCGAGCACTTCACCCGCTACGTCGATTACGAATTCACCGCCAAGCTCGAGGACGATCTCGACGCCGTGTCGCGTGGTGAACAGGCCTGGGTGCCGCTGCTGTCGAAGTTCTGGGGCATCTTCAAGCCGATGGTCGACGAGAAGATGGAGCTGTCGCGCTCGGAAGTTTCCGAGACGCGCACCATCGGCGTCGACCCGGCCAGCGGCAAGCCTGTCACCGCGCGCCTCGGCCGCTACGGGCCGTACGTGCAGATCGGTGCCAGAGTCGAAGAAGGTGACACCACCTCGGAGAAGCCGCGCTACGCGAGCCTGCGCGGCAATCAGCGCATCGACACCATCACGCTCGAAGAGGCGATGGAGCTGTTCAAGCTGCCGCGCAAGCTGGGTGCGATGCCGAACGGTGACGAGGTCGAGGTCAACATCGGCCGCTTCGGGCCGTACGCGCGCCACGGCAAGAGCTTCGTTTCCCTGAAGAAGGACGACGACCCCTACACCATCGAGCTGCCCCGGGTCATCGAACTGATCGAGCAGAAGGCGGCGGCGCTGGATGCCGCGACCATCCGCACGTTTGACGGCACCGGCATCCGCATCATCAAGGGGCGTTTCGGTCCCTACATCACCGATGGCACGCGCAAGGCGCCGATTCCGCGCACCCGCGACGCCGAGAAGCTCAGCGTCTTCGAATGCGAGGCCTACCTTGCCGAAGCCGAAGCCGCCAAGCCCGCGAAGAAGGGCGCCAAGAAGAAGGCCGCCGCCAAGAAGGCCACACCGGGCACCGATGACGCCGTGGTGGTCAAGAAGGCCGCTGTGAAGCGTGCGCCGGCCAAGAAGGCGGCCGCGAAGAAGAAGGCGACCAGGAAAGCCGCGCGTGCGCCGACCCTGACCAAGCGCACCGTCTACGCCAAGAAGGGCTGAAGGGTTTCGCCACCATGCTGAACGCAAGCAAGCTGGCGCTGGCCGGTCGCCTGATGCGCACCGGCGGCGTCGTCGTCTACCCGACCGAAGCGGTCTGGGGCATCGGCTGCGACCCGCAGAACCGTCGGGCGGTCGAGCGGCTGCTGAAGATCAAGAACCGCGAATGGCAGAAGGGCCTGATCCTGATCGGCTCGACCCTGGAGATGATCGAGCCGTACATCGAAGTGCCGTCGCGGATGGCCTGGCGACGCGCCACGGCGACCTGGCCCGGTGCTTCGACCTGGGTGTTTCCGGCCAGCGAGCACTGCCCGCTGTGGATCAGCGGCGATCGCGACACCGTGGCCGTGCGGGTCACCGCGCATCCGGTCGCGGCAAGGCTCTGCGATGCGTTTGGTGGGGCCATCGTGTCGACCAGCGCCAACCGCGCCGGTGATCCGCCGGCAGCGAGTCCGGGCGCGGCGCGCATCCACCTGCGCAACCAGTTCGACCTGCTGGTGCCCGGCGCCCTCGGCGGGCTCGACCGGCCGACGATCATCCGCGACGCCACCAACGGCAACATCCTGCGGCGCTGAGCCGGCAGCGCGTCTGGCGCGCGCCGCGCCCCGCCGACCTGCGCTCGCCGCACTACACTTCGGCGCATGACCACGACCGAAACGCCCCGTCCGAAGGACGTCGAAACCTATCTCCGCAGCCTGCAGGACCGCATCTGCGCCGAAGTCGAGCGCATCGACGGCCGCGCGAAGTTCCTTCGCGATGCCTGGCAGCGCGACGCCAGTGAAGGGGGCGGCGGCGGCGAATCCCGGGTACTGGCCGATGGCGCGGTGTTCGAGCGCGCCGGCGTCAATTTCTCCGACATCCGCGGCACCAGATTGCCGCCGGCGGCGACCGCCGCGCGGCCGGAACTGGTCGGCCGCGGCTTCCGGGCGATGGGCGTGTCGCTGGTCTTCCATCCGCGCAATCCCTATGCGCCGACCGTGCACGCCAACGTCCGCTTCCTGATCGCGGAGAAGGAGGGCGAGGAACCGGTCTGGTGGTTCGGCGGCGGCTTCGACCTGACGCCGTACTACGGCTTTACGGAAGACGCCGTGCACTGGCACTCGACCGCCCGCGACGCCTGCGCGCCGTTCGGCCCGGAGGTGTTCGGCAAGCTGAAGGCGCAGTGCGACGACTACTTCTTCCTCAAGCACCGCAACGAGCCGCGCGGCATCGGCGGCCTGTTCTACGACGACTGGACAGTCGGCGGCTTCGAGGCCAGCTTCGCGCTGATGCAGAGCGTCGGCGATCACTTCCTGCCGGCCTATGTGCCGATCGTCGAGCGCCGGCTCGGCATGCCGTACACGCAGCGCGAGCGCGACTGGCAGCTGTACCGGCGCGGCCGTTACGTCGAGTTCAACCTGGTCTGGGATCGCGGCACCCTGTTCGGCCTGCAGAGCAAGGGCCGGATCGAATCGATCCTGATGTCGATGCCGCCGCTGGTGGCCTGGCACTACAACCACCAGCCCGAACCCGGCAGCCTGGAAGCGGCGTTCCTGGCCGACTTCCTGCGGCCGCGCGACTGGCTGGCCTGACATCGCATCGCCACGCGCCCTGCGCCGGCAGCGTCCCGCCGCCGCGCCACCCGCCGGCAGGCGGCTGATCCCGGCCTCGGTCTGCTTCGGCCTGGCCGGCTTCGGCGGCCTGTCCGGCTTTGCCGCGGCCGCCAGCGGCCAGCATGGGCTGGCGCTGATCGCCTACGGCATCACCGCGCTCGGCGTGCTGGCCTGCCTGCTGTCGATCGTCCATGCCGTCGTGCAGCGGCTGCGGCAGCTGCTCGGCTGATCGACGGCAGCCTGCGACGGTCTAGAATCCGGCCCATCCGGCAGACGCCCGCAGCGGCGTCCGGCGCCCGCTCCCGTACCGATCGCCCATGACGCTGACCGAACTCCGCTATCTCGTGAACCTCGACAAGGAGCGCCATTTCTCGCGCGCCGCCGAGCGTTCGTTCGTCTCCCAGCCCACCTTGTCGGTGGCGCTGAAGAAGCTCGAGGACGAACTCGGCGTGACCCTGTTCGAGCGCATTCGCGGCGAAGCCAAGCCGACGCCGGTCGGCGCGCGGATCATCGAGCAGGCGCGCAAGGTGCTGGCCGAGGCCAAGCGCGTCGAAGACATCGCTCGCGAAGGCAAGGACGAGCTGGTCGGAAGCTTGCGGCTCGGCGCCATCTACACGGTCGGCCCGTACGTGCTGCCGACGCTGGTGCCGCTGATGCGCGACGCCGCGCCGCTGATGCCGCTGATGATCGAGGAGAACTTCACCGGCGTGCTGCTCGAACAGCTGCGCGACAACGAGCTGGACGTAGCGCTGCTGGCGCTGCCGATCGACCTGCAGGGCCTGTCAGCCTGGCCGATCTACGACGAGGAGTTTGTGGTGATGCTGCCGCCCGGCCACCGCTGGGCGGCGCTGCCGAACATCCCGGCCAAGAAGCTGGCCGAGGAACACCTGCTGCTGCTCGGCCCCGGTCACTGCTTCCGCGAACAGGTGATCGCCGCCTGCCCGAAGTGCGTGACCGCCGAAGGCGACGGGCCGCGGCCGGTGACCGGCAGCTCGATCGAGACGATCCGCTACATGGTCGGCTCCGGGCTCGGCATCACGGTGATGCCGAACGGCTCGATCGCCAACCGGCCGCCGGAGCCGAATCCGCTGCCGACCGTGCCGTTCGCGGCGCCGGCGCCGGGCCGCACCATCGGCATGGTCTGGCGGCGCAGCTTCCCGCGCCTGGCCGCGATCCGCGCGCTGCGCGACGGCATCCTCGCGTCCGGCATCAAGGGCGTGAAGCCGCTGCCGGATGCCGAACCGCAGCATCCCTGACGAGACCGCCCCATGTTCCAGGCCCTGATCGACGCCACCCGCAGCCAGTTCCAGGGCCGCATGCTCGGCCTGGTGCTGTGGCCGCTGGTCGGCTCCCTGCTGGTGTGGACGGTGCTGCTGATCCTGTTCTGGTCGCAGGGCATGGCGGCGCTGCGCAGCTTCGCGGAGTACCAGCCGGTCGATGCCTTCCTGAACGAATGGGGCATCTCGTGGATCGTCGGCGCACTGACACTGATCGTGATCTTCCTGTTCCTGCCGACCTTGGTGGCGGCGACGGCGATCTTCATCACCTCGGTGTTCGCGATGCCGATTATGGTCGAGCACATCGCCCGCACCGAGTATCCCGAGCTGGCGCGCGGCCGCTTCGGCAGCACCTGGGGCAGCGTCGCCAACAGCCTCGGCGCGCTGCTGGTCTATCTCGTGCTGTGGGTGATCGCGCTGCCGCTGTGGCTGATCGTGCCGTTCGCCTTCCTGATCCCGATCGCGCTGGCCGGCTACCTCAACGACCGCGTGTTCCGCTACGACGCGCTGGCCGAACACGCCACCGCCGAGGAATACCAGGAAATTCTTCGCCGCCACGGCAGCCCGCTGTTCGGGCTCGGCGTGGTGGCGGCGCTGATCCAGCTGATTCCGATCGTCAACCTGATCTCGCCGGTCTATTCCGGCCTTGGCTTCATCCATTTCGCACTTGGCGAACTGCGCCGGCTGCGGGCCGAGCGGCCCGGCGTGCTGCTGATGCCGCGCGGCTGATTCCGGCGCAGTCCGGCCGGCTTACAGCCCCATCCGCCTGGCGACCGCGCGCGCCAGCGCCACCATGTTGCGCACCGTCGCCGATTCATCGCCGCGCCGGTAGACCAGGCTCATGCGCGCTTTTGGTGCATCGCCGACGATCCGCCGGTAGGCCACGCCGTCGGAATGGATCTGCTGCATCGAGGCCGGCACCAGCGACACACCGAGGCCGGCGGCGACCAGGTTGACGATCGACGTCACCTGCGAGGCTTCCTGGCCGATGCGCGGGCTGAAGCCGGCGCGCCGGCAGGCGGCGAGGATGTCGTCATACAGCCCGGCGCCGACCGGCCGCGAAAACAGCACGAAGGCTTCCGCCTTCAGCTGCTCGACGCGCAGCTCCGGCTCGGCGGCCAGCCGGTGCGCCTGTGGCAGCGCAATCAGCACGTCCTCGTCGAACAGCGCTTCGCTGACCAGGTCGGGCTCGTCGCCCAGCAGCGGCCGGACGAAGGCGACGTCGAGCTGATCCGCCAGCACGGCGGCGGCCAGCAGCGGGGTCGAGTTCTCGTCCAGCGACAGCGCCACCTCCGGATACTGCTGGCCGTACTCGCGCAGCACGCGCGGCACGAACGGGTGGAACGGCGCCGAATTGATCATGCCGACGCCGATGCGGCCGAGATCGCCACGGGCGACTCTGCGGGCGTGGTCGGTGGCGCGCTGGACGTGGGCCAGGATCGCCCGCGCGTCATCGAGAAAGCCGCGTCCGGCATCGGTCAGGGTCACGGTGCGCGCCTTGCGCTCGAACAGCGGCGTGCCGATTTCCGTTTCCAGCGCGCGGATCTGCTGGCTCAGCGGCGGCTGCTCCATGCCCAGCCGCTTGGCGGCACGGGTGAAGTGCAGCTCGTCGGCCACGGTGACGAAGTAGCGCAGGTGTCGCAGCTCCATGATAGGTACTCAAAAAGTATTGAAAGTGCTTGTTACATATATTGGACGTATCGAATAGCCCGGTCTAATGTCCGCGCCTCAGGTCGGCTGCTGGCCGACATCGTTGGGCGGACGGTATCGGCGCATCATCGGGATGCCGATGGAACGCCCGCCCTCACAGGATTGCGACTGCCATGACCGGACCCACAAGCTCTCCCCCGCCCGTCGTCGCCGACCGGGACCCGCAGGAAACCCGCGAATGGCTGGAAGCGCTCGCGGCCGTGCTGGAACGCGAAGGCCCGGAGCGCGCGCACTTCCTGCTCGAAGCGCTGCAGGAGAAGGCGCGCCTGAGCGGCGCCTACATCCCGTTCTCGCCGAACACCGCCTACGTCAACACCATTCCGCCGCACCTGGAGGAGCGTTCGCCGGGCGACCACGCGCTGGAATGGAAGATCCGCTCGATCATCCGCTGGAACGCGATGGCGATGGTCATCAACGCCAACCGCGAGCACTCCGGCATCGGCGGCCACATCGCCAGCTTCGCGTCGGCGGCCACGCTGTACGACGTCGGCTTCAACCATTTCTGGAAAGGCCCGGACCACGCCGACGGCGCCGATCTCGTCTACTTCCAGGGTCATTGCACGCCGGGCATCTATGCCCGCGCCTTCCTTGAAGGCCGCCTGAGCGAAGACCAGGTCCGCCATTTCCGCATGGAAACCGAGGGCAAGGGCCTGCCGTCGTATCCGCATCCGTGGCTGGCGCCGGAGCTGTGGCAGTTCGCCACCGTCAGCATGGGCCTCGGCCCGATCCAGGCGATCTACCAGGCACGCCTGATGAAGTACCTGGAGAACCGCGGCCTGATGAAGCCGAGCGGCCGCAAGGTCTGGTGCTTCTGCGGCGACGGCGAGATGGACGAGCCGGAAAGCCTGGGTGCGATCGACATCGCCGCGCGCGAGAAGCTCGACAACCTGGTGTTCGTCGTCAACTGCAATCTGCAGCGCCTAGACGGCCCGGTGCGCGGCAACGGCAAGATCATCCAGGAGCTCGAAGGCGTGTTCCGGGGCGGCGGCTGGAATGTCATCAAGGTGATCTGGGGCGGCCTCTGGGACGGCCTGCTGGCGGCCGACCGTTCCGGCCAGCTGGTCAAGGTCATGAACGAGACGGTCGACGGCGAGTACCAGAACTACAAGGCTAAGGGCGGCAAGTACACGCGCGACAACTTCTTCGCCAAGCATCCGGAAACGCTGAAGCTGGTGTCGACGATGTCCGACGAGGACATCGGCCAGCTGAACCGCGGCGGCCACGATCCGCACAAGATTTACGCCGCCTACGCCGCCGCCTCGAAGCACGTCGGCACGCCGACGGTGATCCTCGCCAAGACCGTCAAGGGCTATGGCATGGGCGAAGCCGGCGAAGGCCAGAACATCACCCACCAGCAGAAGAAGATGGGCGAGGACGCGCTCCGCGCCTTCCGCGACCGCTTCCGGCTGCCGATCTCCGACGACCAGATCAAGGACACGCCGTTCTACCGGCCGGCCGATGACTCCCCGGAGATCCAGTACCTGAAGGCGCGCCGCGCCGAACTGGGCGGCCATCTGCCGAGCCGCAAGCCGGTCGGCGAAGCGCTGGAGATTCCCGGCCTGGCGATCTTCGACCGCCTGCTCGGCACCACCGGCGAGCGCGAGATCTCCACCACCATGGCCTTCGTGCAGGCGCTGCAGATGCTCTTGCGCGACAAGAAGATCGGCCCGCGCATCGTGCCGATCGTGCCGGACGAGGCGCGTACCTTCGGCATGGAAGGCATGTTCCGCCAGCTCGGCATCTATTCGGTGGTCGGCCAGAAGTACAAGCCGGAAGACGCCGACCAGCTCGCCTTCTACAAGGAAGACGTCAAGGGCCAGGTGCTGGAAGAAGGCATCACCGAATCGGGCGCGATGAGCTCCTGGATCGCGGCCGCCACCAGCTACTCGAACCACGGCGTGTCGCTGCTGCCGTTCTACATCTTCTATTCGATGTTCGGCTTCCAGCGCGTCGCCGATCTCTGCTACGCGGCGGGCGACATGCGGGCGCGCGGCTTCCTGCTCGGCGGCACGGCGGGGCGCACCACGCTGAACGGCGAAGGCCTGCAGCACGAGGACGGCCATAGCCATCTGGCCGCCGCCACCATCCCGAACTGCCGCGCCTACGATCCGGCCTACGCCTACGAAGTGGCGGTGATACTGTCCGAAGGCATGCGCCGCATGTACCCGTCCGACGGCAGCCCGCAGAAGGACGAGTACTACTACCTGACCCTGCACAACGAGAACTACGCGCATCCGGCGATGCCGGCCGGCGTCGAAGCCGGGATCATGAAGGGCCTGTACCTGCTCAGCGCCTGCGAAAAGCCGGCGAAGCTGCATGTGCAGCTGCTCGGTTCCGGCTCGATCCTGCGCGAGGTGATCGCCGCCGCCGCGCTGCTGAAGGCCGACTGGAGCGTGACCAGCGACGTCTGGAGCGCGCCGAGCTTCAACGAGCTGGCCCGCGACGGCCGCGATGCCGAACGCTGGAACCTGCTGCATCCGAACGAGGACGCGCGCGTGCCGTACGTCACCGAGGTGCTGACCGGCATGAGCGGCCCGGCGATCGTCGCCACCGACTACATGAAGGCCTATCCGGAGCAGATCCGCCCGTTCGTGCCGATGCCGTTCCATGTGCTCGGCACCGATGGCTACGGCCGCAGCGATTCGCGCGAGGCGCTGCGCAATTTCTTCGAAGTCGACCGCCGCTGGATCACCGTCAAGGCGCTCAGCGCGCTGGCCGACCTGAACCAGTTGCCGCGCGCGAAGGTCGCCGCCGCCATCAAGAAGTACGGCCTCGATCCGTCCAAGCCCAACCCGGTCACCGTCTGAAGCCATGGCAAGCGAACTGAAAGTCACGGTCCCCGACATCGGGGATTACAAGGACGTGCCGGTCATCGAAGTGCTGGTCGCCGTCGGCGATACCGTCGAGAAGGACCAGGCGATCGCCACGCTGGAATCGGACAAGGCCACGCTCGACGTGCCGGCGCCGGAAGCGGGTGTGGTGAAGTCGATCGCGATCAAGGTCGGCGACCGCGTGTCGATGAGCCACGCCGTGCTGGTGCTGGAAACTGCCAGCGCCGACGCCGCGCCGGCAGCAGCAGCACCGGCCGCCGCGCCGGCGGCACCGGCGAAGCAAGCCGCACCGGCAAGCGCTGCCGCTGCACCGGCGCCTGCGCCAGCAGCGGCCGAAGCGCCGCCCGCAGCAGCAGCGGCGCCGATCGTGGTCACCATCCCGGACATCGGCGATTACAAGGACGTGCCGGTGATCGAGGTGCTGGTCGCCGATGGCGATACGGTCGAGAAGGACCAGACGCTGGTGGTGCTGGAGTCGGACAAGGCGACGCTCGACGTGCCGGCCCCGGCGGCCGGCGTCGTCAGCGGCCTGGTCATCAAGGTCGGCGACAAGGTGACGATGGGCAGCGCGGTCTGCACGCTGACCGGCGCCGGCGCGGCCGCTGCCGCTGCCGCACCCGCCGCGAAGGCTGAAGCCCCGGCACCGGCCGCGAAGGCCGAAGCGCCAGCCGCCGCACCGGCGCCGGCGGCGCCCGCCGCCAAGCCGGCAACCGCCACGGCCGAACCGCCCGCTCCGGCGACGACCGACGGCAATGCCGTGGTGCCCTACGCCAGCCCGTCGATCCGCAAGTTCGCCCGCGAGCTTGGCGTCGATCTGGCCAGGGTCAGCGGCAGCGGGCCGAAAGGCCGGATCACCCAGGAAGACGTGCAGGGCTACGTCAAGAAGGCGCTGAGCAGCCCGCCGCCGGCAGCAGCGGCGACGACATCCGGCGGCGCCGGCATCCCGCCGATTCCGGCGGTCGACTTCGCGCAGTTCGGGCCGATCGACACCAAGCCGCTGGCGCGCATCCGCAAGATTTCGGCGGCGCACCTGCACCGCGCCTGGCTGAACATTCCGCACGTCACCCAGACCGACGAAGCCGACATCACCGAGCTGGAAGCCTTCCGCAAGGAGATGTCCGACGAAAGCGCGAAAGGCGGCGGCCCGAAGCTGACCCTGCTGCCGTTCATGATGAAGGCGGTGGCCAAGGTGCTGGACGCCTATCCGGAGTTCCGCGCCTCGCTGTCGCCAGACGGCGAAAGCCTGATCCAGAAGCACTACACGCACATCGGCTTCGCGGCCGATACCCCGAACGGGCTGGTGGTGCCGGTGGTGCGCGATGTCGACAAGAAGACCATCACCCAGCTGGCGATCGAAACCGGCGAGCTGGCCAAGAAGGCGCGCGACGGCAAGCTGACCGGCGCCGACATGAAGGGCGGCGTGTTCTCGATCTCAAGCCTGGGCGGCATCGGCGGCAGCCATTTCACGCCGATCGTCAACGCGCCGGAAGTCGGCATCCTCGGCGTGTCGAAGGCGGTCGTGAAGCCGGTCTGGGACGGCAAGGCCTTCCAGCCCCGGCTGATGGTGCCGCTGTCGCTCAGCTACGACCACCGGGTGATCGACGGCGCCTATGCAGCCCGCACCATCGTGCTGCTCGGCAAGCTGCTCGGCGATATCCGGCGGCTGGCGCTCTGAGGTCAGGATCTCGGACGGGCCCCGGCGTCTCGAGCTCTGGCGCGCAGCGGTAAACTGCGCGCCATGAGCAACGAACCGCCGAAGAAGAAATCCGCCGCCGAGATCCTCAAGGATGCGCTGGCGGCGAAGAAAGCCGCTGGCCCCAATGGCGGCGGCAAGCTGCGTCCGGTGATGGATACCGGCAAGGGCAACAAGGACGCCGAGCGGCTGAAGGGCATGTCGCGCAAGGTGCATTAAGCCTGGCGCGGAATTCAGCGCGACTTCCTGAAGCGGTCGCTGCCGATCAGAACCCAGAGACCGACGACCAGCCCGGTCAGCGCAGCAGCACCGACGCCGGCCAGACCGAGAACCGGACGTTCGAGCGACAACAGCCCGAACGTGGCCGTCGTCACCGGCAACAGGAACAGGCGGTTGCCGGCCCAGCGATTCAGGGCCGCGAGATCGCCGATGTCAGTCGGGTCGACACCGTTGAGCACTCGCCGTGGTCCGGCGAATCGCACCGCGATGGCAAGCATCGCCAGCAGCGGGGTGACCAGCAGCAGGACTCCGAAAACCGCCATCGCGCGCGCCTCAATTGCCCTTGAGAATCCGCTCCACCGCCTGCTGCGCGATCGGGTGATAGCCCGAGCCCAGCTTCGCGAAGAGCGCCCGCGCCTGGACACGGCCGGCATCGGTGGTGGCCAGCGCCCGGTAGATCGGGCTGATCAGTTTCATGCGGCCGACCCGGCCGAGGTACTCGGTCATCGCCGGCTGCACCATCGCCACCTGGCCGCTGCCGACGGCCAGCGCATACCAGTGGCTGGCGATGATCGCGTTGCCGCTGCCGGTCAGCTTGAAGGCAGCATCCAGTTCCTTGAGCTGCGCAGCGGTGACGGTCTTCGGGAAGCCTTCGAAGAAGTGCTCCCACTGATGCACGGTCCACTGGCCGGCGCCCATCGCGGTGATCGGCGTCTGGCCGGCCAGCCAGCGATCGCGCGCGGCATCGACCTCGGTCAGTCCGTCGGACACCGCATAGACGGCATCGGCCGGCAGTGCCGGCTGCGACACCCAGGCGTCGATCTGCGCCGGAGTCACCACGCCCGGCCTGGTCTTGAGCAGCCGCTCGTCGAGATAGGCCAGGAACTGCTCGCTGGTCGCGCTCTGGAACGCGTGGCTGTCAAACCAGCCGCGCAGGAAGGCATCGAAGGCTTCGCGACCGAATTTCGATTCCAGATAGACGAGGAACAGCGCGCCGCGCTGGTAGGGAATGCTGCTGAATACTTCGTCGGGATCGCGTGACGGAAAGCCGCGCTTGAGCTTGCGATCTTCATCGGAGGCCGCCTGCGCCAGCGCCTCGCGCAGCTCGGCCACGCCGATCACCCGCTCCATGTCGCCGCGCGCCTTGCCGAACTGCGCTTCGGTCAGCCGGAAGGTCAGGTACTCGGTGAAGCCCTCGTTGAGCCAGAAGTCTTCCCAGGTGGCATTGGTGACGAGATTTCCCGACCAGCTGTGGGCCAGCTCGTGGGCGATCAGCGACACCAGCTGACGATCGCCGGTGATGATGGTTGGCGTGACGAAGGTCAGCCGCGGGTTTTCCATGCCGCCGTACGGGAAGCTCGGCGGCAGCACCAGCAGGTCGTAGCGGCCCCAGCGGTACGGGCCAAACAGCTTTTCGCACAGCGCGACGGTGGTTTCGGTGTCGGCGAATTCCCAGGCGGCGGCCTTCAAGGTCGCCGGCTCGGCGTAGACGCCGGTACGCGGCCCGGTGCTCTGGAAGGCGAGATCGCCGACCGCGATCGCGATCAGGTAGCTCGGGATCGGCTGCGGCATCTTGAACGTCCAGTAGCCGGCGGCGTCCGGCGCGTCCGACATCTCCGCGCTCATCACCGCGCGCAGGCCTTTCGGCGTCTTCACCCGCGCCTCGTAGGTGGTGCGCACGGCCGGCGAATCCTGCAGCGGAATCCAGCTGCGGGCGTGGATTGCCTCCGACTGCGAGAACAGGAACGGCTGTTTCTTGCCGGCGGTCTGCGCGCCTTTCAGCCATTGCAGGCCGAACGCTTCCGGCCGCGTCGCGTAGCGGATGCGGACGCGGGTGGCCTGCGGCGGCAAGGTCACCGTCAGCGCCTGGCCAAGCACGGCATCGTTGTCGCCCAGCACGAAGCGCGTGGCGGTCCAGACCTTGCCATCGACGCTGGCCTCGGCGGCCTGCACGTCCAGCGCGCGGCTGTCGAGCACCAGACGATCGGCATCGGCCTTCAGCCGCTCGAAGCGGATTTCCACGCGCCCCTTCAGCCGCGAGGTCGCGAAGTCGACGTCGAGATCGAGCGCCAGATGGGTGCTGCGCACCTCGTTGCTGTTGGCGTGGGAATGCGGGTCGACGACCTCGCCGGCCAGTACGGGATTCAGCATCGTCGAGACACCCAGGGTCAGGGCTGCGCCGGCAGCACGAAGGAAGGCGATGGACATGAGGGTTTACGCGGATTCGGGGACCGGACGATGATACGAAAGTCCCCGCCTGACCCTTTCCATCGCCCGATGCGTCCTGCCATCCGAACGCTGCTGCTGTGCAGCGCCCTGCTGGCCGCCAGTGCCTGCAGCCATCTTCCCTTTCGCGGCGCGGACAGCGCCGCCGCCCGGTCGGACACCCGCGTGATGACGCTCAACGAGATTGGCGAGCAGTACCTGCGGCTGGTGCTGGCGCTGGGCGAGCACGATGCCGACCTGGTCGACGCCTATTACGGCCCGGCCACGCTGCGCGACGAGGTGCGCCGGCAGGCGCTGAGCCCGGCGCAGATCGAGCAGGCCGCGCAAAAGCTGCTGGCGGCCGTGGACGGTGCCGACAGCCCGCAGTTCCAGACCCGGCCGGAAAAGGTCGGCCTGCGGCGCAGCTATCTGGTCAAGCAACTGGCGGCACTCGTGGCCCGCGCGCAGATGCTGCAGGGCACGCGCTTCAGCTTCGACGACGAGGCCCGCGCGCTGTACGACAGCGTGGCGCCGCACTACCAGGAAGCCGACTTCGCGCCGATCCTGGCGCGGATCGAAAAGCGGCTGCCGATCGAGAAAGGCGACGCCGGGCGCACGCTGGCCGAGCGCTACAACCGCTATCTCGACCGCTACGCGGTGCCGGCGGCGAAGCTCGAAAAGGTCATGGAACTGGCGCTGGACGAGGCCCGCACGCGCAGCTATCAGCACCTGCCGATGCCGATCGGCGAGCACGTCGAACTGGCTCTGGTCAGCGGCAAACCGTGGAGCGCCTACAACTGGTACCAGGGCCGGCTGCAGAGCCGCATCGAGATCAATACCGAGCTGCCGATTCCGGTGGCGCGCGTCATCGAACTGGCCGCGCACGAGGGCTATCCGGGCCACCACGTCTACAACGCGCTGCTGGAGAATGGCCTGGTGATCGGCGAGCAATGGCCGGAGTTCACCGTCTACGCGCTGTTCTCGCCGCAATCCCTGATCGCCGAAGGCACGGCCGATTTCGGTGTCGGCCTCGCCTTCCCCGGCAAGGAGCTGCTGGCCTTCACCCGCCAGCTGTTCAAGGCCGCTGGGTTCAAGCCGGCCGAGGCGGCGCGCTATCTGGAAATCGTCGAAGCCGCGCAGGCGCTGAAGCCGGCCGGCATCGAAGCCGCACGGCGCTATCTGGACGGCGCCACCAACGCCGAGGACACCGTGGCCTGGATGCAGCGCTTCCTGCTGTATTCCCCGGAGCGCGCCGCGCAGCGCCTGAAGTTCATCGAGAAGTACCGCGCCTACATCATCAACTACAGCTGGGGCGAGGCGCTGGTGCGCGGCCATGTCGAACGGCACGGCAATGCCAGGGCCGGATCGCCGGAACAATGGCAGCAGTTCTTCCAGCTGATCTCGATGCCGCGCACGCCGTCGATGCTGCTGGCGGAACCGCTGGCCAACGCGGCCACGGCCGGCCAGCCGCAACCGAAGTCGAAGCCGAAACCCAAGGCGGCCGACGTCAACGACCTCGCCGACTTCGATCGCTACATCGCCACCCGGCCGACCGTGGCCGCGTTCCAGCAGCGCTATCCCAAGGTATTCGTGGTGCTGCCCGGCTCCATCGCCACCCGCGAGTTCCGCCACGACCGCAGCCGCTATTTCGTGGAACTGGACCCACAGGGACGCATCATCGCCGGCCACTTCGGCTGACGCCGCGTGGCCTCACCGGTCACCAGCCTGCCGCCACGCGAACCGCCGGCCGGGCACGCCCGCATCCTGATCCTGGGCTCGATGCCCGGCGTCGCCTCGCTGACCGCGCAGCAGTACTACGCCCACCCGCGCAACCGCTTCTGGCCATTGATGCACGCGCTATTCGGCGTGCCGCTAGATGTCGGTTACGACACCCGCGTGACCGCGCTGAATATGGCCGGCGTCGCGCTATGGGACGTGCTGCACCGCTGCGAACGCCCCGGCAGCCTCGACAGCCGCATCGTGCGCGGCACCGAAGTGCCGAACGACATCGCCGGCCTGCTGGCGCGGCACCCAGCGCTGGAGGTCATTGCGCTGAATGGCGGCGCGGCGCGGGACGCGTTCCGGCAATCGGTGGCACCGGCACTCGGCGCCCGGCTCGACGCTATCCGCGTGCTGGCGATGCCGTCGACCAGTCCGGCGAATGCGGCGGTGGGGTTGGCGGTGCTTCAGAGTCGCTGGGCTGGGTTGCTAGGCCCGTGCGTGGGTGGCGGGTGAGCTGCGAGCGTGGAGCTGCGCCATTCAACGACGTGCTCGGGCGATTGAATGCACGGGCATCGCGGGCTTATCGTGCGTGCGTGAAGCCGGGCGGCTTCTTTTCCGAATCCGAGCTCGTCCGTGCCGGACCACGTTATCCAGCAGTGTTATCGGGCGCCTTTGCTCAATAACACTCCGTTTTATTCGGCGATTTTGATAGCTAATTCAAGTTAGGCCTCACGAAATTACCCATGAGTACCGCCACCATCTCCGAGCCTATCTCCGGTCTAAAGCTATATCAGCAGCGAGCCCGCAAGGCGCTTCCCTTGCTTGTACGTCAGGCGGAAGCGGGCAACACGATCTACTACTCTGAGCTGGCTGCCGAACTCGGGATGCCGAATCCTAGGAATCTGAATTTCGTCCTCGGAAGCATCGGTCAAACTCTTGAGAACCTCTCGAAGGCTTGGAAGGCCCCCATACCTCCAATTCAATGCGTTGTAGTCAATAGAGCCACCGGCCTCCCTGGCGAGGGTATTGGTTGGTTCCTCGTCAAAAAAGAAGACTTCGTGGCACTGCCGCGCGAACAGCAGGAGGCCGTCGTCAGCGCGCATCTTGAAAGGATCTTCGCCTACCCGTTCTGGGCAAAGGTCCTTAGCTCTCTATCGCTTGTCCCCTCCCCGGCGCTCATCACCAAGGTCGAAATGCCAAATTTCGGTGGCTCTGGTGAAGGCCCTGAGCACAAGAAGCTCAAAGAGTACGTGGCCAAGCACCCCGAGTTGGTTGGACTTCAACCAACGGCTACTCCAGGTCGAACTGAAGATCCGCTGCTATCAGGAGACTCGCTGGATGTCTCGTTCTGCCAGGGAAGGCGCTGGATAGCAGTTGAGGTGAAGTCACGTATCTCCAAGCAGTTGGATGTCCAACGCGGACTCTTTCAATGCGTCAAATATCGTGCAGTTATGAAAGCCCAGACCCGAGCTCTCGGCACGAATCTGCACGTTCGAGCTGTCCTCATCCTCGGGGGTAATTTCCCCAAGGGCCTGCTGCCACTCAAGAACATGCTCGGAGTAGAAGTCATCGACCGAGTTGTCGCGCAGTGAGGCCTAATCCTTCGCTCAAAGCGCCCTCAAAGGCATATCACTTGGGCCGCTGCGGTCAGTGACGTAGCGTGCGCTACCACCCGCCCCCGCCCATGCTCGCCTTCCACACCCTCGACGTCTTCACCGAAACCCGCTTCGGCGGCAATCCGCTGGCCGTGGTGCTGGATGCCGATGGCCTGAACACGCGGCAGATGCAGACCATCGCGCGCGAATTCAATTTGTCGGAAACGGTGTTCGTGCTGCGGCCGACGCGGGCGGAAGCGCTCTGCCGGCTGCGCATCTTCACGCCGGATGTGGAGTTGCCGTTTGCCGGGCATCCGACCGTCGGCACGGCCTGCCTGCTGGCCAAACTGGGGCTGGCGCCGCAGGGTGAGGATGTACGCTTCGTGCTGGAGGAGAACGTCGGCCCGGTGCCGGTGCGGGTGCAGCGCGAGGCGGGTCGTGCGCCTTACGCGGAGCTGACCACGGCGGTGCTGCCGCAGCGCGGGCAGGAACCGTGGCCGTCGAACGCGGTGATCGCGGCGATGCTGGGGCTGAGCGAGGCGGACATTGGCGAGGTGGCCACGGTGAGCTGCGGCGTGCCGTACCTGCTGGTACCGCTGCGGACGCCGGAACTGCTGGCGGGCATCGAAATGAACGTGGCGCTGTGGCGCGAGCATCTGCACGGCCGCTGGGCGCATCACGTCTATGTGACGGCGCAGGGTTACGAGGGCGAGATCCGCGCGCGGATGTTCGCGCCGGGCTCCGGGGTGATCGAGGACCCGGCGACCGGCTCGGCGGCGGTGGCGCTGGCCGGGCGGATGGCGCTGGAGTCGACGATCGAGAACGGCACGCTGCGCGCGGTGATCCACCAGGGGCTGGAGATGGGTCGGCCGAGCGTGCTGCACATCGAGGCCGATCGCGTGGGCGGGGCGGTGAGCGCCGTCCGGGTCGGTGGCCACAGCGTGGCGGTGCTGTCGGGCAGCCTGCGGGTCTGAGCGCGGCCGCTGTCACCAAGGCGCGCATAGGCCGCCGCTATACTCCGGCGACACCCGAGCATCAGGCGTCGGGACCCCGCTCACGGAGATGCACGCGATGACCGATTCATTCCGCCGCCTTGCCCGGCTGGACGAGGAGTTCCCCGGCCTGCTGGCAGCGTTCAAGCCAGCACTGAAGGGCTTGATTCCGGACGACATCAACTTCACCGAGGATTCCTACGACGAGCTGTTCATCATCCTCGCGATCGCTGCGTACTACGCGCGCGATCCGAAGCTGCGCAAGCAATCAGCGAACCGCACCGGCGGCAATCCGAAGCTGGTCAGCGTGGTGATGGACGAAGGCCCGCAGGACAAGGATCTGGCGCTGGTCGACCGCATTCTCGACCGCATTGCGCCGTATGTGCCGGTGGGCGTGCTGCTGGACTCGCTGAAGACCATGCGCGCCAACCAGGACGAGTTGTTCAAGGCTTACCACCAGGGCATCGAGCGGATCACGTCCGACCTGTTCCGGATCGCCGCCGGCTTCGCGCCGAACACCGCCTGCCCGGCGGCGCTGGTCAAGTGGGCGTCGGGCCCTCTGCGCGCCGAGATCTACGAGCAGCTGCACAAGAACTGATCGCGGCAGCCGACACGAAAAAGCGGCTGGTCATCTGGAATGACCAGCCGCTTTTTTTGGCGCGGGTCGCCGCCCGAAGCAGCGCCCGCGCAGTTCCGCTAGTAGCTTACTGACCGCCCTTGGCGCCGGCTTCGACGTTGACGGAGGCATCGACCTTGGCGTTGGCGGCGTTCGCCGCCGCGCCGGTGGCGGCGTGGACGCCAGCACCCGCCGCACCGCCAGCCGCGTGAACCGTCGACCCGACCGCCGCCTTGGTGCCGACCGCCGCATCCTTCGCGACACCGGCGCCGGCCTTCGCCGTGTTGCCCACCGCACCAGCAGTGCCCTTGACGGCATCGCCGGCAACGCCAGCCGTACCCTTCACGGCGCCGCCGACAGCACCTGCGGTGCCCTTCACGGCCTTGCCGAGACCCAGGCCGAGACCAACGCCGGCCTTCGCGCCCGCCTTGCCCGCTTCGACGCCGGCAGCGGCATCAGCCTTGGCGTCGACAGCCGCCTGGCTGGCTGCGGCGGCATCCGCCTGCCCGGCGGCAGCGGCCTTGCCTGCGGCGGCGTCAGCCTTGAGCCTGGCATCGGCGGCAGCGGCGCCTTCGGCATCCAGCTTGGCCCGGGCGGCAGCATCGACATTGGTATTCAGTGCGCCGGCATTGACGCCCACGCCGGCACCGACATCGAGACCGCGCGCCAGCGACGGGCCGGCAGCGGCAGTGAGCAGGGTGGCGAGGATCGCGGCGGGGATCAGTTTGCGGTTCATCGGATGACTCCAAACGTGGGACCAACTGCTGAAGAGAGCGTCGGCATGGCCTTGCTGGCCTGAATTCGACCCGCGCAGAATGCATCAGCTTGTCTGAACGCGTCATGAATGCGGCGTCAGGCCTGAGTGGCCGTCCGACGTCCGATTTCCCTGCCCTCCTCCTCTCTCCTCCCGACCATGCCGCCGATCCCGGAAATGCCCGTGAATCCCGACAGCGCCCGACGCTGGGCCGAGCACTGGATCGCCGCGTGGAATGCGCGCGACGTTGAGGCCGTGCTGGCGCTGTTCGCCGACGAGTGCCGGTTTCGCAGCCCCAAGGCAGCGACCCTCACCGGCCGCGGAACGGTGTCGGGAAAGGCGGCATTGCGCGATTACTGGACGCGTGCGGTCGCTGCGATCAGCCATCTTCACTTCGAGCTCGAGTCGGCGCACTGGGATGGTCACAGCCGGACACTGCTGATCCGTTATCTCGCGCGCCTGGGCGGACCAGCCGTGATCGCCGCAGAGGTATTCGACTTCGCTCCGGACGGCCGCGTGCTGCGCGGCACGGCACTGTATGGCGCGGCGGCCGACTGAGGCTCCGGTGCGGCGCCGGCAAGCCGCGGGCGAGGCGCCGCGCAAACCGGCCGCCGATCTGGATGCGGCCGAAGCGGCCCGCCGAGCCATCCTGTCGACCATCGAGCGAATTCCGGCCGGCCGGGTCAGCACCTACGGCCAGATCGCTTGGATCGCCGGCTATCCCGGCCGCGCCCGTCTGGTCGGCCGGGTGCTGGGCGGCATGCTCGACGCAGGTTCGACGACGCCGTGGCATCGGGTGATCAATGCCGGCGGGCAGATTTCCTTGCCCGCCTTCAGCGACGCCCACCGTGAACAGAAACGACGCCTGCGCGCCGAAGGCGTGGTGTTCGAGAACGATCGGATCAGCCTGCGTCGTTTCGGCTGGCAGGCCGCTGGCGGCGAATCGCCGCTGATCGATTGAGCGGCGATTCGCCGCGCCGCCAGCGCCGGGTCACGGCCTCGCCGGACGCCGGCAGCCGGCATTCGGCCCGCTCTTCGGCGATCGGCCGCGACGCCCAGAGAGCACGCGCGGTCCTGGCGGCAGCCGGAACCGGCCTGGTTCGGCGCCCACACGGCAGCAGCCCAAGCGCCGAATTCCGACAAGTTTTCCGGTCGACATCGGCGGCGCGGCGGGCCGTGAAAGCGAAATGACGGCAGTGGCCCCGGCTCGGCAGAATGACAGCGCAGCACGGCTCGAACCGCCGGGTGACTGAGGGTCGAGCGTTCGACATCACCCTTCGAGCGTCGCCTGACGATCCGGATAACTTGCCAAAGTGTTGGTTTTGTGACGCTGTCGGCGATCGCGGCGCGCTAGTGCACTTTTGTTCCTGTGACAGCCTGCAGCGACTCCGTATACTTGTTGCGCTGCAGCGACCACGCGGCCGCCGTCCGACGCTGCCCTCGCCCTGACGTGGCTGAAGGCGTGTCGGAAATTCTCATCCCTACCAAAGCCTTGCGCCTCGGAATAAGGGGTGTGGCGCGAAACGTGCAATCGGCAGAGGACCTGCGGAGCTTGCATCGAGCGGCGCAAGCGGCATCGCTGGCCACATCGTCAACGTCGTAATTTGATTATTTTTCGAGCGCTCCGTCGAGCGCGATCGATCCGGACAACCAGGGAGTCAACTGTGCAAATCAGCATTTTCGGAATGGGCTACGTCGGTGCCGTCTGCGCGGCGTGCCTGTCGGACTACGGCCATGATGTCATCGGCGTCGACGTGTCCGCGCTGAAGGTCAAGCTGATCAATTCCGGCCAGTCGCCGATCGTCGAGCCGGGCCTCGGCGAACTGCTGGCCAAGGGTGTGGCCACCGGCAAGCTCAAGGCCACCACCGACACCGAGGAAGCGATCCTCGGGTCCTCGCTGACGATGATCTGCGTCGGCACGCCGAGCAAGCGCAACGGCGACCTCGACCTGCGCTATGTCGACCAGGTGTGCCGCGAAATCGGCGCCGTGCTGAAGACCAAGGCCGCGCGCCACACGGTGGTGGTGCGCAGCACCGTGCTGCCGGGCACGGTCAAGAACGTCGTCATCCCGGCGCTCGAGCAGTCGTCCGGCAAGAAGGCCGGCGTCGACTTCGGCGTGGCGGTGAATCCTGAATTCCTCCGTGAAAGCACCGCGATCGCCGACTACCGCGAACCGCCGATGACGGTCATCGGCGAACTCGACGCGGCTTCGGGCGAAGGCCTGGCCGAGATCTACTCGGTGCTGCCGGCGCCGGTGTTCCGCCGCCCGATCGAAGTGGCGGAAATGGTCAAGTACACCTGCAACGTCTGGCATGCCACCAAGGTCACGTTCGCCAACGAGATCGGCAACATCGCCAAGGCTTGCGGTGTTGACGGCCGCGAAGTGATGAAGCTGATCTGCGAAGACGACAAGCTGAATCTGTCGGCCTACTACATGAAGCCGGGCTTCGCCTTCGGCGGGTCCTGCCTGCCGAAGGACCTGCGTGCGCTGAACTATCGCTCGACCCAGGTCGAATCGGACAACCCGATGCTGGCCTCGATCATGCGCAGCAACGCCACCCAGGTTGATCGCGCGTACAACCTGATTGCCGGCTTCGGCAAGCGCAACGTCGCCCTGCTGGGCCTGGCATTCAAGTCCGGCACGGACGATCTCCGCGAAAGCCCGCTGGTCGACCTCGCCGAAATGCTGATCGGCAAGGGCTACTCGCTGAAGATCTTCGACCGCAACGTCGACCACGCACGGGTGATGGGCACCAACAAGGACTACATCGACTCGAAGATCCCGCACGTCTCGAAGCTGCTGACCTCGAGCCTCGCGGACGTTGTCGACAGCGCCGAGATCATCGTGCTGGGCAACAAGGACCCGGAATTCGCCGATGTGGTGGCCAAGCTGAAGCCCGGCGTGAAGCTGGTCGACCTCGTCGGCTTCATGCAGACGACGTCGACGGCCGAAGCCCAGGGCATCTGCTGGTAAGTTCGTCCCCCGCCGTTCCCGCGAGCCCGTCATGAGTGAATCCAGCCCGGTTGATGCACCGCAATCCGATTCTTCGTGGCAGTCGTTGCTCGACGATGCCGCGGGCTGGCTCCTGCTGCTCGCAGTCGTCGGCGGGCTGGCGCTGCTGCTGCCCGGCTTCACGTTCGATCCGGCCGAGTCGCACTTCCTGATCGCGGTCGGCGTCGTCGGGCTGTGGCGGTACGCACTCCGCGCACTACACTTCGTACGGGCAATGTGGTTCCTGTACGTGGCTTATCCGCGGATGCGCGAACGGGCGGTAAAGGCCGGCGCAGCCTCGGATCCGTCGCACGCCTACTTCATGGTCACCAGCTTCCGGATCGACGTCGAGACGACGGCCCGGGTGTATCGGGCGATCCTGGAGCAGGCCATCGAGTGCGGCTATCGCAGCACCATCGTTGCTTCCATCGTCGAATACGGCGATGAGCTGCTGTTGCGCGCGCTGTGGGAAACCTACCAGCCCCCAGAGCGCATCTCGCTGAAGATCGTCCGCATCCCCGGTACCGGCAAGCGCGATGGCCTGGCGCACGGCTTCCGCGCCATCGCCCGTGATTGTCCGGATCACCGTGCGCTCGTCGCAGTGATCGACGGCGACTCCGTCCTCGTTCCCGGCATGATGCGCAAGTGCGCGCAGATGTTTCACCAGCTGCCGGACGTCGGCGCGATGACCACCAACGAGTTCTGCACAGTGCTCGGCTCGAAACTGATGAGCGAGTGGCACAAGCTGCGCTTCGCGGAACGTCATTTGAACATGTGCTCGATGGCACTGAGCCGCCGGGTGCTGACGCTGACCGGCCGCATGTCGGTATTCCGCGCCCAGATCGTCACTCAGCACTCGTTCATCTCGGATGTCGAGAATGACTCGATCCTGCATTGGCGCCTCGGCCGCGTGAAGTTCCTGACCGGTGACGACAAGTCGTCGTGGTACAGCGTCGTCAAACACGGCTGGCGCACGTTCTATTTGCCGGATGCGGCCATCCAGACCATCGAGCATCCGCCCAGCCCTAGCCTGTGGAAGAGCAGTCGCACGCTGATGTTCCGTTGGTACGGCAATTCGCTGCGCCAGAATGGTCGCGCCCGCGAACTCGGGCCGACTCGGCTGGGCTGGTTCACCTACTACGTGCTGCAGGACCAGCGAGTACAGATGTGGACCGGCCTGCTCGGCTTGCTCGCCTCACTGTTGGCCAGCATCCACTTCAACTTCAATTACCTGATTGCCTTCTTGGTCTGGATCGCGATTACCCGCTGCCTGATGTGCGTCATGTTGATGGTGGCAGGGCACCGGGTCGGACCGATGTACCCGCCGCTGATGTACTACAACCAGATTCTCGGATCGGTCATCAAGATCATCGTGTTCTTCTTCCCCGATCGGCAATCCTGGACGCGGCAGAAGACCACGCTGACCAAGCACCTTGACCCGTTTCACGCCCGCTTCAACACGCTGTCGTCCCGGATCATGCTGTTCTCTGCCTGCAGCGTGTTCGCGGCAGCAGTGATCACGATCGCGACTTTCAAATCATCATTCGGCTGATCAGTCCCCACTCTCACGTCACGGAAACACTTGCATGGCTCAATCCAGCCCCTCCCGGATCGTCCACGAATCCGAAGCGCAACGTCAGTTCGTCAGAGTCAAACTGCCGGCGACGATCCAGTTCACCTCCGATGGCACTCGCAAGCAGTTTTCGCTGCACGACATTTCGGCCGGGGGCTTCAGCTTTGATCCCGGCCAGACCACATTCAAGGTCGGCTCGGTGTTCACCGGCCACGTGGTGCTGAATGTTGATTCGGTCGGCTTCACGATTCCGGTGACCTTCGAAGTCCGTACGGTGGATGCGCAGACCGGCCGCGTCGGCTGCTTCTTCCAAGAACTGGGAATCAAGGAAGTCTCCGCGTTGCGGCAGATCATCACCTCGTTCCTCGGTGGCGAACTGGTCAGCACCGGCGAAATGCTGACCACGCTGTCGCGCGAAAACTTCGTGCGTGCACGCAACGCTGGCGGCGGTCTCAGCGCTGGCGGCAAAGTTCGCGCGGTTCTCGGCACCGCTGTAGCGCTGGCCGTCGGCGTGATCGCCTTCGGTTACGCCTCTTTCAAACTGTACGACCTGGTCTTCGTAACCCACGCCACGGCAGCGAAGGTTGCAGCAACGACATTCACCATCTCGATGCCTCGCGATGGAACCTTCTTTCCTCTGGTCGAGGAAGGTGGATCCATCAAGAAGGGTCAAGCCACCGGTCAGTTCGAAACTGCCCTTCTCCAGGTGGTCGAGGGAATCTCCGGCTCGTTCAAGCTTACTGCCCAGCAGCTTACGGAACTGGTGGGGCAGCAGTTGCGCGGCTCCATTGCCAGCCCATGTGATTGCATTGTCCAGAAATCATATGCAGTCGGTGGCCAGTACGTGCTTCGCAACCAGGCCGTGATGGAACTCGTGCCGGAAGGAACAAAGCCATACATCCTGGCCCGATTCCACTACGACCAGATGAAGCGGCTTCCGATTGGCCGCGAAGTCGTGCTGAGAGTCAACGGATCTCCGGAAACCCTCACCGGCAAAGTCACCAGCCTGCGAGTGCTTCCAGCCCCGACTATCGACAGCAATGGTCTGAACGACCTGAATGGTCTCGACACCAGTGCTGCCATCACCGACATCATCGTTGTCATCACTCCAGATGTCGAACTTGAAACCAGCAGAATCGATCAGCCGGTCGAGATCTTCGCCGATCCGCTGCACAAGTATTTCTGGTGATGGTGTGATGCGTAAAGCCGTCATTGCCGGACTCACTCTCGCTAGTGTCGTTGGTGCCGGCTGCTCATCGGTCGGCTTCAACACAGGGCTACCGGTATTGACCAAGAATGGGCGAGGCATTCTTGTCAGCGAAACAGCCGGACCTCCCGACCTTGAGCGTGGACGACATGCACGACTAGTCGGCAAGCCGCAGGAAGCACTGCTGGATCTCAAACCCCTTGCTGAAGCAGGGTATCCAGACGCGATGACGTTGTTGGCGGCGACGTACCTGGATTTTGGTACCGTCGATTCTCGGGCTGAATCCGAAAAATGGTATCGGCGTGCGCTGCACGCGCGACCGGATGCCGGTCTGTCCCTCGCACGACTTCTGATCGGTTATGGCAAGCGTGACTATCTTCCTGAAATCAACTCGCTCATCGACGATGCGGTGCGCCGGGGAAATGAAGAAGTCGATAGCGTCAAGCTACAACGCTACATGCAGTTTCCCGATCTCGACACCCAGAACGACGGCGACCTCATCGCCCAACGTGGGCTGAAGTCAGATTTTGTAAGCGTTCAGGTTCAGTCACTCGTCTGGCTGCGGCAGAACATCGCCAAAGGAAACAATGCTGCCCTCCTCGAAGCGAATTGCCGGACGCTGCTAAGTGTCGAACCGGGTTGCTACATCGACCTCGCACACTTCTACAGATATCAGCACAAGCAAGATCAGCTCGAAAAGATTCTCGACGCTGCTCTGCTCGCATTTGCTGCAGGCGCCAACGGCACCGCACAAATCGACGATTCGGCACGCCTCTATCAGCCGCCAACGCAGTATGCGTCCCTGGCTGGTCGCCTGGCGGCCGCAATGGTCGACGAGATCAACGAAACCACCGACGGCGATGTACCGGAGCAGGAGAGCGCAACTGCTACCACCGGTCAACCCGATCTGGATTTCGAGGATGACGAGTTCGAAGGTGCCAACCCGAAAGCGCCGTCTGCTGCTGACGTCTCGGTCGCCACTCCGGAACGCAAGGAGCCACCAGCGCCTGGTACTGCTCCTGCTGAAGGCAATGCGTCTTCGCAGAACGTCGAACTGGCAAACAAGGTCTTGAGGTGGATGCTTGCACGGGGCGGCGAGTTCTCCGTGGAGGCGGCCATCGTTGCCGTGCATTACCCATTCCTCCTTCCTGACATCGATCTCGAAGCAACCCTGCGTCCCGCAGCGAACGACAAGAACCCTGCAGCTGTTTCAGCCCTCGCTGATCTCCTGTTCAACAGTCAAAGAATTGCAACTCGCCGCCCCCTCGAAGCGGTCGCACTCTATAAGCAGTGTCTGGGTTACGTCGCTACTGAAACGCGTGCGAATTCACGGCTGGGACGGGTGTATTCCATGGGAATCCTTGGCGATCCCAATCCGCAAATGGCGCTGAAGCATTACCTGAAGGCAGCTCGGGCTGGCTCGGTCGAATCGTACTCAAGCCTCGCTCGTATGTTTCTCGGCATGTCGGGAATTCAGGTCAATCGGGTCAATGGCTACGTTTTTGCGAAGCGATCTGAGGACGCCGGACGACCGATGATGATGCGAATTCGCAAGCTGAAGCGGCTGAATGAGCTAAAGCTCGACCTCGAATCCGCGGACATGTTCGAAGTGCTGCAGGTAAAGCTGCTTGATCAGATCACCAGCGAAATGACGGCAGCCGAGATTGCCGAGGCGCAACGTCTGTATCAAATGGAACGTGCCATCCAGCCGGTACTCAAGCAGCCCATACCGTCTGACATCTACACCAGAGGCCAACAACAATGAAAACAAAATTCTCTGCAGCCTTAGCTTCGGCGATTTTCCTAGCTGCGCCGCAGGCGGTCGCCCTCCAGATCAACAGCGCGCTTCGAACCGCCGTCGGCGGCCAGGCGGATGGCCCTCGGGATCTGGGTCAAAACGATCTGTCAAGCAATGAAATTGTTTACTTGAACTTTTCACCTCGGGTTTCCATCGAGTTCAGTCAGGATTGGACGATGTACCTCCGCGGGAGAGCGTTTCTCCCCTCAGGCGATGTCATTGACAATGATGAAACCCAGTCAACCCTGCAGCGCGAAACAAAAAGCTTCGTCAAGCTAGACGAGGCCTGGATCCGCTACAGCGGATTCACGAGCTACCCTGGCGAGTCGGTGAGAATCGGACACCAGTTTGTCCGCGAAAACGATCGCAGCTGGTTGGGTCGTGACGTCGATGCGATCTATTGGGTCCTCAATACAACTCGGTTCACGTCCAGCGCCGGCGTCTTCTACCAGTTCTCCCCATATCGCTCCGACGGCATTGACCTTCCGCCAGAGCAGCGCAAGCGGATATATGGCCACGGTAATTTTTCAACGGATTGGCTTCCGGAGCATCAGGTCGGCTTTCGAGCATTGCATGCACGCGATGTCGATGGTTCATTGCCGAGCCTCGCCGCAACAACAGCAGCAGACTCGAAGCTTGAGGCCGTCAATCTGACCTGGTTAGGCGTCTACTTCAGTAATGGTTACCTGAACGCTCGCAATCCTAATTCGATCAAGTACTGGGCCGACGTCACCTACTTGTTCGGGAACACAGTAACAGCAGGTCTGGCAAACGATCGATCGGTCGCGCGATTCAATCGGCAAAGTATTGGGGCAGTCGCCAGCACCGTCGCCGTTCGTTGGCGTCCAGGTGTATGGCCAGTTTCGGTTGGCGCCGAGTACGCCTACAGCGGCGGCGGCGGAAAGAGTCAATACCGCCAGAGTGGAATCCAAGGCAATTCGGTTCAGTTCACTGGTGCCTCCGCCAGTTCCTATCGATATAACGAAGCACTGAGAGCTCAGCTTGGCAATCTTCGAATTGCCACTCTTTATGCGTCTTTGAACCTGCCTTCAAACGATTTCTCCATCGTCCTTCAGAAGTTTAACAAGGACGATCGCTTTGCCCCGATTGTGACGAACAATTTGTCGGTCGGCACCGTCGGAGGCTCAACCGATGTTGGATACGGTCTCGATTTCATCGCAAGCCATTATCTGCAAATTCCTGCAGTACTACGAAGCCTCGACGATGGCGGTGGCCTGATGACTGAAGATCCGAGGTCATCAATTCGCCTTCGTGCCTCATTGTTCAATCCAGGAAACGCCTACGCCGCCGGGTCCGACATTAATTATCGAGTCATCGTTGAGGCGACGCTATGGTGGTTCTGAGCCGCCAGATGCTGGTCAAGCTGATTGCGTTCTTATTCGCAATTGTTGCCGCCGTTCAGCCCTGCTACGTAAATGCAGCGGCTGATGACGATGTGGGTCAGGACGCTGAGGGCGCCTTGAACGACGAATCATACGGCGAGGACGGAGCCGATGATCTGGAAAGCAACTCGAACTTGCGAAAGCTGACTGACGCCGAAGTTCGAGCGGCGTATGCGCTCAAGAAAGAGGAGCCCGAGTCACTTCCCGCATTTCAAGCACCGAAGCTCCCTGATCTCAGCGGCTACAACTACGGCGCTGTCTTGCGCAAAGTCGACAAGAGCAAGAAAGGAACGGTATCCCTCGGTTCAATTCTTTCCGAACCGGGATTCAAGGTTCTTACCTATAACGGATCGGTTGGGCTCTCGGCATTCGCTCGACTTCAAGGTGGCGGACTCCGTGCAATTGTTATCAGTGGCGGCTTAGTGACCCTCAAGGATATTGCGGCTGCGATATCCGGTGACTATTTCCAGGACCTTGGCCAAGGCAGGTATCTTGCACGGCTCCCCATCCTTGTTCGCCACGGCGCTACGTTACTCGTTGACAAATCGGTCAAACAGTTTCGGCTCGGCGCGGAAAAGGGCTCACTCCTTTCAATCGAAGGGCGTTTGGTACTGAGTGATTCGGAGATTGTCGGCTGGGACGAAACTCGCAATCGAACTGCCGAACTAAAAGACCCCAAAAAATTCCGCCCGTTCATCGTGAGCTGGGGTGGATCCGATATATATCTTGCACGCAGCCGCGTAGCACATCTTGGTTATGCCGCGAAGAAGGCCTATGGCCTCTCGCTTTCTCAGTATGGCTCGCTTCAGCTTCAGTCAAAGGTATGGCCCCGTCCCACTGGATGGATTATCGAAACGGTAATCGAGGACCTTTGGTACGGTCTATACACATGGGAAGCTGACGGCGTTGTGATGCATTCAAATGTCATGAAGAACAACATACTTTATGGCTTTGACCCTCATGACCGCTCGCGACATCTGATCATCGCGAACAACGATGTTTATGGAACGAAAATCAAGCACGGCATCATTATTTCCCGTGAAGTCAACAACAGTTGGATTTTCGGCAACAGGACTCATGACAATCACAAGGCCGGAATTGTTCTAGATCGTCAATGCTCAAACAATGTTGTCGCAAACAATATCGCGACTCAGAACGGTTCAGATGGAATCATCATATCTGAGAGCTCTAAGAATATTGTTTGGAACAATGTTGTTTCCGGAAACAACAACCATGGCATTCGACTCAGAAACAGTACGGATGTGCGCGTGCAGGACAACGTAGCTCTGGCAAATGGACTGACCGGGGTCTACGGTGCAGCTGTTGATCTGTCAGGAACAACTCGTGATTTCGTTCATGACTTTTACACGAAGCAACTGGGAATGACCGTTGTCGGCGGACAGTACACTTCTAATGGAAGTGGGCCGTTCGGCTTGGATTACCCGACGAAGGCGTCGTTCTATGGAGTCGACCTCCGGACACCGCAGCGGCAGCTCGGATTCAGATTGGGCGGGATGCTTCCGCCGTTTCAAATTGAACTTCTAGATATATTGCTGAATCAAAACAAGGTTGCTGTTGTTCAGGCTAAAAAGTAACTAATCCGCACCAGTTCATTTTTGAATTTTTCGAGGAAGACATCATGGTTCGACTAAAAAGTTGGTTTGGTGCTCTCATCTTTCTGATGGCAGCGGTACTCCCGATGCAATCGCAGGCGCAGCTTTATGCAAAGGGCGCGCCGCCCGGATCAGCGTTCGTCCGCGTTCTGAACGGCACAGCTGCGCAAAGCCCATCCGGCTTTATCGGAGAAACTGCACAACCTGCGCTCCCGGCATTCACCGCAGGGCAGTTCATCTTCCTGCCACCTGGCGACTATCCCGTACAGCTCGGCAGCCGGAAAGAAACCTTCAAACTTGAAGCCGATCGTTTTTACAGCATCGCGTACCTCCCGGATTCGATGCGGAGCTTTCAGCTCGAGGGCTTCAAGAGCCAGTTGAAAGCAATGGTCATCATGATGAATCTCCTCCCCGATAAGACGCTGTCGTTGAAAACGGCGGATGGCAAGGTCACCGTCCTGGATGCCATTGCACCCTTCAAAGCCGGACAGCGAGAAATCAATCCTCTTTCCGTTTCCCTTGGTCTTTTTGATGGTGATAAGAAGATCATCGATGTTCCTGCAGCAACGTTCGAACGTGGCAAAGCGTCGAGCTTGATTGTCGGCGGCACCTCTACGGTCCCGATCCTTACGTGGGACGAACAGAAGTAAACGTACAGATCTGAGCTAACGCGGGAATCCACCATGTATTCAGTTGGACGTAACATCGCTATCGGAATGCTGATCGCAAGCGCACAGCTTGCATCAGCTCCGGCAAATGCAGAAACGACAGATAGTGCTGGTGAGTTCAAGTACTCAGCCGAGACGTGCTGCACTGTCTGCCCGAAAGCTGCTGATCGTGATGCCTACGTCAGTGAGTACATGCGTGGATATCGCGTCGTTGTGGAAGGTAAGGACGGCTGGTTGTTCAGAACGGAAGCAGAACTTCAGTGGCTTGAACCGAACGACCCGGAGATGTGGTCATCGTTGAAGCGCTTGATTGCTGCGCTTAACGCCAGGGGGACCCAAGTCCTGATGTTTCCTCAGCCGCCGCGCGGCCTGGTGGAAACCAGGATGTTGAAAGATGAAACACTGCAGAAATTCGATATCAATGAGTTGCAGCGTCGTTATAGCCAGCTCATCGATCAATTGAGGTCGATCGGCGTGCTGGTCGCTGACGGAACTGCATTTAGCCACAACACGGAAAGTCAGTACTTCTACAAGCGCGACGGTCACTGGAAAGCGTCTGGTTCGCAGCGCGCTGCAGAAATGATTGCATCGAAAGTTCGCGAAGCTGGCTTCGACTTTCCGGCGAAGCAATATGAAACCTTGGAAGTCGGCCTCGTTGGCTCGCGCGGCACGATGTCCCATGTTGTTTCAACCCTGTGCGGATTGATGTATCCGATGGAATATGGTCCCGCCTACCAAACCAAAGCGCCGGCGACGGATGACTTGTTCGGTGACGAGGCGGCGCCAGAGGTTGCGCTCGTGGGCACGAGCTTCAGTGCAACCCCAACCTACAATTTTCTGGGTTTTCTTCGGAAAGCGCTGAACACCGATATTTATCAAGCCGCGATGGCCGGCGGCGGCTTTGACGGCGCCTTGTCACAGTACCTGGTGTCGGATCTTTACCAACAACATCCTCCCAAGCTCATTGTTTGGGAGTTTCCGTATCAGCAGTTGCAAAGAACCAACACCGCGGTGATGCGGCGTGTGCTTCCGCTGGTCGGCAATGGTTGTCGTGGCAAGAAGCCGATCATGAGTAATACCGTGAAGCTTTCGGGGAACAATGAGCTTGTCGAGGCTGTGGTTAACGGCGGCGAGCAGTTCAACCCCATACCAGCGAAGGATCTTTGGCTTGATTTTCAGTTCTCGGATCCGAACGTCCGCGTCATGAAAGCCGAAGTTTGGTACGCCGACGGCAAATCTCAGATTCTTAACGGCCGTTATAACTCCTACACGAAAATGGACGGTCGGTTTGCACTCGAAACAAACTACACGCCTGACGCCGAGATACAGCCAATCGTGTCGGTGCGCGTTCAGAGCATTACTGAAACGGCGAAGAATACGACCGTGACCACAACTGTGTGCAAACGCAATTGATCGATATGTCACGCATACGTCCCATCTTGTTGGTGCTCCTGGCGGGAACTGGAGCGCTGCTGCAGCCTCGGTGTTTTGCGGCCAACGACTCTTTAGTAGCGCCGCAGGGCTTCTCTTCGTCGATTCAGTCGAATCAACGTACATCGTCGGATTGTGAAAGTGCTCCGGAACCATTCACTGGGACGCTGAACTTCCCCAGCAAATATGAAGGCTCGGGGTCGTCACGAGACGAATTGAATGTCGATGCGGAGCGTCGATACAAGGATGCGACGTCATCAATTTCATCTTTTGAAATGGGCATCGCGTCTCTTTCTTCCCGCTATATACAGCGTGGATCCGACGCCGATGCCGGTTGTGTTCTCTCTTGGCTTGATGATTGGGCTGAACATGGCGCGCTGCTCGGCAAGGCGGAAACGCACACCGGGAAATCTGTTCGCAAATGGGCGCTTGCCGCTATCAGCTCGTCCTATCTCAGACTGCAAAAGTCAAAGAGCGCGCCCCTTAAGAAACATGCAGGCGAGCGAAGCCGTATTGAGGCCTGGTTACGAGCCATTGCAGCCAAGGTTGCTGCAGAGTGGCCTGTGGACGCACCAATCAACAAGATCAACAACCATTTCTATTGGGCTGCCTGGAGCCTTGTTTCTACTGGAACGGTATTGAACGATCGTGCCATGTTCAACCAAGGCCTCGAGATTTACAGAATTTTCGAACGGCAGATCACCGCCGAGGGCTTGCTTCCCAACGAGGTTGGTCGGCGGTCGAGAGCACTTGGTTATCACGCATATGCGCTTGCTCCGTTGGCAATGATTGCAACTTTTGCGGTTGCTAACGGCGAAGTCGTTGATACAGGACCGAAGTCTCCCCTTTCTCGCCTTGCGAAAACTGTCTTTGACGGTTTTCAGGCACCGGCAGGGTTTGCCGGTCTTGTCGGCAGCAAGCAGGAAGTCAGCACGAATGTCGCCACCAACTTCAGTTGGCTGGAACCCTACTGCTCGATTGCGGCCTGCGACACCTCGATGACGGAGTTTTTGCAACGGAATCGTCCGTTCAAGTCGACGAGACTGGGGGGAGATCTCACTACGCTATTTGGAACGAAGCAGCCATGACGCGCTTTCATGCAGCAGTAGGTGCTTCGTTGATGCTTTCGCTTTCAGGCGCGTACGCGAACGAGGCCGATGCACGAAAGTTCATGGCGTACTGCGAACACGAGTTGAACGACACCAAAAATTACGACGAAGCGGGAAAGATTTGCAAACGTGTCCGGGAAGATATCAAGGTTCTTCTCGGCATTTCGCCGCTTTATCTGCAAAGCATTGTCAACGAAGCCGATTCCAAGTGGGCCCTGGGAAACTATCCCGAGGCTTTCAATCTTTATTCCGAAGCTGCAGATGTCGCCATCAAGCTTGGCGACATAAACAAGGTTCGGGAACTGCGAATCCGGCAGGCTGAAGCCGAACTGTTTCGCGGAAAATCCTTCGAAGCTGAAATATTGCTGCGCGATGCTCTGCGACGCCTTCAAAGCTCTCGCGGAAGCAACCCGCTGCAGGAAGCTGATCTCCTGTCGCGTCATGCAGAAGTGCTCGTGACGCTAGGCCAGGCGAAGGCAGCGATGCAGGGTTATCTTGCTGCGTTCGCGAAACTTGATGCCGACTCCATCAAACATCGCCCCATCCTGCTGAAGACTCAACTGCGCTATGCAGAGCTTTTTGAGCGCCAGAGTCGATATTCAGGCGCGACGGCGAGTTATTTGAAGTTGTTGCAACTCGCCTCATCCAAACCGACGAATCCCGAGTATGTGGCTATTGCCTACGGGCGCTTGGGATGGATCTCAGAGACTTTAGACAAGCCTGCAGACGCCTTGTCCTATTACCGGCGGCAACTTGAAGTCATCGAAAAAGATCCGGCTCAAGTGGCTGCGGTTGACGAGTTGCGGAAGAAAATTATTCAGCTTGAAAAGAGTTAGTGCTGAATCTTTATCAGGCATTCAGTGCAGGGCCGTTGTACGCCGACATTATTAAAGCCAGGGAATTTTGATGAGTAAGAATCACCCGTCGTCCGGGCCGGAGCTGCATAGCGCGAGCCGCAGTTATGCCCCAGTGGGCGTCGTCTTTGCATTGACGGTTGGTGTGCTTTCGGCGCTGAGCCTTCCCTCTTTGCTGTCTTATCGTGCTCCGCCAGTCAAAGTGATCAACGGAGACTTGGTCAGGAACTTCGAGGAGCATTTCGACAAAGAGTTCCCGCTGCGTACGGCCAGCATCAATTTCTGGACCGCATTGCAGCTGGTGTTGTTCCATGAAGGCAAGACCGGTGTTCTGCTGGGTACCGACGGCTGGCTCTACACGAACGAAGAGTTTCATGTGCTTCCGCGTTGGGAGCAGATCTTCGACCAGAACCTCGAGCTGATTCGCTGGACGCAGGCCACCCTTGCCGATGCCAAGGTTCCGTTGGTCGTCGTCGTAGTGCCGGAAAAGGCGCATGTCTATCCGGAGTACATCAACGGTCATCGCCAGGCCAGCGCCCATGCCACAGTCATGGCACGGCTGCGCGCCGCCATCGGCGAACAGACCACGCTGATCACGCTCGACGACACATTTGCAGCGGCAAAAGTCCAACAGCCGCTGTTCTTCCATACCGATACCCACTGGACTCCGGCTGGCGCCAAGCTAGCCGCACAAGCGGTGACTCGCGCGATGGCCGCCAAGGGGTTGGCTACCAAGACTGGCGATGCCGACGCCTTCGAGACCACCGAACAGCCGGAAGCCACGCTGGTCGGCGACCTGCTGTCATTTCTGCCGTTGGAGCCGATGTTTCCGAGCCTGATGCCGAAGGCTGATATCTATGTTCCTGTGGTGACGAAGGCGATCGAAAAGGAAGCCAGCGCCGAATCCCTGCTCAGCGACGAGTCGATTCCGGAAGTGGCTGTGGTCGGCACCAGCTATACGGCCAACGACCGCTGGAACTTCCAGGGCTTCCTGAGCGAATTCCTCAACGAGCCGCTGGCCGACTATTCGAAGGAAGGCATCGGCCCGTTCCCGCCGATGGCGCAGTTCCTGACGAGCCAGGACTACGCCGGGCACAAGCCGCGCGTGGTGATCTGGGAAATCCCGGAGCGCTCGCTGCTCGGCAAGGCTGCCCTGAAAGGCATCGACCTGCCAGAAGCACTCACCACCAAGCTGGCGTCCATCCACCCGAGATAGAACGTGGTCTTTTCCTCGAACGCGTTCCTGCTGCTGTTCCTGCCGCTGTTCCTGTTGCTGTACTACCTGACGCCGAACACCCGCCGCCTGCGCAACTATGTGGTGCTGGTGGCCAGCTATGTGTTCTACGGCTGGTGGCGTATCGATTTCCTGACGCTGCTGATATTCGTCACGCTGTTCAATTTCTGGATTGGCGGGCAGATCGGTGCAGCCGGCGCGCGCAGCGAGAAAGCACGCAGCTGGATGCGCTTCGGTGTGACCATCGATCTGGCCGTGCTTGGCTACTTCAAGTACCGCGACTTCGGCATCGACAGCTTCAATTCGATCATCACGGCGACCGGCCTCGAGCCGTTCAGCCTGTCCGAGCTGCTGCTGCCGATCGGCATCTCGTTCTACATCTTCGAATCGATCAGCTATGTGATGGATGTCTATCGCGGCAGCGTGAAGCCGACGCGACACCTGGCCGATTTCGCGATGTTTGTCACGATGTTCCCGCACCTGATCGTCGGCCCGCTGTTCCGCTACAAGGAACTGGCGTCGCAGTTCGAGCATCGCGTCCACTCGATGGACATGTTCGGCCGCGGCGCGGTTCGCTTCATGCAGGGATTCGCCAAAAAGGTCATCATCGCCGACACGCTCGCGCCGATGGTGAACTACTGTTTCGCGCTTCCCGATCCGAGCACGGCCGATGTCTGGATCGGCGTGCTGGCATACGGTGTGCAACTGTATTTCGACTTCTCGGGATACAGCGACATGGCGATCGGTCTGGGCCTGATGATGGGATTCAAGTTCGTCGAGAACTTCAACAAGCCCTTCATCAGCCAGAGCGTCACCGAGTTCTGGCGCCGTTGGCACATCAGCCTCAGCAACTGGCTGCGTGACTACGTGTTCTATTCGCTCGGTGGTTCGGCGCGCAAGACGCGGATGCGTCTGCACTACATGACGTTCATGACGTTCCTGATTGGCGGCATCTGGCACGGCGCGGACTGGACGTTCGTGCTTTGGGGAGCACTTCAGGGAGGATTGCTGCTGATCGAAAGGATGTTGGGCGTGAAAGGAAATCCGACCGGTTTCAAGCTGCATCACTGGGCAATAACCTTCATCGTCGCGGTGGCGATGAGCATGGTGCTGTTCCGTGCCGATAGCGTGCCGGCCGCGGTGCAGATGTACAAATCGATGCTGTTCCTGCAGAACGTCGGCTGGATCAGCGAACCCTTCGCAGGGGCGATCAGCACGATGCAGCTTGCAACGCTTGTGCTGGCGTACGGCCTCGTCATCTTCGAGGGCCTGCGCGAATACGGACCGAAGATCCAGCTCGGCAGCGAGCGGGTAAGGGTCGTCTCATCGGTGCTGCTGCTGACGCCGCTGTTCTTTCTTGCGATCACGAAGCTGTCGGCGCAAGGGTACTCGGCGTTCCTGTACTTCCAGTTCTGACGGGCCGATAGAGCTCGCACGCCGCACAATAGCCCCCTGGTGAGGCCCAATGGTTTTTTCGTCGAATGTCTTTTTGCTGCTGTTCCTGCCGCTGTTCCTGTCGGTTTACTACCTGACACCGAACAAGCGCCGGATCCGCAACTACGTGATCCTGGCCGGCAGCTACTTCTTCTACGGCTGGTGGCGCATCGATTTCCTCGGCCTGTTCGCTGCGGTCACGATCTTCAACTACTTCGTCGGCTCAGCCATCGGCAATGCCGGTGTCGGGCAGCCATTGGCTCGCCGCTGGATGAAGCTCGGCGTGGTGGTCAACCTGGCGGTGCTTGGCTACTTCAAGTACGCCAACTTCGGCGTCGCCAGCTTCAACGAACTGATGACCGGGCTCGGCTTCGAGCCGTTCGTCATGGCGAGCGTGCTGCTGCCGATCGGCATCTCGTTCTACATCTTCGAATCGATCAGCTACATCGTCGACGTCTATCGCGGTGATGCCGAAGCGACCAAGCATCCGGTGGACTTCGCGACCTTCGTGTCGCTGTTCCCGCACCTGATCGCCGGCCCGATCTTTCGCTACAAGGATCTGGCCGACCAGTTCGAGCAGCGCGATCATTCCGCGCGCCTGTTCGGCCTGGGCGCGACCCGTTTCATGCAGGGCTTCGTCAAGAAGGTAATCGTTGCCGATACCGTCGCGCCGCTGGCGGACTACTGCTTCTCGCTGACCAATCCGTCGACCGCCGATGCCTGGCTCGGCGCGCTGGCTTACACGGTGCAGCTGTACTTCGACTTCTCCGGCTACAGCGACATGGCGATCGGCCTCGGCCTGATGATCGGCTTCCGCTTCATGGAGAACTTCAACGCACCGTACATCTCGCAGAGCATCACCGAGTTCTGGCGGCGCTGGCATATCAGCCTGTCGAGCTGGTTGCGTGACTACCTCTACATCCCGCTCGGCGGCAACCGCAACGGCAACGCGGCCACCCATCGCAACGTGATCATCACGTTCTTCCTCGGTGGCGTCTGGCACGGCGCGAACTGGACCTTCCTGGCCTGGGGCGCGATGCAGGGTTTCATGATCTTCATCGAGCGCGTGCTCGGCATCAGCGGGTCGCCGAAAACCTTCCGCGTCACGCGCTGGCTGATCACCTTCATCCTGGTGATGATCAGCTGGACCGTGTTCCGCGCCGCCAGCATCAGCGAGGCCTGGCGGATGTACCAGCCGATGTTCCTGCTGAAGAACGTCGGCGGCCTCAGCGATCCGATGCTGACGATGATTTCCGGCCTGCAGGTGTCGATGCTGGTCTTCGCTGCCCTCTTCGTGCTGACCGAAGGCGTGCTGGCCTATGGCCCGAAGCGCGCACCGATATCGGGACGAACCCGCACGGCAATGATCATCGGCCTGCTGCTGCCACTGTTCGCGATGTCGATCATGAAGCTGTCGGCGCAGGGCTACTCGGCGTTCCTGTACTTCCAGTTCTGAGGAACCGGGCCCCATCGCCGCGTGCGCGCGGCGATGGGGCCTTCCCGCCTGCCGCGACAATTCGCGGCAGGCATTAAGGGACAAGCCATCGCGCGCCTGGCTTCAGTTTCGGCGCAGGTCTCGCCCGGGCTCAATCCGGGTCCAGGCGCCGATGCTGGCGCAAGGCATGCCAGCCGGCCGGCGTCAGCGCATAGCGCCCATCGCCCGGCACCTTTTCCTCGATCAGCGCACAGGGCATCAGGCGCGCTGCCGTCGCCGCATCCACTGCGCAGCGGCCATGCTCGATAGCCTCGAGCGTGGCCCAGTCATCCGCCGTCAGTCGATTCATCTCGTTGGCTCCTCTGCATGAATGATCGCCGGCCGGTCTGCGCCAGCCGTTCGCTGCCGATCTTCAACGAAAAAGGGCCGGTGTCGCCACCGGCCCCGCAGGCTTCACGCAGACAGTCCGCGCGCGCTCACCAGATGCTGACCCGCGCCTCCGGCGGCAGGTACATCTTGTCGCCCGGCTTGACGTTGAAAGCGTTGTAGAAGCCGTCCTGGTTGACCAGCGTGCCGTTGCCCCGGATTGCCGACGGCGAGTGCGGGTCCACAGTCAGACGGCGGATCGCTTCCGGCTCGCGATCCTTGCCGCGCCAGACCTGGGCCCAGCCGAGATAGAACCGCTGGTCGCCGGTCAGGCCGTCGATCACCGGCGCTTCCTTGCCGCCGAGCGACAGCTTGTAGGCCCGATAGGCGATGGCCAGTCCGGAGTTGTCGGCGATGTTTTCGCCCAAGGTCAGCTCACCGTTGACGTGATAGCCCTTCACCGGTTCGTAGGCCGCGTACTGGGCCACCAGCGCCGCCGTGCGCGCCTTGAAGTTCTTCAGATCCTCGTCGGTGAACCACTGGCGCAGATTGCCGTCGCCGTCGTACTGGCCGCCCTGGTCATCGAAACCGTGGCTGATCTCGTGCCCGATCACCGCGCCGATGCCGCCGTAGTTGGCCGCGTCATCAGCCGCGATGTTGAAGAACGGCGGCTGCAGGATCGCCGCCGGGAACACGATCTCGTTCTTCTCTGGGTTGTAGTAGGCATTCACCGTCTGCGGCGTGATGCCCCACTCCTCGCGATCGATCGGCTTGCCGAGCTTGGACACTTCCATCTGGTAGCTCACCGCACGCGACCGGGCGACATTGCCGACCAGGTCATCGGCGACGATCACCAGCTTCGAATAATCCTTCCAGCGCAGCGGATAGCCGATCTTCGGCGAGAACTTGGCCAGCTTCGCCCGCGCCTCCTTCCGGGTCGCCTCGGTCATCCACGGCAGCGTATCGACCGAGTTCTTGTAGGCAGCCAGCAGATTGCCGACCAGCAGCTCCATCCGCGCCTTGTTCTCCGGCGGAAAATGCTGGGCGACGTACAGCTTGCCCAGCGCTTCGCCGACCGCGCTTTCCACCAGCTCCACCCCCCGCTTCCAGCGCGGCCGGTTTTCCGGAATGCCGCGCAGCACGGTGCCGTAGAACGCGAAGTTCTCGTCCACGAATGCCTTCGGCAGGTACGGCGCGTACTCGCTGATCACCCGCCACTGCAGGTAGGTCTTCCAGGTCGCCAGCGGCACGGTTTCCATCAGCCGCGCCATGCCGGTGAGATAGCTCGGCTGACTGACGATCAGATAATCCAGCTTGCCGGCAAGCCCGGCCGCTGCCAGCCAGGCCGTGAAATCGAAGCCCGGCGCCAGCGCCGCCAGCCGCGTCAGCTCGACCTTGTTGTAGGTCTTCTGCGGATCGCGGTTATCGATCTTCGTCCACTGGATCTTCGCCAGCGCCGCCTCGAACCCGTACACCGCCCGCGCCTTCGCCGCCGCCTCGGGATCGCCGGCCAGCTTCAGCATCTTCTCGATGTGCGCCTGGTACTGGCGGCGGGTCTGGACGTACTTCTCGGTATCCGCCAGGTAATAGTCCCGATCCGGCAAGCCGAGGCCGTACTGGTACAGATCGACGATGTAGCGCGTCGAATCCTTGTTGTCCTGATGCACGAACGGCACGAACGGCGTGCCGACGCCGAGGATCGTCAGCGTCGCCATCGTCGACGCCACGCCCTTGGCATCCGGGATCGCGGCGATGCCCTTCAGCGCATCCTCCAGCCCCTTCAGCCCGCGCCCCTCGACCGTCGCCTCGTCCATGAAGCTCCGGTACAGATCACCGATCTGCTGCGTCTCGCTGCCCGGCTTTGCGCCACTCGTCGTGCTCGCCTTCTCGACGATCGCCTTCAGATTCGCCTCGGCCTCATCCGACAGCTGCTTGAATGCCCCGTAACGCGCCTTGTCGGCCGGAATCTCGTAATTGTCGAGCCACTTGCCGTTCAGGTGCCGGTACAGATCGTCCTGCGGACGAACCGCAGCGTCGATGTACTGGCCGTCGATGCCGGATGTCAGCGGCAGCGCCGGCTTCGGCGCTTCGGCGGTCTTGCCGCAAGCGGCCAGCAAGGTGACGGCCGAAGCCATCAGGATCGTGCGTTTCACGGAATTTCAACCTCGTCGAAGGAATGCGGACAGCCGCGCGCCGCGCGGCCCAGATTCGTCTGATACCGGCAACGCACTAAAGGTTGCAAGCCAAGTGCACCGGAAGCCCGCTCCGAGATAGCTCCGTTGGGATTCCGTTGCACTTCTGCGAGGACTTCGGTGCGCTCATCGCCAACCCTTATCTGGCCGACCCGCATCGGCCAGCACCTCGTCCACCATCGCCAGAGCTCGCGCGTGCCGTTCTGGCGTCCTTTTGGAGACTCACCATGCCGAACATACTGCGCTGCGCATCCTCGCCAATCGATCCGCGCCAGACGCGACGCGCTCACCCGATATCGAGGCGTCAGCGGATCGCGCTCCTGCTGCCGCTGTTGGCCGGCCTCCAAGCGTGTTCTGCCCTCACGCATTACAACAAGACGCAGTCAGTGGCGGCAGCGACGGAGCACGGGTCCGAGCTGATCCTGATAGATGCCAAGCAGCGTGTCGTCTTCCCGACGAATCACGAGCTTAAGGGCGCTGACGGCCAGAAAACGGCTGTCTTCCGCGCGTTCTGCGCCGAGCCGAGCCCGGATGCGCTGTCCGCACTGGCTGCGCAGTTCGGAGCATCGATATCGATCGCGACGAAGGGCGAAGGCTCGCTCACCGGCGGACTTGCCGAAAGCGCCGCCAGCATCGGCTTGCGCACAGCGTCGATCCAGACGCTGCGGGACAGCATGTACCGCCAGTGCGAAGCCTTCGCCAATGGCGGAATGTCGAGGTTGAGCCTCGAAACGCTGCAGCGCCGCTTCCAGAGCACGATGGTGGCACTGCTCGCCATCGAACAGCTGACCGGCGCCGTTCGTGCGCCCGCCGTGATACTGAATGGTGCGACCGCAAGCAGCAGTGCCGAGTCGATCGCCAGCCTGACCCAGCAGACGGAAAGCGCCCGAACCGCGCTGGATCAGGCCAATACGGATGTCACCACCAAGGAACAGGCAGCAACCGCCGCCGCCGACAAGGCGAAGACAGCTGCTGACAAGGCCAAGGCGGATGCGGGCCAACAAGCCGTCGCCGACAAGGCCAAGACGGAGGCGGATGCCGCTGCCAAGGAGCTTGTCGCTGCACGAACAGTGGCCGATAACCGCAAGCAGGCGTTCGAAGCCATCGACGCGTCGCGTCGCGCCTCATTGACGGCCGGAGGCACGGCCGTTGCGGGCGGGGCCGCCACGTTCGCACCGACTACGGGCGGCCTGAATGCGGCTGCTGCGGCATCGGTATCGACTGCCGTCACCGAGATTGTTCGCGACACGCTGGCGTTGGGCTATGGCCGTGAGGTCTGCACCTCAATCATCGGCGAGGCCATCGAGGCAGGCGGCGCAGCCGCAAAACTTTTAAATGAGGACACAGGTGCCAAGGAGGTTCGCACTGCTTGTCTTGACCTGCTGAAGAAGGACATCAGCATGTACACCGCGCTAGAAAGACGTCTCGACGCGCATACCGGTCTGATGGCCTCGGTGTCAGGCTTGATCGATCGCTGCGCAAAGGACCCGAAGTGCACGCTGGCTCCGGATCAGGTCACCCGCTTGGTCAAAGAGCTGGAGACGCTGCAAGCCGTTACCCCGCCGTTGGTGATGCCAATGTCGGTATCGCCGACGCCGGCAAGCCGGTAACGGCGCATCCCAGCCATGACCACTCTTCATACCGGCATCGCCGAAAGCCAGGACGACGCACACCGCTGCTTTGCGCTGCGATACGCCGCGAACATCGCGGACGGCAAGCTCGGCCGCTATCTCGATCACGGGCGCGGCATGGTCACGGATGCGCTTGACGAGATCGCCACCATCCACTGGATCAAGGATGGCGAGCAGGTAGTCGGCACCATGCGTTCGGTCTGGGGTGGCGCTGCGATTCCGGCGCACTACCGGCACTGGTACGCGCTGGATCGCTTCGCCGATCTCGCGCCGACGCAGATCGCCTTCACGTCACGGTTGATCATCGCGCCGGCCTATCGCAGAACCGTTGCGCTGCAGTTATTGCTGAACGCCTGCTACCGGCACGGCCGCGCCCGGGGCGTGTTGGTTGATTTCATGCACGCCTCGCCGGAGTTAATCGGCCTGTACGAGCGCATGGGCTACCAGTGCTTCGGGCCCGGCGTGCTGGCGACCGATGTCGGCCATCAGGTGCCGATGCTGCTGACTGCGGACGCCCACGACTGGCTGCGCGCCATCGATTCGCCCTTCGCCGCGTGCTGCGCGCCGTTCGCCGATACACGGAGCCGACGAGACTGGTTCCGCCGGCGTTGCGATGCCGACTACGCCGACGGCATGACGCCGGGCCTGCTCGGCAAGGAGGGCTTCATCGCGCGGCTGGCCCGCGAGGCGCCGCCCGAGGTGATCGAGGCGCTGCGCGCAAACCCGGAGCAGCTGCGGGGCAGCGCCCTGTTCGGCGCCCGCGCCGGCGACACGGTGGCCTGTAGCCGCGATCGCTTCGGCGCGCGTCTGGTGCTGCTGTCCGACACCGCCCACTGGCAGCTGGACGGCGTCGACGGCGCGGCGATCACGACGCCGCAGACGATCGATGCGTTCACCGTGCCGGCGGCACCCGAAAGCGAACGCCGGCTGATCGCCAGCCGCGATGCGCGGTTCCTGTGCCTGCCGGCGCAGTCGCCGGTTGCGGCGGGCCGGGCCGTGGTCGCGGCCGTCGGTGATCGCGATCCGGCAGTGGCCGCACCGCCATCACCGGCCCGCTGACCGACAACAGCAGCGCCCGCGCTACACCGCCCAGGTTTCGCGCAGCGTCTTCAGCGCCTTGATCCGCCGGGTCCGCAGTTCGGCGCCGATGGCGGCACCGGCGTAGCCGTCGGCGGTGACCGATGCCACCTGCACCGCCTGCGCGCGCTTCAGCGCTTCGCGTAGGTACAGCGGCTGCGGATAGTCGCGGTCCTCAAGGCCGGTGCGGCCGCGGGCATCGCATTCGCAGGCGAGCAGGAATTCCTCGAAGCGGGCCGGCCGGCGCAGCGCGTCGAGGCGTTCCAGCAGCTGCATCAGGGTGCCGGGCGTCAGCTCGCGCGCCTGATGCACCAGCAGGTGCTCGCGGCAGACGTGGAGCGCCAGTTCGCGGCAGTCGGCCGGCACCTTCAGCCGGGCGCTGAAGGCTTCGACGCAGGGCACGCCGCTGGCTTCGTGGCCGTAGTGGCTGGGCAGGATTTCCGCCGGGGTCAGCGCCTTGCCGAAGTCATGGCACAGCGCGGCATAGCGCACGGTCAGCGGCGCGTTGCAGCGGGCCGCGCAGTCGAGCGTCAGCATCACGTGCAGGCCGGTATCGATTTCCGGATGGTGCTTCGCCGGCTGCGGCACGCCGAACAGCGCGTCCAGTTCCGGCATCAGCCGGGCCAGCGCGCCGCATTCGCGCAGGGTCGTGAAGTACAGCGACGGCTGCGGCTGCATCAGTGCCCGCTCGGTTTCCTTCCAGACCCGCTCGGGCGTCAGGTGGTCGACTTCGCCGGCCTCGACCATCTGGCGCATCAGCGCCAGCGTGTCGGCCGCGACGGAGAACCCGAGGTAGGCGTAGCGCGAATGGAAACGGGCCGTGCGCAGCACCCGCACCGGATCTTCGGCGAAGGCGTCCGACACATGGCGCAGCAGCCGGGCATTGAGGTCGGCGACGCCGCCGTAAGGGTCGATCAGCGCGCCGGTTTCGTCCTCGGCCATCGCGTTGACGGTCAGGTCGCGGCGGATCAGGTCCTGTTCAAGCGTGACATCGGGGGCCGCGTAGACGGTGAAGCCGTGATAGCCGCGGCCGGACTTGCGCTCGGTGCGTGCCAGCGCGTGCTCTTCCTTGGTCTGAGGGTGCAGGAACACCGGGAAGTCCTTGCCGACCGGCTTGTAGCCGAGCGCCACCATCTCTTCCGGCGTGGCGCCGGTGACCACCCAGTCGTGCTCCAGCACCGGGCGATCGAGCAGGCGGTCGCGCACGGCGCCGCCGACGCGGTAGCGGCGCATCACGGCAGGCCTTCGTCACCGGCCACGACCGACGGCTGCGCGATCGGCGCCAGCCACGGCTCCACCGGCTGCGGCTTGCCGTCAGCCGCCAACCAGGCGAACACCAGCGAATGCCACAGCACCCGCTGCACGTAGTTGCGGGTTTCGTTGAACGGAATGTTCTCGATCCAGATATCCGCCGGCAGCGGTCGCTCCGGCAGCCAGCGGGCAGCGGCGTTGGGGCCGGCGTTGTAGCCGGCGATGGCGACCGGAACCTGGCCGGCAAAACGGTCGACCAGATCGCGCAGATGGGCCGCCCCCAGCGGCACGTTGGTGGCCGGATCGAACAGCGCGTCGCGGTTCGGCACCGGCCGCGCCCATTTGCGCGCAGTGCGGGCGGCGGTCTCGATCAGCATCTGGGTCAGGCCGTAGGCGTTGGCCGATGACACGGCATCGGCGCGGTACAGGCTTTCCTGGCGCAGCAGGCCGTAGATCAAGGTCGGCGGCAGGCCGGACAGCGCCGCGCCGGCCTTGACCGGCGCGTCGTAGGGACGCGGATAGAGGGTGGCGTAGTCGGTGAAGATCTTCTGCCGCGATGCCGTGGCCACACCCTGCTCGTACCAGCCCCAGCGCATCGGCAGGAACACGGCCTGCGGCCGGGCGGCGGCCTCCAGCGATTCGTAGGCGACCGCGAACTCCACCGACGCCGGCGTGCGCTGCGCGACCCGGAACAGCTCGCGCGCGCGGATGAAGCCGGGCAGCGCGTCGAGCCGGGCGATCCGCGCTTCGTCGACGCCGAGCGGCTGCGGATGCGGCGCGTAGCGGGCGCCCGCCTGGGCCGCCGCCAGCGCCGGATACCAGCCGTCTTCGGCAGCCAGCGTCGCCAGCTGCGCCTTGGCGGCTTCGTCGCCGCCAGCCGCCGCCGCCCGCGCCGACCAGTAGCGCCAGCGCTGCTCGCTGCGGCTGGCCTCCGGCAGCAGCGCGATGGCCCGCGTCACCTGCGGCCAGTCGCCGCTCCACAGCGCGGCACGCGCCCACCATTCGGCGGTCACGACATCGACATCGGCCGGCAGCGTCTTCGCGAACCAGTCGAGCGCCGCCGGCTTGCGGCTCCAGGCCAAGCCCAGCGCCAGCGCCCGGGCGTAGCGGCTGGCGGCCGCGTCGTCGAGCCGGCGCGCCTCGCGCAGCGCAGCGAAACGCGCGGCGGCAGCTTCCGGGTCCTTGCGGGCGTGGCGCTGCCAGCCATCGAGCAAGGCTTCGTCGTCGACCGGCCGGGCCGGATCGGCGATCAGCGCGTCGAGCGCCTTCTGCGGCGCGTCGATCAGCGCCGCCCACTGACTGATTCGCGCGCGCGCATCCGCCGCCAGCGGTGTCGCGATCACCTTGGCCAGGGCGCCGTAGCCGTTGCCGGCCACCCGGCGCGCGCGCGCCTCGATCAGCGCCGGCGTCAGCAGCTGCTGGCCCTTCGCCCAGTCGAACGCGGCATCGCAGGCCGGCAGCGAGCGGTCGGCCGCCTGCCACTGTTCGATCACCAGCGGGCCAAGGCCATCGGTCTGGTTCAGGGCGATGCGCGCCGCCAGCTGCTGGCAGCGCAGCACGCTGTCAGCAGCCGCCATGCTGGCCGGCAGGTTGGCCAGATAGGCCGGCCATTGCTGGCGGCTGGCGAGGCTGTTCAGCCAGGCGCGGCGCAGCTCGCGGGTCACCGGCGCATCGCCGTTGGCCTTCAGGAAGGCCGCCACGGCCTCATCAGTGCTGCTGTCGTCCACGGCGGCCAGGCGGGCCAGCCGCAAGCGCAGCCGGGCGGCGAGCAGATAGGGATGCAGCGGATAGGCGCGCAGCCGATCGCTGTCGACGCCATCGAGCGTGCCGGCATCGACCGCCGCCAGCGCCGCCGCGAATTCGCTGCGCGCGGCGGCCAGCGGATCATCGGCAGCCCGGGCCGGCGCCGGCGGCGTGGCAAGGACGATCGCCGACAGCACGGCCGGCACCAGGACAGCTCGGAGGGAAAAACGGAGGTTCATCATCACGCTGTGACCGGCAGACTGCCTGCAGGGTTCGTGTAGCCTTTGCGACCGCGCCATTCTACGGCCTGCATCCGGCCGCCCCGAGAGCCTCCGCCGTCCATGGAAACCATCGCCGTCTTTCTCGCCACCGGCGCTGCCGCCGGCCTGCTGGCCGGACTGTTCGGCGTCGGCGGCGGGCTGATCATCGTGCCAGCGCTGGCGGTGATCCTGCCGAAGCTCGGCACCGCACCGGAGGTGGTGATGCAGTCGGCGATCGGCACCTCGCTGGCGGTGATCGGCCTGACCGGCATTTCCTCGACCCGCGCGCATCACGCCCGTGGCGGCGTGATCTGGCCGATCTTCTGGCGGCTGGCGCCCGGCATCGTCGCCGGCAGCCTGATCGGCGCGGTGGTGGCGCACCACGTGGCCAGCGACACGCTGAAGAAATGCGTCGGCATCGGCGCGCTGCTGATCTCGATCCAGATGCTGATCGACGCCACGCCGAAAGCCACGCGCAGCGCGCCGGGTGCGGTCGGCCTCGGCATCGTCGGCAGCCTGATCGGCGCCCTGTCGGCGCTGATCGGCATCGGCGGCGGCTCGCTGACCGTGCCCTACCTGACCGCCTGCAACATCGACATGCGCCGCGCGGTCGGCACCTCGGCGGCCTGCGGCATGCCGATCGCCTGGGCCGGCGCCGCCGGCTTCGCCTTCAACGGCTACGGCCTGCCGGGGCTGGCGCCGTGGAGCCTCGGCTACGTCGACCTCGCCGCGTTCGCCGGCATCGCCGTGACCAGCGTGCTCACCGCGCCGCTCGGTGCCCGGCTGGCGCATGGCCTGTCGCCGAAGCTGCTGAAGCGCGCTTTCGCGCTGTTCCTGGCGGCGATCAGCCTGCGCATGCTGCTGTCCTGAGCCACGCGGCTCAGCGGCCGACGCTGGCTTCGGCAACCGTCAGCGCGGTCATGTTGACGATCCGCCGCACCGTCGTGCTCGGCGTCAGGATGTGGACCGGACGCGCACAGCCGAGCAGGATCGGGCCGACCGCCACATTGTTGCCGGCCGCCGTCTTCAGCAGGTTGTAGGCGATGTTGGCGGCGTCGATGTTCGGCATCACCAGCAGGTTGGCGGTGCCGGCAAGCGTCGACTCCGGCAGGATCCGCCGGCGCAGCGCTTCATCCAGCGCGCAGTCGCCGTGCATCTCGCCATCCACTTCCAGCGCCGGCATGCGTTCGCGCAGCAGCGCCAAGGTCTGCCGCATCTTCACGGCCGAAGCCGAATCGTGGCTGCCGAAGTTGCTGTGCGACAGCAACGCCACTTTCGGCGTCAGGCCGAAGCGGCCCACGGCTGCGGCCGCCAGCCGGGTGATCTCGGCAAGCTGCTCGGCGTCCGGATCGGCGTTGATGTGGGTGTCGACGATGAACAGCTGGCGGTCCGGCAGGATCAGCGCATTCATCGCCGCATAGACCGGGCTGCCGGGCGCGCGACCAATCACCTGATCGATGAACTGCAGGTGTCGGGCGGTGCTGCTGATGGTGCCGCAGATCATGCCGTCGGCCTCGCCCTTGCGCAGCAGCATCGCGCCGATCAGCGTGCTGCGCCGGCGCATTTCCAGCCGCGCGTACTGCGCAGTCACGCCGTGGCGGCCCATCAGCGCGCGGTACTCGCTCCAGTAGGCGTGGTAGCGGTCGTCGTACTGCGGGTTGACGATGACGAAGTCGCTGCCGCTGCGCAGCCGCAGGCCGTAGCGGCGGATGCGCGCCTCGATGATCTCCGGCCGGCCGATCAAGGTCGGCCGCGCCAGCCGCTCGTCGACGACGATCTGCACCGCCCGCAGCACCCGCTCCTCCTCGCCCTCGGCGTACACCACGCGGCCGCAGTCGGCAGCCGCACGGCGCGCCACCGTGAACACCGGCTTCATGAAGGTGCCGCTCTGATAGACGAACTGCTGCAGCTTCTGCCGGTAGGCCTCGAAGTCCTCGATCGGCCGGCGCGCGACGCCGCCCTCCATCGCTGCCTTGGCGACTGCAGGCGCGATCTGCACGATCAGGCGCGGATCGAAGGGCTTGGGGATGATGTAGTCCGGGCCGAATGACAGGCTGTCGGTACCGTAGGCCTCGGCGACGACATCGCTCTGCTCCATGCGCGCCAGTTCGGCGATCGCCCGCACCGAGGCGATTTCCATCTCCCGCGTGATGGTGCTGGCGCCGACATCGAGTGCGCCCCGGAAGATGAACGGGAAGCACAGCACGTTGTTGACCTGGTTCGGGTAGTCGGTGCGGCCGGTGGCGATGACCGCGTCATCGCGCACCGCGCGCACCTGCTCCGGCAGGATTTCCGGCGTCGGATTGGCGAGCGCGAAGATCACCGGCCGCGCCGCCATCGTCGCGACCATCTCGCGCTTGAGCACGCCGCCGGCCGACAGGCCGAGGAACAGGTCGGCACCGTCGATCACTTCGGCAAGGCTGCGCTGCCCGGTGGCCTGCGCGAAGCGGGCCTTGTCGGGGTCCATCAGCTCGGTGCGGCCGCGGTAGACGACCCCGGCCAGATCGGTCAGCCAGATGTGCTCGATCGGCAGGCCGAGATCGACCAGCAGATCGACGCAGGCAAGTGCTGCCGCCCCCGCGCCGCTGACCACCAGCTTGACCGCGTCGAGATCCTTGCCGACCACCTTGAGCGCATTCAGCGTGGCGGCGGCAACGATGATCGCGGTGCCGTGCTGGTCGTCATGGAATACCGGAATCTTCATCCGCGCCCGCAGGCGGCGCTCGATCTCGAAGCACTCGGGGGCCTTGATGTCTTCCAGGTTGATGCCGCCGAAAGTCGGTTCGAGTGCCGCGACGATGTCGACCAGCTTGTCCGGGTCGGTCTCGTCGATTTCGATGTCGAAGACATCGATACCGGCGAACTTCTTGAACAGCACCGCCTTGCCTTCCATCACCGGCTTGGCGGCCAGCGGGCCGATGTTGCCGAGGCCGAGCACGGCGGTGCCGTTGCTGATCACCGCCACCAGATTGCCGCGCGCGGTGTAGCGATAGGCGTTGACCGGATCGGCGGCGATTTCCTCGCAGGCGGCAGCGACTCCGGGCGAATAGGCCAGCGCCAGATCGTGCTGGTTGGTGAGCTGCTTGGTAGCCGTGACGGCCAGCTTTCCGGGCACCGGAAACTGGTGATAATCCAGTGCCGCCTGACGCAGGGTTTCGCGGACCTTGCTGGTGCTGGGCGTCGGCTGGTTCATGGATCTCTCGGTGGACGGGCGGGGCGGGAAATTTCGGCGCGGCGAGTATAGGAGTGGCCCGAAGCCGATCCGCCGTCCGCGGACTAGTACATTCCGGCTAGGCCCTCGGCGGCGCGCGTCCAGCGCCTACTACCATCCGGCTATTCCTCGAATGCAGACACCCGGCGCAGCATCGGATCGTTCCAGCCTGGGCTGGCACCATCCGCGACGAGGACCACCATGACCACAACGAACACCGCGTCCGGGACCTCCCGACGCCTCTACCTCTGGGTGCTGCTGGCCATCGTGATCGGCGGCACGATCGGCCACGTCTACCCGGATACCGGCGTCGCCCTGAAGCCGCTCGGCGACGCCTTCATCGGCCTGATCAAGATGCTGATCGGCCCGATCATCTTCCTGACCGTGGTGATCGGCATCGCCGGCGTCGCCGACGTGAAGAAGGTCGGCCGGGTCGGCGTCAAGGCGATCCTGTACTTCGAGGTGGTGTCGAGCTTCGCGCTGGTGATCGGCCTGGTGGTGGTCAACTGGCTGCAGCCGGGCGCCGGCTTCCATGTCGACCCGGCGACGCTCGATGCCGCGGCAGTCACCAAGTACGCGACCGCCGCCCACGACCAGACCACCGTCGGCTTCCTGCTGCACATCATTCCGAAGACCTTCACCGATGCCTTCACAGGTAGCGGCGACCTGCTGCAGGTGCTGCTGGTGGCGCTGCTGTTCGGCTTCGGCCTGAGTGCCGTCGGCGAGTCCGGCCGGCCGGTGATGAACCTGCTGGAAGCCAGCTCGAAAGTGTTCTTCCGGATGATGACCTCGATCATGCGGCTGGCGCCGATCGGCGCCGGCGGCGCGATGGCCTTCACGATCGGCAAGTACGGCCTCGACAGCCTCGGCCCGCTGGCCCGGCTGATGGGCAGCTTCTATCTGACCTGCGCGCTGTTCATCGCGCTGGTGCTCGGCACCATCGCCCGGCTGTCCGGCTTCAGCATCTTCCGGTTCCTGCGCTACATCCGCGAGGAGCTGCTGCTGGTGCTCGGTACCTCGTCGTCGGAATCGGCGCTGGTGCCGCTGATGCAGAAGCTGGAACGGCTCGGCTGCGGCAAGTCGGTGGTCGGCCTGGTGGTGCCGAGCGGCTACTCGTTCAACCTCGACGGCACCAACATCTACCTGACGATGGCCGCGATCTTCGTGGCGCAGGCCGTCGATGTCGACCTGAGCCTGACCCAGGAGCTGACCTTGCTGGCGGTGGCGATGCTGACCTCTAAGGGCGCTTCCGGCGTCACCGGCGCCGGCTTCATCACGCTTGCTGCGACCTTGGCCGTGGTGCCGTCGGTACCGGTCGCGGGCTTGGCACTGATCCTCGGCATCGACCGCTTCATGAGCGAGGCGCGGGCACTGACCAACCTGGTCGGCAACGGTGTCGCGACCATCGTCGTCGCCCGCTGGGAGCAGGAGCTGGACCGCGATCGCCTCGACCGCGAACTGGCCGCCGGTCCCGACGCCGCGCCGGAGGCCACTGCCGTCATCGCGCTGCCGGAGACCCGTGGCTGAGCCACGGATCGCGCGCAGCCCGCGGCCGCACGGCCGGACGCTGCGGCGAGCCGGCGCGGCGCTGCTGATCGCGGCGCTGACCGCCGCGATCATGCTGCTGGCGGGCCGGCAGGCGGTGCGCCAGTCCCTGCTGCAATCGGCGAGCCGCGGCACCGTGCAGCTCGGCCTCTATGCCGGGGCGATGCAGGCGTTCATCGATCGTCATCGCACGCTGCCAACCTTGCTGGCACTCGATCCGGAGCTGCGCGCGGTGCTGCGGGGGCCGATCGACGCGGCCACCCGCGCCGAGCTCAACGCGCGGCTGGAAGCGGTCAACGGCGCGGCGCAGACCTCGACGCTGACCCTGCTCGACCGCAACGGCATCGGCGTCGCCGCCAACAACTGGCGGCAGCCGGGCAGCAATGTCGGCGTCGACTACCGCTTCCGTCCGTACTTCCAGCAGGCGATGCGCGAGGGTGCCGGACGCTTCTTCGGCATCGGCATCACCACCGGGCTGCCCGGCTACTACATGACCCAGGCGGTCGATGACGACCGTGGCCAGCGCATCGGCGCGGTCACCGTGAAGGTCGATCTCGGCGCGCTGGAGCGCGACTGGACGCAGAGCACCGACGTGGTGCTGGTCAGCGACGCCCGCGGCGTCGTCTTCCTGAGCAACCGGCCAGCCTGGCGCTACCGCCTGCTGCGCGCGTTGGGACCGGCCGATCACGAGCATCTGCTACGCAGCCAGCAGTACGGCCGGCAGGCCTTGCTGGCGGTGGCGCTGCGCAGCCGCGACTTCGACGGCGGCGACCGCCTCGTGCAGGTCGAGAGCACGGGCCTGCAGGGCGACTACCTGTGGCAATCGTATCCGCTGCCTGCCGACGGCTGGACCCTGCACCTGCTGCACGATCGCCGCGACAGCGCCGCCGCCGGGCGGATCGCGGCGCTGGCGGCCGGCGGCGCACTGCTCAGCCTGCTGTTCCTCGGCCTGTTCGTGCAGCAGCGGCTGCGACTGGCGCGGCTGCGGCAGCGCAGCCGCGCCGAACTCGAGCAACTGGTGCGCCAGCACGCCGAAGCGCTGCACAGCGCGCGTGACGGCGTGGTGCTGGCTGCGGAGCGTGCGCGCATCGGTGAGCGGCAGAGCCTGGAGCACCTGCCGCAGGGCGTCAGCGTGATCGACGCCGAACTGCGGCTGACGGCGTGGAACCGGCGCTATGTCGAAATCTTCGGCTACCCGCCGGAGCTGGTCCGCGTCGGCCGGCCGATCGAGGACCTGCTGCGCTACAACGCCAGGCGTGGCCTGCTCGGCAACCACGATGTCGACGAGGCCGTGCAGCGCCGGCTGGAACACCTGCGCGCGGGCCGGCCGCACATGTTCGAGCGCGAGTGGGCCGATGGCACGGTGCTGGAAATCCGTGGCAATCCGCTGCCCGGCGGCGGCTTCGTGACCTCGTACGCGGACATCACCGCCTATCGCAATACGGCCCGCGAGCTGCGCACGCTGGCGGTGTCGCTGGAGCGCCGGGTCGACGAGCGCACCCGCGACCTCGACAGCGCCCGCCGCGAAGCCGAGCGCGCCAACCGCTCCAAGACCAGCCTGGTCAGCGCCGCCGTCCACGATCTGCTGCAGCCGCTGAACGCCGCCCGCATGTACACCTCGGCGCTGCGCGAGCGGCTTGGCGAGCATCCGGCCACGGCGCTGGCCGACCACATCGAGGAAGCGCTGGTCGCCGAGGACAGCATCCTGTCGAGCCTGCTCGACATCTCCCGGCTGGAATCCGGCGCGCTGCAGACCCAGGTGCAGGATCTGGCGCTGCAGGATCTGTTCGATACCCTGCGCCGCGAGTTCGAACCGAGTGCCGCAGCGCGCGGCCTCGGGCTGCGCGTGGTCGCCACCCGGGCGGTGGTCAGGAGCGATGCCGCCCTGCTGCGCCGCATCCTGCAGAACTTCCTGTCCAATGCACTGCGCTACACGGTGCGCGGCAGCGTGCTGATGGGCCTGCGCCGGGCTGGCGACGGCCATCTGCGCATCGAGGTCTGGGATACCGGCTGCGGCATCGCCGAGGCGCATCGCGAGGCGATCTTCGAGGAGTTCCGCCGGCTCGACGGCGGCGCCGATCCGCACGATCGCGGCGCCGGCCTCGGCCTGGCGATCGTCGAGCGCATCGCCCGGCGGCTCGATCACCGCATCGGCCTGCGCTCGTGGCCGGGACAGGGCAGCGTGTTCAGCGTCGCGCTGCCGCGCGGCGACCGGCAGACGCTGGCGGTGCCCGACGTGGTCGCGGCCGAGCCGGCGACGGCGCTGCAGGATCGCCACATCTGGTGCATCGACGACGATCCGCGGGTCCGCGAAGCGGCAAGGGCGCTGCTCGAAGCCTGGGGCTGCGAAGTGACCCTGGTCGGCAGCGCCGATGACGCGCTGGCCAGCGCGGCGCGCGCGCCCGATCTGGTGCTGCTCGATCACCGGCTCGGCAGCGTCACCGGTGCCGAGCTGATGCCGTCGCTGTTCGCCCGCTGGGGCCGCGAGCCACCGGTGATCGTGATCTCCGCCGAGCGCGCAGCGGCATCGGAGGTCGCGGCGGCGGCCGGCTGGGCATTCCTGCCGAAGCCGGTGCGGCCGCCAGCCTTGCGGGCGCTGATGCGTCAGCTGCTGCTGCGCAGCGCCGGCGACGATCCGCCCTGATGAATGCAGCCGGCGCGCTTCAGGCGCTGTCGTCCGGCTCCGGCAGCAGCGCCTTCACCTTCACCGCAGCCTGGGTGCGGCTGTAGCACTCGAGCTTGCGCAGCACCGCGGTGATGTGGACCTTCACGGTGTTCTCGGCCAGGCCCAGTTCGTGGGCGATCTGCTTGTTGAGCAGGCCTTCGGCCATCGCCATCAGCACCCGGAACTGCTGCGGCGTGAGCTGGGCCAGCTGCTCGGCCAGCTTCGCGTCCTCGGCGCTGCGTGCCGCACGCTGCGGCGGGAACCATTCATCGCCATTCATGACCGCACGCAGCGCATTCAGCAGCACCGCCGGCGGTGCCGATTTCGGCACGAAGGCGGCAGCGCCAAACTGCTGGGCCCGGCCGATGGTGCGCGGGTGGTCGTTGGACGAGATCACGATCACCGGCAGCGCCGGCCGCTCGCCGCGCAGGTAGACCAGCGACGAGAAGCCCTGCGCGCCGGGCATGTTGAGGTCGAGCAGCACCAAGTCCAGTTCCGGATCGGCGGCGACCGCGGCGGTCAGCGAGGCGAAGCTCGCGGCTTCGGCGATCCGGCCACCGTCGGCGGTGAACGGCGCCAGCGCGTGCACGATCGCGGCGCGGAACAGCGGGTGATCGTCGGCCACCACGATGCGCAGCGTGCCGTCATCGAGCGCGGTCATGGCCGCGACCGCGCTGTCGCGGCGAGCAGGCCATCGAAGGACGGGAAAGGATGCATGGCGCCAGTGTAGGCAAACGCTCCGCCCGCAGGAACCTGGCCCGCCGCAGCGAGCAAAGCAATTGATGACAGGCCCTAGCTCCATGGTGTTATTTCCCTGCGTTCGCGCCGCGACCAAGATGGCGTCATTCACCGGCTGTCATGGCAACCGCCCTGCAACCGGCTAGTCGATTCCCGACCGTTCCCTGACGCGCTGCCTGACTGCGGGCGGACCGGCTGCGGCCTGCGGCGAGGCATCGAGCCCGATCAATGTGCGAGGAGCCGTGCATGTCCTGGAAGCCGCCGCTGTCGCTGCGCATCTGCTGTGGCGTGTTGTGGGCGACGCTGGCACTGGCCGCCAAAGCCGCGGACAGCCCGGCTGCCACGACAACCGCGCCGCCGGCGCCGAGCGGCTATCCGGCTGCCGCGAACGGACAGGGCGGGATTGCCAACGGCTACTCCGCCGTGCGCTGGGTCGAGGACTGGCAGCGCATGCGCGATCCCGGTCAGCGGCGCGATTTCCTCGACCGCCTCAAATACCTGCCGATTGGCCTGCCGCTGGGCCGGCCGGATGTCTATCTGACGCTGTCCGGCGAGCTGCGCGGCCGCATCAACCACACCGAGCACGCGCAGCTCAACGGCGGCGAGCAGCGGCAGGACATCTACCGCGTGTTTCTGGGCACCGATCTCCATCTGGGTCCGAATCTGCGGCTGTACGGGGAACTCGGCCACGGCTTCATCGATGGCCGCAACATCGGCCGGCCGTCCGGCTCGATGCGCAACGACCTGTTCCTGCAGCAGCGTTTCATCGACTGGACCGACCACTACGGCGATGTCGACGTCGGCGCACGCTACGGGCGACAGGTGTTCATCGACGGGCCGAACCTGCTGGTCGCGGCGCGCGACAACAACACGCTGCACTTCACCGTCAACGGCCTGCGCACCTGGATCAACGGCGATCGCCTGCGCGCCGATCTGTTCGATTTCCACTTCAACCGTCTCGGCAACGGCGGCATCGACGATGACCACAGCGACCGCGATCGCCGCTTCTCCGGCATCACCGGCGGCATCGTGCTGCCGCACCACTGGTTCGACAGCTCGCTCTTCCTGGAACCGTTCCTGTGGCGTCAACGTCAGCGCCAGGCGACCTGGGGCGCACTTTCGGCGCGCGAGGAGCGCCACTACGGCGGTCTTCGTCTGTGGGGCGAGATCGGCCCGGGCGCGCTTGACTGGACCATCAACTATCAATGGGGCGACCACGACGGCCGTCGGCTCGAAGCCTGGCAGGCGCTGTTCGCGCAGAGTTGGCGACTTGGCAAGGAGCGCCTCGCGCCACGTCTCGGCTTCCACGCCGACTACGCCAGCGGCGGCGGTGCCTACGGCGGGCAGACATTGCGCAATGCCTCGGCGCCCTATGGCAACAACATCTACTACGCCTACGGCCTGTTCCTGACGCCGACCAATCTCGCCGCCTTCGCGCCCAGTCTGGTGCTGTCGCCATTCGCCACGGTGCGGGTGACGCTGGAATACCAGTGGACCTGGCGCGTTGACCGCGACGATGCCGTCTACCGCGCCAACGGCACGGCCTATGCCGGCACCGCCGGTGTGGGCGGCAACCACAGCGCCGATGTCGCGCGCCTGCAGGTGGTGTGGACCGTCACGCCGAGACTGTCTCTGACCACGCGGCTCGAACATCTGGAAGCCGGCTCCGCGCTCGAACAGGGCGGCTACCGCAGCTCGAACTTCGCCGCCGTGTTCGCCAGCTACCGCTTCTGAACCGCAGCCGGCCTGCACGGCGGCTCGGCTGGGGATCGAGAGTCAGTCCGAAGTCTCGATCCGGTAGTAGTCGCGCAGCAGGCCGTACAGCTCCGGGTGCAGCAGGCGCAGCTCGGTGCCGCGCTGGAAATAGGCTTCGGTGGCGACCGCGAAGAACTCCGTCGGGCCTTCCAGGCCGTAGTCGTCGAGCACCTGCGAGGAGCGCCGTTCGAGCGTCCGGTACTCGCGCAGCATCACCTTCGACCAGCGCGTGTAGTCCGGCAGCAGCGGCGCGCCTTCGGTCTCCGGATTCTCGGCATCGAGCTGATGGGCGAACTCGTGTACCAGCACATTGACCGCATCGCCGGCCAGCGCCGCCTCGACATCTTCCCAGCTCAGGATCACCCGTTCGCCGTTCCAGGATTCGCCGAGCCGCAGCTCGGGTTCGTCGCTGACCAGCCCGAGCTCGTCCGGCTCCTGGTGGCGCACCCAGAACGCGCGCGGATAGACCAGCACGGTGCGCAGGCCGCGGAACACGTAGGCATCGGGGCGGAGCAGCATCAGGCAGGCCATGCCAGCGATCAGCAGGCGGACCTCGTCGGTAACCAGGAAGCCGTTGCAGCCCTTGATGCGGATGTCGGCCAGGAACTCGACGACCCGCCGCTCGTGCAGGCGTCGCTGCTCCGGTGTCAGCCGCTGCAGCAGTGGGCCCATCCGGCGCTCCAGCCGTGCCCGCCATTCCGGGCGGAACGGCGCCAGCTCGCGCCGCCGACGCGCCTGCTGCCGTCGCCAGGCGGTGAGCAGCAGCACCACGGCCAGCAGGCCGGTCACGAATGCGATGAAGCCGTCAGTCCAGATCATCGGACAGAGGTGGGTGTTTCGCTGCCGGGATCAAGGGCGATGCCGCGCCCGCGTTGCCGGCCCCTGAAACGACATCGCCCGCCGTGCTTGCGCACGGCGGGCGATGGCCCCGCGAACCTCAGGCGACGATCAGTTCTGCACGCAGACGCCGTAGACCTTCAGCGAGTTCAGCGCGCGGACGACCGAGCCGTAGGTGATACGCACGGCGTCGAAATCGGCCGTGGCCACGCCGCCGAGCAGCGCCAGGTCCTTCGAGTTCAGCAGGCCGAGCAGGTCGAGCTTCAGCAGGCCGCCGACCGCGAAGGTCTGGCGATCAACGCCGTTCAGGCTGGTGGTGACGGCGGCGCCGCGCAGCAGGTCGGCGGTGAGCAGCGAATCCGGGTTGCGGATCACGATGCCCACGCGCCGCGGCAGCAGCGGGCCGGCGATGTAGCGGGTGGCCGTGTCGGTCACGCCGAGCGACACCGCCGAAGCGATGCCGACCGTCGTGCGCAGCGTCGCGTAGGTGCTGCGCGTGCGGTCGACCACGTTGCCCGGATTGTCGACACCGCACAGCAGGCAGATGCCGGCGACATCCTTGCTGACCACGGCAGCCGGTGCCAGCATCGGTTCCATCGGGCCGCCGGGGCGGCAATCGGCCATCGAATCGACGGCCATGGCTTCGGTGCTGATCACGCCGGCGAGCAGCGCGGCTCCCATCAGCGTCTTTGCGGCAGTACGCAGGTGCTTATGAATATTCATCTTATTTCCCCCGAGCAACGTGTTGGACGAAGCCCGATCGTAGCCCGCTGCAGCCACTTATTCCATTTGAATCGGTTATCAGGTGTGACCGGTTACATGGCTTGACCGCATTCACGCCGCCGTGGCTGCCCCGGAAAGCCGCCGCGTCACCAGAAACCGCTGGGCTTGTCGGGATCGTCCGGATTGTCGTCGTCGGCCGGCGGCTTCCTCGCCGACAAGCGCCGCGTCTTGTAGTGCGACACCGCCCGCAGCGTGGCGAACGGACCGACGATCAGCACGACGACCAGCACCAGCACCCAGACGACGGTGGCGTTCATAGCTTCTCCAGATGCGCGTAGGACAGCATCAACCATTTGGTGCCGGCGTCGCGGAACTTGATCTCGATGCGGGTGCGGTCGGCATCGCCGTCGAAGCTCAGGATGGTGCCTTCACCGAACTTGGCGTGGCGCACGCGATCGCCGAGCCGGAAGCCGCCCGGCCCCTCGCCGGTGGTGGCCTGGTTCATCTTGGTGCGGGCCGGCGGCACATCGGCGGCACGGGCGTAGCGGTTGCCGCCACCGCCATAACCGCCGCCACCGTAGCTGCTGCCACCGCCGCCGTAGCCGCCGCCGGATGACGGGCCGCCATAGGACGGCCGCAGGATGCCGGCGCGCGGCCGGGTCTCGACCACGGTTTCGGCCGGGATTTCCTTCAGGAACATCGACGGCATGCCGATCTGCTCCTGGCCGTGGATGCGCCGCACCTCGGCATAGGTCAGGTACAGGTGCTGGCGCGCGCGGGTGACGCCGACATAGGCCAGCCGCCGCTCTTCCTCCAGCGAGCCGCCATCGACGGCGCGCTGGCTCGGGAACAGGCCGTTCTCCATGCCGACCAGGAACACCACCGGAAACTCCAGCCCCTTGGCCGAGTGCAGGGTCATCAGCTGCACGCAGTCCTCGCCGACACCGGCCTGCCGCTCGCCGGCTTCCAGCGAGGCATTGGCCAGAAACGCGTTCAGCGGATCGAGGCCCTCGTCCTCCGGCGGCCGCTCGAAGCCGCGCGCGGCATTGACCAGTTCGTCGAGGTTGTCGAGCCGCGCCTCGGCCTGCTCGCCCTTGTCCTTCTTGTAGTGCTCCTTGAGCCCCGAGCGCTCGATGGTCAGCTTCATCAGCTCGGCCAGCTTCAGGTTGGCGCCGTCGCGGGCCAGTCCCTCGATCAGATCGAGAAAGCCCTTCAGATTGCCGCTTGAACGGCCCAAGCTGGCACCGGCGCCGGACGCCGCCTTCCACTGTGACACCTGCGCATCGCGGGCGACGGCGCGCAGCTTTTCCACCGTCGTCGCGCCGATGCCGCGCGGTGGCGTGTTGACCGCGCGCTCGAAGCTGGCGTCGTCGTCGCGATTGGCGACCAGCCGCAGGTACGCCAGCGCGTCCTTCACTTCCTGGCGTTCGAAGAAGCGCAGACCGCCGTAGATGCGGTACGGCAAACGGTTGCGGATCAGCGCCTCTTCGAGCACGCGCGACTGCGCGTTGGAGCGGTACAGGATCGCGCAGTCGTTGAGCGCAAAAGTGCCCTCGTGATGCGCCTTGATCCGGCCGACGACGAACTCGGCCTCGTCGTACTCGTTGAACGCCGCGTACAGCTGGATGGCATCGCCGTCCTTGCCGTCGGTCCACAGCACCTTGCCGAGGCGCCCGGAATTCTTCGCGATCAGCCCGTTGGCGGCCTTCAGGATGGTGCCGGTGGAGCGGTAGTTCTGCTCAAGCCGGATCACCTCGCAGCCCGGAAAATCCTTGCCGAGCTTGGCCATGTTCTCGACCTTGGCGCCGCGCCAGCTGTAAATCGACTGATCGTCATCACCGACCGCGAACATCGTTCCGGTATCGCCGGCCAGCACGCGCAGCCAGGCGTACTGCAGGGTGTTGGTGTCCTGGAATTCGTCGACCAGGATGTGCCGGAAGCGCTGGCGGTAATGCGCTTGAATCTGCGGCACGTCGCGACACAGCTCGTGGGCTCGGAGCAGCAGCTCGGCGAAGTCGACCAGGCCGTTCTGCGCGCACTGGGCTTCGTAGGCGGAATAGATGCGTACCAGGGTGCGCTGCGCGAAGTCGCCCTGATCGGCCATCGCGGTCGGCCGCCGGCCCTCTTCCTTCTGGGCGTTGATCCAGCCGGTGACCACCTTCGGCACCCACTGTTCGTCGGACAGGTCCAGCGCCCGGATCACCCGCTTGACCAGCCGCTGCTGGTCGTCGGCATCGAGGATCTGGAAATTCTGCACCAGCCCGGCTTCCTTCCAGTGCAGACGAAGCAGGCGATGGGCGATGCCGTGGAAGGTGCCGACCCACATGGTCCGCACCGGCACGGTCACCAGCGCTTCGATGCGGCTGCGCATTTCGGCAGCGGCCTTGTTGGTGAAGGTGACGGCCAGGATCGAATGCGGCGACACGCCTTCCACCGCGATCAGCCAGCCGATGCGGTGGGTCAGCACCCGGGTCTTGCCGGAGCCCGCACCGGCCAGCACCAGCCGGTGCTCGGGCGGCGCGGTCACCGCTTCGCGCTGCGCCGGGTTCAGGCCCTGGCAGAGGCGGTCGATCTCCGGCGAATTGCCGGTCGGTAGCCCGATCGCCATCGTCAACGCAGCGCCGAGGCCGACAGCTCGGCCATCTTCCGGCGCATCCGCAGGTTCAGGAATTCCACCGCCACCGAGAAGCCCATCGCCGTGTAGACGTAGGCCTTGTCGACATGCACGTCGACGCCTTCCAGCACCAGCACGCCGCCGATCAGCACCAGGAATGCCAGCGCCAGCATCTTGATCGTCGGGTTGGCGTCGACGAAGCGCGACAAAGGACCTGCGAAGAACATCATCACGATCACCGCCGTGATGATCGCCGCGATCATCACCGGCAGGTTGTCGGTCATGCCGACGGCGGTGATCACCGAATCGAGCGAGAACACGATGTCGAGGACCATGATCTGCACGACGATGCCGGTGAAGGTCACGCCGCGGTCGCCGCCGCGATCGCCCGCTTCATGGCTTTCGCCGCGCAGCATCAGCAGGATTTCCCCGCCCGCCTTCCAGAACAGGAACAGGCCGCCGAGCGACAGGATCAGGTCGCGCCCCGAAAAGCCCATGCCGGCAATGCTGAACAGATCGGCGGTCAGCCGGGCGATCCAGCTCAAGGACACCAGCAGCGCGATGCGGGTGCCCATCGCGCCGGCCAGGCCGATGGTCCGCGCGCGCGCCTGCTGATGCAGCGGCAGCTTCGCCGCCATGATCGACAGGAAGATGATGTTGTCGATGCCGAGGACGATTTCCAGCGCGGCCAACGTCAGGAAAGCGACGATCAGTTCGGGGTCGAGCAGGTTCAAGGCGGGGGTCGGAGCGGCGGCGGGACGGGCGATTATGATGGAATCGCCTGACGCGGGATCAGGCCAGGAGCGCGGCAATGGCTGACACGGCGGGCGCAGTTGCGACGGAACCCAGGGCCATGGATCGCGCCGTGCAGTGGCTGATCGTGGTGATCGCCGAGCTGGCCGCCGTGCTGCTGCTGGTGCTGCACGAAGGCATCGACCGCCAGTGGCCGGGCTTCGCCGATCCGGGCCTGCGAATGCTCGTGTACACGCTGGCGATCGCGCCGCCGCTGATGCTGGCGCTGGCGATCGAACGCGCCGGCGAGCGTTTCTCCTTCATCGCGATCGGCCTGCTGGCGATGCTGCTGGCCGCCGTCGCCGTGCATACCGGCAGCGACTGTCCGCCCGGGTCGTGGGCGAGCCGGGCGGTGTCGATGCCGTACTGGACCAGCCTGACGATCGCCCTGTTCGTGCTGCTGCCGTTCCTGCAAGCCTGGCGCGACGCCGGGACCCGGCTGCCGATCGGCCTGCCATACAGCGGCCTGTACCACCACGCCTGGGACAACGCGCTGGCCCTGGCGGCCACCGTCGCCTTCGTCGCCGCAGCCTGGGCCGTGCTGTGGCTGTGGGCGGCGCTGTTCGCGCTGGTCGGCATCCCGGAGTTCCGCGAGCTGTTCGCGCAGCCACGCTTCGTCTATCCGGTCACCGGCCTGATCACCGGCTTCGGGCTGGTGATGAGCCGCGCCCAGAGCGGCGCGCTGCGCGCCGTGCTGCGGCTGTGCCTGAGCCTGGCCCGGGCGCTGCTGCCGCTGGTGATGCTGCTGGCGCTGCTGTTCCTGGCCGTGGTCACGCTGAAAGGGCCGGATGCGCTGTGGCAGACGCGCCGCGCAGCTTCGCTGCTGCTGTGGCTGGTGCTGTTCGGCGTGGTGCTGGCCAACGGCGTCTACCAGGATGGCGGCGCCGAAGCGCGTTACCCGCGCTGGCTGCGGCGTTTCGTGTCGGCCGGCCTGCTGAGCCTGCCGGCCCACGCGGCGCTGGCGATCTGGGCGATCTGCCTGCGGGTGGGGCAATACGGCTGGACGCCGGACCGGCTGACCGCGCTGCTGGTCGCCGTGATCCTCGCGCTGCATGCGCTGCTGATGGCCTGGGCAGTGCTGCCGACGCGCGATGGCCGCTGGCTCGCCCGGCTGTCGACCGGCAATCCGCTGCTGGCCGCGATGGTCGTCGCGCTGCTGCTGGCCTCACAATCGCCGCTGCTGGATTTTCGGGCGCTCACGGTGGCGTCGCAACTCGAACGGCTGACGCGGGGCGAGCTGCGCCTTTCTGCTGCGACCCCTGAGACCTGCGGCATCGACGCGACCGCCGACACCGACCCAGCAGCAACGGCCTGCCGCGACGGCAACCCGGCTGCACGGCCGGTGGAGCGCTTCGATCTCCACCTGTTCGGCAATCAGCTCGGCGTTCAGGGCCGGCAGGCGCTGGAACGGCTAAAGCGCGACCCGCGCTACGCCGGCGACACCCGGCTGATCGCCGAGATCGACGACGCCCTGCGCGATCAGTACGCCAGCCTCGAAAAGCCGCGCGCGCTGGCGGCAGACGATCTCCGCGTGCTGCCGGCTGGCACCGCCCTGCCGGCCAGCCTGTTCGAATCCATCGCTGCCGACCTGAAGCCGGGCGCCCCGAACGATGCCATCGGATCCCGGCCGGACTGCCACCCCGCGCTGCGCATCTGCGTGCTGATGGCCATCGATCTCGGCGGGCCGGACGGCGCGGAATGGCTGTTCGTGCCGTCCGGAACCGGCTTCAGCCCGCCGCCGCTGGTCTACGGCAAGACCTCCGACGGCAGCTGGCAGCTGATGGCCTGGGTGGCCGAGTCCTACAACAGCGTCGGCGCGTTCACCGCCAATGCCCTGCTCGACCAGGCGCCGACCGCCGCCGCCAGCCGCTGGTGGGCGTTGCGGGTCGGCGACAAGTCATTCCCGATCATCGACGGCCGCCCAGCGTCGCTCGACCGCCGCCCGGCAACGCCATCCGCCGGCCCCTGACCCGTCGCCGCAAGGCTGTCACCGAACCGTCATCGAACCGTCATCCGGGAGTTACCGCCGCCACCTACCGTGCCTCGTGAATCCGCCCGACACGACAACGGGGAGCGGCAAGGACATGAAGATTGCCTACGGCGTGATGGGCTACGGCCGCGGTCACGCGATGCGCACGATGGCGGTGCTGCCGAGCCTGATGGCCGAGCACGACGTCACCGTGTTCGCCGGCGGCGACGCCTACGACGTGCTGGCGCCGCTGTTCCCGACCGTGCGGATTCCCACCATCGGCTACGTCTATCAGGCCAGCGGCAGCCATTCGGTGCCGAAGACCATCGCCCGCAACCTGACGCCGATGGCCGACCTGTTCTTCGGCGGCGAAGGCTCGGACACCGTCGAACGCGAGATCAAGGCCCGTGGCATCGAGCTGGTGATTTCCGATTCCGAAGCCTGGACCCACCGCGCCGCGCGGAAGCTCAAGCTGCCGCGCATCAGCTTCGACCACGTCGGCATCATCGCCTACTGCAAGCCGCACTTTCCGCCCGATCTCTGGCTGATGGGCATGCGCGACGCGATCGGCTACCGCAGCCTGATGGGCATCCCGGAACGCATCCTGATCGCCAGCTTCTACCCGGCCGACGGCGCCTATCCGGGCGTCAAGGTCATCGGCCCGATGCTGCGCGACGAGGTGCTGCGGACCCAGCCCCGCGACGGCGATTTCCTGCTCGCCTACTTCAACAAGGGCGAGCACCAGTACCGGCCGAACATCGACCACGCGCTGCGCCAGCTCGACTGCCCGGTGGTGATCTACGGCACGCCGTATCGCGGCAAGGTCGAGAACCTCGACTTCCGCGCACCGAGCAACGAATGGTTCGTGCACGACCTCGCGAACTGCCGCGCGGTGATGTCCACCGCCGGCAACCAGACCATCGGCGAAGCGATCCACTTCGGAAAGCCCATTCTGGCGCTGCCGGAGGAGGCCTTTGAACAGCGCCTGAACGCCTGGATGATCGAACGCATGGGCGTCGGCATGCGCGGCAACCGGCTGAACCTGACGCCGAGCGACGTCGACCGCTTCATGGGCAACTACGACTTCTACAAGTCGAACATGCGCGACCACGCCGGCGACGGCCGCGCCGAAGCCATCGCCACCTTGCGCCGCTACATCGACGAACTGTCGGCCGAACTCAAGGCCCCCGCCCGCAGCCGACCCCGGCGCGGAACGGCGGTGTCGGTGGCCTGAGGCAAGGCCAGCACCTCCAGCGAACATCGCCGGGTGCGCGGAGTTGAACGGGCCTGCCGCCGCACGACGCGGACGGCGTGGCCGCCTGAGCGTCGAAGGCCAACGCCAGGCCGGCGCGCTAAAGTGCACGGACAATTCCAAACACTCCGTGCGAGAACCCGATGGCGACCCTCTTGAAGCCGCTCGATGCGTCCTGGCTGTATGTCGAATCCAGGACCACGCCGATGCATGTGGCCGGCCTCAACATCTTTTCGCTGCCGGACGATGCACCGCCGGATTTCCTGGTCCGGCTGGTGGCGCAGCTGAAGGACGCCAAGAGCTTTTCTCCGCCATGGAACCTGCGGCTGAAGGCCTCGCTGCTGAAGAGCGTGGCGCCGGCCTGGGAGATCGACGACGGGCTTGATCTGGACTATCACGTGCGCCATTCGGCGCTGCCGCACCCGGGCGGCGAGCGCGAACTGGGCGTGCTGGTGTCGCGCCTGCACAGCCACGAGCTGGACTTGAACCGGCCGCTCTGGGAATGCCATGTCATCGAAGGGCTGGAGAACCGCCGTTTTGCGCTGTACATCAAGATCCACCACGCACTGATCGACGGCGTCGGCGGCATCCGGCTGACGGCGCGGGCGTTCTCGACCAGCCCGAGCCAGCGCGGCATCACGCCGCCGTGGTCGATCGGCACCGAGATGAAGAAGCGCCGCGCGCGCCGCGACGAGACCGCCGACAACACGCCGCCGCCGTCCACGCTCGACCGGCTGCGCGAGCAGCTGGCGCAGCAGGTCGAGCTGGTGCCGCAGGTGTTCAATGCGCTGACCAAGATCTGGAGTGGCAAGAAGCCGCATGACGCGCTGGCCACGCCGTTCAAGGCGCCGAAGTCGGTGCTCAACGACCGGGTCGACGGCCAGCGCCGCTTCGCCACCCAGCAATACGATCTGGCGCGGCTGAAGGCGATCACCGAAAAGGCCGGCGTCACCCTCAACGACGTAGTGCTGGCGATCTGCGCCGGTGCGCTGCGCCGCTTCCTGAAGGAGCTGAACGCGCTGCCCCGGCGCAGCCTGACCGCCGGCCTGCCGGTGTCGGTGCGGCCGAAGGGCGATCTGGAGCTGGGCACGGCGATCAGCTTCATGCTGGCCGATCTCGGCACCTCGATTGCCGATCCGGTCAAGCGCCTGCACTGGATCCACGAGTCGACGCTGGGCGCCAAGGAACATCTGCAAAGCCTGCCGAAGAGCGGCCTGAACAATTACACGACGCTGTTCATGGCGCCTTACATCATGGGCATCCTCACGGGTGCGGCCGGGCGCATCAAGCCGATGTTCAATCTGGCGATCTCCAACGTGCCGGGGCCGGACCAGACCCTGTATCTCGGCGGTGCGAAGCTGGAGGCGATGTATCCGGTCAGCGTGCTGATGCACGGCCAGGCGCTGAACATCACCTGCCTGTCGTACGCCGGCAAGCTGAACTTCGGCTTCACCGGCGCCCGCGACGCGCTGCCGCACATGCAGCGGCTGGCCGTCTACACCGGTGAAGCGCTGGACGAGCTGGAAACGGCCGTGCAGAAGGCCTTCCGTTAAGCCAGACGTAGGCTGGCGCGACGGACGACCGTACGCGCCGGGAGCTGCGAACGGGTCTGGGTGCTTGCAGCCTCACGGTCTTCGGCCACGCGCAGGCGACGATCCCCGCTGAATCTCGCTGCCTAAAACCGGCCGGCGACAAGGATCGAAGCGGCGAAGACACCGACAGGGCGAAATCGGTTACCTCCGCCGTTTCTGGTGCGGATCAACCAGACACGGCGTGCTACATGACCAGCGGGCGACTGCGAGGCTGCCCAACGACTCGGTGCCCGTGGCCTGGACAAAGAACGGCTGACGGCACCGCGTTCGCGGCGTCGGGCGCGCTGCGGGCTACGGCCGACCTGCGCCACTGCCGCGCCGATTGCCAACCCCATACCTAAGACGAGTACCGTTCCGGCGCGACTGACTACGCTGCGGCATCACATTGCCAATAGAAACGGCACGACGCCGTCCGCGTGGAGGATTCTCGTGACCCCGACCCTGAGCCCTGCCGATCCCACGTCTGTCGCCGATCCCAGCGTTCGTGTCACGCGCACCTCCTGCGGCATCTGCGAAGCCTCCTGCGGTCTGGTCGTGCGTGTCCGCGGCGACGAGGTGCTGGACATCCGCCCGGATCCGCTGCACCCGAACTCGAAGGGCTTCGCCTGCTCCAAGGGCGTGCAGTTCCATCACCTGCGCGACGACCCGGACCGCGTGCGCCAGCCACTGCGTCGACGCGCCGACGGCAGCTTCGAGCCGGTCAGCTGGGAGCAGGCGCTGGACGACATCGGCCGACGGCTCAAAGCGATCATCGCGCGCCACGGCGGCGAATCAGTGGGCTTGTACGGCGGCAATCCAATTGTCTGGAACCATGAAGCGTTCTCCCTGCTGCTTGGCCTCGGCGCAGCGCTGAAAACCCGGCACCTGTTCGCGGCCGCGTCGGTCGACATCAATAACTATTACGTCGTCAACCAGCTGCTCTACGGAAACAACTTTTGCAGCCTTTTCCCAGACGTTGAGCGCACGCGGTTCATGGTGATCCTCGGCGGCAATCCGGTGGTCTCGCACGGCAGCATGATGACCGTCGGCCATGTCCGCGAAGCGCTGCAGGACATCGTCCGTCGAGGCGGCCGCGTAGTGGTGATCGACCCGCGCCGCAGCGAGACCGCGCAGCTGTTCGAGCACCTTCCGCTACGTCCGGATGCCGATGCTTGGCTGGTCGCGGCGATGCTGCGGCTGGCACTGCAGCGGGGCTGCCCACGGCCGGAGGTGGCGGCAACGCTCGGCGGGCTGGCCTTCCTGCAGACGCTTGTCGAGGTCGCGACGCCAACGCGTGCCGAACAGGAAACCGGCATCCCGGCAGCCCGCATCGAACAGCTGACGCGCGACTTCATCGCCGCCGACGGCGCAGTCCTGTACGGCCGCTGGGGCGCTTCCCTGGGCCAGTTCTCGACACTGACGAAGTATCTGATCGAGGCGTTCAACGCGGTCACCGGCAATCTCGACCGGGCCGGCGGCGCGCTATTCGGGCATTCGATGATCGATATCGAAAAGCTGATGCGAGACACTGGCCAGATCGGCTACGACCGCTGGCGCACACGCGTCGAAGGCATTCCCGAGGTGTTCGGCACTGCGCCGCTGGCAACAATGGCTGCAGAAATAGAGACGCCCGGCAACGGTCAGTTGCGCGCGCTGCTGGTCAGTCACGGCAATCCGGCGATGAGCGGCCCCGGAGGCCGGCGCCTAGAGCGGGCGCTCGGCCAGCTGGAGCTGCTGGTGTCGATGGACCCGTACCTGACGGAGACCAGCCGGCTCGCGCACTACGTGTTGCCGCCGACGCTATGGCTGGAACGTGAAGGCTTTCCGATCTTCACGATGGCACACACCGCCGTGCCATACGCGCAGTGGAGCCCGGCTAGCGTGCGGCCGCCGGAGGGCGCGCGGGACGATGGCTGGATATTCGCCGAGATCAGCCGCCGGATCGGCGTGGTGCCGTCGCCGCTGGCGCTGGTGCGTGGCCTTGGCCGACTCGGCATCACGCTCGGCGCACGCACGCTGACCGACCTCGCGCTACGCACCGGCGAGCACGGCGACTGGTTCGGCCTAAGGCCTTCAGGCCTGAGCCGCCGCAAGCTGCTGGCCGTCGGTGGCCCGTTGCTGCTGAAGCCGAGGCCGCCGACAGGCGTGCTGCGCCAGCGCATCGCACATCGCGACCACCGCGTACATCTGGAGCACCCTCTGTTCGCAGCAGAAATGCAGCGGCTGGCACAGCGCCAGAGCAACGATCCAGCCTATCCGCTGCACATCATCAGCGTGCGCGAGCTGCGCTCGCACAACAGCTGGCTGCACAACATTCCGAAGCTGATGGCGGGCGAGCGCGTGCAGCGCCTGCGCGTCCATCCTCAGGACGCCCGCCCACTGGGCCTGCACAACGGCGACCGGGTGCGCGTCGAATCACGACACGGCGCGGTGGAGGTCATGGCCTGGATCAGCGATGAGGTGATGCCCGGCGTGGTCGCACTTCCGCACGGCTGGGGCCATCGCGGCGGCTGGCGGCGTGCAGTGGAGGCTGGCGGAGCAGCATTCAACGATCTGACCTCCAGCGCCTACGTCGATATCGACCGGCCGTCCGGACAGGCGCAGCTGACCGGCATCGCGGTGCGCCTGTGTCCGCTTTCGTCAGCCACGCCACCGGCAACTGACACCGTCACCACATCCTGCTCCCCCTCGGCCTGAGACCAACCATGCCCTACGTCATCGCGGCTCCATGCGTGGCCGACTACTCCTGCGTCGAAGTCTGTCCGGTCAACTGCATTGCACCAGGACCGGCCGATCCGGGTTTCGCGAAGGCCGAGCAGCTCTATATCAACCCGGCACTGTGTATCCACTGCGAAGCCTGCGTCGAGGCCTGCCCGGTTAATGCGATTTTCGAGACGAAGGCGCTGCCAGAGCCCTGGAAGGCTTACGCGCAGATCAACGCCGACTACTTCACCCAGGCTGCTCGATGACGCCGGGCAACTCGCAACGACCACTGCGCGTCGCGATCGTCGGCTCCGGTCCAGCCGGCTTCTATGCCGCCGGCCATCTGCAGAAAACGCGCGGACTGCACGCCGAGATCGATGTCTACGAACGCCTGCCGACCCCGTGGGGTTTGCTGCGCGCCGGAGTAGCACCAGATCATCCTGACAAGAAAGGCGTGTCGCGGGTCTTCGAGTTGATCGCCGCGCATCCGGGGCTGCGCTGGTTCGGCAATGTCGAGGTCGGCCGCGATGTCAGCCTCGATGCGCTGCTCGGCACTTACGATGCGGTAATCCTCGCGCACGGAGCTGCCGCGCCACGCCCACCTGGCCTGCCTGGTGAGACGCTCGACGGCAGCGTCAGCGCCGCCGATTTCGTCAGCTGGTACAACGCCCACCCCGACGCCGCGCACCGGCAGCATGATTTCAGCCGTAGCGAGCGCGCCGTGGTGGTCGGCAACGGCAATGTCGCGCTCGACATTGCACGCCTGCTGACGCTGGACCCGGCGCGGCTGCACGAGACTGATATCGCCGCCGGCGCGCTGGACGCACTGCGCAGCAGCCGCATCCGCGAAGTTCTGGTGCTCGGTCGTCGCGGTGCAGAGCACGCGGCCTTCCACAATCCGGAGCTGGCTGAACTCGGCCATCTGCCGGCAGTCGATGTAGTCGTCGATACTGCCGAGCTGGCCAGAGTGCCGCCCGAGGCTGCTGCGGATTGGGCCCGCCGGCGCAAACTCGCGACGCTTCACGACTACGCGCAACGGTTGCGCCGCCATCCGCGGGCGATCGCGCTGCGCTTCGGCTGGCAGCCACTAGCGGTTATCGACGATGGCCACGGCCACGTCGCCGGCCTGCAAGTCGCCACCCAGGCTGGCGAGCAGCGCATCAACGCCGGCCTGGTGGTCTGGGCAATCGGCTTCGAGGCGCGGCCGCTGGCCGGCGTGCCGAACGAGCGTCCCGGTGGCCGGCTGCGGCACGTTAGCCAGCGCGTCGCTGGTCTAGACCGCGTCTACGTCACCGGTTGGGCGGCTCGCGGGCCGCAGGGCGTGATCGGCAGCAACAAGCACTGCGCGCAACTGGCCGTCGATGCACTGCTGGCGGATCTCGCTGGCGGCTGCATCGACGCCGCACCGCGTCATTCACCGAACGCGCTGCTGGAGGAAATCAGCCAGCGCGGCGTCGAGCTGGTGCGCTATCGCGGCTGGCAGCGGATCGACGAGCAGGAACGCGATTTCGGCGTGGCGAGCGGCCGGCCGCGGATCAAGCTCGACAACCGCGAAGCGCTGCTCGAGGTTGCGCGCGGCGCTTGATCTCCCTCCGCCACGACACCGCTGACGGGTTCAGGCGATCGAAGTCGGACCGCCGCGCCGCAGCCGCACCACCGCCCGGCGCAGCACCGGCAGCAGGCCGAAATGGATCGCCGTCGCGGCCAGCGGCGCGAACAGCAGCCAGGCCGCGATGCCGCCGAGCGCAACGCCGGCGAACTCGCGGATGAACGGCAGCGGTGCGGCCTCGAAGCGCGCCATCAGCTCCGGAATCGACAGGCTCACATGCGGCGCGCCGAACCATTCGCCGGCCCGCCAGAACGGAATCAGCAGCGCGAACTGCAGCGGGTAGCAGAGGTAGTTGACCAGCTGGATGATCGGCTGGTTGAGGCGCAGCGCCCAGGCGGCGAGGCCACACAGCAGGGTGGTCGAGCCGAGGATCGGGAACACCGCGATCACGGCGCCGAGCGCAGCGGTCAGCGCAATCCGCTCCGGCGTGGTGCCCTGGCGCAACTGGTTGAGGATCGGCGCGACGATGCGCCGCCGCCACCAGCTGACCGCCACCACCACCGGCACGGCGCTCATCAGCGAGCTGGCGGCCGGCGCAGCAGGAAGTCCTCGATGGTCGCGCCAGCGGGCAGCCGGTACAGCTGGATCAGCGCGTAGGCCGCCATCGCCATGTTGCCGGTGGCCAGCACCAGCAGCAGCCAGACCAGCCGCGCCAGGTTCGAGGTTTCCTTGTAGGCGATCCACAGCCAGAACCACAGGAACCCGAAGTAGGTGTCGAACAGCGTGGCGACGAACCACGGGTTGTTGCCGGCCGCCGGGTTGGCGAGCAGGTCCTGGATCGCCGGCACGATGCTCTGCTGGCCGGTGGCCCAGACCGAGGCGCCGATCAATGCGCCGAAGGCGATGACCGCGAACACGCCGATGCCGAATTTCATGATCGCGCGCCTCAGGCCGGCTTGTTCAGGGTGAGGTGCATCAGGTCGATCGAGCCGGTGCGGAAGCCGCATTCGCAGTAGCTCAGGTAGTAGCGCCACATGCGCAGGAAGCGCTCGTCGAACTGCTGGACGATCTGCTCGCGCACGCCGAGCACGTTGCGGTGCCAGGCGGCCAGCGTGTCGGCGTAGTCCTTGGCATAGAAGCTCGGGTTCACCGGCAGCAGGCCGGCGCTGCGGGCCAGATCCTGGAACAGCCCCGGCGGGCACAGCATGCCGCCCGGGAAGATGTACTTCTGGATGAAGTCGCGCTTGGTCCGGTAGTTGTCGAAGATCGCCGGATTGATGGTGATGCCCTGGATCGCGGCGATGCCGCCAGGCTTCAGCGCCTTCGAGATCGCGGCGAAGTAGCCGGGCCAGTACTCCTCGCCGACCGCCTCGTACATCTCGATCGACACCACGCGGTCATAGGTCTCGGTGACGTCGCGGTAGTCGCGGATCTCGAACGTCACCCGGTCGGCGACGCCGGCCTTCTCGGCGCGCAGGCACGCTTCCGCGTACTGCTCGCTGGACAGCGTGATCGAATGCACGCGGCAGCCGGCATGCTTGGCCGCGTAGATCGCGAAGCCGCCCCAGCCGGAGCCGATCTCCAGCAGCGTGTGCTCAGGGCGCAGATCCAGCCGCTCGAACATCAGCCGGAACTTGTTGATCTGGGCGTCCATCAAGGTCTCGTTCGGCTTGATGTACATCCCGCTTGAGTACGCCATCGTGTCGTCGAGCCACATCTTGTAGAACTCGTTGCCGAGGTCGTAGTGGTACTCGATGTTCTTCCTGGCGGTGCGCTTGGTGTTGGCTTTCAGCTTGTGCTTGACCATGCCCCAGAAGCGGCCCAGCCAGTTGATCTCGAACGGGCCCTTGTAGTGCGGCTCGTTGAGATACATGACCATCAGCAGGCGGGTCAGGTCCGGGCTTTCCCAGCAGTCGTCGAGATAGGCGTCGCCGATGCCGACCTCGCCGCCGGCCAGCAGGTGGCGCATCAGCCGTTCGCTCTTGATCTGCCACAGGCCGTGCGGGCCGGGCTCGCTGCCTTCGAAGCGGCGGGTGCTGCCGTTCGGCAGCACGATGTCGAGCGTGCCGATGCGCACGCCGGACATCATGTACATCAGCACCCGCAGGCCAAGGCTCAGGCCACGGTTGTCGCCGTGGGTGGCGAAGGTGTCGGGCAGGTCGGGCGAAAAACCATCGCGATGGATGATCTTGTCGAGCGGCTCGCGGCGATCATCGTCGGTGTCGTCGTGCTTCATGGCGTCAAAAGGTCGGATTCGCAGGATGTTCGACGTTCAGCTGACATCGTGTTCCGGTGCCGCCGGCTTGCCGTGGAAGCGGCCGCCGCGCAACCAGATCTTCAAGGCTTCCCAGTGAATGCCGGCGACGACCTTCAGGGTCATCAGCGGCATCCGCAACACCTGCGCCAGCACCGCGCCATCGCGCAGCGGCCGGCGTTCCCCGGCCAGGGTCGCGTCGAGGATCGGCACCCCGTCGCGCGTTTCGTGGATCACCACCCGCAGCCGCTCGCCAGGGTCTTCCAGCGTGAAGCGGTAACGGCCGACGAGGTCGAAGAACGGTGACACGTGGAAGCACTTGTCCTTCTCATGTGGCTGCTGATACGGCATCGGCTCGCCACCGGATGCGAGCAGGTAGCAGTGCTTCTCGCCGAAGGTGTTGCGGACCTCGGCGATCACCGCGCGCAGACGACCGTCGCGGTGCTCGCAGTACCACAGCGAAATCGGGTTGAAGGCGAAGCCGAGCAGCCTCGGGAAGGCCAGCAGCCGGATGCGGCCGCCGTCCAGCGCGATGCCGGCCTGCGCCAGCAGATCTTCGGCCCAGCGGCGCAAGCCGCCCGGCGCGCCGTTGCCGTGGTCGCGGTCATGGAAAGCCAGCAGATTGAAGCGGTTGCGCGACACTAGCCGCAGGCCGGCCACCGCTTCGTCGATGCGGTCGATGTCCCAGACGATGTAGAAGACCTTGTAGACGAAGCGGTACAGCGGCGCGACCAGGCGCCGGTGCATGACACGGCTCGGGTACAGCGCGGCAGCCGGATCGCCGGTGGTGACCGGGCCTGCGTTTGCTGGCGCGGTGCCGGTCATGCGGCTAGAGCCCGACCGCCCAGGCCGGGAGACAGCTCGGATCGATGCCCTGCGCCGCCCGCAGTCCGGACTTCAGGCCATCCTCGTGGAAGCCGTAGCCGGTCCAGGCGCCGGCCCACCACAGGCCGCCGTTACCCTGGATCGCCGGCAGCTTCGCGTGCGTGATCTGGCTGGTCGCGGTGTACAGCGGGTGGTGGTAGACGGTGTCGTAGATGACCTTGTCGGCCGGCACCGGGCGCTGCGGGTTCAAGGTGACGATGTAGTTGGTCGGCCCCGGAAGGTGCTGCAGCAGGTTCATCCAGTAGCTGCCGGAGATCCGCTGGTCGTGCACCGCCGACACCGGATGCGTGTAGTTCCAGCTGGCCCAGGCGGCGCGGCGCTTCGGCAGGAAGCTGTCATCGGTGTGCAGGATCACCCGCGATTCGCTGTACGGAATGCCGGCCAGCACTTCGCGCTCGGACGCGCTGGCATCCTCCAGCAGCCGCAGCGCGGTATCGGAATGGGTGGCGCAGACCACGCGGTCGAAGTGCTGCTCGCCGTCGGCCAGCCGGACGATCACGCCGCCTTCGGCAGCCCGGCGGATACCGAGCGTCGGCGTTTCCAGCCGCAGCGCACCGCGATAGCGGGCCAGCAGCTGGCGGACATAGACATGGCTGCCGCCGGTCACCGAATGCCAGGTCGGCTGCTGGGTCGCGGTGAACAGGCTGTGGCTGTCGAAGAAGCGCATGAAGTCATCGGCCGGGTACTGCGCCGCCGCCTGCGGCGAGCAGCTCCAGATCATGCCGGCCATCGGCAGCAGGTAGTCCTGCTTCAGGCCTTCCGAATAGCCTTCGCGGTCGAGGAATTCGCCGAGCGAACCCTTGGGCAGCCGGCCCGACTTCAGCAGCGCGTTGCAGCGCTTGTTGAGCTTCAGGATGTCCAGCAGCATCCGGATGTGGCCGGGCTTGAACAGGTTGGTCCACTGCGCGAAGACGCTCCAGATCTGGTCGCTGCCCTTCCATTCGTAGCGGCCTTCGCCGATCGACACCGCGAACGACATGCTGGTCGGCCGCGTCGCCACGTCCAGTTCCCTGAACAGCGCGGTCAGGTTCGGATAGTTGATGCCGTTGTAGACGATCCAGCCGGTGTCGACGGCGATCGGCCCGGCCGGCGTCGAGATCGGGATGGTGTTGGTGTGGCCGCCGACGCGGCTGTCCTGCTCGATCAGCGTGACCGTGTGCTGGCGAGCCAGGAAATAGGCGGCGGACAGGCCGGAGATGCCGGAACCGATGACGGCGATGTTCATGAGCGAGAAAGGGAAAGGGCCGGCATCTGTTTGCCGTGCGCGCTGTTACGGCGCAGCGGCAGCCCGGGATGCAGCCGGCGCACGCAGCACCGGCACCAGCTGCGGCCAGACGGCATCGAGCAGCAGCGGCTGGGCGGCGGTGTTGGGGTGGATGCCATCGTCCTGGAACCATTTCGGGCGGTCATCGGCCACCGGCGCCAGGAAGAACGGCACCAACGGCGTGCGGGTGGCCTCAGCGACTTCGGCGAACGCCTTCTGGAAGCGTTCGGTCATCAGCTGCCCGTAGTTCGACGGGATGCGCATCTCGAACAGCAGCGGCGTCGCCCCGGCCTTGCGCGCCAGCACGATCATCGTTTCGAGATTGGCGCGCATGGCCTTCAGGCTCAGGCCGCGCAGGCCGTCGTTGCCGCCGAGTTCGATCAGCACCAGCGCCGGCCGGTGACGGGCCAGCGCCGCCGGCAGCCGCGACAACCCGCCGGCGGTCGTTTCGCCGCTGACCGAGCCGTTGACCACGGTCCAGCCGCGCAAGGATGCATCGGCTTGAGTTCCTAGCTTTTGTTCCAATAAACGAACCCATCCGCGCTGGCTGTCGACGCCATAGCCGGCGCTCAGCGAATCGCCCCAGACCAGGATCGTCTGCGCGGCGCGCAGCGGCCCGGCGGCGATCAGCGCGACGGTCAGCAGCAACCATCGGATCAGGAGTGTTGGACGCATGAGCGCAGACGCCAGCGGAGTGGGAACGACCGTGATTGTGGCTGAAAGGCTGACACAAAAGATCGTCAGCGGCGGCGAACAAATCGCCATCCTGGACGACCTGAGCCTGTCGATCCGGGCCGGCGAAACGGTGGCGATCGTCGGCGCTTCCGGCTCCGGCAAGACCACGCTGCTGTCGCTGCTGGCGGGGCTGGATTCACCCACGTCGGGTTCGATCATGCTGGCCGGCCAGCCACTTTCAAGCCTCGACGAGGACGGCCGCGCCGCGCTGCGCGCCGGCCGGGTCGGCTTCGTGTTCCAGTCGTTCCAGCTGCTGGCCGGGCTGACCGCGCTGGAGAACGTCATGCTGCCGGCCGAACTGGCCGGCCGCGCCGATGCCGAAAGCCTGGCCCGCGACACGCTGGCCAAGGTCGGCCTCGGCACGCGCACCGGCCACTACCCGTACCAGCTGTCCGGCGGCGAGCAGCAGCGGGTGGCGATCGCTCGCGCCTTCGCCGCGCAGCCGGACATCCTGTTCGCCGACGAGCCGACCGGCAATCTCGATGCCGCCACCGGCGCGCGGATCATCGACCTGCTGTTCCAGCTCAACCGCGAACGCGGCGCGACGCTGGTGCTGGTCACCCACGACATGGCGCTGGCGGCCCGCTGCGACCGGGTGCTGCGGCTCAACGCCGGGCGCATCGAATGAGCGCGCCGGGCACGGCCAGCACGGTCCGCTTCGCGCTGCAGCGGCTGCGCCGGGGCTGGACCAGCGGCGAGCTGCGGGTGCTGGTGCTGGCGCTGGCGATCGCGGCGGCGGCGGCGATCGCCGTCGGCCTGTTCACCGACCGCGTGCGGCGGGCGCTGGAAGCCGGTGCCGGCGAACAGCTCGGCGCCGATGCGGTGATCAACGGCCGCGATCCGCTGCCGGAATCGACGCTGGTGGCGCTGCGCGTGACCGGCGTGCGGCTGGTCGCCGTCACCAGCTTTCCAAGCGTGGTCGCCCGGGTCGACGGCGAGGACACCCAGCTGGCGACGATCAAGGGTGTGGAAGCCGGCTATCCGCTGCGCGGCGCGCTGCTGCTGGCGCGCGAGCCGTTCGGCACCACCGAGACGGCGCCGCCGCAACCGGCCGCCGGCGAGGTCTGGGTCGACCTGCGGCTGTGGACCACGCTCGGCCTGCAACAGGGCGCCCAGCTGCAGGTCGGCAACCGGGCGCTGACGGTCAGCCGGCTGATCGTCGAGGAACCGGGCCGCACCGCCGGCTTCGGCGATCTGGCGCCGTCGCTGCTGATCAACGCCGACGAGCTGCCGGCCACCGGCCTGATCGGCCCGGGCAGCCGCCTGCAGATCAGCCTGCAGCTCGGCGGCACGCCGGCCGCGCTGGCGGCAGCCGCCGCCGTCACGCTGCCGCCCGGCTACCGCTATGTCACGCCGGAGAACGCCCGCCCGGAAATCCGCAATTCGATGGACCGCGCGCGCAGCTTCCTGAACATCGCCGTGCTGGCCACCCTGCTGCTGGCGGCGGCGGCGGTGGCGCTGTCGGCCCGCCAATACAGCCAGCGGCTGCGCGACGAGGTGGCGCTGCTGAAGGTGCTGGGCGCGCGCCGGGCCTTCATCCGCCGCAGCCTGCTGCTGCAGGTGCTGCTGCTGGGCCTCGTCGCCGGCGGGCTCGGCGCACTGGTCGGCGTCGGCGGGCAGGCGGTGCTGGCCGCCGTCGCCGCGCCGGTGATGAAGATCGCGCTGCCGCCGCCCGGCTGGCTGCCGCTGCCGGCGGTGCTGGGCCTGGTGCTGCTGATGCTGGCCGGCTTCGCGCTGCCGCCGGTGCTGGCCTCGGTCGACAGCGCACCGGTACGGGTGTTCCAGCGCGCCGCCGATCGCCAGCGCCGCCGTCCCTGGGGCGTGCTGGCGGCGGTGGCGGCAGTCGCCGCGCTGCTGTGGCTGCAGGCCGGCAGCCTGAAGCTGGCCGCCGTGGTGTTCGGCGGCACGCTGCTCACGGCCGGGGTGCTGGCGCTGTTCGCCTGGCTGCTGGTGCGCGGTCTGGCCGGCGTCCGCGCGCGCGGCGGCGTCGAGTGGCGCTTCGGCCTCGGCAACATCGCCCGACGCAAGGCGGCGGCGGTGGCCCAGATCGTCGCGCTGGGCATCGCGCTGATGGCGCTGCTGCTGGTGACCGTGGTGCGCCATGACCTGCTGGCGAGCTGGCAGAACAAGCTGCCGCCGGAGACGCCGAACCAGTTCCTGATCGGCATCCTGCCGGAGCAGGTCGCGCCGCTGCAGGCGTTCTTCGCGGCGCACGGCCGGCCGGCGCTGACGCCGCAGCCGATGGTCCGCGCCCGGCTGACGGCGCTGCGCGGTGCGGAGGTCAGCGCCGACAGCTTTGAAGATCCGGAGACGCGGCGCTGGATCAACCGCGAGTTCAACCTGAGCTGGACCGCCGCGTTCGGTGACGACAGCCGCTTCCTCGAAGGCCAGCCCTGGGGCGCAGAGGCGCGCGGCAAGCCGTGGCTGATCGTCGACGACTACGCGGTCGAACGGCTGAAACTGAAGCTGGGCGACACGCTGACCCTGGATCTCGCCGGCACGCCGATCACGCTGGAAGTGCACGCGGTGCGCAAGATCAAGTGGGATTCGTTCAAGCCGAACTTCTTTCTGGTCACCCCGCCCGGCGTGCTCGACGCCGAGGGCCTGAGCGCGCCGCTGCAGTGGATCGCCAGCTTCTACCTGCCGCGCGAGCAGCGGGCGCTGCTGCGCGAACTGATCCGGGAATTCCCGAACGTCACCGCGCTGGATCTGGACGCCGCGCTGAACCAGGTGCGCGGCATCGTCGATCGCATTGTCGGCGCGCTGGAGTTCATCTTCCTGTTCACGCTGCTGGCCGGCGTGGTGGTGATGATGGCGGTGATCGAGGGCTCGCGGGCCGACCGCGTGCGCGAAACCGGCGTGCTGCGCGCGCTCGGCGCCTCGCGGCGGGTGATCCGGCGCGGCCTGATCGCCGAGTACGCGGTGCTCGGCGGGCTGGCCGGCGCGGTGGCCGCGTTCGCCGCCCAGGCGCTGGCCTGGGGCCTGGCGGTCGGCGTGCTGGAACTGCCGTACGGGCCGCGGCCGCTGCTGTGGCTGGCCGGCACACTGGCCGGTGCGCTGATCGTCACCGCCGCCGGTTACCTGAGCCTGCGCCGGGTGCTGGACACGCCTCCGCGCACGGTGCTGGCCGGAGGCGCGGCATGAGCGCGGCCCGCGAAGCGCGGCTGCCGCCGGCCACACTGGACGCCATCGAGGCCGAAGCCTGGACGCTGCTGGAAGCCGGCGGCCGCTCGTTCCGGGCGCCGTTCCACAGCGGCCAGATCGCCAGCATCGGCGCCGACGGCCCCAACGTCCGCACGGTGATCCTGCGCGGCGCCGATGCCGCCGGCCGGCGCATCTGCTGCCACACCGATCGCCGCTCGCCGAAGTTCGCCGAACTGGCCGCCGATCCCCGGGTCGCCTGGACGCTGTACGACGAAGGGTCGCGACTGCAGTTCCGCGCCTGGGGCCACGCCCGCCTGCACCACGACGACGCCGTGGCCGACGAACGCTGGGCCGCCACCGTGCTGAACAGCCGGCGCGTCTACCAGGTGCTGGACGCGCCGGGCAGCACCAGCCCGCAGCCGACCGCCGGCACGCCGCCGGAACTCGACGACGGCCGCTGGACGATCGACTTCAGCGAGCGCGGCCGGGCCCATTTCGCGGTGGTGGAAACCGTCGTCCACAGGCTGGAAGCGCTGTACCTGCACCACGCCGGCCACCGGCGGGCGAGCTTCCGCTACGGCGCCGACGGCTGCCGTACGGCGGCGGACTGGCTAGTGCCGTGACACCGGCCGGCTGCGCCGGCAGCGGGCGCGCACTGACAGGATCGGCCGGCCGATTGCGCCGATAATCGCGATGCCCGGCGCCCGCGTTGGCCGGCAACCTTCCTTCCTGTCCGTCCTCACCAGGTGCCCCGTGCTCCGATCCCTGCTCGCCCTGCTCTGCTGCACCATCCTGCTGCCGTCGGCGTTCGCCGATACCTGTCTGAACACCGACAAGGAAAAGTACGCCGACAACGACGTCCGCTCGTCCGACTACGGCAAGTGCAAGTCCACCGGGCCGGACAACAGCTATGGCTCGGTGACCACCATCGGCAAGCAGATGGAAGGCATTCTGCAGCGCAATGCAGACGAGCCACGCCGGCAGATCAGCGCCGAGGAAAGCTCATCGATCCGCGACCGCGATCGTGAACGCTTTGCGACCAGCCCATATTCGATCCTTTGCGAGGTCGAGGCCTGCGTCAATCCGCCATTGCCGTACCCGAACGCGGCCACCACGCCGGAGCAGCAGCAGGCGATCCGCGAGGAGATCAAGGCGGCGATCGCGGCCGGCAAGCTGCTGGAAACCTATGGCGACGGCAGCTACGCGAAGAAGTGGGTCAGCGGCAGCGACCCGGTCGCCAACTGGAAGATGTGCGAAGTGGCGACCACCTTGACCCAGGCCTACGTCCACGGCACCAGCGTGACGCCGGCCCAGAAGGACCCGGCCAAGGGCCTGGCGATCGCCCGTGCCGGCTGCGCGGCCAGCTGCGGCGGCACCTGCCTCGAACTCGGCCGCATCTTCGCCGCCGGCGATTCCGCAGCCCCGGGGGTCGACAAGATTCTCGGCAAGACACCGCACGAACAGACCGTGTTCGCGTTCGAGACCGCGATCCGCAACGGCATCACCGCGGCCTACGAGCCGCTCGCCGACCTGAACCGCGAAATGCCGGCGCGCTACAAGGACAAGACCTATTTCAACCTGGTCGAGCTGGATACCGACAGCTACTGGATCAACAGCTACACCGACCGCCGGCTGGCCTATCGCCAGTACCAGAAGTGCCTGAAGGCCGATCCGGCCAACCTGAACTGCGCGCGCGGCATCAACCTGTTGCTGAAGGACGAGACCCCGAACCGCGGCGACGCCTACAAGCTCGCCAGCGACATCACCGCCGAGGACATCGCCTTCTACAAGGACTACCAGCAGAAGCTCGAAGCGCTGCTGTCCGCCGCGCAGAGCCCGGCCGCGCCGACGCCCTGAGCGGCAGGCCTTCGCGCGCCATTCAGCCGGGTGTGGCCAGGCCGGCGGAGCGGCGGCTGGCCGGCGGCTCGACGATCACCGTGCAGGTCAGGCCGGACACCAGCACCACGCCGTCCGGCACGGTGTCGAGCGCGATCCGCACCGGCACCCGCTGGGCCAGCCGCACCCAGTTGAAGGTCGGGTTGACGTCGGCCAGCAGGCGCGGGCCGAGCGGGTTGTCGCGATCGGTGATGCCGCGCGACACGCCGTCGACGTGGCCCTGCAGTTCCGGGCCGCCGCTCATCAGGCGGATGCGCACCGGGTCGCCTTCATGCAGGTACGGCAGCTTGGTTTCCTCGAAGTAGCCGTTGACCCGGAACGAGTGGGCGTCGACCAGCGCCAGCAGCGGCCGGCCGGCGCTGGCGTAGTCGCCGGCATGGACTTCCAGGTTGGTGATGTAGCCGTCGACCGGCGCCCGCGGCTCGGTGCGCGCCAGGTTCAGCGCGGCGGTGTCGCGCGCCGCCTGGGCCTGGTGGTACAGCGCCGCAGCGGCCGCCGCCGTGGACGCCGCCGACTCGCGGCTTTCGCTCGACACCACGACGCCGGACAGGCTGGCGCGGCGCGCCGCCTCGCTGCGCTTCAGCGCGTAGTCGGCCTGGCGGGCGCTGACGGCGGCCTCGGCCTCGGCCAGCGCGTGGCGATAGCGCTCGGCATCGATGCGCAGCAGCGGCTCGCCCTGGCGGACGCGCTGGTTTTCCCGCACCAGCAGCTCGGTCACCGGCCCGGAGACATCCGGGGCGATGGCGATCACATCGGCCTTGACCCGGCCGTCGCGAGTCCACGGCGAATACTGGTAGTGGCGCCACAGCGCCAGGCCGACGACCACGGCCACGGTGAAGATCAGAACGGTCAGCAGCGGGCGCAGCAGGTGTCGGACAGACATGGGCGGAACCATCGGGGTTAACGGTACAGGGCCAGCCCGAGCGCCCCGAACAGGCAGACGAACAGGCTGAAGCGGAACAGCGCGGGATGCCAGACGCGGCCGTAGACGCCGAGCCGGCCCAGGCGGTTGTCGATCAGCCATTGCAGCCCGAAGGCGAACAGGAAGATCGGCAGCAGGGTCGGCACGAAGAAGCCGAACAGTTCGATTTCACGGGGCATCGGGCGGCGCCTGCGGCAAGGGTTCGGGATCGGTGCCGGCGTCGTGCGACGACAGCGCGGCGTGGCTGCTGTCATCGCCCAGCAGGCTGCGCAGCAGGTGCAGGGCCGCGCGCGCGCGCCGCAGCGCGGCCTGCTCGCCGACGTCGGCCGCTACGTCATCGCCGGCGTCGACGATGGCTTCGGGGGCAGACGGCAGCAGGCGGGTGTCGATGCGCGCCAGCGCGGCCAGCGCCTGCTGGCGGCGCGGCACGTCGGGCGTGTCGAACAGCCGGGCGATCACCCGCACCGCCGCGTGCAGGCCGGCCCGCGTGCCGATCGGCAGGCCGCCGCTGCCGGCGACTTCACGCAGTTCGATCACCGCGCGGCCGGCTTCCAGCACCGCCATCGCGCGGGCCAGCAGCGCGCGGTCTTCGCCGGTGCCGCGATCGGCGCCGGCCAGCAGCTGGCCGAGCAGGTCGCGGGTGCTGTTCTCGAAACGGTGACGCAGGCCGGCAACCGGCGCGAAGCAGGCCATCCGCAGCTGCTGGTGCAGGCTGCGCGTCAGGTGCCGGCGCAGCCGGGGGCTGCCGGCCGGCACGATCAGCGCGAACGCCAGCGTCGCGACCAGCGCGCCGAGCAGCGCCGCGAAGCCTTCGTTGAGCAGCAGCGCCGGGTCGTAGCGGGTGAGGTTGTCGAGGCCGATGGTGCTGCCGAACATCAGGCAGTAACCGGCGCCGATGCCGGCGTGGCGCGGCGTGGCCAGCAGGCGCACGCCGATCATCACGAACGGCGCCATGCCGGCCGCCAGCAGGCCGAAGCCGTCGAGCTGCGGCAGCACCAGCAGGCCGCAGCAGAACGAGGCGATCAGGCCGGCGGCGAAGCCGATCGACAAGCCCTTGGCGGCCGCCACCGGCGCCGGCAGCGCGGCGAACAGGCAGCAGACGATGCAGGCGATGCTGACCGCGCCGATGCCGCTCGGCCAGGCGCTGGCAATCCAGAACACGCTGACCGCCAGCAGCACAGCCACCGCCCGCAGGCCGGCCAGCGCCGCGCCCAGGCGATCGCCGTGCGGCACGTAGGCCGGCGCCGGACGCGGCGGCAGGCCGCCCGGCGTGGCCAGCGAGCGGTAGCTGTCGGTGTAGTCGTGCAGCTCGCCGGCGAAGCGTTGCAGCAGCTCGCAGACGGTGTCGGCATCGAGCTGCTCGCCGGGCGTGGCCAGCTGCGCGCGGGCCGCCGCCGCCCGGGCCGGCAGCGCGGCCCGGAACGCCGCCAGCCGTGCCAGCAGCGGCGGGGTGTCGGCAGCCCGGGCCGGCAGCGCTTCGCCGGCCGGCTGCACGGCTTCGGCCAGCGCCGCGTACAGCGGCTGCAGTGCCGCCAGCACCGCCGTCTGCTGCCGCTTCAGCAGCCGCAGCCGGGCCTGGTGCAGCAGGTGGATGCCGGTGGTCGCGGCCATGAAATCGGCGTTCATCAGGCGCAGGCGGCTGCTGCGCAGGCGCGCCTCCGGGCTTTCGAAATAGGCGGCGTCGCGCTGCGCCTCGAAAGCGATGACCTGGGCCAGGAAGCGGTCGTGCGCCTGCTCGATCGCGCCGGCATCGAGCCGGCCGTGCAGCGCGTCGACGACGAAGCGGGCGAACGCCTGATGGCCGTCGCGCACGGTGGCGATCAGGCCGCTGCCCAGCGTCTGCGGCAGCAGCAGGTCGCTGACCACGCCGGCGCAGAAGATGCCGAGCAGCACTTCCGACACCCGGGTGACGGCGATCGCGAAGCTCAGCTCCGGGTGCTGCGCCGCCGGCAGGCCGATCAGGCAGGCGGTATAGCCGGCCAGCACGTAACCATAGGCGCGGAAGTTGCGCGTGCGCGTGGCGCCCGCCGTGCACAGGCCGATCCACAGCGCCAGCGCGCCAAGGAACAGTTCGCGCTGCTGGGCGAACAGCGCCAGCAGCAGCAGCGCCATGACACTGCCGACCAGCGTGCCGGCGGCACGGTAGAAGCCCTTGGCGAGCACCAGCCCGGTCTGCGGCTGGGCGACGATGAACACCGTCAGCATCGCCGTGCGCGGCGAGCCGAGGCCGATGCGGAAAGCGATCCACAGCGCCAGCAGCGCCGCGATGAAGGTCTTGGCGACGAAGATCCAGGCGCGGCCGTCCTGCGCCTGCCAGGTTCGCAGCGCCGCGCGCCACGGCGCGGCACCAGTACCGGGACCGGGGCCGATTTCCGGCGCGGTGGCGGCGCTGCTCACGGCAGCGGCGTCGACGGCGACGCGTCGGTACGGGCCAGCACCTGGCGCAGCAGCGTGGTCAGCGCGGCGATCTGGCCCGCGTCGAAATCACCGTACAGCTGCTGCAGCGCCTGACGGATGCCGGGCTGCAGCGCGGCGATCAGCGCCTCGCCGGCCGGGCTCAGGCGCAGCACCACCTTGCGGCGGTCGGCGATGCCGGCGCTGCGCTCGATCAGGCCGCGCGCCAGCAGCTCGTCGCAGACGCGGGTGACGTTGGTCGGCTTCTCGCCGGTCGCCTGGCTCAGCGCCGATGGCGTCAGCGTCTGCTCCGGCGAGCCGTACAGCATCATCAGCGCCGTGTAGGTGACCATGTTCAGTTCATGCGGCTTCAGCGCGGCGTTGCAGAGATCGGTCTGCCGCTTCTGCACGTGGGTGACCAGCCGCGCCAGCAGCACCTGCTCGTGCGGATAGCCGCGCAGGCGTTTGCGGGTCAGCGCCACCCGCTGCTCGACTTCCCGGAAGCTGTCGGTCATGGCGCGGCCCCGATGGTCGGGTCCTGGTAGCCGCCGCCGAGCGCGGCCATCAGCGCGGCGTGGCTTTCGATCTGCTGGGCGACCAGCTGCGCCTGCTGGCGCTGCTGCTGCAGCAGCGTGGCCTGGGCGTCGAGCACGTTGAGGTAGTCGGTCAGCCCGGCCTTGAAGCCCTGCTCGGCCTGCCGTTCGGCGCGCCGGGCGCTGTCGAGCGCCGCGGCGTTGAGCGCCAGCTGCTGGCCGATCGAGTGCTGCCGGGTGATCTCGTCGGCCACCTCGCGCAGCGCGCCGATCACCGCCGCGTTGTAGCGCTCCACCGCCTCGTCGTGACGGGCGGTCTGCTGCTGCAGGTTGCCGCGCAGCCGGCCGCCATCGAACAGCGGCAGGCTGATCGCCGGGCCGAAGCCGGCGGTGCCGAGATCGGCCAGGCTGCCGGTGACCAGCGTCGTCAGGTTCAGGCTGGCGACACCGGCGAAGGCGGCGAGATTGATGTCCGGATAGAAGCGGGTCCGGGCCACCGCGATGTCGGCGCGGCGCGCCTCCACCCGCCAGCGCTGGGCGACGATGTCCGGCCGCCGGCCGAGCAGGTGCGCCGGCAGCGCCGCCGGCAGTTCGGCCGCGTGGTCGAGCGCCAGCCGCGGCCGGCCGATCGCCTCGCCGGCTCCCGGTCCCTGGCCGGTCAGCGCCGCCAGCTGGTGGCGGCCGATCGCCAGGTTCTCGTCGACCTGCTCGATCTGCGCCTCGGTCACCGGCAGCTGGGTGGCCGTGCGGTTCAGCTCCAGTTCGGTGCCGAGGCCGGCGGCAAGGCGGCGGCGGGCGATGTCGAGCAGGGTCTGCTGGCGCGCGAGATTGGCCGCCAGCACCTCGCGCAGCGCCTGCTGCATCGACAGCTGCGCATAGGCCTGTACCACCGCCGTCGCCAGCGACAGCCGCACGGCCTGTGCTTCGGCAGCACCGGCGCGCACCTGGTCGAGCGCGCCTGCCAGCGCCTGTTCGTCCCGGCCCCAGAGATCCAGCGCATAGCGGGCGCGCAGCAGCAGGTCGGACTTCCAGTAGGTGTGGGCAAAGGCCGGCGACGGGCTGAATTCCTGCTGGGTCTGGTAGGTGCGCTGGAAGCCAGCCTCGGCGTCGATCTGCGGCCCGGTCGCGCTCCTGGCGATCTGCGCCGCGCCCTCGGCCTGGGCGATGCGGGCACGGGCGGCGCGCAGGTCCGGATTGCCGGCAAGCGCCGCGTCGACCAGCGCATCGAGCTGGGGATCGCCATAGCGCTGCCACCAGCGCTCGTCCGGCCACGCCGCAGCGCTGCCGGCGGTGGACTGCAGCAGCGGGCCGGCGTCGAGCGCCTGCGGATCCTGCAACTGCGCCTGCGGCGCGATGCCGCCGAAGCCGGCGCAGCCGGTCAGCGCCGCCGTCAGCGCGATGGCGGCAGCCAGCCCCGGCAATCGCCGCGCCGGGGGAACCATAAAATTCAGATACTGATATTTCATTAATGAAATATAAGCCGGCTTTTAATCGGCGTCAAAACCGGGACCGGCCGGGCCGACCGGCGGCGCCGTCCCGCCGCGCTCCGGGCTTGGCGAGGGCGCGCCGGCCGCGCCGCGTCAGCCGCCGGCCAGCGCCGCAGCGACCTCGGCGGCGACCCGCTCGCCCGATTCCAGCGCGCCGTCGAGGTAGCCGGTCCAGCGCGCGGCGGTTTCGGTGCCGGCCCAGTGCACGCGGCCGCAGGGCGCCCGCAGCGCGTGGCCGATGCTGGTCAGCGTGCCGGGCGTGGTGTAGCCGACGTAGCAACCCTGGCTCCAGGGATCGGAGATCCAGTCCTTGTCGACGTAGCCGATCGGCTCGGCCGCCGCCGGGCCGAAATAGCGGCACAGCGAGGCGACCGCTGCGGCCTGTCGCTGGGCCACCGGCTGGCCGGCCAGCCGGCGGCTGTGGGCGCCATCGAAGAAGCCGACCAGGAAGCCGTGCGTGCTGCCCGGCGGCGTGGCGTCGAACACCGGGCCGAACGGGCCGGCATCGCTGATCACCTCGCCGGACAGGCCACCGGTCTTCCAGAACGGCGTCGGATAGGCGACCAGCGCCTTGATCACCGAGCCCATCGGCATCCGGCTGTGCAGCTGCAGCCGCGCGGCGGGCAGCGCGGCATCGAAATGGATGCCGGCGGCCAGCGCCGGTGGCGCGGCGATCACCAGCCGCCGGACGCGCAGGCTGCCGCCGGCATGGCGCAGCAGCACCGTGTCGGCCGACTGCGTCACCGCGTGCACCGGCGCGTTCAGCTGCAGCACGCCGGCCGGCAGCCGTTCGGCCAGCCGGCGGGCGATCTGGAACGCGCCGCCGCTGACCTTGTACTTCTGCGCGCCGTCGCCGTGCACCTCGGCCAGCGTCTCGATGCGCCCGGCGGCGGCGACGTAGTTCAGGAAGCAGAGCAGCGACACCTCGTGCGGGTCGCAGGTCATGATCGCCCGCACCAGGATGGTCATCAGCGTGCGGCCGCCACGGGTCAGCATCGCCGCGCGCAGCCACTGATCGACCGTCTGGCGATCCAGCGCCGCGGCCCCGACGGCCGCCCAGGGCGCTGCGGGGTCGATGCGGCGGGCGACGCGGTTCAGCCGCTGCATCGCCTGGTAGGCGTCGAGCAGGCCGGGCAGCGACATCTTCGGCACCGTGCCGCGATAGCGGCGCAGGCGGCCGTCGATCTCCATCAGCCGCCAGCCGTCGGCGAACTGCGGATGCAGCGCCAGCCCCAGTTCCTCGCAGGCGGCGATCACGCGGGTCTGGGTCGGGCCGATCCACTGGCCGCCGACATCGACCGGCTCGCCGCACAGCAGGCTGCCTTCGGTGCGGCCGCCGACCCGGTCGCGCGCTTCGAGCAGCCGCACCCGCAGCCCCTGCCCGGTCAGCGCCTGCGCGGCGCGCAAGCCAGCCAGCCCGGCGCCGACGATGCCGACGTCAATGATCTCGTCCGCCGCGGCGCTCATCGGCCGGCCACCATCGGCAGGGCGTGGCTCGCGGGAATCGGCAGGGCTGGCATCATGGTCGCGACCTCAATTAAATGTACGCGTATATTTATTTCACATGAACCCCCCTGTTGCCAAGCCCCGAGGGCGTCCGCGCCGGCCGGACGCCGACCAGCGGCAGGTGCGCGCGGACATCGTCGCCGCAGCCCGAAGGCTGTTCCTGCGCGACGGCGTCGACGCGGTGTCGATGCGCAACCTGGCCGCCGAGATCGGCTGCTCGCCGATGGCGCTGTACCGCTACTTCCCGCGCAAGCAGGACATCCTGTCGGCGATCTGGGACGTGTTTCTCGACGAACTGTTCGCGCGGCTGGCCGAAGTCGACGAGGCCAGCCCCGGCCTGCGGCTGGAGCGGCTAGCGCTGGCCTACCTCGACTACTGGCTGGCCCATCCGCAGCACTTCCAGATCGTCTTCCTGCAGCGCGACCTGGAACCGGGCGCGACCCGTCAGTACCTGGAAACCTCCGGCGTGACGGCCCGCTACGCGCTGTTCAGCGCCACGGCCGCCGAGGCCATCCAGGCCGGCGCGCTGCCCGGGCCGGACGCCGAGCCGATCGCCCAGGGTCTGGTCTGTCTGCTGCACGGGCTGGCGCTGAACCTGACCACGCTGCCCGACTACGGCTGGTGCGATGCGGCCACGCTGGCCCGGCTGGCCGTGCGCCGCTATCTCGCCGGAGCGGCCGGTTGAGCGACGGCGCTGCGGCCGGTCCCGCCGGGTTCGCCGCCCTGCGGCTGCAAACGGCATAATTCGCCGCCCGAAAAGCACGCCGCACCCCCTCCAGCCCGAACAACAGGAAACTTTTCCATGAAGAAGCCCGTCAAGGTCGCCATCACCGGCGCCGCCGGCCAGATCGCCTACTCGCTGATTTTCCGTGTCGCCTCCGGCTCGATGCTCGGCCCGGACCAGCCGGTCATCCTGCAGCTGATCGAAGTGCCGGTGCCGGAAGTGCTCGAGAAGCTGAAGGGCACGATCATGGAAGTCGAGGACTGCGCGTTCCCGCTGGTCCATTCGATCGAGCTGCATTCGAGCCCGGAAACCGGCTTCGAAGGCACTGACTACGCGCTGCTGGTCGGCGCCCGTCCGCGCGGCCCGGGCATGGAGCGCAAGGACCTGCTGACCGCCAACGGCGGCATCTTCGGCCCGCAGGGCAAGGCGCTGGCCACCAAGGCCTCGAAGAACGTCAAGGTGCTGGTGGTCGGCAACCCGGCCAACACCAATGCCCTGATCGCCGCCACCGCCGGCTCGAAGGACGGCCTGAACCCGCGCCAGGTGCACGCGATGGTCCGCCTCGACCACAACCGCGCGATCAGCCAGCTGGCCTCGAAGACCGGCGTCCACGGCAACGACATCGACAACGTCATCATCTGGGGCAACCACAGCTCGACCCAGTACCCGGACGTCAGCCACACGACGATCGGCGGCAAGAAGGCCAAGGACCTGGTCACCCAGGAATGGCTGGAAAAGGACTTCATCCCGGTCGTGCAGCAGCGCGGCGCGGCGATCATCAAGGCCCGCGGCCTGTCGTCGGCCGCCTCGGCGGCCTCCGCTGCGGTGGACCACATGCGCGACTGGGCGCTGGGCTCCAACGGCAAGATCGTGTCGATGGGCGTGCCGTCGGACGGCGAACGGCGACTACGAGATCGTCCAGGGCCTGTCGGTCGACGATTTCTCGCGCGGCCGCATGACCCTGACCGAGAACGAGCTGCGTGAAGAACGCGCCGCCGTCGAAGACCTGCTGAAGTAAGCGGCACCCCGCCTGCGGCGGTCGGCTCGGCTTCGATCCGGCCGGCCACCGCAAGCGCATTCCTTTCCATCCTGCTGTTCCGGCACCGGAGATCGGCCGTGACCACTTCCTGGCTGCGCGTCGCCGCGCTGGCCGCGATCACTTTCCTGGTCGCCACGCCGGCCCGCGCGTTCGAGATCCGCGCGCGCAGCGACAACCCGCTGATCAGCGCCGACGCGATGAAGGCGCGCGCGCTGGAAATCGCCGCCGAGATCGGCACCCGCATTCCCGACGACCCGCGCATCCGCGTGTCCGTCTACAGCCGTTCGCATGATTCCCGGATCGCCGGCTCGCAGATCTACCTGCACCGCATCCAGCTGACCAAGGCCTTCACCAGCACCGCGCCGTATCCGTACGCTGGCTACCTGCCGCTGCGCTCGGTGGAGCGCTATGGCGTGGACGCCGAAGCCGGCGTCCGCGAGCAGTTCGACGAAGCCCTGCGCGCGTTCTTCCGCCAGATGCTGGCGCAGGACCCGAACCGCGAACTCGAATAGGCCCGCCGCACCCGATGCAGATCTACCGGCTCAACCGGCAGGGCGAAGTGCCGGTGCGGCTCGACAGCGTCGATGCGCTTCCGGCCGAGGGCTTCATCTGGCTGGACTTCACCCGCAGCGATGCCCGCGAATGGCCGCAGTGGGCCGAACGGCTGACCGGCGAGAAAGTCCACGACGCCCACATTTCCGACAGCTTCAACGGTGACCATCCGTCGTACTTCGACGGCACCGAGGACTACGACATGCTGATCTTCCGGGGCCTGACGCCGGAAGACTGCGAATCGGCCAGCAACCTGATCGTCACCAAGTCGGCCGCCTTCTTCCTGTTCGACCGCCTGCTGATCAGCGTGCACGCGGCCGAGAACGTGTCGTTCCAGCGGGTCAAGGAAAAGTTCTGCGAAACCAAGCTGCGCTTCCCGTCGACGCCGCTGGGGCTGGTGCACGCGATCCTCGACATCATGGTCGACCGCTACCTGACCATCGTCGACGAGCTGGAGGACCGGCTGGAAAAGCTGCAGGACGCGCTGCTCGATCCGAACGACCCGTTCGATGACTGGCAGGAGCTGCTCAACTACCGCAAGCAGGCGCACCAGTTCGAGCTGCTCTGCGAGCACAACCTGCAGACCATCGGCACCTGGCGCCGGCGGATGCGCATCGAGCTGACCGAGAACCAGCGCGTGCGGCTCGACGATCTGGTCGAGCATCTGACCCGCGTGCAGGTGCACGGCGATGCGCTGCAGAAAGATGTCGAGGTCGCCGTGCAGCTGCACTTCGCGGCGATGAGTCACCGCACCAACGAGATCGTACGCACCCTCACCGCAGTGTCGATCGTGTTCTTCCCTCTGACCCTGATCACCGGCATCTACGGCATGAACTTCGAGTACATGCCGGAACTGAAATGGCGCTACGGCTATTTCGGCGTGCTGGCGCTGCTGGCCAGCCTCGGCATCGGCCTGGTGCTCTGGCTCAAGCGCCGCAAGGTGTTCTGAAGCCCGCCGGCCCGCGCGTGGCAACAGCCGGGGACGCTACTGCGGCACCCAGCGCTTGGCCAGCTTGCGGGCCAGCGTGCGCCGATGCATGCCGAGCCTGCGCGCGGTTTCCGAGATGTTGAAATCGGTCTCGGCCAGCACTTCGTGGATGCGCTCCATTTCCAGCGTCTTGATCGAGGTCGGCCGGGCGGTCAGCGGCGTGTCGGCCGCTTCGGCGCTGGCTTCGCCGTTGAACGCGGCTTCGATGTCGTCGGTGTTCGACGGCTTGACCAGGTAGTTGCTGGCGCCGAGCTTGATCGCTTCCACCGCCGTGGCGATGCTGGCGAAGCCGGTCAGCACCACGATCAGCAGTTCCGGATCGTGCTCGTGCAGGTGACGCACCACCGCCAGCCCGGATTCCTGACCGAGCTTGAGATCGACCACGGCATGGCTCGGCGCGACGCCGGCCAGCACGGTGCGAACCGCGTCCAGACTCGCCGCGGAATGGACGACATAGCCACGCCGCTCGAAGGAACGGCGCAGGGTGCGGGCGAAGGCCTCGTCGTCCTCGACCAGCAGCAGGGTTCGGGGTTCGGTCATCGCGTTCAGGCCTCGACCATCAGTGCCGCCATCGGCAGCCGCAAGGTGACCACCGCGCCGCCCTCCGGCGCATTGGCGGCCCGGGCTTCGCCGCCGAGCTTGCGCATCACGTTGACGACCAGGAACAGCCCCAGGCCGCTGCCCGGCCGATCCTTGCTCGACTGATACGGCTTGCCGAAGTTCGCCAGCATCGCCGGGCTGAAACCGGGGCCGCGGTCGCGTACCGTCACCACCAGCTCGCCGCCGTGACAGCGCAGGCTTAAGCACACCCAGCCCGGCGACACCTCGCGGGCGTTGTCGAGCACGTTGAACAGCATCTGTCGCAGCGAGGTGTCGGAAACGATCGGCGTGCGCCGGAACGCGACCTCGTCGAGCGGCATTTCGACGCTGACCTCCAGCGGCACGCCCGGCGACACCTCGCCCCAGCGGTCGACCAGCGTGGCCAGCGATTCGGCCACCGTGGTCAGCGCCGGTGCCTCGCCACGCGCTTCGCCAGCGGTCATCAGGATGCCGCCGACGATGCCCTTGCAGCGCTGCAGCGCGGCGTCCATGTCGTCCAGTTCCTGGCGCAGGTCCGGGTCGTCGCGGAAAACGGCCATCCGCTTCCAGTCGCCGAGAATCACCGACACGGTGGCCAGCGGCGTGCCCAGTTCGTGCGCGGCGCCGGAGGCCAGCAGGCCGATGCGGACGATGTGGTCGTGCTCCGCCGCCTGCTGGCGCAGATCGGCCAGGCGCTGGTCGCGACGGCGCAGGTTGGCGCTGATCTGGCCGGTGAACAGCACCAGCAGCACCACCACCAGCAGGAAGCAGACGAACATGCCGGCGACGTGCAGCTGGAACAGCTTGGCGGCGTCGCCGGCCGCGCTGCCCACCACCAGCGGCACGTGGAAATGCATCAGCAGGCCGAAGCATAGGCAGGCCAGCGCCGCCAGCACCCAGGTCGACCAGGCTTCGAGCAGCACCGCGCCGAGCGTCACCTGCAGCACGTACAGGAACGCGAACGGATTGCTGGCGCCGCCGCTCAGGTACAGCAGCGCGGTCAGCGCGCTCAGGTCGAACACCAGGCCGGCCATCAGCTCGGCATTGCGCACCTCCCCGCCCATGCGCGGCCGCAGCATGCTGACCAGGTTCAGCAGCACCAGCAGGCCGACGATGCCGAACATCGGCGCCATCGGCAGCTGCAGATCGAGCAGCAGCGTGCCGAGCACGATGGTGAAGGCCTGGCCAAACACGGCCAGCCAGCGCAGCTGCACCAGCAGCATCGCGTTCTGCTGGTTGGCGGTTTCGCCGAGCGAGTCGAGCAACGACAGTCGGCGCGCGGAGGACAGGACTTCGGACATGCCGCGCATGCTAGTTCAACGCGAGCTGTGCTTCAGGGGCGATGACGGCGGGACCGTCAACTTCAACTTCAACTTCAAAAGGGCGGTTTCAAGAACCAAGTGCAATGCTGGTTGACTGAGCGGTTCGATCGAAACATTTCGTGAAGAACACCTCGGCCGGTGTTTTGAAGCCGAGGGACTTCCGGGGCCGGGTATTGAGACTCCAGGCGATCCGGTCGAGGTCGCGCTGAGAGTACTGCGACAGCTCAGTACCTCTGGGCAGGTACTGCCGCAGCAGACCGTTGGTGTTCTCGTTGATGCCACGCTGCCACGGACTGTGCGGATCAGCGAAGTAGATGGCCAAGCCGGTGCTCTCGGCAAGCCGACGGTGCAGCGCCATTTCCTTGCCTTGGTCGTAGGTCAGTGTCTTCTTCAATGAGGCGTCCAGTGGCGCGAACGCTGTGCTGAAGCCGGTCAGGGCAGCCGCCGCGCTGCACCCGTCCATCTTCGCTAGCATCACGAATAGCGAGTACCGATCGACCAGCGTCCCGACGGCGGAATGGTTGCCAGCGCCCTTGATGAAATCGCCCTCCCAGTGTCCCGGCAGCAGCCGATCGTTCGCTGCCGGCGGCCGGACGTGGATGCTAGGCAAGTCGTGCATCCGTCCACGACGTTCCTCGCCGCGACTACGGGGCCGTTGTTGCGCGCGGCCTTGACGCAGCAACACGGTCAGCTCGCGCCGCAAGGCACCGCGAGGGATGGCGTAGATCGCGCTGTAGATCGTTTCGTGGGACACGCAGCCAAGTGTGGCGGCGATCTGTTCCGGTGACCATCGCCAGCGAAGGCATTTCACCACCTGCTGCCACAGCGGGCTCGATCGGCACAGCTTGCGCAGACGCCGGGGCTTTCGGCGCATGCGTCGAGCGCGGTGACCCGCTCGAGTTGCGTCATAGCCAACATCTCCTGCTTTCCGTGCCCGGCCCAAAGCAGAACGGCCTGATGCACTCCGATCACCGTTCCGACGAAGCTCGCGTGAAATCGTGCTCGCCGAACGGCTCAATTGCTCAGCTACCGCCCGGACACTCGCTCCTGTGCTTCGCATCAACATAATCACCGCGCGCTCTTCTGCGCTCAGTTGCTCGTAGTGCTTCCCCATGCAACACCTCCTTTGAAAGTGTTGCACTTGATGTTTGAAACCGCGCGTCCTTTCTTTTCACTTGGCGCCTTTGCGTTTAACGGTTGCTTTTGCTTCCCGGCATTCGCAGCGCACCCCGCCGAGCGCGTCAGAGCGCCGGAAGTTTGCTTTTGCCTGCCGGCATTCGCAGCAGCATCCAGATCGCCACCAGCACCATCAGCGCCAGCCCGTACCAGGTCAGCGCGTAGACCAGGTGGTTGTCGGCGAAGCGGATGACCGTCAGGCCGCCAGCCGGGCCGCCGGGGACGCTCGATTCGGCGTCGGCGTCGAGGAAGTACGGCGCCACGCGATCCGGCGGCAGGCCGCGGGCGGCGGCGATCGCGGCGACATCGCGCGAATGCCAGCGGTTGCCGGCCGGGTCGTTGTGGCGCAGGAAACCGCCGTTCGGCTCGCTGAGCCGCAGCAGGCCGGTGACGGTGACCGGCCCTGCGACCTGCGCGGCGGCGCGGCTTGCCGGATCACGATGACCCTCGTCGACGAAACCGCGATTGACCAGCAGCCAGTCGCCGGCATCCGTCTGCAGCGGCGTCAGCACCCAGCAGCCGGGGCCGCGTTCGGTGACCGCCTGTGTGCAGGCTTCGAGATCGTGGTGGAACACGCCTTCGGCGCGCAGCCGACGATAGGCGTCATCGCGGCCGATGGCCTGCCACTGCCCGGGGCCGGGCACCGGCACCGGTGACGCGGCCAGATGCTGCGCCACCTGTTCGACCAGCGCCCGCTTCCACTCGCGCCGCGCCAGCTGCCAGTTGCCGAGCAGCAGCAGCCCGACGAATGCCGCCGCCAGTACCGCCATCAGGGCGAGGCGGCGGCGCTTCATCAGGGCGAAGTGCCCATCTCGTGCACCATCGCCGGCATCATGTTGTCGTTCATGTGGAACATCACCCACAGCGAGCCGGCGATGGTGATCACCACCAGCACCACGGTGAAGATCGCCGCCAGCATGTTCCAGCCGCCCTGCGAACGGCTGTCGAGATGCAGGAAGTAGACGATGTGGACCAGCATCTGGGCGATGGCGAACACCACGATGATCGCCGTGGTGGCGTGCTTCGACGGCAGCACATCGGCCATCACCAGCCAGAACGGCACCGCCGTCAGCAGCACCGACAGCAGGAAGCCGATCAGGTAGTCCTTGAACGCGGCGTGGGGAATGCCGTCGTCGTGATGGTCGTCATGCGCCTCGTCGTGGCCGTGGACGAACTCGGCGTTGGCGGAAGCCTTGTGCAGGTCGGCGGCACTCATCGCAGCACTCCCATCAGATACACGTAGGTGAAGACGCCGATCCAGATCAGATCGAGGAAATGCCAGAACATCGACAAGCAAGCGAGCCGCCGGCGCGTGGCGTCGGTCAGGCCCCAGCGCTTGAGCTGGAACACCAGGGTCACCAGCCAGACGATGCCGAAGCTGACGTGCAGGCCGTGGGTGCCGACCAGCGCGAAGAACGCCGACAGGAAGGCGCTGCGCTGCGGCCCGGCGCCCTCGTGGATCAGGTGCTGGAACTCGTACAGCTCGATGCCGACGAAGGCCAGGCCGAACAGGCCGGTGACGGCGAGCCAGCCGATCGTCGCGTTCACGCGCCGGCGCTGCATCTCGATCATCGCGAAGCCGTAGGTGATCGAGCTGAACAGCAGCATCGCGGTATTGACCGCGACCAGCGGCAGCTCGAACAGATCCTTCGGGCTTGGGCCCGCCGCGTAGTTGTGGCCGACGACGCCATACATCGCGAACAGGCAGGCGAAGATCAGGCAGTCGCTCATCAGGTACAGCCAGAAGCCGAGCATGGTGCCCGGCTGGGCGTGCAGGTCCTCGCGGACCAGCCAGCGGTCCGCGCCTTCAGCGGCCATCACAGCATTGCTTGCGGACATCGGCTCAGGCTCCGTTCACGGCGAGCGCGCGGGTATGCGCGCTTTCGACGTGCGCCACCTCGTCCGCCGGGATGTGGAAATCGCGATTCAGATTGAAGGTGTGGAAGATCGCGAAGCCGACCAGGCTCGCGAAGCTGGCCACCGCCAGCCACCAGATGTGCCAGATCAGCGCGAAGCCGACGACCGCACTGATGCCGGCCAGGATGATGCCGGCCGAGGTGCCCTTCGGCATGTGGATCGCCAGGAAGCCGGTGGTCGGCCGCTGATAGCCGCCGCGCTTCATGTCCCACCAGGCGTCGATGTCATGCACGCGCGGCGTGAACGCGAAGTTGTATTCTGGCGGCGGCGACGAGGTGGCCCATTCCAAGGTGCGGCCATCCCAGGGATCGCCGGTCACGTCGCGCAGCTGCTCGCGGCGCTGGTAGCTGACATAGAACTGGATCAGCGAGGCCAGGATGCCGACGCCGATCAGCACCGCGCCGAAGGCCGCGACCACGAAGAACGGCTGCAGACTCATGTCCTCGAAATGGCTGACCCGGCGAGTCACGCCCATCAGGCCGAGCACGTAAAGCGGCATGAAGGCGAACAGGAAGCCGATCTGCCAGCACCAGAACGACACCTTGCCCCAGAACACGTTGAGCCTGTAGCCGAACACTTTCGGGTACCAGTAGCTGACCGCCGCGAACACGCCGAACACCACGCCGCCGATGATCACGTTGTGGAAGTGCGCGATCAGGAACAGCGAGTTGTGCAGCACGAAGTCGGCCGGCGGCACCGCCAGCAGCACGCCGGTCATGCCGCCGACGACGAAGGTGAACATGAAGCCCATCATCCACAGCATCGGCAGCTCGAAGCGGATGCGGCCGCGGTACATCGTGAACAGCCAGTTGAAGAGCTTCGCACCCGTCGGGATCGAGATGATCATCGTCGTGATGCCGAAGAAGCTGTTGACGCTGGCGCCCGAGCCCATCGTGAAGAAGTGATGCAGCCACACGAGGTACGACAGGATGGTGATCACCACCGTCGCGTAGACCATCGAGGTGTAGCCGAACAGGCGCTTGCCGGCGAAGGTCGACACCACTTCGGAGAACACGCCGAACAGCGGCAGGATCAGGATGTAGACCTCGGGGTGGCCCCAGATCCAGATCATGTTCACGTACATCATCGGGTTGCCGCCGAAATCATTGGTGAAGAAGTTGGTCCCCACCGTGCGGTCCAGGCCGAGCAGCAGCAGCACCGCCGTCAGCACCGGGAACGCGGCGACGATCAGCACGTTGGTGCACAGCGCGGTCCAGGTGAACACCGGCATCTTCATCAGGGTCATGCCGGGCGCGCGCATTTTCACGATCGTCACGATCAGGTTGACGCCCGACAAGAGCGTGCCGACACCGGCGATCTGCAAGGCCCAGATGTAGTAATCCACACCGACGCCGGGGCTGTAGTCGGCACCCGACAGCGGCGGGAAGGCCAGCCAGCCGGTGGTCGCGAACTCGCCGACGAACAGCGACAGCATCACCAGCAGCGCGCCGGCCGTGGTCATCCAGAAGCTGAAGTTGTTGAGGAACGGAAAGGCCACGTCGCGGGCACCGATCTGCAGCGGCACGATGTAGTTCATCAGCCCCGTGACGAACGGCATCGCCACGAAGAAGATCATGATCACGCCGTGGGCGGTGAAGATCTGGTCGTAGTGGTGCGGCGGCAGGTAGCCAGCCGCGTCGCCAAAGGCCATGGCCTGCTGGGCGCGCATCATGATCGCGTCGGCGAAGCCTCGCAGCAGCATCACGAAGCCGAGGATCATGTACATCACGCCGATCTTCTTGTGGTCGATCGAGCAGATCCAGTCGCGCCACAGCCAGCCCCAGGCGCGGGCCCGGGTGATCCAGGCCAGCACGGCGGTGCCGGCCAGCGCGGCGACCAGGAAGGTCATCACGATGATCGGCTCGTGGTACGGAATGGAATCGAGGCTCAGGCGACCGAACAGCAAGGTCGCCAGCTCGGAGCGGGGTTCGGCGGATGCAGGCGTCATGGAAAGCTCAGTCCGTGGAATCTGGGCGTGGAATCAGGGCCGGCGCGATGGCCAGTGTTCAGGGCGCGAGCCGCGCGCCGCCGTAGTGCGGCGGATCGACCGGGCTCATGTAGGCATCCGGCGCAACGGTGCACAGCGCGGTGACGTAGCGGTCCGGCGTGGCGGCCGTGCGATCACGCCGGCGGTCGGCGTCGTAGCGCAGCTGGGCGACGTTGTAGACATTGGCCAGCCCGAGGCCGCCGCGCGCGTCGATCGCCATCATGTCGCGCATGCACATCTTGGTCGGGTCGACGCACAGGTTCAGCGCCGCGTCGTAGAGGCCCGCGACCACCTTGCCGTAATGGCGCGCCGGCTCCTTCTCGCTGGGCCGTTCGAGGCGCAGGTATTCGTCGCGGCTCAGCTCGGCCGGTGCCGCGCGCACCTGGGCCACCCACTGGTCGAAGGCCGCACCGTCGAGACCCTTGAAGCGGAAGCGCATGTGCGAGAAGCCGGCGCCGCTGTAGTGCGCGGACATGCCCTCGTAGTCGCCGGCCTGGTTGATCACCGCGTGCAGGCGCGTGTCCATCGCCGGCATCGTGTAGATCATGCCGGCCAGGGTCGGCACGTAGAAGGTGTTCATCACCGTCGACGAGGTGAGCTGGAATTCGATCGGCACATCCACCGGTGCGGCCAGCTCGTTGATCGTGGCGATGCCGTAGTCCGGGTAGATGAACAGCCACTTCCAGTCCAGCGCCACCACCTGCACCTTCAGCGGCTTGACGTCGGCCGGCACGGCGCGCGTCGCGTCGAGGCGATCGAGCTTGCGGAACGGATCGAGCGTGTGGGTGCTGATCCAGGTCACCGCGCCGAGCGCGATGATGATCAGCAGCGGCGCCGACCAGATCACCAGCTCCAGCTGCGTGGAGTGATTCCACTCCGGCGCATAGGTGGCGCGGCGGTTGGACGCGCGGTAATGCCAGGCGAACCAGCCGGTCAGCGCCATCACCGGCACCACGATCAGCAGCATCAGCACGGTGGACACCACGATCAGGTCGCCCTGCTGGCGGGCGATGTCGCCGGCCGCATCGAGCGTGACGAGGTTGCAGCCGGACAGCAGCGCGGACAGCGCGGTCAGGCACAAGGTGGTGACTAGGCGCAGCGATCGGGCAGACATGACGGAATTCGCGACGGGCGCAGTGGCAGGATTGCGAGACGCAGTCTGGGCCGCAGGGTGCGGGCGCGCGATTGGACCAATTGTCCAATGGGCGCAGGCGGCCACCCGTGCGAAAGTCTCGGCGCCGGAAACCCCCGGCCCGCACCCGGATTGCGCCCGATGGCCCTGACCACCGCCCACCCCAGCTCCGCGCTGCCCCCTATGGCCGGCGCGCATCACGCCTCGGTTTCGCCCGGCGAGATCGCCATCGGCGTGGTCATCGGCCGGCTGTCGGAGATGTTCGACTTCTTCGTCTTCGGCATCGCCTCGGTGCTGGTGTTTCCGTCGGTGTTCTTCCCGTTCGTCGACGCACGCACCGGCACCTTCTACGCGTTCGCGATCTTTTCGCTGGCCTTCGTCGCGCGGCCGTTCGGCTCGGTGCTGTTCCGGCTGATCCACGAACGCTACGGGCGCGGCTCGAAGCTGACGATCGCGCTGTTCGTGCTCGGCACCGCCACGGCCGGCATCGCCTTCCTGCCCGGCTACAAGACGCTTGGCGAATGGTCGATCGTGCTGCTGGCGCTGATGCGCATGGCCCAGGGCATCGGCCTGGCCGGCTCCTGGGACGGCCTGCCGTCGCTGCTGGCACTCAATGCACCCGAGAACCGCCGAGGCTGGTTCGCGATGCTGCCGCAGCTCGGCGGGCCGATCGGCTTCTTCATCGCCGCCGGCCTGTTCGCGTTCCTGGTGTCGTCGCTGAAGCCGGAAGATTTCCTCGTCTGGGGCTGGCGCTATCCGTTCTGCGTGGCGTTCGCGATCAACGTGGTGGCGCTGTTCGCCCGCCTGCGGCTGGTGGTGACGCCGGAGTTCACCGCGCTCTTGCAGACCCGTGAACTGGAGCCGTCGCCGATCGGCGAGCTGCTGAGCAGCCAGCGCGCCGGCATCGTGCTCGGCGCCTTCGCGCCGCTGGCCAGCTTCGCGCTGTTCCATGTCGTCACCGTGTTCCCGCTGTCCTGGGTCACGCTGCTGACCACCGAGAAGGTCAGCGTCGTCGAATGCCTGAGCGTGCAGATGTTCGGCGCGCTGCTGTGCATCGTCGGCATGCTGCTGTCCGGCCAGATCGCCGATCGCATCGGCCGCCGCGCCACGCTGGCGCTCGGCGCCGGCCTGATCGCGCTGTTCAGCCTGATCGGCCTGCTGCCGATGTTCGTCAAGGGCAGCCTGATCGGCGCGCTGCTGTTCGTGCTCGGCGGGTTCGTGCTGCTCGGCTTCACCCATGCGCAGGCGGCCGGCGCGATCAATTCCACCTTCCCGAGCCGCTACCGCTACAGCGGCGCGATCATCACTTCGGATCTCGCCTGGCTGGTCGGCGCGGCGTTCGCACCGCTGGCCGCACTGTTCATCGCCAGCCGTTTCGGCGTCGGCTATGTCGGCCTGTACCTGCTGTCCGGCGCGGTCGGCACCTTGATGGCGCTGGGCATCAACCGCAGCCTGGAAATGCGCGACGACTGACCGCGCGGCACGCGGTCCCGCTGCCGGCTACGGCGGTCAGTCCAGCGGCCCGCGCAGTCCTTCCAGCCAGTAGCCGCGCACGGTCGTCCGGTCACCGTCGGTGCGGGTGATCGTGCGGATCAGCGTGTCGGCCTCCGGCGGCACCGGCCGCTCGGTCACCGGCACCCAGCGGCACAGCATCGGATTCTGCGTGCGGTCCACCAGTCCGACCCCCGCTTCCCGCAGCAGCGCGACCAGCAGGTCGGCGTCCACCACCCCCGCCCGCTGCAGGGCTTGAAGGGCTCGCCATTCACCGGCGCTGTCGTCATGCATGAGGCGGTTCCGTCCAGAAGGAGTCGGGGAAAAGCGTAAAGCAATGCTCGCGCCGGGGCGCCCTTGAGCAGACCGCGACATTAGGCGCGCAATCCCGGGCCGGCGCACGGCCGCAAGGCACCGACTGCGCCCCCCGAACGAGTCGCGGCAAACCCTGAGTCGCGTGATACCGGCAGCCGGCGGTGACCACCATGCTGGCCGCCGAGATGGACACGTGGCATGCACCCCTCCGGTGCCAGCCGTGGCCGTCCGCGAACGGGGGACGCGCATGTGGCTCGATGACAGGCAGATCGGCGAACTGGCCTCGCTGGACGATGGCAAGACGGGCTGGCCGGTGCCGACCCGGATGATTTCCAACGGCGAGTTCCTGCCGATCGCGCAGACGCCGGCACAGCGGCGGGTGGAGCACGAACTCGCCCAGCTGACCGCCGCCCACAGCCGCATGCTCGGTGTCAGCCGTCGCGATTTCCTGCGCAGCGGCGCCGGCATGAGTGCGGCTTTCCTGGCGATGAACACGGTGTTCGGCAGCTACTTCAACGACGCCGATGCCGCAGCACTCGACCCGGACGCCGCCGACGCGTTGCGCGCCCGGCTGCGCGACCAGCCGATCATCGACGTGCAGCTGCATTTCGTGCGCGACGACTACAAGAAGACCATCGTGCTGGCGCTTGGCGAGTACGCCAAGAACTGGAATCCGGTGATGGCGCGCGAAGGCGTCAGCATCGAACGCTACAAGTTCGATCACTTCCTGAAGGAGGTGTACTTCGACAGCGACACCACCATCGGCCTGGTCAGCGCCGCGCCGTCCGAACAGGGCGACAACGTGATCGTCGGCAATGCCGGGCTGGAACAGGCGCGCCGGCTGGTCAACGAGGCGGCGGGCTCGCGGCGCATGCTCTGCCACAGCGTGATGGCGCCGGGCCAGAAAGGCTGGCTGGAAGAGATCGACAAGGCCATCGAGCTGTACAAGCCGGATGGCTGGAAGGGCTACACGCTCGGCGATCCGTTCGAGAACTCCCAGTACCCCTGGCGGCTCGACGACGAAAAGCTGATGTACCCGGCCTACGAGAAGATGATGAAGTCGGGCATCCGCACCGTCTGCATCCACAAGGGCCTGCTGCCGGACGACTACCAGCGGACCATGACCCATTGGCGGCACGCGATGGTCGACGACGTCGGCAAGGCGGCGAAGGACTGGCCGGGCCTGAAGTTCGTGATCTACCACAGCGGCTTCCGCAACTTCCTGTCGAGCCCGGACCCTGTGCTCGCCGAGTTCGACAAGACCGGCCAGATCGACTGGGTGACCCAGCTTGCCGAAGTGCCGGCGACATTCGGCGTCAGCAATGTCTACGCCGAGCTGGGCACCACCTTCGGCAGTTGCGCGGTCACCCATCCCAAGCTCGCGGCAGCGCTGCTCGGCACGCTGATCAAGGGCATGGGCGCGGACCACGTGGTCTGGGGCACGGATTCGGTCTGGTACGGCTCGCCGCAGTGGCAGATCGAAGCGTTCCGGCGCATCGAGATTCCGCAGGCCATGCAGAAGGCGCACGGCTACGCGGCGCTGGGCGCGGCCGACGGCAAGATCAAGTCGGCGATCCTCGCCGGCAACGCAGCCGGCCTGTTCAACCTGCAAAAGGAGATGGCCGAACAGCCCTGGCGCAACGATCTGCTGGCCCAGGCCAGGGCCGAGTACCGGGCGGCCGGCGGCAAGCCATCGAACCGGTATTACGGCTTCATCCGCAAATCCAGCGGGCCGCAGTCGTGAGCAGCGGTCTCGCCGGCCGGACCGTGCTGGTCACCGGCGCGGCCTCCGGCATCGGCCGGGCGATCGCGCTGGCCGCCGGCCGTGCCGGCGCGAAATTGATCGTCGGCGACATCGCCACCGCAGGGCTGGCGGACACCGTCGCCCTGCTGGCCGAGGTCGGTGCACCGACGGCGTCGGCCCGCTGCGACGTACGCCGGCAGGCCGACCTCGACGCGCTGTTCGCCACCGGTGCAGCTGCCTTCGGCGCGCCGCAGGTGGTGTTCGCCAATGCCGGCATCCTTGGCGCCCTGATGGATGTCTGGGACTGCCCGGAAGCCGCCTTCGCGCAGGTGATCGACATCAACCTGATGGGCGCCTTCCGCACCATCAAGGCGGCGCTGCCGGCGATGCTGGCGCGCGGCTCGGGCGTGATCGTCGCCACCGCCTCGGTGGCCGGGCTGATCGGCGCGCCGGGCCTTGCCGCCTATGTCGCCAGCAAGCACGCGGTGGTCGGCCTGGTGAAATCGACGGCGCTGAACGTGGCGGCACAGGGCGTCCGGGTCAATGCGCTGTGTCCCGGCATGGTCGACACGGCGATGCTCGATGCGCTGGCCAGCGATCAGCCCGGCCTGCGCGAAGCGCTGATGGCGATGAATCCGATGAAGCGGATCGCCAGCCCGGAAGACATCGCCGGCGCGGCCCTGTGGCTGGCCTCGGATCAGGCGGGCTTCGTCACCGGCCACTGCCTGGCGGTCGACGGCGGCTTCATCGCCCAGTAGGCCGGCCATCCCTTCCGAACCGCATCGCACTGGAGTCGCACATGAACGCCCACCTTGATCCCCAGGACGCCTGCGAACGCCGGGTCCGCGCTTTTCTCGGCGCCTGGACCGGCCGCGACATCGATGCGCTGTGCGGCTACTTCGCCGCCGACGCGGTCTACCACAACGTGCCGGTCGCGCCGATCACCGGGATCGCCGGCATCCGGCAGATCTTCGTCGCCTTCCTCGAAGCCTTCGAGGCCGCGAGCCTCGATGTCGTCAGCCTCGCGGCCGCGCCGGGCCTGGTGATCGCCGAGCGCATCGACCGCTTCACGATGCGCAACGGCACCCGTGTGGTGCTGCCGGTGACCGGCGTGTTCGAGCTGCGCGGCGGCCGGATCACCCGCTTCAGCGACTACTTCGACCTCGCCGATTTCGAGCGCCAGAGCGGCCTGAAACTCTAGTGCCGGCCGCGCGCCGAGGCGGAATCGCTGCGGGGTATGCTGGCGCCCCCTTGTGCTGCCGGTGGCCGCCATGACCCGTCCCTGGACCGCCTCGCCCGATCTGCCCTGGCTCGACCGGACGCCGCAGTGGGTCGAAGCCGGGCACGACGAGCAGCGCCTGCGGCGCGCCGAGAAGGACATCCGCTGGCTGCGCAATATCGGCCTGATCGGCTGGTTCGTGGTGCTGCGCGGCCACGGCTACGCGCTCGGCCCGACGCCGGTCTGGGCGGTCTACGCGGCCGGCGTGGTCTACGGCCTGTGGGCGCACCGGGAAGCCGGGCGGACCCGCAACATCCGGCGCACCGCCGTGATCACCACCTTCGGCGATCCGGTGCTGGCCGGCATGATCTGCCTGTTCACCGGCGGCATCGATTCGATCCTGTACCCGTTCTTCTACTTCACCCAGATGTCGGTCGCGATCCGCTTCGGCGTGCTCGAATCGATCGGCATCGCCTGCTTCAACTGCTTCGTCACCGTGCTGATCTTCTTCGCCGAACCGCTGTACAGCGGCGATGCCGGCCGCGAAACCTGGCTGACGCTGACCACCCAGTTCTTCCTGCTCGGCTTCGCCGGCTTCATGGGCGCGATCCTCGCCGACTGGGCCCGCGAGCACGCCCAGCTGATCCTCGAACACGCGCGCAGCCTGCGCGAGTCCGGCGAGCGCTATCAGGCGGTGCTGCGCCGCTTTGCCCAGGTTCAGGAAGAAGAACGGCGCAACATCTCCGGCGAGCTGCACGATCGCATGAGCGGCCACCTGTTCGGCCTGCGCCAAGGGCTGGAGCAATGCATGGCCGGGCTCGATGACCGCGCGGCGCTGCGCGAAAAGCTCCTTGAGCTGGAGGTCACGGTGCGCGCCTGCAACCACGATGTCCGCTCGATCATGAACGAGCTGCGGCCGACGGTGCTCGACGAACTGGGCTTCTTCGAAGCCGCCAGCGAGCATCTGGCCCGCCATTCGGACATCGCGCCGTACCGCCTGAGCTGCCGCATCGATCCGCGCCTGCGCGACTGGCGCTCGCGGCAGGACGCGATGCTGTTCCGGCTGCTGCAGGAAGCGCTGCTGAACATCCAGAAGCACGCGCAGGCGTCGACTGTCGACGTCGTGCTCGAACCGCGCCACGGCCAAGTGGTGCTGAGCATCAGCGACGACGGCCTCGGCTTCGATCCCGATCAGGTGCCGATCGGCCACTACGGCCTGATGACGATGCGCGAACGCGCCGAGGCAGCCGGCGGCCGGCTGATCGTCGAGGCCGGCGCCGGCCGGCGCGGCACCCGGATCGAAGTGCGACTGCCGGGGAGCGGATCGTGACCGCCGCGACCCGCGTCTTCCTGATCGACGATCACCATGTGCTGCGCCAGGGCATCGCGCGGATGCTCGATCAGGAAGCCGACATCTCCGTCGTCGGCCAGGCCGGCGATGCGCAGAGCGGCATCCGCAGCATGGAAGCGCTGCAGCCGTATCCGGAGGTGGTGGTCATCGATCTGAAGATGCCGGGCCAGAGCGGCATGAGCGCGATCGCCGACATCATCGCCGCGCATCCGGACACCCGGATCATCGTGTTCACGATGTACGACAACCCCGGCTATGTCTGGAGCACGATGAACGCCGGCGCCCGCGGCTACCTGCTGAAGAGCGCCTCAAGCAGCGACCTGCTGCGCGCGGTGCGCTCGGTGGCCAGCGGCGGCGGCTACCTGCAGGCCGAGATCACCATGCCGCTGCTCCGGCGCCTGGTGCAGGACGCGCGCAGCGCCGACGACCGCGGCGCGCTGTCGGTGCGCGAGATGCAGATCCTCGAAGCGCTGGCCGATGGCCTGAGCAACAAGATGATCGCGCGGACGCTGACGATCACCGAGGAAACGGTGAAATCGCACCTGAAGAAGATCTACGAAAAGCTCGGCGCCGCCGACCGCGCCCACGCCGTCGCCATCGCGCTGCGCCAGCAGCTGATCGGCTGAGGCGCGTCCCGGTCGTCGGCAGCGCGCGTGTCCTAGCGGATCAGCTTCAGCTCGCGTGCGGTAGCGATCGCCTGCAAGCGGCTGCCGACGGCCAGTTTCGTGTAGATGTTCTTCAGGTGGTACTTCACCGTGTCTTCGGACACGAAGATCGCACGGGCGATTTCGAGGTTCGAGTGCCCGTTATCGAGATGACGGAGCACGTCGATCTCGCGTCGGGTCAGCTGGTCCAGAAGGCGCAGGTCCGGGCTCCGCGATCGGGTGTCGCCCGGTCCTTCCGGAAGCCCGCTGGCACGCACCGCACGCCGTTCGAGATCGCCCACTTCGACCAGCGTGGCGGCCACGCTCAGGCCCCCGTTGATCCGCACGGTCGCGATGCCGTTCGCGATCGACCGCAGTCGCAGCGGGCTGACCTCGAAGAAGCCATCCAGCGGACGGCCGACGGCATGTTGCTGGGTGATGCCCAGGAGCTGCGCGGCGATCGTGTTGGCGCCGAGGATCTCGCCATCCTTGCCGACGGCGATCAGCCCTTCCGAGATGCCGCCGAGGCCGCAAGGGTGCGGATGCAGGCGAAGAATCTTCGGGCTGCCCAGTTCGCGCAGCAGCTGTCGCTCCATCCGCAGCACCGCGCTCTGGACCATGTCCACGATGCCGGGCAGCAATGGCCGCTGGTCGCTGCAAACGCCGAGCACGCCCAGCACGTCACCACCGGGCGTGAAGATCGGCGCGGCCAGGCATTCCAGCTGCCGCAGCCGGGTCAGAAAGTGATCGCTGCGACGCACCAGGATCGGTTGCCGATCGGCGAGCGCGGTCCCCGGCGCGGTAGTGCCGAAACTGGCCTCGCTCAGATCGACGCCCAGGCGCAGCCGGCGCAGGGTATCGCCGGCATGGTGGACATCGCCGGCAACGGCGGCGATGAAGCCCTGATCGTCGATGACCACCAGCACGTGGCCGGTATCGGCAACCGCCCGGGACATCATCTCCAGCTCCTGCCGGGCCACCGCCGCCAGACGGGCGTCGCGCTGCAACAGCTTGCGCAGCTGGCTGTCGGTCACCGGTTCGAGCGGCAGATCGAGATCGTGATCCAGATGCATGCCGCGACAGCGATGCCAGGACGCGGACAAGCGCTCGAACGCCGCTCCCATCGGAAAATCGGATCTTTCGGCTATATGCATGAGATCGGTCTCATTTGAGGCCCGGCCAAACTATAGGGATGGCTCGCAGCGGGCAAACCCCAGGCCGCGCGCCGCCCCCCGAATGGGTCGCCACCAGCCCTTGATTGCGTGATTTTCCGCACCGCCGGCCAGTCGAACAATGGCGCAGGTCGAAGCGGAGGCACCGGGTGTTCGGAGAATCGGCAACTGCGGCGAAGGCGGGCCCGGCGTTCAGCGAGCCGGAGCGCAGCGCCGTCCAGCGCGCTGCAGCGGCGGCGGGCTTCGATGCCGCGCGGTTCCGCGCCGAGCTGCGCGCGTTCTGCCGCGACCAGGTGCCGGCCGACATCCGCACGCGGATGCGCCAGCACCAGTACTTCACGCGCGAGCAGCGCATCCGCTGGCAGCAGCTGCTGCAGACCCGGGGCTGGTTCATCGGCCACTGGCCGAAGGCCCAGGGCGGCGCGGGCTGGGGGCCGTTGCAGCGCTTCATCTTCATCGAGGAGCTGGAGCGCGCCGGCACGCCGTGGCTGACCCATTTCGGCACCTCGTTCCTCGGACCGGTGCTGTGCGCGTTCGGCAACGATGCGCAGCGGGCGCGCTTCCTCGGGCCGATCCGCGATTCGACCGAGTGGTGGTGCCAGGGCTTTTCCGAACCCGGCTCGGGCTCGGATCTGGCGTCGCTGAAGCTGCGCGCCGAACGCAGCGGCAGCCATTACCGGGTCAACGGCCAGAAGACCTGGACGACCATGGCGCAGTGGGCCGACTGGATCTTCTGCCTGGTCCGCACCCAGGCCGGCGGCAAGCCGCAGCAAGGCATTTCCTTCCTGCTGATCGATCTGAAGAGCCCCGGCGTGACGGTGCGGCCGATCGACACCTTCGATGGCGGCCAGCATGTCAACGAGGTGTTCTTCGATGACGTCGAGGTGCCGGTCGAGCAGCGGGTCGGCCAGGAAGGCGACGGCTGGACGATCGCCAAGTTCATCGTCGGCCGCGAGCGGCTGCTGGTCACCGAAATCGGCAAGGCCTGGCATCTGCTCGGCGTCCTGCACTCGATCGCCGCAGCGCGCCACGACAGCCCGACGTTCCGCCGCCGTACCGCCGAGCTGGAGGTGCAGTTCCACAGCCTGCGCGCCACCGCCTATGCCGCCGTGCTGGAAGCCGAGGCCGGACGCGAGCATCCGGTCGATGCCTCGCTGCTGAAGATTCGCGGCTCGGAACTGCAGCAGGCGATCCACGACGCGATCACCGACCTCTTGGCCCGCGACGGCCTGGCCTTCCAGATCGAAGGCCTCCACGGCGATCTCGACGGCTACCGCCACGGCGATCCCCGGCTGCCCGGCCTGCTGCACGAGCATCTGCACAGCCGCGCCGCGAGCATCTACGGCGGCAGCAACGAGATCCAGCGCGGCATCATCGCCAAGACGGCGCTGCGCGTGTGATGGACAACGACGCGCTGCAGCTGTTCGAGGAAACCCTGGCCCGCTACAACCGCGAGCGCTACGACGCCGGCCAGTGGCGCGACTACGGCCGCCTGCCGCAGGGCCATTCGCCGGAACGCTGGGCCGAACTGCAGGCGATGGGCTGCTTCGAGCTGCTGCGCCCGGAGCACGATGATGGCGCCGCGCCGCTGGCTGACCTGCTGCCGCTGTACGCCGCTGCCGGCGAAGCGCTGTGGCGCGAGCCGCTGGCCACGGTGTTTGCCGAGCCGGTCGCGATCATCGGTCAGGTGGCCGACCCGGATCGCCGCCGCGCGCTGCTCGAAGGCCTGATCACCGGCGCGCAGCCGCTTGGCTACGCGCACCGCGAGACCGGTGGCGACGGCCTCGCCAGCACGGCGACCAGGTGCGCTGCGGGCTCCACTGCCAGCTGGCGGCTCGACGGCGACAAAGCGATGGTCATCGGCGCCGATATCTGCAACGGCTTTCTGGTGTCGGCGATCAATGCCGAGCGCGGCCAGCCGGCGATGTTTCTCGTCGATGCCGCAGCGCCCGGCCTGCAGCTGCAGCGCTACCGGACGATCGACGACGGCGTCGCCGCCGACCTGCGCTTCGCACAGTCGCCTGCGGAATGGCTCTGCAACGGCACGGCGGCGATCGCGGCCGCTGATGCCCGCGGCGTGATCCTGGCGGCCGCCGAAGCACTGGGAATGATGCGCGGCGCCAATCGCGACAGCGCCGAATACCTGCGCGAACGCCGCCAGTTCGGCCAGCCGCTGCTCGGCTTCCAGGCCCTGCAGCACCGGCTGGTGGAAATGCTGATGCGCCAGCGCGAATGCGAGGCACTGGTCGCTTCGGTGGCCGAGGCCTTCGATCACGCGGCACCGGCGCTGTCGCGCCAGGTGCTGGTGCTGCGCGTCCAGGTTGCCCGCGCGCTGCGGCACATCACCCGCGAAGCCGTGCAGCTGCACGGCGGCATGGGCGTGACCCAGGAATTGCGCATCGGCCGCTATTACCGCCGCGCGCTGATGCTCGACAGCCTGCACGGCTCGGCCGACCAGGCGCTCGAAGCCTTGAGCGAACACCCCTGAAACCCCCGCACGAAGACCCGACCGACATGCGCATCGAAGACCAGCAGTACCGCACGATCAAGTTCAGCCGCGAGGGCCGCATCCTCACGGCCAGCATCAGCCGGCCCGACGCGATGAACGCCGTCAACGGCGAGCTGCACGAGGAGCTGTCGCGGCTGTTCCGCGACCTTGCCGACGACAGCGATTCCGACGTGCTGGTGCTGACCGGCGAAGGCAAGGCCTTCTGCGCCGGCGGCGATCTGGTCTGGCTGCAGGCGGCGATCGACGATCCGGCGGTGTTCCTGAACACCGCCAGCGAGGCCAAGCGCATCCTGTTCGGCCAGCTCGATCTGGAGAAGCCGCTGATCTGCCGGCTCAACGGCGCCGCTGCCGGGCTGGGCGCGTCGATCGCGCTGTTCTGCGACGTCATCATCGCCAGCAGCAACGCCTCGATCGGCGATCCCCATGTCTCGGTCGGCTTCGTCGCCGGCGATGGCGGCGCGATCATCTGGCCGCAGCTGGTCGGCTACGCACGCGCCAAGGAGTACCTGCTGACCGGCAAGATGGCCAAGGCCGAGGAAGCCGAACGCATCGGCCTGATCAACAAGGTGGTGGCGCCGGAGGCGCTCGATGCCGCCGTCTACGGCCTGGCCCGCGAGCTGGCGGCCGGCGCGACCAAGGCGATCCGCTGGACCAAGGTGGTGACCAACCTGCCGCTGAAGGCGATTGCCCACACGATCTTCGATACCGGCCTGGCCTACGAGAACCTGTCGAACCTGACGGCCGACCACCAGGAAGGGCTCAACGCCTTCCGCGAACGGCGCAAGCCGGTGTTCACCGGTCGCTAGGTGCCGTCGCCATGGACCGTCTCGACTGGCAACGCCTGGCGCACCAGCGCCCGCTTTCCCCGGCCGGCCCGGCCGCGCCGACCCTTGCCGAACTGGCGGTCGCCGCCGCCCGCGACCGGCCGGACGCCATCGCTTTCATCGACGGCGACCGCAAGCTGAGCTTCGCCGCCGTGCTCGACGAGGCGCGCAGCCTGGCCTCGGCGCTGTGGAACCTCGGCCTGCGGCCCGGCGACGTGCTGAGCTTCCAGCTGCCGAACTGGGCCGAGACCGCGGTGATCAACCTCGCGGCCAGTCTTGGCGGCTATGTCTGCAATCCGATCGTGCCGATCTACCGCGAGGCGGAACTGCTCGCGATCCTCGGCGACTGCCGCAGCCGCGTGCTTTTCGTGCCAGGGATCTGGCGCAGTTTCGACCATGGCGCGATGGCGCAGCGGCTGGCCGTGCATCTGCCGGCACTGCAGGCCGTGGTGCAGGTGCGCAGCGATGGCGCGCAGCGCTACGAGCAGCTGGTTGCGGCGGGCCGCGAGCAGCCGGTGACGCTGCCGCCGGTCGCGGCCGATGCGGTGAAGCTGATCATGTACACCTCGGGCACCACCGGGCCGGCGAAAGGCGTGCTGCACAGCCATCGCAGCCTGCCGGTGTCGGTGCTGGCGGCAGTAGGCCAGTGGGGCCTGAAACGCGGCGATACGCTGCTGATGCCGTCGCCGGTGACCCACGCCACCGGCTACACGGTCGGCCTGGAACTGCCGTTCTCGATGGGCCTGACGACGGTGCTGATGGCGCGCTGGAACGCCGTGGAAGCGGTGCAGCTGATCGATCAGTACGCCATCGCGGCGACCGTCGGCGCCACGCCGTTCCTGCAGGAGCTGCTGGTGGCGATGGAAGCCAGCCGGCGCCCGCGCCTGCCGCTGCGGGTGTTCGTCTGCGGCGGCGCGGCAGTGCCTTCGGAGCTGATCCTGCGGGCCGGCAAGCGCTTTGCCGGCTATGCCTGTCGCGGCTACGGCGCCACCGAAGCGCCATTCATCACCTGCGGCCGGCGGCCCGATGATCCCGAATCAATCGGCGCCGGCACCGATGGCCGGGTCAACGGCTACGAGGTCCGCATCGTTGACGCCAGTGGCCGCGCACTGGCGCGCGGCGGCGAAGGCGAAATCCAGGTTCGCGGCGGCAGCCTGTTCCTCGGCTATTCCGATCCGGAGGCGACGAAGGCGGCATTCACCGCCGACGGCTACTTCTGCACCGGCGATCTCGGCGTGCTGGCCGCCGACGACACCCTGACCATCACCGGCCGCAAGAAGGACCTGATCATCCGCGGCGGCGAGAACATCTCCGCGAAGGAGATCGAGGACGTGCTGCACCAGCATCCGCTGATTCTCGAAGCGGCCGTGGTGGCCGCCCCTTGCGCCCGCCTCGGCGAATGCGTGGCCGCCTACGTGCGCACCCAGGATGGCGCGACGCTGTCGGCCGACGACGTAGTGGCCTACGTGATGCGCGCGGGGCTGGCCTGGCAGAAATGCCCGGAGCATCTGCGCCTGGTCGACGAGCTGCCGCGCACCGCCGCCGGCAAGATCCGCAAGGACCTGCTGCGCGCGCGCATTCGCGCCGAACTGTCGGTGGCCACACCTTGAGCGCGCGGCGCCGTTCACCGGTTCGGGTGATGGTGGGCCGGGCCGGCGGCCGTGATCCTGAAGCCTCGAAATGCAACCTTCGGGAGCGCCGTCATGCGTCATGAAGTCACCCTCCGCTACCTTGGCGGCGTCGAACGACGCATGCCGGTGGATGCCGACCAGACCATCCTCGAAGCGGCGGAGGCCCACGGCCTGCCGATCGTCAGCGAATGCCAGAGCGGCGTCTGCGGCACCTGCATCGGCGCCTGCACGTCCGGCCGTTACGCGATGGGCCGGGCCGAAGGGCTCAGCGATGTCGAACGCGAGGCCGGCAAGCTGCTGACCTGCCAGACCACCGTGCAATCGGACTGCGTGCTGGAACTGCAGTATCCGTACGGCGACAACGCCGCCCAGCTGATCAGCGGCGAAGGCCGGGTCACCGCCATCGAGCAGGTATCGCCGACCACGGCGCTGCTGCGCATCGACGCCTCCGGGCTCGGTGCGGCGATCGACTACCGGCCCGGCCAGTACGCGCAGATCCAGGTGCCCGGCAGCGGCCAGTGGCGCAGCTACTCGTACGCCCATCCGCCCCGCGACGACGCGCAGCTGGAGTTCATCGTCCGCCTGCTGCCGGACGGCGCGATGTCCGACTACCTGCGACACGCCGCCAAGCCGGGCGATGTGCTGTCCCTGCGCTGCAGCAAGGGCGGCTTCTACCTGCGGCCAGTGCTGCGGCCGGTGGTGCTAATCGCCGGCGGCACCGGCCTGTCGGCGATCCTGGCGATGGCGCAGCAGCTGGCGCGCCAGCCGCTCGACCAGCCGGTGACGCTGCTCTACGGCGTCACCCACTTCGAGGATCTGTGCAAGCTCGACGAACTGCGCGCGCTGACGGCGCGGCAGCCGCGCCTGGCCGTACACAGCATCGTCGCCCGCCCGGACCCGCGCTGGAACGGCCCGGTCGGCGTGGTCACCGATCTGCTTGAAACCGTTGCGCTCAACGACGGCGATGTCGACCTCTACCTGTGCGGCCCGGCAGCGATGGTCGAAGCCACGCGGGAATGGCTGGCGCGGGCCGGCCTCCGGCGAGCCGGCCTGCACTACGAGAAGTTCATCGCCAGCGGCAGCAGCCGGCGCGCGCGCCAGGCACAAGCCATCCGGCCTGAAACGCTGGATCTCGCCGCGATCACCCGAGCCGGACGCGGCACCGCCGTGGTGGTCGGCGGCAGCATTGCCGGCATCGCCACGGCCAAGGTGCTGCGCGAGCATTTCAGCCGGGTCGTGGTGCTCGAGAAGGACGGCCATCACGATCGCAGCGAAGGCCGTCCCGGTGCGGCCCAGGGCTGGCACCTGCACCATCTGCTGACCGCTGGCCAGCAGGAGCTGGAGCGGATCTTCCCCGGCATCATCGACGACATGGTCCGCGAGGGCGCGTTCAAGGTCGACATGGCCGAGCAGTACCAGCTGCGTCTGGCCGGCAGCTGGAAAAAGGCCTGCAAGGGCGGCATCGAGATCGTCTGCGCCAGCCGGCCGCTGCTCGAATGGTGTGTCCGCCGCCGGCTCGATGACGAGCCGGGAATCGACTTCCGCTACGACAGCGAGATGCAGGACCTGGTCTACGACCCGGCCGGCAACCAGGTGATCGGCGTCGTCGTCGACGGGGCCGGCGGCCCGCAGGTACTGCCGGCGGCCTTCGTCGTCGATGCCTCGGGCAAGAACACGCGGCTGCCGGAGTTCCTCGAACGCATCGGCACCGGCGCGCCGCAGCTGGAACAGGACATCCTCAACTGCTTCTATTCGACGATGCGCCATCACGTACCGCCGGAACGGCGCTGGACCGACAAGGTGATGGTGATCTGCTACGCCTACCGGCCCAACGAGCAGACCTACGCCGCGCAGTACTACACCGACAGCAGCCGGACGATCCTGTCGACCTCGCTGATCGAATACAACTGCTATTCGCCGCCGCGCAACGCCGCCGAGTTCCAGGCGTTCGCCAAGCGCATGCAGTCGCCGCTGGTCGCCGAGCTGATCGACGGACTGGAGCCGGCATCGCCGGTCTACAACTTCCGCAGCCCGCGCATGCAGCGCTACCGCTACGAGCGGCTGCGCAAGCTGCCGCGCGCGCTGGTCGCCATCGGCGACGCCTATACCAGCACCGATCCGGTGGCCGGCCTCGGCATGACCATCACGCTGCAGGAAGTGGCGCAGCTGCGCGCGCTGCTGCGCCAGCATGCAGCGGACAGCCCGGCGCTGCCGAAGCGCTACTACCGTGCGATCAGCCGGATCGCCGACGGCGCCTGGTTCGTGATCCGCGAACAGACGCTGCGCTTTCCCTGGGTCAAGGATGTGGAGTCGAAGCGGCCGTTCTATTTCCGCGCGCTCAACTGGTACATGGACCGGCTGGTCGAGCTGGTGCACGACGATCTCGCCTCGTACCGCAAGTTCCTGGCGGTGATCCACCTGGTCAAGCCGCCGCTGACCTTGATGACGCCGCCGATGATCGCCCGGGTGATCGGCAAGTGGCTGCTGACCCGGCTGCAGGGCCGCCAGACGCTGATCGAACGCAACTTCGGCAGCCCGCCAAAGCCGGGCAGCACGTCATCGAAGGTGCAGCCGGCCTCGCGCTGATCTCGCCGTACCGACAACCCCGAAAACAACAGGAGCAAGGCATGTCGCGTATCCACAGGATGCTCAAGGTCAATGGCGCACGAATCCACGCGGTGGAGGAAGGCGAAGGGCCGCTGGTGGTGCTGGTCCACGGCTTTCCGGAGTCCTGGTATTCGTGGCGTCATCAGCTGACCGCGCTGGCGGCGGCCGGCTACAAGGCCGTCGCCATCGATCAGCGCGGCTACGGCCGATCCTCGAAGTTCCGCGTCCAGCAGGCCTACCGGATCGGCAAGCTGGTGGCCGACATCGCCGGCGTCATCGACAGCTACGGCGTGTCATCGGCGTTCGTGATCGGCCACGACTGGGGCGCGCCGGTGGCCTGGACCTTCGCCTGGCTGCATCCGGACAAGTGCCGGGGCGTGGTCGGCATCAGCGTGCCGTTTGCCGACCGCGCGCTGATCGGCCTGCCGGGCAGCCCGTTCGGCGAGAAGCGCCCCGACGACTACCACCTCGAACTGGCCGGCCCGGGCAAGCAGTTCTATCAGGACTACTTCGCCGAGCAGGACGGCATCATCGAGGAGATCGAGGAAGACGTTCGCGGCTGGCTCAAGGGCTTGATCTGGACCGTGTCGGGCGAAGCCATCGGGGCCCAGGTCGCGGCCGCTGCCGCTGCCGGCATCGCGCCGATGGACCCGGTGGAAACGCTGCGCCACGGCCCGCTATGCATGCCGATCGGCGCCCGCCTGAAAGACGCCTTCGTCTACCCCGACACGATGCCGGCATGGATGAGCGACGCCGACCTCGACTTCTTCGCCGCCGAGTTCGAACGCTCCGGCTTCGGCGGGCCGTTGAGCTTCTATCACAACGTCGACGCCGGCTGGCACGACCTTGCCGAGCAGTCCGGCAAGCCGCTGACCCCGCCGGCCCTGTTCATCGGCGGCGAATTCGACGTCGGCACCATGTGGGGCTACGAAGCCATCGCCCGCGCCCAGGAACGGATGCCGAACTACCGCGGCACCCACATGCTCGCCGGCTGCGGCCACTGGATCCAGCAGGAACGCCCGGCGCAGACCAACCGGCTGCTGATCGATTTCCTCCGGTCGTTGAGCTGACGCGGCAGGACCGTATCGCCGGTGCGGCAGCGCATTGGAATCGACCGCCGCGTGGCCGGGCTGCGCTGCACGGGCTCATCGCCTGAGCTTGGCACCATAACTTGACCGGTGGTAGACCCATATCGTGGCCAAAAGCCATCCGAGCCGACTCACCCGGAGCACATCTGAGCCTGAGCCGTAAGGCATAACTTGGCCAAAACGCGCCGCTGACACCCAAAAACTGGCCGTCCCTTCATCCCTTCCGCAACCGTACAGCCGAGACTGGGGCAGCCCTGCCGGCGCGCATCAAGGTAGTTGTCGTCTGGAATTTCCCGCCGCGGCCTTACTGTCGATCCGCGTGATCGGCACGACGGCATCGCGCTCGGGGTTCAGCGTGACGGCGCCGATCAACGTCCACTTTCGTGTGTCGCCGGTCCACCGCCGAGGATGACGCCGGCGAGCGCGCTCGCAGAGCTCGTGGCGTCGCGCCAGAATCGACTTGTCTTGTCGTCGCCGGCGTGGCGCTAAGCCGGTGCACGACGGTCAACTAGACGAAATGGCACGCCGCGCGTTGATTTTCACATCCTTACCTAGCATATCTATTTGGCGGGATCGCGCCATGGAAATGTCAAGACTCGAACAGAGTTGCTGCTTCTCTTCCTCGCTAGTGTGGTACATGTAAATCCGATACGCAGCAAGCGATTGCAGCAGAGTGAATGCGAATGGATTGCTCTTCAACTGCGCAGCCAGCCTCGTCAATTTGCTGACGTTAAGATCACCCGGCCGAACAACCTGTGCAGCTGCTTCCGCAAGCATGAAGGACCTGCTTCCGTTTTCATCAACCACTCTGGAAATATCGGCGAGAAGCTTGTCCGAGGCGATCATCTGGGCTGCGCGCATGATGACGCCAGAACAGACCATCCCAATGAAATGAAACACCAGGCGTTTCGCAATCCGTTCCAGCTTGTCGTCCTTGATTTCAGGCATCGTCTTTCGGAGCGTGCGCTGAATCTCGTCCAGCATTGACTGAGGATCCAAGGTTACGTGGTCTATGCACACCCGCAACATGCGCAGAGGCGCAGCAAATACTTCCCGGATGACCTCTTGCTTCACGGAGCGTTCGAGCGAGCCGTAGTTGTTCTTTACAATTTGACCAAGCAGGTTTGCAGCTCGGAAGGAAAGCGTTGCCTTAGATACTTCTGCAGCCATCTCGTCTAATTCTTCAGCTTTCTCTCTCTCGTCAATATCGGCCTGCTCCGAGAGTCTTTCGTCCTCATCAGCCGCCTTCAAAGCCCTGCGCTGATTTTCGTCAACCTTGCCAGGGGGCAGAAGAAATCTAGAGCTCTTTTCGACCAGCTGATTGATCGCATCGACATCTCCATTCAGTTCAAGATGCGGAGTGCCGCCGAAGCACCCCTTCAAGATACTCAGCAGCTCCTGAAGTACCCCAGCGTCACTCTTGTGGTGAGACAAAAAGAGAACGGCATTCGCGCTCTCGCGGCGATGGAGCGTCTTGTACCAATTACTCAGCGCCGCGGAAACGGACGCATCGTTCAGGTTATCAGCGAGGTATCTACCCAAGAAGAAATAGTAAGCGTATGGATAACTGAAGGAATATCCATTCCCACATCTCTTAACTATTCTGGCCTCGCAGAGAATCTCAAGTCTGGTCGATAAGTCGACATCAACAAAGCGATCGGAAAATACTCTGTTGAATTGTCGCAAATCCGTTTCAGAGACTTGGACCTGGTCCGTACTGCTGTAGAGCCATGCGAGGTTCGCGAGGTAATGGAAATGCTCCCCAAGCTCATCAGGTCGAACGCCGGCATCTGACAGCGATTTCGTGATCAAGAACTGGTAGTAGTGAGCGACGCCGCTGTTCTGGATATCGCTGGACACTCCGCCCTCAGCACTCTGCAGCAAAATCAGGAGATAAATCGGGTGGGACGGAACTAGATTGCGGCCAATAACCATATTCAGGAGATCAGCGTATGTATGCACCTTTTTTTCCAACTCGAAGACGTTGGACACCGGCCCACACAAACACCACTTCCTAATCAGTTGCTGACGAAGCTCCAGCCCATACGTCTGAAGCTCATATCGATCAAAGGCTTTCAAAGAAGTAGAAGCTCCGCTCGATAGAAGCTGCTCAAATCTGAAGCCAGTTGATGCTGTAGCGACCACGCGACCAGCATGCTTCTCTACTAACTGCAGGAAGCGCCCCATCGTTTCCTTCGAGCCTCGTATCCGGTCGATATCGTCCACTAGAAACGTAATTCGCTCACGTGGTGACGAGAAGGCCGCATTGGGGTCAACATACTGGCTGGCCAACTGTTGTCGGACCTGGCGAAGAATGTCGTCGTCGGTCTGAGTATTTATATCGAGCGCACGAATGTAGATCGGGACACTGCCCGCCGAATGCAGCCTTTTAAAATTCTGAAGCAGTAGTGTCGACTTGCCCGCCTTTTCATCTCCAAAGACGATCAAGCGAGACCTGTCAGGGGCGCCTTCCAAGGTAGCCATCGCAGGCAACATGGCCGGATCATCAGAATCGTCCGAGGCATCGAGGACGTATGGATCAACGAATAAATCGTCGATCGTGATTCGGTCCTTATCAGGATGCACAAACCGACCACCGCAATCCATTAGAACTGCTTCGAAGGTTGCCGTTAATTCAAAGGCTTGCACATAGGGTTTTGCTGCAGTTAGCACCTTAGTAGTCCGAACGCCTTCACTGACCCCGGACTTAGAAATTTGCAGTCGCTGTTCGGACACGCTCGACGCCGATAAGTCAATTTCCAGAACAGAAAACTGCCCGGAGCCGCCATCGCCATGAGGCTGAAGCGACCCTCCTTCTAACGTCACGCAACGATTCTGCTCCTCGTCTTCGCTAACGTGGATCGAGGGGTAATGCTCGTGCCCCGACAGCAGGAGAGTGCTGTGAGCGAGAATGTTTTTCCGGAGCGGGTGGTAGGTCGCCTGACAGTACCAATTCAACGGATGGTGCAGCATGGCGATTCTCGCTGAGCACTCAGCACGAAGATGCTGCTCATAACGTTCGATCGGGAAAGCAAGCTGTCCGGGTTGCTCCTTAATGCGAGACATCCAAGAGACATTCAATGCGGATAGTCTGACCTTGTATTCGCCAATATCGAGCGTGTATTCGCGCCAAAGCGCGTCCTCAAAGACTACTTGAGCATGTTGGGTCAATCTCGCTTCAAGAGAGCGAAAATTCTGCTGAACCGATGTGCAAGTCTGAATCAGCTTCTCAGAAACCGTTGCCGTGGGATTCTTCAGAATGTGCTCAATGGCGATGTCACGCAGTTCATCTACAGCAGACAAAGTGCAATCGTGATTGCCTGGGACCAGGACGATTGCCACAGGGCGCTTCGCTTCAGCCTCGATTGCGCCTGAGATCGACCGAAGAAACTTTTCTACGATTTCGAATTGCTTGGTCGTCGCGGAGAAAGTCAGGTCACCCGTCACAGCCAAGACGATGGCATCTGCCGATCGAGCTGCGACAAATATCGAAGACGCAATTCGAGCGCTTTCTTGAAGAATCCAATCTTGCTCTGACTTAACGTGGATATCGCTGAGATGGATGATTACCAGTTTCACACCTGAGTCCTAGTAGAAATTGTTGCCGTGCGCTTCTTATCGTCTCACTTAGCAATATATCGGAGAGGGGACCGATGCATAGGCTCGAAAGACGTGCCGAAAAATCTCACTACTACGGTTCTCGACCTCAGTATCGTCGTAGAACTCGACTGGAAGGCCGGTGCGCTCATCCCAGAGATAATCACGTATCGCAATCCGCACAGCATCGCGGCTGGCTTCTCGTTCCTGCCAGTTACTGATGGCTTTCAGCCGCTCCTTCAGCGTGGTCAGCAACCCTGACGCTACTTTCTTGATGCGCGTGATCTCGGCCTTGGTCAGCTCGGGCTTCAGCAGCAGGTCGTAGACCGCCAGGGTTTCCTCGTCCAGGCCCTCGCGCACGGCGCGGTCCTGCTCAGTGTCGAGTTCCGCCACCAGGCGCATCAAGACCTCGAAGGTCTTCTCGATGGTGACCCGGTCCTTCTCCCGGTTGTATTCCGCGACGATCTGTTCGTAGTGCGCCTGAAAGTCGGTGCGGAGCGGATTCTGGGCAATCAGCCGCGCCAGCCGCGCCTCGATCACCTGCTTGAGGTTCTGCACCGTGGTCTTCTTGGTCGGTGAGCGCTCGAACTCCTTGCGCAAACGGTCGAAGTCAATCTTGCTGATGTCGTAAGGCTTGCCTTCCTCAAAGCTCGTGCCGGGGCTGGCGACAATCGCCTCGTCCACCACCTGATGCAGGGCGCGCAGGATGTCGGTGATGTCCGCCTTCTCGCGGTCGTCCTGCAGGCTCTTGTAGATGATGTTGATCGCGTCCACCGCGTGCCGGTGACGGTTGACGCCTTCCACCGTGATGCAGGCCTTGAACTTCTTGAACACCTCGCGCGCCATCACCTCGAAGCGCTTGCGCGTCTGGTCGTTCTCGTTGGCAGCTTCCTTGGCTGCAACGATGGCGGCATTGCGCGCGAAGCCCGTCTTCTCGGTGATGTCCTCCAGCCGGCTGCCACGCTCGACCAGGAATGCCCGCACATAGCTGATGGATTCGGCGAGGTCTGCCAGCAGTTCCTCGTTGGGCTTCGCGGGATCACGCTCTCCGGGCGGGCCTTCGGCAGGCCCGGGGGTGCCGGCAAAGGTTGCCAGTGCCTTGCGCAGGTTTTTCAGAATCCCGCAGTAGTCCACGATCAGGCCGTTGTTCTTGCCCTCGGCCACGCGGTTGGCGCGGGCAATGGCCTGCATCAGCGTGTGGGCCTTCAGCGGCTTGTCCAGATACAGCGTGCCCAGGCTCGGCACGTCGAAGCCCGTCAGCCACATGGCGCAGACGATGGCGACGCGGAACGGGTGCTCCTCGCGCTTGAAGGCCGACTCCATGTCGAGTCGCTGCCCGTCAGCCAGCTCGAAGCCTTCCTTCATCAGCTTGCGATGCGGCTTGATGTCAATGTCCCACTTGCGGAAGCGTTCGACCTCGCCCTGTTCCTCGCTGACGACGACCGCCATCCGCGTTTCGCCCATCCACTTGAGCTGGCGATGCCGGAACTGGCATTCCTGCTCGTCGTGGATGTCGCGCAACTCGCGTTCCAGCGTCCAGATGCGCTCGGTCCAGTGCTTCTGGATCAGGGCGTGCATGCGCGCACAGGTGATCTTGTCGATGCACACCAGCATCGCCTTGCCGGATTCCCAGCCCGTGGAGTAGTGCTCGACGAAGTCACGAGCGATCCGGTCCAGACGTTCGTCGGCGGTAATGATGTGGTAGTCCCGTGCAAGGTCACGTTCCAGCCGCGCCTGCACATCGACATCGCCGCCAATCTCGGCTTCGAACTCCTCCAGCTTGGCCGCGATTTTCTCGTTGAGCTGCTCGGTGGCTACCTTCAGCTTCTCGCCGCGGGCGTCGTAATACAGAGGCACGGTCGCCTTGTCGTCCACCGCGCGCTGGAAGTCGTAGGTTGAGACGTAGTCGCCGAACACCCGCCGCGTGATCTCGTCATTCGCAAACAGCGGCGTGCCGGTAAAGCCGATGTAGCTGGCCTTGGGTAGGGCATTGCGCAGGTTCAGCGCCAGCCGCCCGTATTGGGTGCGGTGCGCCTCGTCGGTGATGACGATGATGTCGCCCCGCGGCGAGTAGGGCTGGACCGGGTCCACATCCTCGTTGAACTTCTGTATCAACGAGAACACGTAGGTCTTGTGCTCGGCCAGCAAGCCTTTCAGGTGGTCGCCGCTCGCGGCCCGGCAGGGATCGCGGTCGTGGTCCACCAGGCCGCAGCCGGCGTAGGTCTTGTAGATCTGCGTGTCGAGGTCGTCGCGATCGGTGAGAATCAGGAAGGTGAACTGCCCGCCAAGCTTGCGATGCACCTTGCGGGTGAAGAACAGCATCGAATAGCTTTTGCCCGAACCCTGCGTGTGCCAGAACACGCCGAGCTTGCCCAGGCTGGCTTCGCGGTTCTGCACGGCTCGGATCGCCTTGTTCACGCCCAGATACTGGTGGTTACGCGCCACGATCTTCGCCATGCGCCCGCCGGAATCGTCGAACAGGATGTAGTTCTCGAACAGGTCCAGGAAGTTGCGCTTGTCGCACACGCCCTTGAGCAGGGTCTCCATGTCCACCGCGCCGGGCGCGGTTTCCTCCAGGCGCTTCCATTCGTGGAAGTGCTCATAACGCCCGCCCAGGCCGCCGATGCGCGCATCCACGCCATTGGCCAGCACCAGAAAGGCGTTGTGGTGGAACAGGTGCGGGACGGTGTCGAGGTAGTCCTTGAGGTTCTGCTCGTAGGCCGCGCGCGTGTCCTTGTGGACGTTCTTCAGCTCCATGAACAGTAGCGGGATGCCGTTGACGAAGCCGATGACGTCCGCGCGCCGCCGGTAGAGATCACCGCGGATCCACAGCTCGCGCACCGCCAGAAAGTCGTTGTTGGCGGGCTCGTCGAAATCGAACACCCGCAGCCGCTGTTTCACGCGCTCGCCTTGCGCGTTGCGGAACACCACGCTCACGCCGTCCTTGAGCAGTTCGTATTTTTCGCGGTTCAACGCGAGGGCCGATAGGCCTACGCCGGGCTCGACGATCTGCCGCAGTGCGTCCTGGTAGGCGGCCTCCGGCAGGCCCGGATTCAGCGCGATGAGTTTCTCGCCGAGCGTGCGCGTCAGCACCACCTCACGGTCGCTGCGCCGGCCCAGCGTGCCTTCTGGCCCGAAGGTTTCCTCGTTGTAAGCGAAGACCGATCGCCAGCCCAGTGCATCCCGCAGATAGTCTGCGGTGGTCTGCTGGACGAGCGTGTCTTCGGTCAGGCTCATACCGTGATCTCGCCACTCATGAGGCGGGGGAGGAGCAGGTCGCGGGCTTCCCGGAGCTTTCGCGTTTGCAGCAGGAGCTTGTCAATCAGTTGGAATATCGGCACAACCGTTTCGCTGAACTCCTGCACCAGCAATTCTGGCGGGCGCACGAACGGAATGAGCTTGAACGTGTCAACCACGATGGCATCGAACACGGCACCGGACGCACGGCTCTTGAACTGCGCGATGGCGGCATCAAGCGCGCAGTAGAGGAAATATTGTGTGAGGGGCGGCTTCGCGACAAGCGCGTAGCACGACTGGTTCATTGCCATCGGCACCTGCGCGAGATTCAGGTTGCCGACCGTGCCGCGCGCCGTGATGAACAAGGTGTCCTTTGGATACAGGCGGCTGTTGCACTTCTTCAATCCTGTATCGGTGATGCTTTTCTCGGTTTCCAACGCGTAAGGATTGTCAGTGGCGTCCTTGGGGGTGAAGAATGGGATGTCGCCGTTCCAATACTCGGCGATGTCGGTTTTTGGCGTGCCGCCGCTCAATACCTCCATGACGGCATGGGCGGTCGTCTGCTCCCACCCCACCGGCACGCCATCCACGACGCGGACATGCTCATGGCCGGGGAAGCGCAGGTGCACGAACCACTCGCGGTAAAGCAGCCGCGCGGATTGCTCCAGCAGTTGAATGCGGCGGCGGTTGTTTTCGATGAGATCGTCGTAGGCTGCGAGCGCGTCGGCCAGGCGTCGCTGCTCGAATACGTCAGGCACGACCAGGTCGAGGGACAGGAGTTTTTCCTGACTCAGATTATCTTGCGCTGCCCCTTGCGTGAACTGTTTGAATCGCCGTTGCAGCGTCGCATCAAAAAAATACTTGATGAAGCGCGCGTCAGCCTTCTCGGGGTCTGGGACGAAGCCAATGACGCTATCCGGAAAACAGGCGTCGTAGCTGAGGATTGCTGTGTCCGCGATGTTCGCGGCGATGGTGATGCAGAGCGTGCCCGCAGGCCACAGTTTGCTTTGCGCCAGACCAGCCTCGCTATAGGTCTGCTGATGTGCGGTGACAAATAGGCCTGCATGCTTCACGTCGGCGGTTTGTATGAAGGGGAATGGGCCTCCATATAAATGACTTGCGTCACGCGGCCGATGGCGCGACCGTCCGCGAGATACCTCGCCGAGTTGATTGAGGCGCTTGGCGGACCAGTTCACGCGCCAAGCTCCTCGAAATTGCGCGCGATCTTGGCCGCAAGTTCCGCTGCCTCGGCATTCAGCCCCTGCAGTTCGATGTGAACGTCCTTGAGCGCGGCTTCAAAGTCGAAGTCTTCGTCCACCTCTTCGGGCGCGACTCCGACGTAGCGGCCGGGCGTCAGGCTCCAGTCGTTGGCTTCGAGTTCGCCGTGGGTCACCAGCTTGACGAGACCCGGCACGTCGCGAAGTTGCGCGTCGGGGAAGCGGTCCTGAAGCCAGTGGGCCTGACGGTAGAGGTAGCGCACCGTTTTGAGATGTTCAACGACGTTTTTTCGGGCGTCGTCGCAGGCGCTTCTGAGCTTGCGCAAACCGGCCATGCCAGTGAGTTTTGCGGTTTCCTTGAAATCCGGTGCGCTCTCCCAGGTATCCTGCATGCGTGAGGCGAGCTTGAACAGGTGGTCGACCTGCTTGATCAGGTCCGCGCTCTGTTCGGCCAGTGGTTTCAGTGTGTCATTCAGAAACGAGCTGAGATCGGCCATCGCCGAATGCTCGAATTTATTCCAAAAACGAAGAGCGTCATTACTCGCAATCTTGAAGTGCGAAGCAAAATCTTCGGCTCGGTGAGCTTGCAGTTCTTCTGCAAGATCAAAGTCGGGGTGGGCGACCTCGTTGCCCTTCACGGGCGGACGTAGCAGCTCAATCCATTGCTGCAAAGCGCGGGCAAAGGCCGGTAGTGGCTCGGCGTATTCGATAGAGAAGCAATCCTGCGCGGCCAAAACAGCGCGATCGGTGTGTTGGGTCAGTAACTCAAGAAAACGCTCAGTCTGTCCGCGATACAGCCAGACGATAGACGTGAGGTTGGCGAGCTGCTCAGGGCTGAAGTCGTAAATCTTACGCGTAACCTTGCGGTAGACATTGCGCGCGTCGAGCATCAGCACCTTGTCGCGCTGCTTGGCTGGCTTGCCCTTGTCGAGAAACCACAGCTCGCAGGGCACCGTGCGGGTGTAGAAAAAGTTGGAGCGGATGGCGACCATCGCATCCACATGCCCGGTCTCTACCAGCTTGCGGCGCACCGTGGCCTCGTCGCGCCCGGCGCTGGAGGCCTGGGAGGACATGACGAATCCCGCGCGACCCTGCGCATTGAGATAGCTGTAGAAGTAGCTGATCCACAGGTAGTTGCCGTTGCTGACTTTGCCCTTGTTGTTCACGCCGGGCAGGCCGAAGGGCAGGCGCGGGTCGTTCTTGATCTTGTCGGCGTCCACCTCGTCCACGTTGAACGGCGGGTTGGCCATGACGAAATCGGACTTGCCGAGCAGCTCGTGCGGGTCATCGTAGTAGCTGATGGCCTTCTGGATGTTGCCTTCCAGCCCATGCACGGCGAGGTTCATGCGCGCCAGGCGGATGGTGGTGGCGTTCTTTTCCAGGCCATAGAAGGTAAGCGTCTCGCGGGCCTTCTTGCGGCGGCGTTCCACCAGGTTGGCGCTCTGCACGAACATGCCACCGGAGCCGCAGGCCGGGTCCAGCACTTTGCCGTGGTCGGGCTCGATGAGGTTGACGATCATCTGCACCAGCGAGACGGGCGTGAAGAACTCGCCGCCGTCGTGCGCCTTCTGATCGGCGAACTGGGTCAGGAAGTATTCGTAGATACGGCCGAAGATGTCGCCGCTGGCGGTCTTGAGCTCTTCCGGGTTCAGGGTGCGCAGCAACTGGCCAAGCACGGCGTTGTCCAGTTCCTGGTATTCCGCCTTGGGCAATACGCCGCGCAGGGATTCGTAGTCCTGTTCGATAGAGTCCATTGCCGCGATCAGCGCGGCGGCGCGGTCGGCGGAGTCGGGCAGGCTGACCAGCGTGTCGAACTCGGCTTCGTGACGCAGGAAGATCGCGCCCTTCTGCGAGAAATCCTCCTTGGTCAGCGGGCGCGTCTTGCCGCCGCGCGAGGGCAGGCCGGCGATGATGCCGTCCTTCACCGCGAGATACCGGCTATAGGCATGTCGCAGGAAGATCAGGCCCATGACGGGCATGAAGTATTCGTTGCTGGCGTAGTTGGAGTTAGCGCGCAGCGTGTCGGCGGCGCCCCATAGGCGCTTCTCGATCGCTTCGATGGTTTGCAGCTGTGTCACGCGTTGATCTCGATAGCTCACTGTTATGCGGACGGGCTAGTAGTCGAGCGGTCCGCGGATTCGCCATTGCTCATCGGGCGACGAGTTGCCCCGTTCCGCGGTCGATCTGAACCGCACCGACCACGGCAAGAACCGCTGCGGCAGCGAAGAACACCCAGCGATGCGTCGGATCCTCTCCAGCCAGCCCAATCTGGAAAGTGAAAATGGCAACAAGTACCAGCGCCATCCCGAAGATGGCGGCCCTCGCGCCGGCGAGCCATCGTGCGATGTTCTTCGCGCCGTCGTCACTCTTTCTGGCGCCGGCCACAAGTTCGGCAATGTCCACTGGCCGTCTCACAGATTCGCCCTCAGCCTCCATCGTGGGCGCCTCCAAAATGGTGTCCGCGCCCTCTCTATAGGAGGCGAGTCGATCCGCGCGGCGGAGCAACTGGGCCAGGCTGCTGACGAACTCGCTGTTTGACTTGCTCACGATTGATCCCCTACGCAACGAGGCGCAGATGCCCTTCCATGATGTCGCGGTCTGCGCTACCGGATTTGTAGAACTGCGAATAGAACAGGGCAGCAATCTCCGCTCGGATCTCGGCGGGTACTGGACGCTTTCGCCCTGCCACCCAATCGTCAATCGCTCTGAGGATGTCCGCCATCAGCTGTCGATTGAATGTACTGGCCGCCATATCGGCTTCCCGTCTGCCTGTGATGACGTAGCTGACATCCATGCCGCGCTCTGACACTGCTGCGAAGTAGTTGGCATCAGGGACGCGTTCGTCCGACTCATAAAAAACCTGCGTGGTCTTGCTGACGCCGCCGACCTCGGCAAGCGCCGTCTGCGACAGACGCAGCCGACCGCGCTCCTCCTTCAAACGTGAACCTATTGACACGTATAGTCTACCAATGGTTTAGAATAGTTAACACTTCGCAACTATCAGTACAGATTTCTTATCTGACAGTACATGGACGCACCGAACAGCGGTAGGGGACGCACGTTGATGACGCGGGAGGCCGTCCGTCAGCGCTTGGACGACCACGGCCAGACGATTACCGAGTGGGCGAGAGCCAACGGGTTCACCAGAGAGCAGGTCTACGCCTTCCTCGCTGGGCGGACGAAGGGCAAGCGAGGCATCACCCACCGGCTGGCCATCGCCCTGGGAGTGAAGGCGCCCCCTGTCGGCGATCCCGAAACGCCGCTGGAAAGCCCTAAGTCGAATGCTCGTGAGGGGTGACCGGAATGTCCTCCAAGCTGGACTTGACCGAGCATTACGAGAATCTCGGCGTTACGCCCGAAGGCCGTGCAATTTCCGAACTGTGTCGCACCGGGCTTCCCTTGCGTATGCCGAAAAGCGGAAGGCAATCGTCGGCTGGAGGATTCAGCTCGGAAAAAATGGGCGTGGTGATGGGGACCGAGAGCCGAACGATGGAGCGCGCTTATTTCCGACTCATCGACGGGGATGCCGATTTCCTCGAGTTCTACGAGCAAGCGTACCTGCTTCGTCTAACCGTTACCAAGAAGGACGGCAAGAAAGGCAGCTTCGATCACATTCCGGATCTGTTCGCGATTCAGCGGTCATGGATCGGGTTCATTGAGATCAAGACCACCGCCAAGTTGCGGGAGAAGGCCGCTGAGCAACCAAATCGGTTCATCTGTTCTGCCGAGGGCAAATGGACGTCGCCGGCGGCGGAGGACGCGCTTGTGAACACCGGGCTCGGCTACCGCATCGTTACTGACCACGACATTAACCCGATTCTGGTCAGAAACCTCAACTACCTCAAAGACTTCGTGAGGCCGGCGTGAACCCGGCCATCGCGAAACACCTTGAACAGCGGCCCATCACAACACTGGCGGCGCTGTTCGAGATTACTGGGAACCGCGCCGGGGTCTACGAGGCAGTCGCCAACGCCGAAGTTTATTTTGACCTCGAGCGCGACTACGTAATGGACGATCGCGCACCGGTCTATCGCGACCGCGCGATCTGGGAGGCTGACCGTATTTCCCGCTCCAAACCGCCGGTCGAGGTTGGGGCAGGTGGGACCATTGATACGCGGGTTGGCAGCCGGCTCGTCTATGACGGGCACCCCTTCCAGGTTGTTAGCGGTGACTCAGACTCGGTCTGGATCAGAGGAGACAACGGCTCGATTTTGCAGATCGCTCTCGATTCCTTCCCAGGGTTGGTCAATGCAGGCCGCATCCGTGCTGTCCCGTCGCTGCAAACGGCTGGCCAGAGCGGCTTGGCGAAGATCGTCGCCGCCGATCCCAAAAACCTCGCCCGAGCACTCCGCAGATACTCATTGATTGAAGCCTGGCAGTCAGGAAAGAGCATTAGCGGCATTCCAGAGCGCTCCCTTCGACGATATCGCGAGCTGTTCCGTGAGGCGGAAGCGCTTCACGGCCATGGACTTGCCGGCCTGCTCGACGGCCAAGCTGGCCGCGGAAATCGGACGGTGCGGGTCGACAATCGCGTCTTGGATGAGGTGAAACTGATCGTTGACAACGAGCTTTTGACCGACATCGCGCCAACAATTGCGACTGCTCATCGATTGTTGAATGGCCGGCTCCGCGAAAAGGGTCTTCCGACCTTGTCGCGAAAAACCTTCAACGTTCACGGCGAGGCGGTCGACCGAGAGCGGTGGGCCCGCGCACGATTCGGACACAAAGCGGCAAACGCCCAGCGCCCGCCGCACCCAGCCTCCGACATCCCAGTTAAGGGGGACCGCGCGTGGGAAATTGCACACATCGATTCCCAGCAGATCGACCTGGAACTAATCAGCGAACGCACCGGCGGGGAGGTCCCACTGGCATGGCTGAGCGTCATGCTGAACGTCAATCCGGTGTTCCCCCTTGGTTGGTACATCGCACCGCACAAGCCGAATGAGGAAAGCATACTCATGGTGGCGAGAAATTGTGTTCGCCGACACAACAGACTCCCCGACGTCGTTGTGTACGACCTAGGATCCGAGCATCGTGGCACTACATTTGACGTGCTGCGGGCAACGTACAAGAGCGACTTCATCAAGCGACCGGGGGGAAATCCGCGCTTTGGTCCAGAAATTGAGAGTTTCTGGAACTCGATTAATCAGTACGTTATCCACCAACTGAAGGGGAATCGCGGATGAAAGTCACGCCGCGAGGCAGAAGCCCCTCCCACTCGCCGAAGGCCCATGCGGTCTGGACGCTTTCAGCACTCCGGGAGGAGATTGACCATTTCCTCATTGAAGTCTTTCCGAAGACACCGCATGAAGGAATCCGTGGCTTGCCCGGGCCCATATTCGATAAATCTGTCGCGGATCAAGGCGACCGTCCGCGCCGCTATATTCCTTACGACGATGCTTTCCGCATCGTCACGATGCCGCTGTTCAACCGCCAGCCGACCGTCCGGCACAACCGCGGAATCAGAGTCAATTACTTCTGGTATTGGAATGACGACTTTATTGACGCGCAGTGGCGCGGCAAGAAGGTCACGGTGAGGTATGACCCGCAGGATGCTAGTTTTGTGGAAGCCTTTCTCGGGACTAGATGGGTGCGATGTGAGTGCGACTCGCCGCTGATCATCGGATATTCATGGCGGGATATCGAGGTGCTCACTCAGGAATGTATCGCCGAGTCGCGGCTGACAAACAATCGAAAGCGTATCACGCCTATCGAACTTGAGCGCTACATCGCGCATGTTCGTGCCAAGGAAGCGGAACTTGCACGACAGAAGATCGAGCGGCAGTCGCCACTGGCCAGCCCGATAGATCAGCTGGCCGTATCCGCGAAGCCGCGGGCTGTAAGGCCTAAAGACAAGACGCGCAAGTTCTCCGTCAGCGACTTTCAGCCAAAACCCACCGTCCGCATCGGAAGTGATAATGCCTAGAGGTCGAGCCGAGTTACTGCAATTCTCGCCGGAGAGCTCCGAGATCAAGAAGATCCTCGATTCGATGGATCTCGAGCTCGTGCTGCATGACAGGTTTCACGACGCGTATGACGCGATTCTAAACGCTATCCAGCATGAAGCTCCCGACACGATAATTGCCGTCGTAGCGCCCACAGGAGCTGGGAAATCCACACTCGCAAAGTGCGTTTCCACGGAGGTGCGCCGCTACTTCAAGAAAAAGGGCCTTCTCCCCGGGCAGATCCCCGACGTTTATCTTGAAGCTGAAGCAAGCGAGCACCACGTATTCCAGTGGCGGCCGTTCTACCACCAATGGCTCATCCACCTTGAAGAGCCGATGCTAGAGAGCAAGGTCGATCTCGCCGCCGCGCTCAAAGCAAAGCAAGCCTCGGAGGGACAGATCCGCGGAGTCAATATCCTTCGCGATGATCTGGGATACCTCCGCAATCGCATTCGAGAAGCACTGGAAGAGCATCACACTTATCTTGTTGGAATAGACGAGGCCAACAACATCGCTGCCGTCGGCAAAAGCGGTTCGTACGCCGGCCAAATGCACCTTCTCAAGACGATGGCGAATCGGATGACCTGCCGCATCGTCATGTACGGTACGGCCGAGATGATTCCGCTCTTGGACCAGTCTGCCCAGCTTGGGAGGCGTGTGATTGAGGTATCCATCGAGCCTTACAGCAAATCGGACGAAGACTTGAAGGAATTTGGCAGCACGGCCATGAGTCTCTTCAATCGCGGGCCAATCCCAATCGCCTTCACGATTGCCGAACAACTTCTATACCTGCACGGGGGAACCATCGGGCTGATCGGAGTCCTCGCGCAATGGATACGCAGGGCATTCGCCCGCGCACTCCGCGCGGGCGCGAAGAAATTGACGACCGACCATCTCAAGACAACGAGGCTTCCGGATAGAAAGATTCGCTTACTAGCTAGGGAGGTGGCTCAGTGCGCCGCCTATTTCGAAGGCGCTCCGGTCAACGATCTCGGCCGGCCGGCTGCGACGACAGGCAGTGCGGACGAAACGGGGCAAGTCGCCGCACCCTCGACCAGTAGGAAAAAGGGGAAGAAGCTCAAGCCCGGCAATCGTCGTCCTCACAGGGATGCAACGGGACAAACACCGAATACGCGTAAGCAGTCATGAAGGCGAAGGCAATCAGGCTCGCTCCAATTCCACCACGAGCACTCGGAACGGGCGAGGTTGAAGCTGCATCAGGCTTCGTGCTGACTTTGGCTCGACGACATAGCGTCATCACGGCCACCCTGCTGCGCAATGCGATCGCAGAGCCCGGACCCGGCGGGTTTGCTTTTCCGGGTCTTACCAGGCGCTGGGCATTGACCAATGTCGATGGCTACGGACAGTACGCGCTCCAAATGTCGCAGCGGTTGGAGCAACTCACCCAGATCGACAACCTCTCGCGAACAACTTTGTTGATGCTGTCCGATGCCCTCAACCCCATGGGGCACGCCTCCCTTCACGAAGATCGGCACTGGTGCGATCTATGCCTACTGGAGGACTTAACGAGTCCCAGCACGCCCTACCAGCGGTTGAGCTGGTGCGTTCGATCCTCTACTCACTGCACCCGCCATCGATGTCGGCTCAACAGTCAGTGTCCAGCCTGTGGTGCCCGCCAGCCTTACTTCCCCTCTTTGCCATTCGTAGGGCATTGCCACGACTGCGGCGAACGTTTGACTCGATCGTCTCCGCCTACCTCGCCACAAGACGACATCGAGTTGGTCAAGTCTATTTATACGTATGAGCTCATCGAGGCGATCCAAACCCTGAAACGTCCGTTGGAACATCGCAGACTCGTGTCGTGGTTGAACGCCGTATGTGATCAATATCGACGAAAGCCGGAACTGCAGTCGCTCCCCTCCGTTTCCTCGGTCGACAATTCCAACCTCCGCCGATGGTTGACGGGCGACACAAAGCCGAGTCTCGATATGTTGATGCACTTCTGTGCAACATTGCGCTGCTCGCCGGCTTCGGTAATCACCGGGCAATCGTCCCTGATCGATTTCGAGGCCGTGCGGCCGGCGGATCGCGCAAAGTTGTCTGTCCGCGTCAAACGATCGGAGTCGGATAACAAGAGGATCGAGCGACACCTGTATCAAGCCCTGCGCCGCCCGCTGTCCGGCGCCCCATCATTGAAGGCCGTGGCCCGAGAGATTGGCTGCAACTGGACTTACCTACACCATCGCTTCCCGAAACTTGCGGCTCAGATTCGAATCCGCGGCGAGAAATCGCGCGCGGCGGCGGCCAAGGCGCAGCTCGCCCAGTACAAAGATCAGTTATCCGGGGTCCTGAAGCGGCTCGAGCACATGGGGATCTACCCCAGCATCAGAAACGTACGCCAACATTCGAATATGTCTGCGAGCGTACTCTCCAAGCCCGAACTGAGGCAGCTGATTGAGGACAGGCGCGCACAGGCCCTCCGTGGCCGATTGTCGGCCCGCCGGGCGGAAGCATAACTTGGCCGACGTCACCCGGAAGCATAACCTGGCCATCTGGCCAGGTTATGGGACCAAGCTCACGCCGGCAACCAGCGACTCGGCAAATGGTGGGCCCCCCCGGACTTGAACCGAGAACCAAGGGATTATGAGTCCCCTGCTCTAACCGATTGAGCTAGAGGCCCGCGTCGACGGCGGCGTGCAACGTATTGTGCCAGCGTCGGCCGGGCGATCAGCGGGCATTGGCGGGATCGGACGGCACTGCGTTGATCCGGGCGTGGCGGGCGGCGCGGCGGGTCTGGCCGGGGCCGTGGCCGTGGATTTTCTTGAAGGCGCGGCGGAACGCGGCTTCGGTCTGGTAACCGAGCTGCTCGGCGATCGTCGCGGCGCTGTGCCGGGGATCGCCGAGCAGGCGCCGGGCTTCGGTCATGCGCCACTCGGTCAGGTACTGGTACGGGCTGGCGCCGAGCACCGCGTGGAAATGCTGGGCGAACGCGGTGCGCGACTGGTGCGCCAGGGCCGCCAGCGCGGCGACGGTCCAGGCGCGGCCGGGCTCGAGGTGCAGAGCTTCAAGCACTCGGGCCAAGCGGGGATCGACCAGCGCGGCGATCAGGCCGCGCCGCTCCGGGCTGGCGGCAATGTGCTGGCGCAGCGCCATGACGAACAGCGCGTCGGCCAGCTTGTCGAGCACCAGCTGGCGGCCGAACGAGGCGTGCTGCGCCTCGTGCGCCATCAGCCGGGCGAGATGGCGGAACTGCGGCTGGCTGTCATCGTGGCGCACGACGATCCACGCGGGCAGCGCGTCGAGCACCGGGTTGCGGCGGCCGCTGGCGAACTCGAACTCGCCGCACAGGATCGCGGTGCGGCGCTGCGCCGCCACGCTGTCGTCGGCCTCGCAGTCCGGCGGGCTGCGCAGCGTGTGGGCGGCGCCATGCGGGAACATGACCAGATCGCCGGCCTGCAGTTCGATGGCGCCGCCGCCCTGCGGCAGGTCGACCACGCAGACGCCTTCGTCGACCAGGTGGAAGGTGCCGATCGGCGTCTCCGGTTCCGGTTCGATGAAGCGGCCGCAGTACTGGGGGTTGTCGCTAATGTGGGCGCGCAGCGCATGGGCGCCGAGCACGGCGGCGAACGCGGTTTCGGCAGAGCGATCAAGCATGGGGTGCCATCCGCTGGACAAGCAGGGAACAGCGCCGGTGGCGCCATCGAAGCTTAGAAAGTATAGGAAATGTCCATGACGCGGCCGGCGGCCGGAATCCGTCGTCGCGTCGGTACCGTAACGGTTACCGCCGACCGGCATCCATTACAGTTTCCCCCGTGCGCCGTCGAGGCGCCTGAACCCAATCGAGGATCAAGACGATGAGCATCAACAAGAAGCCGCTGACCGTGGTGCTGGGCACCGCGATGGCCCTGACCGGCGCCGCCGCCCATGCCGGCAGCCTGTTCCAGGTCAGCGACCTCGGCGCCGGCTACATGGTGGCGGCGGCCGGTGACGACAAGAAAGCCGAGCACAAGTGTGGTGAGGGCAAGTGCGGCGGCGAGAAGAAGACCGACGACAAGAAGACCGAGCACAAGTGCGGCGAAGGCAAGTGCGGCGGCACGCCGAAGCCGAACTGAGCGCGACGCGCTGATGGGCGCGGCGGCCGGCCCGGCGGCAGCGGTGCCCGCTGCGATACAGGGCGCCGGCCTGGGCCTGCGGCGCGAGCTGCTGACACCGCTGGCTGCAGTCGAACCCGGGGCGATCGCGTTTCTCGAGGTCGCCCCGGAGAACTGGATGGCGATCGGTGGCCGGCTCGGCAAGCAGTTCCGGGCCTTCACCGAGCGCTACCCGTTCGCCTGCCACGGCCTGAGCCTGTCGCTCGGCGGCCCGGCGCCGCTGGACGAAGGCCTGGTCCGGGCGATCGGCCATTTCCTCGATCGCCACGGCATTGCCGATTACAGCGAGCACCTGAGTTGGTGCAGCGACGACGGCCACCTGTACGACCTGGCGCCGATTCCGTTCACCGACGAAGCGGTGCGGCATGTCGCCGCGCGCATCGTGCGCGTGCAGGACATTCTCGAGCGGCGCATCGCCGTCGAGAACGTCAGCTACTACGCCGTCCCCGGCGCGCAGCTCAGCGAGCTGGCATTCATCAACGCGGTGGTGGCGGAAGCAGGCTGCGATCTGCTGCTCGACGTCAACAACATCCACGTCAACAGCATCAACCACGGCTACGACGCCACCGCCTTCCTCGATGGCCTGCCGCTCGATCGCGTGCGCTACCTGCACGTGGCCGGCCATTACGTCGAAGCGCCGGACCTGCGCATCGACAGCCACGGGGCGGATGTCATCGCGCCGGTCTGGGCGCTGCTGGCGCAGGCCTATGCCCGCTGCGGGCCGCTGCCGACGCTGCTGGAACGCGATTTCAACATTCCGCCGCTGGCCGGGCTGCTGACGGAAATCGCGCAGATCCGCCGCCTGCAGGCAGAAGCCGCAACACCCGGCCCGATCACCCGTGGCTGAGGCCGATCACCGGCAGGCGCTGCAGGCTGCGTTCGCCGCCCATCTGCGCGACCCCGGCGCGCATCCGCTGCCGGCCGGCATCGACGACCGGCGCATGGCGATCTACCGCGAGCTGTTCTTCGGCAACCTGCTGGGCCTGCTCGGCAACGCCTTCCCGGTGCTGCGGCGGCTGCACGACGACACCGCCTGGACCGCGCTGGTCGGCGATTTCTTCAGCAGCCATCGCGCCCGCACGCCGCTGTTCCACCGGCTGCCGGAGGAGTTCGTCGACTGGCTCACCGACGTACGTCCGCCCGCCCCCGGCGATCTGCCGTTCCTCGCACCGCTGGCGCACTACGAATGGGTGGAGCTGGCGCTGTCCACCGCCGAAGATCCGCCGCCGGACGCCTTGCGGGTGCACCCGTATACCAGCCTGCTGGACGCACCGCCAAGGCTGTCGCCGCTGTCGTGGACGCTGGCCTACGACTGGCCGGTGCACCGCATCGGTCCCGATTTCATCCCGACCGCGCCAAGCGGCCAGCAGACCTGCCTGGTCGTCTATCGCGATGCCCAGGACGAGGTTCGCTTCCTGGAAATCAACGCCGTGACCGCGCGCCTGCTGACCCTGGCCGACGAGCAACCGGAAGCGACCGGGGCCGATCTGCTGGTCCAGATCGCCGAGGAGCTGGAACATCCGGATGTCGACGAAGTGCTCGCCGCCGGCGCCGAGATCCTCGACCAGCTGCGCGCGCGCGGCATCGTGCTCGGCAGCCGCCGCCGCTAGCCGGTTCGCCGCCGCCGCATGCGGCACCATAGGCACCCCTCCGATGCCGCGATGCCGATCCCGATGCCCCGCTACCGCAGCCTGTTCCTGAGCCACGGCGCACCGACGCTCGCCATCAGCCAGCACCCGGCCAACGCCTTCCTGCGCGCGCTCGGCCAGACGCTGGACAAGCCGAAAGCGGTGATCGTGGTGTCGCCGCACTGGATGACGCGCGGCTTCCCGGTGAAACAGGCCGATCGCTACCAGGCCTGGCATGACTTCAACGGCTTCCCGGCCGAGCTTTACCAGCTGCAGTACCCGGCCGGTGGCAATGCCGCACTGGCCGACCGCGTGCAGGCCGCGATCAGCGCGGCCGGCCTGCCGACCGCCCGCGACAGCCAGCCGCAGATCGACCACGGCGTCTGGGTGCCGATGCTGCTGATGTGGCCGGCGGCCGACGTGCCGCTGGTGCAGGTGTCGACCTCCACCGGCGACGCCGCCGCCCACTGGGCGCTGGGCGAGGCGCTGAAGCCGCTGCTCGACGCCGATGACGGCCTGCTGCTGATCGGCAGCGGCAGCCTGGTGCACAACCTGCGCGAGCTCGAACCGGAGTACGCGCCGGCGCCGGCGTGGTCGCGCGCCTTCGATGGCTGGATCAGCGAGCGGCTGCACGATGACGATCGCGCAGCGCTGCTCGACTACCGCCGCCAGGCGCCGAACGCCGCCCGCGCGCATCCGACCGATGACCACTTGATGCCGCTGTTCACCGCTGCGGCCGGCGGCGACGGCCCGGCGACCAAGCTGCACGAAAGCTTTTCCTACGGCGGGCTCAGCATGTCGGCCTACGGCTGGCCGGCCACCGCCGCCGGCTAGGCGCCGATCGGCGCGCCGGGCGCCCTGAACAGCGCGCGGGCAGGCGGGTCGGGAACTTTCACCCCGCTGCCGCGGGTCGCATACCCATGCCTTGCCGCTGTCCGCCAGACCTGAGCTGCCGCTGCACGCCGCCGCGATCCGCCGCGCGGGCGCTGACCGCGCTGCTGGTCGCCGCCCAGATCGGCGGCTGCGCGACCACTGCGCCCGGCGTCGATGACCCGGCCGCCGGCGCCGGCCTGCGGGTCAAGGCCGACAGCGCACTGCAGCGCCGGGTGATCGATCGCGACCCGCTACTCGATGGCGCCGTGCAGTACGCCGCGCCCGCGCAATGGCTGAACTACGACGCCCGCTATTCGCTGCAGCCGGTGCTGCCGGCGCAGACCTCGGACGGCGTGCGGCGCGATATCACCGTGGCGCCGACGCAGCTGCTGGGCAGCGAAAGCCTGCGCCAGAACCTGCGCCTGGCGCTGCCGTTCCTGCTCGACCAGCCGCTGCGGCTGGAAGCCGAAGACCAGTACCGCGGCCTGCTCGGCGCGCAGGCCCCCACGGTGAGCCGCAGCGCGCAGCTGCAATGGGCCCCGGCACCGGTGGCGCTGGGCTTGCGCTGGACTGCCGACGACGGCATCGCCGCCAGCACGCCGCTGCAATGCCAGCTCGATGGCTCGCTGGAACTGCCGGCCGCGCTGCTGACCGGCCGCGAAGGCGATGCGCTGCGCTTCGCCGGCCGAGGCTGCCGCGCGCAGTCGGCCGAGCGCGGCCTGCCGGAAGCGCTGCCGGTGGCCAGCTATTCGGCCCGCTGGCAACGCCGGCAGCGCAACGCCGACAGCAGCCTGCACCTGCTGATGATCGAACCGGCCGCACATCCGCAGTTCGCCGACAGCCACACGGGGCCCGGTTACGAGCTGGGCATCAGCCGCGCGCAGCGCTGGCAGCGCTGGACGGCGCAGTCCAGCGTGGCGCTGCGCCATGCCGGCAGCAGCGTGGCCAGCAGCCCCGGCGGCGGCCTTGCCGGCGCAGCCGAACGCGGCGAGGCGCTGGACTGGAGCGCCAAGGCGACCTTGCGCACCGAGCTGCCGCAGGCCACGGTATCGGCCAGCTACCAGCGCGCCGCCGACCCGTTGTGGTTCCTGCCGGGCATGGCGGCGATCGGCAACAGCTTCGAATTCGGCCTCGGCCTCGATCGCTGGATCGCCCGCCAGCTGACGATGCCGAACGTCGGCCTCGGCATGGTCTGGCGGCGCAGCGACAGCACGCGCGCCGGCCTGCCGACCGACCAGTCGCTGATCTGGACCTTCACGCTGCAGCACTGACGCGCATCGGGCCCGGATGGCGCCGGCCGCTCCGCGATCCTCCGTCAGACATCGGCAGGCGCCGGCAGGCCCTGCGATACAATCGCCGCCCCGCCAGTTCCCCGCGCCTTCCACAGGCTGCCTGCTGCCATGACCGCTGTTTCCGAATCCACCGGCGCGCTTGCCGAAGCCGCCGCGCTGCGCCGCACCTTCGCGATCATTTCGCACCCCGACGCCGGCAAGACCACGCTGACCGAAAAGCTGCTGCTGTTCGGCGGCGCGATCCAGCTGGCGGGCACCGTCAAGGGCCGCAAGGCGACGCGCCACGCGACGTCCGACTGGATGGCGCTGGAACAGCAGCGCGGCATCTCGATCACCACCTCGGTGATGCAGTTCCCGTACAACGGCAAGATCGTCAATCTGCTCGACACGCCGGGTCACGAGGACTTCAGCGAAGACACCTATCGCACGCTCACTGCGGTCGACTCGGCGCTGATGGTCATCGACGCCGCCAAGGGCGTGGAGCCGCGCACCATCAAGCTGATGGAAGTCTGCCGGCTGCGCGATACGCCGATCATCACCTTCATCAACAAGTTCGACCGCTTCGGCCGGCCGCCGCTGGAACTGCTTGATGAGGTCGAGAAAGTGCTCGGCCTGGCCTGCACGCCGATCACCTGGCCGCTGGGCATGGGCACCGAATTCGAAGGCGTCTATCACCTGCTCGAAGACCGCTTCTATCTGTACAGCGGCGACAAGCACAAGGTGTCGGACATCGAAACCGTCGACGGCCTGCACGCGCCGGGCCTGGCCGAGCGTTTCGGGCCGGTCTACAAGACCCTGCTCGACGAAATCGAACTGCTGCAGATGGCCGGCACCGCCTTCGATCTCGACGCCTACCGCGCCGCCAAGCTGACACCGGTGTTCGTCGGCTCGGCGATCAACAACTTCGGCGTCCGCGAACTGCTCAACGGCTTCGTCGACTGGGCGCCCGGCCCGCAGCCGCGCACCGCGACCTTCAACGCCACCGAGCACGCGATCTACCCGGAGCACAAGAAGTTCTCCGGCTTCGTGTTCAAGATCCAGGCGAACATGGACCCGAAGCACCGCGACCGCGTGGCCTTCCTGCGGGTCTGCTCCGGCGTCTACCGCAAAGGCATGAACCTGCATTCGGTGCGCCTCGGCGGCCCGGTGCGGATCAACAGCGCGCTGACCTTCATGGCCAGCGATCGCGAAGCGGTGGAGGAAGCCTATCCGGGCGACATCATCGGCCTGCACAACCACGGCACCATCGCCATCGGCGATTCGTTCACCGAAGGCGAGGTGCTGAACTTCACCGGCATCCCGAATTTTGCACCCGACCTGTTCCGCCGCGTGATTCTCAAGGACCCGCTCAAGTCCAAGCAGCTCAACAAGGGCCTCGACCAGCTCTGCGAGGAAGGCGCCACCCAGGTCTACCGACCGATCACCAACAACGACGTGATCCTCGGCGCGGTCGGCGTGCTGCAGTTCGAAGTGGTGCAGTACCGGCTGCGCGACGAATATTCCGTCGAGTCGATCTTCGAAGCGGCCACCGTATCGACCGCCCGCTGGGTGTCCTGCGACGACCCGAAGAAGCTCAAGGAATTCCGCGACAAGAACGAAGTCCGCCTGGCCATCGACCACGCCGGCTATCTGGTCTATCTGGCATCGAGCAACGTCAACCTGCAGATGACCAAGGAACGCTTCCCGGATATCCGCTTCCTCGATACCCGCGAGCAGGGCGCGGCGATCGAGCGCTGAGCGCCAGCGCAGGCGACCACCTGAGCCGCCCGGGCCGGCTCAGGCAGACGCCTCTCCGCGCACCGCCGCCTCGATCGCAGCGACGTCGATCTTCCGCATCGTCATCATCGCGGCGAACGCCCGCTGGGCGATCTCGCCGCCGGCGGCCATCGCATCGGTCAGCGCCCGAGGGGTGATCTGCCAGGACAGGCCCCAGCGGTCCTTGCACCAGCCGCAGGCGCTTTCCATTCCGCCGTTGCCGACGATGGCGTTCCAGTAGCGATCGGTTTCGGCCTGATCGTCGGTGGCGATCTGGAACGAGAACGCCTCGCTCTGGCGGAAGGCTCTGCCGCCGTTCAGGCCGAGGCAGGGAATGCCGCAGACGGTGAACTCCACGGTCAGCACCTGCCCGGCCGTGCCGCCGGGAAAGTCCGAGGGCGCGCGGTGTACGCGGCCGACAGCGCTGTCGGGGAAGGTGCTGGCGTAGAAGCGCGCGGCGGCTTCGGCGTCCTGTTCGTACCACAGGCAGATGGTGTTCTTGGGCATGGTCGACATCCTCCGGTTCGGAGTGGAACTGTGAGGATTTTCGCCAGTGATCGCCAGCCGGCCGGGCTTGCGGTCGGCACACCGCTGCGGCGGCCGGCGACAGCACCCGCCGGCTGTGTGCGATCGCCGCCGCGGACTTCAGCTCAGGCCGCCAGCCGTTGCTCCAGATGATCGGCCAGCCGGTGGGCGAGCGCGAGGATGGTGAGCGTCGGGTTGGCCCAGCCCGAGGTGGGGAACACCGAACTGCCGGCGACGTAGAGGTTCTGCACGCCGTGGACGCGGCCATCGGGATCGACGACGCCGCTGCGGGCGTGCTCGGACATGCGCGTGGTGCCAATGTGGTGGTAGCCACCGTAGGCGTGCTGGCCGATCAGCGGGTCCACCTGCCAGTCGACGCCGTCGTCCATCAGCCATTCGGCCGGCTCGACGGTGCCGGCGCCGCTGGCGCGCAGCTCGGCATCCAGCGCGGTGACCACACCCTTGATGCTGCGCTTGTCGAGTTCGCTGAAGCGCCAGTCGAGCGAGATCATCGGCATGTCGCAGGCGTCCCGCCGGCTCGACAGGCGGACCCGGCTGTTCGGGTTCGGGGCCTGCTCGGCACGCACGTACATGTACAGCCCGCGCGACTGCGACTTGAGCTGCAGCCAGGGCAGCGCGGGATCGGTCTTTTCGACGAAGCCGTTGGCCAGCCGCTTCAGCCAGCGCCACAGCAGGCGGCCGTTCCGGGTCGGGGCTACTTCGTGCTTGACCGTGGCATACAGCTGCAGCAGGGCGTTCTGGCGCTCGCCGGCATGGCGGCGCACGCGCGGCGTGAACGAGGTGTTGAGGATTCGCTGCCGGCGCTGCAGTTCATCGCTGGCCCGCAGGCAGGCGGCATAGCGCCGGTCCTTGATCCGGAACGACTGGCGGAAGGCGCTGAGCGCGCCCCAGGGCTGATGCAGGTGGATGCGGCCGCCGCGGGCGTGCGGGTGTTCCATGAAGTAGCGCCCGACCTGGTCGTTGTCGTTGCCGATGCCGTGCACGGCCTGGCGGTTGGAGGCCAGCAGCAGGCGCGGATTCTCCAGACCGCCGGCAGCCAGGATGAAGGTGCCGGCGTGGACGCTGGCCACCTGGCCGGTGGTGGTGCGCAGCTGGGCGCCGATGACCCGCGTGCCGGCCTCGTTCAGATCGAGCCGCGTCACGTTGGCGTGCAGCAGCACGGTGAGATCGTCGCGCGTCGACAGGGCCGTGTTGGCGCGGAAGCCGAAGCGGTCCCAGCGATCGTCGAACTGCCACAGCACGGATGTCAGCGCCGAGGCCTCCAGCGCCGGCGGCTCGATGCCGAGCGTGGCCCAGAACTTCTCGACTCGCGGCAGGGCCTCCAGCTGCAGCTGCTCGCGCGCCTGCTGGTAGTACGGTTGCAGGCTGTCCTTGCGGAACGGCCAGCCGCTCCACGGCACCCAGTCCCGAGGTTCGAAGTCGATCTCGTCCAGCTCGGCGCAGCGGCCGCCCCAGATCGCGGTGGTGCCGCCGAAGAAGCGCAGTCGCGCGTGTTCCAGAGCGTAGTACGGAAAGCCGACGACATCGCCGCCGCCCAGCGCGGTGACATCCGCCTCGTGGTCGGCGCCGCCGGATTCGATCAGCAGCACGCGGCGGCCGCGGTGGGCAAGACGCTGGGCGAGCGTCAGGCCGGCGGCGCCGGCGCCGATGATGCAGACGTCGGCATCGTGGAAGGGGCGCGGCGCATCCGCTTTCAGATCGATCAGCATGCGCGGCTCGCGGGCGTTGCGGCGGTGGCGGGCAGCCGCCTGATTTCAGGGTGTCGTGGCATTCGCCTATGCTAGAAACCGCAACTTTCACGAACCCTTCATCGAGCTTTCACCAAGCTTTCATGGTGAATGGCGACGCCGCAGGTGACCTGCTTGAGAATTCTGGTGGTTGAGGACGATGAGCCGATCGCCGCTGCGCTGGTCAGCAACCTGAAGCGCGCCGGCCACGCCGTGGACCACGTCGGCGACGGCGTCAGCGCCGACGAGGCATTGCAGGGCGATCGCTTCGATCTGACGCTGCTCGACCTGGGCCTGCCGCGCATGGACGGCTTCGACGTTCTGACGCGGATGCGCCATCGCGGCAACCACACGCCGGTGCTGATCCTGTCGGCGCTGGATGCCGTCAACGACCGCATTCGCGGCCTCGACGCCGGCGCCGACGACTACATCCACAAGCCGTTCGACATGCACGAGCTGGAGGCGCGCATCCGCGCCGTGGCCCGCCGTGGCCTGGCCCGCAGCGGCGACGAGATCCGCGGCGGCCGCCTGTGCCTGAAGCCGCGCGAGCGCAGCGTCAGCGTCGACGATCAGCCGATCGAACTGGCGGCGCGCGAGTACGGGCTGCTCGAATGCCTGCTGCTCAATCGCGGCCGCGTGATGAGCAAGGCGCAAATCCAGGATCGCCTGTGCGACTGGAGCGAAGAGCTGAGCGAAACCGCGATCGAGCTGTACGTTCACCGCCTGCGCAGGAAGATCGACGCCTCGGTGCTGACCATCCGCACCGTCCGCGGCTTCGGTTACCTGCTGCAGATTCCGGATGAGCCGAACTAGGCAGATCAGTCTCCGGCGCGGCCTGCTGCTGCGGTTGCTGGCGCCACTGCTGACGCTGCTGATGATCAGCGGCGTCGGCACCTACTGGCTGGCGCTGCACTTCTCCAACCAGGTCTACGACGCCTGGCTGTACGACTCGGTGAATTCGCTGGCGCTGCTCGTCGACCGCGAGGGCGATCACGCCAGCTGCGATCTGCCGGTGGCGGCGGAGGAAATCTTTCTCTGGGACGAGACCGACAGCATCTACTTCACCGTGCGCGGCGAGCGCAGCGGCATCCTGGGCGGCCAACGCCCAGCTGCCGGACATCCCGGCCGGTGCCACGCGCTATCGCGATGCCTACCTGGACGATGTCGCCGGCGACGCCCGCGCGATGCGGATGATCGCGCTGGAGCTGGATACCGAGCGGGCCGGCGAACGGGTCTGGGTGCAGGTGGCGGAAACCGGCACCAAGCGCCAGCGGCTGGCGCAGACCATCTTCCTGGCCGTGCTGCTGCCGCAGATCGGCCTGATCGCCGCCGCCACGATCGCCGTGAACCTCGGCGTGCTGCAGGGCCTGAAGCCGCTGGCGCGGCTGTCGAAGCGGCTGGGTGCGCAGAACCCGACGCGGCTGCAGCCGGTGCCTGACGCCGGCGTTCCCGAGGAGGTGCTGCCCTTGACCCAGGCGCTGAACGCGCTGCTGGCCGGCTTGCACGAGGTGATGGAAGCGCAGCGCACCTTCATCGCCAATGCCGCCCATCAGCTGCGCACGCCGCTGACCGGCATCAAGCTGAACAGCGAGCGGGCGATCCGTGAACAGGGCAGCGAGCCGACGCCGACCTTGCAGCAGCTGTGCGTGTCGGCCGATCGGGCGGCGCGGCTGGCCAACCAGCTGCTGTCGCTGGCGCGCGCCGAATCGGGCCTGCGCGGTCTGCGCCATACCGCTCGGGTCGACGTGCTGGCGCTGGCGCGCGAACGCGGCGCCGAATGGGTGCCGCGGGCGCTGTCGAAGCACCTCGAGCTGAGCCTGCAGTGCCCCGAGGACAAGGCGCTGGTGACCGGCGATCCGCTGCTGATCGGCGAGGCGCTCGACAACCTGCTGGACAACGCCATCAAGTACCACGACGGCCCGGGCAGCATCACCGTGGACATCAGCCCAGGCGAACGCACGCGGATCGCCGTCGACGACAACGGCCCGGGCATCGCTCCCGAGTTGCAGGCCCGCGTGTTCGACCGCTTCAATCGCGGTGCGCGGGTCGGCAGCGACGGCAACGACCTGGGCCTGTCGATCGTTGCCGAGATCGCCAGCGCGCTGATGGGGCGGGCCTGGATCGAGACCGGCGCCAGCGGCCGCGGCACCCGCGCCGTGCTTGAGCTGCCGGGCGTGCCGGACAGCGCCGGCCAGCCGCGCTAGTCCCCGCGCTGCCGCGCGGAGCCGCAGCGCTCAGCGCGGCTTCAGCGCCTCGCCGTCGAAGACCACGCCGGCCCAGCCGCTGCGCATGAAGTTGCGGATGTTGGCGTGGTCGCTGGCATCGGGGTGCTGCAGCACATCGTCCCGGTAGTAGCGACCGAAGCAGGCCAGGGTTTCGGCTTCGCTCAAGCCATGCAGCTTGCCGAACGCGAGGATCTTGCAGGAGCCGCCGTTCTGGCCAGCGGCGTTGCTGACCTCGCCATTGCGGAAGGCGGTCGGCGTGTAGTCGTGGTGGGCGTCGATCGCGGCGAGGGTGTCGGCGAATTCGATCTGCTCGGGCGTGGCCCGCAAACGCTGGAGAAAGGCGGTCAGCGACATGTCGGCTGGGATGGGGAATGGCCGCGCAGTGTAGCGGCGCAGCCGTCCGGACCGGCTCGCGCCCCAGCCCGCTTCCAGTGCGCGGCCCTCCCTTTCGGGAGGCGCGCGCGCCTGACCGTCAGGCTCTAATCCGGCCACGACAGACCGAGGCCCATCGCCCATGAGCGATGGCCCGCCAGCGAGGAGCCGCAGATGAGTGCACAAACCGAAAGCCAGCCCAAGTCCGCCAGCGAGGCGACCTACCGCGATCCCAAGCGCTACGCCTACCTGCTGGTGCCGTTCTGGGTGCTGTCACCGCTGCTGAGCATCTATCTGGCGATCAGCACCGGTCACGCCGCCTGGTACTGGCTGGTGATCGTGCTGACCTACCTCGTGTTCCCGGTGCTCGATTTCGACGCGCTGATCGGCCGTGACACCCGCAACCCGCCGGAGTCGCTGGTGCCGAGGCTGGAGGAGGACCGCTGGTACCGGGTGATCACCTATGTCGCCGTGCCCTGCCACTACGTCACCTTGTTCGTCGGCGCCTGGACGGTGGCCACCCAGGAGCTGTCGGTGCTGTCGTACATCGCAGTGGCCTGGTCCTGCGGCCTGATGAACGGCTTCGCCGTCGCCACCGCCCACGAGCTGGGCCACAAGAAGGGCGGGCTGGAGCGCTGGCTGTCGAAGATCTGCCTGGCCACCGGCTGCTACGGCCAGTACATGATCGACCACAACCGCGGCCATCACCGTGATGTGGCCACGCCCGAGGACTCCGGCAGCGCCCGCTTCGGCGAAAACTTCTGGGGCTACATGTTCCGCCGCCAGCTGCCGCACAGCACCCTGTTCCGGCCCTGGCAGCTGGAAAAGGAGCGGCTCGCCCGCAAGGGCATGGGGCCGTGGACGCTGCAGAACGAGTTCATCCAGCCGATGCTGATCAGCGCCGTCGCCTATGCCGTGATCGTCGCGCTCTGGGGCTGGCCGGTGGTGCCGTACCTGATCGCGGTGGCCTTCATCGCCTACCTGTTCCTGGCGCTGGCCGACTACATCGAGCACTACGGCCTGCTGCGCGAAAAGCTGCCGGACGGCCGCTATGCCCGGGTCCGTCCCGAGCATTCGTGGAACACCGACCACGTCGCCTCGAACATCATCTTCTGGAACGTGCAGCGCCACTCCGATCACCACGCCTGGCCGACCCGCCGCTACCAGTCGCTGCGCAGCTTCGAGCAGGTGCCGAACATGCCGACCGGCTATCCCGGCATGTTCGGCATCGCCCTGATTCCACCGCTGTGGCGGGCGATCATGTACCCGCGGGTGCTGGCCTTCCACGGCCATGACCTGACCCGGATGAACGTCGACCCGGTGCGGCGCGATGCCCTGATGCGCCGCTATCACCAGCCGTCGGCCGCACCGGTGGTCAAAGCCGCCGACGGTGCCGCCAGCCGCCGCCAGGGCCATGTGATCGCGGCACGGGCCGGCGCCGCACCGCGCCACCAGTGTCCGGGCTGCGGCTACGTCTACGACGAGGCGCGCGGTGATCCTCAACAGGGATTTGCACCGGGCACGCCGTGGCAGGCGATCCCGGCCGCCTGGCAGTGCCCGGACTGCGCGGTCCGCGATAAGGTGGACTTCCTGCGCCTCTGAACGACCCGATCCGGTGACCCGGTCCGGAGGCGAACGCCCGCCGGAACCGCCACCGATGTCGACGCCCCGCCCGCCTGCCTCGCGCTATCTGCCTGCGGAGCGGCGGGCGCTGCCGGCTGCCTTCTTCGCCCAGCGGCGGCCGGTGGTGTCGGTCAGTGCGCCGGCCGGCTACGGCAAATCCTCGCTGCTGGCGTTCTGGCAGCACCAGCTCGCCGCCCAGGACTGGCGGATCGTGGCGCTGACCGTCGACGCCGACGATCGCGACGGCGACCGCCTGATCATCGATCTGCTGCACGCCTTCGCGCCGGCCGATGCCCAGCGCTCGCAGATGCTGCTCGGCGGCCTCGGCGAGCAGGGCAAGCGCGCGGTGATCCTGGCGCTGCTGGCGGAACTGTCGGTCAGCACCGGCCGCACCGCACTGTTCATCGACGATATCCACTGGCTCGGCGAGGGCGTGGCGGACGCCACCCTGCGGCTGCTGATCGCCCAGCAGCCGGACACCCTGGCCCTGGTGCTCAGCGGCCGCAGCAACAGCACGATGCTGGCCGCCGAAGCGCTGCTCGACGGCCGCCTGCACGCCTATGGTCCGGCCCAGCTGGCGTTCAACGACACCGACGTCGCCGAGCTGCTGGCCCAGTACGGCCTGCCGGCGCGCCAGCCGCTGGTGCGCAGCATCATCGACCGCACCCAGGGCTGGCCGGCCGTGGTGCGCCTACTGGCGATGACCCTGCACGGCGACGACCAGCACCAGGACGCGTTCCTCGACAGCATGGTCGAACGCCGGCAGGCGCTGACCGACTACCTCAGCGAGGTGCTGCTGGCCCGGCTGCCGCCGCGCAGCGCGCGCTTCCTGGTCGGCATTTCGCTGCTGCGCCGCTTCAACCTGCCGCTGGCCGCCGCCGTCACCGGCATGGACGACGCGGCGCGGCTGCTCGACGATCTGGAACGCCGGGCGCTGCCGCTGAACGCCAGCAGCGATCCGGCGATGCCGCATGCGCTGCACCCGCTGGTGCGCGACTTCCTGCTGACGCGCCTGCGCCGCGAGGAGCCGGAGTATCTGGCCGAAGTGGCCGCGCGGGCGCGCACCTGGCTGGAAAGCCAGCAGCGGATCGACAGCGCGATCGATCTCAGCCTCGACATCGGCGATGTCGCCGGCGCGGTCGGCCTGATCGACCGCTACGCCCGATCGGCGGCGCGCCACTACGGTCGCCACGCCACCTTCCTGTACTGGTGCAACAAGATTCCGCCGGCGCAGCTGCGCCGTTTCCCGCGCATCCAGGTGATCCGCGTCTGGTCGCTGAACGTGATCCGCCGCTACGCCGAGGCCGAGCAATTGCTAGTCGAGCTGCAACTGCAGGCCGCCGACCCGGCGCTGCGGGCGCAGGACGGCGGCAGCGATGCCGGGGAGATCGACGAGATCGTCGAGCTTGAGCAGTGCGTGCAGATGGTGCTCCGCGATCGCTGGATCAACCTGGCCGCGAAGGTGCGGGTCTGGCTGGCGCGCTGGCCGGCGGCCGATGCCCTGCATCGCGGCATGGCGCACACGATGATCGGCTGCGGCGATCTGGCCGCCAGCGCGTTCGCCCCGGCGATCGACAGCCTCCGTCTCGGCCGGCAGCTGATGAGCGACTGCAACGCCCACTACGTCGTAGCCTGGGCGAACATGTGGCTGATCGCCGCGCTGATCAAGCAGGGCCAGTACCGCAGCGCGCTGCACGAGTGCGAGGCTGCCGCCGGCCATGTCGCCGCGCAGCTGGGCGGCCAGACGCCGGCCGGGCTGATGCTGCATTCGCTGCGCGCCCTGGTCCTCTACGAACTCAACCGTCTCGACGAAGCCGGCGCGGCGCTGGAACACGGCCTGACGGCGCTGGTCGAGCAGAGTTCGGTGGACGCCATGATCACCGGCCACGTCACGCTGGCGCGGCTGCAGAACGCCCGCGGCACGCCGCTCGATGCGCTGGAGACGCTGGCCGAAGGCGAAATCCTGGGCTGGGCGCACGGGCTGCCTCGGCTGGCCATCGCCGCGGCCGCCGAGCGCGCCAGCCTGCTGCTGCGGCAGGGCGAGATCGTCCAGGCCACCGAGGTCTGGCGCGATCTGAAGGAAACGGTGCGGCAGCGCGCGCCGGGCGAAGGCGATCTGGTGCTGCGCGACAAGGATCGCCGCATCGAAGCGCGGCTGGCGCTGGCGCGCGGCGCCTGGAGCCTGGCCATCGAGCTGCTCGAACCGGCGCTGGACAAGGCGGTGACGACCGGCCAGCGCCGCAAGCAGGTCGAGCTGCTGGTGCTGCAGGCGATCGCCGCCCACAGCCTGCCGGCGCCGGAGCGAGCCCTGGCGCTGCTGCGGCGGGCGCTTGATCTGGCGATGCCGCAGGCCTATGTCCGGGTGTTCGCCGACGAAGGCGCGCCGATGCTGGCGCTGCTCGTCCGCTTCGAAGCCGCGCTGGCTGGCCCGTCCCGAGGCGCGCTGCGCGAATACCTGCGGCAGCTGATCGACGCCACGCGCGGTCAGGCCCCGCACGGCGCAGCCGCAGTCGACAGCGCCGGCATGCTGCAGGCGCTGACCCGGCGCGAGATGCGGATCCTGCGGCAGCTGCCGTCGAGCCTGTCGAACCGCGAACTGGCCGACGTGCTGTTCATCACCGAAGGCACGCTGAAATGGCACCTGAAGAACATCTACAGCAAGCTCGGCGTCGCCAGCCGGGTGGCGGCGATCGCCGTGAGCCGGCAGCACGGCCTGCTGGACTAGCGGCCTGAGACGACGGCCCGGAGGCGCCGTCCGGATGCCGCGACAGGCGTCCGCCGGAGCCCCGGATTACCGCCGGAAACCGCAACGATGCATTGCCTTCGGCGGTGATTCTCGATACCCGCCGCGCTTCCTACGATGTTCCCTGCCAGCCGCCCTCCCTTTCCACCGGCTGCACGGAGCCTCGCCATGAAACTGTATGCCCACCCGCTGTCCGGCCATTCGCACCGCGCGGTGCTGTTCCTGTCGCTGCTCGGCGCGCCGGTGGAAATCGTCGAGGTGGATCTCGCCGGCGGCGCCCACAAGCAGCCCGAGTTCCTGAGGATCAACCGCTTCGGCCAGGTGCCGGTGCTGGTCGATGGCGCGGTGACCATCGCCGACTCCAACGGCATCCTCGTCTATCTGGCCAAGAAGCTCGGCCGCAGCGACTGGCTGCCGGAGTCGCCGGCCGAAGCCGCTGCCGTGCAGCGCTGGCTGTCGGTGGCCGCCGGGCAAATCGCCTTCGGGCCGGCCGCCGCGCGGTTGATCACCGTGTTCGGTGCCAAGTTCAATGCCGAGGAAGTGATCGCCCGTGCCCATGCGGTGCTGAAGCTGATCGACAGCGAACTGCTGGCGCAGCCGTGGATCACCGGCAGCCGGCCGACCATCGCCGACATCGCGCTGTACAGCTACATCGCCCGCGCGCCGGAGGGCAATGTCGATCTCGCCGGCTATCCGCAGCTGCGCCAGTGGCTGGCGCGTATCGAGGCGCTGCCCGGCTTCGTGCCGTTCGTGCGCACGCCGGTCGGGCTGGCGGCCTGAGCCGCTTTCGGAGCGGAAGGAGATCGCCATGGAAATCCTGGAGAAGCCGGCCGCCGCCTCGCCCTGGCATGCCGGCGAGCTGGCCTTGCAGCGCAGCGTCGGCGTTGTCGAGCGGATGGCGGAGATCGGGCCGCGAGTAATCCGCGATCACCTGATCGACCAGCACCGCGCCTTCTATCCGCTATTGCCGTTCGTGGTGCTCGGCGCGGTCGATCCCGAGGGCCGGCCATGGGCGAGCCTGCGCGCCGGCCGCCCGGGCTTTCTGCAGTCACCCGATCCGCAGACCTTGCAGGTGCGGCTGCCACGCGATGCCGGCGATCCGGCCGAGCGCGGCATGAACGATGGCGACAGCATCGGCCTGCTTGGCATCGACCCGCGCAACCGCCGTCGCAACCGGCTGAACGGCATGCTGCGGCGGTCATCCGATCAGGGCTTCGAGATCGGGGTGGTGCACAGCTACGGCAACTGCCCGCAGTACATCCAGCTGCGCGAACCGGCGTTCAGCCGCGAGCCGGGCACGCCGAGTCCGCAGCCGGTTCGCGTGCTGAACAGCCTCGACGACGCGGCGCGAGCGCTGATCGCGGCTGCCGACACCTTCTTCGTCGCCTCGTACCACAGGCCGGCAGCGGGGCCGATGCAGGTCGACGTGTCGCACCGCGGCGGCAAGGCCGGCTTCGTGCGGGTCGGCGATGACGGCGTGCTGACGGTGCCGGATTTCCCCGGCAACCGGTTCTTCAACACGCTCGGCAACCTGCACCTGAACCCGCGCGCCGGCCTGGTGTTCGTCGATTTCGCCAGCGGCGACCTGCTGCAGCTCAGTGGCACGGTCGAGATCCTGCTCGATGCACCGGAGCTGGCGACCTTCCAGGGGGCCGAGCGGCTGTGGCGGTTCACGCCAGAGCGGATCGTGCGCCGCCCGCAGGCGCTGCCGCTGCGGCTCGAGTTCCAGCCGGACGGCTGGTCGCCGAACGCCTTGATGACCGGCAGCTGGGAAGCCTCGGCCAGGCGCTGATCTGCTGCTCGGTGCCGGCCGCTCCGGCCGATGGCGAGGCCGGCCGGCTGCAGCTGGACCTCTGATCGGCGCACCATCACCACCACCCTTTCCCGGATCAGGATCACGCGCCATGGACCGCTGGCATGCGATGAAAGTATTCGTGCGGGTCGCCGACAGCGGCGGCTTCGCCGAGGCCGCACGCCAGCTCGACATCGGCGCGCCCGCGGTGACCCGCGCGGTGGCTGGACTGGAAGCGCAGATCGGCGCCCGGCTGCTGATCCGCACCACGCGGGCGGTGAAGCTCACCGAGGCCGGCAGCCGCTACTTGCAGGATTGCCGGCGCATCCTGGCTGACATCGACGAGGCCGAAGCCGCTGCCGCCGGCTCGTTCGTGACGCCGACCGGCACGCTGACGGTCAGCGCCTCGGTGATGTTCGGACGGATGTTCGTGCTGCCGCTGCTCGGCGAATACCTGCAGCGCAATCCGGCGGTGACCGGCCGGGCGCTGCTGCTCGACCGCATCACCCATCTGGTCGATGAAGGCATCGACGTGGCCGTGCGCATCGCCCACCTGCCCGATTCCAGCCTGCGGGCGATCGGCGTCGGCCACGTGCGGCGGGTGGTCTGCGCGGCCCCGGCCTACTTCGCGCGCCACGGCATTCCGGAGCGGCCGGAAGCGCTGGCGCAGCACACGGTGATTGCCGCGACCAGCGCCTGGAACTCGCTGGACTGGCGCTTCGGCCGCGATTCGGAGATCGGCGTGCGGATCAGCCCGAGGCTGAGCTGCAATTCCAACGAGGCGGTGATCGCTGCCGCGCTCGACGGCTGGGGCCTGACCCGGCTGCTGTCCTATCAGGTGGCGCCGCTGGTCGCCGACGGCCGCCTGCAAGTGGTGCTGTCGGCGTTCGAGGAGCCGCCGCTGCCGGTCCATGTGGTGCACTCCGAAGGCCGCAACGCGGCGGCCAAGGTGCGGGCGTTCGTCGATTTTGCGGTGCAACGGCTGCGCGCCGATCCGCTGATCAACTGACGCCGGGCGCCTTAGGGCCTGTCCAGCGGAAACAGCGCCGGCAAGCCCTGCGAGGCCGGCAGCCGCAGGCGTTCGTCGTACAGCGCGGAGGCTTCGTTGTCCTCCGGATTGATCTCGATCATCCGCGCGCCGCGCCGCCGCGCCCGCTCGGCGAAGCCGGCGGCGGGCCAGACCGCGCCGGAGGTGCCGATGCCGACGAACAGTTCGGCGTCGTCGACGAGCATCGCGGCGTGTTCGAACAGGTCCGCATCGACGGCGTCTTCGAACCAGGTGATGTCCGGCCGCAGCCAGGGCGCCGTGGCGGGTGGGCAGTGCCGGCAGCGGCGGCTGGCGAATTCGGCCGCCGCCGCGTCGGCCTGCACGCCGTGCACCGGGCAGCGCAGACGCCACAGGCTGCCGTGCAGTTCGGCATCGACGGCAACGCCGGCCCGCTGCAGCAGGCCGTCGATGTTCTGGGTGATGACCCGGATGCCGGGGTGGCGCGCCTGCATCTGGCGGATATGGGCATGGCCGGCATGCGGCGCACAGGCCTGCACGCTGGCCCGGCGCAGCGCGTGGAAATCGAGCACCTTGACCGGATCGTGCTCGAAAGCGCGCTGGCAGGCGTAGTCCTGGTAGCGGTAGTCGCGCCAGATGCCGCCGGCGCCGCGATAGGTCGGCACGCCGGATTCCGCCGACAGGCCGGCGCCCGTGAACAGGACGATGCGCTGCAACTGCAGCCAGTCGGGCGCCGAAGTCACGGCGGCGGGCGGGTTCGGCGGAGGCACGGGGTGGCGATCCAGGGCGCGGCCCTGCAGTCTAGCCGGCGCATCGCGCCGTGAATCGCGACGGAGCGGAGGCAGTCCCGGATCACATTCCCGCAGGTTGCAGCGGTGCCCGGCAGCATCGGCGGAGGCTCAGTTGCCGTTCAGCTTGCGGTGCTAATCTGCGCCCACTTCGACACTGAAGCCACGGAGATTCCCCGATGTACAAGAAACTGCTGCCTGTGTTGCTGATCGCCGCTATGACTGCCTGTGGGCCGGCACCGCAGCCGCCAGCCGACACCGCAGCGGAAGCGCCCGCCGCTGCGCCAGCCGAACCGGCAGCACCGGCTGCAGCGCCGGCGCCGGAACCGGTGGCTGAAGCGCCGGCACCGAAACCGAAGCCGAAACCGCGTCCGGCCGCTCCGGCACCGCAGGCGAATCTGTCACCGCCGCCGGCTCCGCCGGCCGTCCAGGTCTGCCAGGACTGCGGCACGATCACCGCCGTGCAGGATGAACGCGTGCAGGGCGAGGCCTCGGGCCTCGGTGCGCTGGGCGGCGCGGCGGCCGGTGGTGTTGCCGGTGCCCAGTTCGGCAAGAAGTCCGGCAAGGTGCTGGCCACCATCGGCGGTGCGGTGCTCGGCGGCCTGGCCGGCCGCGAAGTCGAGAAGCGCGCTCGCGGCGAATGGGTGCACCACGTGACGGTGTCGATGGATGCCGGCGGCACGCGCACCATCACCGTGCCGCGCATGGATGGCCTTGGCGTCGGTTCGAAGGTCCGGGTGTCGAACGGCAACCTGATTCCGAACTGATCCTCGCCGGTCGGCCCGAAGCCCGAGTCGCCGCGTCCAAACGCGGCGACTCGGGCTTTTTCGTGGCCGCAACCGCCGCTTGCCGGCAGTCATGAACCCGACTGTTCATGTTGCAGTGCAGGTCTAGGCGTCTCAGGAAAATGACGCTAGTCTCAGCCCCATCGAACACGCCGCCCAGGTGCGCGGTTCGGGTTTTCCGGCAACCGCCACGGTCCGGACGATTTTTGGGGGGAGGGTTTGAAGCGGGGATCGCAAGATCTCCGCTTTTTTGTTGGCCGCGCCGGCGGCGATGACCGCAATCAGCGCGTCTTTTCTTCGGCGACGTTGACCACGGCAGCCACGAACTGGAACGGCTGGCCGCCCAGCAAGGCGCTCATCGCTTTCGGCAGATGACGCTTGTCGACCTGGATCAGCGATACCTGGGCAAATCCCGGCGTCGCGCCGCCGGTGGCGCCCGCCCAGGTCTGCGCCATCGGGCCTTCGGCCGGCATCGTGGTGTCGATGCCCAGCGCCTGCAGCTGGGCACTTTCCGGCAGCAGCGCGCCTGCGCCGTCAACCAGGTCGGCGGTGGAGGCGCGGATGTCGATCCAGGTGTTGATGTCGTGGCGGATGAACGGCGTCGCGGCGCGGCGGATCGCCGGCATCTTCAGCCCCAACCGCAACAGGCGGCCGACGCTGGCGGCCGGCTGGGCAAGGGTGTCCGGTCCGCTGATGGCGTCCTGCGCCTTGCGCGGCGCAGGCAGCGGCGTCAGGGCCGTCGCCAGATTGGCCTGCACGTGGGCGCGCAGGCGGAAGCGTCCGCCCTCGCCCAGTTCCTCGCTGAGCATTTCAAGCTTCAGTTTCAGCAGCGGCGCATCGGCCGTGAGGCCGGGCAGTTCGGCGCTCAGCGAAAACGAGTCCTGGCCAGCCAGATCCAGCGCCCGGCCGGCGAGGGTGTCGAGACGCTGGCCGAGCGTGCGGCGCAAGCGGTCGCGCAGGCGATTTATGATGGCAGGTGCCACGAACCGTGCTCTCTCAAGGGCTTGCTGAAGCGACATGTCGACATGCAGGAATCTTACCGCTTCGTCGTGACCGGCCGCGTCCAGGGCGTCGGCTTCCGGGTCGCCACCCGACGCAAGGCACAGGCGCTGGGCCTGTCGGGCTGGGTGCGCAACTGCACCGATGGTTCGGTGGAAGGGCTGGTGGCCGGACCCAGCCACGCCGCCGTCGTGAACCTGCGTGATTGGCTGCGGCGCGGCCCACCCGGGGCCAAGGTCGAGACGCTGGAATGGCAGGCGGTCGACGTGCCGGTGGATGCCGGCGGCTTCATTGTCCGGCGCTGATCAGCGGCAGCGCCGGACGCCGGGCACGATGATCAGATGGTGATCGTGCGGCCGTAGATGAAGTCGAAGCTGAAGTCGCGGGTACCGACGGCCTTGCCGTCGAGGTAGTCCGCCATGCGGGCGAGGCGGGCCGGGATCTTCATCAGCTTGTCCTGACATTCGCGGCCGGCTGCGGTCAGGCCGGTCAGCGAGCCGATCCCCCAGTGCGCCAGCAGCTCTTCGACGATCGCCTGGTAGTTGCGCGGGCCGTAGATCTCGGCACGGCGCACGACGTCCGACATGTGGTCGTAGCCGGGCATGTTGTGGCCGGGCATGGCCAGCGCCGGCATCACCTTGAGCAGCGAGTACAGCGCGTTGTCGGGATCGCGGGCGAGGATGCCGCCGAAGCAGGCGCGATAGAACGCGTAATGGCGCGATTCATCGCCGGCGACATGGGCGAGGATGCGCTGGATGCGCGGCTCGTACTTCGCGCAGACGCGCCCGGTGTTGGCATGGGCGACCTGGGTCGCCTTTTCCTGCATCGAGGTGTAGGCCAGCAGGCGGTATGGGTCCTGCTGCCAGTCCGGATTGAAGCCGGCCTCGATGTAGTGGTACTGCATCTTTTCCAGCGCGCCCATGTTGAAGATGCGGGCATCGCGGACGTAGTCGCGCATCGCGCAGCCGTGGCGGTCTTCCTCGGCCGTCCACAGGTTGTTCCAGGTGCTCCACGGCGATTCGTTGCCGAGGTGGGTGGCGATCAGACGGTGGAAATGCGGCAGCCCTTCCTCGGTCAGCAGGTTCAGCGCCAGCGCCACGCGGATGGTGTCCGGCAGGCCGCGGGCCGCTTCGCGCACCTGGGCAAGATCGGCCTCCGAGGCTTCCAGATCATGGGCGTCGGCCGACAGCAGTTCGTTCGGGAACCACAGCTTGCGGCGCGCGAGGTGATCTTCGGTCTGCTCGCGGACGAATCCCTGCAGATCGACCATGACGGCGATCTGGTCCGGCGTGCCGAAGGTGTGACGAGGCGCTGCGCTGCCCATGATGATGGACTCCAGTGAGACGGGTCACGGCGCTTACGGCACCGTGACGGGTGGAACTTCACTTGATTATACGAACGAAGCGAAAAGCCGGATCAACGCGATCCGGCCGTCTCGCTCAGCCCCGGATCAGGGTCAGAAATTCCTGGCGGGTGCGCGGATCATCCCGGAAGCGACCGAGCATCATCGACGTGGTCATCGACGAGTTCTGCTTTTCGACACCGCGCATCATCGCGCACAAATGTTTCGCCTCGACGACAACCGCGACGCCCTTGGCGTCGGTCACTTCCTGCACGCAGTTGCCGATCTGCTGGGTCAGCTTTTCCTGGATCTGCAGGCGGCGGGCGAACATGTCGACGATGCGGGGGATCTTCGAAAGCCCGATCACCTTGCCGTTCGGCAGGTAGGCGACATGGGCGCGGCCGAGAAACGGCAGCAGATGGTGTTCGCACATCGAATACAGCTCGATGTCGCGGACGATGACCATCTCGTTGTTGGTGGTGGTGAAGACGGCGTCGTTGACCAGTTCGGCGAGATCCTGCCGGTAGCCCTGGGTCAGGAAGTCGAACGCCTTGGCGGCACGGTGCGGGGTACGCAGCAAGCCTTCGCGGTTGGGGTCTTCGCCGATGGCTTCGATGATGGCCTTGAAATGCTGTTCCACGATTGCGGTTTCTCGTTTTGAAAGGAACTGTGGAACGGGCTCGGCGCACGCGGGGCATGCGTCTCGAAAGGCCGGGTCCGGTACAGCGATGCGCGGTGTGGCCGGGATGGCCGTCGCGCTTTGGTGGTTCAATACCGGGATTATCCCACAGCCCTCAAGCCCCCACGGCGCATGGCTTCCGGCGACACCGTCCGACAGATTCCACTCGACCTGATCCGCCCCGGCTCGACCCAGGCGCGGCGACGCTTTGCCGCCGATGCGCTGCGCGAGCTGTCGGAGTCGATCCGCGAGAGCGGCATCATCCAGCCGCTGGTGCTGCGTTCGATCGGCAGCGGCCCGCGCCGCGAATACGAGCTGCTGGCGGGCGAACGCCGCTGGCGCGCTGCGCAGCTGGCCGGGCTGCACGAGGTGCCGGCGCTGATCCGCGACGATCTCGACGAGGCCGAAGCCCGCGTGCTGGGGCTGATCGAGAACCTGCAGCGCGAGTCGCTGTCGCCGATCGAGACCGCCGAGGGCCTGCGCAAGCTTGGCGATGCCCATGCGCTGACCCATGAGGCGATCGGCCTGCGGATCGGCAAGTCGCGCGCCTACGTGACCAACTTCCTGCGCCTGCTGGCGCTGTGTCCGCAGGTGCAGACGCTGCTCGACGACGGCGCGATCAGCCTCGGACACGCCAAAGTGCTGGCCGGCCTGGCGGTCAGCCAGCAGCTGCGCTGGGCCGATGTCTGCGTGCGCGAACGGCTCAGCGTGCGGGCGCTGGAACGACGGCTGGCCGGCAATGGCCATCTGGCCGCAACGCCGGCCAAGCCGGACGACTGGCAGAAGCTGGCCGGACGGCTGTCCGACCATCTCGGCTATCCGACCGTGTTCAAGCCCGGCGGCGGCGGCGCCGGCGAACTGCGCGTGAAGTTCCACGATCTCGACGAGCTCGACGGCCTGCTGGCGCGCATCGGCTATCGCGAAAGCTGATCCGTCTGCCTGCCGGGCCGGGCCAGCGGCGGCGAGCGCGGCGCAGACTGCGGCGCATACAATCCGGCCGCACGCCCGTACCCGCCGACATGACCGCGATCCAACACTTCCATGGCTGACCTGCTCGGGCCCTTTGCGCCGCTGCAGCTGACCGAGCGGATCAGCGCGCGGGCCAGCAACATCCGCATCGAAGTGCGCCCGGACGGCAATGTGCTGCTGGTGATCCCGAAGCGGGTGCCGCGCGCCACCGCGCACGCGTTCCTGAAGAGCCGCGAGGACTGGATCCGGCAGAAGCTGGTAGAGCTGAAATCGCGCGCGGCGAAGGTGCCGGCGCGGCGGCCGCTCCGCTGGGATGGCAGCGACACCATCCACCTGCGCGGCCGCGAGCTGCAGCTTCGCGTGGTGCTGGCCCGGATCGCGCGACCGATGCTGCGCATCGGCGACGAGCTTCAGCTGTACTGCACGGCGCAGGACCTGGTCCGCCCCGAGCTGCTGGCCAGCACGCTGCGCGCCGGTATCGCCAAGCTGGCGCGCCATGACGCCAGGCTGCTGCTCGACGCCGAAAGCGCGCGGCTCGGCGTCAGCTACCAGGGCCCGCGCATCGCCGATCAGAAATCGCTGTGGGGCAGCTGCACGCCGGACGGCCTGATCAGTCTCAACTGGCGGCTGGTGATGGCCCCGCCCGAAGCGCTGCGCTACGTGGTGGTTCACGAGCTGTGCCACCGCCGGCATCTGGATCACTCGCCGCGCTTCTGGCGGCTGGTCGAAAGGCAGATGGCCGATCACGCGCGCTGGCGCGGCTGGCTGCGCGAGCACGGCGCGGCACTGCATGCGGTGCTGCCGAAAGCCGGCGCCGAACCGCCACCGGCCGGCCTGTTCGACGGCGCGCTGTAGGGTCGTTGCTGCCGCGGTTGTCTCCGCTTCCCCTGCGCGCTACTGTCGGTTCAAGCGAGGGGGAGAACATAAAAATGGCAACACTGGATTCGGTCAAGGTCCGCGACTACATGACGACCAAGCTCGTCACCTTCCATCCGGACATGGAAGTGATGCACGCGGTGCACACGCTGGTCGAGAAGGGCATTTCCGGTGCGCCGGTGGTCGATGCCAAAGGCAACCTGGTTGGCATCCTGTCGCAGCGTGATTGCCTGGAAGTGGCGCTGACCGCCGCCCAGGACACCTGCATCGCCGGCCCGGTCGCGCAGTACATGAGCGAAAAGCCGAAGACCGTCGATCCCGACACCAACCTCACGCAGCTGGCCACGATGTTCACCACCGCGCCGTTCCGGCGTTATCCGGTGATCGAGAACGGTCAGCTGGTCGGCCAGATCTCGCGTTCCGACGTGCTGCGCGCGATCAGCCAGATGTGCTGAACGCCGCCCCGGCTGCAGCGCTCCGGCGCAGCAGCCCCTGGCGCTTCAGGTGCACCAGCAGCAGTGACACCGCCGCCGGCGTGACACCGGAAATGCGGCCGGCCTGGGCAACGGTCTGCGGACGATGGGCGGCCAGCTTCTGGCGCACTTCGTTCGACAGCCCAAGCACGGCCGCGTAATCGAGATCGACCGGCACCGGCGCATCCTCGTAGCGCGCCGCGCGCTCGATCTCCACCTGCTGGCGTTCGATGTAGCCGGCGTACTTGACGCGGATCTCCACCTGCTCGGCCACCGCGTCGTCGAGGCCGACATCCATCAGCCCGAGCCGCTTCAGCGCGGCAACGCTGCCCTCCGGGCGGCGCAGCAGTTCCAGCGCCGACGCGCCGTTGTCGGTCGGCGCCGGACCGAACACCTCGACCATCTCGCGCGCCGCCAGCTGCCCGGGCTTCAGCCAGGTGGCCGACAGCCGCGCACTTTCGCCATCGATGGCATCGCGCTTCTTCTGGAACGCCTGCCAGCGCTGATCGTCGACCAGGTTCATCTCGCGGCCGACCGGCGTCAGCCGCAGGTCGGCGTTGTCTTCCCGAAGCAGCAGGCGATGCTCGGCCCGCGAGGTGAACATGCGGTAGGGCTCGGCCGTGCCGCGGGTGATCAGGTCATCGACCAGCACGCCGATGTAGGCCTCGTGGCGGGCCGGGCACCACGGTGCTTCGTCGCGCGCCTTGCGGGCGGCGTTCAGGCCAGCCAGCAGGCCCTGGGCCGCCGCTTCCTCGTAACCGGTCGTGCCGTTGATCTGGCCGGCGAAGAACAGGCCGTCGATGACCTTGGTCTCCAGGCTCGACCGTAGGTCGCGCGGATCGAAGTAGTCGTACTCGATCGCATAGCCAGGCCGCGTGATGTGGGCGCGCTCGAAACCCTTGATCGAATGCACCAGCGCTTCCTGGATGTCGTAAGGCAGCGAGGTGGAAATGCCGTTCGGGTAGATCTCGTGGGTGTTCAGGCCTTCCGGCTCGATGAACACCTGGTGCGAGGTCTTGGCCGCGAAACGGTTGACCTTGTCCTCCACGCTCGGGCAATAGCGCGGCCCGGTGCCTTCGATGACGCCGGTGAACATCGGGCTGCGATCGAAGCCGCTGCGGATGATCTCGTGGGTGCGCTCGTTGGTGTGCGTGATCCAGCACGACACCTGCGGCGGATGTTCTTCGACCGTGCCGAGGAATGAGAACACCGGTGTCGGCGTGTCGCCCGGCTGCTCGATCAGGCCCTCGTAGTTGATCGTCCGGCCGTCGATGCGCGGCGGCGTGCCGGTCTTGAGTCTTCCGACCCGCAGCGGCAGTTCGCGCAGCCGCGCCGCCAGCGCGTTGCTCGGGGCATCGCCGGCGCGGCCGCCCTGATGATGGGCAAGACCGACGTGAATCTTGCCGGCCAGGAAGGTGCCGGCGGTCAGCACCACGGCGCGCGCGGTGAAGCGCAAGCCGGCGCGCGTGACCACGCCGCGCACGGCACTGCCTTCGATGATCAGATCATCGACTTCCTGCTGGAACAGCTTCAGGTTCGGCTGGTTTTCCAGCAGCGTGCGGACCGCAGCGCGGTACAGCATGCGATCGGCCTGGGCGCGGGTGGCGCGCACGGCCGGACCCTTCGAGGCATTGAGAATGCGGAACTGGATGCCGGCACGATCGGCAGCCCGCGCCATCGCGCCGCCGAGCGCATCGATCTCGCGCACCAGATGGCCTTTGCCGATGCCGCCGATCGCCGGGTTGCAGGACATCGCGCCGAGCGTCTCGATGTTCTGGCTGACCAGCAGGGTACGGGCGCCGCTGCGGGCTGACGCCAGCGCGGCTTCGGTGCCGGCATGACCGCCACCGATGACGATGACATCGAACTGATTCTGGGACATGACGACAACCACTCGACGAACTGCGCCCCTTGCGCGGGGCGAATTCTACGCCCCGCGTTCGCGCCAGCTCAGAACCGGATGCGCCCGGTCAGCATGTCCCTGAACATCACGAAATCGCCCGCCAGGCTGTAGAACGGCGCCTTGAAGGTCGCCGGGCGATTCTTCTCGATGAAGAAATGCGCGACCCAGGCGAAGCCGTAGCCGAATAGCGGCATGAACCAGAGCGCCGCGTAGCGGCCGGTGACCACAGCGTAGATCGCGGTCAGGATCACCAGGCTGGTGCCGACGAAATGCAGCCGCCGGCAGGTCCGGTTGGCGTGCTCGCCGAGGTAGTACGGATAGAACTCGCGGAAGCTCGCCGTGGGCGGCGCACCGGCATCGGCCTTGCTCATCGCATCGCGCTCCTTGAACGGTTCAGGCCGCTTTCGCCGCGGCACGCCGGGCGCGGTGCATGCGCCAGGCCTTCTTGTACTCGTCGGTCAGATAGCCGACGAAGGCCCCGAACACGCCGAGCCTGAAGTTCGGCTTCAGGCCATCGGCGAGCCGCATCACCTGCAGGTAGTACCAGCCCTGCTGGCCGAACACGTTGACCAGGCGGAACAGGTGCACCTTGGTGGTTGGCGCGAAGATGCCGGGACCGAGCTGCATGTTCTTCTCGTAGCGCGGTAGTTCGCGGATCGCGCCATCGAGCAGACGCTTGGCCAGATCGGTTTCGCCGCACAGCGGCCGGCCGAGGCCGACGACATCGCAGTCGCCGCTGGCCAGCGCCTCGTCCATGCCGTCACGGGTGCGAAAACCCCCGGTGACCAGCATCGGCATCTTCGCGACCCGGCGGATCGCGGTCGCGTACTCGAGGAAGTAGGCCTCGCGCTTCTTCGTGCTTTCCAGCTGCTTCTGCGGTTCGGCCTGATCCGGGCCGCGATAGCCGGCGACGTCCTTGGCCTTTCCCTCGTAGCCGAGCAGACGCGGCTGCTCGTAGCTGCCGCCGGAAACTTCGAGCAGGTCGATGCCGGCCTCGTTCAGCCATTCGACGACCTGCAGGCATTCCTCGTTGGTGAAGCCGCCTTTCTGGAAATCGGCCGAGTTCAGCTTCACCGAGATCGGGAAGTCGGGCCCGACCGCCTTGCGCGTCGCCTTGATCGTTTCCAGCAGCATCCGCGCCCGGTTCTCCAGGCTGCCGCCCCAGGCATCGGTGCGCAGATTGGTGACGCCGGACAGGAACGACGACAGGAGATAGCCATGGGCGCCGTGAATCTGCACGCCGGTGAAGCCAGCTTCGCGAGCGGTGGCGGCAACGCGGGCATAGCGCTGGATGAAATCGAGGATCTCGTCCTCGCGCAGCGCGCGCGGCTTTGCATAGTTGGCGAGCAGCTTGAGCTGCACGGCGCTCGGCGCCAGCGGCTCCATGGTCACGTACATCGGCGACTGTCGGCCGGCATGGCTGATCTGCATCCACAGGTGGTTGCCGCCGACGGTGCCGGCCTTCGCCCAAGCCTTCAGCCGCCGCATCATCTCGGCATCGGCCGGCGCCGGGTCGATCGCGACATTGCCGGGCCGCTCCAGCACGCGGCGGTCGATCTGCACGTTGCCGGTGATCAGCAGGCCGCAGCCACCTTCCGACCATTGCCGGTACAGCACCTCATGGCGCGATGTCGGCCGAAGATGTTCGTCCGCCACGCCTTCGGTCATCGCGCTCTTGCACAGCCGGTTCGGCAGCACCGCACCGCAGGGAAGGACGAGAGCATCGGAAAGTTGCGGCATCTGCTGCACGGTCAGTCTCCTGGTGATTCAGCGCGAGTGAGCGGTCGTTCGAAATACTGGGCCGGCACGAAGCGCGTCGGCGGCCGTGAGACTAGACGGGAGCATCGCGCTGACGCCACGGCCAATGTTCGTCAGCTGCATCGACCCGACGAATCGAAATGGCGCGCAGCCGCTGTCGGGCCCAGTCCTGAATCGTGATCATCCCGGAATCGGGCAGCGTGCGATGCGCCGAGGGCCGATTCCCGCGCAGCCGAGGTCACCTGACAGCCCTGCGAAATCGCGGCAAACCACAGATTTCGCCTGTTCTGCCGCCGCCTTCACGCCGTCGCAACGCAGCAGATATATCTTAAAGATCAATTTCTTGTGAACGACCTGAGCTGAGCGTCAAATGGCTTGATCGTCGGTGTGGTAAAAAAAATCACTTGCCAGGTACGTTTTTTGCGTAGCCGCTAAGTAACTGTCGCAGAAAAGTAGATAAAAGCTGCTGTTGAATTTGAAGCATTTTTGACACGCTGCTGTTCCGGAAACCGACGAGGCCAAGTTTTCGGGGTTCCCGAGGGCTGATTCTCTATCAAGTGGTTTGTTTTTACTTCTGGCCGCTTTCGTATATCGTCGCGACCGGCGCTACATCAAAAGTAACGCCTAAAAGGTTGTAGGGCTTGAGATTTACAGGGCAAACGCAGTCATCGGTACAAAAGAAGGCCGAGGCACGCGAGAAAAAACCCTTGCCGCACGGGTGAGTTGCACGGCTGAGCAAGGGTTGCGGGGTTTATTCCAAAGCTGTCCTCTGGGGAACAACATGTTGGGTCTCAAAGCGATTCATTTCGCGACCGTCGCCGCGCTTTTCGTTTTTGGCGCCGCGGAAGCCGCCACACCAAGCTGCAGCAATTCCGATATCCAGTGCATTTCCGGGGTCGATCCCGGCAGCCTGCAGACCAGCGGTACGCGGGCAACCGCCGCCGGCACGGGTCCGGGCCGCGTGATCCCGTCCAGGATTTCCGTTGATGTCGGCAGCTACCGAATCAACAACGGGGCGTTCACCTCGGCACCGGGCACCATCGCCAATGGCGACAAGGTCACGCTCCAGCTCACTGCCGCCAGCGCGTATGACACCGACATCGCCCAGACACTGAGCATCGAAGGACAACCGAACCGGGTGTTCCGGGTCATCACCCGCGAAGACGCCGCCGTCGTGGCGCCGCCGGAGGAGCCGGCCCCCGAGACACCCGATCCCGAAGTGGTACCGGCCCCATCGCCGGATCCGGTCACGCCGTCGCAGCCGGGCGCGACGGTAGAGGCGCCAGGAATCCGCTGGTCGCAGTACGGCAAGCTGACGCTTCCGGTTGACGAGGACGGCAAGCCGGGCGCCGATGAAATCGAGGCGGCCGATCTCGACAACTACTCGTCGAAGTACTGGTACCAGCCAACACCCGGCCAGCTCACGCGATCGGGTTACAGCGCGACGGGCGACGAGACCGTGTTCTGGACGCCGGTCAACGGCAACGGCATCACGAAAACGGCTTCGACGCCGCGAACGGAAATGCGCGAACAGAAGAACCTCGGGAAAAGTCGGGGCAACTGGGGCCTGAGCGGGACCCATATCCAGACGGGTACGGTGGCCGTCACCGCCATCCCGACACCCATCAAGTCGAGCACCAAAACCTTCATCGTCTTCGCGCAGATCCACAGCGTCGACAACGCGCCGCCGATCAAGCTTTTCTTCCAGCGCTTGTCGAACGGCTCGACCGAAATCCTCTCCAACTACAACACCAAGCCGGTATCCGGCTCGTCCGTCAATTCGCCGGTGCGGGTACCGGTGCACGTTGGCGACAAGTTCAACTACGAGATCCGGATGGTCAACGGCATCGTCACGACAATGGTCAACGGCAAGGTGCTCGACACCCAGAACCTGAACAAGGCCTGGAAAGGCGCCGAGTTCTTCTTCAAGGCCGGCAGCTATCTCGGCAACAACGACCAGACTGCACGCGGCTACGGCGAAGTGGCGTACTCCAGCATCGAGGTCACGCACCAGTAAGGCCGGGCTTGCCTGCGGGTGCCGCGATGCGGCCCCGCAGGCGGGCGGTGATGCTTCAGCGCTGGCAGCCCGGACACCAGCAACTGGCCCGGTTGCCGAGACGCAGGCCCTTGATCGTGCTGCCGCAGATGCGGCACGGCTGACCCTCGCGGCCGTAGACATAAAGGTCCTGCTGGAAGTAGCCCGATGCACCATCGGCGCCGGCGAAGTCGCGCAAGGTCGTGCCGCCCTGGCTGATCGCCTCGTTCAGCACGGCACGGATGGCGTCGGCCAGTCGCGCATATTCGGCCTGGTTGACCCGGCCAGCGGCACGCGTCGGGCGGATGCCGGCCCGGAACAGCGATTCGGCGGCGTAGATGTTGCCCGCGCCGACCACGACCTGGCCGTCCATCACGAAGCTCTTGACCGCAACCTTCTTGCCGCGTGAGCGCGCGTACAGATAGGCGCCGCTGAATGCGTCCGACAGCGGCTCCGGCCCCAGCGCGTCGATCAGCAGGTGGCCGGGCTCGTGGCGAGGCCAGGGCAGCACGGCGCCGAAGCGACGGGGGTCGTGGTAGCGCAGCAGGCGGCCGTCATCGAGCAGCAGGTCAACGTGATCGTGCTTGATCACCGGATGCCCGGCATCCAGCACCAGCACCCGGCCGGTCATGCCGAGATGAACGATCAGCCGGTCACCTCCGGCCAGGCCGAAGATCAGGTACTTGCCGCGACGACGCACCGCTTCGATGGTCTGGCCACGAGCGAAATCAGCGAAGTCGGCCGGCACCGGCCAGCGCAGCCGGGCGTCACGAACGATCACCTCGGTAATGCGCCGTCCGAGCACGTGCGGCTCGACGCCGCGCCGGACAGTTTCGACTTCCGGCAGTTCAGGCATTGCTGGCGGCCTGTCGATGCGGCTGTCCTGCCGTAGCTGGCCTGCGAATCATTGCGCAGCACCAGCGGGAGCGCGCGCGGCAGCTGTCGCCGGCCACTTCAGCAGCCGGTCGGCGTCGGCCGGCGACAACTGATAGCTGATCGGCACGTCGAGCCGCTGCAGGAAACGGGCGCCGGCCTTGTCGACGATCCGGTAGGCCAGCGGCTCGCCATGGCCGAGGGTCACCGTGACGTCGGCTGCCGCGTTGCCGGCTGCGGCCATGTCGATCATCGGCGGCAGGGTCGCGACCGCGCCGACCTCATGCCAGGCGCGGATTCGCTGTTCCAGCTCCGCCTGACGGTCTGCAGACGCGGCGGGAATCGTCGTCCACGCGTCCGCTGCCACCGGGTCGCGCGACACGATCAGCCCGGGCAGCGCCAGTCGGGTGATGACGGCGTCGAACGGCAGCAAGGCCTTGTTGACCAGATCGGTGAAATCGTCGTCGAAAGGCTCGGCGGGAAAATCGTCGACCAGCTGGATGCGGGCATCACCGGGTGGGCCGATGCGCTCGACATAGCGGCTGTGCTTCAGCGGCTCGGTAGCGCCGATGGCGATCACGGTGTCGTCGAACTGGATCGTGGCCAGCGGCGGATCGAGACCGAGTTCGGCGCGCTTGACAGTGGCGGGATCGAGACTGCCGCGGGTTTCGCGGGTGGCCAGCGCCAGCAGGTCGGCAATCGGCAGCAGGTCCGCAGCCAGCACCACCGGCGCCTTCATCTGCCAGCCGCTCGCGGCTTTCTCCAGCACGATGTCGGTGCTGTCCGGGTGATGCAGACGAATGCGACGGATGGCATTCGGATCCAGCGTCGTCAGCGGCGGCTGGCGTTCGATGGCTTTGGCGATGCTGATCTGTTCGGCGTGCTCGTCGATCGCCAGCCAGCCGAACAGGCCGGCGGCGGTCAGCAGCAGCACCAGGTTCAGCGTCGACAGCTTCATGGTCGGGCCTCAGCGACGGCGGCGGATCAGCCAGCGGCCGATCCCGATGCCGAACAACAGCAATGGAAGCCCGGCCGTGAAACCCGCGCCGTACAGCCACAGCGCCCACGGCGGCAGGTTCAGTGCGACGTCGGGCGCCTTGGGGATCTCGATGTCGATCTGCGCGTCCCGGGACGACAGCCACTGGATCAGCGTGGTGGCGAACTGGCGGTTGCCGTAGCGCGACAGCATCAGATCGGACAGGAAGTCGCCATCACCGAACAGCGCCACGCGCTGCACGCGCTTCAGCCGCCCGCCGCTGGCCGGCAGCTCGCGGGTCATGGCGAGGCCGATGGTCAGCGGGCCTGGCAGATCGCCCGCGTCGGGGTCGAAGCGGACGGTGCCATCGAGCCGGCCGGTCTCCAGCCAGGCGTTGTCGTCGGTTTCAACGATCGGCGTGTAGGTCCAGCCAGCCGCCGGGATCGCCGGATCGGGGCGCAAAGCCCGCGCCAGCGGATACGACGTGATGCTCCGGAAGCCCGGGATGACGGGGTTCGGCGGGTAGTGGGTTGCGAAGAATTCGACCGGACTGCCGGCGCCGAGCTTGGCGTAGTCCGGCAGGATCACGGTGCCATCGAGCCACTGCACGCCCAGCAGGCGGGCAATCTCGTCGAGGCCGGGCGGGTGGTCCGGATCGGCCAGCCAAAGCAGGTTGCCACCGGCTTCCAGGTATTCGCGTATGCGGACGATTTCGGCATCAAGCAGCGTCTGCGTCGGCGTCGCGATCACCAGCGCAGAGGCGTTGTCCGGAATCTTCTGGCTGGCCACGAGATTCAGCGGCAGCACCTTCAGACCCTTGTCAGTCAATGCCTCCCGAAGCCGGGAGAGGTCGTACTGAGTTTCTTCGATCAGCACGTCGAGGCTGCGCTCGCCATGGCCCTGGAGAAACAGCACGTAGCGCTGCTCGGCATCGGCGAGCCGCTGCAGCGCGGCACTGATCACCGGTTCGGACATCTGGGCAATCGATTCGTGACGGCCCTGGTATTCGAGCACCACTTCACCGGGCCGCTGCACGTTGTATTTGCGGGTACGGACCGGATCGGTACCCGGATCGATGAATTCGAGACGGACGCCTGCCTTCACGCGTTGATAGCGGGCGACGAAGGCGTCGATCTCCGGGCGCGTTTCGGCGCCCGGATAGTCGAACACCAGGAAACGGATCTCGTCCGGCATCTGCGCCAGTTGCTGCTGGCTGCCGGCGCTGAGGGTGTTGCGGTTGCCGGCGGTCCAGTCGAAGTCGCGCTTGTGCAGCGTCGAGACACGCGCCGCCAGCAGCACGACCACCACGATCAGCACGCCGTTGAGCACGCGCTGCAGGCGACGGCGGGAAGAGGGCTTGCGCATCGAGTCAGCCATCCGGTTTCAGCCGCGCTCGCTGTCGAGCCGCAGCACGGCCAGCCACAGGAACAGCGTGGTGAACAGCAGGTAGTAGGCGACATCGGCCGAACTGAAAATGCCGCGTCGCAGGTTCTCGAAATGGCTGGTCAGCGCCAGATAGCCGAGAACATCGCCGGTGATGCCGGGCCGGGTACCGAGCACTTGCATCAGCCAGAAGCTGAGCAGCAGGCCGAAGCTGCCGACTGCGGCGAGGACCGGTTCGCGGGTCAGCGTCGACACGAACAAACCGGCGGCGGCGAAGGCCAGGGTCAGCAGCAGCAGGCCGAGCAAGCCGGCCGCAATCCGGCCAAGATCGAGGTCACTGCCGACCAGCAGCATCAACGGCATTGCGGCAATCAGCGCCACCGTAACCAGCACGAACGAGGCGAGGCCCAGGAATTTGCCGAGCACGATGTCGACCAGCGACGCTGGCGATGCCAGCAGCAGGCTCAGGCTGCCGGACCGACGTTCTTCGGCGAACACGCGCATGGTGAGCAGCGGCATCACCATCAGCAGCAGCAAGGTGGCGAAACCGTAAAGCCCGTTGCCGATGTAGTCGGCAAGCCCGGTGTAGTGCTCCTGTCGATCGGGAGACTGGGCGTATTCCAGTAGCAGCAGCAGGAACACGATGCCGAGAATGCCCTGGACGATCGCGAGCACCGTCCAGGCCAGCGGCGTTGCGAAGATGCGGCGCGTTTCGTTGCGGGCGATGGCCAGGGTCACGGACATCAATGTCGGGTGCTCTCGGCAGATGTCGGCAGAGCGGTGCTGTCGCCGGCGGTCAGCGCCACGAAAGTGTCTTCGAGCGTGCGCAGTTCGGCATGCAGTTCAATCAGTCCCCAACCGCCGAGGACGGCGGCGTGCACGACAGCGGGGCGGGGGTCCTGACCCGCAGCGATGTGCAGGCGGAACTGGTGCGTATCGAGGACGTCGACTTCGGTTACGCCATCGATCACGGCAAGCTTTTCGGGCGGAGCGTGACCGGTGAACCCGACGCGGAGGGTGGCGAAGGCGGGGCGCGATGCGGTGTCGAGATGTTCGCTGTGCACGATGCGGCCCCGGTGCATGATCACGACGCGGTTACAGACCGCCTGGATTTCCGGAAGGATGTGGCTCGACAGGATCACGCTGTGCTGGCTGGCGAGGCTCCGGATCAGTTTGCGTATCGCCATGATCTGGATCGGATCGAGGCCGACAGTGGGCTCGTCGAGGATCACGACAGCGGGCCTGTGAATGATGGCCTGGGCGATGCCGCAACGCTGCTGGAAGCCCTTGGACAGATTGCCGATCAGTCGCGTTGCGCAATCGTGGAGTTCGCAAGCCGTCATCGCATCGTCGATCGCCCGCTTGCGGGCAGCGCCCGGGATGCCGTGCAACTGCGCACAGAATTGCAGGTATTCGATGATGGTCAGTTCCGGATAGATCGGCGGCAGCTCGGGCAGGTAACCCAGATGCCGCTTGGCCGTCGTCGGGGCGTCGGCGAGGCCTATGCCCTTAATCATGACGGAGCCCGTCGTCGGAGCAAGCAGGCCGGCGAGCATCTTCAGCGTCGTCGACTTGCCGGCACCGTTCGGGCCGAGCAGGCCAAGTACCTCACCCTGCCGCAACTGCAGGTTCACGTCGTGAGCCGCATGGCGCGCCCCATATTGCAGGCTCAATCCTTGGGCTTCGAGAAGGACGACGGGGTCGGTCATTTACGGGTATTGGTCACGCCGTTCGAAGCTTTCTGTGAGTTTTCTGTGGCGAAGGAGGCGCGTGCTGCGTGCTTGATTCGGAGCCGCGATTGCAGGAACGCGGCTTCAATTGTAGAAGGCTGGCGCCCCCGGCGGACGACGCCGAAATCGGCGGTAGCTCCACCAGTACTGTCCCGGCAGCATTCGAACACAGCGTTCGATGCCGGCGTTCAGGGCCGTTGGCCCTTGGACCGGGTCAGCGATAGTCGGGGGTGCTTTAAGGACATGGAAGCGATATCCCCGAGTCCACGGTAATCGTTCGGCCACCACATACAGCACCGGCGCGCCGGTACGGGCGGCAAGCTTTGTGACCAGATCCATCGTGTTGGCTGGAATGCCGAAAAGTGGGGCGAAGACCGTCCCGCTTGCTTCCGGCGGGTCGTGGTCGGGCAGGATGCCGACCATCTCGCCTGCCTTCAATGCAGATAGCAGGGCCTTCACGCCACGGCTCGTTGTCGGCACCGGTGTGATGGGCGCGCCACGGGCGCGGCCTTCCAGGATCAGTCGATCTGCCAGACCTTTCTGCGGTTTGTAGAGCACGGTCAGCGGTGCGACTTGCGCGCAGTAGAAGCTGGCGAGTTCCCATGCGCCCTGATGCGGCGTCAAGAGAATCACGCCTTTTCCGGCGGCCTGAGCTTGGCGGATGGTGTTCAGCTGGTCAGCGCTGGCGGCTATCCACCGCCGACGGCGAGCAATTGGCCCAAACCAGATGGCGGGCGCTTCGACGATCGCATGCGCGCTGGCGACGAGACTGTCCTTCGCAATCTGCGCGCGATCCTCGGCGGATATTTCTGGCAGGCAGTGCGCCAGATGATGCTCCGTCGTCTGCTTGAGACGTGTAGGAAGCTTCGCCAACACAAGCCCGAGAAACGATCCCAATGTTCGAATCATCGGCAACGGCAAGCAGCCGATCGTGCGAATGAAGATGTCGGGAAGTGTCGTCATCGTGGGATTATGACGACCTCATGCAAATGACGACGGGACTCCGACAGCGATGATCGGTTTGCTGCAGCGGGTACGGGAAGCGCGTGTCGATGTCGGTGGCGTCTGCGTTGCGCAGATTGGCGTCGGACTGCTGGTGCTGGTCGGCGTTCAACGTGGCGACGATGCGATCAAGCGGAAACGGCTGCTGGAGCGCCTGCTCAGCTATCGCGTCTTCGAGGATGCAACTGGGCGCATGAATATCAGCCTTCGAGATCTGGATGCGGGCAGCGGCGGGCTTCTGCTCGTTCCGCAATTCACCCTTGCTGCAGATACGCGCCAGGGAACACGCGCTAGTTTTGCAGCTGCGGCACCGCCTGAAGAAGCTCGCCATCACTTCGAATCCCTGCTTGCCGAAGCCTGTCTGGAATGGAAAGGAACACGGGGAGGGGTGTTTGGATCGAATATGTCGGTAAGTCTGGTAAACGAAGGACCTGTAACGTTCTGGCTTGAAAGCTAAGTGTTGAGTTGAGCGATGTGTTTTACTGATGTTTGAAGCGAAGCGTCGGGCAAATAAAAAACCCCGGATCGTGTTATCGATCCGGGGTTCTTCATTTGGAGCCTGGCAGTGTCCTACTCTCACATGGTCTTGGCCACACTACCATCGGCGCTGAGTTGTTTCACTTCCGTGTTCGGGATGGGAACGGG